>CAVYNW010000001.1:0-165342 GCA_963769955.1 uncultured delta proteobacterium
TGGTGGCAACGATCAGCGCGTCGTGGCCGAACGCTTTGTCGACGAAGGCGAAACCGTTGCAGCCAACGCACCGCTACTGTCGATCGTTGAACTCAATCCAATCACCGGGGTCATCTTCGTCGCCGAACGGGACTACGCTTATTTGCAGCGCGGTCAGTCCATCGCGCTAACCACCGATGCCTATCTAGGCCAACAGTTTCAAGGGCAGGTCGACCGCATTGCCCCCATATTCCGGCAGAGCACACGGCAGGCCAGAGTCGAACTGGTAATCGACAATCCGGATCATCGACTCAAGCCCGGCATGTTTATGCGGGCGACGGTGGTGCTTGACCGCGTCGCCGAGGTCACCATTGTGCCGGTACAGGCCCTGACCACACGTGACGACCGCATTGGCGTTTTTGTCGTCAACAGCGATGGCCGATCGGTGGTCTGGCGTGAGGTAACGGTGGGCATTCAGGAGGGCAACCGCGTGCAGGTGGAAGGCGAAAGGGATTCAGCGGCCGGGTCGTCACCCTGGGACAGCAATTGGTGAACGACGGCGCTGCGATCACCATTCCCGATCAGCGGGTCATCGTGACGTCACTCGGCCAACGAAGGAAGCCACATGAACCTGCCCGAGCCAGCGTGCAACGGCCGGTCTTCACGACCATGGTCACCCTGATCGTCGTCATCCTCGGTGCGGTCTCCCTGAGCCGGCTGCGCATCGATCTGCTGCCCAACATCGAGCTGCCGACCGTGACCGTGCGCACCGAGTACGAGGGGGCGAGCCCGGAGGTCATGGAGCGCCTGGTCACCCAGATCATCGAAGAGATCATCGCCACAGTGCCCGGGGTGGAGGAGATGACCTCGCAGTCGTCGGAAGGCAGAAGCAACGTCCGGGTCAGCTTCGCCTGGGGTACGGATATCGACGCCGCGGCCCTCGACGTGCAGGCCACGCTCGAGGACGAAATCAGCGAGCTGCCCGACGACATCGTGCGGCCACGGGTCAGCAAGTTCGACATCGCCAGCTATCCGGTGGTGCATGCTGGGTATCTCGAGCGACCTCGATCCGGTGGAACTGACGGAGCTGATCGAGAATCAGATCCGCTACCGCTTTGCCCGTATCCCGGGCGTGGCCCAGGTCGACCTGTGGGGCGGATTCAACCGGGAGGTCCGCATCGAGCTGGATCCGGACCGGATCAAGGCACTGGGCTTGCCACTGGACCGCGTCTTGCAGGCGATTCGCGATGCCAACCTCGACCTGCCGGCCGGCAAAATCGAGCAGGGCCGATACGAGGTCACACTGCGCGCCCCGGCCGAGTTCGCCAACCTGGATCAGATTCGCAACACCGTCATCTGTCAAGCGCGACGGTGCCGCGGTGACGCTGGGCCAGATTGCCGAGGTGCGCGATACCTACGAAAAGCTGAGCGGATCATCCGGGTCAACGGCGAACGCGGCATCCGGGTTGCCATCCGCAAGCAGGCCGATGCCAACACGGTCGAGGTCGCAAAGCGCATCCTGGCGGAGATCGATGCGGTCAACCGGGCCTTTCCCCAGATCCGTATCGTGCCGGTCATCAACCAGGGCAACTTTATCGAGCGGTCGATCGCCAACGTGGCGCAGCTCCGTCCTCTACGGCGGCGGCCTGGCCGTCCTCGTGCTGCTTTTTTTTCTGCGCAATATCCGCAGCACCGTTGGTGATCTCCCTGGCGATTCCGATCTCGGTGATCGCGACCTTCGCCCTCATCTATTTCGGCGGCTTCACGCTCAATCTGATGACCCTGGGCGGCCTGGCGCTCGGCGTGGGCATGATGGTCGACAGCTCCGTCGTGGTGCTGGAGAACATCTTCCGTCGCCGCCACGAGAACCAGGAAGCCCCCGCCGAGGCGGCGGTCGAAGGCGCCCGTGAAGTCGGCCCGGCGATCATCGCCAGCACCATCACCACCCTGGTGATCTTCCTGCCGCTGATCTTCGTGCGCGGCGTCGCCGGCATGCTGTTCCAGGAACTGCCCTACGTCATCATCTTCTCGCTGATCTGTTCGCTGCTGGTGTCGCTGAGCCTGGTGCCGATGCTCGCCTCGCGGCTGCTGCAGACGCCCGAGCAGATGCGGGCACGGCGCTCGCCCTGGCTCAGCGCCTGACCGACCGATCCGATAGCCTGTTCAGCGGGCTCGACAACGCCTATCGCGACCTGCTGCAGCGGGTCTTGCACCATCGTCTGCTTCACGGTCCTTGGCGCTGGTCATCCTGGCCGCCAGCCTGCTCCTGCTGCCGTTTATCGGCACCGAATTCCTGCCGCCGAGCGACGAGGGCGAGGTGCGGGTCACCGGCGAGATGGAGATCGGCACCCGGCTCGATCTGGTCGACCAGCAGACCCGCAACATGGAGAAAATCGTCTATCAGGCCGTGCCGGAGACGGTCTCCTCGGTGGTCAGCGTCGGCGCCTCCGGCTGGCAGGCCGAGCGATGCCGCCAAGTCCGAGATCCGCCTGTCCCTGTTGCCAGCCGCCAGCGCCAACGTTCCAACACCGAGATCGCCGACGACCTGCGGCGACAACTCAACGGCAAAATTCCCGGCATGGCGATCCGCACCCGCGCCCCCCAGGGCCAGTTCCTGCTGGAGCGGATTCTGGGCGGCGACGAAGGGCTGACCGTCGAGGTGCGCGGCTTTGACCTGGAGACGCTCGACCTGCTGGCCACCGGGTCGCGCGGCTGATCGCCGACGTGCCGGGCATCACCGATGTCGAGACCAGCCACGACGCCGGCATCCCCCAGCAGGAAATCAGCATCGACCGCGACAAGGTCGCCGACCTGGGCCTGAGCGTGCGCGATGTGACCGAGGTCCTCGAAACCGCGGTCGCCGGCTCCAAGGCCGGCGAGTTCCGGGCTGCAGGGCAATTCCTACCGCATTTTCGTGCAGCTCAAGGATGCCGAGAAGCGGTCCCTGGACGAAATTCTCGATCTGACCCTGACCACGGCTCCGGCGAGCAGGTGGCGTTGCGCAATGTGGTCACCAGCGAGGCCGGGCGCGGGCCGATCCTGATCGACCGCAAGGACCAGCAGCGGCTGGTCACGGTGCAGGCCAATGTCGCGGGCCGCGATCTCGGCTCGGTCGCCGCTGACGTGCAGAGCGTGCTGGACCAGATCCCCCGTCCGGTCGGCTACGATCTGATGGTCGCCGGCAAATTCGAAGAGCAGCAGAAGGCATTCCGCGAACTGGTGGTCTCCCTGGTACTGGCGCTGATGCTGGTCTACATGGTGCTGGCCTGTCAGTACGAATCGCTGCGCGATCCGCTGGTGGTCATGGTGTCCGTGCCGGTGGCCGCGGTCGGGGTGCTGCTGATCCTGTTTCTGACCAGGACCACGCTGAACCTGCAGTCCTACATCGGCTGCATCATGCTCGGCGGCATCGTGGTCAACAACGCCATTCTGCTGGTGGACCAGGCGGGCCAGCTGGTCGACGCGCGGCATGACACCGCGCGAGGCGGTGGCCGAGGCCGGCCGGCGGCGGCTGCGGCCGATACTGATGACGACCCTGACGACCATACTCGCCCTGCTGCCCCTGGCCCTCGGCATCGGCGAAGGGGCGGATGCCCAGGCGCCGCTGGCCCGGGCGGTGATCGGCGGCCTGACCGGCTCGACCCTGATCACCCTGGTGCTGATCCCGGCGGTCTATTCCCTGTTTCACCCGGAACCGAAAGGAAAGAGCGGATGAGATTCTTGTCTGTTTACCGTTCTCCTTTCTGCTGCTTGTCATTTGTGCATCATGTGGCGCCGGCTGCGCTCCCGTCGACCGTTGGGATATCTTCGCCGGGCAACCCGCCGTGCAAATCGCGCTGACAGCAGCCGCGGCCCGGTCATTGTCCCGGAGGCAATTCAAACTCCGGCACCGAGCCGCCGATCATAACCTCTTCGACGCCGAAAACCCATCGAACTCTCGGTGGAGCAGGCCGTAATGCTGGCCCTGCGGAACAATCGTGATCTGCAGGTGCGTCAGCTGGAACCGGTGGTTACCGGCACCTTCGAACAGATCGAACGGGGCAAATTCGACCCGGAGTTATTTGCCGAGGCCGAGTATTTCGAGGAGAAGGCCAACGAGACTTCCAGGTCCAGCGGTGAGCAGTTCGGCGTGTCGGGCAACGCAGCGGTCGAGATGGCCGGCGTGCGCCAAGAGTTGCCAACCGGCACGACTATCGAGGCCTCCATCGGCCAGGACCGCAGCATTTCCAACCGTGCCCCGGAACAGCAAACCGCCCGGGTCGGGCTGAGCGTGACCCAGGCGCTGCTGCGCGGGTTTGGTCCCGCGGTCAATCTGGCCAGCGTCCGCCAGGCCGAACTCGACACCCTGGCAAGCATCGATGAACTGCGGGGATTTACCGAAGCCCTGCTGGCCGATACCGAGATCGCCTACTGGAATTTCGTGCTGGCCGAGAAGAAATCGCTATTTTCGAGGAATCCCTGGAGGTGGCCAAAAAGCAGCTGGAGGAGGTCGAACTGCGTATTGAAGTCGGCATCCTGCCCGAGATCGAAGCGGCCGCAGCCAAGGCCGAGGAAGCGTTGCGGGTGCAGGACCTGATCAATGCCCGCAGCCAGCTGGAAGATCGTCGCCTCCGCCTGCTGCGGCTGATCAGCCCGGGCCCCGGCGACCATCTTGAGACGGCAGGTCACCACTACCAGTGAACCGCGCATCGTACCGCAACCGATCACGGATCTGGCCGAACGTCTGCAGCTGGCCGAACAGTCCCGGCCCGATCTGAACGAGGCCCGGCTGCGTCTGCAGCAGAACCGCCTGGAGACGATCGTGACCCGCAATGGCCTGCTGCCGAGACTCGATCTGTTCATCGCCCTGGGCAAGACCGGATACGCCGATACCTTTTCCGAATCTTTCCGCGAGCTCGACGGCAAGACCAAGGACTATACGGTTGGCGTCCGGTTGAGCCATTTCCTGGGCAACCGGGTGCCGAAGGCCGAAATCTTGCTGCTTACGCCAGCCCACCAGCAGGCTGTCGACGCTGTCGCCAACCTTCGGCAGTTGGTGCATCTCGATGTCCGGATGGCTGCCAACGAGGTTGAACGGACCCGACAGCAGATCGATGCCAGCCGGGCGACCCGCATCTTCCAGGAACAGACTCTGAACGCCGAAAAGGAACGCTTCGATGTCGGGGCGAGCACCTCGCTGCAGGTTGCCCAGGCCCAACGTGATCTGCTGCGGATTCAGATCGCCGAAGTCGAAGCAATCATCAACTACCGGATCGCTTTGGTGCGGCTGTTCCAGGCCGAAGGAAGCATGCTCGATCGTCGTGGCGTGACAGTCTCAGCGAGTGATTACGTCGACCTGCTTGGCTCGAGGTAAGTAGTTGGTGATGGATGGACTTGATTACATTTTTATTCTTACAGCGTATCTCGTTGCGGCATTAATCAAAGGACTGACAGGCCTCGGCTTTTCAACATCGTGCTTACCAATTATGGCACTACGACTTGATCTGAAAGTCGCTATCCCTTTAGTCATCATACCGTCCATTGTAAGCAACATTGTCGTCATGATTCAGGCAGGTCATTTCCGTAAAGCACTAAGGCGTTTTTGGCCTTTGTACGTGTCAAGCGTTCCGGGACTTTTGATTGGTTTGTCGTTTTTAGTCATAATTGATGCCGTTGCTGCAAAAGCAATACTCGGCCTTGTTCTAATTGCTTATGCCCTCTGGGCTTTAAGCAATAAATCTTTTCCCTTGTCTGATAAGTGGGAGAGAAACTTGAAGTTGCCGACTGGTTTTTGTACGGGTTTCATCAATGGGCTAACTGGGTCTCAAGTAATGCCCTCACTGCCCTATCTGCTATCCCTTAATTTGCACAAAGATGACTTTGTTCAGGCGATTAACATCTCATTTACTTTGTCCAGCTTTGTGATGCTTGTCGGAATGAATCGCTTGGGATATTTGCCGCCATCGACATTCCTGCTGGCCGTCAGCGGTTTAGTCCCTGTTTTGACTACTGTATATTTGGCCGGAAGGTTACGGAAGAGGCTCACGGGTGAATTTCATCGCAGGCTGGTATTAGGCTTTTTGCTGATAATGGGGTTGATTCTGCTGCTGAAAATTATGGCCTGAAATAAAATGCTACTTGTCCCAAAAGTCAGGATCCATATAAAATTCAGGTATTTCACGACGCTCAAAAGAAAACAGGAGTCATATCAGCTGTCGTTTCAATGCGTTTGATCTATTTTTAAGTCTACTCTGCTAATGAGGTATTCTTACGGGATTGCATCCAAAGTCTTCCGGATCACATTCTGTTGATCACGCCTCAGATCACTTCCTGACAAAGCATCAAGCATCTTCTGTTTTTTCTCTCTCAATCCAGGAAGTTCCTGAACTGCACGGAGCCTGTCAATCTCGAGGGTCGCACGATATCGTCTTCGAACAGCATCCTTATAGCTCTTAACCAGTTTATCCGCCTCACCCTGCCATACGCTGGCATCTTTAACATTTGGAGCAGCTTTGCTCTCCGGCAGGGGGTCAGGTTGCACAACCTCCTCATCCTGAAGGCTGGGGACACTGTTAAAGCTCCCTTTCTCTGCAACACCCTTGACCGGTTCGCAACCAGCCGGGAGCACAGTTTCATCGTCAGT
This sequence comes from uncultured delta proteobacterium, assembly GCA_963769955.1. Lineage (GTDB taxonomy): Bacteria > Desulfobacterota > Desulfuromonadia > Desulfuromonadales > BM103 > M0040. Next base: position 6,602 of record CAVYNW010000001.1, read on the forward strand.
CATCACCAGATTACCGGCAGGGGTTCGACACTTATAAATCTCCGCGGAGACAAAGCACACTGTCACCAGGAACAAGCCAACGGCCAAGCAAAATATCTTAGTCATAAAACCTCCGATGAAGTGGTAAACTTTGATTATACCAGACAGATATTTTGGAACGCATCAAGCCCTTTTCTCTTGTTGGACTTTAGCTTCGCCACCATGTATATTCTTGTCTGACAATTGACAACACTTAAGCAAGATCACGACGATATCTCAACTGCCTAGGAGGCCATAATGACCAGAATATTATTTTCGGCTTTAGCGGTACTTTTATTTTTATCGAGCACGGGCCATGCATATATCAGGGACTATTCCAAAGTCAGACATCACTGGACATCAAAAGATAACAGGGCTTACATCTCCGGAAAAGCTATGTTTGATGATGGCACGGAAGTCATCAATCTATTTGTCATTGATTTCAATAAAGGAGTCGAATGCAAACCAGCCTTCAAAGTTGCATTTATGGATGATTACGTCTATGGGGAGTTGCAAGAGACGGTGCCAATCGAGACCGGAGCTTTAAAATTATACGTTGACAATAAGATTGTCTATGACGGTCCTATTGTAAATCTCGTTTATTCAAACGGAATTGAATTCGGAGCGGCACTCACAGAAGAAGAGCTGACGAGCATTGCAAATGGCAAATATCTTACGATAGAGTTAGTCGACAAGATGGATATCCTGTTTAATCTGAACGACGCTAAAAAATATATAGATTCAGCTCAAAAAAGCTGCTCAGAGAATTAACGAATGAAGAGCTTATGCCGCAGGAGACACTGCGGCATTCATCGACATGAGAGGAAACCTTCCTCGCTCTTAAACCCTCGAGAAACTTGGTTTCTGAAGACCCCAAGAGTTTTAAACCAACGGGAGCCGCAACGCGGCTCCCGCTCTTGTTACATATTGTGAAACATGACCGTGAACTGGCGTTTTTTACCATCTTCGAGTTTCGTCCCTATTTCGAAGGTCGTCATGCCCTCCCCTACAGAAACATCAGAACCGAACCCCGTACCCATCTGCATCAGCATCGCAGGCTTGCCGTCTTCGCCCTTAATCTTGAGGGCAGCCTTGCCGGAAGCAACGGCAGCGCCGGTCTTTTCATCAGTAAAAAACACCATGACGTGATGGGTTGCATCCATTCCCATCTTGGCCATGGTCGCTCTGGTTTTCTCATCGTAGGTCTTGACCTTGACTATGGCAACAACGCCATCCTGGGTATCTGTGCCAATCTCTACGAACTCATCACCTGATGACGCCATATTATGGCCTTTGTGCATATCGTGGTCCATTTTCATATCATGGTCCATCTCTTTGTCATGATCCATTTTCATGTCATGGTGCATCTCTTTGTCATCATCCATTTTCATGTCATGGCCCTTATGCATATCATGATCCATATCCTTTGACATTTCCTGGTCATTGGAATCGTGGTCCATGGCTAAGGCGACCATCGGCATGCCCATAGCGAGAATCAGGGCCATCATTGCGAAAGTAAAACGTTTCATAGTGAAATCTCCTTTTGTGTTTTAATCAGCTGGCAGCTGACATTGTTAGTATACTAAAACTTTTATTCTTCGGGGTCTTCTTCACCAGTCGGCACAAATGATCTTTCCAGTTTAAGACCACGCCACATGAAATAAATGACAGGGAAAACGAGTAATTCCATCAAACCCGAAGTGACAACGCCACCGACCATCGGAGCCGCGATGCGCTTCATAACATCAGCCCCGGCACCATGGGACCACATGATCGGCACCAGGCCTGCAATAATGACGCAGATGGTCATCACCTTGGGGCGGATTCTTTTCACGGCACCATAATGAATCGCCTGAGTCAGGTCGCCAAAATTGAGCATGCGACCGTTCTTCTTCCAGAGATCAAAAGCCAGGTCGAGATAGAGAAGCATCACGACGCCGGTCTCTGCTGAAATTCCGGCCAGGGCGATAATGCCGATCCAGACCGCAACCGACATGTTGTAGCCGAGCAGATAAATATACCAGAAGCAACCGACCAGGGAGAGCGGCAAAGCCACGAAGATAATGCCGGTTTTGACCATACTTTTGGTATTCATGTAGATAATAACGAAGATAATCAGCAGCGTCAGCGGAATCACGACCTTGAGCGTCTTGCTCGCCTTCTCCATGTATTCATACTGGCCACTCCAGACAATATTGTAGCCGACGGGCAGGTCAACCTGTTCCTCGATAATTTTCTTGGCTTTTTCAACATAACTGCCGACATCGGTGCCTCGCAGGTCAACATAAACCCAGGCCGTGCGTCGTGCATTTTCAGTTTTGATCCCTGGCGGACCTTTTTTAATTTTGATTTCTGCAATTTGCGAGAGGGGGATATGCTTGCCGCTCGGCAAAGGCACCAGGACGCGCTGAAGAGATTGCAGATCATTGCGGAAGTCACGTTGATAGCGGATATTAACGGAATAGCGTTCCAGCCCCTCAACGGTTTCAGTGACAGTCATACCACCAATAGCCGACTTGATGATGTCCTGCACAGCGCCAACGGTAAGACCGTATCGAGCTGCGGCCAGACGATCGATTTCGTAATCGAGGTAGTTACCGCCAACCACGCGTTCCGAAAAAGCACTCAAGGTGCCCGGGATATCGCGAACAATAGCTTCAATCTGCTCACCAAGACCGGACAGGACTTCCAGGTCATCACCCATGATCTTAATGCCGACCGGTGTTTTGATCCCCGTGGACAGCATATCAATACGGGTTTTGATCGGCATGGTCCAGGCGTTGGTCAAGCCGGGAAACCTGATCGCATCGTTCATTTCCGCCTTCAGTTGTTCAACATCGATTGGACCAAGTTCAGGCCAGACCAGGCGCAGGGGCTGCCTTTAACCAGTCCCAGGTTTCGGACCATTCGGTATAGAAACGATCGTGATGGACAATGCGCCAATCCTCTTCCGGCTTGAGCGTAATCGTGGTTTCCAGCATGGAGATCGGTGCCGGATCGGTTGCTGTTTCAGCGCGACCGACCTTACCGAAGACCCGTTCAACCTCCGGGAACTCTGCAATAATTCGATCGGTTTGCTGCAGCAACTCCTTGGCCTTGGTGATCGAAATCCCCGGCAAGGTCGTTGGCATATACAGCAGGTCGCCTTCATACAAAGGGGGCATGAACTCGGAGCCCATCTTCTTGAAGGGGATGTAGCTCGACGCGGTAAGCAGCAGAGCAACAATCAAAACCGGCCAGCGGAATTTGAGGACAAAATCGACAACGGGATGATAAATACGTATCAGAAAGCGATTGAGCGGGTTTTTCTCCTCATCGGGAATCTTGCCGCGAATGAACCAACCCATCAGCACAGGAACGACGGTAATCGACAGAAGCGCGGCGGCACCCATGGCGTAGGTCTTGGTATAAGCCAGGGGTTTGAACATGCGACCGGATTGTTCGCCGAGGGTAAAGACCGGGAAAAAGGAAACGGTGATAACCAGCAATGAGTAAAAGAGTGCCGGGCCAACCTCTTTCGATGCGTTTGCGACGATCTGCCAGTGGGGAATCTTGCCGCGATCGCGTTCGAGATGTTTGTGGGTATTTTCAATCATGATGATGGCGGCATCAATCATGGCGCCGATAGCGATGGCGATACCGCCCAGGCTCATGATGTTGGCATTTATGCCTTGGAAATGCATGATGATAAAAGCCACCAGAATCGCGACAGGGAGCGTGAATATGGCGACCAGGGCACTGGAGAAATGAAACAGGAAGAGCGCCGTGATAATGGCAACGACGATGCTCTCCTCGATCAGCTTCTCCTTGAGCGTGTCGACCGCGCGTTCAATCAGGCCACTTCTGTCATAAACGGTCTTGATCGTTACCCCTTCCGGAAGTCCCGGCCTTGAGCTGTTCAAGTTTCTCTTTAACGTTCTCGATGGTTTTCAGGGCATTCTCGCCATAGCGCATAACCACAATACCGCCGACAGCTTCGCCCTTGCCATCAAGCTCGGCGAGCGCCACGTCGTAGTTCAGGGCCAATACTGACCCGGGCAAGGTCCTTGACAAGGACAGGCGTGCCTTGTTTGTCTGTGCCGATGACAACATTTTCGATGTCGGCCTTGGATTGAATGTAACCGAGCCCACGAACCATGAATTCGGTTTCAGCCATCTCCACCAGACGTCCACCGACATCGTTGTTGGACCGTTGAATGGCCATTTTAATCTGCGGAATCGTAATGTGGTACGCGAGCAGGCGATCCGGATCGACCTCGACCTGGTACTGCTTGACGTAGCCGCCGATAGAAGCAACTTCGGAGACCCCTTCGACCGCTGTCAGTTCATAACGTAAAAACCAGTCCTGAATGGAGCGAAGCTCCTGTAAATTGTGCTGGTCACTTTCCAGAACATACTCATAGACCCAGCCGACGCCTGTTGCATCGGGGCCAAGGCTTGGTGTCACCCCCTGGGGCAACTTGCCCGCAGCATAGTTCAGATATTCAAGAACACGTGAACGGGCCCAATAAAGATCTGTGCCATCCTCAAAAATGATATAGACGAAAGACAGGCCGAAGAAAGAATAGCCGCGCACAACCTTCGCCCCGGGTACCGCAAGCATCTGCGTGGTCAGAGGGTAAGTGACCTGGTCTTCAACAACCTGGGGGGCTTGCCCTTTGTACTCTGTGAAGACGATAACCTGAACATCAGACAGATCCGGGATAGCATCCACAGGAGTGTTTGCAAGGGTATAGACGCCACCGACAATGCAGAAGAAAGTCAGCAGAACAACGATAAACTTGTTCTTTATGGACCAATCAATAATATGTTCGAGCATAATAGTTTCAGGGGCTTGGGGCCGGAAGCAGCTGTCTGGACAAGCAAACCACTTCACTGGCTCCGTATTGCCTCTCCTTAAATTCTATTCAAAAAGGCTTTCAAGTTCTTTCTGGTCTTTATCAGGCTCTTGCGTCGACTGTCCGTCAGGCATGCTGTTCAGCAGACGCTGGCGGCTCAGGATTAAGCATCTTCTGGATCGCTTCACGCAGCTTGCTCTCGGAGTCGAGCATAAACTGGGCGCTGACAACAACCTGTTCACCTTCGAGCAGCCCCTGGACGATCTCGATATCTCCCTCTTCACTCTGCAAGCCGGTCTTGACCTGGCGCGGCTCGAATTTGCCATCACCAAGAGCGACAAAGACGGTCTTGCTTCTCACCGGAATGAAGAACGGCTTCGACAGGGACTGTCAGGGCATTTTCAACGGGCTCAGTTTCAAGGCGGACATTGACATACATGTCCGGCTTCAAGCTGAAATCGGGGTTGTCGATGTCAAAACGTGCCTTGACCGTACGGGTCTTCGGTTCGACAAAGGGGTAGATGTAGCTGACTTCAGCTCTCAATCGGCTCACTGCCTACATACGGCAGGAGGATTTGCGCCTTCTGGCCGACCTTGACCCAGGGCAACTCGTATTCATAAATGTCGGCATAAACCCAGACTTTCGAGATATCGGAGAGCGTCAGCAACTCCATGCCGCTCTTGATATACTGCCCTTCTTTAACCATTTTCATGTTAACGATGCCATCATAGGGAGCGTAGAGAGTCAGGGCTTTTGTCTACTTCGCCGCTCTTTTCAAGGCGGGAATCTGCCGATCACTGATATCCCAGAGCTTCAGACGTCGACGGGACGACTCAAGCAATCGTTGGCCCCATCGGCGATCGAAGGAAACGGTGATTGCATAAGAGACTGGCTGTTGTTGCGTGCCAGAAGGAACTCTTCCTGGGCACTGACCAGCGCCGGGCTGTAAATATTCCAGAAGAGCGGAGCCCTTTTTGACGAACTGCCCGGTTTCGTTGACGTAAAGACGTTCGACCCAGCCATCGACTTTGCTGTTAACGGAAAATTGCCTGGGCTCCTCGTAGCCGACCAGACCAACGGTGCGGACCGTACGGCTCATATTCTTGCGTGTCACAGGCGCTATTCGAACGCCCATGTTCTGGGACGTTACCGGGTCGATAGAGATAATAGAGCCTGTCACTGCCTCGTCTTCATAAACCGGGACCAGGTCCATCCCCATCGGTGACTTGCCTGGTTCATCACGAATGAAAGTCGGATCCATGGGCGCCACCCAATACTTGATCTTGCGCTCCCCTGCGGGAACCGAAGAGGAATCTGAATCTGCCGGTTTCAGGGGGGTAAGCTCCATATTGCAGATCGGACACAAACCGGGTTCATCAGTAATAATCATGGGATGCATGCCACAGGTGTACTGCTGCGCGGCTTCTGCCGCGACCGGTATGGCCAGCTCGGCAACAGCAGCTATGCGGACCTTCCTTTGCTACGTTTGCAAGCAGGCCAAGAGTCAAGGCTGCTGACTGCGCCGACCATGGCGATAATGATGATTGAACGGGTTTTTCTGCTCATATTGTCCTCGGGGTCAGTGGTTAAAAGCTTGTCCTGTTAAAGTCGATGAATGTCTTATCAGGAAGTTGCAGCGGCGAACCGATCAACGGCAGGGTTGATTCAGCTTCAAGCCAGGCCAGACTGCGCATATATTCGGAGCTCACGCGATAATATTCCATCTCCGCCTGATAGGTGGTCATCATGGCATCGAGCAAACTGATGAAGGCGACTTTGCCGACCTGGTAGGAGCTTAAAGCCGACTGCAGGCTCTGGCTCGTCTGGGGGATGATTCCCTCGCGATAGAGTTGCGTCTGCTCGACGGGTCTCTTCCATTCGGCTATAGGCATTGCTGATATTTTCTTGTGACCTCGTTGTCGAAAGGCCTCAGCCTGACGTTCTGCCATACGCAGACCGGCCATGGCTTCAGCCGTTTCAGCCCGTCTTTTCTGACGATAGACCGGCAGAGTAACGCTGAAACCTGCACTGACAAAATCAGTGCCGCCGTCAGGAAGGTTATCATCACGGAAACGCCAACTGGCCCAAACAGACATGTCCGGATAATTATCAAGCTTCGCGAGGTGTTCTTGCTGACGATAACGTTCAATCAACGCCTGGTAGGCAGAAGCCATGGGACGGTTTTCGCTGCCCGACGCCTGCAAAGCTTCAAGGTTGACATCAGCGTCCACCAGCTCAAGTTCTTCAGGGACGTCAAAAACACTGTCAACAGGACGGTTGAGCAATTTGTTGAGTTCGGATTGCACAACCGTTTTCTGTTGTCGCAAAGACATCAATCGCTCCATCAGTTTGGATCTTTGCACCTGTGCCTTAAGAACGTCCTGCTGCAACCCGGAGCCGGTCTCGTAGCGGACTTCCGTTAAGCGGATAATGTCATCGACCAGGGCCAGGTTGCGTTCAGTGACAGCAACGACGCGCCCATTGAGATAGAGTCGATACCAGGCATCCTTGACCTTGCGGGCGAGTTGAAAATGCTGATCCTTATAAACAGCAGCAAACCATTTGGCCTGTTCGCTGGCAAGTGCGGCTCTACCATCGAGCTTGCCGGGAAAAGGAAAAGCTTGCGCCAACTTCACTTCATTGCCGGTCATCGGCGTAATATCCGTCGGACAAGTCATCACTCGGATAGTTGGAGAAAGAGAAAGAAAGAACAGGGTCCATAAGACTGCCGACCTGGGGAGCCTTATGGGAAGATTGTTCCCAGCGTGCCTTTGATGCTGCCAGATCAGGATTATTTTTTATTGCCTCCTGAACCAGTTGATCGAGAGTTTCTGCATTCGACAGGCTAACGACCGATAAGGAAACGAGGACAAATACCCCGCAGGTCATACAACACTTGATCAAGAATGTTATGAAATTCATGGCTTACCCTTATGAAAAAAAGTTTAGACACAACACTTCATGTTGCGTGCCACTCTTGTAAGTCACTGATTTATAGAACACTTAATCTGCAAGTGAGATAAGGTCTACCACAAAATGAAGAATATTCTACAGCCAGATGGGGATTATTCAACGACATCAGTGAGTACGGAAAGAAGGTGTTCAGACGTGAGGGAACAAGGTTTTCATATCATTGAGATTATGGCGCAGTGATGCGTCTGGAGTCACGCGCCACTTCTACAGTTTACGGCAGGGGTTTTACCGGAACATCATAGAGAGTGTCATCAATCTTGAAGACCACTTTGTCCGAGTGAATTTCCAGCACCATAGCCGAATCAACAAAGGTACCGATCATAACCGGCAGGTCATTGACGACGGCCATGCTGTTGGCAGGGTCCTCATGGTAGAAGGTTTCAGAGACCTTGAGGTGGACCCCCTCGGGTAAGGGTTTGATATTCACTGCAATAGAATCAGCCTCAGCCAGCCGGGCAACAGTCGGTTCATCCTCAGGTGTTTTGGCCATAACCGGATCGGCCTTCAGTGTCTTGGCCGCTGTCAGATCACTCTTCGGTGTCTTGACAGCAGTCGTGGCCACGATTTTTGTTGCGACAACTTCTGGCGAGGGTTTTCTTGCAGAGACAATCTCTGGCGGCTGTTTTTGCGGCACAGTCTGCACAGAAATCATTGGCACTGCTTCCACAGGCATAATCACCTCGCGAACCATAGTGTCTTCTGCAGAGGGAATAGCAATCTGTTCTTTTACAGGAACAGCTAGAGGCATTACCGGTGCAGATACCAGTTTTTCTTCAGGCAGGAGAGCAGACGGGACGGCCTGCTTGCTGTCAACGCCAGTGACTTTGACTTGCTGCACCGGCAAAGCCACGACAGCAGGAGTCTTTGAAGAAGTACCAGAAAGAAAAAAGACCGACACAGGCAGCACCGAGGGCTATGCCGGCGACCAGCGGCAGAAAAGGCCATCCTTTCCTGGCGGAATGACCATGGTCCATGCGCAGGTCTGGAGCAGCATGGCTGGCAACCCTCTTCTCTTCTTCTATTTTGCGCAGTGCTTTAAGAATGGAGCTCATCAGAGATCTTCCTTACAGTCTCATGAGAGGCGGGGCATTTTATAGGCGCCGGCCTGTTGATAAAGGAGAATCAAGGTCCTCGGTCCAACCAGGCCATCGACAACCAGACCATGCTGCCGTTGGAAACCTTTTACGCAGCGAATACTGGAAGGGTCAAAGCGACCGCTGATTGAGACATCAGCGCATCCAGAAAGTCCAAGCAGATACTGCAGTCTGCGAACATTTTCTCCCTGGACCCGGGAACAGCCACATAGCCTATCGACGCGAAGTCAATCCATGGGACCAGGGCCATTTGCAGCCCCAGATTGTTTAACTCTGTGGTGCTCAGGTGCTTCGGCCATGATGTGCGGGCGCGATCGACCAGCTGCCTTCTGTTGACTTGCCCAGGACCGCAAGGTAGCCGCCACCTTTCTCTTCCGACAGTGGCACAAGCAGAGGAACATTGTATTTACTCAAAGTTTCAAAATCACCAGCGAGGCGGGCAAGCTTGAAACCTCGCTGTTCGAAGGCCCGGTCAAAATCAAAGCCGTCGGAAGAGACGTCTGTTGGAAGATTGTCGACATCCCAGAGGTTGAGAAGACTGTTGCAAGACACAATAAGGCTATCAGGCTGAAAAACTTCAGGGGTTTCTATAGAGACAGGGATTACGGCAACAGCCTCAGACTCATCCAGGGTTGACTGTTCAACAAGCGGAGCAGTTTCAGCATCGTCCGAGAGTTGACGGTTCAACAAGCGGAGTAGTTCCAGCATCGTTCAAGGATGTCTGATCAACGACCGGAGTAGCCTCAGCTTCGTTCACGGTTGTCTGTTCAACAACTTGAGCAACCTCAGACTTGTCCGGAGTTGTCTGCTCGACAACCGGAGCAGACACAGTTTGGACAAGGCCTTCCTCCGAAGACTTATTGTATGACGTCTCCAGGAAGAAAACTGTCAAAACAACCAACACAGCCACAGTGGTAATGGCCAGGAACTTCCATGGCATCTCAAAGGTACTTTGAGCCCCCTCCCCCAGGCCTGCCAGTTCTTTAACCGCTTGTTTGACATCACCGGCAGAGACAACACCACGTTCTTCGGAATATGCAGTCAGAAGAGAACGATCACAGATCAGGTTGACCAGGCGAGGAATACCGCCAGAGCACATAAAAACCCTTTTCAGGGCCGCTGCCGAAAACAGTTTGCCATCGGGACGACCTGCGATATTGAGACGATGCAGGATATACGAAGCAGTCTCTTCGCGATTAAGTGCCCGTAGCTGGTAACGCACGGCGATACGCTGGTTCAGTTGGCGCAGACTGTGATCGCTCAAATGGTGGCGCAATTCGGATTGTCCAACAAGGATGACCTGAATCAGCTTGTCATCTTCCGTCTCAAGGTTAGAAAGCAGACGGATCTGCTCAAGCACTTCACCGGAAAGATTTTGCGCTTCATCAATGACCAGGATCGGAGTCCGTCCGGCTTCATTCTCGGCGAGGAGGAATCTATTCAGGGCATCGATCAGGACTGGGTTACTGGTGCCGTCATCGTCAACCCCAAACTCGCGGTTGATGTTGCGCAACAGCTCAAAAGCGGTCAGTTTCGGGTTAAAAATGAAGGCGACCCGGTATTTATTATCATTGAGATGTGAAAGTAAAGTGCGCAGAATAGTCGTTTTTCCGGTACCGACCTCGCCTGTCACCTCGACAAAACCTGCCCGGCTTTCTATGCCATAGATCAAATGAGCATAAACTTCATTGTGGGTTTTACTCAGAAAGAGAAAACGCGGGTTCGGGGTTAGAGCAAAAGGTTTTTCTTTTAAGGCAAAAAAGGATTCATACATGGATCGGCCATCCCCGGGAAAATTCCATTTAAGAGAAGGGCATAAAGAGTTAATTATCCCCACAAATTGCATAATTTTGCAAGTTTTTACTCAAAACATCAAACGCTTATCATGCTTGTCATGTGACGAGAAAAAGCCTGTTTCATGTGATATGATTCAGTCTTAAAATACTTGCTTGTTGCCTCTATTTGCAAGCAGCCAAAAGACAAGATTTCCACCTACGGTCAGATCAGAGGCAAACAATGAAAGACTGGAGACACTATACAGAGGTTCCACGAATTGCCTACTTCTCCATGGAGATAGGCCTGACCACAGAAATTCCGACTTATAGCGGTGGTTTGGGCGTGCTTGCGGGAGACACCATAAAAAGTGCCGCAGATTTAAGACTCCCTCTGGTTGCCGTAACCCTGATAAGCCGCAAAGGGTACTTTAAACAGACCTTCGACAAGGATGGCTGGCAGCAGGAGAGTGATGTTGACTGGAACCCTGAGGATTTGCTTGAACTTCTTCCTCCAAAAACCCTGGTAACAATAGAGAATCGAGACGTAAAAGTTCAGGCCTGGCTCTATCGTGTCAAAAGTCCCACGGGAGGAGAATTGCCGGTTTTATTCCTTGATACAGATATCCCCGGCAACGAACCTGAAGACCGGAGAATAACCGACCACCTGTACGGCGGCGATAAAAGCTACAGGTTAATGCAGGAGATCGTTCTCGGCATCGGTGGTGCCAGACTTCTGCAGACACTTGGTTTCCATGTTCGCAAATACCATCTCAACGAAGGACATGCCAGCCTGCTAACTCTTGAGCTGCTCAATCATCATCGCCTGCCCGTCGATGATTCCTGGGACGAAGAAAGTTCATGGGACATTCAGCATATTCAGGAGAAGTGTGTCTTCACGACTCACACGCCGGTTGAGGCCGGACATGACCGCTTCAGCTACGATATGGTATCTCAAGTCATGGGGGAGGTCATCCCTTTACCCCTTTTAAAAAAGCTCGGCGGTGAAGTCGAGCTCAACATGACTCTTCTGGCCCTGAACTTGTCACACTACGTCAACGGGGTCGCTAAAAAACATGGTCAGGTTTCTCAGGCCCTCTTCCCGGGCTTCGAGATTCACGCCATCACTAACGGCATCCACCCCTTCACCTGGGCTTCCCCGTACCTGATGAGCCTCTTCGACAAGTATCTCCCTGGATGGGCGAATGAACCTGAGCTTCTGGTCAGAGTCGACGTCATCCCCGACCAGGAGCTTCAGGAAGCTCACGCCGGCGCCAAGGCTTACCTTTTTCAATACATAGAAGAGACCACCGGGACCAAACTCGACCCAGAAACCCTCACCATCGGCTTTGCCCGAAGAGTAACCGCATACAAACGAGCCAATCTGATCTTCACTGACCGGGAACGGCTTCTTGAGATCGGTAGCGGCAAACTGCAACTGGTCTTCAGCGGCAAAGCACATCCAAAAGACGATATCGGCAAGCAGATGGTCCAGGAGGTTCGCCAACAGACAGAGCTCTTTGGCGACAAGCTCAAAATTGTTTATCTGCCGAATTACAACATGGACGTTGCAAGCAGACTGATTCCCGGGGTCGATATCTGGTTGAACAATCCATTAAGGCCGCTTGAAGCCTCTGGCACCAGCGGCATGAAGGCCGCACTGAATGGCGTGCCAAACTTCAGCGTCCTGGATGGCTGGTGGATTGAAGGACATATTGAAGGGGTGACAGGCTGGTCGATCGGCCCACCGCCAACGGATACAACCACAGACGTCAGCAACCCTGATGAAGATGTAGAGGATCTTTACAAAAAACTCGAGGAGACGATTATGCCACTCTACTACACGGATAAAAAGGGATGGACAAAGGTGTTAAAAAATGCGATCGGCAAGAACGCATATTATTTTAATACGCATGTCATGATGCGGCGCTACGTTACGGAAGCTTACCTGCGCTGACGGGGGTCAGCTATATGGGGGAGATGGGTTTACCGAACCGGTCATTTAGCGCCAGCATTTCGGTTAACAGGCGTAAGTTCTTCAAGTTCTAGAATCTTCGGGACGCGATGACCCGTTGGCATCAAGCCTGAGTCCGGACAGGCTCCCAGCTTCTTGAATTGCTCAAGACGTTTACAGTCATCCTGGAAATCACCGTAACAATATAGACTTACAAAGTCATCCCAGTGAGGCTTGACCTGTGCCACATAACGCAAAACAAATTCGCATTCGTTCAAGTACTGACATTCTTGCATATAAGGACCTCGCCTCGTCTTATAATTCAACAAACCTATATATGCAAAAAGCAATAATCATTCCAACCAACTCACTGCGGCGTTATTTGCTCAAGGGCTTTAATTATCAGAGGTTGAATACCCTTGACGATCAAGCGAACACCGGTAGCATTGGGATGAATACCATCGGCCTGATTTAAGTCACGATCGGTCGCGACGCCTTCGAGAAAGAAAGGGTAAAAAAGCAGCTTGTAACGTTTGGCAAGGGTTGGATAGATTTGATCAAACTCGTTATAATACTCAGGCGCCGAGGTTTCTCGGTGCCTGCATGCCGGCAAGGACAACGATGCAGCCTGCGCTCTCGAGGCGATTAATGATTTTATCGAGGTTAGCGTAAGTCTCTGAGGGATTGAGCCCTCGTAAAGCATCGTTGGCGCCAAGTTCAACCACCACGATCCGTGGTTGATCGGCAAGCGACCAATCGAGCCGCGACAGGCCGCCGGCGGAGGTATCACCTGAGACCCCGGCATTGATAACTTTTACAGCATAACCTTTAGACAACAAGCTCTTTTCAAGTTGGGCAGGAAATGAGTTCTCCTGCTCGAGGCCATATCCGGCGGTGAGGCTGTCACCGAGGACAAGCACAACAGTTCGATCTGAAGCCGTAGAATTGGCAAATGTCGGTGTTGTTGTCAGAATCATGAACAAGATAAGATTAAACAAGAAGGATAAATGCATGACTGAACCCCTGGTTAATATTGTAGATCTTCATCTCAGTCTAGTCGGCGGTGCAGGAGCGGTCAATATCCTGCGTGGCAGTTAACCTCTCCATCGCCAAGCGGTGAAACCGTCAGCGTCCTTGGCCCCTCAGGTGCGGGCAAGACGACTTTGCTGATGGCTCTCTCCGGGCTTGGAGAGGCCAACCTCTGGCCAGGTACGGGTCGCGGGTGTTGACCTGACCACCATCAACGAAGATGGCCTGGCGCGCTTTCGTCGCGAGCATGTCGGCATTGTCTTCCAGTCATTTCATCTCATCCCGACGATGACAGCACTGGAGAATGTTGCCCTGCCCCTGGAATTTGCAGGCGGCAAAAATCCGGCAGGACAAGCCTCAGAAGCTTTGAGAAGCGCCGGTCTTGGTAACAGGATGGATCATTTCCCGGGAGAACTCTCCGGCGGAGAACAACAACGCGTCGCCCTGGCACGGGCCTTTGTTGTTAAGCCGGCCCTCCTCCTTGCAGATGAGCCAACCGGCAATCTTGACCGTGAGACAGGCGAGATGGTCATGGACCTGCTGTTCGACCTGCAAAAGGAGCATGGGACAACTCTGGTCCTGGTCACCCACGACGAACACCTTGCAGAACGCTGCGAACGTTCTGTGACAATGATCGATGGCTGCCTCCAGGAAAGCGAGAGGCTGCACTTGAGGTCAACCACCTAATACAGGCAACCCGACTGGTCCGACGTGAGCTGCGTGGCGGCTTACGTGGCTTTGGTGTTTTTTTGACCTGCCTTTTCCTCGGGGTTTTTGCCATCAGCGCGATCGGATCTTTTACAGAATCGGCCAAGATCGGCCTGCTGGCCGACGCCAGCGCCCTGTTGGGTGGCGACCTGGAAGTCCGCCTGGCCCATCGTGAGTTACCGCAAGAGGTGCTCGAGCTTTCTCGCTGAACGAGGACAATTCTCGCACGTCGCGACGATGAGGACCATGGTCATCGACAGTAACGGTGACAAGCGGGTCCTGGCAGAGTTGAAAGCGGTCGATTCCGCATTATCCCCTCTACGGTGAACTCAGGAGCGATCCCCAGATAAGCCTCCGGGACGAGCTCGATTCTCAGGATGAACTTCGGTGCGCTGGTGGAGGCCCCATTGCTCTCGCGCCTGAATGCAAAAATTGGCGACAGGGTTAAAGTCGGCAGCGCAGAATTTATCATCAGAGGCAGTATCGAAGCAGAACCGGACCGCGCGGTGCGTGCCTTCAACCTCGGCCCCCGCTTCATGATTAGCCTTGCCGGGCTGAAGGCAACAGGGTTACTGCAACCCGGCAGCCTGGTATATCACTCCTATCGACTGCGTCTGCCTGACCGCGAGACTGTCGATCAGCTTAAAACAGAGATTCAGTCACGTTTTCCCGAAGCCGGCTGGCGGGTGCGAAGCTGGCGGGAAGCGGCCCCGCGCGTCACCTTCTTTCTCGACCGAATGAACCTGAACATGACCCTGATCGGTCTCTGTTCTTTACTGGTTGGCGGACTCGGCGTTTCCGGTGCGGTTCGCGGTTATCTGGATGGAAAGATTACACACATCGCAACAATGAAGTGCCTCGGGGCTCCTGGCCGCTTGGTATTTACAGCCTATCTGCTGCAGATCATGTTCCTGGGGCTGCTGGGCTCGACAGCAGGGCTCATCGCAGGCGCATTCCTGCCCTATATTTTACAACAGCTGATCGGTAGCCACCTGCCCGTACCCCTGGTACCGGCCATTTATTGGCATGTCTTATTCACCGCGGCCCTTTTCGGACTGCTGATTGCGCTGATTTTTTCTTTAAAATCTTTAGGTTTGGCCAGGCAGGTGTCACCTGTCCATACTGTTTCGGGGCTACAGCGATGCCGGCAAGGGGAATCCCGGGCTCAGCATCAGGGCGGCGATCGCCTTGTTCTCCTTCAGCCTGGCCGCATTGGCCATCTTGACCAGCAGTGACCAACGTCTGGCGTTCTGGTTTATTTGCGGAGCATCCCTCTGCTTCGTGATTTTCCGTTTTGCTGCCGCTGGCGTCGTCAGGCTTGACCCAACTGTTGCCGAAACCCAAGAACCCGGCTTTGCGACTCGGTCTGGGCAACATACATCGGCGCGGGTCGCCGGCAGGGAGTGCTCTTTTTTCACTGGGACTCGGCTTGACTGCCCTGGTTACGATTATGCTGGTACAGGCCAACCTCGATGACAAGATCAACGAAACCATCCCCAACCAGGCACCCTCCTTCTTCTTCCTCGACCTGCAGCCAGATCAGGTTGCAAGCTTCGAGAAGACCGTCCGGGCTCTGCCGGGCCTGACCAAGTTCGAACGCTACCCGACCCTGCGCGGGCGTATAACCGCCATTGCCGGGAAACCTGTGGCTATGGCAGAGATAGCCCAGGAGGTACGTTGGGCCGTACGTGGCGACCGGTTCTTAAGTTACGCAAGCAGAGAAAGCCCCGGACACAAAAATTGTTGCAGGAGAATGGTGGCCAGAGGATTATGCTGGAGAACCACTGGTTTCGATCACTGCGGATCTCGCCAAAGGCTTCGGGGTAAGTATAGGGGATACCTTCACGGTCAATGTTCTGGGTCGAGATGTGACCGCCAGGATAAGCAGCTTGAGAGAGGTCGATTGGTCGACACTCGACCTGAACTTCGCCTTGCTCTTCTCGCCAGGAGTTCTGGAGAACGCACCGCAGACGAACATTGCCTCCATCCACGTTCCTGCCGAGCAGGAAGAAATCGCATTTACCGCAATTACCAGACAATTCCCCAACGTCTCTGCGATCAGCACCCGAGAGCTTCTGAAAAACGTTTCTCGAACGCTCGAACGTATCGGTACGGCCTTTCGCAGCATGGCCGCGCTCGCAGTATTGATTGGCTTCCTGGTGCTGGCAGGGGCCGTCTCAGCCGATCAGCATCGACGCATTCACGACGCTGTCATCTTCAAGGTTTGCGGTGCGACCCGCTTTGATATTCTGGGTGCGTTTGCAGCAGAGTTTCTGTTTCTGGGCTTAATTGCAGGGGTTATCAGCGCGATTGTCGGCAGCCTGGCAGCGATGGGAATCCTCAAGGGCTTGATGAAGATATCTTTTGCCTTGCATCCGGGAACCGTTGTCACGACGATTTTAACTAGGTATCGCGCTGACAGTTCTTCTGGGGCTGTTTGGAACCTGGAAAGCCCTGGGGCACAAACCGGCGTCTTACCTGAGGGGGGAATGAACAAGCCGTAAGCTGTAAGCTGTAAGCTGTAAGCTGTAACTGAGCTGTAAGGCTGTAAGCTGCAGCTGTAAAGCTGTAAGCTGCAAGCATTATAGCTTTACAGCCCTATAGCTTGATTTTATGCCTTTTTGACGAATTCCGACTTCAACTTCATGGCACCGATACCATCAATCTTGCAATCGATATCGTGATCACCGTCGACCAGGCGAATGTTCTTGGCTTTGGCTCCGACCTTGACGACCAGAGAAGAGCCCTTGACCTTGAGATCCTTGATTACGGTGACCGTATCACCATCCTGCAGAACATTACCGTTGGCGTCTTTAATGACCCTGACGTCATCAGGGCTTTCTTCAACTGCGTTCAGGCTCCACTCATGGGCGCACTCCGGGCAAATGTACAGCTCCCTGTCTTCGTAGGTATATTCAGAACCACATTCTGGACATTCGGGTAATTCACTCATAAGTTATCTCTCTTCACTTGCAGCGCAACTTAAGGATTAGGATTTCGGGTAACTGGCGATAGCGGGCTTTATGGCTCTTCCCAACCAATCAATGCATTTGCCAATATGACGCATGTTGGCCAGCCCCTCTTCGTCTTCGAGCACGTCACCTTTATGCAGGCCAAAGCCCATATTCCAGTAGGTTGAGCCGGGAATGATCATTCTGGACATTTGAAACATATGATTGATGGTGTCGTAAGCATGGCTTGCACCACCTCTTCTGACGGCCACAACAGCTGCACCAAGTTTGCCGGAAAAAGCCTGATCGTTGGCATAGGCGACATAGCCTGCTCTTTCGATCAGGGCTTTTAAATCTGCAGATACGGCAGCGAAGTAGGTAGGAGATCCCAGAATCATGGCGTCAGCCTGCAGCATCTTGGTAAAAATGTCGTTAAAATTATCTGACTTGACGGCACATGAATTGTCTTTATTTTCAAAACATTGCTGGCAAGCGATGCAACCACGAATCTCGGTCCCACCAACCTTGACCAGTTCCGTATTCCAACCGGCTGTGGCAAGTTCATCCAGCACTTCTTTCAGCAGCAATTCCGTATTGCCACCGATACGTGGGCTGCCATTAATTGCGAGCACATACATACCTCTTTCCTCCGTCAGCATCGACAATCCGCTGTCAGCTATTTTTCCTCAACGGCTCCGCCTGCATTCTTCCAGGCCTCGAAACCACCATCAATGTGACAGACGCTTTTCAAGCCCATCTTTTGAGCGATGTCTGTTGCAAGCGCCGATCGCCAACCGAGGTTGCAATAAAAGATAAAGCGTTTCTCTTCAGCAAAGATCTTATTGTAATAAGGACTTTCCGCGTCAATCCAAAATTCGAGGAGACCTCGGGGGCAGTGAAAAGCCCCGGGGATTTTCCCCTCCCTCTTCAACTCACGGACATCTCGCAAATCAACAAAGACCACGTCCGGTGCATCGAAGGAGGCGAGCGCCGCCCCAGCCGTAATGGTCTCTATACGTTGTTCAGCATCTGCAACCAGGTCTTTATAACCGATTTTCCCTGACATAAAACCTCCATGATCATTCAACTGCAACCTGCGGACAATATACCAGAAAAGCCTGGCTATGGCAGGTGGCTTTGTAAACCTTGCCGCTGTCGTTATCAATCCACCGGCGTTCACTCTTCGACAGTGACCAGGCCATCCGTTTTCTGAGTCAGAAGAGGCCAGACCTCGGCGACGATCATGCCGACAACGATCATCGCACCACCGAACCAGCCAATCGTCGTCAGGCGGTCACCGGCCAACCAGACCGAGAAAACAGCGGCAAAAACAGGCTCAAGGGTATAGATCAGTGCGGCACGGGTCGGTGTCGTACGGTTCTGGAAGGTCGTCATCGCCCAGAAAGCATAGGCTGTCGCAAAGACCGCTGTAATGGCAAAAGCGAAGACCAATGATCCGCTCCATACCTGAGGCCAGGAGGTCGGCTCGAAGACCAGACTGCCGATGCAGCCAAGGACGGCCATGGTCAGGATCTGCACAAAAGTCAGCGCCCTTGGGTCATAACCCTTGGTAAATGCATCAAGGCCAATAATATGCAGAGCAACAAATACCGAGCAGATCACAACCAGCAGATCTCCGAAGTTAATTGTCCAGGGAGTATGCCAGGTCAGCAGAAAGAGGCCGAGCAGGGCCAGTCCGACACCAAGTTTTGAACCAAAGGCGGCCGGTTTCTTAAGCATGGGTCCTGCCATCAGGGGGACCCATACCACGCCTAACCCGGTGAGAAAACCGGTGTTTGCCGATGACGTCCGCTCCAGGCCAAAGGTTTGAAAGAGATAGGAAGAGAAAAGCAAAGTTCCAAGTAAAATACCAAGTCGCCAGGCACGGCGATCGAGAGACGCCAGTCTGGCCCGACCGGCAAGAAAGAACAGGAGAATGGCCGCCATGGCAAAACGCACCCAGAGGAAGGCCATCACAGGCATTTCACCAATGGCATCCTTGACGATGGGAAAGGTTGCCCCCCAGAAAGATTGTCACAGTTGCCAACATGAATTCAGCGTGCAGCTGGCGTTTGTTGTTCAGATGCATAGATATCCGGTAAAAACCTGTTAGAGTCTTGTTTCAGCAGAAGTCGCTATGGTATAAGCTTTAGTACTGTTATTTCAATTGATTTCGCAATGCGCCAGAGAGAACTTACCATGAGTCGTGGCAAGAAAGAACCGATCGAAGTTGTTTGCCCGCGCTGCCGCTACACCGAGATCATCTATCTGCCGATCGAAGATCTGCCCCGCTGTCCCCAGTGCAACATCCAGATGTCAATTTCCGAGCTCCTCGATGAAGGGAAATCATACTAAAGCATGTATATGCCGAACGGTTCGGCTGAGTCATACCTAATATATCTATCCAAGGAGGAACAAACATGAAACAAGTCAAACTACTGATTGCCTGCCTGCTGGCTCTTTGTGTCATCCTGCCCGGTGTTGCTGCTGCAGACACCCTCGATGACATTCTTGAGCGCGGCACCCTGCGTGTTGGTATGGAGCCCGGCTACATGCCTTTCGAAATGACTAACAAAAAAGGTGAAATCATTGGTTTTGACGTCGACATGGCGAAGCGCATCGCAAAAGCCATGGGCGTTAAGCTTGAGCTGGTCAGCACCGCCTGGGACGGTATCATCCCGGCTCTCATCACCAAGAAGTTTGACATGATCATGAGCGGCATGACCCTGACCCAGGAACGCAACATGAAAATCGGCTTTGCCAAGCCATATATCGTTATTGGCCAGAGCATCCTGGTTGACAAGAAATTAGCCGATGAGATCAAATCCTACAAGGATTTGAACAACAAGAAGTACAAGGTGGCCTCCAAGCTCGGCACCACCGGCGAGCAAGCCACCAAGCGCATGATCCCTAATGCCGATTACATTTCTTTTGAGACCGAGCAGGAAGGCGTTATGGATCTGCTTAACGGCAAGATCGATGCATTTGTTTACGACCTGCCCTTCAACGCCATTGCCTTCGCGGAAAAGGGCCAGGGCAAAGTTGTTCTTCTCGACGAGCCTTTCACTTATGAGCCTCTGGCATGGGCCGTCAACAAAGGCAATGCCGACTTCATCAACTGGCTGGACAACTTCCTCGTTCAGGCAAAGAACGACGGCACCTACGACAAAATTTACAAGAAGTGGTTCTTGAGCGACGAATGGCTTAAAGAGCTCCAGTAATAGAACATACAGCATGGCGGGGCTGCTGCCCATTAAGCAGCCCCGCCATCTTTCTGTCTGAACCTCGGGAAAAGAGACTTTGAAGATAATTACTAAAAATATCCCCTGGCACTTTCTGACCCTCTTTATTCTCTTCATGTTGTGTGCAGGGCTCTGGGTCGCCACCAAAAAGATTGACTACACCTGGCGCTGGAATCGAGTCCCCCAGTACTTCATTTACGAGGATGAGACCCTGGTCTCGATCCCCTTTGATGGTACAGTCGCCTCACTTTCAGACCTTGGCGATCAGACTCAGATCAAAGTGGTCAGTGAACAGGGTGAAGAGAAATTTTTTCAAGTAGACAGTAATGCCGTTGAAGTCAGCGAAGGGGAAGACCTCTTTCAGGGCGACTACCTCGGCGCTGTCTTCGAATGGCGCGCCGGTCCGCTGTTGTGGGGTCTGTGGACCACACTCTGGATCTCGGCGGTTGCAAGTATTTTCGGCATGGTCATTGGACTGATTACCGGACTCTGCCGGGTCTCCAATAATCCGACCCTGCGAAGTCTTTCGGTTTTCTATATTGAGCTCATTCGCGGGACCCCGCTGTTGGTGCAGATTTTTATCTTCTATTTCTTCCTCGGCACCGTCCTCGACATCAGCCGTATCATAGCCGGCATCAGCGCCCTGGCTATTTTTGCAGGCGCTTACGTTGCAGAAATCATTCGCGCCGGCATTCAGTCGATCCCCAAGGGTCAAATGGAAGCCGCTCGCTCTCTCGGCATGAACATCCCCCAGGCGATGATTTACATCATTCTGCCTCAGGCCTTTAAACGCACCCTGCCCCCATTGGCCGGCCAGTTTATCAGCCTGATCAAGGATTCATCGCTGGTTTCTATTATCGCTATTACAGATCTCACCAAGAGTGGCCGCGAGGTTATCACCTCCACCTTCGCCACCTTCGAGATCTGGTTCGTCGTCGCTTTCCTTTATCTGATGCTGACGTCGGTGCTGTCCCAGGTGATTTCCTGGGTGGAACGGAGGCTTGCAGTCAGTGATTAAGACAGTTGACCTGAAAAAAACCTTTATCGGCCGCGGCCAGACAGTCCATGCTGTCGATGGCGTTACGGCTCATATCAAGCCCAGCGAAGTTGTCGTTATCATCGGCCCCTCCGGTTCGGGGAAATCAACCTACCTGCGTTGTCTGAACGGCCTTGAATCGACAACCTCAGGAAAAATAGAGATTGATGGCGTTGACCTGACGTCAAAAAAAACCGACATCAACCTGGTCCGGCGTGAAGTCGGCATGGTTTTCCAGCAATTCAACCTGTTTCCGCACAAAACCGTACTGCAAAACATTGTCCTGGCCCAACAGGTGGTTCGCAAACGGAAGGATGCAGAAGCCGAGGAAAAAGGCCGCATGCTTTTGCAGAAAGTCGGTATAGCAGAGAAAGAACATGAATATCCAATCCGCCTTTCCGGTGGTCAGCAGCAGCGCGTTGCTATCGCCAGGGCGCTGGCCATGGATCCGAAAATCATGCTCTTTGATGAACCGACCAGCGCACTGGACCCGGAGATGGTCGGCGAAGTTCTGGAAGTCATGAAGCAGCTGGCTCGCGAAGGCATGACCATGGTCGTAGTGACCCATGAGATGGGCTTTGCCCGCGAAGTGGCCGACCGGGTGCTCTTCATGGATCAGGGCAAGCTGGTCGAAGAAGGCACTCCCGAGCATTTCTTTACTTCCCCACAGGAAGAACGGACCAAAGCTTTCTTGCGTCAGGTTCTTTAAAAAACCATTAACAGTTAACCTCTAAGGGCGCTTTCAGGCGCCCTTTTTTATTCTCTAACTTGCCAACCTTATGACCACGAAGAGCACGAAAAACAGTTCACACAAAAAATCAAAGAACAAACCCTTGGGCACAATCGCGCCCCCAGAAAGGGCTGATGTGTGACTTGAATTATCGCGATATTCCAGATAACCTGCCACCTCTCAGCAACGAGATTGAAGCCTTAAGGGCCCGGGAGAATAGCTTATCTTCGTATCCTTCGTACTCTTCGTTGCAGGAATAGATCCAGCCATGAACGAAACCTCCTTAAAAAACAAACAGACCTTGCGCCAGGGAGTAACTGCAGCCTGGCCAATCTGTCTGGGATACTTCCCCATTGGACTCGCCCTTGGTGTCCTTGCACAGAAAGCCGGCTTGCCATGGTGGTCTGTGGCAATGATGTCCATACTGGTTTTCGCTGGCAGCGCCCAATTTATCTGTGTCGCCATGCTTGCGGCAGGAGCATCGTCCCCGGCAATCATACTCACCACCTTCGTTGTCAACCTGCGTCATGTACTCATGAGTTCTGCCCTGGCCGTCTACCTGCAAGGGGTTAATCGCAAGTTTCTGGCTCTATACGCCTACGGCGTCACCGATGAAAGTTTTGCGGTTAATCTGACCAGGTTCCGGGAAGGAGCCTGGGGCCGAGAGCAGGCATTGATCGTCAATCATACGGCGAACAGTGTCTGGGTTATGGCAACAATCTGTGGGGCCTTGATCGGCCAGTTTGTTCCACAGGGTGCTTTGGGAGTCGACTATGCACTGACCGGTATGTTTATCTGTCTGCTGGTCTTTCAAATCCAGGGGCGGATTTATGTTTTTACAGGCATCCTGGCAGCGACACTTTCCACCTTGTGGTACCTGATCATCCCCGGTGATTCCTATATAGTCGGGGCTTCAATAAGCGCAGCGACAGTCGGCTACCTCATGAAGAGGCGTTACAGGAGGAGTCAATGACTTTTAACGACTACTTCCTCCTCTTTGCAGGAATGGGCCTGGTTACTTACCTGCCCCGCGCCCTGCCCCTGCTCTACCTGGCGCATAAAAAGATACCTCAATGGCTGATAGACTGGCTCAGCCTGATCCCGGTCGCAATCCTCAGCGCCTTGATCGCACCATCACTCTTTACCGATGCGGCGACACGCAGCTTTGCCTTCGGCAAACTGGAGCTTTTGGTTGCAATACCAACCCTGCTTTTTTCTTTAAAGACAAGAAGCCTTGGCGCAACAGTTCTGGTGGGCATGTTGCTTTACTGGTTAGGTGGGATGTTTTGGGGCCAGCTTTAACTTGGGTTCTGTAGACAGAGCGCTAAAGAAGTCGCAATAAAAAGGGACAGCTCCCACGCGGGAACTGTCCCTTTTTATTGCAGATGGGCAGCAGCCTATCCCTGTCGATGAATGGCCATCGGTCCCCAGGATTGACTTACAGGCATCACTTCAAGGGTATTGATATTGACGTGTGCCGGTCGGTTAACCACCCAGGCAACAGTCTCAGCGATATCAACTGCGGTCAATGGGTCTGTTCCTTCATAAAACTGATCGGCCTTATCGTCATCCCCTTTAAAGCGAACATTGGAAAACTCCGTTTCCGCCATACCGGGCTGAATACACGTCACCCTGACTTTCTTGCCGGCCAGGTCTGCCCGCAGATTGCGAGAAAACTGAGTAACAAAGGCTTTGGTGCCGCCGTAAGCGTTTCCCCCGGGATAAGGCCAAGAGCCTGCTGTCGAGCTGATATTAACGACGTGACCCCGTTTACGTTCAACCATGCCGGGCAGAATGGCACGGGTACAGTACATCAGACCCTTGATATTGGTATCAACCATGACCTCCCAGTCTTCAATATCAACCTGATGAGCAGGTTCAAGTCCCAGCGCCAACCCGGCGTTATTAACCAGGACATCGACCTCACGGAAGCCTTCAGGCAGAGCATTTACCGCCGCCTCGACAGCGGCACGGTCACGAACATCCAGTTGGACGACATGAATTCCGGCAGCTGCTGCATCCAGCTCATCACGTAAAGCCTCGAGCCTCTCTGCACGCCGTGCGGTCAGAATCAGTCGAGCACCTTCAGCAGCAAATATTCTCGCACAGGCTTCACCAAAACCGGCCGAGGCACCGGTAATAAAAACCGTTTTTATAGACATGATTCACCTTTCATTGATGATTTAACAAGTTGTTTGACCAACTCCTGTTCATCTGGAAACTCGCCGGTCACTTTCTTCGAATAAACCAGCTCACCATCAACCACAACCTCAAAGACTCCCCCGGTCGATTTGATCAATTCAACCGCGTGGCCACAATGCTTCTTCAGAAGGGCCGCCAAACTGGCAGCGCGGACTTCATAACCTCACATGGTGCAATATTCGATACTCGCCTTCATAATTCCTCCTTATGTCCCTTGAACACATTCGAGCAGCTTTTTTTCGATGCGCGCGAGAGTTGCGTCAAGGATGTTATTGTTGACACCCATGCCGATGTAACCGGTCTGAGCGTAGGTATCGTAGAGAGTCAGTTGTTCTATCAACTCTTCCACGTCAACCTGTAATTGAGGGCAACCCTTCAGTTGCTCAGCAATCTTATCAATGCGAGCTGCAAAAAAATCAGGGAGATCGTCTTCCCGCTGAGCAATCAAGGTCGCCGTATTCAGTCGATCGATAATTTCCATGGCTCACTTTCACCTGTCATTCAGTGTATTTATAGCATGCAGAAGGAAAGATTAAAGGTCAAAGTGAAAAGAAAATTTGGCAAACTGGCGTAACCCCGCAGAGGCAACAGGCACACAAAACGAAACTCGGTTATAATGACAATTGTCAACATTCTAACCGGCCACAAAGAGGAGCATGTCATGAAAATCAATTATCCATTGACAATATTCTACGACGGCGGCTGCGGGGTGTGCAGCACTGAGATCAGCTACTATCGTTCGATAGCCGACCAACGGGTCAAATTCGTCAATATCGCCGGGGCTGATTTCGAAGCTGAAGCATACGGTAAAACGGCAGGCGAGTTTAAGGCAGTCGTTGCATGCACGTGATGCAGATGGTCATTTTTTTACCGGGGTTGAAGCCTTCAGAAGGCTATGGGAAGCGCTTCCTTCGCCTTTCTACCCGCTGTTGTCTTCATTCGTAGGTCTGCCCGGAATCCATTTCGCTTCTCGTGTTGGATACTCCGTGTTTGCCAGATACAGACACCTGCTACCCTCCAGCAGTTCAGACAGTTGTCAGATATTCAACAAGCAGCAAAATTCCGACACCAGACATTAGCACTCTGATCAAAGGAGTCCTTTGCTGCCCCGGTTTTCTTTCATAGCTGGCTACACAGAGGAGCAAAAGGCTAAAGGCCGTTTGATGAATCAATCCTCGGTTTAAATGCCAGGCCCCATACTTAATATTTTCTGGTAAAATTGTTTAGCGTGAAGCAAATTCAGCAAACGGGACAGGAAATAAAAATTGAAAATTCTGGTTTTTGACGATGACAAAAGCATCCGCGACCTTCTGAAAACAGCCCTTGAGAACAAGGGCCACGAAGTGACGGCTCTCTCTGATCCAACTGAATTTAAATTCTTCGACAGGTTGAATTGCCCCTGTCCGGTAGACGAACCTTGTGCCGACGTCCTGATCGCAGACATCGTCATGCCGAATGTTGAAGGCATTGATTTCTGCAAGCAGCTCAAGAGCTCAGGTTGTTGGCCTCTGGCTCAGGGCAATGTCGCGATTATCAGCGGTTACCTGACAATTCACTATATGAATGAATTAAATGATCTGGGCATTCATTACCTGCGCAAGCCATTTGAGATGAAAGAGCTGTTCGAATGGATAGAAGAATGTCAGACCCGGATTGAAGCCCCCTCCGAATAAATCCACTGTAACGAAAGCAAGCTATGAACAACTACGCAATTGTCCGTCAGGAGCATCTCAATCATTACGGCTTTCTCTTTGGCGGAGCGCTCTTACAATGGGTGGACGAATATGCCTGGCTGGCCGCCTCCCTCGATTTTCCCGGTTGTCCACTGGTTACGGTAGGCATGGATCAGATCAGCTTCCGCAGGCCCGTGGCCAATGGCTCGATTCTACGTTTCAACATCAAGCCGATCAAACGCGGCGAATCCTCTGTACAGTACAGTGTCAAGGTCTTCGCTGATGCCCCGGGATCTTCTGCAGAGACCGATGTCTTTTCAACCACCATCACCTTCGCGCAGGTAGACAGCAATGGCAATACGCGCCCGCTCCCCAAGATAAAGAAGCTGCGCTCGGAAAAAGAAGATGGATAAAGCTAGTGTCCCGTGCGGCTAGTTCGCCGCACAATTTGCGCGTGATTTTGGTTCCTGGCAAGGCGCGGTGACGCAGGTCTAGCCAGGCTTAAACCGAGAAACCGTAACGCAGGCAGGGGGCAAAAGCGCCGAAAATTGAAGGTATGAATTAACCGCACGGGGCACTAGGATATGGTGAGGAACGAACCGCATCAGACTCACGATCAATAAGAAAAATCACACAGAATCAATCCACAGCATCAATTTCAACCGAGCACCAGCCGAAGCTGTCTCGGCAGGAGACGGAAAAAAGACTTAACGAGCCGGCTTCAGCCTGACGAGGATGTTTTTACCCAGCGATGCCAGAAACACCAGCAAGCCTCCGGCGACGAGACCGACTATTGCGTTTACGATAGTTGGCACCAATGCAGAGGTGACTCCTCCGACGAGGGGGAGGTCCTGAATCGCCTCCGCCAGAGGATGGGTTAGTTGATGTGCGCCGGGGAGTCCGTGCATGAGGATGCTGCCGCCTACCATGAACATTGCAGCCGTGCCGACAATCGACAGGGTTTTCATCAGCAGTGGCGCCAGAGTCAGCAGGCCACTGCCGACCTTGCGGCAGAGCCTCCCCCAGGTATCAACCGCAGGAACCTTGATCAAATACAGGCCGGCATCGTCAATCTTGACGATACCGGCAACAAGAGAATAGACGCCGACCGTTATGAGCAATGCCATTCCGGATACCACAGTGATCTGAACAGCCATGGAAGACCCCTGAACGGCTCCGAGGACGATGACAATAATCTCTATTGAGAGAATGAAGTCTGTCCTGATTGCCCCTTTGATTTTTGTTCGTTCCTGCCCCACCATGTCGACCTTTGGGTCAGCTATGGCCTGAATTCTCTCTGTTCTCTTTTTCCTCTTTATCTCTTTGCCGTGCGAAAAATTGTCAGCAATCTTCTCGAAGCCTTCAAAACACAAGAAGGCACCACCAAGCATCAACAACGGAGTAATGACCCATGGTATGAATGCGCTCAACAAAAGTGCTGCGGGAACGAGAATCAACTTGTTCTTGAATGACCCTTTTGCGACTGCCCACACAACGGGAATTTCGCGCTCGGCACGAACGCCGATCACCTGCTCCGCATTCAGCGCCAGGTCGTCACCAAGCACTCCTGCGGTTTTTCTGGCTGCCACCTTGGACATCAGGGCAATGTCGTCAAGGAGGCTCGCAATATCATCAATCAGGGTAAGTAAACTGGTTCCAGCCAAGGGAGACTCTCCACACTTCTGACGCCGTGAGTCACCCGAAATAGAACGACAGGCACTCTCACAAGTAAATTTTGGACCTAATAACTATAAAAAGATCTTAACGCAGAGCGCAAAGATCGCAGAGAACAAAGCTATAAACATCACACTGACGACCATGCCACTTTAATTTCTTTGAGTCCTCGCGACTCGTTGGAAAGCGCTTTCTCTTGATTGCACTGGTAAATTTGATTGACCCTTATCATGGAGTATAAACAAAGTGGGAAAAGACCCCAACAAATCAACAGAAGCAATCTACAACAACATGAATTTATTTGGCAAATAGAGTTATCCGGAGAACACATTAAACCAAGCAGACATCGTTACAAAAGTTTTACCTTCAGCAGCCATGGATAAAGGCATAATAAACGCTCATGATGAAGCATTGAATTCTCAGAAGCTGACGGAGACAGATGATGCGAACCGAACAAGACATCCCCAGTTACAGCGTTGGCGAAGAAATCGCCAACAGCATTACTCATGGCGTCGGGCTGCTTCTGGCAATTACCGGTATGGCCGTACTGATCGGCTTCGCCAATCGTTTGGGCAACACATGGCACATGGTCAGCTGCAGCATCTTTGCTACGACCTTGATTCTGCAGTATGCGTTCTCAACCCTGTACCATAGTATCCAGATACCGCGCGCCAAAAGCATCATGCGCATTCTCGATCATTCAGCGATTTTCCTCCTCATTGCAGGCACCTACACACCCTTTATGCTTGTCAATCTTCGTGGCGCCTGGGGCTGGACACTCTTTAGCGTTGTCTGGACCTTAGCCTTACTGGGTATTTTCTTCCAGGTTTCACTCTTGCGTCGCTGGCAGGGAGTCTCTCTGTCGCTCTACATCGGCATGGGTTGGGTGGTCGTCGTCGCAATCAAACCTATGCTCGATTCCGTTGCCACAGGAGGATTGGTCTTACTTTTGCTGGGCGGACTGGCTTACACGTCCGGAGTGGTTTTCTATCTCTGGGAAAGCATGCGCTACAACCATGCTGTCTGGCACGGCTTTGTCCTTCTGGGTAGCATTCTGCACTTTTTCGCGGTGCTTTTCTACGTTATCCCCCTGGCGTAACAAATCAGATGATCCGTTTGCCAAAGAGTGACGCCGTTAACTCGACCGCACAGGTCGCCGTTTTATTGAGATTATCGAGAATAGGGTTGATCTCAACGATATCGAGAGAACTCAGTCGCCTTGAGTCAGCGACAATCTCCATCAACAACTGGGCCTCACGGTATGTCAGCCCGCCCGGCACAAGGGTCCCGGCGCCCGGCGAGGCCTGTGGGTCCAAAGCGTCGATATCCAGGCTGACATGCAGGCGTTTGCGGTGACTCAAGCGCTCGAGCGCTTCGCCGGCAATTTTCCCCATGCCTCGCTCATCGACATCACGCATTGTGTAAACGGTAACACCGCTTTCCCTCAGATTCTCACGTTCCTTTACATCGAGATCCCGCACACCGATCATGACCACATCCTCAGGTAAGAGGCTCGCACCGGGGCGTCCGATATCGACGAGATCCGGATAACCATGACCAAGCAGCAGCGCCAGAGCCATGCCATGAATATTGCCAGAGTTTGAAGTCAATGCGGTATTGAAGTCGCCATGGGCGTCGATCCAGAGAACCCCCGCCGGTTCCTCCTGGGTGACACCGGAGATGGAGCCGACCGAGATCGAGTGATCGCCACCGAGAAAGACAGGGATGTGCCCCCTGGCTATCGCCTGCTGTCCTGCAGCACAGACGTCCTCGCAAATCTCGCGGATCGACGGCAGATAATTATACGGTCTTTCATGACTGAGCGATTCGCGCACCGGAACCTTGAGGTTCCCCGAGTCATGCACCTCGTAACCAAGCTGCTCAAGTCGGGCAGCCAGCCCGGCATAGCGCAAAGCACCAGGACCCAGATCAACGCCGCGATGAGACTGACCTAAATCAACGGGCACGCCTATGATCTGCACGGCCTTCTTCATAGCACTCCTTGTGAACCAGGCTCAGTTTTTAAGATTGTTCCACAGATTAACCATGAAATCCTGTGCATTGGTCAGGATGGCAACGGCCTGAGCAGAACCGCGATTTGCCAGCTTGTCAGCGCTGAACTCAGACATGTCGACAATATAGAAAAAGACCGGACGCACGCTACCATCTTCCAGAACCCGGTAGCTGGGGACCATATTTCCAAAAGCGATCGAGTGCAACTGCGTTGCGAGAGCGACCACCGTCGTTGCCTTTCGGGCGTGCTCACGCATGGCATCCTGTGCCTTATACACATCCGAGATCACTTCCGGAAGCGGCCCGTCATCACGGATAGAGCCTGCCAGGACATAAGGCACCTTATGCTTTTCACAGGCATAAATGATACCGTCCTTTAAATCCAGCTCTGTAATCGTTTTGGCAATCGAACCGCGGCTCCTCACCTCATTGATGATATCGAGATGGTTGTAATGACCAAGAGGCTGCAGGGTTTGCGAATAAATATTCTGCCCTAATCCAGTCTGATAAAAGGCCGCCTCCAGGTCATGTGTGGCCAGAGCGTTGCCTGCCAACAAGCCATGACAGTAGCCGTTCTCCACCAGTCCCTGCATGGCGTTGCGGCTGTCCTTGTCAAATGCAACCGCCGGGCCAAGCACCCAGACAATGTGACCATGGTCACGATCATGACGAAGTACGTCGTACAGGTCGTCGTAATAGCGGGAGAAAGGCGTCTCTCGAGTACCCCGGGTACGAAAGGAGAATTTATCTACTGATTCTTTCGCCGGCGGTTGAAAACCTACGACGTGGACATAAACCCCCTCTTCACCGTTTTCGGTACGACCGACGACCACCTGATCACCCTTATGGACCCGACGGGCCTCAACGACATCAACTGCGTCACCCTTCAGAACCATAACCGCATCCATACGGCTCTCCGGCACGAGCAGCCAATGCCCACCCCCGAGATGAACATACTCAGGGTGGTTTGAGGTGCCATGAAAGTTTCCCGGCACAACACCATCAGCCGGTGCCTCGACAGTCGTAACAACAGGAGCATTAACCAGGTGAGCAAGGGTAAAATCGGGAGGAGTATAACCAGGAATAAGGGACATGGCAGGAGCTCCTTGAAGTAAGAGGAAACAAAGGTAACTTCATATTCTCAAGCCAACCGGGATTGTCAAGCAAAGCAACACAGATAAGACCGACAAAACCATCAACAATCAGTCACGTTCAATGACCTTTGTGACGGCGAACCAGTTCGCAAGCAGGATCACGGCAACAACCAGGATACCGAGCGCTCCGAGCTGGCTCTTGTTGCCCTTGTTGATCATATCCATAACAAAGACACCCAGATAGCAGAGAGCGATAAACTTATTCGCCACACTGGCCCACTTCTCACGGCTGCTCCACGCCAGGCTCAGGATTGTCACATTGGCAAGACCATAGGCCGTCGTCACGTAGGCAAACACCATCAGGCCGTGGGCGGCACTGTCCGCCAGGATAATGTTCATGCCATACATGATGAAGAGAAATGAGCTGATAACGCTGACTCCGCACAAACCATACATCAAGAATTTATCGTGTATCTTCATAAGTCTCCTTGCCGTATCCACAGGAATGAATGAACCGCAGAAAACGGTTTCATCTTTATACAAGCTTCAAAGCCAGAATGCATGGGTTTTTTCTCTACGAAAGCATTAGCTGGAGACAGCGACGGAGCGCTTACGTGTTGCCAGATAAATACCCAGGCCAATCAGCGCAACTCCGACAGCGTGATACCAACCGAAGACCTCACCAAGAAAAACCACAGCCATCAACCCTCCAAACACCGGCATCAGGTGAATGAAGAGGCCCGCACGGTTGGCTCCCACCAGTTCGACTCCACGATTAAAACAAAGGTAAGAAACGATTGAAGGAAAGATCATGACATAACCCAGCACCAGCAGAGTCGAAAGGTTAAGTTCCAGGCTGGCAACCGTGAGAGTTTCCCAGAGATAGAGAGGCACAAGGAAAAATGAGCCGAGCCAGAAAGTTGTCGCGATAAAAGCCAGAGGGTGGGCATGTGGCCGCTTTCGCAGCATAACCGAGTAGCCGGCGTAGCATGCGATCGCGGCAAACACCAACAGGTCTCCGCGATTGAAAGTCAAAGATTGCAGTCTCGCAAAATCACCCCGGACAACAATTAAAACGGCGCCACTGAGCGACACCATGATACCAAGGCTTTGCAGACGTGTCACGCCATCGTGGAAGATCAAAAACGAGAAGAGGACGATCAGGACCGGCATCATCGACTGCAGCAGAAAAGCGTTGATCGCCTGGGTATATTGCAGACCACTGTAAGCGAGGGTGTTGAAAGCCGCAATGCCGAGGAGAGACAACAGGGTGACAGCCGGCCAGGCCTCAAGCAGTTCTTTTCGGTCTCGACGCAAATATGGCAGTGCTGGCCAGGTGACCAGTATTGCGGCACCAAGCCAACGCCAGAAAGCCAGGGCAATCGGAGGGATCTCAGTATGAAAAGCCCGCCCCAGAATAAAATTACCGGCCCAGAAGAGGACAGCCAGGGTCAACAGCAGATATGGACGGTCTTTGATGGATATCATGGCTTAACACGATAAACAACCAGGCCGGGCTTGCCCTTCAGGTATTGCAGCAAAGCTTCATCAACAACGCGACCTGTTTCGCTGCGAGACGAGGCATGCCGGAGAAGAGTTTGGCCCTTCGCTCTGACGATTATGCCTGTATGGCTGACATCGAGACCCTGCAGTGGACTGAATACTCCGACATAATCACCAGGCCGCAGAGCAGCAAGAATTTCTTCATCAACATTCATGGTTGGCAGGTAATCAACCTGCCGCGGAGTTACAGCAATTCCATCTAACCAGAGAGAACCATCAGATTTAAGGTTAAGCTGTTTATCGACTGACAGCGCCCGTCCCTTGCCAACCCTGACGGTAACATCCTCAACCGGTACATTGCCGACTAGCCAATCACTGAAAAAATGTCTGCGTTTTTCATACATGACCTTACCGTCAAGGTACCGAACAGCCTTTAAATTGTCGGAGAAGTCTTCATAACGGGAACTACGCCGCAGGGCCTCAACGACGTCCAGAAAAGTGAAGCAATCGAATTCAGAGAAGTTAATGACCAGCTCTTCCGGGGCATCAGGACTTCCCTGTAGAGTGTTTTTGGCATAAGGAGAGCCTTTGAAAGGCTCGGAGAGCGCAACGATGGCTTCGCCGGGGTTATCGATTTGCTGTGCAGTCGAGACCAGTTGCACGAGGGCGGCTTCGTTCCATGGCCCAAGCTTGATGATTTCAGCATAGCAAACAGAAGCAAAAAAACCCATGAGACACAACATGAAGAAAGCGGTCTTAAGTATATTGAATAAAGAGGGAAACATTTCAAAAGACTTCATTAATAGATGCCCTTAACTGTTCAGGCTCTTTAAAAGATAAGCGCTCACCTGAGCCTTGGGAACCTTTGCCAGGTCGCGCATCAGGACAAAAGGCACTTTATCAAAACCGTAAAAAGAACGCAGGTCCTCAGCCATCCCCATCCAGAGGTACGCAGTCATTTCCGCATCCGCGAGAGCCCGGTGAAAAGTGCCATCAGTCTGCAGCTCCTTGTAGCGAACCAGGGTTTCCAGTTTATGATTAGGCGCGTCGGGATAAACCCTGCGGGAAATCAGCATGGAACAACCAAAGTTGTCCCTGTGTTTCTGGCCGATTCGGGCAAACTCTGTATTCAGAAAACGTTTATCAAATGATGCATTATGAGCAACCAGCGGCTTGTCGCCGATAAAATCAGCAAACGCCCGCATCACTTCGGAGGCGCCTGGTGCTTCCTGCACCATCTGGTTGGTAATCCCTGTGTAATTTTCAATAAACTGACTAACGCGAATACCGGGGTTCATCAAACTCTGAAAACGCTCCAGAATCTGCCCTGCCCTGATCTTTACGGCACCGATTTCTATGGCCCGGTCACCGTAATCGGGAGAGATGCCGGTGGTTTCGAAGTCGAGGACAACAATGGTTTCCTGATCGGTTGAATGCATAACAAAGTTATAGTGGCCCACGGTTTTTTTGGCAAGGATTATGCGAGTGAAAAACAACCGAAAAAGGATGGTGACGCTCACACTCCAGGCACTCCACCTGTTCCAGTCACAGGAGGGTATCTTTCACATTAATTTCACATTTTCTCGACGTTTCCGTCACACAGTTCATTGTAGTGTCCGATCATAATGTGAACACAAAGATTCATCTCACCAGGAGTCTTCTCATAAAATCATGAGAATGAGATTCCTGCAGGTCAAAAAAGTTGCCTCCGGGGTCTTGATGTTTAAAGGCCCCTTTTTTTAGTTTAAGAGTTTAGTCCAATATGGATTTGATGAGATAGTCGCAATTCAAAAAGATGCGTCAGATGTGAGGGTCGGTTATGGGAAGACCTCGCACGCGCACAACCGCGTTGTTACTGCTGAGATTAATGGCTGGAACTTTTCTGAAAGCAGTCCAAATAACTGACAAAGAGAGATAAGAAGCTGATGGCGAAGAAAAATTTTAGCGGATTTCATGCTTTTCGACCACAAGCAGGTTGGCCGACAGTCTCACTGTCAGCAGCCCTGTTCATCACCTTGTTCGACAACCAGCATTTCTGGCATATTTTTCTCGACAAGCTCAGACCCGACATCCTTGCGAGTTGGAGTTTGCTGGCAATTATGGGGGTCGCTCTGACCTTACTTCTCAACCTCGTGTTTACTCTGTTCGCTTTCCGCTGGACCTTCAAACCCTTCCTGGCGCTGATGTTGTTGCTCTGTGCAAACGTCAGCTATTTTGCCGACACCTACGGCGTGATTATCGACAAATCGATGATTCACAACATCCTCGAGACGAATGTTGCTGAAGCCACGGAACTTCTGACCTGGCCCCTGTTCAGGCATTTAACCCTCTATGCGTTTGTACCGATAGCCCTTCTGTTCCTGACACGGGTTCGCTATTTTGGCTGGAAACGTGAGCTATTCGTGAAAAGTGGTGTGATTTTAGGCAGCTTGGCACTGGTTGCCGGAATGGGTTTTGCCAATTACAAAGAGATCACCTTGTTTGGCCGAGCAAACAAAGATCTGGAAGTGTATATCAACCCGACACATGTGATTCACTCTCTCAAGAAAGTCGTCAAATCGAGATATTTTTCTCATAAAAACGAGCCCTTTGTAACTGTCGCCGAAGATGCCAGGCGTTCTGAGACAGGGCAAAAAGAGGTCCTCGTTCTCGTGGTCGGCGAGACGGCCCGCTCACAATCGTTTTCCCTGAATGGCTATCAGCGTAATACGAATCCACAGCTAGCGAACGAAGATGTTATCAGTTTCCCTGATGTCGAAGCTTGCGGTACGGCGACAGCCGAATCACTTCCGTGCATGTTTTCCCTTCAGGAGCGCGACCACTATTCGCTCAGCTTGGCGAAGCGCTCCGAAAACCTGCTCGACATACTTAACCATACCGGCGTCAATGTGGTCTGGCGTGACAATGATTCCGGCAGCAAGGGCGTCTCTGATCGAGTCGTCTACGAGAGCCTGTCAGATCAGACCGATCCAAGGCTCTGTAATTCGAATAATTGCTTTGACGAGATTTTGCTGGAGGGGTTCGAGCCATTACTGGCCAAGGCTTCGGGGGCCAACCTGATCATCTTGCATACCAAGGGTAGCCACGGGCCCTCTTACTACAAACGAACACCAGAAGCATTCAAACCCTTTCTGCCGGAATGCGCACAGGACAATGTACAGGACTGTTCTCAGCAGGAGCTTGTCAATGCCTACGACAACACCATATTCTATACAGATTACCTGCTCTCCAGGGTTATCGAGATGTTAAAAGCTCAGGACTTCGCAACGGCCATGCTCTATGTCTCTGACCATGGTGAATCCCTCGGCGAAAACGGCATATACCTGCATGGTCTTCCTTATTCGCTGGCCCCCGCAGAGCAGACACATGTGCCCCTGATTTTCTGGGCTAACGAGGAGTTTCTCGCAGACCATCATATCGACCGTGACACCTTGGTCATGGCGCGTCAAGCCACCTACAGTCATGACAACCTGTTCCACAGTTTACTCGGATTATTTAATGTGAAGACTGCAAGCTACCAGACAAAACTAGATATGTTTGCCACTTCAAAAGATCAAGCACGGGTTGAAATGCGGTAAACATCACCGTGAATGTGACTCCTGAATTAGACATGCGTACAGACTTTGATCTTGCAAAAAGTCACGGTCTGTGAGGTGAGACATTGTCTATTTTAAACCCTTTTGTAAACTCTTTACTCTACAAAGCACAGGCCATCCGGATCTATCCAGGTGGCCTGTGCTGATTCTCATAACCACTACTGAGCTTAAGCTTAGGCGGCTAGATCAGAACGCGTTGTATTCACTTTTACCCATAGAAAACAAATAACCGATACGGTGACCCTAGTGTCCCGTGCGGCTAGTTCGCCGCACAAATTGCGCGTGATTTTGGTTCCTGGCAAGACACGGTGGCGCAGGGTTAGCCAGGCTTAAGCCGAGGAACTGTAACGCAGGCAGGGTGCAAAAGCGCCGAAAATTGAAGGTACTAATTAACCGTACGGGGCACTAGGGCCATCAAATTCATGCCCTTTGTGGTTCATCGACTATTCGGGAATGTGTCGGCATGAACAACGGCTAAAACTTATTCACGCAAAGCTACCGTTTTTGTTTTTAACGTAAACCGCTTACACTCGGCTAATACTTCATCCAGCTGCGCCTTTTTATCCGACAAGAGTTGTTCATGTCTTTGAAGTGGGATGACCCTGTCCTGGCGGTCAGTAATAATGTAGTGAAAATAATCAGCTTTGGTGTAGGGGAACGACACCTTGATGTCTGAATCGATAACCGCCAGATAATTGTAACTGCCGATGACGCGATAAGGACGAGGCGAAGTAAAGAGTCCCTCTTCCGAGCTGTAATCAAGAGGCGGAGAGACAACACCGAGATAGGGCATTAGCGTTGCCGGTATCTGGTTGTGCGACGTCGGATAGTCGATCACCTGAGCTTCCTTACCTGGTAGCCATAGAACCAGGGGGACTCTAATCTGGGTCTCGGGAAAAACTTCATCGTGGCCATGTCCCCAATGCCCGGTCTCCATAAATTCTTCGCCGTGGTCTCCGGTAAACAGAACGATGGTGTCCTCCAGGAGGTTGTCCTGCTCAAGAATGTTCAAGATTCTCCCGACTTCAGCGTCAACATGGTGTGCCGCGTTGATATAGCGGTTATGAAGTTTCTCTATATCGCCAACAAGCTTGTTTAAATCGAGGTAGTTAACTTCTTCAATGTAATCATCACGTATAACGGCAGTTTCAGGGAAGTTATATGGTGCATGCGTCGATTCAAAAAACATAAAGGCAAAAAAGGGTCTGTGGGGATCCCGTTTTCGGATGAATTGATTGATGTCGCTGATGTTCTGGTGGTCCCTCTGCCACGAAGGGCCACTTTGGAGCTCCTGCATATTGGCAGTCGGGATTTGTGCAAAAAGGGTGTCTTTAAGCTCTGGATAGCTGAAACTTTGACTGGTGTGGATAGCCATCTGATAGTCATTATCAGCAATTTGCTGCATAAGCTGAGGACGTATCTTCTGCTCTTGAAAGCCATACCAGTAGGGTGAGTACAGGCCATAAAACATCGAGAACATTCCCATCCTTGTTCGGTTGCCACCGCTGTAATGCTGATTAAATGTCACCGCCTTCCTGGAAAATTTCCACAGGTTCGGAGTGACCTCTTCGCTAAGAAGATCCCAGCGGAAGGATTCTGCCGTCAGCCAAACGATATTGGGATGTTTTTTGACAGGACTAATCTGCAGGGGGCGGTCCGGGTAATGAATCTGGCCCCGTGACAGACGAATTCGTGCCTGCCTGGTTGGACGAGGAACTCCGTTTGCCAGGAAAAAACCTTTAGCAGACGTCTCCAGATGAAAGGGGATGACGTTGGCGGCTTTAAGATAAGCGTCATCACTGATATAGCGAAAATAGGCATAACAGCCCTCTTCTACCAGAAAGAGCATGCCCAGAAGAATAAATCCACCGACCAGATATCTCCTGGGTGGGCTAACAAACTGACTCAAAGCTTTGCTAGTGAATAACAGCCTCAAGAGTCCGACACTCAAAATAAAGAATATTGAGACTCCTGCAAATAGCCAGATCTCTGTTTTCAATGTGTTGCCGAGTGAATCGATCCCTCCAGTGGTAGTAATGAGGTTCCAGACAAAAGCATTAAAGTGGTAACCGTACAGGCTGAACAGGTAGCGGTCTGCAGCCAGAAAAAGCACAGTGCTGGTACCAGACAGGCAGGCGGTTGTGTAAACGAGCAGGGTTTTCCAGCCGGCCGGTTTTGACTTCGCAAAGGTGAGTATTTGTACGGCTTTTGTAAGGAACAATGTCGGCAGTAGATACAGGAAGGAATAAGCGAAAAATGCCGAAGCCACAAAGATCGTCGCTCCTGTCTCCAGACCAGCCAGGCTACTCATGAAGCTGCTGACAATACCAAGAATAAAAAGATATAAAACGAAAAAATATGCGACTAAAGCATGGGAAGAAAATTTTGAATCAGCCATCGTATTCGCCTTGCCAAATTATTGGATCATTGATCATGAAAGCGCAGGCCCGTTAGAGCACCGAAGAGGAGAAAAGCGTTCGAAAGCAGTTGAGCAGGGATTATAGTCTGGTGAGACGACCGTATTATGATGTGAGCAAGCCTCTCAGCTAACCTCAGAAGAGACAGCTCCAGCCTGTTTGTTCAGACACAATGAGGAATGCTGAGCTTCGGCAGTAAAAAGCTTGAACACAGGTCTCGATTGAGAACCAGTGGTTGAAACTTAGATCATATCTTGTGACAGGAGCGTAAAAAAGATGTGAAAAAAATGTCATCAGCAATTGGCTATCAGCCCATACTGGCAAAAGGAAACGGCACCAAAGCAAGTCAGAGTCAACGACTTACAACCATTGGAGTTCAGTCTGAAAATACTACATTAAGGTGTTAATCAATTGAACCCGCGACTGGCTTTCGTGAGAGTTGCGACATGTTCAGGAAGTGAAAGATAAACTACCTGAGGAAGTAACCCACCACCTCCCACTGATCATCATCGCCAAGCAGCAAGGTAAGAGTCTCAGTGACACGTTCCCTCAGCTCGAACTTAGACACAAAAGTCATCACCACATACTCACCCGTCGGGACATCACTGGCATCGTCAGTGTAGGAAATGCTGTGATGTACCCTTTCGACAATCGGGCCCAGAAAAGTGCGTAGCTGAGAAATCTTTTCACTCCACGCCTCCTGAGTCAGCATCTTTTGCAAAACCTCTGATGAGACCTTCCAACTTTCTGCATACTCTTCAGTATCGACAAGAAAAAGAAATTCTGCGGCAGCCACCACAGACCTGTCGGTGATCTGCTGACTCGGAGTTTTATTATAAACCGGTATAACGATCAGCAGCAGACTTGTAAAAAGCAGAAACAGGTGAATCTGCGCATTTCTGGAGATTGATTGAATATTTACCATGTCAGCCTCCCGTGGCAATCAAGAGGAAGAAACGTTACGTTTCTATTATTCTAAGCGGATCGGGGATATGGGGCAACTCGAGGAGGGGATATTTTCAGAAAAAACGTGATTTAATAAAACCTTTTTGTGACAGCAGGTTGGCCGGTTTCACAAGGTAAAACATTAAGGTTGAATTTAGAACAGCAGTAGGAGTAACGTCTCTCAAGCCGAAGCGCGACAAATTGTTAATCTGTTGCTCTTTCGTGTTGAACCTTGCCCTCAAAGGCAAAAACAAAGTCGTCGGGTTTGCCCGACAGCAACGTCATTTTCTTTGTAGCGACAAAGCCCCAAAGTTTTTGAAACAAGAGGGGAAGCAAAAGAAAGCTTGACGCTGCGCTGGGCATGTTTTACGCGATGCATGCTGGTGGCAATTGTCAGAAGTATGAATTTCTAACTGTCTACGCCTCCCCCGTTCGGCCCGAGGCCCTTGTGGACCTCTATGACAGCCGCATGACGAAGACCTTCTGTTGTTTATGCCAACCCCAGATAGAAACACGACCGTCAGGCCCCCCTGAATAGGGCCGGAATGCCACAACGTCTGTGTGTAGAAAGCTCAGGGAACTGGCAAAAGAATATGCCCTCCGCCAGGAGACGGCACTTTTGCATACTTTTGTTGCCGGACAAAAGTATGGCGTTCGGCGGTACGCGAACCGCCGGTTTTGCCTTTCGCTGTTCGATAAAAACAATAAAGAGCAACAGATTATTGATCTGTTGCTCTCAGAAAGTGCCAAACATATTTAAAGAATCATTCAAAAATCAAAAAGCTCACCCTGCTTCCAAACCGGCTGATCCTTGTTGCCTTGATCAATGATTTGCCGTGCTGCCAACCAGAGCTCACGGGTTAACTCAATATCGTATTGCGAATCGTGCAATCGGCTGTCATCAACTTCGATACCACAGTGCTTTGCGACAGTCGCCAGTTTGAAGTTGCCCAGATCTGCACGCGTCTCCTGAAGGATCTGCGCCCAGACCAGCATAACATCCAGGCAGGGGTACCAGAACCAGCTGCCGAAGAAGCGGTCGCCGTTCTTCTCCCAGAATCGCCTCATGAAAGGCATATCAAAGCTATGGGCGTTGTAACCGACAAACTGGAACTTATCGGCTTTGTTATACTGGCTGGCGTATTTTGCAAACATCGTCGAAAGGCGCACATAAATATCTTTGGGATCCTCGAACAGCTGACCCGGAACAGCCAGGTGATCGGGATGCTCAGGTGGAAGGAACTGCCTGCGATCCATACCGGTCACTTCCAGGGCGGCCATTTCGATTGCATCCTGGGGGTATGGGCGGACAAAATAATCGAAAGACTCTTTAACCTCGTCACCAATCTGCAAGCAACCAGAGATCTGGGTCAGGCCATTACGCTCCGGGTTGACACCGGTCGTCTCCACGTCAATAAAAACCAATTTCTGTTCGGACATATTTACAACAACCTCAGGGAGTCAAGGTGAACAGGATAAAAGCCTGTAACCAATTAAAAGTATAAATGTCGATCTTTACAAAAGGCTCGCACCCGTTATGTTTAAAAAATTTTCAGTCAGGATACCGCGAGGCAGAACTTTCTCACCATAGAGCACTCTGTCACCTTCCTTGATATATATCTCAACATCAGGATTGCCACTGTTTTTAGGGAGTCTGATGGCAACGACCTTGTAATTTTCGGGGAGTTCATTCAACGGTGCCTCTGCATTCATTTGCCTGAAAGCATTCAGCACTCCAAGAGCCGTATCATTGTTTGCCTCAGAAAC
This sequence comes from uncultured delta proteobacterium, assembly GCA_963769955.1. Lineage (GTDB taxonomy): Bacteria > Desulfobacterota > Desulfuromonadia > Desulfuromonadales > BM103 > M0040. Next base: position 47,832 of record CAVYNW010000001.1, read on the forward strand.
ACCCTGGATTCCGGCCTGAATGCACGCGACAAGGTAATTCTTGGTGTAATTTTTGGTGTTTTTGCTTTTGGTCAAGCTCCCGACGGTCATATCAATGTTATCAAAAGCAGCGTCTATCTCGCCATTTTCAACTGCAGCAACCACGTCAGAGACGAGAGAGCTCAAATTAGCCGGCTTCCAGTTTTCAGATTTCATCTTCACCATCACAGGATATTAACGGAGACGGTTTGTAAGAGCAACATAATCAGAAAAAACCTGCAGCACTGAATCGCTGCGCGACTTTCTACCGACACAAAGGAGCCAATGAGATCTCGCAAAAAGGACTCAACCGTGAGCAATTTCAAGGTAAAGGCTCCTCTGTGTAAGCAATATTAGCCTCTTCCGATTTGTGAAGAGGCAGTTCTTTACCATCATACACATCTGAGACCCAGTCGGGATTCAGCAGAATTGATTTACTGCTCAAGGCAATGTCTGCGGATTCGAGGGCCTCTTCTGCGCTTTTGCGATCGTAGATCTGCCCACAGATCATCAATGGCAAGGGAGTCACTTGCCTGGTCAGTTGTGACATGGTTCGATCCGTACCAAAAGCCTTATCCCTGAAATTGTAAGTAGACAGAGAGATGGCGTCGATGGGGGTCGTGACCAAAAGACCGATCATCTCCTGCCATTCCTCGGCGCTGCCAAAAAGAGAGACCTCCCTATCAGCGATCCCCCAGTTTGAGATACGGAAGGTCAGAAGGCGATCGTCCGGTATGACCAGGGCTACGGATTCAATCACCTCGCGGGCAAAACGAAAGCGGTTTTCCACAGACCCGCCATAGCTGTCGTCACGTTTATTAGAATAGCTCGAGAGGAACTGGTTGATCAGGTAGCCGTGCGCGCCATGAATCTCAACACCATCAAAGCCGGCCAGTACCGCACCTTTGGCCGTTTCCACAAAGCCGTTAATGACATGATCGATGTCGAACTGGCTCATCTCTTCCGGAAGAGGGTAAGCTTCTCCGGTCAGCGGATTCTTCTGTTTGGGGGCCAGGCAACTCGGAGCGATCGAACGCCCGGCCGGGTTGACATCAGGCCATGCCATGCGGCCACAGTGAAACATCTGCATAACGGAGATGCCGCCATGGTCACGGATTCCCTCAACGACCTTGCTCCAGGCGTCAATCTGCTTCTGGGTGACCAATCTTGATTGTTTCGGATAACCCTGACTGCTCTCATAATCGGTAACGATTGCCTCAGTGTAGACAATCGAGGCGCCCTTTTCAGCGCGCCGAACCAGAAATTCGAGGACATCCTGGCGTGGGATGCTGTCTCCCGGTGAAGACATACGGGTCATGGGAGCGACGCCCAGGCGGTTGCGTAAAGTGAAGTTTTTCAGTTGAAATGGAGAAAAGACAGGGTCATCAGACATAATATTTCCCTTCATTAGTAAATATATTCATCCTGTTGGAACGGTTAAACTATAGCGGATAGTTATGCAGATTAAAGCCCCGGCAGAGAAAAGTTCAGCGGTGAGACAGCTCAGAAAGAGCAAAAAACGTCTTTAGATAAACGTCAATCAAAGAGATACACCAATTTCGATTTGTGGCAAAATAGCCATCATGCATGAGACCTCATCACAACTCCCCGTCGAAATCATCCTGGACGAACTTAACGAAGCCCTGAGTGGAACCGGAACTGCCGTCCTTCAGGCTCCCCCCGGTTCAGGAAAGACCACCAGGGTGCCCCTGGCCTTACTCAACAAGAGCTGGTTGAAAGGGCGATCCATCTTGATGCTCGAACCACGCCGACTGGCCGCAACTAACGCGGCTCGTTACATGGCATCACTAAGCAATGAACCTGTTGGCGAAAAAATCGGCTATGCCATCCGCTATGAACGTAAAACCAGCGCGCACACCCGCCTGGAAGTGATCACCGAAGGACTCCTGATTCGCCGACTGCAGAGCGATCCCGAGCTGAAGAATGTCGGCCTGGTGATCTTCGACGAATTCCATGAACGCAGCCTGAGCGCCGACCTGGCCCTGGCCCTTTGCCGGGAAACCCAGCAGGGATTGCGTGACGACTTGCACATACTGGTTATGTCCGCAACGCTCGATGCCGAGCCCTTGTCGCAGATGCTGGAGAAGTGTCCGATCATATCCGCATCAGGACGTTCCTTTCCGGTCTCTGTCGATTATCTCACTGAGATGGAAAAGCACAGGATCGGCGAAGGCACAGCTCTTGGCGTTCGTCATGCCTTGCAGGAAACCAGGGGAGACATTCTCGCGTTTCTGCCCGGAACCGGTGAGATCAGGCGTTGTCATGAGCAACTCAGAGATTTATCCACACAAATAGACATACGCCCTCTCTATGGCGGTCTGCCTTTCGCCGACCAGGAAGCGGCGATTCTCCCCGGCAAAAGGCGGCGTGTGGTATTAGCCACCAATATTGCCGAGACCAGCCTGACGATCGAAGGGATAGAGAGTGTCGTCGACAGCGGCTGGGAGCGTCGGCCGCGTTTTGATGCGGCACGCGGCATGACCCGCCTGGACACCTTGCGCATTTCCCGGGCCAGTGCCGAACAGCGGGCCGGTCGAGCAGGGCGCCTCGGGCCGGGTAAATGTTTCCGCCTCTGGTCAGAGGGCACCCACGGCACCCTGCTGCCCTTTTCACCTGCCGAGATTCGTCAGGCGGATTTGGCTCCCCTGGCCATGGAGCTTGCCGCCTGGGGAACAGTCGATGCTGCCGAGTTGACATGGATGGACCTGCCTCCGGCCGGGCACCTGGCCGCAGCCCGCCAGCTGCTGACCAGTCTTGGAGCACTGGACGAAAACTTCAGACTGACCCATTGGGCCAGAAGATGTTCAGCTACCCGACCCACCCTCGCCTGGCAAGACTGCTGGTCACCGGCGTTGAGACGAACTGCGCTGGTCTTGCCAGCGATCTGACCGCCCTTCTCTCTGAACGTGACCTCTTGAACCGCTCACGACAGACAGCCGGCACAACAGCCGCCAGCGACCTGACTGAACGTCTCGAAATCCTGCAAGGTGATCGCTCACCGAGAACGGCCGCGGTGCGAAGAGCGACAAGCTACTGGAGAAAGCTGACCAGGGCTGGGGACGTAAGAACGAATGACGCAGAAACGATCGGCAGGCTGCTCGCCAGTGCTTACCCGGACAGGATTGCTCTAAGGCGCAAAACGGGCAGTGACCATTACCTGCTGCAGAATGGCCAGGGAGCAAACTCTGGCGGCTGAGTCCGTAGTCCGTGGTGCGGAATGGATCGTCGCAGTAGAAACAGTTGCTCGAGCCAATGGAGAAGAGGAAATCCGCGTGGCCAGCGGCCTGAAGCGTGACATCATTGAAGAGCTGTTCGGTGATCAACTCAATGGCAGCGTGAGGCCGGTTGGGACGACCAAACAGACCGCGTGGTCGTTAGAGAAGTACGTAGATTCGGGCGCACTCCTTCTGCAGGAGCGCCCCGCGAAAGCGACAGCCGAGGACACCTTGCCTGCCCTGTGCGACCTTGATCAGGCGTCAGGGACTTGAAATCCTGCCCTGGACCCGCGAGGCGCGCCAGTTGCAGGCCAGGGCCGCCCTCTTCATCAATACCTGCCGGGAGGCGATTGGGCTGAGTGGTCGGACAAAGACCCTGGTCAGAGGAGCTGGAAGACTGGCTCTCGCCCTACCTGGCGGGAGTGAAAAGCCGCAACAGCCTGAAGCGCATTGAACTGGCTGCCGCGCTGAAAGCCAGGATCGGATGGCAAAAGCTGAAAACACTGGAGCAGAAGGCTCCGGAAAAAGTGGAGGTCCCGAGCGGTTCGCGGATCAGGAGTCGACTACAAGGTGGGCGAGCTGCCGGTTCTGGCGGTCAAGCTTCAGGAACTGTTTGGTCTCGCTGAAACACCCAGACTTGCAGAAGACCGCGTTCCTGTCGTCATCCACCTGCTCTCACCGGCCGGACGCCCTTTGGCTGTCACACAGGACTGAGAAATTTCTGGGACAAGGTTTACCCGGAGGTCAAGAAAGAGATGAAAGGGCGCTACCCCAAACATCCATGGCCTGATGATCCCTGGCAGGCCGTGGCAACGAGGAGAACCAAGCAACGATAGAGGAACCTCCTTGAATCAGAAAGGGGTTGAGAGCTTCAGGCTTGCCGGAGACATCGCTTCCAGAACTGGACGCACTGCCGTGATAACCACCGGTGATGCGAGGTTTTGGTGTGCAGCTCAATAGCAACACACAGGCAATGACAACGATGACTATTCGGTCCACAGCAACCCCCTGCTCTTTATGTTGACCACAAGATTATCTTAAAACACGAGAATGAAAGCCCACGAGGTCCGACATAAAGCGCCCCGGTAAAGAACAAATCCTTGCCTGTCCAGAGGAACAATGCTATAGCTTTGCAGCGCTAAACCACGGGGTTATGCCCCTGTGGTTTTTTATTTTTTTCGCTCCAAAGATTCCGAGGAACAATAGACCCATGATCAGTGCAGCAAATATCTGTTTGGCCTATGGCAAACGAACCATTTTCAAAAACGTCAACATCAAGTTCACCCCCGGCAACTGCTACGGCCTGATCGGCGCCAACGGTGCCGGCAAATCGACTTTTCTCAAGATCCTTGCGGGAGACATCGACGCCGACAAAGGCGAAGTCACCATCGGCAAGGGCCTGCGCCTGGCTGTCCTGCGCCAGGACCAGTTCGCCTTTGATGAAGAGACCGTTTTCAACACGGTGATCATGGGCCATGAACGACTTTATGCCGTTATGACCGAGCGCGAAGCGATCTACTCCAAAGGTGAATTCACAGAGGAAGACGGTGTACGGTCAGGTGAGCTGGAAGCAGAATTTTCCGATATGAACGGCTACGAGGCAGAGTCCGAAGCGGCTGTACTGCTTAACGGTTTGGGTATCCCGGAAGAACTCCGTCAGAAAAAGATGAAGGAGCTTGAAGGCGGCGAAAAAGTACGGGTTCTTCTGGCCCAGGCGCTGTTTGGCAACCCTGATGTTCTGCTGCTTGATGAGCCGACCAACAACCTCGACCTCAAATCAATCAAGTGGCTGGAAGAGTTTCTCGGTCGTTTCCAGAATACAGTGGTCGTCGTCTCTCACGATCGGCATTTCCTCAACCAGGCCTGTACCCATATTGCCGACATCGACTTCGGCACCATTCGCACCTATGTCGGCAACTATGACTTCTGGTACGAAGCCAGCCAGTTGGTCCTGAAACAAAAACAGGAAGCCAACAAGAAAGCCAGCGATAAAGCCAGCGAGCTGAAAGAGTTTATCGCACGCTTCAGCTCCAACGCCTCGAAGGCCAAGCAGGCAACTTCACGGAAAAAGCTGCTTGACAAGCTGGATATAGAAGAGCTGCCCAGCTCCTCGCGCAAGTATCCTTTCGTGGTTTTTAAGCCGGAGCGTCCCTGCGGCGACATCATCCTGGAGATCAAGGGACTGAGTAAAACGGTCGATGGCATCAAAGTTCTCGACAACCTGGACCTGATTGTCAACAAACATGACAAGATCGCCTTCGTCGGTGGCAATGGCCTGGCAAAAACCACCTTGATGCAGATTCTCGCTGAAGAAATCAAGCCTGACAGCGGCAGCTTCCGTTGGGGCGTGACGATCACCAACTCTTACTTCCCGAAAGAGCACAGCGCCTACTTTAAAAACGACCTGAACCTGATTGAATGGCTTTGCCAGTATCCGCCCCACGAAGGTGAGAGCTTTGCACGCGGTTTTCTCGGCCGCATGCTCTTCTCCGGCGACGAAGCCACCAAGATGACCAGCGTTCTCAGCGGTGGGGAAAAGGTCCGCTGCATGCTCTCGAAAATGATGTTGAGCAATGCCAACGTGCTCATGTTCGACGAACCGACCAACCACCTCGACCTGGAATCAATCACCGCCCTCAACAACAGCCTGATCAACTTCTCCGAAGTGATCCTCTTCACCTCCCATGACCACAAGTTCGTGTCCACGGTGGCCAACCGGATCGTTGAGTTCACCCCGGGCGGTGTCATCGATCGCGTTATGAGCTTTGATGAGTACCTTGAAAGTGCGGACATTAATGCGCTGCGCGAGCAGATGTGCAATGGTGAAGCCGATTTGAAACTCTGAGTGCACGGCAGAAATGTTTTTCAGAAGACAAAGAGCATCTTGAATAATCATTATTGAACGCAGTCTAGATAAACAACAAAGAGCTTTAATCAGGTTTTATAAGTCCTTATCTGCGTTCCATTAAAGCTTTTGTTTAATTTTATCCGCTTTAGAACTCTCTCAATAGGCTCTAAAAAGTTACACTCAAGTTCGCGAGCAAAAGGATTGTCAATGGCTCTCACAGCCACCATCTTCAAAGCCAACCTGCAGGTTTCCGACATGGATCGGCATTACTATGCCGATCACCAACTGACCCTGGCCAGACACCCGTCCGAGACCGACGAACGTATGATGGTCAGGCTGCTGGCCTTCGCCCTGCATGCCGATGAGCGGCTGAGCTTCACCAAGGGGCTGTGTGTCGATGATGAACCGGACCTCTGGCAGAAGAGTCTCAGCAACGAAATCGAGTTATGGGTGGATGTCGGCCTGCCCGATGAAAAACGCGTGCGCAAAGCCTGCAGTCGTGCCATGCAGGTTTGTCTCTATCTGTATGGCGGCCGCAACGCCGAACTCTGGTGGAATAAAAACTCGGTCAATTTGCAGCGTTTCCGGAACCTCACGGTTGTTGAGATCCCGGAGGCAAGCAGTCAGCAACTGGCTAAGTTGGTGCAACGCAGCATGCAGTTGCAATGTACGCTGCAAGATGGCGAGATCTGGTTAAGCTGCGACGACCAGACCCTCACCGTGACACCCCTGGTCCGTAAAACGCAGGGGTAAGATTTAGGCTAGGGCTATTTTTTTGCATTACCAGGCTCTGCCTCTATACTGATTAAAAATGCCCCTCAGACGATGGAAAGCTATGCAACCAACCTTCAACTGCCGCTGCTGCGGTCATTGCTGCCTTAATCTCATCGACGCATATAATGGTTGTGTCAGTGATGAAGACCTGGAACGTTGGCGCCGTCTCGGTCGCTTCGAGATCCTGGCGTGGGTCCAGACCCTTGACCTGGGACCGACCAACAAGCTTCACACGGCATGGGTAGACCCTGAAACGGGAGACGACGTCGAGCGCTGCCCCTGGCTGATTGACCGCCTTGACCGAAACGGTCATCTGTGTGGCATCGAGGAGATTAAACCTGACCACTGCCGCGCCTATCCTGAACACCGGAGACATGCCGAGTCTACAGGATGCAAAGCCTACCAAAGCAAAAGCTCATAGCTGATTACTGATGACCAGTTACTGAAATCGGAGTTGTAACCGCATGAAAAAGCCTTCAACCAGTAAAGATCTGTACGTTGCAGACATCCCCTTCGAGGCAGAAGAAGAGGAGTTGCAAAAACTCTTTGCCTTATGCGGCAAGGTGCGTTCCATTCACATGGTCACCGATGCAAAGACAGGAGTGTTCAAAGGTTGTGCCTTTGTGCATATGACAACCGCCGCAGAAGCGAAGGACGCCATCAATACGCTCGACGGCGTCTCTCTGCACAAACGCATCATCAGTGTCACCGAAGCCTTGCCAAGAAAGACTGCTGCTCCGCTTACTAAACAGGAGCCTGAAAAACCGCAACGCTCACGTCGTCCAAGCAGACGGCGCAGATAGGTTACACCCCGTAAACAAAAAGGGACCCTCCACAACGGAGAGTCCCTTTGCAATTTATGGCCTTCCCACCTGAACAGTTTCACTACAGAGGTCACAGAGACGCCAGAGTACGGTCTCTATGTCTTCTGTGACTCAAACGAGAGAGGCGAACGGATGGTAAAATAATTGTCGATTGTCAACAAGCAGGCTTCAAGTGAATAAGACCTGTTTTTTGCTTTAATCTCTACCCAAGGCGACGGCCTCCATCCCCCAGTTCCAGCTCAAGACCGGGGTTTTACCGCCTAAAGGAAAAAACTCAACTGTCATCTCCGGCAAGGTCAAAATCGCACAGGTGTGATTAAACATCGTACTGCCCGGGTTAATCACCAGGACCTCGCCGAGTTGTTCTGCAAAAACCTGATGCGTGTGGCCGACAACCAGCACATCACAGGAGGAGTCTCTGAGAGAATACGTCCAGAAGCGCTTCTGCTCTTCAATGATCAGTGCATTTTCATCCAGCAGCTTGATCCCGTCCATCAGTGAATTTGGCGGGCTGGCGTGAACCATGTAAATCATTTGACCCTCGGCATTGAATTCGACTACCGCGGGAAGATCACGCAGATACCTGTCAACAAGGCCTTCAGGGCCATACCCGGAACGTTCAAGCCACCAGAGATCATGATTGCCCATCACAACGCGACAAGAGCTGTTAACCAGAGCCTGAACAGTCGGCTCCAGTTGCTTGCCATAACCGGCGACATCCCCGGCACAAAGGATCGCCTCAACAGATTCTTCGTTGAAGAGGGCAAGGGCCTCCTGCACAGGGGCCAAGCTTGCGTGAACATCGCTGATAAGGCCTATTTTCATACTCACATCCTGCTACATGGTCATCCACAGTATGCTGACAGCATACAATTTAAATTTGGCAGTTGACAGAGACAGCGGGAGAAAAATGCGTCTTGAGAAGATAAGGCAACAGCACCCGGTTCGCGCAGAAAAGAGGTGCTGCAAGCAAATGAGTTCATCGGGATATTAAACCGGCCTCGGCCTATGTTCGTCCTGCCAGAGAAACGCCGCAGGTGCCATCACAATAAGGTTCATCACCGGTCAGACCGCAACCGCAGATAAACACTTTCTGACGACGTTTGACTTTAAATTCTACAGGTGAGCTTTCGCTGCCGCTGTGCGACTCGTCACAAAAAGGCAAGTTCTGGGATTTGCCACATTTGCAACGGTAGTAAGTGCCTGGCTCAAGGGTAATCCCGATCGGCATTCCGGCATCATCGTTTTTCATAGAAACTCCTTAAAAAAAAGGGACGAGGCACGTGGCACAAGGAACGTGATTTAAATCAAAAAAGTATCCAGAGATCACACCATGAACAATAGCTGTCTATTCAGGTGTTTTTATCGCACTCCTCGTACCGCGTTCCACGTACCATCATTCAACAAACCAGTCATATATAAATTTACCAACTACGCCAAGAACCACAAGTTCCACAAATGTCATCGCAACCATCACCCAGACTTTTCTCTTGCCGCCCTTGAGTCCCCTTTGCAGGAAGGCAGGCATGATCTTTGCCATATCCGCGCTCATATTCTCCCAGGCCTCGGTAAAGACACTGTCCTGTTTTTTCGGTGCTGGTCGGTTTTTAGATTGAGACTTATTGCCAGAGACTTTATTCTTCAGCTTCTTCTGCTTACTCATTTACGTTTTCCAGACTTATTAAAAATGCACGGGAGTAGAAGAGTGTTAATGGCGACGACAGAAAACAAAACCGTATTGTCATAAAATTAAAGACAACGCGGTTAAGATTATTCGTTAATTCCTGCTTCTGCAACAATTATTACCAGCAAGGTTCAGAAAATCGAAAAGGTGCAAAGGTGGAAAGAGCTTCACTGCACGTCGTCCGAAGCGTGCTGGAAAATTTTACATATTGAACGGTCACTTGTTATACTTAGAGAAACAGTCATTTCGAAAGGAGATGAATATGCAATCACAAGAAAAATCAGATCCTGTCAGTTTAATTATCAAGGCTTGCCACAAGAGTGAAAGCGACGCAAAACGTATTTTTCATCAAATTGCGGAAGAACATAACCACAATTTCAAATTGGCTAACGGCACAACACTTCATTTAAGTGACGATCAGATTGGTGAGTTTGCCGAACGATACAGCTCTGAGGTTGAGCCGACATATTGGGAATCAAAGCGACTTAAACACTGAGTCGAGATCATAACAACAGGTTAACCTTTTTTACTGCCAAGGAACAGTTGTACCCTCTGGGCCAAAAAGCTGTTGCCCAATGTTGCGAAACAACCTCAAGGACCAGCATAGTCGGAGGATTTGACTCGCCTTAGACTAAACTGTTGGGGACTTCAACGACAGCAGATCTTCAGGATCAACCAAGGGTGTTGATCTCGTGCTTGATCATCTTGTCGATTTCAAAAGCCCAGGGCAATTTGCTGCGACAGTACACGTTGGCGATTGGAAGAATGGTCCCACCGGTATCAATAGCACCCAGCACTACCATGCAAATGTCAGCCGCCTTTGAATGTAACCCGTAGAGGGGGGTGCCGCAGTGGCGGCAGAAATGCTTGGTACCATGCTCGCCCATCCGGGCAGTCTGGATGTCGTCTCCCCCTTCCGTTATACGTAGGTCACCTTTGTTGAATATAGAGTAGGTACTGAAAGCGCTGCCATTCATCTTGCGACAGTTTGTGCAATGGCAGTTTATGGTCATGTGCGGCTCTCCTTCGAGAACGAAATGTACCTTTCCACAAGCGCAGCTTGCCTGATAGTTATCGGCCATGGTTAGCTCCTTTCAAAACATTATTTCTCTCTACTGTTATTATAGCGGAAGTTCCAAATATATATAGCGAGTATGAAGGCTGGCTCTATCTGGCAGCCATCAAAGACCTGTGGAACCGAAAGATTTTCGGCTACGCCATGAGCCACCTTATGATTCAGGATCTGGTGGGGCGAGCTCTGTTCCGGGCTGTTGCCGCCAGGCGGCCACCTGAAGGGTTGATCCAGTTTAGTCAATTGTTTCGGCTTATCCTGCCTCAAAATAAAAAGGCTCTCTGGATAAACACTCCAAAAAATGTAGAATTAACAGAGGATCAATTTGTTAAGATTATGTCAACAGGGAGAAACATTATGTTCGGAAAACTACTATCCACTCAGGATAATATCGCACCCTTGGTGATGCGCGTGATGTTGGGGATTGTTTTTATTCCACACGGTGCGCAAAAGGTTCTTGGCTGGTTCGGTGGCCACGGCTTGGAAGGGACTCTGAACTTTTTTACTCAGTCTGTGGGGCTTCCGATGTTTTTGGCGGTATTGGTTGTTGCTGCCGAGTCCATCGGTGCCATCGGTTTGATCGTTGGCTTCCTGACGCGGGTGGCTGCATTCGGTATTGCCTGCGTGATGACCGGGGCGATCGTTACAGTCCACCTTGAAAATGGTTTTTTTATGAACTGGTCAGGAAAACAGGCCGGGGAGGGTTTTGAGTTTCATCTGTTGGCGATTGCCTTGGCTGTGGCCTTGATGATCACCGGGGGAGGAAAAGCTTCCGTCGATCTATTCCTCAAGCGTGATGGTCGCTAGGGACTGTCTGCCTCACCATGCTCACTGGTCAAACGCTTCAAGAAAAATGGGCCGACCAATAAGTTCAAGCCGGGGTTTTCGACCAGCAATCGCCACAGCAGCACCATCGACAAACTCCAGGGAGAGGACGGCCGGAGTTTTGCGCCTAAAGGGTAAGGGCAGACGCTCATGCTTGATACCGCCGACTTCCAGGATACCCGCGGAGATCGTATTTGGCAGCGACGGCAAAGAGCCGAAAACGGTTACGTCATAGAGGACAAGTTCCGCTCCCTGACTAAAGACCTCACCGGCGTCTCTGCCTGGCCGACCTTTGGAGTTGTGAATGTAAGCGTGTGAGAAGAAAATAGTTGCATTACCCTCCCAGAGGTCGACAAAACTGATGTGGGCATCAGAAAGTTCCAATGCGCTCTTCATGAGATTTCTTCTCCTTCATTTTATCAGTTACCGACAGGAGTGCCCGACCCGGAGTCTTTGCTGACAAGCGATTTTCAAACATCCTGACTCGAGTCCGTTGTTGAATTTCAGGCCGCTGACTGTTGTTCATAGTCTTCTACCAATTTCCGGTATTTTTCTTCCAGTCCTTGCGTCTTTGCTTCCGCCTGGTCATAGGCTGCCAACATCCGCGAGCGCACATCTTCAGGGAGAATCCTTTCAGCCAAAGGATAGAGGATATCATCCTCCTTTTCGATATGCCCTCGCAGCAGTGCGGCATAGCCCCTGGCATGCTCTGCAATGATCGCCGTCTGACCGGTCTCTCCTTCGAGAGCTTTTTGCGCCGCCTCCTCCATGGCGCGAACGTGAGCTCGGCCCTGGTCATGTTCCATGTGCATGGCCTCTATCGGCGACTGCTTTTCCGGCATGCCATTTTTGATCAACTCTGCAAACAGCACGTCCTCTTCCTTGGCGTGATGAAAGCGATCGGCATAGTTGCGGATAAAATCTACCGCATCGAGATAGAATTGCCAGTTACGGAACTTGCCCTGTTCCAGAAGCGCCGTATTCTTTTCAACCAGCGCAATCATGCGCAGGATCAGTTTATGCTCATCAACCATGACCTGAGTTACGTTGGTTTTCATCGTTTAAGCCTTTCTGCTTCCATCAATGCCGATCACGGCGACTTCAAGCGGTACGTCCTTGCCGGACTGAGCAATGGCCTGCTGAGCAAACATTGCCATCCCACGGCAGCAAGGGACCTCCATGATTGTAACAGTCACCGACTGAATGTCATTCTGAGCTATCATCGCGGCCAGTTTCTCGACATAGGGGCTGGTGTCATCAAGCTTCGGACAAGCGTTTACCAGCACCCTGCCCTTGATAAAGTCCTTGTGGAAATCCGCATAGGCGAAGGGAACACAGTCGGCAGCGATCAACAGGTGTGCGTTCTGCAAATAAGGCGCGCTCGGCGGAACCAGGTGTAACTGGGTCGGCCACTGCCGCAGTTCAGAAGGACGGCTGTCGGTATAGACGGTTTCTTCAGTTTCGTTCTTTTCGATAGTACGGACGTTGGCGCCCGGGCAACCACATGCGAGTGTGCTCATGCTGCTTCTCCTTTATTCAGGTTTACTGTTTCGAGGTATGTGTTGATTTCCTGTTCGATCTTCGCTTCGATCTCTTCACCCAGAGCGTGGATCGAAACGACATCCTTTACCAGACAGATACCGACACCACAGGTGACACAGCCGATATCGTATTTCTGCAGAATCTCACCGATAACCGGATGTTCTTCAATGGTTTTATTGATGGCCTGTTCGCCGATATGATTTTTTAAATGCATCGCTAAAATCTCCTTTTTCTGCGTTGTTGAGTGCAGAATACGCAAAAACCCGGGCCAAAAACATGACCCGGGTCAATTATCTGACTATTTTGGTCAGCTAAGGCTCAACACAGCCTTAAGCTGCTCTAAATATTGCTACCAGCAACCGATCAAATATAGGCTGCCGCAGGAAACGCTTTGGCCCATATGCTAAAATAAAAATGGCGGAGGAGAACATCATGAAAGAAGCTTCTTGTTATCAATGTCAACAACTTTGGCAGAAAGACGAACTGCTGCAAGGCGAAGACAACGGCGAGTGGGTCTGCGCCGACGTGCTCGGGCCTGTTGGACAACGAAGATTTCAGCTGCGTGTACGATGCAACAGGCTGAGACTCTTTTACAGTGTCTGCAGCAAAGCCAATAAATTCACAGAGGAATCAAACAAGGAGGAAGGACAATGAACACGACTGACTTGGTACGGCCACGCCACCCTGGGACTGGAAACCAGCGATCACCAATTGGTGATCGACCCCTTCTTCACCGGCAATCCGTCCGCCTCCACCACGGCGGACAAGGTCTCTCCCGACTTCATACTGGTCAGCCACGGTCACGGCGATCATATCGGCGATGCCATCGACATTGCCAGACGCACCGGCGCACTGGTGATCAGCAACCACGAGATCGTCACCTGGCTCGGCAACCAGGGGCTGGACAAGGTCCACGGCCAGCATCTCGGCGGCGGCCACCGTCACCCCTTCGGCTACCTCAAACTGACCCTTGCCCTGCACGGTTCGATGCTGCCAGACGGTTCCTACGGCGGCAACCCTTGCGGCTTTCTGCTGACCACCAACGACAACAAGAAGATCTACATGGCCCAGGACACCGGTCTGTTCGGTGATATGCAGCTGATTGGCGAGGAGGGTCTTGAGGTGGCAGTCATCCCCATCGGCGATAACTATACAATGGGCCCTGACGACGCCCTGCGAGCAGTGAAAATGCTGCAGCCGAAGACCGTCGTCCCGATTCACTACAACACTTTTGACCTGCTCAATCAGGATGCGAATAATTGGAAAAATCGGGTCGAGGCTGAGACCGCCACCAAGGTGATGGTACTTCAGCCCGGCGAAAGCTTCGAATTCTAGCTTTAGAGGAAAGCGTCGATACAGCGCAGAATATCAGGAGACCTCGCCGTTAATCAGATTGAACCTTTCCCGACCGGTCCCGGCAGATCGCCAGGTCAAGCTCTCATTGGTAGCCCCGCGCCTGCAGCGAGAAGAGATGAGCATACTGCCCGCCCTGCTCCATCAACTCTTCATGACTGCCCTGTTCGATGATGTGCCCCCTGTCGATAACGATAATCTGATCGGCCATGCGCACGGTTGAGAAACGGTGTGAGATCAGGATCGTCATCTTGCCACGGCTGAGCTCTTTAAAGTGTTCGAATACGGTCGCTTCAGCTGCGGCGTCCATGGTGGCGGTCGGCTCGTCGAGAACCAGCAGGTCGGCCTGGGTCCGCATGAAGGCGCGTGCCAGGGCAATCTTCTGCCATTGGCCTCCCGAGAGTTCGCGGCCGTCCTTGAACCATTTGCCAAGTTGGGTGTCATACTGCTTCGGCAGCTTGTCGATGAACTCGTTAGCCATCCCCTGCTCTGCCGCCTGCTGCCAGCGTTGCCGGTTCTCAAAGTGGTTCATGTCACCGGCGCCGATATTCTCCCCGACCAGAAACTGGTAGCGGCCAAAATCCTGGAAAATAACACCGATCCGCTGCCGTAGTGCCGAGTCATCCCATTGCTGCAGATCGAGACCGTCGAGCATAATGCGACCTGAATCAGGTTGATACAGGCGGGTCAGCAGCTTGATCAGCGTGGTCTTACCGGAACCGTTCTCGCCGACCAGTGCCAGACTCTCGCCTGGTTTGAGATGCAGGCTGACATCCTGCAAGGCCGGTTCGTCGCTGCCGGGATAAGCGAAGCTGACCTGCTCGAAACGTACCCCGTCTCCCGGTTGCGGCCCCTGCTGCAGCAAACCCTGCTCGGTTGGAACCGGTTGCTCGAGATATTCGTAGAGGTTTGACAGGTAAAGGTTGTCTTCATACATACCGCTGATCGCCGAAAGACTGGCTGAAACTGCAGATTGGCCCTGCTTGAAGAGCAGCAGGTACATGGTCATCTGGCCCAGGCTGATGGTTCCTCTAACAGCGGCCAGGGCAATCCAGGCATAAGCACTGTAAAAGGCCGCGGTGCCGATCAGGCCGAGAAGGAAGCCCCAACTGTCGCGGCGCAGGGTCAGCTTGCGGTCCTCAGCATACAACTTGGCGAAAATATCCCGATACCGCTCCAGTAGTTTCGGCCCGAACCGGAACAGCTTGACCTCCTTGGCGTAATCCTCCCGGGCCAACACGGTCTCCAGGTACATCTGCATACGCGTCTCCGGGGAACGCCAACGGAACAGTCGGAACTTGTCCCCGGAGAACTTCGCTTCGGCAAGAAACTCCGGGATACCTCCGACCACCAGGATCAGGACCGTCCAGGGTGAGAATTGCACCAGCAAGATGCCGTAACTGACCAGCGAGATGCCATTTTGTACAAGGCCGAAGGTTCGCGTCACCAGACTCAGGGGGCGGGTCGAGGCTTCCCGCCGGGCGCGGGTCAGTTTATCGTAGAATTCCGAGTCTTCGAAGTGAGCCAGCTTCAGGGTCAGGGCTTTTTCCAGGATCATCAGGTTGATGCGCTGCCCCATCAGAGCCCTTAGCAGCGCCTGGCAGGTCGCTATGCCGCGCTGGCAGGCAGCGATCATGGCCACCACGCCCGCTTCCAGAACGACGAACAGCAGCACGGCAGTGGTGTCGGCGCTGCCGGTCTGTTGATGTTGCTGCATCGCCGCCACCACGCCATCAACAATTAACTGGCCGATCCAGGCCACAGCGGCCGGCAGAACGCCTGCGACCAGGGTCAACAAGACAAAGATCAGAGTCAGGCGGTGGCTGGTCGACCAGACCAGTTCCATGGCACGCCGACTGAAGCGAAAGACATCGAAAAATCGCCGGGGCGGCGGGTTACTGTCTATGGCAAGCGATGGATGTTTCAAGTCTGCCTCTATCAGTTATAAAAAAAGTGCTGGCCCTAAAACGGTAGGTTGCAATGTTCCATGGTTAAATCAAGAGACAAGCTGCTGTTTCTTTTGAATTTAATTTAGCGTCAACAGTGAGAGGTTTTAACAGAAGATCAAAACTGAGTCGAGCAGAGAAAGCGTAGAAAGCGTTCTTGATTAAAAATGTAGTAAAAGTGTGGCCCAAAAAACGCCATTATTAATTAACTGTTGCCTGAATTGTTCTGAGCAAATTTCACTGGGACAGTAACCGTAGCTTGGTGTGGGACTTTTAATTTGCTCATTAAAATTCGATAAAATGGAAAAGCTGAGGCACGCTATTCAGATTTCGGACATGGTGCCCTTATGTTTGAATGGTAGCACCCGGGCGTAAAAAATTTGTAATGTTACGGACATCATCTGGCAACCATAGGTGAGGTATCATTTATTCAAACAAAGAAGGAGGAAGGAAGCTAAGCAATTGGGCCAAGCTTTAAGTCATCCAAAGTCACTTCCTCCTAACAAAGGAGATTAGTCATGTTAAGAAGAAATTTACTAATTAGCTTGTTGACGGCAATATTGAGTGTTGGTTTTGCTGGATCGGTATTTGCTGGCAATACAGATGAAGCTGGCAATTATCACTATAAATTTGGTGCTACCAGTAAAATGCAAAACTTCCAGGCGGCAGAAAAGTATAACTATAACCAGGAACAACTGGCGAATGTCGGCAGCGAGGCAGGAAACTGGACATATCACTTCAATGCTCCAGAGTCAAAAAACGTCGAAGCGGCAGAAGCACATCCGTATAATGCTAAGAGCTTGGCGAAAGGCTCTACAGAGTCAGGGAACTGGAATGGTCAACAAAGCAAACAAACAGTGGGTGTGCCATCATGCACCAACTGCTGATTGAATCAGCAGCCTAGAGATTATCAGATATCTGATACGAAAATGGCCCGTCCAGGAAGGACGGGCCATTTTCGTATTTCAGGGTCAGTGAATATGTAGTCTACCAACTCCGAACCTTACCAGAATCAACATGCACAAAGTCCGATTTCGGATAATACCCTACCCCCCCCATACGCAGATTCAAAGCAGCTTTACGAAGGGTTTTGAGGGGGATTCCCGGCAATCGTAAATCTACAGCCCTGCCTTGCATGTGATAGCTGTTTTTGGCGACCCCGGTGGAACTTTTGCGCAGAGCGCGATTGGTTTGCGGAGATCGGTAACCGGAAATTATTTCGAAGGGTTGCTTTGCGCCAACCTTGCGTGAGATTGCTGCCATCAGGTCGAGAGTTATCGGGTCGATCGGGTGAATTTCGTTGGTGCGATGATCACGCAACACATGATTCAGATTTTCCAGGGCATCATGGATGTAGCTGCCTTGTTCCCAATAGACAACCTTTTTCAGACGCTCGCCGGTATGTGTGTTGAGCAGGCTCAGGCTGCGCTCTGGCATAGCAGATAAATTCAAATGCGCCCAAGCCTGTACAGGTGCCAGACATACGAGTGAACCGAGCACACCTGCCGTGAGTACCTGGCGGCGCGTCAAGCCGGAAAGATTTTCAATTATATTGTTATCTTGCGACATAGATCTGTATATACCTTGAGCGTCTAGATATGGTGACTTTACTAAACTCATACCTAGCAAGGGTCATTCCAAGCACTTGAGAAAAGCAGTCTCACAGGATCTTTTTTAGAGCTATCCAGAATTAATCGAGTAAATACGGCAGGTTATGTTAACGACTTGGTCCGCAGATAAAACATCAACAGACATGAGAGGTGTGGATATTTCGTTAAAAAACACAGCCGGGGGACACATTTGTGTCACCCGGCCGTGTCTTATCACAGGCTTGACTGTCAGGGCAAGTTATTGTTTGTTAACGATAAAGTCCTAATCAGGAGAGCTCAAAGGCAATCTTCAAGACGACTTGATACTCAGTGACTTTGCCGTCATCATTTATATGACCGCGTACATCCTGAACTTCAAACCAGGAGAGCTTTTCCAAAGATTCCCCGGCACGATCCACAGCGCCCTGGATAGCGTCTTCGACGCTTTTAGTTGAAGTACCGATCACTTCCACTTTTTTATATATGCGAGATTCACCGTAACTCATAGAGCTCCTCCAAAATTGGTTAGAGAAATAAGAGCTGTGCTGTCACTGGAACAATATTAACAAAGACTCGGAGAAAGGCGAGCAACAGGGTCGAATGAAAACAAGAGAGTTTGATTCTGCTGCGGAGAGGGCCTGAGTGCCGCCCTACTCTTTAGCGCCCGTACTTCTGCCGGTGAACCTGGTTGAATGGCAAAGCGGCCACAGGGTGGCCTTGTTTCTCTTCTGCGGCATAACCAATGCCGATAACACATTCGACGGCATGAGACTCAGGCAGCGCCAACAATTCCCTGATATATTCGTTGGCACTCTTTTGTTTATTATGAGGACGTAAACGGATTTGAGCCCAACAACTTCCAAGGGCCAGATCTTCAGCGGTCATTTGAACCATCATCGCAGCTATCGAACAGTCTTCAATCCAGACATCACTTTTCGTCGTATCAGCGCTGAAAACAATCGCCAGGGGAGCCTGAGCAAGGAACCCGGAGCCATGAGCTTTTGCCTTGCTGAGGAGCTGAATAATTTCAGGGTCGGTCACAACGATAAAATCCCAGGGATTGTTACCCCGTGATGTCGGTGTGCGAACGGCGGCTTCGATAAGTGCCTCAATTTTTTGCGGCTCTACCGCCTGCTGTTTGAACTGACGAATACTGCGGCGTTTTTTGAGTAAATCAAGAAGAGTTGTCATGATATTCAATTCTTTTCAAGAAAGGCTTTGACGATATCCACAGAGGCCATATCGATTGACTGGAACTCGATACCAAAGCCCTGCGCAAGGCTCATGTTCTGTCGGGGGAAGCCCTGGTTTACCCAGGCAATCCGCCCTGAGACCTCGATCTTTTCAGAGCTGATAGTCGGCAGTAGAAACGAGGCCTTGACACGTTTGTTCGGCGGTATTTCGTCACGAAACTCAACGTATATTCCGTGCATACTGATATCAATACCACGCCCCTGATAGGACTTTCCATTGATCACAAAATCAACCGTCATCTGGCAAGGAACGCGCCGTTCACGTCGCTCGATGTTGAAAAGGTGACGGTGGCCGAGGTTGAGGAATTCTTCGCGTCCAAAAGGCTTGGCCAGGTAACCGTCGCATCCGGAGGCTTCAACATCCTTGATCGTGGCATCACGGTCAGGAGTAAAGATGAGAAGAACAGGGATTTTCTTCAGACTCGGATGATTTTTTATTTTCTGACAAGTCTCAATGCCATTCATATCGGGCATGCCAACATCCATATAAATAAGATCTGGACACTCACGCATAGCAACATTGAGCGCTTCTTCACCAGAACAAGCAGTAATAATCGTTGCCGGTGTGCGCTTGAAATAATCGCACATAACATCACGAAAGAAATCGACATCATCAACCAGAAGAATCTTCAGGTTGTTTTGGCTCATCTTGGTGCCTCCTGGCGGAATTCCACAAACACAGAATCAGTTGAGGTATCAAAAACCCGAAACGCGACTTAACTATACATAAAAACAAAGCTTAAGTGACTAAAATCATGGCCATAAAAAACAGAGTTACCCAGAGTGTCTGAAGCTGAGCAGACAGGCAGACTTCTACTCTTCGAGAAGAAGCTTTAACTTGGCAACCTTATTTGCAACCGCTGCATGTAGATTGTCTTCGCCGAACATATAGGTTAACTGGCCGACCATGAGGAAGACATCGGCAAGCTCATCAACGACAACATCCTGTTCAACCTTGCCCCGGGCAAAATGCTGCAGGGTGGCAATCAACTCCGCGCATTCTTCAATCATCTGATCGTACTGGGCAGTCTTCTCCCCATTTGTCGATCGTCTTCATATAGATATCACGATAACGCATCATGCTCAAGGAAGCCTTCCTGAAGGGAGAGCAGCGAGAATAAAAATCTCTGCCGGTTGTCAGTTTCAACAATGCATTTTTTGCACTATGGTGAAGACATAAATTGTTTGACTGCTGATAGAGATTAACAGGAAATGAAAACGAAAAGAAATTCAAAAACTTTCCGCAGCGAGGACGTGATCAAAGCATGATTCAAGAGCGGCAACGACAGCAGGAACCGCCTTGAGGAGGCTGAAAGGACAGGCCAAAAAGGTTATTAAGATACCGATTATTCGTCACTTTGATTCATGGCCTCACATTCTTCCATGGTCTCAAGGCAAACCCCCTTTAGCATGTCATAAGAGAGGCAAATGCCTTCCACAACTTCTTTCTCTTCACGTTTGCATTTTGAGGTGTCAATGCTCATGAGATCCATAAGGGCCTCCAGAATGAGGTTATCGCCATAAGCTGATTTTCTCTTCCAGCGTGATAAAGCAGCAAGCGCTATGCCAGTTCCTCAAAAGCAAAGGCGGAATAGAGCCCTAAGTGTTGAATTCGCAAGTGACATTTAAAAAATTTCTGGGGGCGGGGTTTAAAAAGACAGATAATCTCTTAAAAAAAGCTCTAGAGTAAAAACAAAAAAAACCACACAACAGTATAAGTGCAGGGTAACTCTCAAAAAAGAGCTATGATTAATAATCAGTGAGTAGTCATCCTGCGATCAGGTCGGCCATAGTTGTTATTTGCTGGCGGATTTTTCTTGGACCTAACCGGGTCGACTCCGACCGTGGCCCAACCGTCAGACCTCTTGAACTTATGCACACGACGACTCTCCAGCAACACATTAAGAACACGGGGAGTAAAATGGTGGTATGTGCCGTCCTTCAGGATGACATCAATGTACGAACGCTCCGTTTTACTAAGAAAAGCATGCTCAGACATGAGACACCTCCGTATAGCCTTTTGTCTCTATAATTAATAGCATCTTTTGTCGGCTGCGCAAGCAAAAAAACTCTATTTTTCAATAACTTCCCGAGATTGTTAAGGATAATTTGACAACTGTAAGAAATTAGAAAAAGCGTAAACAGGTTAACAGCGCGGCCACGACCAGGCCAGCCAGCAGTGACCACAATTCGTTGCGAATCCAGAAACACTTCCGGGTCAGTCGATGCGTGCCAAGAGAATAAATCACTCGAAGATAGGCGTCACGTTTTAAAGGCCTACGTGCCCCGTGCGGTTAATTCATACCTTCAATTTTCGGCGCTTTTGCCCCCTGCCTGCGTTACGTTTCCTCGGTTTAAGCCTGGCTAGACCTGCGTCATCGTGCCTTGCCAGGAACCAAAATCACGCGCAATTTGTGCGGCGAACTAACCGCACGGGACACTAGCGCTGCGAGACCAAACGCGCCTTAATCACTCCACCCTCAACATTAGAGATCTTAGGGTCAGGTCCTATGCCGGTGGAGACGAGAATTGAACCGCCAGGACCAATTTTCCCGGGAGCCATGACTTGCACTTGCTGGCGACGGCCGCTGGCATCATTAAAGACAATCGCAACAGCAACATCAGTCACGGTTTCAGCGGTCGGGTTTTCAACTTGAGCGACAAGGTACTTTTCGCTATTAAAGCCAAGACGAACATGGAGATAATTTTGCGGGTTGTCCGGCAGGTCCAAGCGCACCAGTGAGGCCAGAGCTTCCTTGCCTTCGGCTGATTTTGAGTTAGCGGCGTTGCGATAGAAAGCTTTTGCTTCCTGCTGATTGCCCCTCGCCAGCGCGATGTCGCCCAGAGCCTTCATCGCAGGTGCGGTTGGCAGACGTTTTACGCTCTGTTCCAGATCGGTATAGGCCCTGGTGCTGTAACCCAACTTCTCGTTGGCCAGCCCCCGTTGCAGGTAAAAGAGGAAAAAATCATTGTTGCGCTGCAGGGCACTATCATAGTTAGTCACTGCATCCTGATAGTTTTTCTGCTTGTAACGCACGTCACCGCGCAGAGAATAAAACAGGGCCTCACGCGGTTCCATTGAAATCGCTTTCTGGGCATAGGCAAGTGCAGTGTCAACCTGCCCTTGCTGAAGAGCCTTGCGACCACTATCAAGAGCATCATAAGCCGGCTTATCCTTGAGCAGCAAAGCAATCTTGCTCTGGTAACGCTCACGACCGATTTCACCACCCGGCGGGAAGTCTTGCAACGCCCTGCGGTTAGCCTGAACGCGTGCCATGGAGGGCGGATGACTGGAGAACAACCCCTCCAGCCAGCTGCTGTTCTTGCCCTCGGACAACCGGACAAAGGTTTCCTGCAGGGTCACTGCCGCGGCCGGGTCATATCCTGCGCGGGACATATATTTCATGCCGTAATAATCAGATTCGCTCTCAGCATCCCGACCATATTTCTGGGTCACCAGGTTTGCGGCAAGACCGGCACCGCCAACCACATAGTCAGCATAATCTGTACCCCCCAAAGCCAGACCAGTGGCCATCACAGCACCTTGCATCAGCATCCCCCGCTCCATCCCCTGCGCACTGTGACGAGCTGCAGCGTGAACGATCTCATGACTGAGAACAGCGGCTAATTCTGCTTCGCTCTGCAACTCGGTGAGCAAGCCGCGATTGATCGCAATTTTACCTCCAGGCAACGCCCAGGCGTTCGGGGTTGAATCGTTAATGACTTTGAATTCGTAGGGGAGTTTTCGATCACTGAATGCGGCAATCCGGTTGCCGACACTACTTACATATGCAGTGACCTGAGGGTCTACCAGATAATCACCTCCCTGCATCTGGCGACTCGGGGCGTACTGCTCAGCGCCGATCTTGAGCTCTGTTTCCTGTGAGACAAAGTTGAATTCGTTTTCACCGGTCACCGGGTTAATGGCGCAGCCGGCGACAAGTGTTGAAAACAGCACTAAGAGAGTGAGGAGATTACCGCGCATTAACGGCTCCTTTTTAGATGAAAGTGGGCGGAGGTTATCAGTCATTAAAACAGACTAAACGGTGAATAGCAGATCAACACAAGGTCATCATGACCGCAAAACCTGTGTGTCGTAGCATTTTAAGATTCCTTACCTCTCAAACAAGGGCCAAAAGGGCGTAAAGATGATGATAAGCCTGGGCAGGAGAGTCAGAGCCGCCAATAAAGCGATGACCATCGCCAGGCCTGTGAGCACGCCGAAATAGATGCTCGGGATAAAGTTAGAAAGCACCAGCACAGAAAATCCGATAACAATCGTCACCGACGTGTAATACATGGCATAGCCAATGCTTGAATGACAGCGATGCATTGCGGCAATGTAGTCTCCGTCTCTTGCATATTCACGCTCGAAGCGATGGATGTAATGAATGGTGTCGTCGACAGCAATACCGACGCTGATGGCCGCAATGGTGATGGTCATCATATCGAGAGGGATTCCCGCCCAGCCCATAAACCCCAGCACAGTGCCAACCGAAAGCAGATTCGGGGAAATGGCAATCATAGCGATCTTCAGGGACCTGAAAAGCACCAGGAACATCAACATCAGAGCGACCACGACCGCCCCAAGAGTTTCAATCTGCGAGGCGAACAGGCTTTGCAGCATATTGTTATACAGCAGAAGCAAACCGGCAAGGCGCACACGTTCCGGCTTCAGGTCAAGTTCCCGGGCCATATCCTGCTTGATCGTCCTGAGGAGTTCGTTGCGCCTCAGGCTCTTCTCCGAATCGCGAACCCGCAAGGAAAAACGCGCCTGATTATTTTCCACCGAAACATAAGGGCTTAAGATGATGCTACGGTAGTTCTCTGGCAATTCGTTGTACATCAACGCCAGCTGGAAGTTATCCAGGTCTTTGTCCCCGTTCAGGTTCCTGCCGACTTTCAGCATGGTTGCCAAAGAGAGCACCTTGCCCGTCTCCGGCAAAGCATCGAGATAATCATGGACCTCTTCGACTTGTTGCATCCGTTGTGCAGTAAACCAATATTGCGCACCTGTGCTTTCTGCTGCGAATTCTGCCTCAAACTCATCGAACAGACCTTGCGGTTCACTGTCTGCAGGCAGCGCCTCAGGGGTAGCCTCCGGCTCAAAATCCAACAAGACGTCAAGCGGCGTCGTTCCGCCGAGCTGTTCGTCGATCACTTTCATTCCCTGGTAGAGTTCCGTTGATTTTCTGAAGTAGTCAATGAAGCTGTTTTCGACCATCAGCCGGGACGAACCGACCAGGCTGAAAACAACAACAGCGCCCCCAGGGAAAGGATCAGGCCACCATGCTTCTCGGTAAGGCGGCCCAGCACTGTCGTGAAGGAGAAACGTATATTGCACATGACCGGGATACGTTTGGGCAGCAACATCAGCAACGCGGGAAAAAGAATGAAGGTCAAAAACAGCGATACACAGATACCGGCACTCATCATCCAGCCGAAATTGATGACCGGCAGGATGTTACAGAGGAGCAAGGAACCAAACCCGGCCACAGTTGTAATAACGGCAAAAAAGCAGGGTTTGGCCATGGAGAGGACGGTTTCTGATACCAGCTGCCGCTGATCAGCCTCCGGCTGATGACAAATCAGTTCCCGGTAACGGACGATGAGGTGGATGACAACCGCCATGGTGATGATGAGCTGCAGCGAGATAAAATTGGAGGAGATCACGGTGACCTCCCAGCCAAACATCCCCAAAAGCCCGCAGGTGCTTACGACTGACAGAACGCTGCACAGCAATGGCAAGCAAATCCATTGTAGCTGGCCAAAGATCAACCACAAAGTCATGGCCAGGAGCAAGATGACACTGAGGCCAAAAATCAACAGGTCGTGTTTGATAAAGGTAATCAGGTCATCAGCGATCATGCTGACTCCTCCGAGGAAGAGATCAGCACCCTCTCTGTGAGCATCCATAACAGCCCTGACTTCAGCGACATTGCGATGCTGAACCACCCGCATGGCATCGCGGTGGCTCTTTAAACGAGCCTGGACAGCATTGAACTCCTCACGCTCGGCGGCAGACAATTGAGCTTTCTCAGATTGCTGCCGCAATTGATTGCGACGCTCAAGTAAGTCCTTGTACAGCGTGTCTTCCGGCAGGTTCACTTGCAAAGCCGTGGTGCGCAGATCCGGGCTGACCAGAAGATTCCTGTAGATAGGGCTGGTCTGAAATTCCTTGCGAGCCAGATCCCGATCGACTGATGGGCTCTCAAGGATCGGCACATCATGAACCAATTCCTTGATCGGCCGAACCGGGCTCTCCAGGAGAGGAACATCAAGAATGGTGGTAACTGACTCAACACCGTCAAGGGCAGCAAGCTCATCTCTCAACTGCGCCAGGTCAGCCAGGGTATCATCTGACAGAAGGTCGTCATGAGGGGTATAGGAGATAATCAGGTAATCTGAATTGCCATAACGCTCATTGATCTGGCGGGTATAGTTCAGATCCTGATCATTTTCCAGGATCAGGGTTTCCGCCGAAGCATCGATCTCAAGCTTGCGGGCCTGGTATCCCAGGCCTGTGACAAGCAGTAGAATAATCAGCAGGACAGTCCGGGGATAGGCGAGGATGAGCCTGTCGTAGAGAAAACTCAGCATTAATCATTTCCCGGACGGGCACCTTCCTCACCGGGCTCAGGCAGCACAAAAGCGCCGTCTTCTCTAAGCTTTTCGAGCAAATCTGTGACACTGCCCTGCCGAAGGACGCCGTCGAATTGGGAACGGTAGGTTTGAATGACGCTTACGCCACCAATTTCCACATCGTAAATCTTCCAGTCTTCGCCGCTGCGATAAAACTTGTAGAGCATCTCGATGTTGCTGTCCTTTGAAGCCAGTGTCGTCGGCACGTGTATTTTCGTACCTGCCGTCAACGGTTCACCATAAATAACCTTCTCGTCGGTGTAGATATCTAGTTTATCGAGATAGGATTCCTGCAGACGACGAATAAACAGATCTGAAAATTCCGATTGCTGTTTTTCGCTTAAGCCCGGCCAGTATTTTTTACCGAGACTCAGCTTCGCCATGGTTTTGAAGTCGAAAATTGGCGTAATAATGTCAATGATCTGTTGGTTTCTTTTCGTCTTGTCCAGGGCGGCATCCTGCAGCAGTTCAACGACAGCATCAACATTCATTTTGAGTAATGTCTTAACATCACCGACCTCGCTGCCTATGGCCGGCACTGTAGACAGGAGAACAAAGATGAGGATGGACAACAGGTATCGCATAGCTACTCCTCTATCTGCTTGACTCTGCGTTGCTCATAACCATCTCTGAGGAAGGTGTAGAGATCGACGGCGTCTAGTTTCAGGCTTTCGTACTCCCCTATGTGTAGAGATGTGTGGTTCACCTGTTTGTAGGCATGTATGGCAAGTTTCGTTTCAAAGTCATCAACATAATTGACAGGATCCAGGTAATAATCGGGAACCAGTCCCAGGGTGTCACGCAGGTTGGAAGGGCCAAGCAGGGGCAGCACAATGTGGAAGCCGCTGCCGACACCATAGTGGCCCAGGGTCTGGCCGAAGTCCTCCGGGGAAGGCTGCAAGTCAAACTTATCTGCCGCAGGATCACCGAAGCCCAGAACACCAACAGTCGTGTTAATGGTGAAACGTGCTAACTCGGTACCGGCCCTTTTGGGTTTGAGCTGCAGCAGATTATTAACAAAGCGGACAGGCATTAAAAGGTTACTGAAAAAACGCGAGACAGCCAATCGCCCCCCCTCCGGGATGACCACAGCATAACCCTGAGAAATCGGCTTGAGCAGCCAGAAATAAATTCGGTCGTTGACCTGGGTCATCAACCTGTTATAGCCGCTCAGAGGATCTAGAGGGGGCGCCGTTTCAACAGCTGCGAACTCGTCTTCCAGAGCAAATTCATCGTCTGCGGGCTGGTCGGTAATGACTTGCTGAGACTCTTCATCCTGTGGAGAAACAGCATTGGTGTGGGTAGCACAGCCGCTCAAAAAAGCAACAAGGAGCATGAGAACAATCATGATCGCGGAAGAAGATGTGGGAGGATTTCCGCTCATAAAGAACCTTCCCTTGAGCCAATAAAAGAAAGATTAAAAATCAGTGAGCAGCAAAAAATTGCAAAACAGTTCAATTCCAGTGTTGCTATAATTTTACCACGCAGATGGTGCCTCAGCATGCAATCTGTTTTAAAACTTTAGTATTAATCTCAGGACAAAGATATTTTGGCTCTATATTGCTGCGTCTTCGCCATGCTGATCTGCATTTTTGCCTTGTAACCGAAACCGCCTGTTTTGGATTGAGTCAACGCTTGGGCCGTTTATTTTCAATAGTCAAAGAGACTTGTCTTATTCAAACAAACCACATTTGACTTATCTTATCTGTAAACACCCCACTCATAGAGGATAATCGACGCAGGCAAACAGTCCCGATAGCAGGGGCTAATCAAAATCGAGGATATAATAAAGGTCAATCCCGCTTTCAGTGCCCAGGGTCGAACTGATCTCCCAGGATTCAGACAACCGTTTGCGCAAACGCACCCCACCCTCGTCTTGCAGCAGTCCTTCAAGATCCAACTCGACGATACCGTAATCGGCAAAGCTATTGCCGTAGTTAGGCAGCAGAGCACCGGCACCGATCGCCAGAGCGTCACCACCCTCGCCTTGTTTATTGATAGGCCTCCCCATGAAGAGATAGCCAAGGATATCCCGCTCCGGCATTGCGGGAATTGAAGCCAGGGTGACAACCGGATTTTCAGCAGTACCGGTAATATGCACACCAGCCTGAACCCGGCCAACATCTTTCGCAGCAAAGACCCTCAGCTTTGGATTAATCAGGGGATCATTGCTATAACTCATCACGCCCTGCTTAATCTCCAGCTTTGTCCCGTAGGCCTTGTAGATCCCGTCAACCAGACGAATCTCGCCCAAAGCTGCCAAATGCTTCTGCTCATCCGTGGTCAGAGTGACGCTGCCTTCGAGCCTGGTCTCGATCCCTTCGGTCTTGACCTTGACCTTATCTCCCATTTCAACCACGACCCGGATGTCAGCATCGTAAGTAAATTTTTCACGGTCAACCTTCTTCTCACCATAAACAACCACATCATCGTTCGGTAAAGATTGAGTGCCTGTCGATTTATCGATCAGGTTCATTTCCTGAATCAGCAGTTTGCCTCTCAATCTCGTGTCGTTTAAATCTCCTTCCAGAGTTAGATCAGGACTGCAGTAGACTTGCAATTCCGGAAAATTGTAAAGATGCAGGCGTTCTCCTTGCAGCGCAAATCTGTAGCTTTTCAGCTGCCATTGATCAAACTCCACCACCCCGGTGCCGCGCAAAGCGCCCTCACCTGTCTGCACCGACAGTTTATCGAGATGGATTTTATCGTCTTGCAGCGACATATGCAGCAGCAGAGCATCGAAAGTCGCGCCAGTCATTGGCAGATAAGCACCGGCATCCTGCAAGTCCAGGGTTCCTGAGAAGTGTGGGGATTTTAAAGTGCCGGACAGTTGAAGGTCGCTGGTGAATTTTCCCCGGATATCCTGGAACACTTCAGGGGCAAAATACTCTATCATTTCATCAAGTTGCGATTCAGATTTAAGGTTGGCTGTTATCGGCCCGTCAGTATTAAAGTTAACCGGCCAATGCGCTGAGAAAGGCAACTTCCAGCTGCCCTCCAGGTTGCCGCCATTGTCGAGAAGCAACGACAATTGCCCTTCAAATTGACTCCCTTGCCACTGCCAATCCAAATCGCTACGCTTAAAAACAGCACCGACCAGACCACTTGGCAGATGCCAGGCCAGGCCGTCATCAGCTACGCCGAGGTGGCCCTGGAAAGAGACTTCACCAGACTCACGCCAATAGCCATTGGCATCGCCCCGAATTGCGCCAACAAGATCAACCTTGTCCGACAGAAGCGGCATAAGGGAGCGCAACTCGAAGTCATTTACCAACAGATCAATTGCACCAGAACTCGGCCAGGCAAAAGTAGGGTTTGCTGACGATGTCATCGTCAAGGAGATCAGACCATCGCCAAGCCCTTCAATCTGCGCCTCGGATTGGAGGTTGTTTTCGTCCCAGGAGAGGGTGGCGCTGAGAGAGCGAAAACCCACTTGCTGTGAATCCGCCTGCATACTGACTTGTGCAGTAATTTCTGCATCAACCTGCTGTAGAGCGCCCTCCTGGACTTCAAACTGGCTGTGGCCATCGCTACGTCCCTGCAGTTGCAATCCTTCGCGTAAAGGACTCATACGACCCAGGTCGATATTTTGCCAATTCATGCTGAAGAAGAGTTGTTCGTAGGGCCAGTGCCAGCCTGGTGGTTGCGTGGAAGCCGCTGTCAGTTGAAAGTGCTCGCCACTCTCCGAATCAGCCTTAACGTCCAGATCGAGACCTGTTTCTACCCACTCCATATCAAGAGCGATTACAGGTATCTCAAGGGGAGAATAATCATTTTGCAGGCTGAGATTTCCGTCCATCATCATTTTGAGTGAGACAGGCTGATAACCGACCATGTCCAGGAGAAGATGGCCAGAGCTATTGCCAGAGGCAGTTAATCCAGACGTGAGATAAGTTAACCAGTCATGTTGTAGCTCCTGCCAGTTAAGGACCAGCCTCGAGTTCGTGGAGACGCCCAGGTCTGCTATTTCAAGAGAGATACGACCTCCTCGCTGGCCATCCAGAGCGAAGCCATGCAGGTTGAAGATGCCATTCGACCATTCCAGACTTGAGGGCTGTTCAAGAGACCAGGAACCAAGTTCAGAAGTTTCACCGTCAAGGGCCGTCAAGTGTCCTCGCCACATCTCTTCGAGGTAACCTCCGGTGAAGTTTGCCGTCAACTTTCCCGTCTGATCATTCATTGTGAGCAACAGACTATGTTTCTCCAAAGAACCGGACACTTCAGCATGCATGAGGTCACTTTGCATGTTGCCATAACGCAGATTTCTGCCGTTGATAACGATTTCTATGGGCGTATGTTGTTCCTGGTGTCTTAGCCGGAAATCAAAATTTTGCAGCGAGGTCTCCTGCCAGGCAACACCTGAACCGGAGCCGACTGAGTTCTCCGCTCAGATAACCATCGGCCCAGCGCAGCCATCCAGAGCTGCTCAATTCTCCGGAGAGCTCAGCATAGAGGGAACTCAGGTCAGCTATGGACAGCATTAATATCAAGACGCTGTTCCGGCTTTCCCCGGACAACCAGGTCGACTCGGCACTCTTCAGATCAACCTCTATTTCATACAGGTCACCCTGCTGCCAATCGAGGCTCACATCACCAAAAACATCTGCGCCGCGCAACTGCCCTTCGAGAATTTGACCATCGATATGAGCATTGAGAGAGCTTTCATCATAGGGAACCAGCAGCTCACCGGACACATTCAGTGTAGCGAGACCGTCCAGATCATTCAGGAAGAGGCCCGGGTTCAAATCGACACCCTTTAACTGCCCATGCATTCGGAAAGAATCGATCCACTCGAGATCCAGGTCACCATCGAGACGACCGCCCAGGTAATAGGCCTCTAAATTGTTAAAATAAATACCCTGCCAAGAGCCTTTTGCATCAGCAGACAACCATACTTTTGAGCGAGCTTCCGTCTCTGTCCCAAAACGGACCGGCCCGGAGAAACTGTTCCAGTCACCATCGAGGGAAAGCTCGCCGGGAAAATCAACCGGCACATCGATATCTTCGAAAAGCTGGTGGTCGATCAATGCTTCCGGCAGATGGACGTCAGCAACCATCTCGAGGTGAGGGACACTGAGATCCCAGTCAAAATGGCCCGCAAGATCAACAAAGGGAGAAAGGTAGCTGAATGCAGAAGAACGAAGCTGCTGAGATGAGTAGACAAAGACCCCGGCAAGTGAATCGAAAACCGTAACGCTGTCATCCGAGGTTTGCAGGATAAGGTCTTTAAACTGAAGGTCAGCAATGTCCAAGGCCAGCCAAGTCGGCAAAAAGCTTAAGTCGCCAGCAGAGAAGCCTATATCCTTGTCATCCTGCCCTGCCTGATTTACTGCACCAGCATTGTCATCGGTGCTGAAACTCTCAACGACACAGTGATCAACTTCAAGGAGATTAATCTTCAGCTTTCCATGCAAGGCGCTGAGTGGCTCCCAGTCGAGTTTGACCTTGTTAATCGTCAGCTTGCCGTCTTGCCAGGCAAAAACCAGGTCAGCGACCTGGAGTTCATCAGACAAGCGCCCTTCGATGTGTCCGGCCGTCATCTGTACACCAGCGACAGATGCGGCTGACTCAAACAACCAGACCGCGCCGGTCGTGGTATTGAGCAACCAACCGGAGAAAGTGGTTAGGGCCAGGATGCCGGCAAAGCACAGCACAGTAATGGCAAGGGTTCGACGACTCATATATCGAAGCCTACACTCAAGTGGAGGGTTACTTTGTTGCTGGAGTCGCCAACCCGCGTGGCCAGATCAATTTTGATCGGTCCTATTAATGTGTAACGCCGCACCCCGACACCGGCGCCCCTGATAAAAACAGGGGTTTTTTCGAAAGCATCAAAAGCACTGCCGACATCATAAAAAACCGCCAGGCCCCAATCATCGGTCAAGGCATATTCACACTCTACACTTCCTACCAGTAGAGAATCACCACCGATCACATCTCCATTTTCATCACGGGGGCCACGAGACTTGTAAGCATAGCCACGCACACTGTTATTGCCGCCAACAAAGAAACGCGTGGATGCCGGGATCTCGGTAAAGTCATCGTTATAAAAGGTGGTCGCTGCTTCAGCACGGCTATGCAGAGTAAAACTATGGCCAAGAGGCCACATAAAGCTGCCCGCACCGATCACCTGACCGAAGGTGATATCCGATAGCGGCCCATGATAACTACCGCGCACTTCCATGCGGAGTTGATAACCTTTTTGGGGATTAATCAGGTCATCGTAAGAGCGATAAGAAAACCGCAGGCCGGGGATCAGCAGCTTGGAGCGGTTATTGTCTGCACCAACATCACTATCTTCCAGCGAGTAGCGCAGATAAACAGATCCGACCTTGTCATTATCAAAGCCATGCCTTGCTTCCAGCTCAGTGTAGTAGATCATGGTTTCGTAGGTGTCGAGATCTTCGTGAACAACGCCGTAACTGTTTATCAGCTTATTCTCAACATGGCCCTCGAGAGGGATGGTGTAACCTGTTTCAATGGATTGGGCTTTTTCAGAAGCAAGAATGTCAAAGTTGTAAACATTTGGCGAATCGAACAGCTGGGTGTTCTCATAGTTGAGAGAAACCCGGGCACCGGTATTGGTGCCGTAACCAATTCCCGTACGCCAGTGCTCCTGCTTGCCGGCGACCAATGTAACGCGAACCGGCACAGCAAGGTCTTTAGCCTCTTCAATAAGAGGCTCCATGAAAACTTCTCTAAATCGATTTGACTGATAATAGTTGATACGACTACGATGCAGCTCTTTATAAGAAAAAGGATCACCCGTGTTGAAAGAGAGGAAACGGCGCAGAAAGGGTTCATCGAAGCGATCAAGGGCCCCTTCAATGCTGACGGGGCCGAAGATGTAGGGCGGCCCGGTATCAAGGATCATCTCGATATCAGCAACGCCTTCATCGACATATACATTGACTTGGCTCTTTTTGTATGCCGCTTTCAGATAACCCAGGTCGATCGCTTTCTGTCTTAAGGCTTTTTTACCGATCTCGTATGTTTCATGTTGTAAAACATCTCCGGGTTGTTGAGGGAAGAACCGCTTTTCTTTCAGCAGTTCCTTCTCCTCGACACCAGCGCCAACCAACCAAAGATCAAGGTATCTGATCCTGACGGGGGCGGCTGTCTTTATTTTCACATCGAGAAGGTAAGAGTCTGTCTGCTCCTTCAGCTCGGTTTTGATATCACTGTGGTAATAACCATAAGGCTGCAGTGCTTCTTCGACCAATTCAGGGATCTGATCGACAAAACGTGTCAGCCATCGTTGATCTACCGTTTCCTCGCGGACAATCCCTGGTGGGAGCGCGAGCGCGGTGATAACATTAGCCTTAACCTCCCCTTTCACACCCGCTACCGAGATTTTGACGTCAGAAGGAGAGGCGAAGACCTCCGGCACATAAAAAAGTACGACAATCAATAACAAGGACAAGACACATGGCCACCTCGACGACGGCCGGGAGCAAGTGGTGGCAAGCTCGTTGATAATGTGTAAACGCATAAAAAACCGCTCAGGAAGCCTTACTCAGTGTGAGGTTCGCGTCAAGATTAACTTTACACGACATTCTGAAGATATCAGTATACATCCAAGGTGCAAGAGTCAGAACTTGCTCGTTTTTTTTGAGATAAAAGGGCATAAAGACTGCCACGGGAAGAAACTTCATAAGCATCATTCAACCAAGCAGCGAGTTATTATCTTACCCTGTACAGATTGCCGTACAAAATCAAATCGGTACCTTTTGCAGACAGAAAATTTGCCTCGTCTCACCAGGCATATGTTGACAGAAGACGTCAGCTACGAACAAATGAAGAGAGTCAGGGTCTGCGGCTAGATCCACAGAAACGGGTATAAAGCAACAGCACGGTAGGCCAGAAAAGGGTATTGAACATGTCTTTAACACTTGCTGCCCAGCGCCAGTAGCCAAAAGACAGAAGATCATCACCCATATCAATCAGCTCACCAACAAGAGCAATAAAAAGCACGACAAGCCAGGGAGCAATGGACCCGAGAGATTTTCGCCAAATAATCGCCACAAGAATTAGAGTCGTCAAACCGACATAAATATGAAGTGCGTCTCTTGGCAGTCCCGTGGTAGAGACAATCGCTGCTTTTATGGCTTGTACTGTTGAAATATCCATAGTGCCCGAGATAGATTCTACGAGCTAACTCTGTTGACAGAGTTACGCAGATTGATGGTTTTGATTTTAAAGTGTGATTTCTTCGGGCAAAACTCCCTCTGCGATAAACCACTCGTTAGCAGTAAAATCTGATGAGGTAATCTGATCAAGTCGGCGCTTCATATACTTGCCTTCTGCCTCCACCGCAATGTCACCATTTGGCAGGTATAGTTCTCCTGTCCCTTCAAAAATGCGCCCGCGATCTCTGGTGATGCGGCTGACCGCTTTCAACTCCGAACCCAGGGGGACCGGTTTTTTGTAACGGACGTTGAGCTCGATAGTCACGCCAAAAGTCTTGCTGTCTGTGATCATCATAATCGCACGGCCGATAACCTCATCCAGAATTGTTGCAGAGATACCGCCATGCATCACATTGGGATAACTCTGATGTTCATCAAGGGGCTTGAACACAGCAATCAGTTGATTGTCTGCTGTTTCGTAAAAACGGGTTTTCAGACCAAAGTCATTATCGATGCCACAGACAAGACAATTTTTGGAAATATTCTGACTATTGACAATTTTATAGCTCATATTTTCCCTGTAATAAAAAGGCTTTGTACCTGAGGACGAAACCCGCTACTGCTATCATGGCTTTCAGGCAAGGACATGTCAGACCTTGCCCCGGAAAGGATGCAGGTCAAGAGAGAGTAAAAGGACGACAATAGCGATGCCGGCCCCGGCAACAGCTCTATTCTATTCGGCCTTCTCCACCCATTTGCTGCCATCCAAAAGCTCGAACTCAGCGTTTATGAAGGGTCTATCCTGATGCTTGACCTGGTCGATGTAAACCTTGCCAGCCTCGTTGGCGGTTTTCTTTTTCAGTGTCTGCTTGTTCACCTTAAGCAGATGAAGACTCACCTGATGCTTTCGAAGAGCAGGAAGTGGACAGCAAGCGCGACCACCAGGGCGACAAAAGCGATCAGGTAAAGGAGTGTCTGGTTCACCGTGATCGGTAACGGCACCCAGAGCGCCAGGTTAAAAATGATAATACCTGCCCAGAATATGCTCTTGAAGAGGGTGGAAGCTTTCTGACTCTCTGCACGAAGCGCCTTTATCTCTTTAACGGTAAGCGGCTTGCCCTTTTTTATGGCCTCCCTGACCCGGAGTTCTACTGGATTAATCTTACGGCTCATCGGCTTTTATTTCTTCAGGAGTGGATGGTGTTGACACTGTTTCTTTTACAGGCTGTTCAGGTTGAATTCTGGAGGCCTCTTTCATCTTCTTGCGATTGCGGGAAAAGCGCAGATAACTACTCAGCAGCCAACCAATGGCAAGACCGGCAACAAACACACAAAGAACCAAAAGGGCAAGGGATATGTCCACCGACCAGGTCAGAAAATCAACCGCGACCAGATCAGTATTCTGGTAAACGAAAAGACCCGCGATGGAGAGGACAATAATTATTATGATGAGTTTGACTTTCATGCGCCGACCTCTTAAAAATAAGGAGATGCAAATTGACATTAAAAGAAACTTGTCAACATCAAGATACGCGTTATTCTGATAGCAGGTTTTGCAACGTATTCAGTTTACACAGTTTACAGGAGCTCGTCATGAATAAATCGATGATTTTTTTCAGCCTCTTCCTCTTTCTGGGCGCTCAAGGGTATGCCAACGAGGCTCCTTCTTTGAGCCTGGGGAAAACACTCTTCGAATCAACGGAGCTCGGCACTACTGGCAAAAGCTGCCAGAGCTGTCACCCTCAAGGGCAAGGCCTGGACAAGATCGGAGATTTTAACGACGAAGAACTTAAAGATATCATCAACGCCTGTCTGCGGGATGCCCTCGGCGGCAAGACTATCTCTCTTGAATCCCAGGAGATGGAAGCGCTGCATGCTTACGTGAGGAAGTTTCAGAAAGAATAAGTAGAGGCTGGAGGCTGGAGGCTGGAGGCTGAGGGCTGGAGGCTGGAGACAGCATGACAAGAGCAGAAAAAGGGGCAGAATGTTAGTCAGCCCCTTTTTATTATCGATTGGAGTTTAAAACCAGCCCCAAGCAGCCAGGCCCCTATCCCCGCCCTTAACACCCACACCCACAGTTATGGCAGACAACCTTGTTACTCCCTTCCGGCTCAATCATCTCCGGAGCGAAGGCAATCCGTGAGACACCACGGCGTATATCTTCGAACAAGTCACAATGATCGCTCTGGCCTACGATGTGACCAAGGCAGAGATTTGCCGATACTGTCTTTCGGCGAACGCAGTCGAATGAGGTTGAGAAGATCACCGTAGCCCTTGACTTCAAGAACATTGTCAAGCTCTTGACGATAAGTAACTGTAATTCCGAAAGAAGAAAGATCTTCATGAAGAGAGCCTACAAACCTGTCAATAGCACCGAAATCAACGTCTGGTGTCCACTCTTTATTGGTCAGCCGTGTAGCCGTAGAGCACGACCGTAATCTCTTTTTGCATCCTACTTGCCCTCTGCATTTTTCTGTGACCCGTTTTTCACTGTCGGTGTAACGGTCAGACGGGGATCCAGTGAAAACCGTTTGAGCACAACCCGGCTCACGCCAAGGACACCGGGTCGACGATAGAAAAGTTCAACCTGACTACCGACAGGTCCCCAGAGGTGCTCCGAAACAACCACGCCAAAATCACTGCCATGCAGGGGGAAATCATCGACCTGGAAGATCAGATCACCTGGCAAGAGACCCTTTTCTGCAGCAGGAGTTGCATCAAGGACATTCAGGACCACAAGCTCGCCGTTGATGGTCGGCACGACCTGCAAGCCAACACCACCGAATTTCTGCTCCTCTGCTGAGACGCAGGTAACGACCATTAACAGGGAGAATATCAGGAGAAGAGGAACAAGGTAACGCTTCATAACTGGTCGATCCAGGAGATATCGCCGCAGCCTTCACGTATGACTTCGATTCGGTCGTCAATCAGGCTGATGACGGTTGAAGGGTCGCCAAAGCGAATACCTCCGTCGACAACGATATCAAGCTGTTTACCCATGATGGCATCGATCTCTTCAGGATCATGCAAGGGAGTTTCCCCGGTGAGATTGGCACTGGTTGTCACCAGCGGGTGTCCCAGTTCACGCACGATCGCCAAGGCTATTTCATCATCGGGGATACGAATACCAACCGTTTTCTGGCGGGTCGTCAGGCTGGCCGGAACGATACGGGTGGCTTCAAGGACGAAAGTGTAAGGCCCCGGAAGATGACGTTTCATGATCTT
Source organism: uncultured delta proteobacterium (assembly GCA_963769955.1). GTDB lineage: Bacteria > Desulfobacterota > Desulfuromonadia > Desulfuromonadales > BM103 > M0040. The sequence continues at coordinate 84,792 of CAVYNW010000001.1, forward strand.
GAAAGCAAAATTACTGACTTGAGCATAATTGGCGGCGTCGGAGAGATCGGCACAGATGAAGGAGAAAGGCTTGCGAGCATCGCGCTGTTTGATCTGGTAAATGTTCTTGATGCCGCGGCTGTTGAAAATATTACAACCAATACCGTAGGTCGTGTCCGTCGGATAAGCAATCAGCCCACCCTGCTTCAGGGTCTCAACGATACGACTGATAAGGCGTCCCTGGGGATTGTCTGGATTGACATGAAGCAGCATAACCCTCTCCTCATTAAGTACCAGTGTAACGACAATAGCTTATAACAAGTATTTCACGCCATCAATTTTGCGCAATTCAGCGTAGATATTTTCCATTTGAGCCCGGTTCTGCAAGGTGACCAGGATACTGATGCACTGATACTTGCCCGCAGAGCTCGGGCGAGACTTCATGGCCTGCCTGGAGACCTGGACCACTCTGCCAACCGCAGCTTCAACCTGCTCGAAGAAAGAGCAGTCCTCTCCGCCGGGGCCAAAGACCTTGAACTCAAAGTGACAGGGGAACTCCATCAACTCCTGGGAAGGATCAGAATGCGTCATGACTTGCCATTGACTCCCGTATGGCCGAAGCCGCCAGAACTGCGACTCGAATCATTCAGTTCGTCTGTCTCGATCAGAGTCGCCTGGGTGACCGGGGCAATAATTAACTGGGCGACGCGATCACCCGGCTGAAACTCCACCGGTTCAGAGCCATGATTGATGATGATGATGCCAATTTCACCACGATAATCGGCATCAATCGTTCCGGGAGAGTTGACCAGGGCGATGCCTTTTTTCAAAGCCAGCCCTGAACGGGGACGAACCTGGCCTTCAAAGCCCGGAGGAATTTCCATGGCCAATCCCGTTGGCAGCAAGGTTCTTTCGCCAGGGGCAAGCATAAGAGGAGCCTCGATCACGGTACAGAGGTCCATACCCGCTGCATGCTCGGTCATATAGTTCGGCACGATTGCATCCGGGTGCAGTTTTTTGACTTTAACTTGAATCATATGCCCTGAAAAACCTCCGATTATAGTGGTGCGGTTTAAAGCCTTACAGCTTACAGCCCTATAGCCTTACAGCTTACAGCTTACAGCCTTACAGCCTTAAAGCCGGCCTAATCTATCTGCAAATCAACTTCAGGAAAATCTGCACGATTGACCCTGCCGGTGATCTGCAGGTTAAACGTGTCATTAACAAACAGGCTCTCTGCCAGATGCTGGACCAGATCAACGGTGACGGCATCTATCATCGCTTCGCTTTCCTCAACGCTGATGCCGACATCGCGCAAAAATATTTCATTCTTTGCCAGGCGGGTCATCCGATTATCCATACTCTCCAGGGCAAGCAGCATGCCGCCCTTCAGGTAATCTTTGGCGCTTTGTAATTCATCATGAGAAACCGGTTCATGGCGCAGGCGCTTCAACTCTTCGAGGATCGAACGTGTAACCTGCGGAGCCCCCTCTGCAGAGGTCCCGGCATAAACCAGAAAAGCACCAGCATCCGAATGATTGTGATGATAGCTGTAAACAGAATAAGCCAGGCCAAGCTCTTCACGAACTCTCTGAAAAAGACGCGAGCTCATGTTACCGCCCAGGATCGTATTGAGCAGATAGCTCCCGTAACGATCCTCATGGTTTTGCGGCAAACCTTCAAGGCCAAGACAAACGTGGGTCTGTTCAAGGTCACGATTCACCACCTCGATCTGGCGAGCAACAATAGGGGCCATGGGTTCATGATCAGTTCCAGATTCAGGGACACCTTTGAGTGCTTGCTCAGCCAGTAAAACCAGCTCATCGTGATCGAGCCTGCCTGCGCCAACAACGCAGATATTCCTACCAACATACCTTTGACCCATGAAATCGAGCATCTGCTGTCGATTAAGATCATTGACGATGTCAGGAGTACCTATGATAGGCCAGCCAAGGGAGTGTCCGGCCCAGAAGTTGCCCAGAAAGCGATCATGGATCGACTCTTCAGGGTTGTCATCAATCATGGCAATTTCCTGGAGAATAACCCGGCGTTCTTTTTCAATATCATCCAGATCGAACCTGGAATGACAGATCAGATCACCGAGCAGATCAACCGCCATAGGCAGTTTATCAGCAAGGATTTTAACAAAATAACAGCTGTATTCACGGCTGGTAAGACCGTTGAGGAGGCCGCCGACTGAATCGACTTCACGAGCGACCGCCTGCGCACTGCGCCGGTCGGTGCCCTTGAAAAGCATATGTTCTACAAAGTGGGAGATGCCGTTGAGTTCGGCAGTTTCATGACGTGAACCGTTGTTCACCCAGATACCGAGTGAAACAGAATGGCACCCGGGTACTTTCTCGGAAAGCACCCGGATGCCATTATTAAGCGTGGTACGTTGAATCATTTGGAATGAGATTACTCGCCCTCTGGCAGTTTCTGGCCGAGAGCCTCTTTGCGGGACAGTTTGATCTTGCCCTGCTTGTCAATGCCAATGCACTTGACCAGAACCTTATCACCTTCGCTCAGGACATCGGTGACAGCACGGACACGCTCTTTATCGAGTTCTGAGATATGTACGAGGCCATCTGTTCCCGGGAAGATCTCAACGAAAGCGCCGAATTCCATAATCTTGCGGACGGTCCCTTCGTAGAGTTTGCCGACTTCGGCTTCCTGAATCAGGTCGCGGATCATCTTGATCGCCAGCTTGGCAGCCTCACCATCGGAAGAAGCAATATGGATGGTACCGTCGTCCTGAATATCAATGGCGCAACCGGTGGCTTCGATAACACCACGGACGTTCTTGCCACCCGAACCGATAACGGTCCGCACCTGGTCTGATTTGACCTTGATGCTGGTGATACGTGGTGCGTACTTGGAGAGCTCTTCGCGCGGAGCATCGATCGCCTTGGCCATCTCACCGAGGATATGAATACGACCTTGCTTTGGCCTGGTCCAGTGCCTGGGTCATGATCTCCTTGGTGACGCCGGAGATCTTGATATCCATTTGCAGGGCGGTGATGCCCTTGGCGGAACCGGTGACCTTGAAGTCCATGTCGCCGAGATGATCTTCGTCGCCAAGGATGTCAGAGAGGATAGCAACATCATCGCCTTCCTTGATCAGACCCATGGCAATGCCGGCAATCGCCTCCTTGACCGGAACACCCGCATCCATCAGTGCCAGAGAGGCACCACAGACAGAAGCCATGGAAGAAGAACCGTTCGATTCGAGGACGTCGGAGACGATACGAATCGTATAGGGGAAGTCTTCATGCTTCGGCAGGATCTGAGCGGCACTGCGCTCTGCAAGCATACCATGACCAATCTCGCGACGGCCGGGGAAGAGGCGCATGCTGGTTTCACCAACACAGAATGGAGGGAAGTTGTAGTGCAGCATAAACTTCTTGAACTCCATGCCCTGGACATTGTCCATGCGCTGCTCATCGACCTTGGTACCGAGCGTTGCGGCAACCAGGGCCTGGGTCTCGCCGCGGGTAAACAATGCGCTGCCATGGGAACGAGGCAGAACTCCTGTTTCACAGGAGATCGGGCGGATGGTGCTCATATCACGACCGTCGATACGGACGCGGTCTTTGGTGACCATCTGGCGGACAATACGTTTTTCAACCGATCCGAGGATCGCGCTGATTTCACCTTCGCGGCCTTCGAACTCTTCAGCCAAGGCTTCCTTGACTGCACTACGGTTGTCTGCCAAAGCGGCATAACGTTCTTGTTTGGTCTGGATCTTGACGGCTTCTGCGACTTTGGCTTCGGCCAGCTCAGTGACCTTTGCTTCGAGAGCAGGATCGGTTTCAGCAACGATGAACTCACGCTTCTCCAGGCCGACCAGTTTGGCGAGTTTGGTCTGAGCGTCGATCAGGGGCTGTAGCGACTCGTGGCCGAAGAAGATCGCATCGAGCATCTCCGCTTCGGAGAGGAAGTCAGACTCACCCTCGACCATCATGACGGCATCTTTGGAACCGGAGACGACGATTTCGACGTCACTCTGCGTCATCTGCTCGAGAGTCGGGTTGGCAATCAGCTTGCCATCAACCCGGCCAACACGCACGGCGGCGATAGGCCCCTCGAAAGGGATATCCGATATGGCAACCGACGCAGAAGCAGCAACCATGGCGATCGTATCGGGATCATTGACCATATCCGCGGAAATCACGGTGGGCATGATCTGGGTTTCGAACATGTAGCCTTTGGGGAAGAGCGGACGCATGGGACGATCAATCAAACGACAGATCAAGGTCTCACGCTCGGTGGTACCACGCTCACGACGGAAGAAGGACCCGGGGATTTTACCGCCGGCATAGAACTTTTCCTGGTAATTGACAGTCAAGGGGAAGAAGTCTTGCCCCTCACGCATTTTCTTTGCCGAGACAACGGTACAAAGCACCTTGGTCTCGCCGTAGGTAAGGACGACAGCGCCGTCAGCCTGACGGGCCATCTTGCCCGTTTCCATGGTCAACGGTTGTCCGTTGAACTCGATTTCTACTTTTTGATAAGCCATTCTTTTCCTCTTTCTGACCGGCCTTCCGGTCACCAATAATTTACTGCTTCCTAAAATGGCAGAGGAGGATGGCCTGAGACAGATACTGAAGCACACTTGCTCAGAACCTCTCTCCGGACAACCTCCCGGCCATGACACTTACAAACTAAAGGCAGCAGGCCCTATCAAAGATGGGCGCTTGCTGCCTGATTTTAGCGACGAATACCCAACTCTTTGATCACCGTGCTGTAACGCTCAACGCTCTTGCTTTTCAGATAATCGAGCAGACGACGACGTTGGCCGACGATTTTGAGCAGACCACGACGGGAGTGGTGATCCTTTTTGTGGGTACGGAAATGATCCGTTAAGTAGGTGATGCGCTCCGAAAGCAGTGCAATCTGAACTTCTGGGGAACCCGTGTCACCCTCATGGGTCTTGAACTTATCAATGATTTCTTGTTTGCGTTCTGTGGCCAGCACGGAGCCACCTCCTTGATCTTTGTCTATGAGTTATTGTTATAATCGGCAGTTAGCTACCATAAAGAAGCATTATCTACCACAAAAGACCTGACGTGTAAAGCATTTATCCATCAACTGCGGCCGCGGAAAAACCTTTACAAGCTCAAAGTCTCCGGGTCTTTTACCATGCCGCATCGGGACGTAAATGTGGCAATGGCAACCAGGGCGCCATCGGACAGGAAGCGAACCCGATCGTCCGCAGTAAGGCCGGAGACATCCAGATCGGCCATCTCTGGAGCAACACCGTCCTGCAACTTGTCGAGCAAGCTCCGGAGACTGTCAGTGCTGGCCAATCGGCCAGGGCTTCCGCAGGAGACAGGAGCGGCAAGGGCTTGCCCTGCTCGACCAGCTCCTGGATTTCTCCCGGCGTGTGACTGACTGATACATCAAACGGGTCGCAAGCGAGACGACGCAAGGCCGTCATATGAGCGCCGCATTGCAATGTCTGGCCCAGATCATGGCAGAGAGTCCTCACGTAAGTCCCTTTGCTGCAGCGCACAGTAAAGGTAACATAACGGAGGTGCAAATTCATCGACCACGAGACTTGCGACGCGTAACCGGGCGTGGCTGACGTTCCACCTCGATGCCCTGGCGCGCCAACTTGTAGAGCGGCTGGCCATCCTTTTTGAGAGCTGAAAACATCGGCGGCAGCTGCTGGATCGGGCCGAGAAAACCGTGAGCGCAGCATCGAAAGGCCTCACGATCCACGCGCTGCCAATCTTTCTCTTCGAGAATCTGCCCTTCCGCATCCTGCGTATCAGTGGCGGCCCCCAGCATCAGGGTTGCCTGATAGGTCTTCTCACCGGCCATGATATATTCAACCAGGCGCGTGGCCCAACCAACTGCGATCGGCAGGACACCGGTCGCTAAAGGGTCCAAGGTCCCTGCGTGTCCGACCCGGCGGGTCTTGCACCAGCGACGCGCCTGACGAACCATATCAAAGGAGGTGACGTCACTGGGGTTTATCGATAATCAGGACACCATTCATGGCAGATCGGCAAGCAACTCTGAGCACGCGATCATAGACCCAACCCTGAACACTTTCAAGGGTGCCGTCGACCGTCGCCCCGGCGGCATTATGGTGACCACCGCCATTCATGGCTCTCGCCAGAGCTCCGACATCGATATTGCCCTTGGATCGGAAGCCGACCTTGAAGCTGTGATCGTTAATCTGCCGAAAAAAGATGGCGACTTCAACGCCTCTGATCGAACGGGGGTAATTGATAAAGCGATCGGTTGCCTCTGCGTTTGCCTCGGCCTGCTCGTACATCTCCAGAGAGACCGCAATCGACGCATAAAGACCGCAATCAGAAACGCGCAGTGTCGGCAAAGCGAGAGCCAGAAGGCGCAGACGGACAAACTCCTGGCTTTCGTAAAGGCCGGAGGCAATGGACCAGGGGTCAACACCGAAGCCGACCATCTCTCCGGCAACCTGAAAAGCTTCCGGATTGGCATTGGAATAACGGAAGGAGCCTGAATCGGAAAGGATCGTCGTGTAGATACAGGTCGCAACATCCAGTGATATCGGATGACCGGCAGCTTGCAAGAGACGATAGATCAGAACACCGGTCGCGCAAGCGTCCGTATCGACATAATAGATATCACCAAAATTTTCTAGAATAGGGATGATGATCAATATTAACCAGCTTTTGACAGCGTTCACGAATCCAGCCCCCGGCACGCTTCAACTCACCGGCATCGAGGACAAAGCCGACATCGAAGACCTGAGACTCATCAATTTCATTAACTACGCGTTTCATAGCCAGGCAGGAATTCGTACTCAAGGGGGGCACGATCACGATTATAGGCAACAACATCCTTGCCCATTTCCCGCAAAGCATTGGCCAGGGCCAGCGTCGAACCGATCGCGTCTCCATCAGGGCCCTCATGGGCGGCGACAAAAAAAGTCTGGCTTACGCTTAATGAGTTGCAGAAGCTGTTCAATCATCTTGTGGTTCGTCTGTCTTGATTTCACTTAAGAGCTTTTCGATCTTCTGGCCGTAATCGAAGGAGGCATCATATTCGAAATGGATTTCAGGGATGAAACGAAGACGCAATTGGCGACCCAGTTGCTGGCGGATGTACGACGAACAGCTATTGAGGCCGGCCTGGGTTTCGGCACGACTGTCCTCACTGCCCATCAGGGTGTAATAAACTTTGGCCTGACGAAGATCGGAGGTGACATCTACAGAAGTGATTGTCACAAAACCGATGCGGGGATCTTTGAGACCTTTGATCAGCAGGCTTGATATTTCTTTATGGATGGTCTCAGCCACCCTTTGTGCTCGTTGTGAGGACACGTTTGGACCTTGTCTATATCAGTAATGGATGAATTCCGTATCAGCGTTGATCAGGTCGAGTTCTCCTGAAGCAAGGACTTCATCTTCTATACGCGTTAATATCGGAGCAACGACCTGCTCCGAGGAGCTGATGACTGCAAAGCCCAACAGGGCCCGTTGCCACAGATCCTGATGACCAATTTCGGCACAGCTCGCCGGGAAGCGGTTACGGCAACGGGCCAGGATTTTCTGGATCACGCCACGTTTCTGTTTAAGACTCTGCGGCCCATGCAGGTGCAAGTCCAGCTGCAGTACACCAATTACCATATGAGCTCACATGGCCCAGGCAGCAGGCCGGCGATTTTTAGAGAGCCGTCTTGAATTCCTTGATCTCGTAAGCCTCGATAATATCTCCAGGCTTGATGTCGTTGTAATTCTCAAGGCCGATACCACACTCGTAGTTGTTGCTGACTTCCTTGACATCATCCTTGAAGCGCCGCAGAGAAGACAAGCTTGCCGGTCCAGATCACAACATCGTCGCGCAACAGACGGGCATGAGCGTTGCGCAGGATCTTGCCGGAGACGACATAACAGCCGGCGATGGTCCCAACCTTGGTAACGTTGAAAGCCTCGCGGACTTCCGCGCGACCGAGGTCAACTTCCTTGAGAGTCGGCGCGAGCAAGCCTTCCATGGCGTCTTTAATGTCATTAACCGCATCATAGATAACGTTGTAGAGGCGGATATCAACACCTTCGAGTTCAGCGAGAGCGGTTGCCTTTGGGTGCCGGGCGAACATTGAAGCCCAGAACAATCGCATCTGAGGCAGAAGCCAGGCTGATGTCCGTTTCCGTAATACCGCCGACGCCGGAGTGAATAACAATCAGTCGGCAGGCATCGGTGGAAAGCTTCGTCAATGTGCCGGAGACGGCTTCGGCAGAACCTTGAACATCGGCCTTGACAATAACCTTGAGCTCCTTGACGTCGCCTTCCTGAATCCGGGCATAGAGTTCTTCCAGGGAGACCTTGCTGCTTCTGGCCAGTTCGGCTTCGCGTATCTTGTGATGGCGATGCTGAGCAACGTCTTTGGCCGATTTTTTCATCCTCTACAGCGTGGAAGGATTCACCCGCCTCAGGGACACCGGTCAGACCGGTCACCTCGACCGGGAAAGACGGTCCGGCAACATCGAACAGCACTGGCCGCGGTCATTGGTCATTGATCTGACACGGCCAAAATGCAGCCCGGCAACGATCGGGTCGCCGATTTTCAAGGTTCCCTGCTGGACCAGAACCGTGGTTACCGGCCCCCGGCCCTTATCGAGGCGAGCTTCGATAACAGCGCCCTGAGCACGTTTGTTCGGGTTGGCCTTCAGTTCGAGGACTTCTGCTTGCAGCAGGATCATCTCCAACAGCTTGTCGATGTTGGTCTTTTCCTTGGCAGAAACATTGACGTAGATCGTCTCGCCGCCCCAATCCTCGGGGAGCAGTTCGAGCTCTGACAGTTCCTGCATAACCCGGTCGGGGTTTGCTCCTGGCTTGTCAATTTTATTGACAGCGACGATGATCGGTACGCCGGCAGCCTTGGAGTGGTTAATCGCCTCCCTGGTCTGCGGCATGGCACCGTCATCGGCAGCGACAACCAGCACAACGATATCAGTCACCTCGGCACCACGGGCACGCATCGAAGTAAAGGCTTCGTGTCCGGGAGTATCGAGGAAGGTCAGCTTGCGCCCTTCGAGGTCAACATCATAGGCACCGATATGCTGGGTAATGCCACCGGCCTCACCTTCTGTAACATTGGCTTGACGAATCGCATCAAGCAGGCTGGTCTTACCGTGGTCAACGTGACCCATAATGGTGATGACCGGGGGACGTGGTTCCTGTTTCCCTTCATCATCAACCTTCTCGTCAAGGCTCGAATGCGAGAGGATGGTATCCTCATCGAAAGCGACGTTTTCAACTTCGTAACCGAACTCCGAAGCCAGGATCGCCGCAGACTCAAAATCAAGAGGATGGTTAATGGTGACCATCTGCCCCTGACGCATCAACTCCTTGATCAGGTCATTGGCTTTGACACCCATGCGCTTGGCCAGTTCGCCGATGGTAATAACGTCAGTAATCCTGATTTTACGCTTGATCGCTTTCGATTGGGTAATTTCAGTCTTTTTGGCGGGGCGATTGGCTTTACGACCCTTGCGATAACGCTCATTGCGATCAGGTTCGTAAACCTCTCTTTTTGACTTGCGTCGTGGCCCGCCAGCATCAAAACCGGCATTGCCGGCATCGCGTCCTCCGCCCTTCTTTTTCTTTTTCGAGCGACCTTCTTTCTCTGAAGGTACATCTGGCACCATCGGCGGCACCGGGGCCCCTGCAGGTCTTGGTGCCGCAGGACGAGCCGGACGGTCCGGGCGGGTACGATCTGCAGGAGCAGGTCTTTTACCTTTTTCGGCAGCGGCAGGTTGACGGCGAGGTCTTTCTGCAGGTTTCGGCAGCTCAACACGGCCCAGAATCTTGGCGGTGGAACCCGAGTCTTTCTTGGACTTCTTCTTTGGAGCAGCTTCCTTCTCAGGTTTCTTTTCAGCTTCAACGGCGAGGGCCTCTGTTTCTGCCACTGCCTCTTCAGCAACCTCAACCCCGGAAGCTTCAGCGCCCTCAACAGACTCTGCGTCGCCTGCAGCCTTTGAAGCTGGAGACTCAACTTCCGGCTCTACTGCTTCTTCAGCAGTAGAGGCAGCTACTTCGGCCTCCGGTTCAGGCTCTGCAACAGGGGCGGATTCTTCAGCATCAGTCACAGGCTCTTCAGCAACCGGTTCTACTGGTGCCGGTTCTTCTTTGGCGACAGTCTTACGGCGGCGACGAATCAGTCCCGAGCCGATACGCTCTTCCTTGACCTTGACTTCGACAGTATCGTCAACCGGCGCTGCTTCAGTCTGGTTCGCTTGGGACGACTCGAACTTGAGGGCCACTTCTTCTTCCAGTGCACTCATATGGTTCTTGACCTCAATACCGGCCTGATTAAGCTTGTTAACGATGTCTTTGTTGTCCAGACCCAATTTAGTCGCCAACTCATGAACACGAATTTTAGCCATCAACTTTCCCCTGAGATATCCTGATAACGGTACAGATCAATAAGAAATGCTTCCGCCAACTTTCCATCGGGCAAACCCACGACACTTCTTTCCGCACGCCCGAGTATGCGGCCAAGCTCTATTTTGTCGAATAATTTCGTCGTTACTATTTTCTGGTGTTCTGCTTTACGTCTAACCTTCTCACCTATTTGCGGTGAGATATCCCTGGCCAGAATAACCACGGCCAAGAGCTTCTTGCGGCCCAAAGCATCCAGCACGGCATTACTGCCAGCCACAAATTTCGCCGATTTTCGCGCCATGCCTAAAAGACTGGCGAGGTGGGCAAGAAGTTCCTCTCCGACAGCAGTAATCAAACGCTCACTGTCGATCGGACGGCAACTCTGGCGAAAAGCCCGGTCAAACTGTTTTCTCTGCACAGCTGTCTCAATACAGCCTCTGCTGTTGCAAAGGTATGCCCCCCGGCCCGGCAAACGTCCTTTCAGGTCCGCCAGGACATCACCTTCCGGTGAGCAGACAAAACGTATCAGCTCTGCCTGGTCCTTGACCTGTCGACAGCCCAGACAGGTTCGCTGCGGTTGCCGTCGGCCTTGAGTCACGCCTACTCCGCGTCCTCGACAGCTGACAGTGCTTCAATTCTGGAGTCAAGAGCACGCGTAACGGTGACGCGTGTTTCTCCTTCAGCCATGGCTCTGAGTTGTTCGGCGGACTCTGCCTCACCGATGAAGGTAATAGCGTCCTTGGCGGGCATGGCACTGAGAAGTTCGACTGGCTCGGCTTCCTCTGCAGCGTCAGCCTTGCCGCCGCCGGTCAGTTCATCGAGCTCAGCTTCGGCCGCGCGGGTTTCACTCATAATATCAATCTTCCAGCCGGTCAACTTGGCAGCAAGACGAACGTTCTGCCCCTTCTTGCCGATGGCCAGAGAAAGCTGATCATCAGGAACGATAATCTCCAACGATTCTTCATCGTTGTCAACGTAAACACGGGTCACTTCTGCCGGCGAGAGCGCTGAGCAGGCGAAGCGGGCAATGTCAGGTGTCCAGTTGATGATATCTATCTTTTCACCACGCAACTCAGAGACGACATTCTGGACACGGGCGCCACGCATACCAACACAGGCACCGATAGGATCGACGTCCGGGTCATTGGAAAGAACGGCAATCTTGGCGCGACTCCCCGGCTCACGGGAAACAGCCTTGATCTCAACGATACCTTCTGAGACTTCTGGAACTTCCATTTTGAAAAGTTCAATCAGCAGGCCAGGATGAGTCCGGGAAAGAATGATCTGCGGGCCCTTGGTGGCCATGCGGACATCAGAGATGTAAGCGCGCACGCGGTCACCCTGGCGATAGTTCTCACGGGGGACCTGTTCACGATGAGGCAGCAAGGCTTCGGTACGTCCCAGGTCAATGATCAGGTCACCACGCTCGTAACGACGGACGATACCGTTGACCAGCTCACCGAGACGATCTTTGAACTCATTGAAGACGCCTTCACGCTCGGCTTCACGAACCTTCTGAATAATCACCTGTTTGGCGGTCTGAGCGGCAATACGGCTGAAGCTGCTGGCATCCATCTTCATGCCGAGAGAGTCACCGACCTCCACGTCAGGATCAATTTCACGCGCTTCACCAAGATCAATTTCCTGGTAAGAGTTTTCCACTTCATCAACAACAGTGACAAACTCAAAGACCTCGACTTCACCGATTTCATCGTTAAAGTGCGCTTCGAGATCGCGGGTATTTCGATATTTCTTGTTTGCCGCAGAGAGTACCGCTGCTTCAAGAGCCTCCACCAGGACGGCACGGTCGATGCCTTTGTCCTTGACCACCTGGTCGATAATGTGATTCAGGTTGATATTCATCCCTTCCCCCTGCATACCCCACCTTTTCGCGGTGTCGGCTGCTGTTGAAGTCTGTGTTTATTATACGCTCTAATTAAAACTCTTCTTCCAGATTTGCTTTATCAAGATCGGACAGCGGAATGTTAATCACGCCACCCTGCTTGTCGCTCAGTTCAAGCCGGACATTGCCATCTTCAAAGCCAAGCAAGGTGCCGACGAAAGTTTTGCGAGTCGTGCCTCGCTGATCAGGATCAATCAAGTCCTGACTCTTCAACTTAGCCTTCCTGCCGACAAAGCGTTGAAAATCGGCGGACTTCTTCAAAGGCCGATCCAGTCCAGGAGATGAAACCTCAAGGCGGTACGCAGACCTGATCGGATCTTCCACCTCAAGAATAGCACTGACTTCACGACTTACTTCTACGCAGTCGTCAAGGGTAATGCCAGCAGGCTTGTCAATGAAGAGACGTAAAGCCAACTGCTTGCCATCCTGCTGCAGCTGAAGATCAACCAGTTCATAACCGAGATCATCAAGAATCGGCAGGACCAGCATTTCAATTTGCTTCAGATTTTCTTGTTGCATCACTATTTCCAAAACAAAAAAAAGCGAGCCGCTAAGCTCACTTTTCGCATGAAAAGTTAATATAAAGTTTTCTATCAAAGTTCCCCTGAGATTGCAAGGGAAAAGTCACTATTCAGCGGGCGGGACAGCTTTCGATGGACTCAAGCTGAGACTTTCTGCAACAAGGTCATGCTTTCGATATGCCAGGTTTGCGGAAAGAGGTCGAATGGCTGACTTGAGATCACCTCATAGCCATCACTGCACCAGGGGCACCAGATCACGAACAAGAGTCGCCGGATCGCAGGAAACATACAAGACTCTTTTCGGACTCACCTGCAGGATCTGCGTGACCGCCTGGTAGTTGCCGGCACGCGGAGGATCCAGAATAACCAGGTCCACCTCCTGCCCCTTGAAACGAGCTAAAGCGGCAGAGGCATCAGCCGCAACAAATTCGACATTCTCAAGCATGTTGGCCTGGGCATTAAGCCGCGCCATCTCTATCGAGGGCGCATGGTCTTCAACACCCACGACATGCTTCGCCTTGCGGGCGAGAGGCAGGCTGAAATTGCCCATGCCGCAAAAAAGATCGAGGACATTCTCGTTGCCGTCAAGATCGAGCAGGTCGAGCATGTTGCTGACCATAGCGCGGTTCTGGCTCGAGTTGACCTGGACAAAACCACCTGGTCCGTAACGAAGGTCAAGAGCAGGCTGATCTATGCTGACGGTCAATTCACCTGCTCCATAAACGACCTCAACCGGTCCCTGCCTTGCCGTTCTTATACACGCGTTCAACTGGTAGCGACAAGCGAAGGAGTGCAACCATCTGTGCAGAGAAGCATAATTTTTCGGCTGGGCAAAGAGCAGAATTCGCACCTGTCCATCATCACCACAGGCAAGGTCTATCTGCTCGACGGACTCGGCGCCTGGGGCGTCATGCAAGGCCTCGCGCAAAAGATTCAACGACTCTTGTATTGGTGGAGCAACCAGGCGGCAATGATCGATATCAACAACACGGTGCGAGCCGTGCTGATAAAAACCAACGGCAAGCTCACCATCCGTGAAATGAGTTTTGAGTTGAATCCGATTGCGATAATGCCATTCATCCGGAGCGGCCATAATCGGCTTGATGCGATCGGCCTGAACCATCTTGCTGCGAACCATCAAGTCAACAAAGTTCTGCTCTTTCCAGCGAAGTTGTTCCGAATAAGGCAGGTGTTGCCACTGACAACCGCCGCAAGTGCCGAAGAAGGGGCAAGGCGGCTCACGCCTGAGCGGAGAAGAAACAATGAGTTCAGAGAGTTCAGCTTCGGCAAAGCGTCGCCTGGATTTCACGACCCGGCAATCAATCAGGTCGCCAGGAGCAACGAGCGGGACAAAGACAGCCTTCCCCTCGTGACGACCGATCCCCCGGCCGCCATGAACAAGGGAGGTGATTTCAAGGTTCCTGATAATTTCAGCCATAGAAAGAATGTGTGTGGCGCTTTTTCAGCTCTGCATCAACAAGGGAACGAGGATATCCTGGCCGATTAAGGTAGACAGAAGAGTTATCCAAAAAAGCTTCAATCATCGATTGCCGAACCCTTTCAACATCTGCCGTAGGCACCCCCATGCGCTCAAGACGCTTAACGATTTTCAGCTCCTTACCCAGCTTTGCGATGGCTCTGTCACGAAAAACCTCATCATCAGAATTGACCACAGGCAATTCGGCAACAGGGTAAAGAAGAGTGACCAGAATACAGACCCGGTGGTAGTCGCCAAAGTAACGATTGCTCTCATCAACGAAATGAATCTGCAGGCCGTTATTCAGCTTTTCTTGCCTAATCGTTGTCATCGACACGGCCGAACAGTTCACGTCGCTCTTCCTCGACAATGTCTATTTCACTCATCAGTCCACGCAGAATCCTGACTTCGCGCTCATCGAGGGCCGCGCGACCAAACATTTGCCGGTAGGAGCGCATGATATGCTCCGGGTTTTGAGGATTCAGATATTTGATTTTAAGTAAGGTCTCTCGCATGTGCTCAAAGAGGACTTCCAGCTGTTCGACGGTGGCAAGCTTCCTCTCGCCCTGCCCCTTGCCAAGGGCTTCACCATACTGTTTACCCAACTCATAGAGACAGATAACGACTGATTGAGCGAGGTTCAATGATGCGATCGTACCGCTGATGGGAATCGTAATCAGGCGCTGGCAAAGATCCAGTTCCTCGGTCTTCAAGCCTTTGTCTTCACGGCCAAAAACCAGGGCAACGCGCCCCCCCTCAAGTAAAGGGAGCAGCTCTTTCGCGGCACTGTCAGGATGATGAAAATCAACCCTGTACTTACCAAAGCGCCGGGTCGTAGCATAGGCATAGTGGCAATCCTTGAGAGCCGATCTAAGGTCAGGATAAACAGTCGCCTGCTCCAGCAGAGGGCTCGCCTTAACCGCCATCTTGCGGGCTTCATCATCAAGGTGATCCGCCACCGGCGCCACCAGGCGCAGATCGCTGACACCAAAATTAGCCATGGCACGCGCCACCGAACCAATATTACGCTCGCCGCGTGACTCAACGAGAACGATACTGAGATTTTCTAAATGCATAAGGACCCTTAGCTGTAAGCTGTAAGCTGTAAGCTGTAAGCTGTAAGCTGTAAGCTGTAAGCTGTAAGCTGTAAGCTGATAAGCTGTAAGTTATTGTTAACTCTGTATCTGCCTGGTCAAGGTTTTTGATTTCCTTACAGCTTATAGCTTAAAACTTATAGCTGTCTTTATCCTAAATCTCCCAGAGAACTCTGCACTATCGCAGCAGCAACAATAGCTGCCGTTTCTGTGCGCAGGATCCGCGGGCCGAGGGTGACCGGCAAAAAGCCTTCAGCCTGGGCCTGTTCAACTTCATCGGCAGAGAAACCGCCTTCAGGGCCGACCAGAAGAGCAACACTTTGCGGGGTGAAAGAACCAAATCCTTCGGTCAAAGACCAGCTTGCGTCGCCCTCATAAAGCATCAGCTTCAACTCTGTGGAGGAGGCACAATTGAGCGCGTCGGCGAAGCTGTGGACCTCAAGAAGCTCAGGCAACATGGCTCTCCGGCATTGTCGAGAAGCCTTCAGGATCACATCTGGCCAGCGATGCGATTTCTTCTGCCCTGAATCACGTTCCGCCAATGTTGAAGATCGCTCGGACTCAATCGGCACAATCCGGTTAACTCCAAGTTCAGTCAGTTTTTGCAAAACCAGTTCGAAACGTTCTTTATCTGGCAGTGACTGGTAAACTTCGATCTGCAGGGAGCTTTCGACCGATGCAGAAAGGCGCTGAAAAGGGGTACAGGAGGCACACCTGCCATCAAAACGGTTCAAGCGTGCGCGATAGCAGGTCAGTTGCGGATCGACGACGGTTACAACCTCTCCGACCCTGGCTTGCCAGAGGCTAAGCGCCTGTAATGCTTCTGCCGGCAGAGAAGTCTCCTCCTCAAGCTTCGGTACAGAATCCAACCTGATCAAGCTGGCCTGTCCGCCGTTATTTGCGCATGACTGGGGCAAAACCGTTCTCCCGGTAAACTTTAAAACGCTCACGCGACATTGCGAGTCGATCCTCATCAAAGGCTTCGGCGAAATCGATGGCGTGTCGAAAGTGCCGAATAAATTCATAGCTGCAGGGTGCCCCCAGCAGAAGCACCTCTGCACCGTTGGGGTTCTCCTCTCCGGCAACGATCACCACGGCTTCATCATGACAGTCAACCGAGCCATTGTCGTAGACATGAGGGACGAAGGCGCCTTTTTTCCAGGTCCACATGAAACGGTCCAGGGTCACCCCCTGGTTATCGTCCTTAACCATAACGAGTATACGCTGACCGGAAAGATAGAACTCTTCTGCAAGCTCACAGAGGACGGCAGCACGTTCGGGACGTTTCAGTTTGATGAATTCAATAGTGGTCAAGTTGATGCTCCCGATCAATCATTTGCAAATGGTGGTGCACTCTAGCAAATCACTATTTTCAAGGTCAACAGCTGTCATTGGCATTGTGCAGATTTCATTCATCTATCGATTCTGCCAGCTAGTTCAATAATGACCGTCAGAATGCTCACGTAGAACCTGTCTCGCTACGGGGTTCACAGTTACTCCTGTCCAGAGTTTCCTCATGTACCTCGGTGAAAACGGAAAATCGGGCCACGAACCTTAGGATCCAGGCTACTGCGTCTATCCCTATACGCAGCATTGCTATCGTATCGCGGTGTTATAGGGAAACATCACAACATCAGGCATCAACGCGGAATTTTTTTCAAAACTTGCTCACAGCTCTCTGTGCGCGGCTTGCTTCTGATCAAAGCCAGATAGTTTCCGCAAAGAATCAGCGCTATACCGCACAGGCCGGAGAGCGTCCATTGATAATTCTCCCATAGAGTCGAAAGCGCCAGTGCAACTACAGGGAAAAGCAGCGTGGCATAAGCGGCACGACCCGGACCGATTCTTCCGACCAGGCTGAGATAACAACCGAAGGCGATTACCGAACCAAACAGTGCCAGGTAAAGTAGCGAGAGCAGGTAAGGTGCGGAGAGATCAATAGTGATTGGCGCACCGGAGAAGATCACAACCAGAGCCATACAGAGCGAACCATAAGCCATGCCAAAAGCATTGGTCTGTACGACAGGCAGTTTACGCAGCTGGTTGCGTGCAGAGAGGATGTTTCCCAAGGACGCCAGGTAGGTGGCAACAAAGCTGAGCAGCAGACCGAGCATAACCGGACCTGAGAAATTGACCGCTGCCATCTCTGGCCAAAAAAGCAGAACCAACCCGAGCATACCCATGCCGCCGCCGAAAAGGACCCTCATTTCAATCGGCGTTCCAAGAAAAATCCGGCCGTTCAAGAGATTCATGACCACGATCGTTGAGAAGACAACCGCGGCGAGACCGCTGGTAAGATATAATTCAGACAGGTAAAAAAGCAGGTAATTGACAGCAAAAAGGAAAAAGCCCTGCATGGCAATATAGAGCATGGTCAATTCTCGAAAAGCGCATCGGCAGGCGGCGTGCTGCGCACCACAGGAAAAGCATCAATGCAGCCAGGGCAAAACGATAGGCAACCGAAAGTGCAGGATCTACACTGCCGAGTTGAAACTTGATCCCCAGCCAGGTAGAACCCCAGATCAGAATCGTAGCGGTGTAAAAAATCAGATTTGCCATCAATAAGCGCTACCTTGAAGATAAGTTGAGTTGTTCCGTAGCAAGCCTGCCAAGGGTATCGATAGCGACTTCAACGGCAGGAGTCCAACAGGCCGCATTGAGACGTATGCAGTTACGATATTTGCCATCGACCGAAAAGATCGAACCGGGCGCAATGGCAATCCCCTGCCCTTTGGCCCTCCTGTAGAGCAGGATCGAATCCACCCCTTCCGGCATTTCTACCCAGAGGACAAAGCTCCCCTGTGGCCGGGAGACCCTGGTCCCCTCCGGAAAGGACCGGCCGATGGCATCGCCCATCTGGGCGGTCTGTCGCGCATAAACCCTGCGAATCGAGCGAAGATAGTGATCGTAGCCGCCGTTGGCGAGGAATTCTGCGATAGCCAATTGTGGCGGGCTTGCGCAGGCAATGCTGCCCAGCATCTTGCCGCGCTCGATCTGCTTCCTGGTAACGTCCTGCGGCAATCCAGCCAACCCGATAACCGGGAGCGACCGTCTTGCTGAAAGATGAGCACAACAGGACATTTCCAGTCTTATCAAAAGCTTTGGC
This sequence comes from uncultured delta proteobacterium, assembly GCA_963769955.1. Taxonomy (GTDB): domain Bacteria; phylum Desulfobacterota; class Desulfuromonadia; order Desulfuromonadales; family BM103; genus M0040. The sequence goes on from CAVYNW010000001.1 coordinate 103,252, forward strand.
AACCGAGGGTCGATCATCTGTGTAAGACAAGTCACCGTAGATATCATCTTCGATCAAGGGGATCTGGTAACCCTCAAGCAGCTGCACCAGACGCAGCTTGTCTTCATCAGACATGCGGCTGCCAAGCGGGTTGTTAAATTGGAAATAACAATACAGGCCTTAACCTCTCCGGCGTTGCGCTCAAGAGCGTACTCAAGGGCTTCCAGACTGATCCCTCCACGCGGAGAGGCCGGGATCTCCAACGCCTTCAGGCCGAGGTCTTCGATCAACTGCAGGAAGTTGAAATAGACCGGGGTCTCTATCGCGACCGCATCACCGGGCCGACAGAGCGTGCGTAGCGACAGGACAACAGCTTCAACACATCCTGAGGTGATGACAATCTGATCGGGGCTGAGTGTGCAGCCGGAAAGCAGCAGGCGTTGAGCGATCTGTTTGCGTAAGCGCAGATTGACCAGGGGGCAAATCATAAGAGACTGCCTGAGTGGGGAAACGACGAACTTCGCGGGCCAGCATGCGATTCAGCTTCTCAACCGGCAACAGGTCGAGATTTGGCGACGCAATACCGAGCTGCAGCAACTTCGGGTCAAGATAATCCCGCATGACCTCCTGATATATCTTGGACAGAGGTTGACTTCGGCGGGATTAATGGCAGGACGGTCGAGCACCGGTTCAGCAGGCAGCTCAGGGAGCCTGGCCCGGACGTAATAACCGGATTGGGGACGGGCTTCAAGCAGCCGGCGATCCTCGAGCAGGCTGTAAGCCTCCTTAACCGTGTTGATACTGACCTGCATCTGCTTGCTGAAGTTGCGTATCGACGGCACCTTATCGCCAGGCCGCAGAGTTCCCGTCTCGATCAGAAAGTTGATCTTGCCGGCAACTTTCTCATAGAGGGGAAGTCTCTCCTCAAACTGTCCATTCATTTCAAGCATAGCCTACTCCCGACATTACCTTTGTATCAAGTTATCCCTGCTCACGACAGGTACAGTTCTGACGTTACTCGATGGACACAGTTTTAACAGAACACTATCTGTGATGGTCACAATTGTAAAGGACTGTATCTGGCACCAAACTGACTAACAGGTTCTAATAAGCCAGGCTGTCAATCGATAAGAACAAGCGACGAGGGAGACAAACATGGAAATATCATTGAAACAGCGAGAGCTACTCGATCTTGGCGAAGAACTGCAGGGAACCAGGATCATCTGTCAAGCAGGGCAATGCTGGATCACACAGGCTGGTGACAGTCGCGATCACATCGTCAAAAGCGGTGGCAGTTTCATCATCAGAGCCAGAGGCCGTGTAATTGTCGCGGCAACGGATTCGTGCCGCATCATGTTTGCCGAGAGCCATAAAACATCTAAGCAGCAAACATTATGTTTAACGCAAAGTCGCAAAGAACAATCTTTTAACTTTAATTGAAAAAGTTCTCATTCTACCGATATAGCTCAGCGGCTTAGCACCTTTGCGTTATTAAGCTGGCATCATTATGGGTACACAAAGCCTTTAAGATTGCGCCCCACAATGATGTTTCTTATGAATACAACTCTCTAATGTTACAGAATGCAGATCATTCATTTGCATTGATGTTGGAACGAGCACACCATAGATATGTGCCTTTTTTTACGCATATAATTGATAACTTTCTCCGAACCAGGCCCTGAAAAGGCCATGTTTGTTTGGCATGGTTGGTGATGTTAGAATCATACCATGACCTATCTGAAGACATTCCCGGCAGCAAAAAGCAGGCTTTCTGCTGCACAGAGCCAGAGCATTGCCGAGCAGGTCCGCCATCGTTTTCAGGAGAATCTCAAGCAACTGGACATCAATCCAAACCTCTCCTCACAACTCGCCGACATTTATGTGCCTTTGGCGTCCAGTCTCGCCGACCGGGCTAAACAGCAGCAAGGGCCTCTCATCGTTGGCGTCAATGGCGCGCAGGGTTCAGGGAAATCGACCCTTTGTACACTCCTGGAAACGATCCTCCTGGAAGGCTTTGAGCTCAAGGCGGCAAGCTTCTCTATTGACGATCTCTATTACACGCGAGCAGAGAGAAAAATTCTGGCCGAGCAGATCCATCCCCTGCTAGCGACCCGTGGTGTTCCCGGCACCCATGATGTCGGCTTGGGGTTATCGCTGCTCGACCAGTTGACTGTTCAGGAGGCGGGCCATCAGGTCGCCATCCCGAGCTTCGACAAGGCGATTGACGATCGTGCCCCTGCAGAGAAATGGCCCGTAGCCAGCACTCCCCTGGACCTGATTCTTTTTGAAGGTTGGTGTGTCGGGGCAAAGCCCCAGGATGAATCAGCCCTGACCCTGGCAGTCAATGCCCTTGAAGCCAATGAAGATCAGGACGGAATTTGGCGAACATATGTCAACAGGAAACTACAGGATGAATACGCAGAGCTATTCGGGCGTCTCGACCTTTTGATCATGCTGAAGATTCCGGCCATGGAGTGTGTACTCGAATGGCGCAGCCTCCAGGAGCGAAAACTTGCCGCACAGAGAGAGAAAACCAGGGCAACGCACATTATGTCCCCGGCAGAGCTCGACCGTTTCATCATGCATTATGAACGTTTGACCCGGCATATGCTGAATGAGATGCCAGAAGAGGCCGATATTGTGCTTCGCCTTGATCGCGGCCACAAAATCGACGGGGTGAGATTCAACCGCCGTTGCCTGACAAAGGAACCGTCTCACAACCGAAGCTCCTGGTAAGACAGGCTTTGCTTTTGTTGGTAGCTGCTTGACTTTTGCATCCAACAGCTGATAGTGTTGCATCTGTTGTTCAGCACTGAGAGCTTTCCAGCCAAACTGTGCAACACTGTTCCCAGATTGAAAAGACGTTCTTCAAGGCTCCGGAATATTCCGGAGCCTTTTTTATTCTGAAGCCTGTCCGTGATGTCAATTCACTCGTTACAGTCATAACCACTAATTCGGACCGGCTTACATAAAGAAGGAAACATGGATTTCAAAAGCTTTAATTTAAACCCCAGGATCACCGCTGGAGTCGAGGCGGCAGGCTTTACTGAGCCGACACCGATTCAGGCGCAATCGATCCCGATGATTATGCAACATCGTGATGTAATGGGCCTGGCACAGACAGGCACGGGAAAAACGGCGGCCTTCGCACTGCCAATCCTGCATCAATTGATGAAGGGCAAACGCGGCTCTGTTCGTGCCCTGGTTGTTGCTCCGACCCGGGAGCTTGCCGAGCAGATTCACGAAGCCTTCGACCAGCTCGGTAAAGAGAGTGGTTTGCGGAGCGTGACCGTTTATGGCGGGGTCGGTATGAACCCACAAGTGACAAAGCTCAAACGCGGCGTTGAGATAGTCGTCGCCTGCCCGGGTCGCCTGCTCGATCACATCAAACAATCGACGATCGATTTGAGCCGGGTCGACGTATTGGTGCTCGATGAAGCGGACCGCATGTTCGACATGGGCTTTCTGCCGGATATCCGCCGCATCATCAAAAGTCTGCCGGCTCAACGTCAAACACTGCTTTTCTCTGCAACAATGCCCAAAGAGATTCGACATCTGGCACAGGAGGTGCTCAATAACCCGGAGACAATCCAGGTTGATACGATTGCCCCGCCGGTGACGGTAAGTCATGCCCTCTATCCCGTGCCTCAGCATCTCAAGACCGACTTGTTGCTACAACTCCTGGAGCATACCAGCACAGAATCGGTGTTGGTTTTCACCCGAACCAAACACCGCGCCAAGCGACTCGGCGAGAAACTCGAAAAAAGCGGTTACCGCGCAGCATCATTACAGGGCAACCTCTCGCAATCGAGACGTCAAGCTGCCCTTGATGGCTTCCGCGACGGTCGCTTTCAGATACTGGTTGCAACCGACATCGCAGCTCGGGGTATCGACGTCTCCCTGGTCTCGCACGTCATCAACTTTGACATTCCTGATACTGCAGAAGCTTATATTCACCGGATTGGCCGCACCGGTCGGGCCGCCCGCAGCGGCGACGCCTTCACCATGATTACCCATGAAGACGGATTGATGGTCAGGACCATCGAAAGAGCCCTCGGCAGCCAGCTTGAGCAGCGCCGGGTGGATGGCTTCGACTACAAGGTGCCGGCACCCAAACGCACACCTCAACCTTCACAGCGCCCGCAGCGAAGCGGACAACAGAACAGGCACCAGGGCAATAAAGCTAAACCCTCAGCAGGCAACAGCAAGAGCTCCGGCGGTAACCGACAACAGGGCCAACGCTGAAAAGCAGCTTCCCTTGCTTATAGTTTTAGGCAGGTTGGATTGATCAGTATCTTTTGATCACGAAATTATGTATTATTATAGATTCCCTCAGGGAATAACCATAGACACTACCCTTCTCACCGTACGGAGATGACGTTACGGCAAGAAGTGAATCAATAACTGTGCTTCATCTCAGGCACGCAAATTGTCAAACCTGCCCCATAGATTCCGGTGATCTCCCCGCGATTTATCGGTTGCATCCTGGCTAGGAGAATAAATATGGAAGTATCAGCACTTGCGGCTGGCGATCCGATCGAGGCTCGTTGCACCAAATGTCGTAAAAACACCAACCACATTGTTGTCGCAATGAAAGACGACCTTCCTGCCAAGGTTCAATGCAACACCTGCAGCGGCCAACATAAATATCGGCCACCGACTGCGCCCAAAAAGCCTGCTGTTCGGCGTACCGCTGACCCAAAAGCTGCCGAGCAAAAAGAATGGGCAGAGTTGAGCCCGGAAATGAACACTGAACAGGCTGTCAGTTACTCCATGGAGTCTGCGTACAAAGTCGGGACATTGATAAAACACCCCAAGTTTGGTCTTGGCATTAATCAGGGGGCTGTCGGACTCCGAAAAATCGAGGTCCTTTTTGAGACCGGCAAGAAGATCATGCGATGCAAATAAGCCATTCTTCATTGGTTTTTTTAACTCTGCAAGCAGCGACAAGGATATTTTATCAAGAATCTTTGTATCAATAGACACTTAAGTCTTGCATTTCAAATTTCTAACGTGCTAGGCTATACGCATTTGAGCAAGTTTGTGTAAGTGTTTTTGTCGCTCACCAGATTGACAAGGTGTCAAAACGGATTAAAGCACACAGACCACATCGGCTGCGTGCTTTTCATTTTCGGGGCGTGCAAAGCTTACACACCAGTACAGATTCCCCGAGGGGAACGTGGAGGAAAAAATGGCAGAAGGTACAGTTAAATGGTTCAATGACGCTAAGGGTTTTGGTTTCATCGAGCAGGACAACGGTCCTGACGTATTCGTACACTTTTCCGAGATCCAGGGCGAAGGCTTCAAGTCTCTCGCTGAGGGAGATCGTGTTAGCTTTGACGTTACTGAAGGTCAAAAAGGTCCTCAGTCTGCAAACGTCTGCAAAATTTAAGCTTAATTTTGCACAAGTTAAAAAAGCCTCACAGTTTTTCGTGAGGCTTTTTTTCTGCAACATTTTTCGATAACCTCCCCCCCCTGATCAACCTTCAACCGGAAAGGCAACATAATGGCCAAAAAACCCAACTATGGTTACGAGAAACGACAAAAGGAAATCGCCAAGAAAGCCAAAAAAGATGAGAAACTCAAGCGCAGACAGGAAGAAAAAGAGCTGGGTGAAGCGGTAGAGACAGAATCGAACCAGGAAGAGGAGTAGGGTCGGGGCAACAGATAACAACTTGGGATTCTGAATCAACAGCAATGATCGTGCTGTACAGTGTGCCGATTAACTTGTTAAAGATTTTCCCGGCACAGCAGCCTGTAACGTTTCAAGCAAAAAGGACGGCACTAAGGCCGTCCTGTTGAAGAACCCTGTTGACTATAAATCTTTATGGCATTTCACCACCCATCAGAAGATTCATAATCTGGTGGCCAGGAGAAATCAGCACCCCTGACTCCTTTGCCGCCGCCTCAGAATATCCTTTCGCCAGACCATCAGAAGTAAACTCACTGCCAGACCCGCAAATAACAAAAGGCACAGGATCCTTGGTGTGCGTCATTTTCTCAACGGGTGTCGGATGATCCGGCAACAGCAGCAGACGATAGTCACCAAGGCTGCCGAGACCGGCCATAACCGTACCAACAACATCCTTGTCAAAACGTTCGATCGCTTCGATCTTGTCGCTCAGGCTACCGCTATGGGCGGCTTCATCAGGCGCCTCGACATGCAGATAAACGTAATCCCTGGTTTTCAGTGCTTCCAGTGCGGCTTCAGCCTTACCGAGATAGTTGGTGTCCAGGTAGCCCGTCGCGCCGGGTACGTCAATAACATCCAGCCCCGCATAGATGCCGATGCCCTTGATCAGATCAACAGCCGAGATAACCGCACCATGCAGGTTGTACTTGTCCTGCAGGGTCGGCATTTGAGGCCTCTTGCCCTGGCCCCACAACCAGATGGAGTTTGCGGGGTTCTTCCCCAGGTTCTCACGCTTGAGATTAACCGGATGGCGTTTGAAGAGAAGTTGCGCCGAACTTGTAATCTGCATAAGAGGCATCGACTCTTCAGAGCGTGGCACATGGTTGCTGATGCTCTGCCCGGTCAAATCATGCGGTGGCAGGATATGAAGATCGTCTCTGCCGCCCCTCCAGACCATCAGATGGCGATAGGAGACGCCAGGATAAAACTGGAACTCCTCGTCACCCAGTTCCTCCTGGAGGCACACAATCAGCTCACGGGCTTCTTCGGTCGTGATGTGACCAGCCGAAAAATCCTGCATGTACATGTCACCACCGGCCAGACCCAGCGTGACCAGGTTGAGACGGAAGGCAACATCAGCCGGGCCGAGTTCAACCCCCATACTGGCAGCTTCCAGAGGAGATCGTCCCGTGTAGCAGCTCGCCGGGTCGTAACCGAAGACAGAGAGGTTAGCGACGTCAGAACCGGGATGAAAGGCCTCGGGCACAGTTTCGGCAAGACCAATCCTGCCCCGCTGCGCGAGCTTGTCCATGTTGGGAGTCTTGGCAGCCTGAAGGGGGGTTAGGCCACCCAGCTCTGCAATCGGCTCATCGGACATGCCGTCACCGAGTAGAACAATATATTTCATAGCATCAGAACCTGTCTTTGTCAGTTGTCAGTTGTCAGTTATCAGTTATCAGTTGTCAGTTGTCAGTTATCAGTTATCAGTTGTCAGTTTGTCAGTTATCAGTTATCAGATCATCACGGTTTGTGGCTTCCTCGTACCCCATCCCGTCCCGCGTCCCGTGGTTCACCAATCACTGTCCTAACCCCTGGGATGATGTTCAGCGTGCATCTTTCGCAGACGCTCACGTGTCACATGGGTATATATCTGGGTTGTCGAGATGTCCGCATGTCCAAGCATGGCCTGAACGGAGCGTAGATCTGCACCATTCTCCAGCAGATGAGTTGCAAAGGAATGGCGCATGGTATGCGGCGTAATGCTCTGGGTAATCCCTGCTTCAAGAGCGCGGCGCTTAATAATCTTCCAGAAGCCTTGACGTGTCAAGCCTTCACCTGAACGGTTGAGGAAGAGGTATTGCGAGCCCTTCTGCTTCTCCAGGCCCGGCCGTCCATTCTGCAGATATTCCTGCAGAGCCGAAATCGCCGTCTCTCCGAGGGGGACAATCCTTTGCTTGCTGCGCTTGCCGAAGGCGGTCAGATAGCCGACATCCATCTGCAGATCACTCAACTTAAGAGAAACCAGCTCCGACACCCGTAAGCCGGTGGCATAGATGATTTCCAGCATGGCTCTGTCGCGCCAGGCAAGGGGTGATTCCCCCTTGGGACTGGAAAGCAGGTTTTCCACGTCCAGGGGCGACAAAGTATGCGGCAGAGCGGTCAGACTTTTGGGAGAGACAACCTGGTCCGTAGGGTTATCGCTGGCAATTTTCTCCCGCACCAGAAACTTGTGGAACGTTCTCAAGGCAGCAAGCGTGCGGGCCCTGCTCCGGGGCGACAAACCCGTCTCCTTCAGATGGCTGAGAAAACGCAGCACAACGGCAGCGGAGATGTTTTCCAGTGCGACGACCTTCTGCTTCTCCAGATAGTCCAGGTAGCGTGCCAGATCTCGACCGTAGGCATCAAGCGTGTTATTAGCCAGACCGCGCTCTACAGCCAGATAGTTCAGGTAATGGTCAAGATAATGATTCATAAACTACCGTATTGATTCTCTTTATTCCTGAAGGCATTCCAGCAAGGCCTTGCGGATATCTTCGACGTTTTTCTTCGTCACTGATGGTCTGCCCAAAGATATCTTTGACGTAGAAGGTATCGGCAACCTGATCAACCTTAGTGGAAATCTTGGCGACATGGATATAGAGGCCCAGCTCGGCAAGAGTCCTGGTAATTCGATAGAGAAGACCAACTTCATCATGAGCAAAGATATCGATGACCGTATGCTCTCTGGACACATCACAATCAAACTCCACGCGATTTGGGTAACGCGGTAGAATTTTCCCGGGCAGGGAGCCACCGGTCTGACGCTTCTTGACCAGGTTGGAGACCCGCACACGACCTTCCAGAACAGAGGTCAGGTCAGTCTGAACTTTCTCCCATTTGGCGGAATCGTCAATAATGCCACCAATCGGTTTATTGACGTGCAGGATATCGAGGGCAAAGCCATTGCTGCGGGTATAAATCTGTGCGCCGAGGATGTTAATGCCGTTGGCCGCCATGACACCTGTGATCATGCTGAACAGGCCGGGAACATCGAGAGTGGAGATCGTCACACTGGTATATTCAGCGGCCTCATCGTGTAGCACCTGAATAGCAACGGTATCCTTGCCCCGTGACAGTTCGAGGGCCAGATGATCCTTGATTTCCCAGGAGCGATGGGTCAAAAGATACCGTGTCCCCATTGAACGCAGTCGACCCCTGACCTTCTTTTCACCAAACTCCTCTTTAAGGGCGTCCAGGACTTTACGCTTGCGATTACGGACCCGCTCAGAGCGCAAATCACTCATAAAGTTGCCGCGCTCAAAAGTTTCATAGGCCTTTTCATAAAGGTCCTGCAGCAGATAGCCTTTCCATTCCGACCAGACATCCGGGCCAACCGCCTTCATGTCGGCAAAGGTCAAGAGGAAGAGCATCTTCAGCGTCTCGGCCATCTCCATGGTATTGACAAAGTCCTGAATCAGTCGGATATCATTCAGGTCGCGTCTTTGCGAGATATGGGCCATATCGAGATGGTGTCGGATCAGGAACTCGAGACGCTGGCTATCTTCCTTTGAAAGGTTCAGGCGACGAGCGATCTTGGGGATCATGTCTGCACCTTTATTGGAATGGTCCTTCCCTTCCCCCTTGCCTATATCGTGAAAGAGTACGGCGAGCACGACCAGTTCGGGCTTGCCGACATCAGCAGCAATACTTGTCAGCAAAGGTTTCTTCTCGGCGTAAAAACCGGACCAGAGCTTCTCTATCTCTTCGACGGCAAAGATCGAATGGATATCAACCGTGTAAACATGGTATGCGTCGTGTTGTACCTTGCAGTAAATCCTCTTGAACTCGGGGATGTACTTGTTGAGAAACGCCAGATGATGCATGTCACGCAAGCTCTGGGCAACGCCGGTCGGGCCGCGCATAATCTCCAGGAACATCTCCGAAACTTCACGATTACGTCTGAAACTATCGTTGACCAGGTTGAGGTTGTCACGGATCTGGCTTTTAACGTCCGTACTCAGAGCAAGATTGTTCTGCTTGGCCAATAGAAAAGCCTGCATCATGGCAACTGGACGATTTTCAAAAACACTTTCACGTGCAGTCTTCAACTCACCGCGATAGCAGAAGAAATCCTCACCCAGACTGCGCCTGCCGAATTTACCGAACAATCCAGTCGATGCATCTTTTTCTTTGTATGCCTTAAAAATCAGAGAAGTGGCCAGATGTTCGGTACTGGTTGCGTGTGAGTAGTAATCCTGCATAAACTGCTCTACCGACAAAGCCTTTTTATTGTCCTTGTAACCGAGAAAAATGGCAATTTCCTCCTGTTTATCAAACTGAAGTTGATCGGTTTTGCGCTTACACTGGTAGTGCAGCTCATTACGAATCCTCCAGAGATAATCATAGGCTGATTCAATTGACTCCATCTCATGGTCTGAGATAACACCCTTTTTCAAAAGATCACGCAGGCTTTTGGCTTTGTACTTGACGCGCAGCATCCATACCGCCGTATGCAGATCCCGCAGGCCACCTTCACCTTCCTTGATATTCGGTTCAAGCATATAAACGGTCGAACCATATTTATCCAGACGATCTTTATGCTCTTCTACTTTCAGCTTGAGAAAGCCTTTGCTGTTGCGACTCAGCAGAGGCTCAAGCACCTGACGTTCAAACTCATGGTGGAGGACCTCGTCCCCTGCGAGAAAGCGCGTATCGAGCATGGCCGTTCGGATGGTAATATCGGTTTGTGCCAGGCTCAGACAGTCCGAGGCAGTACGAACGCTGTAACCTACGTCCAGGTTGAGGTCCCACAACAGGTAGAGGACCCGCTCGGCAATTTTTTCGGCAAAATCCTTGTTCTGCTCACTGCAGTAAAACATCACATCAATATCGGAGAGCGGGTTCAGCTCTCCACGACCATAACCTCCCAGGGCCAGGACCGCAGAGCAAACCTTGCCCGCCGTAGGAAACTCGGCAGCCGAGCATTGGTACAGGTTGCGAATCAAGGTGTCAGCCATCGCCGTAATACAGGCGACGACGTCGCGACCACTGCCTCCCGACCTGTGTTTTTCCTGGCAATCGCTGCGATGGTGCTCGAGGTATAAACGAGCCGCCTCCAGCAGATGAGGACGCCTCTTTTCGAAGGAGACATCTCCGGCCATCATCAACTCTGTGGCAAAAAAATCTGTTACTGTTTCATGTTTTGTCATGTTAACGGGATGCTATCAGCTTGTTGTTCACTGCGTAGTCTTTGATGGCTGCAGCAATCGCTTGAGCAGCAGATTTTTGGTAGGCACTGCTTTTGAGGCGTTTCTCCTCGCGGGGATGGCTGATAAAAGCCGTTTCAACCAGAACGGAGGGCATGGTTGCGCCGAGCAGGACATAGAAAGGGCCTTGCCTGACGCCCAGGTCACGAATGTCGCTATACTTCTCGCCGACCCGCTTGACCAGGCTCTCCTGAATGACCGTAGCAAGTCGGCTGGACTCGTTGATCTTGGCGTTAGCCATCAGATCAAACAGAATCAATTCGAGATCGGAAACCTGCTTTATCGAGATACCATTTTCTCGGGCAGCCACGGCGGCGGCCTTGTCGTTTTTGGAAAAGTTCAGATAATAAGTTTCGATGCCATAGGCTTTACGGTTATTGTTGGCGTTGGCATGGAGTGACACGAAGAGGTCTGCGCCAACCTTGTTCGCGATAGCAGTCCTCTCCTCCAGGGGCAGATAAACATCGCTGTTACGGGTCAGGATGACCTCACAGCCGAGCTGCTTCGTCAGCTCTCTTGACAATGCTTTGGCCATCTGCAGGGTCACATCTTTCTCGAGAGTCCCGGCTTTACCGACGGCGCCAGGGTCTTTCCCGCCATGCCCGGCATCGACAACAATACGGCGTAAAGTTGTCTTTGCCATAGACTTGGGGAGATGCAGCGACGGCTCTACCTTTGGCGATTCATTGAGGACTTTGGCAATGGCATCGCCGCCTGAATCCGGAAGGCTGCTGATTTCTGCATCGAGGCTGGTGAGTTCCGGTGCCTTATCGCCAGCAACGTCAATAACGATCCGCCATGGGTCACTTAACGGAAAAACCTTGTAATCCCCTATGCTCTCCAGGTCGAGAACCACTCGAGCCGTATCAGAGCGAGGCAAGCCGGTGCGAATCTGGCGCAACAAGCCATCATTGACAAGGGTCGTCACTTTCAGGTTATCGGCCAATCCGGTCTTTTCTATATCGACATAAAGTCGCGGTGGATCCCCCTCCTCCGGGTCCGGAACCAGATAATGAGAGGAGAACGGTGCTTCTTTGGAGACATCCAGAACAATCCGGGTATAACCAGGATTTGACCAGTAACGAACAGAAGTTATTTGTCCGGAGCCTGCGGGAGGTTTCGCAGCCGTCGGTTGCGCAATGACCGGTTTCTCGACCGGTGCGTAGGCAGACAGTGCGACCAAACGAGCTTTCGCCTTACCGGCCATATCACCAGAAGGGTGTTTTTCAAGCAACTGCCGGTAAAGGGTATAGGCACCTGTCTTGTCTGCCAAAGCCTCTTCCGTCAGTCGTCCCCGCCTGCAGCAGGGCATCATCAGCAAGGGAATTGTCAGGGTAAGCTTCGGCCATTTGCACAAACAGCTCTACCGCGCGCTGGGCATCCGGTCTAATCCGGCTGACAGCATACAGACCTTCCGTAGTCTTGCCGCACATATAAAGAGAATCTGGCCCGCGTCGGGTTTTGGCAAAGCGCTCATACACCGATTCGAATTGATCGTAAACACGCTCCCAGTTCTCACGATACATCTGCTTACGCGATGAATCCTGCAAGGAATAATAGGCATCCCTGGCCTTCTGGTAAGCCTGTTCGGCGCTTTCGAGCAAAGACTGTGCCCGGCGACAACAGCCAGAGCAGAGAGAGTATCAATATAACGAAGCGTTTCATGGTCATTAAAGCATCTTTTTCAGTTCGTCGAGCAGGTTAAGTGCTTCCAGTGGCGTCAGGACTGAAACATCCATCTCTTCAATTCGCTGCCGGATCGGGTCAGCTTGTTCAAAGAGACCAAGCTGAGGCATTTCACATGATTTTGCGGCATTTTTACTGCGGGCCAGACGCGGTGCTCCTGCCTCATATTCGCCGGACTCCAGGTTACGCAGGACCTCTTTGGCGCGATCGATGACAGCTGCAGGCAAACCGGCCAGGCGCGCCACCTGAATGCCGTAGGAGTGACTGGCGCCACCCTTGACGATACGTCGCAGGAAAATGATCTGGTCGTTCCATTCCTTCACGGCAACGTTGTAATTCTGGACACGTTCACGCGTCTGGGCCAGGTCGGTCAGTTCATGGTAGTGCGTCGCAAACAGGGTTTTGGCTGCCACCTGTTCGTTGTCATGCAAATATTCAGCCACCGCCCAGGCAATGCTGACACCGTCAAACGTCGAGGTTCCACGACCGATTTCATCGAGGACGATCAGGCTTCGCGGCGTGGCATGGTTAAGGATATTGGCGGCCTCTGTCATCTCGACCATGAACGTCGATTGCCCTCGGGCAAGGTTGTCACTGGCACCGACCCTGGTGAAGATTCGATCGACGATGCCGATATGTGCCTTTTTTGCGGGCACCAGGCTGCCCATCTGTGCCATCAGAACGAGCAGCGCAACCTGACGCATGAATGTCGATTTGCCGGCCATGTTCGGGCCGGTGATGATCAGTATCTGTCTCTCCGTGGTATCCATCTGCACATCGTTGGCAACGAAGCGCTCGCCGAGGTTCATCGTTTCAATCACAGGATGCCGCCCATCCTCAATGCAGCAGCTCGGTCGAATCATCCATCAGTGGCGTGCAGTAGTTGTGTTCATGGGCCAGGTCGGCCAGGCCAAGCAAGATGTCCAGAATGGCGACCTTGTCAGCTGTGGCTTGAATACGCTTGCCCTGTAGGGCAACCTGCCTGCGAACGTCCTGGAACAGGTCATATTCGATCTCCACAACCCGGTCTTCTGCGCCGAGGACTTTTTCCTCATATTCCTTAAGCGTCGGCGTAATGAAGCGTTCAGCGTTGGCGAGGGTCTGTTTACGCTGGTAATCTTCCGGAACTCGATCCAGGTGCGAGCGGGTGACTTCAATATAATAGCCGAAGACCCTGTTATAACGTACCTTGAGGGTGGAAATCCCGGTCCGTTCTTTTTCTTCCTGCTCCAACCGGGCGATCCAGCCTTTGCCCTCGCGGCTGATACTGCGCAGTTCATCAAGCTCGGCGTGAAACCCCTCACGAATCAGGCCCCCTTCACGCATGACGAAGGGAGGGTCATCAACAATGGCGGTTGAGATCAACTCAACCATATCCGGCAGAGTGTCGAGGCCATCTCTCAGTTCAGCGAGAAGCGGGCTTCCAGTTGCGTCGAGGAGATCAACAAGTTGCGGCAGTTTTTCCAGTGAGATACGCAGCGCAGCCAGGTCTTTGGCATTGCCGGTAGCCATGGCGATCCGGCCGTTGAGACGTTCGAGATCATAAACATCATCCAGCGACCGGCGCAGGTCATCGCGGCAGAGGCTTTCGCGAACCAGCTCCTCTACCGCCGTATGGCGTTCTACAATCCGTTTTTTGTCAACCAGGGGGTGGGTCATCCAGTGGCGAAGCTTTCTCGCGCCCATGGCTGTGACCGTTCGATCCATCACCCCGAGCAGGGAACCGCGACGATTGCCATCGTGCAAGGTTTCAGTCAGTTCCAGGTTGCGCCGGGTAAAGTCATCAAGAACCATGTGGTCGCGAACATGGTATGTCAGTAGAGGTTGCAGATGAGATACCGCACCCTTCTGGGTCTCTTCCAGATAGTAAAGAACCATCCCGGCAGCCTGGATCGCAGCAGGCATCGCATCACAACCAAAGCTTTCCAGGGAACTGCCCGGAAAGAATTCCATTAGCACCTGGCGGGCTCGATCTTCAGCGGCCGCCCAATCGGGAAGACGATTAACGATCCTCCCCTGGAGAATATTTTGCAGGGCATTACGACTTTATCCCCGGCGGGGCCTTCTGCGACAAGAACTTCAGCCGGGTCTCGGGAGAGGATCTCACCCGCGGTAGCCTCCAGTTCAGCGAGCTCCGTAACCTTGAATTCACCTGTGGTGATGTCAACGTAGGCGACACCAAAACAGTCATTGCCGATCGGCGACAAGGCCAGGAGATAATTGTTGCGGCGTGGATCGAGCGTGTCGGTGTCGACAACCAGCCCGGGCGTGACCACCCTGACGACTGCGCGTTTGACCAGTCCTTTGGTTGTTTTTGGGTCTTCAACCTGTTCGCAGATGGCGACCTTGTGGCCGTGTTGAACCAGCTTGGCAATATAGGGTTGGCAGCTGTGAAAGGGAATGCCGCAGAGAGGCACTTCTTCGGCAGCGCCCTTGTTGCGCGCAGTCAGGGTAATGTCGAGAATTCGCGATGCGACAATGGCGTCCTCCATGAACATTTCATAAAAATCGCCAAGCCGAAAGAAGAGGATTGCATCGGGATAATCAGCCTTGATCTCCAGATACTGCTGCATCATCGGTGTTTTTTTTGCCATTATTGCTACAATCCTAAAAAAAACAACCCTTTACAGAGTCGCACAGAGATTCTTAATCGAACAGCTATTAGCTTATTATGTTAACAAATCAGTCAGTTGACTGTAAACAGCAAAGAGCTTTAAAAGTCATTCAGACGGTTGCCAAATGAACACAAAGTACATTATGTTTATAAGCCAATAATTCTGAGGAGTACAGCAACCTTTATGACACCCGCAGCCGAGCTCCATCCCCTGCTTCAGGGCTTGAACAAAACCGACTACAACATCGCAGATCTTGATGATGAAATTCGCGTCGACAGTTTGTGTGTCGACCTGTTGCGTCACCTTTACCAGGAGCTGGTGCAAAAACATGGCCTGCCACCGGAACAAGCCGGTGAACATTGTCATGGCGCCGACTATTTTCTACGTGAGTTCGTCATCCCGGAGAGACGCAAGAACCTCTTCTCAGTCGAAGCAAAGGACCTGTTGCAGTTTGCCGGGCACTGGTACATCATTCGTACCCCTGAACCCAACCTGACCGAACTGAAAAAAATCCTCGCAGGGACCGCAGAGCTTTACTCCTACCTGGCGTCACAAAAGCTGGTGAGGCAGGCGACAGCTGAGGAAATTTCCATGCAAAGTCAGCAGCTTGACTATTTTCAGAAGAGAATTGACGACTTCTGGGCAATCGAAGGCGATGGTTACGACGCCTGGAGAGATGCCTGCCCTTTATAGCCCGAAGCTCTACCTGTTGCCCAGCAACGAGCCGACATAAAGATGACGCAAACAACAAAATCACCCAAAATGGCCGCCGCCAGGCTCTCGATCTTTACAGCATTGGGGTTGGCCATACTCAAGCTTCTGACCGGTCTCTTCACCGGCAGCCTGGCGGTGTTGACTTCGGCGATCGACTCTTTGCTCGACATCCTGATGTCCGGCATCAACCTGATGGCGATCCATCACGCTGAGCAGCCGGCCGACGAACAACATCCCTATGGCCACGGTAAATTCGAAACACTGGCGACGATCTTTCAGGCCCTGGTGATAGCAGCCTCGGGCTGCTGGATTATTTACGAAGCAATCCAGCGCATGATCGAAGCCAGCCCGATCAAACAAACCGGAGTCGGCATCATCGTCATGTCCATCAGCACGCTGGCCTCCATTATGATCAGCCGGCACCTGCGCCGGGTCGCCAGGGAGACGGACTCCTCGGCACTCGAAGCGGACGCGCTGCATTTTTCGATGGATGTTTATACCAACCTGGCTTTGCTCTTCGGACTGATCCTGATCAGCTTTTTCGACCTGCCCTGGCTGGATCCGGTCATGTCGCTGATGGTCGCCCTCTACATTCTTGTCGAATCGATCCGTTTATTGCGACAGGCCATGCGTGACATCCTTGATGAGCAATTGCCAGAAACGGTTCAGAAGGAAATCGAGACTCTGATCAAGGACCACAAGCACGATCTTTTCGGTTACCACAACTTGCGCACCCGTCGTGCTGGGTCACAAAAGCTCATCGATTTTCACCTGACAGTCTGCAAGCACCTCTCTGTCGAAGAAGCTCATGACATCACCGAATATATTGAAAAGAAGATTGGAGAGGAGATCATAGGAACGGACGTCACCATTCATGTCGAGCCCTGTCGGCGCCATGGCTGCCCGGGCCGTGACGCCTGTCCGACCCAGAGTGTCCGCCGTGCAGATGAGGAGGACAAAAACTGGTGGAAAGAGGGTATGGAGGAGAGTGACAAGACTTCAGAGTAGGATGTGGTGAGGTACGAACCGCATCGGTTCGGGAGATGATGCGGTTCACGATGTTCACCGCATCCGACGGGTTGTCCTGACTATTTTACCTAAAGCTTTAGCAACAGATTAATATCTGTTGCTCGCATGTTATAGAACAAACCCACAGTTCAATCCAGACAATAGAAATAAAGCTTGTTCAGTATCTACAACAAAGACGAAATCACAACGTGGTGGTTTCGCCTTTGTTTATCGGAACAAGGATAATTTTCAGCAACAACTAAGCCGTCTTCTGCTTCAAACTCCGGAGATCTTCAATAACCTGCAGACTGCCGTCGCGGCGCTCATCCATCTCATCAAAAATCCGTTTCGCCATATCACTGACACGTTCAACAGAGCTTTCAATCTGGCGCGTATTTTCAGCCTGTCGAGAGGTCGCTTTCACCATATCATCGGACATGGTTTGCACTTCTTCGACAGCGGAGACGATACTTTTCGCACCATGGGCTTCTTCACGCGAGGCCCTTGAGACTTGTGACGACATCTCGCCCAGTTCTTCAATCGAGTTACTCACGCCGATAACCGACTGTGAAATTTCCTGGGTTGATTTGCGGATTTCATGAGCCATTTCCATAGCCTGCTGCGAGCTGCCCAAAATCTGTGATAGAACGTCTGACATTTCTTCACCCTGTTCCATGCCCTGGTTGACCAGCTGATGAGTACAGCGTATATGATCAACCGTGTCGCGCGTATATTTCTGAATTTCTTCAAGAATCTGATTAATTTGGTCTGTCGATGAAGCAGCCTCCTGGGCGAGGCTCCGTACCTCGTCAGCGACAACGGCGAAGGAACGTCCATGTTCACCGGCCTGTGCTGCGATGATAGCGGCATTTAATGCCAGCAGGCTGGTCTTCTGAGTCAGGCCAGTAACTACGGAAGTGATTGTGCCAACTTCCTCCCCTTTAAGAGACAGGTTGTTAATCGTTCCTTCGGCCTGCTCAACCGCTGAGACGATGCCGCGCATGCCGTCCAGAACCTGCTTGACGGTATCAACACCATGCTCGGCACGTTCCTTGACTGTTTCCGACATGGTGTGGGAACGTACACTGCTCTCTTCAACGGCGCTGACG
Source organism: uncultured delta proteobacterium (assembly GCA_963769955.1). Classification (GTDB taxonomy): domain Bacteria; phylum Desulfobacterota; class Desulfuromonadia; order Desulfuromonadales; family BM103; genus M0040. The sequence continues at coordinate 121,241 of CAVYNW010000001.1, forward strand.
GTGTACTGAATCTCGGTCATTGAAGAAATCGAGCTTTCAATGAATTCATTGAGAGACTTGAGATTGTCCGAGACCTGGTCGATTGAAACGGAGATCTGGCCGACGGCTGAACGGGTCGAATTAACCGATTCCTGTATGACGCCGGCACCGCCGGAGATATCAGCCGTGGCGCTGGTCGTCGAAGAAGTCGCCAGCCGTAAAGAGTTTATCAACTCAGCATGTTCATCACGATACTTGAGAAATTCTTTGAAGGTATGTTCCAGTTGCTGGGTGAGTGCCTCGACGGCATCAAGAAGATTGATACGCATCATCGATGAAGAGACCTGGTCCGCAAACAGCTTGACCGTATCGACATCGGTATCGGAGAGTTTAGCTTTTTTATACTTGTTATCCACGGCAATCAGGCCAACAGCCTTGCCGCGAACAAGGATCGGACAGAGGATGAAGTTACGTGAGCGCAGTTGCGGAACGGCATCACACGGCGGTTGAAGATGGTACTCCTCCGGCATTTTCATGATATCGTCAATCAGCATGACCTGCCGATCTGTAATCGACTTGAAAAGGCAACCTGCCCGTTCATCAAGAGGCAGACGAATACTAACCTCGGCATCATCCAGATCTGCGCCCCTGCAGGCAGCAAAATAGAGTTGTTGATCTTTTTCATCGACCATCAAAACGTTGACACGGTCGAAGCCGATGACTTCATGTAAGCCATCTGCAGAGAGACGCAAGACTTCCTGGCGATTGACACTTTTCTGCAAATCCGTGTTGATGATGTGAAAATTCTTGATGCTGCGGTCCAGGAAGACAAAGCGCTGTTCAAAAGAGGCCTTCTGCTCGGCAACTTCACGGTTGAGCAGATCCAGCTTCAAAGCCCTGTCGTGGATCTGTTGAGAAGCCCTGCCAATAAAGAAACCGAAAGAGCCAAGCACCATCATGGTGCCGCCACACATGTAGGAGTACATGTACCGACTCTGCTCCGTTCCCATGATATCCTGCAGAACCTGGTCAGCGATCGAGACTGGCTATCGTCCCAGAACAACATCAAGCGCAGGATAATCCAACCGACAGGGGCCATAACGCCCAATAACATACCGCACGCGGCGTAGGCAATATCACGCTTACCGCTGCGGCCTTTCAATATTTCTTTGACTTCCACACCATCCTCCTGCCTGCCTTAAGTACGTGAGCGCCCGAGCTCGATGCCCAGGGCTTCCGCAGCATGAATCAAATCACCCTCTGGATCTACACGATTAAGAGAATCAACGGCATCAATAATATCGACATCAGAAATCTCCCGGCCCTGCAATGAGACCATTCGTCCATAACGCTCCTGCTCGATCAACTCTACCGCCTTGACGCCGAAACGAGAACCGAGAATCCTGTCAAAGGGTGAAGGAGTTCCGCCTCGCTGTACGTGACCCAGCACAACAACCCGGGTTTCAACCTTGAGACGGCGAGAAATCTCGTCAGCGACAAAGGCTCCGACTCCACCCAGTCGTTCGACGCCCAGGTTTTCGTCTTTTGAAAGCTGTACAACCTTCTGTCCTGAGATGGGGAACGCTCCCTCGGCCGCAACCACGATTGAGAACTTGGTTCCTCGAGCCTTTCGCGCCTCAATAGCAGCATAAACAGCATTCATGTCAAAAGGGATTTCAGGGATCAGGATAACATCTGCAGACCCTGCAAGCCCGGCCTCAAGTCCTATCCAGCCGGCATCCCGACCCATAACTTCGACCACCATAACCCGGTGGTGGCTTTCGGCCGTTGTATGCAGTCGATCAAGGGCCTCGGTGACAATATTCACAGCGGTGTTGTAGCCGAAAGTAACGTCGGTACAACGCAGATCATTATCGATCGTTTTCGGCACCCCAACCATCGGCACTCCTTTTTCCTGCAGAGTCCTGGCAATTTTAAGGGTTCCGTCACCGCCGACGGCAATCAGCGCTTCAACGCCAAGGCTGTGAAAGTTTTCAACAACTTCATCGGAGAGATCTTTGAGGTGTGTTTCACCATTTTCTTCAATGGGATACGCTAACGGATTACCCCGATTACTGGTACCAAGGATTGTGCCACCTCGCGACAGGATGCCACGTACGGAAGCAAGCGTCAGTTCTCGCCAGCGTGGCTCACCGACGAGGCCGTCAAAACCGTCTTCAATACCGAGAACATGCCAGTCGCGAGTCAGGGTGGCGCTACGAACAACTCCGCGAATGACGGCGTTCAAACCTGGGCAGTCACCCCCGCCAGTCAGGATGGCAATGGTTCTACTCATACGCGCTCTCCGGTTGAGTTATCAGTTATCAGCTATCAGTTATCAGCTATCAGCTATCAGCTATCAGTTATCAGTTATCAGCTAATCAGTTACAGTCACAGTCCCCAATCCACCAGTCCCCAGCCTACCTCAGCCTCCAGCCTCCAGCCTCCAGCCTCCAGCCTCCTGATTACTTCTTCCGCTGCTCCGTCGCTATTGCCAGTTTGGTGAAGCCGGCGTCCCGTGCCAGATCCATTAAAACAACCACCTTGCCGTGCCGGGAATCCTGGTCCGCCAGCAACAGAACGGTGGTCTCTTTTGCGTCAGCCTGATATTCGGCGAGCAGTCCCTTGTAGTCGTCGATGGAGATTTTTTTGTCGCCGTGATAGATGACACCTTCCTTGGACAGGTAAATCTTGATCTCTTTCGGCTCTCGATCAATGGTTTGCGAGGATGTTTCCGGCAACTTGATAGAGATCCCTGGACTCTCTACAAAAGTCGTTGAGATCATAAAGAAAATCAGCAGAAGGAAAACCACGTCAACCATTGGCGTCAGGTCAACTCTCGGTTCCTCGCGTTGTTTACGAAGAAAACCCATTTACTCCTCCAGCAGGTCAACCAGGCGAAGGGAATAGTCTTCCATTTCAATAATCAACTGATCAAGGCGCCCCGTCAGGTAACGGTGGGCAAGGATAACCGGGATGGCAACCGTCATACCTGCCGCGGTTGTTATCAATGCTTCTGAAATTCCGCCTCCCAGAGTTGCCGGCGTCCCCATACCCTGACTTGCAATGACATTAAAAGCGCGAATCATACCAAGAACGGTGCCAAGCAAACCCAGCAGAGGAGAGATCGTTGCGATGGTTCCCAGAAGGCCCAGAAAACGCTGGAGTGGCGCAGCTTCACGTCGACCGGTTTCTTCAACGACAGCTTTAATCTGGTCACGGCTACGTCCTGCTGCACGGAAAGCGGCGAGGAAAACCTGCGCCAGGGGAGTTCCCACCTTGTGACAAATGGCCACGGCCTCATCGTGCCGATCCTTGGCCACCAGCGGTTCTACCTGGTGGGCAAGCTCTCTGAATTCACGACGAACCCTGACATAGGTCCAGAGACGCTCCAGAAAAATAGCGAGGGCAAGCACAGAACAAAGCACAATCGGATACATGAGGTATCCGCCCTTTTGGATAATGAGCCACATATTGAACTAAACTCCTTGAAGAATAGCAAGGTTAGGTCTGACAAAAGTCTCCCGGACACATATCATCAAGACTCTCGGTTAAATATCATCCGGTTGATTTTATTGGTTTTCACAAAGGATTACAATGAAAACCCTGTCTTTGCTGAGATCGGCGAGAACTGGTTGGAAGCCAGAAAAGGAACAAGGCATGCAAACGTCTGCTAAAGGCTAAAGCCTGGCAAAAGCATCAGCCAGCAGCGCATAGGTTTTTTCAATGTGCTGCGGAATAACTCTGGTGTCGGCAAGAATCGGCATAAAATTATTGTCTCCGACCCAGCGTGGGACGATATGCATATGGATATGATCAGCAATTCCGGCACCGGCAGCCCGACCAAGGTTCCAGCCGACGTTGAAGCCCTGAGCAGCGCAAACCTCACGCAACACAGCCTGACTTTCGATCATCAGTTGATGAACTTCAAGGACCTCACCCTCTTCGAGTTCGGAGGATCGCCCAGGTGCCTGTAGGGAGAGACCATCAAATGGCCGTTTGCATAAGGATAGCGGTTCATCATCAGAAAGCAGAACTCGCGGCGCACCAGGATCAGGCGATGCCGGTCGATAGCGGTGGTCATCATCGACACAGAAGATACACTCGCTCTCTTCCGGCCCCTGAATATACTCAAGACGCCATGGCGCCCACAATTGATCCATGTTATCTCCCTAGCTGACGATGTATCCGAGACGAATGATGGTTCCACGAATTTCATCAGCGACTTCCAGAAGGCCAACAGAATGATAATCCATGCTGCGCCTGTCTGTTGCACTGCCAGGGTTGAAAAACAGGATGCCATTGTGCCTGTGGCATGCAGGGCGGTGACTGTGACCATAGACCAGGCAATCAATGGGCGTCCCAGCGAACTCCTCTCAACCCGGGCCTCCAGACCAGCCACAGGTCCCCATCCATGGATCAAGCCGATGGCAAACTCTCTGACATGAATAACTTTTTTAAACGGTACATCCTTGCTGGCAGGGTCCATATTGCCCCGAACTGCATGAAAGGGGTAATCATAAAAAGCATCGAGAAGATCCGGTGACACCAGGTCACCAGCATGCAGTATCAAATCAACCGGCGCAAGGACATCCTTAATCAGGCTGCGCAGGAAGTCATGAGCCTCTGGCGAGCCCGGCAGATGTGTATCGGAGAGAACCCCTATTCTGATCGATGGGTTGATAACACTATGCATCAAAACACCTTGAATATGTTGACTGGTTTATTACTATAACGACTAGCGCCTGAACAGAGCCATGTCAATAAAGTTGATTAAAAACGTTCATTAACAGCCCAAGGTGGCCAAATTTAGCCATAAATCCACGAGTCCAGACCGAACAATTGAACGATAAAGAGGCTTGACGGCCTCGAGAAAAGCGATATTTTATGAATGCTTGCACGAGTATTTCTCGGAATCATGCATATTGGCATCAGCATTGCTGTATATGCACAGGAGAAGTCGTATAAAAGTGTTTTATCTTGACAAAAGAGTGGCTATTTGCATTAGCTATACTTTTTATTATTGCTAAAAAATTTTATTAAAACAAAAACAAACCAATTGGCTTCAAGGCAACGAGCCAGGGAGGACACAAAGAATGTCAAAACGACAGGAAGCGCTTGATTATCACTCAATGGGCCGCAAAGGCAAAATTGAAGTTATTACGACAAAGCCGTGTGCAACGAGCAGGGATCTGGCACTGGCTTACAGCCCCGGAGTCGCTGAGCCTTGCCTGGAGATTGAGAAGAACCCTGACGACGCCTATAAATATACCGCAAAAGGCAATCTGGTCGCCGTCGTCTCCAACGGAACGGCTGTACTTGGCCTTGGCGACATCGGCGCACTGGCGGGTAAGCCGGTCATGGAGGGCAAAGGGGTTCTCTTCAAGAGTTTCGCCGATGTCGATGTTTTCGATATCGAACTCAACACCAAGGACTCCGACGAACTGATCCGTACAGTCAAGCTGCTCGAACCGACCTTCGGCGGCATCAACCTTGAAGACATCAAGGGACCGGAATGTTTCTACATCGAGGAAGAGCTGAAGAAGATCATGAACATCCCGGTCTTCCATGATGATCAGCACGGCACCGCCATCATTTCCGCCGCCGGCATGCTCAACGCTGTTGAAATCGTCGGCAAGAAGATCGAAAAATGTCAAAATTGTCGTCAACGGCGCCGGCGCTGCAGGCATCGCCTGTGCCAACCTCGCCATCACCATGGGCATCGACAAGAACAACGTCATTCTCTGTGACACCAAGGGAGTCATCTACAAGGGCCGCACCGAAGGCATGAATGACTACAAGGAGCGTCTGGCCGCCGAAACCGATGCCCGCACTCTTGAAGATGCCATGGTCGATGCCGACATTTTCTTCGGCGTCTCGGCCAAGGGCGCGCTGACCAGCGAGATGCTGAAATCGATGGCCAAGGATCCGATCGTCTTCGCCATGGCCAACCCCGACCCGGAGATCACTCCTCCGGAAGCCAAGGCCGTTCGTGACGACGTCATCATCGGCACCGGCCGTTCCGACTACAACAATCAGGTCAACAACGTCCTCTGCTTCCCCTTCCTGTTCCGCGGCGCCCTCGACACCCACGCCAGCGCCATCAACGACGAGATGAAACTGGCTGCGGTCAAGGCTCTCGCCGACCTCGCCAAAGAGGATGTCCCCGATTCGGTACGCAAAGCCTATGCTGGCGAAGACATCAAGTTCGGTCGTGAATACATGATCCCCAAACCTTTCGATCCGCGCGTCCTCCTGCATGTCGCTCCGGCCGTGGCCCAGGCGGCCATGGACTCCGGCGTTGCCCGTCGTCCGATCGAGGATATGGATAAATACATGGAGCGACTGGAAGCAATGCAGGGACGCTCCAAGCAGATCATGCGGACCCTGATCAACAAGGCCAAAGCCTGCCCGAAACGGATCGTCTTTCCCGAAGGTGAGGAAGAGAAGATTCTTCGCGCAGCCCAGATCCTGGTTGATGAAGGCATCGCCAAGCCGATCCTGCTCGGTGACGAAGACGAGATCAGGCCAACGCAGCGAGCTGCAACATCGATCTGTCCGGAATTACCATTATCGACCCGAGCAAAAATGACAGGTTGAGAAGCTTACACCGAGGAATTCTATACCATGCGCCAGCGCAAGGGGGTCACCCAGGCCGAGGCAAAACGCACCATCCGCAAGAGCCGCAACCATTTCGGTTCGATGATGGTTCTCAAGGGCGATGCCGACACCCTGCTCTCGGGCATCAACCACCACTACCCCGAGACGATCCGCCCTGCCCTCGAAATCATCGGCAAGCGTGAAGGTCTCTCCAAGGTCCATGGCATGTACATGATGGTCACCAAGAAGGAGGCAACCTTCTTTGCCGACACCACGGTGGCCATCGAGCCAACGGCCGAAGAATTGGCAGAGACTGCGATTCTGACGGCTCAAAAAGCTCGACAGTTCGATTTCGTGCCGAAAGTCGCCATGCTGTCTTTCTCGAACTTCGGCAGCGCCCCCCATCCGCTGACACTCAAAGTCAAGCGTGCGACGGCGCTGGTCAAAGCACAGGCTCCCGACCTGATTGTTGAAGGTGAAATGCAGGCCAACGTGGCTCTCGACCCGGAACTGGTCGAGAAACAATACCCCTTCTCCAAGCTCAAGGGCGACGCCAACGTCTTCATCTTTCCCGACCTGCAATCCGGCAACATCGCCTACAAGCTGCTGCACAAGCTTGGCGGCGCCGAGCAGATCGGCCCGATTCTCATGGGCATGAAGAAGCCGGTTCACGTTCTGCAGCGCGGTGATGCTGTCACCGATATCGTTAACATGGCAGCCGTCGCTGTCGTTGATGCCCAGGAATATGCCAGCAGCAATAAATAACGGGACGCTGCACAAGAAACACTGAAGAGGACAACCCGGACCGGGCTGCCCTCATTGCAGTTGCCACTTGTCAGTATGTTCGACCTTACGCTTACCTCGTCACCCCGCCCCCCGTCCCTCGTCCCCGTTCCGTTTCCTCTTTTCTGGAGAGAGAACTCCTGCTAGAATGCCCGCCCACTAACATGAACATAAAGGAAGAAAGACCATGAAATACCAAAGTACCCGAGGTCAGGTCAGAGACATTCCCTTCAAGCAGGCCGTCATGATGGGCCTGGCCGAAGATGGTGGTCTGCTGCTGCCGGAGTCTATCCCGCAGCTGACCCCCGGCGATCTTGATGCCCTGTCGATGTTAGCTTACCCTGAGCTGGCATTCCAGGTCATGAGTTACTTCATCGAAGATATTCCGGCAGCAGACTTGAAAAGCATGATCGATCGGGCATATGCCAGCTTCACCCATCGAGATATTACCCCGGTGGTGCACAAGGACGGCCTCTTTATCCTGGAACTCTTCCACGGCCCCACCCTCGCCTTCAAAGACGTTGCCCTGCAGTTTCTCGGCAACCTTTTTGAATACCTGCTGGCAGAAACCGGTGAGCACATGAACATCCTCGGCGCGACCTCTGGAGATACCGGCAGCGCGGCGATTTACGGGGTTCGTGGCAAGCAAGAATATCAATATCTTCATCCTGCACCCGAGCAAAAAGGTTTCACCGGTGCAGGAACTGCAGATGACCACCGTAACCGACGCAAACGTTTTCAACCTGGCCATCAAAGGAACCTTTGATGATGGCCAGCAGATCGTTAAAGAGATCTTTGGCGACCTTGATTTCAAAAGAAAACACGCTCTGGGCGCAGTTAACTCAATCAACTGGGCACGTGTCCTCGCCCAGGTGGTTTATTACTTCTACGCCTGGGGCCAGGTGCGCAAGGAAACCGGGGCGCATAAGGTTAGTTTTTCGGTCCCGACCGGCAACTTCGGTGACATCTTCGCAGGCTACATCGCCAGAAGAATGGGGCTGCCGATTGAAAAACTGCTCCTTGCGACCAACGCCAACAACATCCTGTCGCGTTTTGTCAATGATGGCGACTACTCGATCGGTGACGTCCACCCGACCCACTCACCATCGATGGATATCCAGAACGCAAGCAACCTGGAACGCTACCTTTTCTACTTATTCAAAGAAGATTCCGAGACAGTTGACTGCAGCCATGCAGCAGTTCTCAGAGACGGGCAAGCTCGCCTTCACATCTGAACAGATCGCAGAGGTCAACGAGGTTTTCACCTGCAGCGTCAGTGGACAATGAGCAGACGCTGGCAACAATCAAGGACTTTCACGCAGCCACCGGCTATGTGCTTGATCCACATACAGCAACCGGAGTAAAGGCCGGCAAACAACTCTCCGGAGGAGAATATCCTGTCATCTGCCTGGCAACGGCACATCCTGCCAAATTCCCTGACGCTGTCAATCAGGCGATCGGCAAAGATCCTGAGCGGCCGGCAAGCCTGGATGGCCTCGAAAGTCGGCAAAAACGCTGTGAAATTATTGAAGCAGAAACAGCCGTGGTGAAAGATTATCTGGCCAGGCATGCTTTAAACTGAAGTCTCGCGACAGTAGAACAGACTTCTCAACGAAGTTTCCACAGACAAAAAGCCCCCCAGGAATAATACCTGGGGGGCTTTTTCATCAATCGAGAGCACAGGCTGTCAGATACAGTCTTATGCTCTTGGCGTCGACTTAACAGTCGAAGTAAAGAGCGAACTCTTCCGGGCAAGGACGCATACGCACAGCATCAACTTCTGCTTCACGCTTGTAGGAAATCCACATGTCGATGACATCCTTGGTAAAGACATCGCCTTTCAGCAGGAAGTCGTGATTAACTTCCAGGGAATCCAGAGCCTCATTCAGGGTACCGGCAACACTCGGGATATCCTTGAGCTCTTCAGGAGACAGACCGTAGATATCCTTGTCCAGAGGCTGACCTGGATCGATCTTGTTTTCAATACCATCGAGGCCGGCCATCAACTGTGCAGCAAAGGCCAGGTAGCCGTTGCAGCTTGGGTCAGGAGTACGGTACTCAACACGCTTGGATTTTGGATTATCGGTTACCGGAATACGCAGCGATGCAGAGCGGTTACGGTTCGAGTAAGCCAGATTGACAGGAGCTTCATAACCGGGCACCAGACGCTTGTATGAGTTAGTGGTCGGGTTGGTGAATGCACAGAGAGCTTTGGCGTGCTTCATGATACCGCCGATGTAGTACATGGCCATCTTGGAGAGGCCACCGTAACCGTCGCCGGCAAAGAGGTTCTCGCCGTCTTTCCAGAGCGACTGGTGACAGTGCATACCTGAACCATTGTCACCAAACACAGGCTTGGGCATAAAAGTAACCGTCTTGCCGTTTGCCACGGCGACGTTCTTGATGATGTACTTGAACCACTGCAGGGTGTCACCCATGCTGAGCAGCGAATCAAAACGCATGTCGATTTCCGACTGGCCACCGGAAGCAACTTCGTGATGGACGGCTTCAATGGTCATGCCGACGCTCTGCAGAACCTCAACCATCTCGTTGCGCAGGTCGATCATGGAGTCGGTCGGGGCACAAGGGAAATAACCTTCCTTGTGACGAGGCTTGTAGCCGAGGTTAGGAAACTCCTCGCGACCGGTGTTCCAGATGCCTTCAACAGAATCAACCGAGTAGAAAGACTCGTTGGCACTGGAAGCATAACGAACGTCATCAAAAATGAAGAACTCAGGCTCAGGCCCAAAGTAAGCTGTGTCGGCAATCCCCGTAGACTTCAGGTAGGCTTCGGCCTTCTGGGCGATGAAGCGAGGGTCGCGGGTGTAACCTTCTTTGGTGATCGGATCAATAATATTACAGATCAGGCTGAGGGTAGGAACCTTGACAAAAGGATCAACCTTGGCAGTGGTCGGATCAGGCATGATCAGCATGTCAGAATTATGGATCGGTTGCCAACCACGAATCGAGGAGCCGTCAAAACCGATACCTTCTTCAAATGTGTCCTCGCTGAATTCAGCAATCGGTGTGGAAAAGTGCTGCCAGATGCCGACAAAGTCAAGGAACTTGTAATCGACCATCTTGCAATCATTATCCTGGGAAAATTTAACTACTTCTTGTGGGGTCATCGTGTTCACCTTCTCCTTTAGAGATTACGTTACTACTGCAACAGAAAAATATATAAGCCGCTATTTAGAGGGCGTCATCACCCGTTTCTCCAGTACGAATCCGAACGACTTCATCAACGGAAGTCACAAAGATCTTGCCATCGCCGATGCGACCGGTTTTGGCCGCTTCACCAATGACCTCGACGACTTTGGCAGTGGCTTCATCGGCGACAATGATTTCCATCTTGATTTTTGGAATAAAATCGACCACATATTCTGCACCGCGGTACAATTCCGTGTGGCCTTTCTGACGACCAAAGCCTTTGACTTCACTGACCGTGATTCCCTGGATACCGATCTCATTCAACGCTTCCTTCACTTCATCCAGCTTGAAGGGCTTGATGATGGCTTCGACTTTCCTCATAGTTAGTGCTCCTCAATCGATTAAATGTCTTTAGCATATTTGATTAGACAACGAACAATATCCAATTATTACGACTTTAAACAATAGCAAATTGCTTGCCCAAATTAACGGCACACCCTCAAATATATCTAACATACTGATTTTAAATAACTTAACCACGACATGAAAGCGAGCAACAAAGCCACGCAGGGCAACGACCTATGCATACAAATAAAGCAACGCCCGCCACAGTTGCATAGCTTTTGTGCAGTGGAGCATTCCGGCGCGACGCCCCATAACTCTACACCCTTGTTTCTGTCACAGACTGGACAAGAACAATTCATCTACGGGCCCGACACCAGCAACCCTTATGACCGGTCGAAAAAGGATTTTTTCAAGGCAGAGAGGTTCTGCTGCGCTCTTTATCCTGATGATTCAACAATTTCCTTCAGAAGCAATATCTTTAGGCCTCCATACACAGAAAAAAAATACAGGAGCAGAAATTTACCAGTTTACACAAGGGTTGTCTAGTGAGGTCTGAAGTTTTGCGAGATGAGTAATTCTTCCGTTTACGGCATTTAAAGATAGGCGGATTCAACTCACAAGTGCACGGGTGATTTGTCGAAGAATACCTCGTCAGGGGTTCGAAAACCGAAATTTCGCAAAGGGCGTTTTAATCGAGCAAAGCATTCAGATGCGGTGACAAGGATTGCAGCTTCGCCCGACGTTCAGCCTTTGGCAAGGAGCCGAGCTGCCTGACCTCGCTATAGAAGCGTCCCAGATCATAACCGGATTGTTGCAAAAGCGCCTGAAAGGCCGGGACCAACTCATAGTAGCTGGCCACAGAAGAGAGTCGAGCGTTATTCAGGCCGCGTTGCATCCAGGCGTCGTAACCATTGTAACCACCCCAAGCAAGCTTGAGGGCGGTGTAATTATCGACTGCACGCTGTAAAATCTCATCCTTGAGCTGGCGTTTTTGATCATTACTCTGTTCTGAATCATAAGCTTCGCTTAAATCAGAACGAACTTGAGTCAGGAACTTGTGAAAATCTGCAGACCGCCTTTCCCTCTCTAGACACTCTTGCCATAATTCCTTTGAACCGGAACCATCAAACCAGCGTCTTAAGCCTTCCAGCTCCACCGTTTTAGCAAAAGACTCGTTGAACATCGTGTCGTTCTGGACATATATGACCTGGTGTGACATCTCATGAAACAGAAGCCCGGCAAGTCGAATATCATCATTATCGAGAAAAGTGTTCAGCACCGGGTCATCGAACCAACTGAGCGTTGAGTAAGCCTCGACTCCGTAAACATCTACATCAAAGCCCTGGTCCGAAAAGGACTGAGCTTTTGTCCGGGCCTCCTGCTCGTCGAAATAACCGCGGTAAGTCACACAACCGGCAACGGGAAAGCACCACTCATTCAATTTCAGAGAGAGCTCCGGTGCCACAACCAGATTCCATACAGCGTATGGACGCTCAAGGTCGGCATACTTATGATAGCTGCCGTTATCCGGCAAATGCAGGGAGGAGACAGCAAAATCACGCAGTGTGACCACCTTGGTTAATTGATCACGGAGGGTCTGTGACTGACTGTCTTGAGCAAGAAGATCATCAATCGATTCGCTACGGGACATTAATGACAAGTGCCCCTTGGCGCATTGCAGGAGATAAGGTCCATCGCTACAGGAAGCAAGGAGAGTCATTGTGACGAGGAGGAGGACGATGCAAAAGGAACGGACGCGTGAGAAACATGAGAACCTCTTTTAATCAATCTTTTCTGGAAGAGGTACGGCCAGAATTATTTATTGCTGGCCGACAACAATCCTGGTTTCAAAATCAAGCAACCAGGCTTTGGTGAGGGGCCCCTGTGCAGCTGAATACTGCCCCAATCTGCCATCGGCATTAACAACGCGATGACATGGCACAATCAGCGGGAAGGGGTTCGCAGACATCACCCCGCCAACAGCCCGCGCGGCTCCTGGCGAACCAGCCCTGGAAGCCAACTCTCCGTAAGAGATAACAGACCCGACAGGAACCTGCAACAGCTCTTTTTGTACCCTGATTGCGAAGGCCGAAAGGGAGTGGTTGCAAAGGGCCAGTTCGAACTCGCTGCGTCTCCCTTGAAAAAACTCGGTCAGTTGCGACACAACGACCTGCGGAAATCCTTTAGTGACCCGCAGGGCATCGGGAAAAAAACTTCTCACTGCCACCGCAGCATCATGCCGTGAGCTTTTAAAGCAAATCCGGACTAGGCGGTCCTGTCGGATGACGACTGCAACCGCACCACATTCAAACGATACCATATCCCACACTTCTGATGCCATTGCTCACTCCTGACGCGAAGGCAGAGACAGCTTGCGGGCAAATATAGCCCAGGCTTGCTGGATCTCTTTGACACCGCAAATCCACAGGCCAGCAGCATAAATCAGGCAACCGCAAAGAACAGAGACGGTCAGCAGACCGAAGCGAGCCCAGAAACTGCCGGCAATCATCCAATCCACCTGACCAAGCAGCAGGTAAACAACAATGGCCATCAGTAGCAGACCTGGAATCATGCGCAGGGTCGTAAGAAAAATTCTCGTGAGGTCAAGATCGCCAAGTCGTTTCGAGAGCAAAAGTGTCAGAACGACAGCGTTAAATACCGAAGCGATGGTGAGGGCAAGGGCCAGCCCGGCATGACCCATGGTTTGCATCAATAAAAGGCCGGCGGCGACATTCACCACGAGTGTCCAGAAGGAAACCAGAACAGGGGTACGCGTGTCCTTCATCGCATAAAATGATGGCACGACAACTCTGCTGATGCCGACAAAAAGCAGTCCGGGGGCATACCAGGCCAGGGCCAACGCGGCCTGGGAGACATCAAAAGAGGTGAAATTTCCGCGCATGAAGAACAGGCTGTAAACAGCCTGGTTGCAGAGGACCAGTCCGAGGGCCGCCGGAATGGTCACCAGCAGAATAAGGATCAGGGCAAAACGCAAGGAGTCGCGAAAGCCCTCCATATCGTCAGCAGCAGCCTGACGACTCATCGCCGGCAAAACGGCCTGTGCCAGGGAAACAACAAAAACCCCCTGCGGGAATTCAAAGAGTCGTTGTCCGTAATAAAGCCACGAGACGCTCCCCTCCTGGAGAAAAGAAGCCAGCAGGCGCGTCACCACGACATTAATCTGGTAGATGGCAACTCCGAGGAGACCGGGCAGCATCAGACGTAATACTTTGACGACAGCGGAATTGCGGAAATCAAAATCAAGGCGCAGGTCGTAACCAAAGCGATAGAGAACCGGAATCTGCATGAAAAACTGCACGATGCCGCCAGCAACAACACCGACGGCCAGGGCCAGGATCGGTTGTTCCATCCTCGGCGCGAGAACAAGCGCAGAGGCGATCATTGCCAGGTTCAACATGACTGGCGACAGGGCCGGCATGAGGAAGTGACCGGACACGTTCAACACCCCCGCAAAGAGTGCGACCAGGCTGACAAAGAGGATATAGGGAAACATGAATTGATTCAGGAGATTGGTCAGGGCCAGCTTGCCGGCGCTGCCGGTAAAACCATAGCCGATGAGTTTGACCAGCCAGGGAGAGGCCAGAACACCAAGGACGGTGACGCAGGAGAGGACCAGCAGCAGCAGCGTCCAACAGATGCGAACCACCTGTCGAGCTTCGTTTGTCCCCTGATTGCGCAAGACATCGGTAAAAGTCGGAACAAAAGCCGCTGTCAGGGAGCCCTCAGCAAAAAATCTCCGCAGCAGATTGGGAATCGTAAAAGCTACGAAAAAAGCATCTGTGACCAGACCCGCTCCGAACACCGCAGCAACGACCATGTCGCGAACCAACCCGGCAACCCGACTGATCAGGGTTGCCAGAGTCAGGATTCCGGTCGCACGGCCGATCTGTTTTTTTTCATGGTTGCCTTGAGTCACGACAACTTGACCCGAACAAAGGTATTATTTTTTGTTAATCCCATGAAATACATCCATAACATACTTGAATTATGAGCTATTTTTTTCAAGATTGGAATAATTTTATCTTGACTGCGTCTTCACCGAGTGTTATAAAACTGACGCTTGGTTAATAATATATGCAACATACCGTTTCGGAGGAAATAAAAAGTGGCAAATCACAAATCAGCAGAAAAACGTCATCGCCAGAGTAAGATTCGCAATGCTCGCAACACTCATATCCGCTCGACCATGCGCAGCTATGTCAAGAAATTAAGGATTGCTATTGCCGATGGCGATGTGGAGTCAGCGAAGAGCCTTCTGGAAAAGACCATCCCCTACATTGACAAAGCCGCCACAAAAGGCGTTATTCACAAAGCGACTGCAAGCCGCAAGATCAGCCGTCTGTCCAAACTGGTCAGCAAGGCGGAAACAGCAAACTAACCAGTC
The DNA here is from genome assembly GCA_963769955.1 of uncultured delta proteobacterium. Lineage (GTDB taxonomy): Bacteria > Desulfobacterota > Desulfuromonadia > Desulfuromonadales > BM103 > M0040. The sequence goes on from CAVYNW010000001.1 coordinate 136,503, forward strand.
GTAAAAACTTTCACAACAAGGGGGCACGCCTGTAACAGGTTGTGCCCCTTTGCTCTGCTATGGGCTTTTTTGCCCCAGCGCAGAGATATCCAGAACCAGCTTCTCCAGGTGCATCCTCGGTTCACTGCCGCTCGATTTCAAAGCCAGGTCCGTTGCCAGCAACTGGCTAAAAACCTGACGATACTGCCGACTATCAAACCTGCTGGCCTGCTGCATCAAGCCTTTCAGAAAATACGGGCTGACGCCAACTCGCTTCGGAAACTCGCTTTGCGGAACCTTCTGCGCGACCAACTCACTCACTTTCCACATCTGACGGAAGTGACGTGTCATCATGGCCAGCACCATCAGAGGCGCCTGACCTTCGGCGAGTAAACGGTTCAGCAGCTGAAAAGCCCCGGAGACATCACCCTCACCGAGAGCATCGGTCAAGTCAAAGATACTTTCAATCCGTGTATCCGAAACGATCGCGGCAACATCTTTTTCATCGGCTATGTCGCGGTCGCCCAGGTAGCCGAGCAGTTTCTCCAACTCCCCCTGCACTTCCACAAGATTGGTGCCAACCCTTTTGCAGAAGAGCTTCAACCCCTCCCCGGTCAGAGTCACATTAAATGACTTGGCCAGATCCCGAACAAAAGTCGGCAACTGGTTCTCGTAAATCTTTTTAAACTCAAACGCTTTGCCTGTTTTCTTAAGGATTTGATAGAACTTGCGGCGGGCATCGATTTTATCGGCGGTAAGCAACAGAACCGTCTCAGGAACCGGATCCTCAAGATAAGCAAGTAAACCATCGAGCTGATCAGCAGACGCATCGTGAAGGTTCTTGATAACGACCAGGCGACGTTCAGCAAAGACCGGGAAGGTTCTCGCCTGTTCAACGACCTCCCCCGGCTTGAAGTCCTTGCCATGATACTGGGTCAGATTAAAGTCACGGTTCTCAGGGGCGACGACAGCATCCCGGATTAGCTGCAAGCCCTGTTCGGCAAAGTAAGACTCCGGGCCATAAAGCAAAATCAGGCCGGGGAGTGGTCCGGCCTGAATCATATTTTGCAGTTCTCGTAAAGACATATTGCAAATCGTCAGAAACTGTTCAGCATACGGGCAAGAATATCTTCGGCCAGGCGTTGTGAAACTTGATTAGCGGCGAGGGTCTGACCTTCCAGCTGCAGGTTTTTATTACGGGTCGCCGGATAATCTTGAGTGCCATGCATCGTCTGCTGCCAGACAATCTCACTGCTGTTGCCGCGCAGCAGCCGAACGGCGACCGTCATTGACGCACGATACTGAGTGATCTGGTCTGTAGAGCCATAAGCCAAGGCATTACTGGTAAAATCCTTCACTTCTCCGACCAGTCTCAGCTCTGCCAGATCAGAATTTTCCGTTAACTCAAGAGAACGTGACCTCGACAGTTCGGCAATCAGTGCATCCGTCATATAATTTTCGAGATACGGCTCCGTCGTAGAATTGACAAAAAGCTGCACGTAAACCAAACGGGCTTCACCGCCGACCCATTCATCTGAATGACCTGGAGAGTGGTAGCCACAACCGGCAACGAGCAGCAACAAGAAAAGCGAAACCATGCGCATGAGCATTATCCTGCAACAAGGTTAACAAGGCGACCAGGAACGACAATCACCTTGCGAAGGGCCTTGCCCTCCAGGAAACGAACAACATTCGGGTCGGCCAAAGCAGCAGCTTCGACAGTCGCTTTATCGGCGTCAGCCGGAACAGTGATCTTGCCACGCACCTTACCGTTAACCTGAACAACGATCAGGAGCGTCTCTGTAACCAGGGCGCTCTCATCCCATACCGGCCAGCCGCAGACTTCAAGTGAATCTTCATGGCCAAGGTGTTGCCACAATTCTTCACAGATATGCGGCACGAAGGGGGACAACAGGCGAACAACAGTTTCGATCGCCTCACGCAGCGCCTCGGCCGCAGCCTCTTTATCGACAAAAGCGGTGATCGCATTCACCAGCTCCATGACGGCAGCGATCGCGGTATTGAAATGGAAACTGCCATCGACATCTTCGGTGACTTTTTTAATAGTGCGATGGACCTGGCGACGCAAATCTTTCGCCGCAGGAGAAAGACTTTCAATAGCCACCTCACCTGCGTCATCGACAATAGACAGGTTCTCACTGACCAGCCGCCAGACCCGATTCAGGAAGCGGAAGCAGCCTTCCACACCCTGCTCGTTCCATTCAAGGTCCTTTTCCGGGGGAGAAGCAAACAAAGTGAAGAGCCGCGCCGTATCTGCCCCGTAGCGGTTAATCAAACCGTCGGGGTCGATGACATTCTTTTTCGACTTGCTCATCTTTTCATTGCGACCGGACACCACCTCCGCATGGCAGCGGGAGCAGGTGCCATTGTCAACTTCCTCAGGATAAAGCCAGCCATGTTCAGGACAGGAGGTGGTTTCCTTGCAGACCATGCCCTGGGTCAGCAGATTCTCGAAGGGTTCGTCGATCGACACCATGCCGAGATCTCGCATGACCTTGGTCCAGAAACGGGCATAAAGAAGGTGCATGACGGCATGTTCAACACCGCCGATATACTGGTCTGCAGGCAGCCAGTAATCAACGGCCGCCTTGTCGACGGGCGAACTTTCACAATGCGGACTGGCGTAACGCAGGAAATACCAGGAGCTCTCGACAAAAGTGTCGAAGGTGTCCGTTTCCCGTTTTGCCGCATGTCCGCAGTTCGGACAGCTGGTATTGACGAATGAGTCGAGCTTTGCCAGGGGGCTGCCGCCTTCACCGGAGAACTCGATGTCGGTGGGCAGCGTCACCGGCAGATCCTTTTCGGGAACCGGCACGGCACCACATGCGTCACAGTAAATGACCGGAATCGGCGTACCCCAATAGCGCTGCCGGGAAACCAGCCAGTCACGGATGCGGTAATTAACCGACTTCTGCCCCAGGCCCTGCGTCTCAAGATATTCGGCGACCTGCTCTTTGCCCTCCTGATTGTCAAGGCCATCAAATTGACCCGAGTTGACCATTATACCGGCTCCAACCCAGGCCTCCTCCATCGAGGCAGGATCAAGACTTTCGCCTTCGGGCTGAATCACAACTTGCATCGGCAAGTCATATTTACGGGCAAAGTCAAAATCACGCTGATCGTGAGTCGGCACCGCCATGACAGCCCCCGTGCCATAGCCCATCAAAACGAAATTTGCCAGGAATATCGGCATCTTCACGCCATTTACAGGGTTAATGCAGTAGGCCCCGGTGAAGACACCTTCTTTTTCGTAATCATCGCTGGTGCGTTGCGTCTGCTCAACGGTCCTGAACTTTTTTGATGAAGGCCTCAACATCCTGGCGCCTCTCCGCAACAGTCAACTCTCGAGCGAGAGGATGCTCCGGTGCAAGGCTCATGAAGGTCGCGCCGTACAGCGTATCCGGCCGGGTCGTAAAGACGCGCACGCTATGATCGTGGCCGGCAACGGCAAACTCGATCTCACAGCCGGTGCTTTTACCGATCCAGTTGCGCTGCATGGTCAGAACGGAATCAGGCCAGCCGGGCATGCTCTCGGTACATTCCAGCAGTTCTTCAGCGTAATTTGTGATGCGGAAGAACCACTGGTCCAGCTCTTTCTCTTCCACCCTGTTTTCGCAACGCCAGCAACAGTCTTCCTCAACCTGCTCATTGGCGAGCACCGTCTCGCACTGCGGGCACCAGTTGACGGCTGCGCTCTTCTTGTAGGCCAGCCCCTTCTCCATCATCTTCAGGAAGATCAGCTGCTCCCAGCGATAATAATCAGGCTCACAGGTCGCCAGCTCCCGGTCCCAGTCATAGGAGAGCCCCATGCGCTTGAGCTGGGTGCGCATATTGGCAATATTCTCCCGGGTCCACTTCGCCGGATGCGTGCCGTGCTGGATCGCGGCGTTTTCTGCCGGCATGCCGAAAGCATCCCAGCCCATCGGGTGTAAAACATTATAGCCCTGCAGACGTTTGAAACGGGCAACCACGTCACCGATCGAGTAGTTGCGTACGTGCCCCATATGAATGCGGCCGGAGGGGTAAGGAAACATCTCCAGCAGATAATATTTCGGTTTACTGTCATCCTCGGACACGGCCCAGGGTTTGCTCTCGGACCATTTCTTCTGCCAGGCTATCTCTAAATCCAAGGGGTTGTAGCGTTCCTGCATACTGCCTCCATAAGGGAGTGTTCAGACAGGTCATGAGCCGAGATTGTGCTTGCGTTCACGACCTTAAACATGAAAACCGGCATAAGCCGGCTGTTTTCATGGGCAAAGAATCGACCATCATCCTGAGCAACGGTTGCGTCCGTCAGTCAGAGGATTACTTGGCGCGATAGGTGATACGACCACGGCTGAGGTCATAGGGCGACAGTTCCACGGTGACACGGTCTCCGGGCAGAATACGGATGTAGTATTTGCGCATTTTTCCTGAGATATGTGCCAGAACAACATGCCCGTTATCAAGCTCCACTTTGAACATTGCATTAGGCAAGGGCTCGATAACACTGCCTTCAACTTCAATTGCTTCTTCTTTTGACAAACCAGCCTCCGATTTTCCAGTTAGATAAGGATCAAACACTCATTAATTTTTTTACCGTTTCCAGGATCTTCATGGTCTGGATCGGCTTGGTAATATATTCATTTGCACCCAGGGCCAGTGCTCTTTCACGATCTTCCGTCGCCCCTTCCGTGGTAATAACGATGATCGGCGTCTCTTTGTAGTTCGGATCATTACGAACCATGCTGACAAGCTTCAAGCCATCCATGATCGGCATGTTGATATCTGTCAGAATCAGGTCAAATTTCTCCGCACTCAGTTTTTTCAGCCCATCCACGCCATCATTTGCTTCAACGATCTGAAAGCCACGAATTCGTTTCAGCGCAAACACAATCAACTGTCGCATGGTGGGCGAGTCTTCAACAACAAGAACCTTATAGCCAGTCATGAAATCTCTCCCCTCTACTTGGTTAACAGATCAATAAAACCCTGAATCGTCGACAGCTTTCTTTCCGAGTCGGAATACATCCTCGAGGAGAAGACTGCCGTGGCAGCGTGCCCGGCCAGCAGGGTAAAGAGTTCATAGTCAACATTGGTGAATTCATCTTTTTGCGTCAGCAACTTGTAGATGGCGATCACGCCAATGACATGTTCCTTGATTTTTAGCGGAATACAGACAATGGGCTTCTGAAAATCGCGCTCATAGCCTCCCATCGATTCAATAAAATAGTTTTCACCCGACTTGACAGCTTCGCCGATAATGCCTTTGCCAACGGCAACCGAGGGCAGCGCTGAGGTCTCAATCCCTTCACTGGCGACAGGCTCAAGCAGGTTGGTCTTCTCATCGAGCAGAAGCACGCCGAACTCCTCGGCGCCGATCAGGTTAATAACTAATTTCAAGTATGATTTTCAGGACTTCCTTGAAATCAAGAGTCGAGTGCAACTGGTAGGAAGCGATGTAGAGATTGGCGAGCATGTTGTTCTCTTCCTCAATCTCAACATACCGATTTGCGAAATTCTGGTTCTCCTCCTCGACCACCTTGATCTGGCCGAGGATCTCTTCTTTCTCCTGCTCGAGCGCCAGGATTATCTTCTTCAGCTCCAGAGTATCCGGGCCATCGGCGACAACCCCATGGCCTTTTTCCTTAAGGGTTTCCTCCAGTTTGACAACCCGGAAGCGCAGACGCTCGTTTTCTTTCAGGAGATCCTGAGTGAACTCAGCGCCCTTTTTGAAAACCTGCAGAAACTCATCTGCACGCCCTGCTGCGTCATTTTCTTCGTCATGATGACTCATGCACAAGCTCCTCGTCTGTTATCCCCTGTCGAAATCAGGGAATGATAACAATCCTGAGTAAAAATATCCAGCCTTAATAACACGTCCACAGTGCATGAACACTGTATTTCAGATCAGCGGCCGCAACCGCACTCTCTAAGTATTTCCCTGCACACCAGAGGCAGAGGAACAATGCGATCAACCAGCTCCGGTGGCGATCGCCTCCTTCGGCATGCCGAAAACCACACAACTCTCTTCGGCTTCGGCAATCACTCTGCCGCCATGAGAGTTGATGGTGCTAACGCCCATGGCGCCATCATTGCCCATACCGGTCAGAACCACCCCGAGCAGGCGTTCGCCATAGAGAGCTGCCGCGCTCGAGAACAGGCAATCGACCGAGGGCAGATAACGCTGATGCCCCTTGGGCTTCGGAGACCCTGGCAAGCACATCGTGACCTCTTGGCAAAGAACTCCAGGTTCTTGCCTCCCGGGGCAATCAGAACCTGACCGGGTCGGACAATGTCACCGTTCTCGGCTTCCTTGATAGTCAGGGCAGAGAAGCGGTTCAGCCGCTCGGCAAAAGCATGAGTAAAACCGGGAGGCATATGCTGGGCGACGGCAAAGGCCACCGGGATTTCCTCGGTGATCGCAGAGAAGATATTCTGCAGGGCCGGAGGGCCGCCGGTCGAGGAACCGATCACAACCATCCGGTAAGACTGGGCAAGAGAATCGGGGACAGCTTTTCGCCGTGCTCGGCGCGTGGGGGTGGTGACCTTCTTCAGGCCACTTACGGCCTGGCTGCGAGCCATGACGTTTTTCAGGTTGGCAGAGGTCACTTCACGGACTTTGGCCAAAAGTTCCTCGCGAATATCCATCAGAATTGGCGAGACCTTCGACGACGGCTTAGGCACAAATTCAACGGCTCCCAGTTCAAGGGCCTTGAAGACATCACCATCATCGGAGCGTGAGGAGACAACGATAATCGGCGTCGGCTGTTTCTGCATGACGATGCGCAGCAGGGTAAAGCCATCCATACGCGGCATTTCCAGGTCGAGGGTAATCAGATCAGGGTGCAGATCGATCACCTTGCGCAGACCATCTTCACCATCACAGGCATAACCGACGACTTCGACATTAGGCAGAGATTCGAGCATCTTCACAATACTGCGACGGTTGAAAGCCGAATCGTCGATCACCAGCACCCTGACTTTTGCCGAGCTCATAACAGCCTCCCGACACTTTGACCTGCGCTCAGAGGCTTCTGGTAAACCATGTCATGCTGGAAATGGCGCAGCTGGAATGCAGTGCTGAGATTAATCAGCGATTCTGAATGGCCCAGCAGCAGGAAACCATCCGGCACCAGGCGCTGAAAAAAGTTTTCGATAACACTCTTCTTGCCGGCCTGGTCAAAATAAATGATGACGTTTCGGCAGAAGATGACATCCATCTTCCCCAGCAGGGCGATCCGTGAGGAATCGAAAAGATTTAAATGACTGATCGAGACCAGGCTTCGGACCTCATCGTTGACACGCCACTTGCCATTCTGCTCAGTAAAAAACCGCGCCTTCTGCTGGGGCTCCGTGCTGCGAAACGAGGCCTCGCCATAAACGCCCTCGCGGGCCATATGCAGGACCCGCTGGCTGATGTCGGTACCGATCACTTCAACGCGCCAGGAATGCAGCCAGGGTTGGCTGAGGAGAAGCATGGCGATCGTGTAGGGTTCCTCACCGGAAGAGCACCCGGCACTCCAGATGCGCAGGGTCTTCTTGCCTTCGATCTCCTTGCGCTTGCGGATCTCCGGGAGGATATCCTCAATAAAAGTTTTCAGCTGGAAGTCTTCGCGAAAGAAATAGGTCTCGTTGGTCGTTAGCTGATCAATAACCTCGGTCAGTTCCTGATCCTTGTTCGGGTTGTAGCGCAGGAAATAGTAATAATCCTTGAAGTTCTTCAGGTTATGCAGCTGCAGTCGCTTGCCCAGGCGCTTTTCCAGAAGATACTTTGAATCCTCGGTAAAATTGAGCCCGCAATGCTGGTAGACAAAATCCCGCAACGAGACGGAATTCATCAGGGCTCATCTTTATATCAGGGGACAAAAAAAGCATCAGGCAATCAATTCACAGGAAGCTCGGCAAGCAGATCAGACAACTGCTGACGGACCACTTCCTCGCTTTCAATGGCAAGGCGGGCTTCCAGCAGCGGACGGGCCTTCTCGCCAAGGACCTCGACAGAGCTTCTGGCAATCTGCGTCCGGACAACCCAGAAAGGATGGTTGATCAATCTCTCGGCATGGATCATGGACCCAGTCCGTCACGCCATAACGAGTCAAGTGGTTCAAAGCCACCGTCACCACCTCTTCATCATTGTGATCAAGGGCCGCAACCATGTGCGGCAGGGCTCCGGCACCGGCCAGGGCGGAGAGCGTTTCCAGGGCGGCAATGCTGACCAGTCCGACAGGATCTTTCAGGGCGTTCTCAACCAGTGCGCAGCTGCGTTCACCGGCGACCCGGCCCAGGCCGCGAACCGCTGAGGCGCGAACCCAGACATCCTCGTCCTGCAAAGCCAGCTGTAAACCGTCCAGGGCATCCTCGTTATTGCAGTTGCCAAGGATTTCAATCACCGTACGGCGAACTTCAGCGTCTTCATCGGTCAGGGATAAAAGCAACGAGCTGATATGTTCACTGACATCGAAACGCTCAAAAACCTTGACTGCGGCCCGGCGAACTTCGACGGCTGAATCCTTAAGGGCCATGCCGAGAGTGAGCAGAACCGCCGGATCTTCGAGCTCTCTCAAAACCATCACGGCAAACATTCTCTGGGTCGGATCAGTGTCTGCCAGAAGGGGTTCCAGAGCGGCAAAGGTTTGCTCAGGGAAGCTTTTGCCAAGGGCTATCAGCGCCTCATTAGCAGCCTCCTGAACCTCGGAATAATCACTGCGCAGACAATCGACCAGCTGCGGCAGCATCTGCACAGCGCCGATTTTACCGAGAGCATAGGCTGACATGCGAACCAGCTGCGAATCATCAGATTGCAGGCCTTCCTGCAGTAAAGGCAAACCCTCAGAGCAGCCGGCCTCACCCAGGATATAGGCAAGGTAGGCGCGCTGGTTGCCTGCAACCTCTGCCCAGGTTGCCAGCAGCGACGGGCAATTACCCCGGCCGATATCGATCAAAGCAGCCAGCGCTTCCTGCTGCAGCGATTCGTAGTCAAGCATTTTCAGGAGGGGGAGAACGGAGTCTGCCGCACCAAGCCATCCCAGCACCCGCACCGTTGCGCGTTTCAGGGCTTCATTGTATTCATCCTCGAGGCATGCCGACACAGCGACAGCTACGGGTCCCTTTTCAGATTGGCACAACTGTTGAATCACGGCTTCAGGGTAACGACCGTAGATTGCCACCAGAGCAAGGACCGCGGCCTCGCGCACGTTGCGCATAGGGTCAGTCAGGGAAGCAACCAGCTCGCTGGCTGCCGAAGCATCACCGGCCTTGCCAAGGCAGTCGATCAGGGCCTTGCGCAGCAGCTTCTCCTCCCGGTAAGGCAGCAGGTCATGCAACGAGATGGGAGCAGCAATCCGGCTCAGGGCGTCGAGAATGGTAAATTGCAGAAGCAGGTCCTGATGATGCATTGCCTTGAGAAGATTCGGCACGGCCTCGGTACTTTTCAACTTGCCAAGATTCTCGGCGGCAGCAGCGCGAACATTACTGTCTTCATCATCCAGGCCTGCGATCAGAATTGGAATCGCCTCCGGATCGGCAATATCGCCAAGGATATCGATGATAAATTTGCGAACATCATGATCCGGACAACGGGCCTGTCCCAGAAGCATGGGCACGGCATCCCTGCCCATGCGGGTCAAAATTTCAACGGCCGCGTTACGTAGACCGGCATTCTCCTCGGCGTGCAGCAGCTCAATGATCTCACCGATCAGTTCGCGACTGATCGGTAATTTCAAATAGAGCTCGATTGACTCCTTGCGCACCCGCCAGCTCTCATCGCCAAAGGCCTTGAAAATCAGGTCGAGTCCCTCATTGGGGTCACAGCCAGACAGATCACGCAAGCCCTGCAAACGGGTCTCTTCGTCAGGAGAATTCAGCGCCTCGGTTATTTGCTCATTGATTGCCACGACATGTCCTGTCTGTAAATTCGGGGGCTGGGGGTTAGGGGCTGGGGGCTGGTATTAGAAAAACTTCCAGCTCTCCAGCCTCCAGCCCCTGCCCTTAAGCTCCCAACTCCCGACGACGCTTTTCCAGAAGATCGAGGAACGCAGCTTCCAGAATCTTGCTGTTCTGTATTTCCGGGCTGGGGAAGCGTTCACTGAATAAACGCCGGGCTTCCTTAATCTCGGCAGCCAGCAAGTCAGACCAGTTGCCGCGCAGGATCCCTTCGTCAACACGGTCCATGTAGTAAAGCGAAATATCGGAAACGATAATACGGGCCAGGCGTTCGGCCCGCTCGAGCTCGGGGACACCATCTGCAGTGACTTCTTTATCTTCGGCCGATTGGATTTTCTCATTCACCGATTTGATCAAATCAAGGGATTGGCTGGCGACCCCTGCAGCAGAAAGCTGGCCTCCTGATTTTTCATCTTCTCCAGAGCGGTCGGCATCAGCGGCAGGAGCGGCACCGATCAACAGACGATTGATCTTCATGATCAGATCGTCGGGGATATGATGTTTCTCAATATAATCATCGGCGTCGTAGAGCGAATTCGGCGCCCGCTTGTAAGCAGCCTTGTTGTAAACGGATGAAAGCAGGATGATTTTGACATTCTCCAGGCCCGGACGGCGGCGAACCTTTTCGACGATTTCAAAAGCATAAAGCCCTTCGAGGGCAACATCGACGACAGCCACCTGAGGACGCATAACATCCATGGCAGCGAGCACATCGGCGCCATTATGGCCAAGCGCGGCCTCATAACCGGCATCCTCAACAAGACCACGGATGGTAGCACAGAGTTCTCTGTCACTATGTGCAATCATGACCCGGACCTGCTTCGCGGCCTTAGATTGGGGCGTGTGAGGCAACTCTACCCTGAAGGGACTGCGACAGCGCGCACAGCGCATGGTGACACGTTTTCCCGCCAGTTTTTCTCGATCAAGGCGAAACCGGGCGGCGCACGCTGGACATTTAACAATCATCAAAAACCTCTATAAGGAGAAACGGGCCCTGTCCGCTGTAGCACTTATCGCGACACGACCTGTCAATTTTTATGCGTGGGTCAATTTCTGCAGTTCGATTTTTTCTTCCGACGAAAGGACTTTTCCAAGATCGATCAACAGGATCAGTTCATTATCACGACGTGCGACCCCAAGAAAATAGTCTGCCTGGGCTCCATGAACAAATTGTGGGGACGGCGCAATTTCCTTGCGCCCAAAGCGTTTCACTTCTGTCACTTCATCAACCAGCAAACCAATGTATTTCCCCGCAAGCAAACAGATCACGATGCGATTCTTACGGCTGTCCGTATCGATTGGCTGGTCGAAACGTTTACGCATATCAGCAACAGGGATCACTGCTCCACGCAGGTTGATAACACCTTCGATAAAAGAAGGTGCTTTCGGCACGGGGGTCAGCTTCTGCGGCCGGATAATTTCCTTGATCCGCATGATATCCAGGGCATAGAGTTCCGCCCCGACCCTGAAGCAGGCAAGCTGAACCTCTTGACGCATCTCTTTGCCTTCGGTCTCAGTCAAAGCTATTTCGGATGTATAGTCTGGCATGGCTCAGGCAATAAATCTCTGGATGGTCTCGATAACCATCGCCGACTTGAAGGGCTTGGTAATGTACCAGTCGGCACCGACCTGTTCGCCCCTGGCCATATCTTCCCGACTCTTTTTGGCCGTCAACATGACCACCGGGATATGCTTGGTCCCGTCATCCGCCTTGATACGACGACAGACTTCAAAGCCATCGATCTCCGGCAGCATGATATCGAGAAGAATCAGGTCAGGCTTGACCTGGGCAACAGCATCAAGAGCGGCCTGACCATCCCCGACCCCGTGGACTTCATAGCCTTTGGAGGTCAGGAGGATGCTCTCCAACTTGAGCAAGCTCTCCTCATCTTCAACGATCAGAATTTTTTTCTTTATCACAAACCTCTCCTTTCGCTGCGTCAGAGAGACGCAACATCGAGCACACTTTGTATATTGAGAAGTATAATCATCCGTCCCTGGTAACGACCGAGGCCTCTTACCATCTCACGATCAAGGCCAGACAACACGCCCGGCGGCGGCTCAACTTCATCATCAACAAGATTAACGACCTGGTTAATACTGTCAACCAGCAGGCCAACAGAAACATCCTCGTGCTGGCAAACCACTATGCGGGTCGTCGACTGCAGCTCCGACACACCAAGGTTCAAACGGCAACGCAGGTCAAAAACCGGAACAACCACGCCCCGCAGAGAGATTATGCCCAGAATAAACCCGGGAGCCCGGGGAATGTCGGTAAATTCCCTGACTTTGATTATCTCGCTAATTTGCTTGATGTCCAGAGCGTATTCTTCGGCACCGAGGTTGAAAGCCAGGTATTGTCGACTGTCTTGTTGCCTGGTGTCGGTTGACAGCTCGCCATCTTCATCAGCAGGCCCTGCCGTGGCCATTGCGAAATCATCGGTAACGGCAAAAAGCAGGTCCAGTCCACTCAGCCCTTCAGCAGCGGGCTCAGGACTTTTGACCAATGACGATTGCCTGCCGACTGCGTCAAGGGCACGACCTTGATCAGACAGATCGAACTCTTCAGCCTCGGGGCGCGCCTCATCCTGCCTGGCAGGGTTAGCAACACGATCATCCGGCTTTTTTTGTGCCTTGGCTTTTTTACGTATTTCTGCGATATCCATAATTTGTCCGACGCACCTGATTAAGAAACAACCCACGAGTTTTCAATTCACCTCAGTTGGCGACTCTCATCCAAAAAGAAGCTATCTGGTTAACTACTTTACTCAAGACTGAACCTTAGTCGCGTTTACATAAATATCTGATTAACGCAATGACGCAAAGGGTTATACCCTATGCGCTATAAGCGTAACGCAAAGCCTTCAATCAAAAATCAGATCGGCAAGCGAAAGGGATCAGCACTAAAACTTAATCCCAATTGCCACCGAGCTCCAGCATCACCGCATCAACGACGTCACGGCCATATGGTCCTCTCCCCTGCCGAAGCCTTCGAGCAGGGCCAGAGAAGCCGCATGGTTAATCATGCGCGGTGTGCCCCTGGAATAGGCGTAGAGCGCTTCCACGGCAGCTGCGCTGAACAGGCCGGGGCGGCCACCGGCCACAACCATCCTGAAATCCAGGTATTCAGCTGTCTCAGGCTGACTGAGGGGAGTTAGCTCGAACTGCATGCCGATTCTCTGTCGCAAGGGCTCATAAGCGCGGTGTCTGAGACGTTGTTTCAGCTCCGGCTGGCCCATCAGCACAAGGCTGAGCAGGTTGCGATCATCCAGCTGAAAGTTGGTCAGCAGCCTGATTTCATCAAAGGTTTCCTTGTGCGGAACCAGCTGCGCCTCGTCTATCACCACGACCGGCGTCATGCCGTTTTCATAATACTGAAAAAGGATCTTGCCGATCTGCTCAAGCAGATCAACCTTGAAGCGGGCCGGCTCAAGCGCTCCGAGGTGACGCGCCAGGCTGCTCAGAAACTCGAGGGGCGTCAGCCGCGGATTGATCAGGCAAATCACCTTGAATGATTCGTCAAGCGCGTCCATCAAGGCCCGCGACAAGGTGGTCTTACCGCAGCCGATCTCACCGGTCAGCAAAACCAGGTCTCGCTCTTCAACAGCATACTGCATTCGCGCCAGAGCTTCTCGATGGCCCTTGCTCAGGAACAGAAAACGTGGGTCCGGTGTCTTGCTGAAGGGCCTCTCCTGCAGGCCGAAATGAGCTTCATACATGTAAAGACGACTCACCCCGTAGCGCTTCAGTCATAAGTCCGGCGACATCCAGCACCAGGATGGTTTTCTGGTTGCCGAGTTCCGCTGCCCCGGCGATGCCCTGGACAAAGCTCAGCGCCTTGCCCAGCGACTTGATGACGACATCCTGCTGCCCCAGCAGTTCATCGACAACAAAGCCCATGCGTTTTTCTGCCAGGCCGACAACGGCCACAAAAACCTGCGTCTCGTCTTCCTGTGGCTTCGGACTGCAGATCAAAAACCTGGTCAAGACGAAACAGGGGAACCGTGCTTTTCCTCAACTCGATCACCTCGCGCTTCTCGACCGTGCGGATGGCATCGGCATCGATCATCAGAGTTTCCAGTACCGAGTTGATCGGAATCGCGTAGGTCTTGTCGCCAACCCGCACGATCAGCGCCTTGATAATCGCCAGGGTGATCGGCAGGGTAATAATCATGCTGCTGCCCCGCCCCTGCACACTTTTCACTTCGATCATACCGGAGAGCGCCGCGATATTGTTTTTAACCACGTCCATGCCGACCCCGCGACCGGAGAGGTCGCTGACTTCGTCGCGGGTGGAGAAACCCGGGCATGAAGAGCAGGTCATAGGTTTCCTCTTCGCTCAAGGTGCTGCCCTGCGCTGATCAGGCCCTTTGCGACAGCCTTGCGGCGGACGCCTTCGGCATCGATGCCGCGGCCGTCATCATGGACTTCGATGACAACATGATTGCCTTTCTGCGAGGCCCAGAGCTGGACCAGGCCTTTTTCAGGCTTACCGGCCTTACGGCGCTCTGCAGGGGTCTCCAGGCCATGATCAATCGCATTGCGAATGATGTGCATGAGCGGATCGGAGACATCTTCGATAATCAGCTTGTCGAGCTCGGTGTCGGCACCGCGGATATCCAGTTCGACCTTCTTGCCCTGTTCGTTGGAAACCCGGCGGACAATCCGGGTCATCTTGTCGAACAGCTGCCCGACCGGCACCATGCGAACATCCATGACGCCTTTCTGCAGTTCGTGCAGGCGGCGTTCGAGGATGCGGGTCGCCTTGGCCAGCTCGGTCGCCAGCTCTTTATCTGCCGATGCCTTGATGCGATCACCGATATTGGCGATCGAGCTTTTGGAGAGGACCAGCTCACCGACGATATTCATCAGCAGATCAAGCTTGTCGATATCGACCCGGACCGTTCTGCTGATCGAACGCATGGAACTGCCGCCACCCTCGTCAACTATCTCCGGCAAAGACTCCACAGAGTTACTGCTGATCGCTGTGTCAGGCACAACCGACGGGTCTTTAAGGACCAACTCTTCAGGCTCTGCCGTAGTGACAGACTGGCCATAAGTGCTGATATCGAGCTCTTCACGACTGAGCAGGACCTCGATATCGGCAGCGGCCAGGTCACTGCCGAACAAGATCTGGAAAGCGATGCCTTCGCCGATAGCACCGGCCGAAGGCAGAGTGCTGACAACCTCCCCCTGCTGCTTCAACTGTTCAGTGATCTCAGCCAACTCCTGATCAAAGCTTGCCAGGTCAAAGTCCATGCGCAGCAGATGGATGGCCCGCCCTTTGCGAACATTTTCCAGCAGGCGATGTTCTTCATATTCGGTCAGAACATTGAGAATCCCCGGATCAATCTCCAGAGCCGGCCAGAGGGTGTGCATCATCCTGGCCTTTACCTTCAGCAGCCTGCTCAATCTGGGCAAGGATCGGGGCCAGAGAAATGGTGAAGTTCTCATCATTGCTCTTGCCATCGATCAGTTGGATCAGAACATCCAGAGAACTGAACAGGGTATCAACCAGGAGCTGCGTGAAAGGCACCTTGCCGAGGCGCAGTCCGTCGAGGAGGTTCTCCATGGCATGCGACAAGGCTGACAGGTCATCAAAGCCGAACATGCCGGCGAGACCTTTGATCGAATGGGCGCCACGGAAGATGCCGTTGAGGACATCAGGGTCGCAATCGCCAGTATCGACGGCATCAGCCAGCTTGACCAGATCGAAGTTGAGCGATCCCGATGATCTCCTCGGTTTCGCTGATAAAATCCTTGAGGCCCTGTGAAGAGTTCGAATCAGACAATGCGCCCTCCCACTCAGGCCAGGTATTCACGGATCAGCTGCTGCAGCTGGTCCGGAGCGAAGGGTTTGACAAGATAAGCATCGGCACCGAGGGCCATGCCCTTTTCACGGTCGCGCTCGCTGCTTTCGGTGCTGATGATAAGAGAGGGGTTTCCTTGTAGCTTTCATTGTTACGGATAAAGCTGACCAGCTCCAGGCCGTTGATATCGGGCATATTGATATCGGTAATGATCAGGTCGACCTTTTCACGAGGCAGAATCCGCAGGGCCTCAAAGCCGTTGGCGGCTTCCACGGTGTCATAGTCGCCCATCGCCGCGATCGTCGAAACGATCAGCGAGCGCATGGTCAGCGAGTCTTCAGCTATCAGGATCTTCTTACTCACCGCATCAACTCCTTTGGAGCAGCTTTAAGCTTTAAGCTTTAAGCTGTAAGTTAAAACCTTGGAAACCAGCTGTCAGCTGTCAGCTTTCAGCTGTCAGTCTTTAACCTTTAACCTTTAACCTTTAATCCTTAAGCCTTAATCTGAAAACTGACAGCTTAAAGCTGACAGCTTACAGCTAAAGCTTAAAGCTAGCCGCTTTAAGCTAGTTTACTCATCATCCGTCTCTCGAGAAGGGCCTTCTCCATAGCCAGGCCTGCCTGAGAGAGGAAAATTTCCAGAGATTCGGTGTCACCGATCGGCTTCTCGTCCGGCAGGTTATCACCATAGAGAACGGCGACCACACGGCCTTCGCTGATCAGCGGCCCGACAAACACCTCAGCGGGCTGAGTGCCTCCCATGCGGCCGAAGAAATAATCGTTCCACTCCGATTGTCTTACTGCTGTTGCGATAAGGAGCAAAGGACTGCAGAGCATCGTTAAAAATGTGATCTTCCGCCTTGGGCAACTTGATATTGCGGACCCGGACATCGGCGGACTCGCCCTCCAGCTCAATGCCGAACTGGCCAAGACCGACAATCTCCTCGTCTTTAACCAACAAGATCACGGCCCGATTCATCAGTTCGCTGGCAAAACGTAAAATCAGCAGGATAATGCCGCCGCCGAGAGAGGGGTTATTCAGCTCCTGCAGCATGCCACGCAGCAGGTGCAGGCCGGGAGACTGTTGGGGAACCGGGTCCGGAGATTCGCTTGCCACCTCACCCATCTCCTTGAGCAGCTCGGCACCGATGTTGTAGAGGCCATCGACTTTTTCAGGGACCCAGACGAGGCTTCGCCAAGGGCAATAATCGCATCGACCAGGGCGCCCAGGCCGGAGCGGCCGCGCTCGTCAACAACGTCATCTTTCTTCGGCTTGGGGAAGAGGGCCGGCACGCCAAACTTGCGCACACTCTGTTCCGCCTCCTTGTTGGGATGGTCGGACATGACCAACACCTGGAAGTCAGGATATTTGCAACGGACTTCCTCGAGCAACTCCAGGCCGCCAAGCACGCCACTGCCATCGCGGCGCGGCATGATCAGGTCGATCACCAGGGTTGTCATTGCCGGATCGGCTTGCGATACAGCTTCAAGGAAAGAATTATAGTTGGTAAAGGCGTGGACCTGGGCCTTGCGTTCCTGCAGCAGGCCGGCAATCTTCTCGGCGGTGCCCGGATCATCATCAACGACGATGAACCTGCGCACCGGCTTTGCCGGCTCGGTTGCCATCGGTTGCCTCGGTAGCGGTTGCCTCGGTCAGCCTGTGCCTCACCCTTCACTTCTGCCAGCAGCTGGTCAATATCGATCAGGGATTCCCCGCGTTCATCGACGTCCTCGCCGCGGTGGCGTTTCTCGTCAAGGATCCGGCTGCCTTCCATGGCCAGCCATTGCGGGTTAAGTCCGCTGTCGAGCATGAACTGCAAAGGGTCAAGGTTGGTGGCTGCCAGCTCGCCAGGGTCGCCGAGCTCAAAAGAAAAAGCCCCTTCATCCCAACTGAAGAAGCTGTAAACGACCTTTTCGACCTGCTGCCGCACAACCGTGTCAATCGCCTCACGATCAACGCTGAAATCACTGACCAGAACATCGCCGACACGACGATCATCATCGCTCTCGTGCTGGATCACCAGTGCCTTCTTGAGGGTCTCAAGGTCAGCCAAACCGGCACGCATCACCAGGTCGCCGATATTCTCGGGAAAGGTCGAAGCGGTAGCACGGATCACCTGGCCGTCATGAAAGATGACCCGCCCTTCCCGATCGAGGCTGTTCAACTGCAGCACACCGGATTTGCGGCTCAAACTGACGATTTGGAGGATTTCCCCCAGGCCGAGATCTTCTAGATTACCAACAAGGCTCATAAGCTCTTCGCATCAATAACATTAGACAAACAAGAACCCTCCCGAGTTTGTGCGATCAGGCAAGATAGCAACTTAAACAGGATTCGAGATTAATTGTTCAGCTAACAATCGGAAATTAAATAGAAATAAATATACTTCATGAGGGAGGACAAGTAAAGGAGGATTTGTGTCTGATCTTAGAGGCAAATCAGGCAATTAAGGCGACACCATTGTCCTGGGCATTTTGTCCACTTATTTCAGCAGGATAATCGTGACCTCTCCGCCCCTCATCACTCACGAGCCTTGCAATCCACAAGCGGGGACACAGTAGTCATTGTGTCCCCGCTTGTAGATATCATGAGGGAAGACAAGTAAAGGGTCGATTTAGGGACGGTTCACGTCCGTTCAGCCGTCAGCTTTCAGCTTTCAGCTTTCAGTTACAGACTCAAAATTTCCGGCCAACCATCAGGGACAGTCCCTTGCACCTCATCGCTCATCGCTCAGCACTTATACACCTTAAACCTCAAAGCTCAAAGCTGATAGCTGACAGCTAAAATTCACGTCTGAAAACGTAATTTTTAGCGCTCCGATCCGAAAATTTCAGCCGGATCGGGCAGGCAACAAAGCCAAACGCCTGGCTGATGCAGTTCATCAGGTAGCGTTCGTAGGAGAAGTGTACGCCTTCGGCCTTGTTGACGAAAACCACGAAGGTCGGCGGGCGAACAGCGGTCTGGGTCATGTAGAAGAATTTCAGGCGCTGGCCGCGGTACATCGGCGGCTGGTGGTTGTACTCGGCGTCCTTGAGGACCTTGTTGAGTTCGGAGGTCGAGACCTTGCGGTTGAACTCGTCGTTGACCATCTCGACATCGGCCATGATCTTGTTGATGCGTTGCCCGGTCAGCGCGGAAACGAAATGGATCGGGCTGTCCGGCAGGAAACGGAAGGCTTCGCGCACATCCTTGGTGTACTCGCCCATGGTGCGGTTGTCTTTCTTGAGCAGGTCCCACTTGTTGACGACGATGATGATCGCCCGGCCGCGCTCGTGGGCATAGCCGGCAATGGTCAGGTCCTGGTCGGTAATACCCTCTTCGGCATCGACCACGATCAGGGCGATGTGACAGCGATCCAGCGCCTTCAGAGCCTGGATCACCGAGTATTTTTCAAGCTTCTGCGAGACCCGGCCCTTGCGGCGGATACCGGCCGTATCGATCAGCACATAGCGGCGCTGATTATAGGCAAAGGCCGTGTCAACGCTGTCGCGGGTCGTGCCGGCGGTCGGGTTGGCGACCACGCGCTCGTAACCGAGCAGGCGATTGACCAGGGACGACTTGCCGACGTTCGGCCGACCGACGATCGCCATGCGGGTTTCGACCCCCTCCTCGTCGCTCGGCGGCCTGCTCCGGCATCAGGGCAAGCAGCTCATCCACCAGGTCAGCGCGTGCCGATGCGGTGCTCCGCAGCAATCGGGTGAATCGCGTCAACGCCCAGGGCGTAGAACTCGCCGAGGTGGGCTTCCTGGGCGGGGCCGTCCATCTTGTTGACCACAAACAGCACCGGCTTGTCCACCTGGCGCAGCATGTGGGCGACCTCTTCGTCGGCCGGGTTCAAGCCCTCGCGGCCATCCATGAGGAAGATGATGATATCGGCCTCTTCGATGGCCAACTGCGACTGCTCGCGCATCTGCGCCAACAGACGCTCGCTGCTGACCGGCTCAAAACCACCGGTGTCGATCAGGGTGAAACGCTTGGCAAAGCGGTCCACATCCGCATAATTGCGGTCGCGGGTCACCCCCGGGAAATCCTCGACAATCGCCTGGCGCTTGCCGATAATCCGGTTAAAAAGAGTCGATTTGCCGACATTAGGGCGGCCGACGATGGCGACAAAGGACATGAAATTTCCTTTGGAAATCTTAATTTTAAGCTGTCAGCTGAAAATCAGCTTTAAGCTTTAAGCAGTAAGCTGTAAGTTAGAATCAAAAGCAATAATACTGTTATATTTGCTTTAAGCTTACAGCTTATAGCTAAAAGCTTACAGCTATTACTACTTGTAGTAGAGCCTATACCACTCAACAAACCGCCCAACCCCGACCTCAATCGAGGTCGCCGGGCGGAAGCCGACATCCTCACTCAAGGCGTCAACATCCGCCCAGGTGGCAGGCACGTCGCCCGGCTGAATCGGCATGAAGTTCTTGATGGCTGTCTTTGCCCAGCGCCTTTTCCAGGGTTTCGATCAGGTGCATCAACTCTACCGGGTTGTTGTTGCCGATATTGTAGACCCGGTAGGGCGCAGCGCTGGTCCCCGGATCGGGCTGGTCGCCCGACCAGTCGGCGTTCGGCCGCGCCGGTTGATCGGTAACACGCATCACCCCTTCGACGATATCATCAATATAGGTGAAATCACGCTTCATGCGGCCATGGTTGAAAACATCGATCGGCTCACCGGCAAGGATCGCCCTGGTAAAGAGGAACAGGGCCATATCCGGCCGGCCCCAGGGGCCATAAACGGTGAAGAAACGCAGCCCGGTGCAGGGCAGCCCGTAGAGGTGCGCATAGGTATGCGCCATCAGCTCGTTGGCCTTCTTGCTGGCCGCGTACAGCGACAGGGGATGATCGACGTTGTCATGCACCGAGAAAGGCATGCTGGTGTTGGCGCCGTAGACCGATGAAGACGAGGCATAGACCAGATGCCCGACCTGCTGATGACGGCACCCCTCGAGGATATTCATAAAACCAACCAGGTTGGCATCGACATAAGCCTGCGGGTTGGTCAGCGAATAACGCACCCCGGCCTGGGCCGCCAGGTTGACCACCGCATCAAACTGATGCTCGGTAAACAACTTCTCCATCGCCGCACGATCAGAGAGGTCAATTTTTACAAAGGTGAAATTATCCTGCCCTTCCAGCTGCTTGAGACGGCTTTCTTTAAGTGAAACATCATAGTAGTCATTGAGGTTGTCCAGACCGATGACGGTGTCGCCACGCTCCAGCAGACGCTGGCAGAGATGGAAGCCGATAAAACCGGCGGCTCCGGTCACCAGGATTCTTTTAGAATCCGGGACGGGGGACGCGGGACGGGGGACGCGGGAATCTTGTTGGGTTTGTTTTGTCATGTTTTTCCTTGATGCATAGTAGGATGTGGTGAGGCACGAACCGCATCGATTCGAAAGATGCGGTTCACGATGTTCAGCACATCCTACGGTTTATCTGTGTTGTGTTCCTCGTACCACGTACCGCGTTCCTCGTACCGAATTATTGAAATTTTTGCAAAAATTTCAATAATTCTGCCGTTTTTTCTTCCATAAGCGCATGATCCCCACGCGATTCGACATTCAACCGCACCACCGGCTCGGTGTTCGACATGCGCAGGTTAAAGCGCCAGTCAGCATACTCAACAGAGAGCCCGTCGGTGTGATCGACATTGACGGCGCCGGCTGCATACTTCTCTTCAGCGGCAGCAATCGCCGCCGCAGGGTCGTTCAGGGTCCGGTTGATCTCACCGCTGGCGGGGAACTTCTTCATCCGCTCGCCGACCAGCTCGGAGAGCAGCTTCTTCTGCCGGCACATCAGCTCGACCACCAGCAGCCAGGGGATCATGCCACTGTCGCAGTAGGCAAAGTCGCGGAAATAGTGATGGGCGCTCATTTCGCCGCCATAAACGGCGTCCTCGGCGCGCATGCGCTCCTTGATGAAAGCGTGCCCGGTCTTGCTCATGCACCGCCTCGCCACCGGCCTGCTCAACGATGTCGATGGTGTTCCAGGTCAGACGCGGATCATGGATGATCTTCGCCCCCGGCCGGGTCGCCAGAAACGCCTCGGCGAGCAGACCAACGATGTAATAGCCCTCGATAAACTCGCCATGCTCGTTGAACAGGAAGCAGCGGTCAAAATCCCCATCCCAGGCGATACCCAGGCCGGCGCCATGCTCCAGCACCGCATCGCGGGTTATGCCGCGGTTCTCCGGCAGCAGGGGGTTGGGGATGCCGTTGGGGAAGGTGCCGTCCGGTTCATGGCAGATCTTGATGATCTCCAGCGGCAGCTGCTTCTCCAGCAGGTCGAGAAGCGGCCCGGCGCAGCCGTTGCCGGCGTTCACCACAACCTTCAGCGGCCGCAACACAGAGGTATCGATATAGCTGAGCAGATGCCGGATATAAGCGACCCGGTGCTCGTAGGGCGGTCACCTGCCCGGTCCGCTCAGACGTATCGAACTGTCCAGACTCGGCGATCGCCTTGATCTGGTCCAGGCCGGTGTCACCGCTGATCGGCCGGCTCTCTGCACGCACCAGCTTCATACCGTTGTAATCCGCCGGGTTGTGACTCGCTGTCACCATGATGCCGCCATCAGCTTTAGCGTGCGAGGTGGCGAAGTAAACCTCCTCCGTACCGCACAGACCGATATCGAGCACATCCGCCCCACCCTCGGTCAAGCCTTTGACCAGAGCCGCCGTCAAAGCCGGACTGGTCGGACGTACGTCCTGACCGACCACGACAGTTTTCGGCTTCAGATACTGCGCAAAAGCCCGACCGATGCGATAGGCAACATCATCGTTGAGTTGGTCAGGAAGCCGACCGCGGATATCGTAAGCTTTAAAACAATTTATCTTTATATGAGGCATATAGATTCCTTTAAATCCTGAGGTAAAAGGTTAAGGGCTCAAGGTGAAAGGAATACACTCCTTAACCCTTAATCAACCTTAACCCTTAACCCTTAACCTCCAACATTTCATCTCCCGTATTCATCATCAAACCGCTCAATATCATCCTCCGACAAAATCGCCCCCGTCTGCACCTCAATGATCTCAAGCACCTGGTCACCGGGGTTGGCGAGGCGGTGCTTGTCACCGATCGGAATATAGATCGACTGATTGGCTTCAACAGTCTGGACAACATTCTCCAAGGTCACTTCAGCCATTCCACGCACAACCACCCAGTGCTCGGCGCGGTGCTGGTGGCTTTGCAGGGAAAGCCTGGCTCCAGGGGTTACAGTAATGCGCTTGACGAGGAAGCCGTCCCCTGCATCGAGGCCCTCATAAGCACCCCATGGACGATTGACGCGTTTGTGCAGCAGGTATTCTTCGCGGTTGGTCTGTTTAAGGCGGGCGACGATCTCTTTGACCTCCTGCACACGGTCTTTGGCGGCCACCAGCACGGCGTCGGAGGTCTCCACCACGATCATATCCTGCAGGCCAATGCCGGCAACCAGGCGCGACCCGGCGTAGAAGTAGCTGTCCTTGCAGGCGACATTGCTGACATCACCGCTGCTGACATTGCCCTCGTCATCAGCCTCACCAACCGCCCAGAGCGCCGCCCAGGAGCCAACATCACTCCAGCCGGCATCGAGAGGAATCACCACGGCCCGGTCAGTCTTCTCCATGACTGCATAGTCAATGGAATCAGAAGGACAGGCAGCAAAAGCCTCCGCATCGAGACGGGTAAAATCAAGATCCGACGTTCTCCCCTGCCAGGCTTTTTTGCAGGCCGCCAGCATCTCCGGCGCAGCCTTCTCCAGTTCAGCAAGAAAAACCGAAGCCTTGAAGAAGAACATGCCACTGTTCCAGTAATAATCTCCGCTGGCAAGATATTCTTCAGCCGTCGCCAGGTCCGGCTTCTCAACAAATTCCCGGACATCGAAGATGTCGGAGGCTGGGTGCAGCTGGGCTGGGGGCTGGACTGTCTCGTCCCTCGCTCACGCCCGACGTGTCTCGCCACGCGAATATAACCGTAACCGGTCTCCGGCGCCGTCGGCACAATACCGAAGGTCAAAAGCGCCCCATCCTGCACCGCCGCAACACCATTGCTGACAGCAGTCCGCAAGGCGTCGGCATCACGAATCACATGATCGGCGGCCAGAACCAGCAGCAGCGGATCTTCACCATTCGCCATAGCCTGCAGCGCCGCCAAAGCCACCGCCGGAGCGGTATTGCGCCCGACCGGCTCAAGGATCACCGTCTCAGCCGCCTGTTCCACCTGGCGCAGCTGCTCGGCGACCATGAAACGATGCGCCTCGTTGCACACCACAACAGGCGCAGCCAGATCAGCGAGCCCTTCCAGGCGCAGCACGGTCTCCTGCAGCATGGTCCGTTCACCGACCAGCGGCAAGAGCTGCTTCGGATAAAGTTCACGTGAAAGCGGCCAGAGGCGGGTGCCTGCGCCGCCGCTTAGAATCACTGGTACAATCATTTAAATCCCTCAAAAATATTCGTTTTTGGGGTTAAGGGAGCAGGGCACAAGGAACAGGGTTAAACCCTTAACCCTTAACCCTTAACCCTTAACTTCCTCGTAACCCTTCCGCGTAACCCTCGTCCCCTATTTCCTAAAACTATCCTGATTCTCCAGAAACCACGATAGGTCTTCTCAATCCCCTCACGCAGCGAAACCTTCGCTTGCCAGCCCATTTCTTTGGCCCGCGAGACATTGAGCAGCTTGCGCATGGTGCCGTCCGGTTTGGTCGCATCGAACTCCAGGCCGCCCTGATAACCGACCACGTCCTTGACCGTCTCGGCCAGCTCGCGGATCGTCACATCAACGCCGGTGCCCAGGTTCAGGAAACAGGGATCAGGGTAATTCAGCAGCGTTCTGGCCAGCGTCTCATCATCAGACTCCATGACAAACACACAACCATCCGCCATGTCATCCACATAAAGAAACTCCCGCATCGGCGTCCCGGTGCCCCAAACGACAACCTTGTCGGTAGAGGGACAGTCCCCGTTCGGGGACAGTCCCTGTTTCAGTCCCTGGGCTTGTTTTTGCCCTTCACGTCCCGCGTCCCGCGTTCCGCGTCCCTGCGAAGCGATTTTCGCTTCGTGAAAACGCCGAATCAACGCCGGCAGAACATGGGAGTTCTCCGGGTGGAAATTATCCCCCGGGCCATAAAGATTGGTCGGCATCACCGCCACGAACTTTGTGCCATACTGACGGTTGTACGATTCGCACATCTTCAGACCGGCAATCTTGGCCAGCGCGTAGGGTTCGTTGGTCGGTTCGAGCAAACCGGTCAGCAGAGCATCCTCGCCCATCGGTTGAGGCGCCTCCTTGGGATAGATGCACGAGGAACCGAGGAACAGCAGACGCTTCACGCCATGCAGATAAGCCTGGTGAATCACCGAGTTCTGGATTGCCAGGTTCAGATAGATAAAATCCGCCGGATAGGTGTTGTTGGCATGGATGCCACCCACCTTGGCCGCAGCCAGGATCACGTATTCAGGCTGTTCAGCGGCAAAGAATCCGCAACGGCCGAAGGATCAGTCAGATCAAGTTCATCGATCTCCGGGGTCAGCAGGTTGGTGTAACCACCAGCCTGCAAACGACGCACAATCGCGGAACCCACCAGGCCGTTGGAACCTGCGACAAATATTCTGGAGTTTTTTTTCATAATTTAATTTAGGCATTGGGTTAAGGCGACCAGGGTGCAGAGGTCAAAGGGATAACCCTTAACCCTTAACCTGTACACCTTACAGCTTTAACCTCGTCCCTCCCCTATTCATGATAATCAAAAACCTGATAGCCATGTCCTTTCACCAGTTCGTCACGACGAGCGCTCTCCAAATCAGAACGGACCATCTCTACCACCATCTCTTCGAAAGTGGCCTTCGGTTCCCAGCCGAGTTTGGACTTGGCCTTAGCCGGGTTACCGAGCAGCGTCTCCACCTCCGCAGGGCGGAAGTAGCGTGAATCGACGCGAACAATCACCTGGCCTGGTTGCAAAGCCTCAGCCAGTACGCCACGATCAGTAGCGACACTATCGACAACTCCCACCTCGTCCTGGCCTTCCCCTTCCCAACGCAGGGTTATGCCGATTTCACCGGCGGCGGTCTCGACCATCTGCCGCACCGAATACTGTTTGCCGGTGGCAATAACGAAATCTTCCGGTTCATCCTGTTGCAGCATCAACCACTGGGCTTCAACATAATCGCGGGCATGCCCCCAGTCGCGCGAGCGCCGAGAGGTTGCCGAGATACAGACACTCCTGCAGTCCCAGCGCCATTCGAGCCACGGCGCGCGTGATTTTGCGGGTGACAAAGGTCTCACCGCGAATCGGAGATTCATGATTAAACAGGATGCCATTACACGCAAACATACCGTAGGATTCGCGGTAATTGACAACAATCCAGTAGCCGTAAAGTTTGGCCACACCGTATGGAGAACGTGGATAGAAAGGTGTGGTTTCGGTCTGCGGCGTCTCCTGAACCTTGCCATACAGCTCAGAAGTCGAAGCCTGATAGAATCGGGTTTTCTTCTCCAGGCCAAGGATGCGGAGTCGCTTCGAGAATACGCAAGGTACCAAGGCCGTCGGCGTTGGCGGTATATTCCGGGGTATCAAAAGAGACCGCAACGTGCGACATGGCCGCCAGGTTGTAGATCTCGTCCGGCTGAACTTCCTGAATGATGCGAATCAGGTTGGTTGAATCGGTCAGGTCACCGTAGTGCAGCACAAAGTTGCGATGCTCGACATGCGGGTCCTGGTAGAGATGATCGATGCGATCGGTATTGAACAAGGAGGCACGGCGTTTGATACCGTGCACGATATAGCCTTTTTTCAGCAGGAATTCGGCGAGATAGGCGCCGTCCTGACCGGTGATACCGGTGATGAGTGCGACTTTTGCCATGGATACTCCTTATCATGTCGTGTAGTTGTCAGGAAAAACAGCAAATCAGCGTCTAATGGTGTCAATTGGTTTTTATAGCAGATTTCGAGGTTTTGGGCATTAGAAAACTGGGACGCGGGACGGGGAACGCGGGACGCGAAAAACAACAAAAAAGATTTTGACTTCCTCGTCCCCCGTCCACCGTACCAGCTTATAGCACATCGCTGATCAGCTGATCGCTGATAGCTTAAATCTTCTCAAGCCTCTTCTTAACCCACCCCAGCTTCGGATTCAGCAGCAACGCCTGGCGGTATTCCTCCTCCGCCCGATAGGTGATCTTCAGCCGTTCATAAAGAGAACCGGCCGCAGCGTGCAGGTTGGCGTTTTCCGGAAACAATTCGATCGCGTCAAGGAGCACGACAACGCTTCTTCGTAGCGCTGGTTCTTCTCCAGGTATTTGCAGAAGGCCCAGTGGGCGCTATAGGAGGGGTTAGCCTCTGTTGGTGCCAGCTGCAAGGCTTTGCGGTAAGCATGCTCAGCCAGACGCTCCCGTTTCGCTTCCAGCAGATCTACTTCGTCTCCACCAGGTCCTGGGCAAACAGTTGCCAGGCCAGAGCCGTCTCCGGAAAGGCCGTCTCCATATCGATTGGCTTAAGGCCATAGTTGCGCATCAGCTCAATAAACTCCCGGGTCCTGTCTGGAGCCAGCTCCAGACCCCTGCGGATCTGGGCCAGGCCCTCTTCTCGCTGACGCTGATAAAACAGCCATTGGGCATAAAGCTTGATGCGACGTAGATCAACCCGATCCAGCTCAACGCCTGATTTAAGGAGAGCCCCTGCAAGAGCAGGCTGCTGCATGTCTTTGGCCAGCATGGCGGCCCGGTGCAGGTAGAGTGAGCCAAGCGGCCGCAGCCTAAGCAGCTGGCCATAGGCCTGCATGGCCTCATCATGCTTGCCGAGCTCTGCCAGCAGTCCTGCTTTGAAATAACGGTAGCTGCTGGTCAAGGGTGCCCAGGCAATCGCCTCATTGGAGCGCAGCAAGGCGTCGTCCAGCTCGGCGCGGTCAATGTTTCTCAGCTCCATGCCGGAAAAGGAGGAGGTTTTCGCTTCAGCAACCAGGCCGCCGATATTCAGCGCCAGGGAGCCGAGCAGGACGATGGCGACGCCGGCACAACCAGCCTGAGCTTTTGACGTTGTATTTGCGGCAATTCAGAACGGCCGCGGCCTTGCGAGCTGGTCGCAGCAAGGGCTACCAGCAGAGCGGCAAGAAAGGCAAAATAGAGGCCGTTGGCGCCGACATGCAGGTTGAATTCGGTCAGGTTGTGCAGCAACAGCGCACAGAGTCCGGCCAAAGCCCCCAGGTAGAGAGAGGTGGCAAAACGCGTGCGGCGACGGCCATAAGCCTTCCAGCTGTCCCGCACGATCACAACAACAGCCCAAGCGGCCAGCACCAGCCCGGTCAAACCCGCTTCGACCAGCAGTTCAAAATACTCGTTGTGAGCGTGATCGACCACCAGCTCCGTCTGAAAAATAGTCTGATAACCGGCATAACTATCCAGAAAACTGCCGAAGCCGGTGCCGAAGAGCGGGAAATCCCTGATCAACGCCAGCAGGTCGCCCCAGTAGCTCAAACGGCCGTCAGCAAATGTCGCCCTGCAGGTTGCGAATGCCGGCAAACCTGGCAAAGATCGCCTCCCAACCAAAAATGCCGACAAAGAAGAACAGCACCGACGACAAAGCCGAGCAGGATCAAGGACTGGCGACGATACTGTTTCCGCCACAGCAACAGGCAGGAGAGCAGCAGCATGGCGCCGAACATGCTGAGGATTCCACCCCGGGAGAGGGAGAGAAAAATGCCGGTCGCACAGAGTAAGGCGGCAAAGCCGGCCAGCAGGTGCTTGCCGATATTCGGGTCACTGCAGAAATCAATCAGACGCTCTTTCCAGTCGCCGTAGTGTGCGGCGGGTTTATCCACCAGGTAGAGCATGAAGCAGAGCGGCAGCAGCATCGTCATCAGGCCGGCAAAATGGTTGCCGTTGACATAGGTGCCGAAAGGCTTGCCGGCATATTCCGGCCAGGAGCGCAGGATCCAGAGGATCTGGCCGTTCGGCACCAGCGCTTCGAGGATCGGAGCAGGGCGTAGATGCCGGCAAAGGTCGTGACGATCCGTACCAGCTTTTTAAGCCGCTGGCCATCGGCCAGGCATTGGCTGGCCAAGAGGTAAAAACCGACGCAGGTGAGATAGGTGAACAGGGCAGACGACGGTCCGCTCCAGATTCACCGACAAGGGCATCCA
>CAVYNW010000002.1:0-47783 GCA_963769955.1 uncultured delta proteobacterium
AGGGTTAAAGGTTGAGGGTTGAGGGTTAGGGTTGAGGGTTAAGGGTTAAGGGTTAAGGGTTAAGGGTTAAGGGTTAAGGGTTAAGGGTTAAGGGTTAAGGGTTGAGGGTGTATTCCTTTCACCTTGAGCCCTTGACCTTTTACCTCAGGATTTAAAGGAATCTATATGCCTCATCACTACTGTCCGGTTAAAAAGCAGCAGATTGCTGTAAGTTCTTGAGTTGTATAGTTCTTTGACATAACTGATCCGTTTTCGATTTGAATTCATCTCGCTGATGTGAGCTGATACCTCTCTGATCTTTTCTGGAGGTGTCTATGAATTCAGGACAAACGGTGTTCCGGCAATTGTTGCAGTTTCTGCCACGACATGAGTTCAATCTATGCGTCCGCCGGTACCGGGGCAACTACAGAGCCAAGAGCTTTTCTACCTTCGACCAGTTTTTGTGTCTCGCCTATGCCCAGATGGCTGGCCGCGAAAGTTTACGCGATATTGAAACTTGCCTTAACTCCCACCGGGAGAAGTTGTATCACATTGGCTTTCGTGGCGCTGTTTCACGCTCCACTTTGGCTGATGCCAACGAGCGCAGGGATTGGCGTATCTTTCAGGACTTTGGTCTGGTCTTGATTCGGATGGCTCAGAGACTCTATCAAGACGAGCCGTTCGCCCTGGAACTTGAGCAACCGATATATGCCTTTGACTCGACGACCATCGACCTGTGCCTGACGCTGTTTCCTTGGGCTGAATTCCGGACGACGAAGGCTGCCGTCAAAATGCATACTTTGCTCGATCTGCGCGGAAGCATCCCAACCTATGTGGCCATCACAACGGGCAAGGTTCACGATGTCCGAATGCTCGATGGCATGCCGGTCACCAAAGAGGCCATCTACACGATGGACAAAGCCTATACGGATTTCCGTAGGCTTTACAGCTTGCACCGGCGGGGTGCTTTCTTTGTCATCAGGGGCAAAGACAACTTGCGCTTCAAACGCCTTTATTCATCACCGAAAGACCAGGCCGCCGGTGTCCGGGCCGATCAGACCATTGTTCTGGTGACCCCGAAATCGAAAAAGGATTATCCGGAAAAACTGCGTCGGATCAGTTATGTTGACAAAGAGCTTGGCAAGCGGTTGGTCTTCTTGACCAACAATTTCACGGTGTCAGCGACCACTGTTGCCGACATTTACAAACAGCGCTGGCAGGTTGAACTGTTTTTCAAGTGGATCAAAAGCCACCTGCGAATCAAGTCGTTTTATGGCACCTCAATCAATGCCGTAAAAAGCCAGATCTGGGTCGCATTGAGCATTTACCTGCTGGTTGTTATTGCACATAGAACACTGGACATCCAATGCCCGCTCTACACTTTTTTACAGATTCTGGAGGT
Source organism: uncultured delta proteobacterium (assembly GCA_963769955.1). Taxonomy (GTDB): domain Bacteria; phylum Desulfobacterota; class Desulfuromonadia; order Desulfuromonadales; family BM103; genus M0040. The sequence continues at coordinate 1,382 of CAVYNW010000002.1, forward strand.
CAATTTGTTCGAGAAAAAGCCCATTTCTTCGCTGGTTACAGATGCGTTCAAACAAAACTCGAACCTCCAAAATCATAACCAGTTGAATTTATTCAATTGTTAACCGGACAGTAGTGAATCACCATTTAAAAAACACGAGAACCCTCGATTTCAGGATCGGTTTTTTTCCCTGTTTGTCAGGGTAAGCAGCCGCGGACAGGAAGAATTTAGCAAATCTGTCAGATTGATCATCTAATGACAATGTAGAGTTATCCATTGGAAGCCTTGCAACAAACGATATCTCTGATAATTTTAAACCACAACAGCGAGAGGAGAAACTTATGGGAACCCATTGGATCGATGAAGGATGTATCAATTGTGCAGCATGTGCCGAAGTTTGCCCGGTTGATGCCATCAGCGAGCAGGGTGAAGTTCATGTAATCGACAAGGAAGTATGCATAGACTGCGGGGCGTGCGATACTGTCTGCCCTGTGGACGTTATCAAATGGGAGACGACAGCTTGATCTTCAGTTTCCTTTGATGGCTTCTGTGCAGAAAGGAGTTTGTTTATGGAGATGAATATGCCGAAAGTGACAGCATGTTCGGTTGAAAGTTGTGCCTACAATACCAAGAAAAGCTGCCATGCCATGGCCATTACGGTCGGCGAACCAGGCGGCGATCCTGCCTGTGATACCTTCTTTGTGGCTGATCAACATGGTGGTGTCATGGATCTGACGGCTGGAGTAGGCGCATGTAAGTTGGATGACTGTAAATTCAACAAGGATTACGAGTGTGTAGCCTCAAGTATCACAGTAGAAATGCAAAAAGGTCAGCCAGATTGTATGACCTACGAAGCCAGCTAGTTTCACAAGCAACAGCACAGGAGCCATATAATTGATGGTCCACAGGAGACAGTTTCTTGTGGCCATTTGTTTTTCTCGCAACACACCGGCCAGGAACACGAAGGGCAGTGTGTCAGCTGGAGAGCCTGTAGGAATTGTACGTTTCGCAAGATTTTGAGCGCGTCAATTTCTTACACATAACTTAATGAGACACTACTGAGTAATAGAGAGGTTTCAAAAATGGAAAATTATTCGAGTAAAGGGTTCACTTGGATTTCAAAATTTATCGCCGCTCTATGGTTGCTCGTTATATCAGCAACTCCTGTTCTAGCAACAGGAAGCGGGCATCATCACCACGAGGAAGGAACATCTGACCACATGCAGTCGATGATGGCTGTGAAAGAAGCGATCCCTGATGAATATCAGATTATGGAAAGAACCCCAATACTTCCTAGTGAAGAATCGTTGCAACAGGGTCGCAAACTATTTTTACAAAATTGCAGCGCTTGTCACGGAGAAGATGGGGACGGCAAAGGTCCAGCCGCTGCGGCACTGGAAACTTCACCAGCAAATTTTTTAGACAAAAAACATAGTGCTATTTATGGCCCTGGGGAGAAATTCTGGATTATTGGTCATGGTACAGAGAAAACTGGGATGCCCGCCTTCTCACACCTTGCACCAATCGATCGATGGCACCTTGTAAATCACATTATTCATGTTCAGCAAGATCCTGAAAAAAAGCACAAGGATCATGCTCATGAATAATAAGTGTTGAATTGTTGTCGCCAGAAAGGCTGGGGTGACATCATAACCATCTGGGCGTCTTATAACTCACGCACGACTTCCGAGAAGAAAAACGGCATCTTATTGATAGAGACATTTAGGAAGACAAAACTATGGCCACCAGGGCTCATTCCTTGGTGGCCTTTCTCGTAATGCAGAATAAATCGGCCCCGTGAGGTTGGTAGAATATAATCAATATATAACTTGATCGGTATTGTATCGGTGCTAAAAGTTATTACACCAGATTGAGAGTCCGTCCTTAAACAGATAGATCATTCCCAAAACATTGGAGGTGTATGATGCCGCTGATTCAGGTAAAGATCATTGAAGGAGTTTTTTCCACGGCGCAGAAGCAGGAGATAGTTAAGAGACTCACCGACGCCATGGTGTCAATAGAGGGAGAGAATATGCGGCCGGTGACTTGGTGCATCGTTGAAGAGGTGAAGAGTGGGGATTGGGGAATTGCTGGCAACCCTTTGACCTCTGGCGATGTAAAATCACTTGCGGCTGGCAAACCCAATAGCTAGCCGTAAAGAACAACTTCAGCGAGTGGCCCCACTCAAATAGCCAGGCGCTACCAAATAACGTTTATCGAGGTTATAAAGCAAATGTTGGCAGCACCGGTGAAGCTTAACTTTATTCCTGACACGCAGGGGGCCTTTCTTGTATTTCACGACTTCCAGGAAGCTTTCAGCGTTACTGGAACACATGATATTTGAGAGGTTCTCTATACCAAACGAAAATGGCCACCAGGTACAATTACCAGGTAGCCATTCTTGCAAGTCGGAAAAGTGTTTCTTCCGCGTCAGGAGCGATCAAGTCCTACCTTCACTTTTACCGGTTGAGTGACCGAGTTAAACACGGGGGAATACTTTTGGGCCATCTCCACCAGTTCCTGTTTCTCCTGATCACTGATGTCTGCTTCAATTTTGAAACTGACCCTTATTTCCTTGTAGGCTACCGGGATAGTCTCTGAAAGCCCCAGGAACCCCTGTACGTCCAGATCTCCTTCAAGAAAAGAAGAGACCGACTTGATTTCAATTCCACGTGCAGAGGCATGAGCCACCAAGGCAGTCGTCAAACATCCTGAAAGGCCGACCAGCAAGTATTCAACCGGATTAGCTCCTTTGTTCTCTCCAAGCAGAACCGGCGGTTCATCGATCTCGTATACCAGCGGCTCTCGACTGTTGTCTTCCTGGAGGGCTCCATAGAATGATTTGACTGTTGCCTGGCTGTGGGTTCCGGCCTGCCAATTATTGGTTGCACGAAACTTGAATTTAGAAATTTCCGGGCTTCCTTTGATAGCATCAATAGTATCGAAGAGTTGTGTAACCTTAACGCCGTTGACGACAGTTGTTGTTTGCTTTGCTGTTTCCATGATTGAGCTCCTTCGTGAAAGACATACAGGTCTGTCTTGTTGTGAGGTAAAAAATATATCTACCCCGGGTTGATGAGACGCTCAACGAGTTTCACCCCCTGAATGGCAGGCCAGATATCATGGTAAATTTCGGTCATGGCAATTGCCCCGCCAAGAATTAGCATATAATCATCAGCCAATACCTGTGCTTCAAAACCATCATAGCGCTGGGCATCTGAACCGATCAAGTCCTCTGCAAGGTCACTAATTAATTGTCTGAGGCTCTGATAGTGTTGCAGGCCTTCCCTGCGTAGCAGGTTGCGCGGATCGGGAACCTCTGCCACCATGTTGAGAAATGCACAACCGCGTAAATGGTTTGCTTCAAGCCATGGTTGAACTGATTTTATGACTGCCAGAAACCGTTCAACGGGGGAGTTATGGTCATGGACAAAAGCGTTGATCGCTTCAAACTCTGAAGTATTGCGGTCTCTTAGGTATGCCAGGCACAAGTCATCTTTCGTCGGGAAGTGGTTGTAGAAGGTCGCCTTGGCGACCCCTGACTTGGCAATCACTTCGTTGATGCCTGTCGCACGAAAGCCCTGATGAAAGAAGAGATCGGCTGCCGTTTCAAGTATCCGCTCGCGGGGAGCTATGTTTTTGTCTTTCTTTGTCATGATTTAAAACTAACACGTACAGACCGGTCTGTATTTTTGATTAAATTATTTTTCTCTTATATTTAAACAGGGGAACAATACTGGTCGGGTTGACCGGATTTGATGAACCAGCGACCCCCTGCTCTCGAAGCAGAATCGTTCACACGGCTACGCGCTTCGCTCTTCTGTAGGCTAAAGGTTTCTGGAAGGGAGTGCCGTGGCCTCGGCAATTAAAATCCATACAGGGTTGGTAAAAGCCAGGACAAGGTCCCCCAGAGGATCAGCACCAGAGGGATGCCGATGCGCAGAAAATCGTTAAAGGTATATTCGCCGGCATTCATGACGAGCAGGTTGGTCTTGTAGGCCATCGGTGTGGCGAAGCTCATGTTCGCCCCGAAAAGAACCGCCATCACAAAGGGTTCGGCCGGTTGTCCCATCTGGGCGGCAATGGAGATGGCGATGGGGGTGCCCATGACGGCTGTGGCATTGTTGGAGATGGCGTTGGTCAGGACGGCCATCAGCAGCATCAGACCACTGAGCATGACAGCGGGCGATCGCATCTCCCGAAAGGCTCAGAAACAATTGCGCCAGATAATCAGCGCCGCCGGTTTTCAGTAGCGCCGAGCCGAGCGCCAGACTAGCTACGACGATCATGATCACCTGCGTGCTCAAAGCTTTGGTCGCGTCGCTCCAGCTCAGGCAGCCGCAGAGAATCATGATCAGGGCGCCACATGATGCGCTGATCGCGATCGGCAGCCAGCCGAAGGCCGCCGTGATAATAATCGCCAGCATGATCAGCAGAGCCAGGGGCGCTTTCTGCGTGTATGGGAGATCCATGGTGGCATCAAGCACTAGGAGGTCCTTTTCTTTTTTCAGGAGGGCAATCTGTTCGCGAGGGCCCTGAACCAGTAGGATGTCGCCGGCCTGCAGGCGGATATTGCTGATCGAATCGAGCCCTTTCTGCAGTCGCTTGCCTGCCCTGTGGATAGCGAGAATGATGATCCCGTAACGGTCTGTAAAACCGTATTTCGCCGAAGGTTTTTCCCCGCAGAATGAGCCTTGAATGACTGCAATTTCGGCAATCTGCTGGTCCTCTGCCTTGAGCGGGTGATCTTCATCCACCGGACTGCCCAGGTTTTCATCCTGGTAAAGGGTTCCTTCCAGCACAGCTTCGATCTCTTTCAGACGTTCCGGAGTATCGCGAATAATCAGTTGATCTCCGACCTTCAAGATCACGCTGGGAAGTGGCATGATGAGGCTGTCAGTGCCGCGTCTGATGCCCTTGACCTTCATCCCTCCACCCGCCTTCTGTATGGCTTCTGCAAGAGTTTTCCCGACGAGTGAGCTTTCTTTCAGAATTGCCAAGTGTGCGGAAAATATTCGTGGCGACGTGTCAGCCAATGTCAGTTTTCGTTCCGGCATGATCCGTGGAACGATCAGCCAGAGGTAGGCTATACCGATTCCCCCGGCGATAATGGCCGGGAGGAGAAAGTCAAACATTTCTATTCGTCTCAGCCCCATATCAGCGGCAACAGAGACCACCAGGAGATTGGTTGATGTGCCAATGGTTGTGCAGGTTCCGCCCAGCAGGGTTGCAAACCCCATCGGCATCAGCACCGTGGAGGACTTGGTCTTGGTCCGGATGGAGACGCTGATCAGAATCGGCAGAAGCAGGACAACGACGGGAACGTTATTGATAAAAGCGCTGATAAAAGCAGCGACCAGCAGGGTGAGCAGCAAAGAGGCGCCCGGACTGATTTTCCATAAGCGGGCGAGGCCGCGACCTACCGGCTCTAGGGCACCGGTACGGACAACGCCTTGGCCAGCAATCATCAGGGCACAAACCGCAACCAGCGCCTCGTGCCCGAAACCATGAAAAAAAATATCAGGATTGCAGAATCTCCCCATCAACCTGAAACGGGAAAAATTCAAAACCGACGGCCAGGGAAATCAGGATGATAAAGCTTGCAGTCTCCAGAGGAAGGTTTTTCCGGGTAAACAGCAGCATGGCGAAAACTGCAAGGGCAAGCACTGCCATGGCATGGGGGTTCGGAGGAAGAAGAAGGTTGTCCATCAGGGACTCCAAAGTCTAAAAAAACAAGGCCGGATCATCTCGCAGCCTTTTAAACTATACCCACTAAGGTTGCAACGGCCAGATCAACGGAACCAAAACCATAATGATGACAAAGACGACCAAGGTCAATGGCAAGCCGACGATAATATAGTCGCGAAAGCGATAACCACCCGGCCCCATAACCAGAATGTTGGCCGGGTGGGCTATGGGTGTGAGGAAACTGGCAGAAGAGGCTATAGCGATGGCCATCAGCAGTGAATGGGGAGACAGACCGGCAGCGTTCGCTGTACTCAGGGCAATCGGTGCTATCAGTAGGACCAGAGCTGAAGTCGGAATAATGCAGGTGGCGGCAAAGGTCAGTAGTACCAGCCCTGCCAGCAAGGCCAGCGGTCCGTACCCGCTGCCCAGCATCGCGACTTTCATGGCCACCTCGGCGGCAATACCGCTTCTTTCGAGGGCCGAGCCGAGTGGCAGCAGTCCGGCAATCAGGAAAACCGCGCGCCATTCGATGGCTCTATAAGCCTCCTCCATGGAGAGGCAGCGCGTCACAATCATCGCTGCGCAACCGATGATGACGGCGAATTGGATGGGGACCAGTCCGAGCAGCACCGGGGCCAGGGTGCTCGCCATCACTAAGCTGGCCAGTCCTGCTTTTTCGGTTCTGCGGGGTTCCTGAAGAGAACCGCTCAACACAATCAGGTCGGGATGTCCGGCCAGGGCCCGAAGACGGTCAAGAGGGCCGAAAAGCAGTAGGGCATCGCCGAACTGGAGCTCAAAATCACGGAGCAGCGTCCGGTAGGCCCGGCCGGATCGCCAGATAGCGAGGATTCCCAAGCCGTACGTGTCGCGGAACTTCAACTGCCGCAGGGTTTTGCCGCTCAAACCAGAGCGTGGTGCAAGCACTGCCTCAGCCAATCCGACCTGCCCTGAGTTGAGCAGGTCGGTCGGCGCGGCGTCGGTATCGACCAGCAGGTCGGCCAAACCGTAGAGCCCGGGGAGCGATCGGCCGACATCGACGGCGAGCACCTGATCGCCTACGATCAACACGGTATCGCTCAATCCCTCCGGTCGCCGGATTGAGAGAATCTTTAGACCGAGAAGCTCCTCCAGTCTCGGGATCTCTAGCGAGATGTCGGTCAGATCAGTATCCTCCACCAGGTGCAGACTGATCAGCCGTTCGTTGAGACGGTACTCTGTCAGCAGATGACTAATCTCCTGTGCTTTGCTCAACCTGTATCGGTCGGTATCATTCTGCAAGCTGGAGATGGCCTCGGAGTTGCCGTAAAGCAGGAGACGATCACCGGTTTGCAGGATGGTTTCCTTTGCCGGCGCGAAGTGTAACTCTTCTCCGCGACGCAGGGCCAGTATCTGCGTGACACCAGAGCCATCCGCCATGATCTCGTCAAGGGGGCGCCCGACCAGCGTGGAGTCTGCATGGAGAAATATTTCCGCCAGAACCAGGCTTTTGTCGGATAACCACTTCAGGTTAAAACTTTTTTCAGCAACAATAAGGTTGATCAGAGACTGGATGTCGTAGAATCTCTCGAGGCGGCCCTGGACGAAGAGCTTATCGTGGGCCTGGAGAGCGAAGTCGGCCGAAGGCGCGATGATGGTTTGGGTCCCACGGATAACAGCCACAACATAAAGTCCGGTCGCCGAGCCGAGCCGGCTGTCGGCGAGGGTCATCCCGACCAGGTCATTGTCGGCTGGCAGGGTCAGTGTGAAGGTGCGTTCCTGCAGCTGATATTGACCGGGCAGAGCATCCTCAGGTCGGCCCGCTGCCGAGGCAACATCACGTCGTGGCAGCAGAAACCGGCCGGCAAAGACCATGAAGGCGGTTCCGGCCAGCAGGATCACCATTCCTATCGGGGTGAAATCAAACAGGCCAAAGGCTTTCAGACCGGCCTCCCCGAGGGCATTGCTGACAAGAATGTTGGGCGGTGTGCCGATCATCGTGGTGAGTCCACCGAGCAGCGAACCGTAGGCGAGGGGCATAAGCAGGCGAGACGGCGGGAGGTGGTTGGCCCGGGCCAGGTCCATGGTGACCGGCAGCAGTAGTGCGGCAACAGCGACATTGTTCATCACCGCTGACATCAGCCCCGCACCCAGCATCAGGACGGTTGTCAGACCGATCTCGGTTTGGCCGGCCATGCGCTGGAGACCTCGGCCGATGCGGTCAGCCACTCCAGTCCGGTCGAGAGCCCCACTGAGAATAAAAACCGCCCAGATGGTGATGACCGCCGGGCTGCTGAAACCTGCCAGCGCCTCCTGGGGAGAAACGAGACCGGTGAGACCCAGAAGGCCCATGGTCAGCAAAGCTGTCGCCTCGAGGGGAATCCACTCGGTAACGAGCAGGACAACCACGGCCGCGAGCAAAACATACAGAAGCAGGTGATCAAACGGCATGGGCAGACTCCTGGGGCGAATATTGTCTGCGAAGCGAAGGTGCCCCTGAATTTTCTTATAAGTATACACGGATGGGATGAGCTCGCGAGGTTTCAGCAAGCAGATTGGGATGGCTGGTTTTTAAATGTATGCAAGGAGATTAGCGTGGGAAGGTGATATTCAATAAATCAGGAACTATCGCTTAATGGGCTAAAGATGCCTGTCAAAATCCATTTTATGGTGCAATATCCTCACGACCTTAAGAACTCCAACTTGAGTCACTTTGAAGAAAATTACATGAGAACCTGATTTGACCTTCCTGTAGTCTTTTCTTACATCACCTATATCTACAGATTTTGTGAAATCTCTGGATAGTTCCTCGATTGCAGCCCACAGTTCACGAATATATTTCTCGGCTTGCCCTGCTCCCCATTCAGCACAGGTATAATCCCAGACCTGCGACAGGTCTACCTTTGCTTTGGGAGATAAAATAACTTTCCTCATAAGGACAAGGACTTTTTCTTGTCCGCAATGAAACTATCTATATCCAACTCAGTAGAGGGGCCTGAGCTTTCCCCCTCAATCAGCGCTTGTCGTAATTGCTCCAACTTCATGTGGTCTCTTCTGATCAGGTCCCGCACATAGTCAGAGGAATTGGCGTATCTTCCTGAGTGAACGCATTCCTCAACCCACTCCTTCATTTGACCTGGCAGGGATATATTCATTGTTGCCATAACCGCCTCCTTTCTATGTTGATTGTAGAAATATGGTATGGCAATCCTTGCCAAATGTCAATCTTTGCCAAGATCTTTCACGTCTAGCGATTGTCCCGTTTACCTCGATCCTGACACACCTCAAATCACGTCCCAGGGTCTTCATGTGTGTAGTGTCTGCCATTGACACACCCTGTTTAAAAATCCAGAGACGCTTCAATTTGAAGAATCTAGATAATCCGCTGTTCAGTGAGACTCGCCCGACTCTTTCAAGAACTGTGTATTAACAACCATGTTTTCATGGAGTACATGTACTATCTCAATATATTCATTTGATTTACTTCAATAATAAACGTGGCTACCAGTAGGGAATTTATAATAGCCAGTTCGGATCTCGCCACAAATCTCACCCAAGTTTGGGTTCGGATAGTCTCACTTACTGAACTATAGTGGCCAGTCTCAACTTGCTGTGCAACAAATTTTTCAAAATGTGGCCCTTGGGTGACAGGTCGAAAAATACTTCTACGTGGTTAACCAGCCCATAGCTTTGTCATAATCAGTGAAAAGATGTACCTGCCAGCCACGATTCATGCAAACCGTCTCATAAAACACCAGGTTGTCATTTATTTCTTTTATAACAATTGCAATCTTTGTTGGCCCTCGATTAAATCCAGCCTTTTCGTAGATGGTTGGTCGATCATAAGAATCCATGACCTTTGCAGTGACATCCGATTTCATGCAGTCAAAAATAATCCTGAAACAATTATTCTCAATTGCCATGCTTGCAGCTTGGTTTACAGTTTCTATCTCTTCACCTAAATGATAAGATCCTGCTGTTTCTATCAAAACAACACCCTGCACTGCTAAATATTTAATGTGTCTAGTCAATGTTTGAATCCCGTTAAGTTGTCCCTACACGTCTTGATTACCGTTTCAGGTGCCTGCCGCTGACACATCCGTCATCATGATCCAAGAGCGTGGTTTGTAAGACATCAAGTCTATTCAACTCAAATCGTAGACTTCAGCAAACTCTTCTATGTCGGTTCCGACATCGTCATCCTTATAGTCCAGGCCACAAACCTTACACTTAACTTCTTCTGGTAATGCTCTGAGATTTTCCTTGCCGTTTTCATTCTTGACGGCCCAAGAAAGAATTTCATCCAGGCTCTTGTTGTAATATTGAACAGAGTCAAGGTTGACTCGATATATAGAGCCTGTCATTTGCCAAAATATGCGGAAAAATCCCCACCAAATCCGCTCTTAAAAAAAAGAAATTTCTGTTGGCACAGGTGTATTATTCGGGCTTTCTATAAGATGCTCTTCGTCGCTACCATCGCCACCACAATCTTGAGCTAATAATCCAACAATACAGAAAACCATAAAAAACTTATAAGACGAAATATCACTGCACTCTCCCCCAAAAAAGCCACCCGCAGTTGTGCAGATGAACTATGGTCATATTTTATTGTTCTCTCCAAAATTCTTATGCACCAAGCTATTGAAACAGTGGTCAATATACGCCGATTGAACTGAAGCGCAAAACTCAGGATGTCTGGAAAGTAGTGCCAGCGTTCTTCCAGGTGTGTGGTTTCTGGGACACTTCAAGCCAAAGAACGTGTCGCAAGGTATTCCCCTTTGCCAACCGGTACTAAACATGTAGAAAAGGCAGTGTCTGCCTCAACCAAAGTGACAAAAGGCTCCATTTGTTCTTTATGGGAAATCGCATTGTCCGCGACTAGCAGACCCCCCTTGCGTAGGACTCTTTTGAGATCCTGCCACCACCCTGGATATTCAGGTCGTTCAGAATCAAGAAAGATCAAATCAAAACTCTCATCAGATGCGTTAGCGAGTATGCTGCCTGCATTACCATAGATTTGAGTTATGACAGAAGAAAAATTTATTCTCTTGAAGTTTTGAGAGGCAAGACGGAACTTATACTCTGAAAGTTCCACTGTAGTAACACTTCCACCGATAGACCTAACAGCATCTGCAAGCCAAAGAGTCGAGTAACCGTTTGAGGTCCCAATCTCAAGAACACGTTGGGCATTCATCGCTTTTACGAGGACAAAAAGAAACTCTCCTGTGTCACGTGTAATGTTCAGCATACGCCGAGGACGATCAGTGATCGAACGATCATTTTCCTCGCCGAAATGTTCGAGTTCAGCCAGCAATTGCATCAATGAATCAACCAACATATCCCCATTGTATTAACGAGTACTCTGTCTTAAACACCTCGGTCCTGACACATCACAAAATCCGTTTCAGCGGCGTGGTTTACAGGACACTTTATAGATGAACCACCGAGCTGTCAGCCATTCCGCTTGAGTGCTTTGTTAGATGCTTTTCTATAACTCAAGCGAACCCTTACCAGATGTCTATCAAAATCCGTCTCTTCACCAATGAAGGGACTCGCCATCAACAGAAGTTTATTTATCTGTGATGATAAACCCCATATTGCCGATCATGACCTTCTCATTCTTGTCACCCAACCAGAGTCGAACAGAACGCTCCCCAACCAGTTCAAACCTCATACTTTCGTCTTCTATCGTCGCGACTTTATTGCCGGCTTCGGTATACACCTCAACGACTCGATGCGTTCCGATCGTGTCAGCCTTCAAATCATAGGCCTTCTGTTGCGCACTTTCACAACCGACAAAAAACATGGGCATTGCAAGCAAACAAACGACTAATATTTTTTTCATAATTATCCCTTTCTATGGATTGATTCAGCTTTAACCTACCACACACAAATAAACTCTTTGTTGAAGAACCAGGGCTGGTTGACCGGAGATTTCTTGCATTACAGGTTTCCGGATCACCGCAATAATCAGTCATAATTGACAACAGTGATTCAATGACATAGTTTTAAAAATAGCAGAATTGGCTGAAATCACTAATTGTTAATAGAAAGGAACATCAAATGCGTGACTTTTTTGTTGACCGTTTCGCGAACCTGAACATTGCCGACGGGGTGGCCCGGATTGATTTTGTCAGGGTTGAAAATATTAATGCCGAGAAAAAGCAAGTCACCATGTCACCATCTTTGCGGCTCGCCCTTCCCTTTGAAGCTTTTATGCAAATGGCTGAACAGTTTGCCAAGGTTCGTGAAGAGATTATCAAGAAGAACAGTGAACAAGCTGCAGCGGCAGGAAAACAAGAGAGTACCGGGATCTCTGGAGCCCATTAACGATAGGGCAAGACGATTAAATCCATAAGCTGTGGCCGCCAGGAGTTGTTTCCTGGTGGTCATTATCGTTAGTGAAATGTAGTATGAGCAGAGCTCCTCTCCAAGAAAGCCGATTATGAAGAAATGCCCTTTCTGCGCTGAAGAGATTCAAGACGAAGCAATAAAATGTAAACACTGTGGGGAGTTCCTGAATCGCCAGGCAGTCTCTCGTGAGATTGACGATAAGCCTCCATGGTATTTCAGGACAGCTTTTATCGTTTTCGCCCTTTGCAGCGTCGGCCCCCTGGCCTTGCCGCTGATTTGGTGGCGCCCGCAAACGTCTTTAGCCTGGAAAATCGGTCTGACAATTATTATCCTCCTGCTCAGTTGGTTTTTGTACCAGGCAACGCTGGAGTCCATCGAAGCTATCAAGGAGTATTATCAACTTCTTGACAGTTTATAGCCTGTCCAGAGTCAATATCCCTGTGTGCCCCTGAAAGGTTCAAGGAATGGTCACAAGCGAACAAGCTCCGATGCTGCGTTTTCTGATCGTACAGACCGCAGCTTCGGTTGTTGGCCTGCAGTGCTGGATGATCCTGTTCAATAACTTCGCCGTGGAGATTGCCGGTCTCGACGGCTTTCAGGTCGGTGTCATCGGCTCTGTGCGCGAGATCCCCGGATTTCTGGCCCTGCTGGCCGTTTTCGTCATGCTGGTGATCCGGGAGCATCGGCTTTCCTCCCTCTCCATCATCTCTCTCGGCATAGGCACCGCTCTGACTGGAATGTTTCCCAGTTTCTCCGGGCTGATCGTCACCACGCTGATCATGAGCTTCGGCTTTCATTATTACGAGACAACCAACCAATCGCTGACGCTGCAGTATTTCAACAGTGCCACCTCGCCCCTGATCTTCGGCAAGCTGCGCAGCCTTGCCGCGGCAACCAGCATCGTTGTTGGCCTGCTGCTGTTCCTGATGGGTCTGGTGTTCAGCTATCGGGTCATGTTGTTATCGGTGGGTAGCCTGGTCGTCGTTGCCGGCATCTGGGGATTGCTGCAGGATCCAACTCACAGCAATGTGATTCCACAGCACCGCAAGATGATCCTGCGGCGGAGATATTCTCTTTACTACTTCCTCACCTTTATGGCCGGCGCCAGACGTCAGATTTTCATGGCTTTTTCAGTTTACCTGCTGGTCAAGGTTTTCCAGTGCACGGTCACCGAGATCACCCTGCTTTTCGTTGCCAACAACGCGGTCAACTTCTTCTTGAGCCCGCTTATCGGCCGGGCCATCGTGCGCTTCGGTGAGCGCCGTGTGTTGTCTGTAGAATATGGCGGTCTGATCGCCATCTTCCTGGTTTATGCCTTCAGCGACATCAAGGGAGTGATCGTCGTGATGTACATCCTCGATCACATCCTGTTCAACTTCTCTATCGCTATTCGTACTTACTTTCAGAAGGTCGCAGACGCGCAGGATATAGCCCCGAGCATGGCGGTCGGTTTCACCATCAATCACATCGCAGCCGTCGTTATGCCGGTTATCGGTGGTGCGCTCTGGATGGTTGATTACCGTATCCCTTTTGTCGCCGGAGCGGTTCTCAGCCTGGTCTCCCTGTTGGCCGTGCAACGCATTCCCCTGCCCGCTCAGTAACCGGAAAGATCTTGGTCCCATTCCTTCAGAAATATCTGTTTATTTCTCAACTAGGCTCTATCATTCGCAGCTCGAAGGTCCTCTGCTTCTCGCAGTGCTTTACGCGAGGCCTTGTCCACAAGGGCAAACAATCGGTCGATGGCATTTTTGTGTTTTGACGCCAGGTGACCACAGACTTTAACCAATTCATAATCCAGCAAATCCGTCTGCCGGTAGAACTCCTGGTACAGGTCGTGATTGGTTGAGCAGACGTCCCCTGCTGGAACGATAATCATTGCGCTCAAGCTGCTCGCGCCTGCCTGGCAAACCGATAATATTTTCCGAGTCCGTGTAAATAACCAGCCCAGGATCAGCCGACTGAACCTCGCTTAATGCCCACAACAATGTCTGTAATTCCAGTTTCGTTGAAGAGGTCTGCGTAAAACGCTTGACGAATACACGCTGCGACAAGCTCTCCAACTCAAGACAAAGATCGGAGACAACGAGATAAGCCCCGTAACCAAGCTTCGACTGAGCATGCACGCTACCGTCAATAAAAAGCATCAAGTCTTGCATAAGCGCTTCATCTTCGCTGCTTAAAGTAAATGGTGACACACACCGCATGTGTCACCATTGTCTTGGAGAGGTCGTCAGGCTATTTGTCTATTCGATGATCAGGTTGGAGAGCTCGTCGGTATCGTCAGTCTTAATCGGGAAATGCTCGGCAAGGAGTTGTCCGCAGCTTTCGATGGCGTTGCAAAGGGCATTGCAGGTGTCGCCTTTCTGTATGCCCTCGGTGAGGGTCTGGACAAGGCCGTCCCAGGTGTTTGGCGGGACGACATCGTTAATGCCTCGATCAGCCAGCACATGAACCCGGCGTTCGAAGAGAGAGATGAGAATCAGGATACCGGTTTCATCGCGGGTATGATGCAAGCCATGCTCCAGAAAGGAAAGGATCGCCTTCTCCTCGACTTCCTCTTTGATTTCATCGGGATGGATGAGACGTCGCCGGAGACCAGGCAATTGCGGATCATCAGCTTGAAAGGGAAAGTAGCAGAGGGCAAAGAGCCACAGGAAATGCCAGAGGGATTCGCCGAAAAAGGCCCAGCTGAAGGAGACTGCGGTGGCCAGGGAAAAGAGCCCGGAACCGAGTATTTCTGCCCGGGGATAATCGTAGGAGTGGTCGACAACCATCGGCACGATTTCGCCACTGGTCAGTTTCTCAGCCTGCTGCACTGCCGACTCAATGCGTTGTTTGTCTGCTTCGTTGAAAAGTTCTTTTGCTGTCATGCGGGACCTTTGGGTTGCTTCGTTAAGAGATTAAACGGTGGCAAACAATGCCAGGCTTCAATCTGATGCTGACTTATTCACCAGCCTCCGGAAGATCCGCCGCCGCCAAAACCACCGCCACCTCCGCCGAAGCCGCCACCACCAAAACCGCCGCCGCCACCATGCCACCCAGGCCGCCGATCCAGAAGCCACCACGCCGATGACGTCCGCGCCGGCCGCCTCCGCCAAGGAGCATCAGGCCGGGGCCAAGGAAAAGGAGCAGAGCCAGCGCGCCAAAAGGATTGCGTTTTTTCTTTCCCGACCTGGTCCCGGTCCCCTGATATTCGCCCCGCACCGCTTCTGCCATGGATGTTATTCCGGCGATGATGCCGCCTTCGAAATCACCGGCCTGAAAGAGTGGCTTGATTTCATTGTCAATAATTCGCCCGGTTAGCAGATCGGTGAGTTTTCCTTCGAGACCATAGCCAACTTCGATGCGCATCTTTTTGTCCTGCTTGGCAATCAGCAGCAGAGCACCATTATCTTTGCCCTTCTGCCCTATTCCCCAGCTTTCGGCAACCTTCAGACTGTATTCTTCCAGAGCTTCACCCTCCAGAGAATCAATCGTCAACACCACCAACTGGGTCGAGTCGCTGGCCTCAAAGCTCGCAGGAAGTTTTCAATCTTCAATTCCGTTGGCGCTGAAATCAGCCCGGCCTGATCGTTGACATAGCCAGAGGACCTTCGGCACCTCAAGAGCCGCAACGGTGAGCGGCAGCAAGAGAACAAATAGAACCGTCAGGAGATATCGACGTATGAAGAGCATTTAAAACTTTACCTTCGGGGCTGTTTCAGCCCCCGCTTCCGCTTTAAAGGGTTCCTTGCGCTCCAGGTTGAGCAAGAACTTGTTGGTCAGGTTGTTGGGAAAGGTGCGGATCGAGCTGTTAAAGGTTTGTACGGCATTGTTATAGCGTTGGCGGGCGACATTAATACGATTTTCGGTGCCTTCAAGCTGGTGCTGCAGATCCAGGAAATTCTGGTTGGCTTTGAGGTCCGGGTAACGTTCAACTGTCACCAGCAAGCGGGAGAGTGCTCCGGAGAGAGCACCCTGTGCCTGCTGGAACTTCTGCATGGCCGCAGGATCGCCAAGCTCTCCGGTGTTGATCTGAGCTTTACCGACGCTGGAGCGAGCCTCGGTGACAGCCTGCAGGGTCTCCTGCTCGTGTGAAGCGTAGGCTTTGACCGTTTCAACCAGGTTGGGGATCAGGTCGGCACGCCTCTGATAAGTCGCTTCAACATCAGCCCAGGCGGAAAAGACAGCTTCTTCGTTCTTCTGAATCTGATTGTAACCGCAACCGTTGAGTGCAGGCAGTGCGACAAGGGCGACCAGCAACAACAGGAAAAAACGCTTCAGCATGAGACAAACTCCTTTTCATGAGCAAAGACGAACGGATCATAGGGCATTCTTACGCGGACTTTCACTATAATCACGCCGCCGGGGATTTACAACCGGCACCCGTGGAATAATAACGATAATGTTTATGCCGCTGGCTACAGAAAAGCTGAATCTTTCAGCACCCGTTCGCTTAGCTCACTAGAGCCACAGAGGACACAGAGGAATTATCCCTGTGTCCTCTGTAGTCTGGTGAATGTTATATGACCCCGAATCAATAGCTTGAGTAAAGCGTATAAGCAGATAACCATAGGAAATGATCATTAAGCAAGTTCTTGCAGTGCTGCGCAACAGCCTATTCATGCCTTCCCTCAAAAGACTCGAGCTTCTCCTTGAAGGCCAGATCAAGCCGTCTGGCCTTACGTTTCTCATAGTCAAAGCAGATCAGCACAGTCTCGCCTTCTGCCGTTGCTTCACCATCACGCTCGATGCGGTAAGACATCGTAAAGGAAGAGCGGCTGACATTCGTAACCTTTGCGCCGACCACCAGTTCATCACCGAGAAACATCTCGGCCAGATACTTAACATGGGCTTCCGGGAGGATGATACCGCAGGCGTTACCAATATCCATCTCCGTGTAGCCGCCGAGACTTTTCAGGTAAGCGATGCGTGCGTCCTGGAAAAAGTTCAGGACAGCGGAGTTGGCAACGTGAGCGCCGTAATTGACATCGACGACCCGGACGGTATAAGGAATGCTGAAATTAAATCCTTCCATAGAGCTCTCTTTTCTCATCTTTGATCCTGTTTGAGTCACTTCTGACAAGCAGGGCAGTAGAAGGTTGAACGCTGCCCCAGCCTGACGAGTTTGACGAGCGTGTCACAGGCCTTGCACTTCTGCCCTGCCCGCCCATAAACTCTGAGTTCTTGGGTGAAATATCCCGGTTTGCCTTCGCTGTTGGCGAAATCCCTTATCGTGGTCCCCCCGGCAGCAATCGCTTCATTGAGAATCATTGTGACACTTTGAACCAGACGCTGGAAAGCGGCTTTACTGACTTTTCCTGCAGGTCGAAGCGGTGAAATGCCGGCCCGGTAAAGGGCCTCACTCGCATAGATATTACCGACCCCGACCACCACATGGGCATCCATCAGGAACGGCTTAACTGCAAGTTTGCGGTTACGGGAAAGCGAGTAGAGATAAGTCGCATTGAATTCGTCGTCGAACGGTTCCGGGCCCAGGCTCGCAAGGCGAACGTGTTGCAGCGGGTCGCCTGAGGTCCAGAAGAAGGAACCAAAACGACGCGGGTCGTTGTAGCGCAAGGCGGTGCCGTCGGTGAAAGTGATCTCGACGTGGTCGTGCTTGCGTTTATCGGCTTGAGAGGTATCGACCCGCAAATGTCCGGTCATGCCGAGATGAATGATCATGGTGCCTTGAGTAAAGTCGAACAGCAGGTATTTGGAACGTCGACCGACAGCAGCAACACTCTGGCCAGGCAGGAGTGTTGTCAACTCCGGAGGAACTGGCCAACGCAGGGAGCCATTATAAATACGGACCTGAGCGATAACTTTATTGACAACCAGAGGCTCGATACCGCGACGGGTGGTTTCTACTTCCGGGAGTTCAGGCATAAGAGTCCATGACGAGTGGTGCGGTACGAGGGACGCGATAAATTCTTAACAACGCGTAGAAACAACCTTTTTCAGAGTGGTAAGATATTGGTTAACCTCCGGGGAGTTTTCCTCGGGGGCCCAAGGTGCAAAGTCCTTATCTGACATCGCCACATAGGGTCCGGGCTTGGTTTCGAAAAAGATGCTTTTCGGCTCAAGCACGATGATCGAATGCCACTCACCGGCCGGCAGATCGATCGCCAGGGTTTCACAGCCGTCGCCAAAGGGTATAACCTGCTCTGACCTCGCCGCTGTTTTCAAAAACCAGCAGAGCAAACCTGCCACGTACAGCCATGAAGCATTCAGGTTTCGGCGGGTCGGTATGGCGATGCGGGCGAATGTAGGTTCCCGGTTCCATGGCAATGAAGAGCCTCTGGCAAGGATCGGCATAGTCATCATGCAAGTTGAGGTTCTTACGCAGGCGGTCTGATTCCGAAGCTTCCAGGCTTAATTGATCGATGACCTTATGGTTGATGATCTTCATTTATCGCCTCATTTAGAAAATCGTCGAAGGATCACGCCCGGCAAAATCGGCAAAGCTCAAGGAACGCGGATCGTCCGGAAGCTCATCCTGGGTCACCTTTTGGCCACGATGATAACGCCAGGCCTTGTTTTCACGATGCAGCCAGGCGAGTTCGACAAATTGTTGCACGACGCCCTGGACCTTCATCTCCATAAAAAAAATAATCTGGGCCTCGTCCTCCTCCTCCTTTTCCTGCAGAACCTCGCAACAGGTTATCTCATAATCCGCCCCCAGACTGGCCTTGCCGAACTCCAGGTATTCATCACGCTCGACAAACTGACGACGAAAATTCGATTCAGAGTGGTAGCTGTCGAAGATAAAGCCAAAATCACCACGAACAAAAGCCTCACTGCGGGCGATGATGAGTTCAGACGGTGAATATAAGGAGAAATTCTGCTGGTTCATCTCAATTTTTCAAGGCAAAAGATTTAAGAACAGTATCTTATGGTTAAAGGTTAAAGGTTAAAGGTTAAAGGTTAAAGGTTACAGCCTTACAGCTTACAGCTTAAAGCTTACAGCTTAAAGCTTACAGCTTATAGCTTATAGCTTACAGCTAGTCCTTGATCCTCGGGTCCATAGCGTCACGGATGCCCTCACCGAGAAGGTTGTAGCCGAGCACCGTAATCAGGATAGCCATACCGGGAAAAACCGAGAGCCACCATGCCGTGCCGAGAGTCTGTTTACCAGCAATTAACATGTTGCCCCAGGATGCCGTTGGTGGCTGGACGCCGATACCAAGGAATGAGAGGGCGCTCTCGGTCAGAATAGCACCCGCGACGCCGAGCGTTGCAGAGACCAGCACGGGGGACATCGCATTGGGGAGGATGTGGCGAAAGATGATCCGGGCATCTTTTGCCCCGATTGCCCGCGCCGCCAGGACAAAATCACGTTCTCGCAGAGAAAGGAATTCGGCGCGCACCAAGCGTGCCACCCCCATCCAGCTGGTCAGACCGATAATAATCATGATGTTCCAGATAGACGGCTTAAGAAAGGCAATCACCGCAAGGATCAGGAAAAAGGTCGGGAAGCAGAGCATGATATCAACAAAACGCATTATCACGGCGTCGACCCAACGACCATAATAACCGGCCATGGCGCCAAGCAGGATACCGATAAATGTGGCAATACCGACAGCCACGAAACCGACCAGCAGGGAGATCCTGGCACCATAAAGGATGCGCACCAGTACGTCTCGACCCAGGTCATCCGTTCCGAGGGGGTAAGCCAGTCCGGGAGCTTGCAGGCGATGGGCAATATCAATAGCGCCGGGATCACGACCGATAACCGGCGCAAGAAGAGCGAGCAGGAACATCGCCAGCACAATAGCCGCACCGGCCATGGCCATGCGGTTGCGCCTCAGGCGTTGCCAGAGAACTTCACGAAAAAAAGCAGACATTACAACCTCTGAAGGGCATCAGAACAACATGATGCATCTATCGTCTCACATCAGTTCATCGAGGTCTTTATGACCAATTAAATCGCGATCGAGAAGGATGCGGACCAGGTTCTCATAACGAACCTCGAGCTTTTTCAGGGCCGCCATGTAGTGCCCCATGTCGGGAGCGGGTGGCTGTTTCAGCTCAGGTTCTGAGTTCGGCTCCGGGACCGGTACGACAGGAGCAACAGTCTTGATCGGAGCGACAATATCTTCGAGAGCAAAATCAAGTGCTTCCTGGTCGTCCACCTCCTCCCCATAATATTGCTCTATGGCAGAAGCAATCGCATCATCGGCAGCAAGGGCCGGTTGAATGCGGCAACCTGTCATAAATTGCAGAGAATCTGTCACTTTGAGGTTGGTTGGATCGGTCATGGCAACGACCAGGTGCATGATGCCACTGATTTCTCTTCTCTCGACCGGAAGAACATGAAACTGGCGTGCCTTCTGCAAAGGAATATAAGCCAGAACGTCCTCGGCGAATGTTTCGCCCGAAAAGTTCTACCTGGGGAAGGTCAAATTGCCGGGCGAGAAAGTTCTGCAGTTTATCTTCGGCGAGATAGCCGAGTTTGATCAGCGACTCGCCGAATCGCCCGCCCCAGTGGCGCTGATAAGACAGGGCCGAATTCAACTGGAAATCATCTATAATCCCTGCCTGCTTGAGGATCTCTCCAAGCTTGAGATTCTTGGTCAAAACAACCTCCTGGGAACCGGATCAAAAACAGATTGATTCTAACAAGTCAATGACTACCGCGAAGTCTTCCATATTGCAGCTGAATCATTTCAATTGCGGCCGATACCGAAATATTCAAAGCCATCTTCTTTCAGGCTCCGTGGGTTGTACTGGTTACGGCCATCAAAGATGATCGGCTGCTTCATCATATCTTTCATCGCCCTGAAATCAGGATGCCGGAACGGCTTCCATTCAGTCACCAGGGCCATGGCATCGACGTCTTCAAGGGCTTCGTATTGATGGCGGACAAGCTTGACTAAATCACTGCTGAACCATTGCTCCGGAAGTTCATGACGGGCGGCTTCAAGAGCTTCCGGGTCATAAGCTTTCACACGCGCACCAGCATTAAGCAATCCTTCCATGAGAACAACCGCCGGAGCTTCACGGATATCGTCAGTGCCGGGCTTGAAAGCAACGCCCCATAAGCCGAAGGTCAAGCCGCTGAGGTCTTCACCGAATCGAGCCGTTATTTTTCTGAACAGGACATGTTTCTGGTCCTCGTTGCGTTCATGTACAGCCTGCAGGACCATTGATTCAAACTCGTTTTCACTGGCTGTATGAATAAGAGCTCGAACGTCTTTCGGGAAGCAGGAGCCACCATAACCACAACCCGGATAGATGAACGAATAACCGATACGGCTATCAGAGCCGATACCAAGACGGACATTCTCGACATCGACACCGAGACGATCGCAGAGGTTGGCGATTTCATTCATGAAAGAGATTTTGGTCGCCAGCATGGCGTTGCCTGCATACTTGGTCATTTCGGCGTCTTTGACACCCATGAAGAGAATACGATCGTGATTCCGACTGAAATCTTTATAAAGCTCACGCATGACTTCACGAGAACGATCTGAGTCCACGCCAACCACGATACGATCCGGCTTCATGAAGTCTTCAACCGCAGCACCTTCTTTCAGGAACTCCGGGTTGCTGACAACATCAAAAGCAATATCTGTCCCGCGCCTGTCGAGAGCCTGTCTGACAGCAGCATGGACTTTCTCTGCCGTGCCGACGGGAACAGTTGATTTTGTCACAACGACGGCATACTCAGAAAGGTTGGAGCCAATTTCATCAGCAACCCCGATGACATACTTTAAATCAGCAGAGCCATCCTCTCCCGGAGGCGTCCCCACTGCAATAAACGCGATTTCCGTGTCGACCATGGCCTCGGCAAGCGAGGTGGTAAAGAGCAGACGCCCTTCTTCATAATTGCGCAGCACGATCGGTTTCAGGCCCGGCTCGTAAATCGGGATCAAACCTGCCTTGAGTTTAGTCACTTTTGCTGCATCAATATCGACACAGGTTACCTTGTGGCCCATTTCCGCAAAACAGGCCCCAGTGACAAGGCCAACATATCCGGTTCCTACAACGGCGAGTTTCATTTTAACTCCGTAGCGCGGTGCGCTGCGCGTGGCGCGAAAAGGATTGATATCAAACGAGTCAACAGTCTAAATAAGGGTTTCTCGCCACGCGCTACTCGCCACGCGCCACAAGCTTTTTCTCCCACGCCCATGCCGTCTGCAGAATCGTTTCCAGGTTATCGTAGCGTGGCTGCCAGTCCAGAACTTTACGTATCTTAGCACATCCTGCGATCAATTCAGCAGGATCTCCTTCACGACGACCCGTCTCTTCAACGAGAAAATCGACACCGGTTACCTGTTTTGCCATTTCAACGACATCAGTGACAGAGAAGCCATGACCATAACCACAATTAAAGATCGCAGAGGACTTGCCTGCAAAGAGGTAAGACAAGGCGTCAAGGTGCGCCTGGGCCAGATCTGCAACATGGATATAATCACGAATACAGGTCCCGTCTTCGGTCGGGTAGTCAGTTCCAAAAACCTGCAACTTCGGGAATGTCCCCAGAGCCGTTTTTAGAGCCCGGGTAATCAGGTGAGTCGGGTTGGCATAGTCCTGGCCGAGACGGGTCTGCGGATCAGCTCCTGCCACGTTAAAATAGCGCAGAGCAACATAGCGGAAACCGCTATCAGCCTGGGCCAGATCCGCCAGGAAGTGCTCGGTCATCATTTTTGAAGTGCCATAGGGGTTGATCGGCTGCAATGGCGTCTCTTCGACAACCGGCAACTCGGCAGGGTTGCCGTACACAGCCGCCGTCGAGGAGAAAATCATCTGGCCGACACCTGTCATGCGCAGGGCCTCCAGGAGATTCAGCGCGTTGGCTGAATTGTTGCGATAGTACTTGAGCGGATTGGCAACACTCTCACCGACCTCGATCGAAGCAGCAAAGTGCATAACGGCGTCAGGTTTGAAGTCTGTCAGGGTTTTCACCAACAGTTCCTTGTCGGCCAGGTCGCCGACGACAAGGTCGCCGTAAAGGACAGAGTCTCGATTACCGGTCGTCAGATTATCGTAGGTCAGAACGTCATAGCCCGCCTCGCCGAGGGCGAGGACGACATGACTGCCGATATACCCTGCCCCGCCAGTTACGAAGATACGTTTGTTTTGTTTAGCTTGCTGCAAAGTAAAACCCTCCTGAAGAATCAATCTTTAAAGTTATAAGCGTAACGCAAAGTCGCAATGAAAGGCGGCAAGGCGCAAAGGGAAACTCCAAAAAGCTAAGGGACTGTTTCAGTCACTATATTTTCTCTGCGCCTTCGCGCCTCTGCATTGAATAAGCTTTTGTCTTTAGCGTTAACTACTCGTAACCAAACTCCTTCATCATGCGTCCGGAAGAGGTCCAGTTCTTCTGCACCCGGACAAAGAGTTGCAGGTGAACCTTGATGCCCAGCATACGCTCAATCTCTTTACGGGCCCCCTGACCGATCTGCCGAATCATGGTGCCGCCCTTGCCGACCAGGATGCCTTTTTGCGAATCGCGCTCGACGTTGATGACAGCGTCGATGCCGACCATATTCTTGACGGGGTTCTCCTGAAAGCGTTCGACCAGTATTGCTACGCCGTAAGGGACTTCGTCCTTGGTACGCATCAGGATCTGCTCACGGATCATTTCCGCGACGATGAAGCGCTCCGGAACATCCGTGAGCTGGTCTTCAGGATAGTACCGAGGTCCCTCCGGCAACAGCTGGGGGATTTCTTTCATCAGGGCATCGACGCCATCGCCTTTCAAGGCAGAGATCGGCACGATCGAAGCGAAAGGACAGATCTTGCTGTAGGCCGCAATCAGCGGCAGCAGCTTATCTTTCGGCATCGTATCAATCTTGTTGATTACGAGCAGAACCGGTTGTTGGCATTTTTCCAGCAGCTTGGGAATCATCGGATCGGTATCAACGGGACGATCTGCCTCGACCAGCCAGAGCACCACATCGACATCGAGGGCGGCAGAACGGGCCTGGTCGACCATGTAGCGATTCAACGGCGAATGGGCTTCATGAATCCCTGGCGTGTCGACGAAGAGGACCTGGGCATTTTCCAGGTTCTGGATGCCGAGAATGCGATTCCGGGTCGTCTGGGGTTTCGGCGAGGTAATCGCGATTTTTTGTCCGACGATATTGTTTAAAAGTGTTGATTTACCGACATTGGGCCGACCGATAATGGCGACAAAGCCGGAATGAAATTTTTCTTCTGCAGCCATCAGTGGCCTCCCTGGAGGTTAAGGTCGTACAGTTTCCAGTCGACGCCGGACGTCCTTAATGTTTCTCTTGCTACGCTTGGATCAGCGCTAATCATTGTATACGGGTTGCTCTGTTTGAGCCATTCACGATTTTCACAACGATGACCAAGGGCATCGCTCAGATCCGAGGGGTTAACAGCAAACCGATTGCCATGTTTGACGGCATGACTGAGCGCGCGACGCCAGAGACGCGAGCGAACCAGCTGGCCGAAAGCCGGATGATAAGGGCCGGCGAGCAAATTCTCCGCCAATTGCGGATCATACTGCAAGCCCAGACGGATAATCGGCAGATCATGCTCACGGCAGAGCAGCAGCATATCGGCACAAATTTCTAATGCCTGCTCTATCGACCAGGGCGTAAAGTCGCCGTCTCTCCAGAGCTCTGCCAAGGTCGTTCCTTCAATGACGACCGTTGGGTAGATCCGCAAAAACGATGGCTTGAGTTGAATGGCCCGCTGCAATGACAACATGGCCTCTTCACCATCCCCGCCAGGTAAGCCGGGCATCAACTGAACACCGACCTGGAAGCCGGCAGCTTTGCAAGCCTGTACCGAGCGAATGTTGTCAGTCACACTATGACCGCGTCCGGAAGCGGTTAAGACCCTGTCGACGAAGCTCTGGCAGCCGATCTCAATGGTGGTGACATCTGCTGCACTCAAGCGTTCCAGGGTCCGCATATCCAGCGCGTCAGGTCGCGTGGAAAGGCGTATTCCGCCAACCCGCCCCGAGGCAAGAAAACCGGCAGCAGCCTCCAGGTAAAGAGTCTGCTGTTCTTGCGGCAAGGAGGTAAAGGTGCCGCCATAAAAAGCAATCTCACCATCTCCCTGCTCCGGCAGCACCGTTTCGAGCCATTGGCTGACAACTTCGGCAGAAGGAACGCTAGCATGGCTGGTAGAGCGATCCTGGGCACAGAAGAGGCAACGGTGCGGACACCCGGCGTGGGGGATAAAAACCGGATAGATCTTCATGTTTCTTCACTCAGCACGGAGAGCGCCATCTCAGCGGCGGCCTGCTCAGCAATCTTTTTACTGCGCCCCTGGCCCGAGCTGATCACCGTCTCGTCAACCATCACGTCAACAGAAAAAGTGCGTTCGTGAGCCGGGCCGGTTGCTTCTACCAGCTTATAGACAGGCAGCGCACGCTGCGTGCCCTGCAGGAGCTCCTGAAGTCGGCTTTTAAAATCCTGGCCTTCCACCCTTGAGGCTTCCTCGATCATCGGCACAAAGAGCGGTAATACAACCGCTTTGGCGGCGTCAAAGCCACCATCGGTAAAGACAGCCCCGATCAGCGACTCAACGGCATCAGCCAGCAGACTCGATTTCTCTCGACCTCCGCTGCGCTCTTCCCCCTTACCGAGCAGCATGGCGGAGCCGATGTCAAGCGAGCAGGCCAGACGGGCCAGACCCGGCATGGAAACAACATCGGCCCTGATACGCGTCAGCTGTCCTTCTGGAGCCTCGGGGAGATTGGCCATCAGGTATTCGCTGATGACCAGATCAAGGACTGCGTCGCCGAGAAACTCCAGGCGTTCATTGTCCGGTAAATTCTCGGCATGGTACTCATTGGCAAAGGATCTGTGTGTGAGCGCTTCGACGAGCAGAGCCTTATCCTGAAAGGTGTGCCCCAGAGACCTTTCCAGTTCCGGCCAATGCTTTTGTACTTCACTGACAAATGCCTTCATTCCACACTCACCCGAACAGTTGCTGTTGTCATTTATTCACTGCCATCATGGCATGAGACGGCATATCGCGCGTCAAAGTTTCACGATGCTGCATAACCACTGTCATTCAAATGACTTAAAAGCGTGACATACTACACCAACCGTCTGCATATATCAATTGCGCCTGGCTACAAATCATTATACTATGGCGATTCTTTTTAGATCTTCGCAGCAATACCATAAATTTCAAGCTAAGTAGCTGTTTTATGTCTTTTTTTATAACTTTTGAAGGGATCGAAGGAAGCGGCAAAACGACCCAGTTGCGCCGGCTTGACAAATACTTCCAGACACTGGGCTACCAGACGTTTGTCACCAGGGAACCCGGAGGCTGCAGCATCTCTGATATCATCCGCGCCCTGCTCCTCGATCCGGAGAGCAGTAATATGGCCTCGCGAACGGAGCTTTTGCTCTATAGTGCGGCACGGGCCCAACATGTCGTCGAATGCATAGAGCCTGCCTTAAAGGCTGGCAAAGTTGTCCTCTGTGACCGTTTCTCCGACGCAACCACCGTTTACCAGGGTGCCGGTCGTGGAATTGACATGAAACAGCTCGAAGCAATCAACAGCTTCGCGACCAGGGGTCTGATCCCCGACTTGACTCTGCTCCTCGACTATCCCGTGGAAGAAGGCTTGCAGCGTGCCAGGAGTCGCAACAACACCGAGAGCATGGAGGCGGAAGGCCGCTTTGAACTCGAAGCCATTACCTTTCACCAACGTATCCGTGAGGGATATCTTGAACTGGCGAACAAAGAGGAGCGCTTTCAGGTCATTGATGCTCTTGACGACATGGTGAGCGTTGCCCGGCGGATAACTGCTGCTGTAGACCGCTTTCTTGCCATCAGGAGTTCCGCATGACCTTCGACCAGATTCTCGGCCACGAGCGGCAGAAGGAAATCCTCAACCGCGCCCTGGCAAGCGGACGCCTTGCACACGCCTATCTCTTCTCCGGTCCGGACGGCATCGGCAAACGCCTCATGGCCATGGCGCTGGCACGGGCCATCGTCTGTGAAGAGCAGCGAGGTTGCGGGAATTGTCTGGCCTGTCGCAAAATCGACCATCAGAACCATCCCGACCTGCACATTCTTGAACCCGACGGCAAAGCAATCAAGATCGAGCAAATTCGTACTTTTCAAAGAGAGCTCAACCTCAAGCCCCTGGAAGCCCCACGAAAAATCTGCATGATCGAGCAGGCTGACACCATGACCGTCGGTGCCGCCAACGCCCTGCTCAAGACCCTGGAAGAGCCACGCGGCGATACCTTGCTGGTGCTTTTGAGTTCCCAACCAAATCGACTGCTTGAGACAATCCGTTCGCGTTGTCAGCCCCTGCCCTTCAATCGGCACCCGAACAGTCGAATTCAGGCAGAGCTGGAAAAACAACTGGGCATCGCAGCAGAAGAATCTCACGTTCTGGCCGCCCTTTCCGAAGGCAGTTTTAAAAAAGCCTTCGGCAAAGATCGCGAGCTTTACCTTGAGCAGCGCCGGAATCTGCTAAAAACCTTGACGGGGTTATCCTCAGGAAGTATCTTGCCAACTCTGGATTTTGCCGAACAATTAGCCTCAGACAAGACGGTTTTGCCTGATATCCTGGAGATTTTTCAGGCCTTTTACCGGGACGTTCTCATGACCCTGCAGGGACGTGGCGACGAAGAGCTGGTCAACCTGGACCTTAAGGAAAAGATTCACAGAGTCTCTGCACGTGAAGACGTGTCAACAGTCCTCGCCAAGCTCGAGGCTTTAATCGAAGTTCGCCAGCAGCTGGAGCGCAACGTCAATTGCCAACTGGCTATGGAAGTGCTCCTCCTGAAGCTGGCAGCCTGAAGCGTTAAAAAATCGTGACTGATGATATCCTAACTACTGACTATAGAGATCCCATGACACGTATTGTTCCACTGAAATTCCAGCAAGCTGGTCGCCAGTACGACTTCAACGCCCAGAATCTTGAGCTTAAAGCTGGTGACAAGGTGATCGTCGAAACCGACCGTGGCCGAGCCATGGCCATCGTGGTTATTCCACCACGTGAAATTCCCGACAGTGAAGCCCCTGAAGGGCTTAAGAGCATTTTGCGAACGGCCACGGAAGAAGACCTGGCGTTGGCAGAGACCAACACTGCTCGAGAGAAAGAGGCCTATCGGCACTGCGTAGAGCGGATCAAATCCCGCAATCTGGAAATGAAGCTGGTACGCGCCGAATATGCTTTTGACGGTTCCAAGATCATCTTCTACTTCACTGCAGATGGTCGTATAGACTTTCGTGAATTGGTCAAAGACCTGGCCCACCACTTTCACACGCGAATAGAAATGCGTCAGATTGGTGTCCGCGACGAGGCGAAACTGGTCGGTGGCCTGGGGATTTGCGGTCGGGAGCTCTGCTGTTGCAGCTTCCTGACCCAGTTCAACCCGGTCTCCGTAAAAATGGCCAAAGAGCAGGGACTCGCGCTCAATCCAACCAAAATTTCCGGACAATGCGGCCGCCTGCTCTGCTGCCTTGGCTATGAGTTCGAAACTTACACTCACCTGAAAAAAGGTATGCCTAAACAAGGTAAAAAGGTTATCTGGCAGGAGAGTGAATGCGAAGTCACAAATCTGAATATTCTACGCCAGCAGGTGACCTTACGCGACCGCGAGGGGAACAACACCATCGTGACGATGGAAGAGTTGCGAACCGGCAAGGCCAATCAACCTGCTGAAACAGAAAAGACCGGTGAGGCACATACACCGCGACTGAACAAGGGCAAGCCTCAAGGACAAAGATCACAGGGGCAGGGTTCCCAGGAGAAAAAACCTCAGGAACAAGGTTCCCAGGGCCAGCGCCCACAGGGACAACGGCCCAAAAGCCCGCGCGCTCAGGGACAAAAGTCCAAAGGCCAAGGCACCCAGGAGCCATCGGCGAGAAAACCTTCCGGTAGAGGACAAAAGCCAACAGGGAAGCCAGCCACAGCCGAAGGGCAGAACGCTGAGCAGGCCAAAAGACCTGCAAGAGCAGCAGGATAAACAGAATTCAGGCAAGAATGAAACCGCAGGCAGCAAGCCATCGAATAAACGCCGCAGGCGCGGTAGACGCAGACCTCGCAGTGGCGCCAAACCTGATCCGAGCAAGCAGGGAGAATAGTCATGTCGGAGAAGAAGCACTTTTATCTGTCAACACCGATCTATTACGTCAATGACGTTCCCCATATCGGTCACGCGTACACCACCCTGGCGTGCGACGTGCTGGCCCGCTACAAACGTGCGCGTGGTTATGAGGTCAGTTTTCTGACCGGCACCGATGAGCACGGCCAGAAAGTCGAGAAAGCGGCTCAAGCCAAGGGGGAAACGCCGCTCGAGCTTGCTGACCGCGTGGTCAAACGCTTCCAATCACTCTGGGACAAGCTGAACATCTCCAACACCGATTTCATTCGGACCTCACAAGAACGCCACAAACTGGCCGTTCAGGAGATCTTTCGCAACATCGAGGCCAAGGGAGACATCTACCTCGGTGAATATGAAGACTGGTATTGTACGCCCTGTGAAACCTTCTGGACCGAAACCAACCTGCTCGACGGTAACTGCCCTGACTGCGGTCGACCAACCGACAAACTCAAGGAAGAGTCCTACTTCTTCCGCATGAGCAAGTACCAGCAACAGCTCCTCGAGCATATCGAAGCCAATCCCGACTTTATCCAGCCAAAGAGCCGTCGCAACGAGATTTTAAGCTTCATAGGTGAAGGACTGCGCGATCTCTCCATCTCGAGAACGACCTTCTCCTGGGGTATTCCGGTCCCCGGCAATGACAAACACGTTATCTACGTCTGGTTCGATGCCCTGACCAACTATATCAGCGCCCTCGGCTACCCGAATGACAATGATGGCGAGTTCAGCAAGTTCTGGCCATGCAACGTTCACGTCATCGGTAAAGACATCCTGCGTTTCCATACCGTTTACTGGCCCACCTTCCTTATGGCCGCCGGAATCCCCTTACCGGAGAAGGTCTTCGCCCATGGCTGGTGGACGGTTGAAGGTCAGAAGATGAGCAAGAGCCTGGCCAATGTGGTCGAACCGAACATGCTTATCGACAAATATGGTGTTGACGCCATTCGCTACTTCCTGTTGCGGGAGGTCCCCTTTGGACTGGACGGTGATTTCTCGCACAGCGCCCTTGTCCATCGCATCAACTCTGACCTTGCCAATGATCTCGGCAACCTAGTCAGCCGCTCCACCGCAATGCTCAACAAGTACTTCAAGGGTGTGCTTACAAGCCCTGGAGAAACAGACGAAATTGACAAGTCCCTACAGGACAAGTTCACCGCGCAGATCAAAGTCGTTGACGCCCACATGGAAGCCCTCGCTTTCAACAAGGCCCTGCAATCAATCTGGGAACTGGTCAGTGCAGCCAACAAATACATCGACGATTCGGCCCCCTGGAGCCTGGCAAAAGATGACACACAACGTGAGCGCCTCGGTTCGGTCATGTATAACCTGCTCGAAGCCGTTCGCCTGATCGGTTTACTGGTGACACCATTCATGCCGGAGACCGGCGCCAGCATCGCCAGGATACTCGGCGTTTCTCCGGCCGACCAGCTGCTTGAAGAACACGACTCCTGGGGATTTTTGCAGCCGGGCACGAACATTGAGAAGGCGGCCCCACTCTTTCCCAGGATAGAAACTGAATAGAACCGGAACGCGGTACGTGGGACGGGGAACGCGGAAAAGCTTTTGCCTTTCTCGTTCCTCGATCCGCCTCCCTCGCGACGGAAATTTTTCCATGAAAAATTTAAATACCCCTCTCGTTGATTCTCACGCCCACCTGGACGGAAAGCCATTCACCACAGATCTTGATGCTGTCATCGAACGGGCTCGCGAAAATGGTGTCGAGCCATATTCTGACCGTGGGTTGTGATCTGGAAAGCTCGCGTGCCAGCGTTGACCTGGCCCTGCGCTATGCCAACATCTACGCCGGCGTCGGTATTCATCCACACGATGCCAGCACTGTCGATGACAGCGTCATGGATGAGCTCAAACGCATGATCGAGTCGGTGGACAAGGTGGCCGCCGTCGGGGAAACCGGTCTTGATTTCTACCGCGATCATTCTCCGCGTGATCAACAGAGAAACTCTTTCCGCAGACATATCCAGCTGGCAAAAGAGACAGGTAAACCGCTGATCATTCATGACCGTGACGCTCACGACGAAGTCATCCGGATCATGCAGGAGGAGAATGCGGCAGCGGCAGGAGGTGTCCTGCACTGTTTCTCCGGCGATCTCGAGATGGCACGAAAATGCGTGGAGATGGGTTTTTACATCTCTTTTGCAGGACCCTTGACTTACCCGAAGAACGAAGCTTTGCGTACCGTCGCGCAAACCCTGCCGATCGATGTGATGCTGGTCGAAACCGACTGCCCTTACCTGTCGCCGCAGAAATGGCGCGGCAAACGCTGTGAGCCGGCTTACGTCAGGGCCACGGCAGAAAAGCTTGCGGAAATCAAAGGCTTGTCGATTGAGGATGTCGCCAGAATCACCAGCCTCAACGTCTGGCGCCTCTTCGGCATCGGCAATGTTGACCAGAGCACCCGCATCGCCTACGTGATCCGCAACAGCCTCTACCTCAACATCACCAACAGCTGCACCAACAGCTGCACCTTCTGTGCAAAATTCAGCGACTTCACAGTCAAAGGTCACCAACTCTGCCTGGAACGAGAACCGAGCGTCGACGATGTGATGAATGCTATCGGTGACCCTGCTTCCTACGACGAAGTTGTCTTTTGCGGCTACGGCGAGCCCTTGCTGCGCCTCGACCTGGTCAAGAAAGTTGCTGGCACCATGAAACAGAAGGGTATCACAGTACGCATCAACACAGACGGTCAGGCCAACCTGGTGCATGGCCGCAACATCCTGCCGGAACTTGCCGGACTGGTCGATTCGATCAGTGTCTCATTGAACGCTCCAGACGCGGCGACCTACCAGAAGATCTGTCGTTCGGAGTTCGGTGAGCAAGGCTATCTGGCGCTGAAGGAGTTTCTCGTTGAGGCAAAAAAACATATCCCGACCGTTACGGCGACTGCTGTCACCCTGCCGGGGATTAACATCGAGGCCTGCCGCAAGGTTGCAGACGAGCTGCAGGTGGAGTTTCGTGAGAGAATTTACAACGAAGTGGGATGAGTTCTGCTCAAGGGATAAAGAAGACATCAACGGGGGCTGCATTTCAATATGCAGCCCCCGTTTTTCATACAATCAAAAGGAATTCCAGATTATCCTGGCCGTGATGTCATGGCTTGTCCTCGTTCTGAATCTCGACTTTTTCAGGCGTCACCAGATCGCCCAGAAAAAGGCTGCCGTTATGGACAAAGAAACAACATTGGAACCCTGAAGCCAACTCGTCCAAACGCTCTGCATAAGCAGCTTCATCCCCTTCATGAGGCGTCGCCAGCCCGAGCAGGACAGCATCAGCTTCGCGACTTTCACGGTGCATGATATCAACAACGCTTTCGCTGTCATCCTTCAGCATGACCTCGACATCTGCCTGGATACGAATTTCCGGGATCAATTTAGCCAGGAATCGTTCGGATTGAGCTTTCATCAGCTCGTTGGAAGCGATACTCATGATCCGAATCCGGGCATTGTGCCAATCGGCATTACGGGTGAGCAGGTAAGCGAGCAACAGCAGCAGGTCGCCATTGCGCTTGAGCCCACCCCACCAGACATGAATCTCCTGCACCTGGCCTTCTCGGAAATCCTGCAAAGGGTTGGTCTTGCCCAGAATCAGGCTTTGGTTAAGGTGCTTGAGTGGTCTGAGCAGGCGCAGGAAATCGACAAGACGTTCACGATCATCGGGCCAACCGACCAACACCGTATTACTTTCCATGCCGGCGATGCCATTGGATTGAGCCACCGCGAGGATGCCACGCACGAGGTTCTGGACAATATTCACCTCTCCAAAAGCGGTGATGCGATGCTTTTTCAGAATAGTGTTGATTTCCTTTTGACGCGTCCTGACATCAACATCGAGATCGATAATATCTCCATGATAAAGTTCACAGATGGAAACGACACCGCGGTTCTCGGCAAACCAGGCCCCGAAGCGCGCCAGATCAAGGCGCTTTTCAATATTGCTGACAAAAACCAGGATATGAGGTCGCCAGTTTCGGGCCGTCATGGGACGTTCATTCAGTTTGACCAGAGCCCAGCGGATCAGGGACTCGTAGAGGTCACGTCTGACATCACCCCAGGAATCCCTGCGGACACGCCTTTTCAACAGCAGCCAGATGGACAGCTCGATCGCCACGGCAAAGATCGTTGCCGGCCAGTGAATCAGCAGCATGACAGCAAAACAACCGATACCTCCGATCAGGCTGAGAGCCCAATGGATGTTCATGGTCGGTCGCCACGATGGGTTCCCGGAGAGATATTCCAGCGCAGCGACCAGGTTGATCGTGCCATACACGCTTAAAAAAAACATGGTCGCGACCGTTGCGACCGTGTTGAGGTCACCCAGAAAGACCGCTGCGAGACTCAGAACAAGAGTCAGACTCATTCCGGCTGCAGGCTCTTTATCCTTATCCGCAGAGCCTGCAGAAAAGCGCGGCGCGAGCCTGTCCATAGCCAGGGCTTGCAGAGTCCGTGGCGCACCGAGCATGGAGCCTACCGCCGACGAAAAGATAGCACCCCAGAGTCCTGGCAGAACCAACCATGGGCCAAGCGATGGCGATGCGATTCCAGATAAGTGGATCAGTCGTCAAACTGACAGCATCAGCACTGTAATAGAGGAAAACAGGGACAATCAGGTAAACCAGAAGTCCGACCAGGGTTGCCGCAACACTGCCGCGGGGGATGGACAGGCGGGGCTCAGCCAGGTCTCCTGAGAGACTCAAGCCGGCCATGATGCCGGTAACGGCAGGGAAGAAAACCGCAAAAACCAGCCAGAAGCCGGCCATTTCGACCGGTAGCCACAGGTTCTGCCGTGGTGACAACAGTCTCTCCCCAGATCGCACCAGAGGCCAGGGCCAGCAAAGAAAGGCCGATCAGGATCATGACCGGAATCTGCACGCGCAAAGCGAAAGGCGGCGCCTCGGGATGAAAGCAAAGCGACCAGAACGATAATCAGAAAGGCGGTCATGGAGACCGGCAGGTCAGGCCAGACAAAGAGTGAAAGACTCGGCGAGACCGAAAGCATAGAGGGTGACCGACAAGGCCTGAGAGAGATAAAGAGGAAAACCGATGGCGCCGCCAACCTCGAGACCGAGGCTGCGTGAGATCATATAATAAGCGCCACCGACACCGACATGGCTGTTGGTGGCGATCGCCGAAAGGCTCAAAGAGGTTAAGAGAGTGATGGAATTGGCGAGCAGAACGATCAGCAGCGTTTTGAACAAGCCGACCTGTCCGACAACCCAGCCGAAGCGCAGGTACATGATGACGCCGAGGATCGTCAGTATGGTCGGAGTAAAGACACCGAGGAAGGTGCCCAGTTTACCTGCACCAGACGTTGTCCCCCTGGGCAGGGAAAGCTTGTTAACAGGCTTTGCCGTTGGCATACAATCTTCTCCAGAGCAGTAATAAGCAGGGGGCGAGTGTGAAAAACAGCTCGGTCAGAAGCTCAAAGCTTCAATCTCCAGCACTTTGCCGCGGCGACTTTTTTCCTCGTCCGGCAAGACATCCTCACTCGGCCAGAGGCCGTTAATGATTGTGTCAGCATAAGCGTTGACAAGGCCGGCGTCGAGCATCGTTTGTCGAGACTGTTCGGCTGGATAAACCAGGCGGTGCCATTCGGCCCGAATCATATCGTCAACAGCGTCAATCACCAGGTACCAGCCATCCGGAGTACCATCGTTTGCCGGCAAGCCGATAACCCCCGCGTTGAGCCACACCCTCCCCTCTAACATCTGACCAAAAGGGATCCCGCAATGTCCGGCAATAACGCCATCAATATCATGATTAAGCAAACTCAATTCGATCGCTTTTTCTGCCGCCGGCGTCGAGGCAAAGAAAAAACGGTTGATACGGTCAACACCACCATGTACGGCACAGAAACGACGCGAGCCAAGCTGAAAAGACACAGCATGAGGAAGCTGGCCCATCCACAATCGATTAGCAGCAGAGATTTTACCGTCAGCGTAGCGGAACCATTGCTCGGAAAGAGCGGAACAGACACTCCCTGTCTCAAAACCGCAACCACAGTCGAAAGCCCGCGACGCCAGAGATTCCTCACAGTTGCCCATGACAACCTGGATGCCCCATTGACGAATCAGGTTGACGGTTTCTTGCGGCTCCGCGCAATAAGCAACCAGGTCACCGGTACAGATGATTCGTTGCGGCGGGATGGCCAGACGATCGGCAATTTCACGTAATGCGATTGTCGCCGCAAAATTACTGTAAGGCCCGCCGAAGACCAGGACAGGGCCTTCCAGCAAACCCAGATCCAGAGACCGATGAAGACTCATGCGGCATCTCGAGAGACAGAGACACGATTGAACGCGCCACCGAGCCAATAGGAGAAACAGCCAAGGACAAGTATGGCAATACAGATAAACAGCAGCTTGGTATATTTGTGCAGGTCGCCGAGTAACAAAGAATACCCACTCGACTCGGTGAAATAGAGGGCTGCTCCAGCAAGAGCCAGGACAAAAGTAAAGAGATAACTCCAGACCGGAATATCGGTTCTTTTCCCCCACAGAGAGAAAAAGACCACCGGCGCGAGATACATCGAAGCCGTGCCACTCACCGCGACAGCGCTGAACAGATCATTGTTGCCGGTAAAGACCAGGACAAGACCGAGGAGCATAAAGACCGCCATGATCATACGGCCGTTGCGGAGGCTCATACGCAGGACACCCATGTCAGAAGCAACCAATTTGGCGGAGCTGGAGAGTGTGCTGTCGAGGGTCGACATCGCCGAAATAATCAGGCATCCGCTAAAAAGCAGCATGGGCCATTCACCGAGCAGCCTCATCAGCGAATCGTTCATCGACTCACCACTTGCGGCGTTGGCCCCCGCCAGCACGCCCATGCAGCCGAAGGTCAAGATACAGAGAAAGCTGATCCAGCAGGCGTGAAAAAAACTGCGCCTGGTTGTTGCGCGATCGGCAAGAAAGCCACGATCCATCATGACCGGATCGTGCATCGGGTAACTCCAGATCTGCAACAACGCCACAAGCATCAGGATAGGGCCGGGCCGGGTCATTGCAAACGGTTTGAACCAGAGGTCATCGAAGGCGACAGCGTTGCTGTTGATCACCAGAACCACCAGCATCGCCAAGGTTGCCAAAAAAAGCATCATCTGAAAAAGGTCAGTTCGCAACGAAGCACGCAAACCACCAAGCATCGAATAGAAGAGAGTGACGCCTGCAAAAGCGAGAATGGTCAGAGTATAAGTATTTGAGCCAGCAGCACCGAACAGGATGCCGATAACCAGGAGGTTGGCAAAGACCTCACTGATCAACCTGACGCCGATCACGAAATTGTAGCATCCTGTTCCCCAGGCGCCGAAGCGCGCGGCCAGGAATGACTGAACACTGTGGAAGCCATGTTCAAAACGCAGATGATCGACGATGCGACCACCGGTCATGAAGGAGAAATAATAGAATGCGTATGCCAGGGTTCCCCAAATGCCGTAATAGAAGCCAAGGATGGCGGCATTCAGCAGAGAACGGGCAAAAATCCAGGTCGTGACCTGGGAAAAAACCAGGGTCAGCAACCCGGGTTGTTCACCAGAAGCACTCAAGCCTTTAAAAAAAGCCCCTTCCGTTTGTGCTTTGGGAGAGAGCAATACCGAGCTGATAGCAACAAAACCAGCCAAAGCTGGCAAGAGGTAATCCAAAGCAATTCTCCTCAAAGTTAATTATAGATGGGAAGAGTAAATATCATTTCAAGCATAGAATACTACTTGAAAAAGCTCATCGAGCAAGAGATTAAAGCGTTATTCTCCAGATAAAACTAAAGAGAGCGCCCCGTAAGGACGCTCTCTTTATTTTTGTCTGAATCAGAAGATCTGAGAATTAGATCTTCTCGACGTTCGACGACTGTGGGCCTTTCTGGCCTTCGGTCACATCGAAGCTGACGCGATCGCCTTCGGCGAGGGTTTTGAAACCCGAGCCCTGGATCTGCGAAAAGTGGACAAAAACGTCAGGACCGTTGTCCTGCTCGATAAATCCAAAACCCTTAGCTTCGTTGAACCATTTTACTGTACCTTCAGCCATCTTTTAACTCCTTCGCTCCCGATTTGGGAGGTGTTCTGTTGTGCATTTTCGCCTGCTTAAAATAAAAAAGCACTCAGCCCAATCAGGTCGTGAGTGTTTTGTTTCAAACTGACTACCTTTAATCTGTCTGTCGAGCAACGCAATAAATACACAAACTTATTTAGATTAGCGCTTCTATCACGGTGATACAAAGCGAGTCAATCTATTTTTTTACTTTACAAGAGCTTTTTATCGATTGAAAAAGCCTGCTATCACAAGCATCTTGCATGCAGCACCTGACCCTGCCAGGAGACAGGTTTGACCATGACACGTTGACCGAAAAGTGTGTCATCTCCGGGGAAGCGAATATCAAGATAATTGCGTGGACACACCCTTGAGAAGCCCGTCCTTGATTCCGGATTCGACAACGACTTCCACTTCTTTTCCGATAAAACCCTCTGCGAAGGTACGATATTTGTCTGCAGCAAGCAGACGCAGTCGCTCGGCTCTTTGCTTACTGATATCGCCAGGAACCTGGCCCGGAAAGTTCGCCGCCGGGGTTCCGGGGCGCTTGCTGTAGGGGAAAACATGTAAGTCAGTCACTGGCAAGCTTGAGATAAAAGCGAAGCTACTCGCAAATTCCTCCTCCGTCTCACCGGGAAAGCCGGTAATCACATCAAGACAGATCGCTGCTGCAGGTAATTCTCTTCTGATCCGTTCGAGTAATCGTGCAAAAAACTCCGTGTCGTAGCTTCGCTTCATACGCTGCAGAACGTGATCATTGCCTGCCTGCAGGGGGATATGCAAGTGGGGGCAGATGACCCGTGAGGAGGCAAGGGTTGCGAGCAGTTCTTCTGTCAGTTCAGTTGGCTCTATCGAGCCCAGTCGTAAACGTTGGGCGCCGGTTTCCGTTTCAATTCTGCGTACGAGGTCATTCAGGTTGAGTGGTGAGGTGAGGTCTGTCCCGTAGCCGCCGATATGGATTCCGGTCAGAACGATCTCCTGGTAACCGGAGGTGACCAGAGCCTCAACCTGCTGCAGGATTTCATCCGGGGCGGCAGAACGACTGGCCCCACGGGCGTAGGGGATAATACAGTAGCTGCAAAATGCATCGCAGCCGTTCTGAATTTGCACGAAAGCACGACTGCGGCCAGCAAAAGAAGTCAAAGGGGGCAGGCATACGTTCTCGACCTGGCGGATAGCAGAGACGGCGACAGCCGTTGTCGCATGCTCTTCTGTCAGGTATTCAAGGAGGCGCTGTTTCTCTTCATTGCCCAGCACCAGGCTGACGCCCGGGAGCTCCTGAAGAGATTTCGGGTCGACCTGGGCGTAGCAGCCTGTTACAACCACCCGGCAAGAATCATTAAGTCTGCGAGCGCGACGAATCAGGTTACGCGACTGGGCGTCGGTCGCATTGGTCACCGTACAGGTA
Organism: uncultured delta proteobacterium; assembly: GCA_963769955.1. Classification (GTDB taxonomy): domain Bacteria; phylum Desulfobacterota; class Desulfuromonadia; order Desulfuromonadales; family BM103; genus M0040. The sequence goes on from CAVYNW010000002.1 coordinate 39,870, forward strand.
TTGACAATCACCAGCTCCGCACCATCATCAAACGGGACGACCTGGTAACCTGCAAGCTGTAAAGACTCCTGCATCGACGCAGATTCAAACTGGTTGGTTTTGCATCCCAAGGTGGCGAAGGACACGGTTGGCCGGGACGCGGGACGCGGGACGGGGACGCGAAGGTCATTTTTGTAATTTATAGGCATATTCACAATGGCTGACTGAATCGGAAAGGCTAGTTCTCGTTTTCATGGGTGTTTTACTTCCTCGCTACCCCGTACCTCGTCCCTCGTACCAGGTTTTAAACCTCAATACACCCGCCACCCAAGACACGGTCGCCATGGTAAAAGACTGCAGCCTGGCCGGGTGTGACCCCCCCCTGCGGCTCTTTAAAATCAACACGGACGGACCCATCATCGAGAGCTGTGATCAGAGACGGCACTTCATGGTGTCTGTAACGAATGCGACAAGCCGCTTCGAGGGGCTCTTTGGGCGCATCAATCAGCCAGTTGATATCAACAACGCGACAACCAGGTCTGGCGAGATGTTCTTTTTCACCAACGATGACCTTGCGGTTCTCCGGCATCGATACCGACCACGTAGAGAGGTTGAGGCCAGGAGAGCCCGAGGCCTCGGCGCTGACCGATCGTGTAGCGATAGGTCCCCTGGTGTTTGCCCAAGCACCTTGCCACCGACATGAACGATATCGCCGTTCATGCTGCCTGAACCGCGTTGTTCCTCGAGAAAACGGACGTAATCTCCATCCGGCACGAAACAGATATCCTGACTTTCCGCTTTTTCGGCGACCTTGAGGCCCAGCCGCGCAGCGTGGCCACGGACCTCTTCCTTGGTCATACCACCCAATGGAAAACGCACATACTGCATCTGTTCCCGGGTCAAGGTGTACAGGAAGTAGGTCTGATCCTTGTTGCGATCCCGACCTTTCTTCAATTCCAGGACACCCTTATCTTCAACCAGCTGAGCGTAATGCCCCGTTACCAGGTAATCCGCTTGCAACTCAAGGGCACGGCGCAGCAGGATTTCAAATTTGAGGACCTGGTTGCAGATAACACAAGGGTTGGGCGTCCGACCGTTAAAGTAGTCGTCACAGAAGCGATCGATCACCTGCTTTTCAAACTGTTTTTCAAAATTAACCACGTAGAAAGGGATTTCGAGAGATTCAGCAACGCGACGCGCATCATAGACATCGTCCAGGGAGCAGCAGGAACCGAAGCTCTCGCCATGCTGATCGGTAAACCTGGAATAATCCCAGATCTGCATCGTCATGCCGACCACCTCGCACCCCTGCTCTTTGAGCAAAGCCGCAGCGACCGACGAATCGACCCCGCCGCTCATGGCAACGACAACTTTTTTACCAGGTTCAATCATTTATAAGAATCCAAGCTATAAGCTGTAAGTCGTAAAGTAATAAGGCTGCAAGGCCAGAAGGATTAAACCCTACAGCTTACAGCCCTACAGCTTACAGCTTCCTTTCAGTGGTGCAGTTTAACCATTTTCTTCTTTGTAGTTTTTTATCGCCTCATGCAAAGCATCAGCAGCCAGGTTTGAGCAGTGCATCTTCTGGGCAGGAAGACCATCGAGAGCTTCTGCGACAGCCTGGTTGCTCAGTTCAAGGGCTTCGTCGATCGTCTTGCCGATCGCCATTTCTGTGACCATGGACGAGGTGGCGATAGCCGCTCCGCAACCAAAAGTCTTGAACTTGACGTCCCGAATGATATTGTCTTCAACCTTGAGAAAGATCTTCATGATATCACCGCAGGAGGCATTGCCAACTTCCCCGACTCCATTGGCGTCTTCGATCTCTCCCACGTTGCGCGGGTTGGTGAAATGATCCATAACTTTGTCCGTGTACATATATAATCTCCTTCAATATCGAGATAATGCCTGATTAGATTCTGCGTACCGTTTCGCAGGTTTCGCAACCTTCGGCAGTTCTTCCACAATTATACAACGGGCTCATATCGCGGAGGCGCTGCACTGTCGCCGGCAACACTTCCAGGACTTTATCAATTTCTGCTTCGGTTGTTTCCGGCCCGAGGCTGAAACGCGTACTCGAATGGGCCAGGGTCACTTCTACGCACATCGCACCCATGACATGGGAAGGTTCCAGTGAACCTGAGGTACAGGCAGACCCTGAAGAGGCAGCGATACCGAACATGTCGAGGTTGAGCAGCAAGGACTCCCCTTCGATATAAGCAAAGCTGACGTTCAGCGTATTCGGTAAACGATCATCACGATCGGGTGTGCCATTCAGTTTGATATCCGGGACCTGGCTCAAGACACCATCCTCCAGGCGGTCACGCAAGGCACGAACTCGCCGGTAATACTCATCAAGCTCGGCAGCGGCCATCTCACAAGCTTTGCCGAGGCCAACAATTCCGGCAACATTCTGGGTCCCGGCGCGACGGTTGCGCTCCTGGTGGCCACCATGCATGAAGGTCTTCATACGTGTGCCGCGGCGGATATAGATGGCACCAACACCTTTTGGGGCACCGATCTTGTGGCCGGAGAGCACCAGAAGATCGACATTGGCCTTCTGTACATCAACCGGAACCTTGCCGACCGCCTGCACTGCATCGGTATGAAAGCGGATATTGTATTTTTTAGCGATTTTACCGATTTCTTCGATCGGGTAAAGGTTGCCGGTTTCGTTGTTGGCCCACATGATCGAGATCAGAATGGTTTTTTCGGTAATGGCCTTTTCAAGATCAGCCAGATCGAGCTGGCCATCTTTGCTGACCGGCAGATATGTCACGTCATAACCATCTTTTTCCAGAGCCTGGCAGGTTTCCAGAACAGCAGGATGTTCAACAGTCGTGGTAATGATGTGATTGCCCTTCTCTTTGAGTGGAGCAAGAGATCCCTTGAGGGCCATGTTGTCACCCTCACTGCCACAGGAGACAAAAACAATCTCTGCAGGCGAAGCGTTGATCAGGTCAGCAACCTGTTCACGGGCTTTTTCAAGAAAACCTGAGACTTGACGGCCTGCCCAATGAACACTCGAAGGGTTACCGAACTGCTCTTTGTAGAAGGGCAGCATAACTTCAAGGACTTCAGGCCTTACAGGTGACGTGGCATTATAATCCAAGTAAATCTGGTTCAACGGTCTATCCTCCGGGAGTTCAATGTTTAAGTTTGCTCTTGGCCTCATCTGTGAGGTCGGCAAGAGTTATTGATGAGAGAAACTGTCGAATCCGTTCACCAAGCCCATGCCAGACGTTGTGAGTGACACACTGATCATCACAGGCACAACCTTTTTTTGCGTCCATACAGGACACCGGGACCAGGGACTCTTCGACGCTGTCGATGATTTCATCAACCTGAATCTCCTTCGCCGGTCGGGCCAGCAGGTAACCACCCCCCGGACCGCGCACACTTTTGACGATCTGACCGCGACGAAGTTTGACAAAAAGTTGTTCAAGGTAAGTCAGGGAGATACTTTCACGCAGCGAGATATCGCGTAAAGAGACGGGTTCACCTTCTGAATGAAGATTCAGGTTAACCATGGCCCTGACTGCATATTGAGCTTTTGTTGACATGCGCATCTTGTTCTATACCTCACTCTTCTCCGTTTTACGGGTGCGAGTGGTTGTTGCTTTAGTCGTCGTTTTTTTGGCAGGAGACCTGGTTGTCGATTTTGCTGCAGAACTTTTTGCCGTGCTGCGCCTGGCCGCAGGTTTCGATTCGGCTTTTTCCAGACGGCCGGTTAAATCCTCAACCTTCTTTTCAAGGGCGCGAATCTGGTCGAAGAGACAGCTGATCGCCTTGGCTTCCGGGTCTGGCATTTTGCCATGCTCCAGGTCTGGACGAACCTTCTCGACTTTCTCAACTTTCTTTTCTTCCTGCATGACCACACGACCAGGGATGCCGACAACGGAGGAATTCTCCGGGACTTCCTTCACAACAACCGAGTTGGAGCCGATTTTGGAGTCTTTACCGACTCTGAAAGGTCCGAGGACCTTGGCGCCGGAACCGATGACCACGTTATCTTCAACGGTTGGGTGACGCTTGACCTTGTCCCAGGTGACTCCACCGAGCGTTACTCCGTGATAGAGAGTCACATTGTTACCAATTTCAGCCGTCTCACCGATAACAACGCCCATGCCGTGATCGATAAAGAATTTTTCGCCTATTTTGGCACCGGGGTGGATTTCTATACCTGTCAGGAAACGGCCGAGATGCGAGGTAAAGCGACCAAAGAAGTAGAGGTCATGGGTCCAGAACCAATGAGCAACACGATAAAACCAAACCGCATGCAACCCCGGATAGCAGAAGATAATCTCCAGAACACTACGCGCTGCAGGGTCCCGATCGAATACCGAATAGATGTCTTCTCGAATCTTGGTAAACACTTTAAGTATGTCCTCCTGGTCCCATTCCCTGTAAAAATACCGGCACAACTGCTGCCGGCTTACGAGCATGGTTAACGGATAACATACCTGAGTAAAACTGTCAATTACTTTTCAAGGAATTTCAAAGGAATAGCTGGTAGGCCAGGTTATCAGACTCCTCGACAAAGCGGTAGCCAAGATTGTCGAGAAAAGATTTCAATTGTGCCTCCTGGCCGGGAGGGATCTCCAGGCCGACGAGGACCCTGCCGAAGTCACCGCCTTGCGTCCGGTAGTGAAACAGGGAGATATTCCAGTCTGCGCCCATAGCGGCAAGGAAACGTGCCGTCGATCCGGGTCGTTCCGGGAACCAGAAACGGAACAGGCGCTCACTACGGACATCGTTGGAGCGGCCGCCGACCATGTAGCGGACATGGGTTTTGGCCAGGTCATTATCGGTCAGGTCGATATTCTCAAAACCATGCGCATCCAACTGCTTGCCGAAGAGTTTTCTTTGCTCATCGCCATCGACGGCGATACCAACAAAGATATAAGCGGACTTCCGTCCGGACAAACGGTAATTGAACTCGGTAATATTTCTCTCACCGACCACCTCGCGGCAAAAACGGAATAAAGAGCCAGGTTCTTCAGGGATGGTCACAGCAAAAAGAGCTTCCTTCTTTTCACCGCTCAAAGTGCGTTCAGCAACATAACGCAGGCGATCGAAATTCATATTGGCGCCTGAGTTGATTGCAACCAGGGTCTGATCTTTGATCCCCCGACTGTACACATACTTCTTCAGACCTGCCAAAGCCAGGGCCCCGGCAGGCTCGACGATGGAACGGGTAGCCTGGTAGACACTTTTTATCGCGCTACAAATCTCGTCGGTATCAACACGAATAATTTCATCAACATGCTGGCGACAGAGATCGAAAGTCAACTTGCCGACTTTGCGAACAGCGACACCATCGGCAAAGATACCGACAGAATCGAGCTCGATCCGTCGACCGGCCTCAAGAGACCGGGCCATGGCATCACTGTCGACCGGCTCTACACCGATGACCTTGACGTCAGGACAGAGCGCCTTGAGGAAGACCGCCATCCCGGCAAGCAAACCACCGCCTCCCACAGGGATAAAAACAGCATTCATATTGCCGGCGCTCTGCCTGAGCAGCTCATTGGCAACGGTCCCCTGACCGGCGATCACCAGTTCATCATCGAATGGCGGAATAAAAATCATGCCTGACTGTGCAACGAGCAGGGCACAATGTTCGGCCGCTTCCGAGTAATTGTCACCAAACAGGACAACCGTCACACCGTAAGATTTTACTGCCGAGATCTTGATGGCAGGGGTTGTCACCGGCATCACGATGGTCGTCTTTATTCCCAGCTTCTGCCCGGAAAAAGCCACACCCTGGGCATGGTTCCCAGCTGAAGCGGTAATGACCCCCCTGCCCCTCTCTTCTTCCGAGAGACTGGCAATGCGGTTATAGGCCCCGCGCAGTTTGAAGGAAAAAACCGGCTGCAGGTCCTCTCGCTTAAGCAGGATCCGATTATTCAAGGCCAGCGAAAGCACGGCAGACTCTTCGAGCGGCGACTCGATAGCGGCTTCATAAACCTTGGAAGTGAGTATTTGTTTCAGTAGTTTATGCATAAGTGAAACTTAGTCCAGCCCTGAGGGTTCCGTTAGTTATGCCGTCTGAGAATAAGCTTAACATCCGTCGATTTCAAGAGAAAGGATTGTTTCGTCTCTTTCAGGCGTAACACTGAACAGGCAGACAGGACTCTAATCGTAATGTTAATCAACACTTATTTATCGACAACTGTATACAGTTTAGCTATACTTCGAATCGGTTTGTATTCGGGGTCAAGGCTTCCCGGAGAAAATATTTCATGTCGTTCTAAAGGAGAGAAATCATGCCGGAATTTTTTTACCAGAACCCTCTTCCCGTCGAGGCAGACAAAACCAGCTACTACAAGATCGAAGGCTCGGAGAAGTACGTCAGCACCGAGAGCTTTGATGGCAAGGACGTCCTCAAGGTCGACCCCGAAGGGATCACAGTGCTCGCCAATACGGCCATGAAGGACGTCTCCTTCCTGCTGCGCAAGGAGCATAATGACCAGGTCGGCAAGATCCTGACCGATCCGGAGGCCTCCCGCAACGACAAGGGCGTGGCCATGGCCTTCCTTAAAAACGCAATGGTCGCTGCCCAGTTCGACCTGCCGACCTGCCAGGACACCGGCACCGCCACGGTCGTCGCCAAGAAAGGCCAGCAGGTCTGGACCGGCGTCAATGATGCCGAGTACATTTCCAAGGGCATCTACAAGACCTACACCGAGGAGAACCTGCGCTACAGCCAGACCGTCGCGCTTGACATGTACAATGAGAAGAACACCGGCACCAACCTGCCGGCCCAGATCGACCTCTTCGCTACGGAAGGCGACGCTTACAAGTTCCTGTTCATGGCCAAGGGCGGCGGCTCCGCCAACAAGACCATGCTCTTCCAGGAGACCAAGGCGCTGCTCACCCCGGAAAAACTTTTCGACTTCCTGGTCGCCAAGATGAAAACGCTCGGCACGGCAGCCTGTCCCCCTTACCACCTGGCCTTCGTCATCGGCGGCACCTCGGCCGACGCGGTCATGAAGACGGTCAAGCTGGCCACGGCCAAGGAACTCGACGGCCTGCCAACCGAGGGCAACGAGCATGGCCAGGCCTTCCGTGACATCGAGATGGAAGAGAAGCTGCAGAAAGCGGCCCAGGAGCTCGGCATCGGCGCCCAGTTCGGTGGCAAGTACTTCACTCACGATGTCCGCGTCATCCGCCTCCCCCGCCACGGCGCCTCCTGCCCGCTCGGCATGGCGGTTTCCTGCTCTGCCGACCGCAACATCAAGGCCAAGATCACCAAGGACGGCCTGTTCGTCGAGGAGATGGACCGCGATCCGGGCCGCCTGCTGCCGGAGCAGTACCGCATGGCCAAGCACGAGCACGGCACCAAGGTCGACCTCAACCAGCCGATGGAGAGTATCCTTGCCGAGTTGACCAAGCTCAAGTGCGGCGACGCCTTGCTCCTCAACGGCACCATCGTGGTCGGTCGCGACATCGCCCACTCCAAGTTCAAGGAGATTCTCGATAGCGGCAAACCGCTTCCCGAGTATCTCAAAAAACACCCGATCTACTATGCCGGGCCGGCCAAGACTCCACCGGGACGGCCCTCCGGATCGTTCGGCCCCACCACTGCCGGTCGCATGGATTCCTACGTTGGCCTGCTCCAGGAGAACGGCGGTTCAATGGTCATGATCGCCAAGGGTAATCGCTCCCAGCAGGTGACCGATGCCTGCGCCAAGTTCGGTGGTTTCTACCTCGGTCTATCGGTGGCCCGGCCGCCCTGCTTGCCGATGAGAACATCACCAAGGTCGAGTGCATCGATTTCCCTGAACTCGGCATGGAAGCGGTCTGGAAGATCGAAGTTCAGAACTTCCCCGCTTACATTCTGGTTGATGACAAGGGCAACGACTTCTTCAAGCAGTTGGGCCTCTAAAAGTTCTCACTAAATCAAGAAAAAGCCCCGGAGAAATCCGGGGC
>CAVYNW010000003.1:0-83507 GCA_963769955.1 uncultured delta proteobacterium
CATCAAACCGTGCGTGCGGTTTTCCCGCACACGGCTTTCCGATGTTCTTCATCGCAAGGCATGCGCCTTCGTCCAGACTGCTGTTGTCGGCACTTTGTACAGTCCGTACTTTTCGTACAAAGTTCTGCTGCTAAACCGGGCGTACCCAGTCCCACGATCTCTGACCTTATGGCGTTTACGCAGGTGCGTTTGCAGTCGTTGTTCAACATGGCCCTGTACTTTAGCCATTGTCTTGCTGCAGTTGCCATAGTGAAAGTAGTTAACCCAGCCTCTTACAGTGGTGTTGACTTCCCACACTATCCCTTCAAGCACTTTTGCCGTTGTAACTCTTCTCGTGAGATGAGTCACGCGATCTTTGATCGTTTGCAGGGCTTTCTTCGAGGGTTGAACATGGGGGTAATATCTCCCGGTTCTTCTGCTTGTCCCCATCCAGATGCTAAACCCGAGGAAATCAAACCTCCTTTGATAGGCATTGACGGTCTTCGTCTTTGTCTCATTCAAGCTCAGTTCCAATCGCTCCAATATCTGCCGTAATACCATCAATACCCGCCCGGATTGACCTCTCCGACACAGGATGACGATATCGTCCGCGTAACGGACGATGCGGGCTCCCAGTTTCTGCTGCAGGTTATTCCGCTCCCATATCCTGTCCAGTATGTGCAGGTAGAGATTGGCCAGCAGCGGTGAGATAACCCCGCCTTGCGGTGTCCCTTTGCGATTGCCCTTGCCACCACCGATGTTCCGTTTCGTACCATCTTTGTCCTCTTCCATTATAGGCGCTTTGAGCCACATCTGAATCAGGTGCAAAATCGCTCCGTCACAAATGCGTTCGGCCACCGTCGCCATGAGCTTGGCATGAGGGATAGTGTCGAAATATTTGGATAGATCGGCGTCGATGACTTCAGCATACCCGGTGTTCAGGCATAGGCGACATCATCGATGGCGTCGTGGGCCGATTTCTTCGGTCTGAACCCATAGGAGGTTTCACAAAAATCCGCCTCGAAGATCGGCTCGATGACCAGTTTCGTGGCCATCTGTGCCACCCTGTCCCGAATGGTCGGGATACCCAGAGGACGCTGACTGCCATCCGCTTTTGGTATCATGACCCGTTTCACGGGATCGGGTTTATACGTCTTGTTTTTCAGCGCTTCTTCCAGCTCCGCAATAAATGCGGCGACCCCTTCCCGTTCCTCAATAGCCGCGAAGGTCACGCCATCAATACCGGCACTCCCTTTGTTGGCGCGGACAAGGGCATAGGCGTGACTGAGGATGTCAGCCCGATAGACCTTGTCGTACAAGGCGTGGAAGCGGAAGGCCGGTTCTTGCTTGGCCTTGTGATAGAGCTTCCTCTGTAGTGTCCTGATCTTTTCCGGGGTTTTTAGCATCTCTGCAATCCCCGCACCTTCCACTCTTTGGTTGCGTGAACAAAGCAGGGCTCCTTCCCTCAGGCAGGGTTATGTTGTCCGCTGCCCTCGAACGGTAATATGAGCCCCTCCGACTCCCGATACGGCCCTTGGCGATTTCGGTCTCCCTTATACGCCTCGGTTGGCGCACCTCACGCGCCACCCCATCGGGTCTCCAGCACTGGGTTGAATATCTTCCGCAACATGCCATCCCTTCTACCCCGGAAGATTGCAAGGGCCGATTCCGTTATCAAAACCCATGCACAGCGGCCTTCCCCACATGACCACAGGGTCGGCATCTTCAATCAATTTACGAGGCTACTTCCAGGTTCACTTGCGTTACGGCCTGCTGCTTTGCCAATTGGGAACTTACGACCCCCTGTTACCAGAACGCCGCTCCCTTGAGCTACCGGGGTGAACGGATAATTCCCCGGGCGGGACTTCAACCCGCAAGATATCCAACTGTTACTGCGTACGGACAGGGACCTTTTAATGAAATCGCTTTGGTTTGGTGACACACACGGTTTGTGTCACCGAATTCCATAGTGTCATTCTGATATTGCCATTTTTCGCGCAACAAAAAAATGCCCGTCAGATATTCTGACGGGCTAGAGCCTTAATTTTATCGTCCCTTTGAATCATTCTATTCCGACCAAAGCCTTGATATATTGCAATCTCTCATAATCTTCAGGGTCAGAGCTGTTAATCTGGCTTAATTGCCCACGAAAATCCGCTGGACTCTCATAGCCGTGAACCTTCATCCATTCCTGGAGTTGGTCAAGGATCAGGCCGATCTGGCCAATGCCATTGCGGTAAAGGGTTGAACAAACCTGGACAACCGATGAGCCGGCCAAAAGCTGCTTGATCATGTCACGGCCATCGTGCACTCCGGTCGCCGCTGCAAGATCACAACCTACCCGACCCGCCAGCAGGGCAACCCAGCGTAACGACACGTGGAGTTCCTCAGATGTGCTGTAAGGGTTGCCTCCGGAAATCTGACGCTTGTCGATATCAATATCAAAGCGGTAGAATCGATTGAACAACACCAGCGCGTCTACCCCATGCCATACCACATCCTTGTTACTTTCGCCGGGACCACACCATCCGACGGTAAAAGGCGGTCCTGCCATCCGGTCATTACCAATCTGTGTCGCAAAGTGTGCAAATGATGAAATGTAGGGTCCTATTTTTAAAGCAACAGGTATTGTCACTTGTTCGCGAACGGCAGAGAGAATGTTGAGGTAGCGTTTTTCAACGTCAACACTGCTAAGGGCTTGATCATTAGGCAGGAAGCCAATGTTTAACTCAAGCCCATCGGCTCCTGCATCAGCCAGCTCTCCCGCATATTCGGTCCAGCGCTGGGCTGTAACGCAATTAACGCTAGCGATAATCGGTACGGAAACAGTCGCTTTGGCATCGCGTACTAAATTCAGGTAATCCCGGGGTCCCAGGGCCCGTCCGAAGCCATGCAAATAATCGTAGGCTTCGGTGTGACCCGAAGGCTGCGATTGACGCGTCAACTCATCTATCTCTGCTTCTATCTGCTCCTCAAATAATGATTTCAGAACGATCGCACCAGCTCCAGCTTCAGCCGCCTGCTGTATCCCCTGCAAGGTTTTGGTGAGTCCGCAGCTTGCAACGACAAGAGGATTTTTGAGGTCCAGCCCCATATATCTTGTAGCAAGGTTGATCATCATCAAACTCCTTTTCTGAACGGAATAGTCATATTTAGAACCTTGAGGTGATAGAGATCTGAGCTGTCAGAAAAAAAACGTAAAGAAGTATATTGGTTAGATTTTACCACAAGAACCAAGATTTTAATCTCCGGAATCGGTGGACACAATACCTATTCTAATGTTCACTCTGATTCCCTACGATTACATCCAACTCCAGTGAGCAACTAATCTACCCGGCAAACAAAAAAAGCCGCCCAACCACATTTAGACTTCAATCCAAAGTAAAGATTGAAACCATCAACTTACGAGATAACACGCTGCGTTCGGGGTACATAAATGACTTTATCTTTTAAATGAACCTGGCAATATCTTCGACAGCCTTGCGTGGTGGTGCTGCCGGCAACTCTTCCGGGTAACCGTAAACAATCAAGGCCGCCACTGTTTGATCTTCCGGGAGACCAGCGATTGCGGCAATGACGTCATTATCTATAACACCGAAAATGCAAGTACCGACCCCTTTGGCGTGTGCAGCAAGGCAGAAGGTCTGACAAGCGATGCCAGCATCGAATGCTTCCCAGAAATGAGCATTTGAGCTATCGAAGTCACCGTATTTATCCAGTCGGCCACTCTTGCCTTTGACGAAACTCAGGACGGCAACACCATGTGCATTTTCCAGGGTTTTGGTGTTGTAGGCAAATCCCTTAACGCCTTCAGCCGTCAAACGGGCAAGAGTTTGTGGGTCATCGACCAGGGTATAACGGGCAATCTGGGTATTGGCCCATGATGGTGCCCAGCGACTGATCTCAATGATCGTCTCCATCGTCTCACGATCAACCTTTTTATTTCTGTACTTGCGAACGCTCCGGCGCTCTTTGAGCATGTCTATGGCATCCATAATTTCCTCCTTCGTTTTCCCAGTAAAAATTCATCGCACAAGGACCTGCGGTGGGTCCGGCAGGATGATTATTGCCGAACCAGTACCAAAGTAGCCGAACATTATGTTCATCCCCTGAAACGTCATCAACGGTCAGAGGATGTTGCAGAGCAAAGGGTGACAATAAAAATCACGACCAGCAAAAGCAAGCGAGCGGAGAACACCTGACGTGATGCGGATTTATTCCCAGAACTTCCACCACTTGCGGCTGTGTTCCTGACGCTGTTGCTGACCGGTCTCAGAACCTTTCCCTGTTTCGTTGCGCTCCTGCTCCATTTTCATTTCGCGCTGTTTTTCCAGACCGGAACTGTCATCAGCTTTGCCATGCTCTGATTTTTCTTGCTTTTTCAGCCTGTTATCATCTTTTTCGGATTGATACTCGCGCTGATGCTCGTATTCATACTCATGCTCGTATTCGTGTTCATGCTTTTCCTTGTAGATCTTCTTCTCGCTCTTACCGATCGAGCCACCTCCGGAAGACTCCATCCTCTTGCCGCCACCACCTTTGTCAGCCAGTGCCGCCAGCGACAGGGCAAAAGTCAACACAACCAACCAGACCATCACGCGCCAAGAACATCTGTTCATCTCGGTTCTCCTTTTGATAGTGTCTGTTTTGATTTTAAGTTTAAGCCAGAAAAACAGGTGGTCAATCTGCATTTTGCCGAATCCGCCGGACGTCAGCAAATGCCATATTGCCGTTGATCTGTCAAACAATGGGGATTAACCGGGAAGAGCACGAAAGGGATAATCATGAGAGATGACCGAGCTCGAGTAGATAAAGAGGCGGACTCGACCAGGCTGTTGTGCAGCAACTTGAAGTAGGGGTCGTATCTACACATTTCACAAAAATGCATCGTTTCGGTGCCACACACGGTATGAGTCACCGAATTCAAAAAGAGCAAAAATTCCCCATCGCTGGTGTCTTTCAGGTCTTTCCTGACTCTCTAAGGGAGCGGCAAAACAGTAAAAAGGGGACAGGCAAATTTGAGTGTCCCCGACTGCGGCGTTCTTTTGCTATGATTGCAGCTATGCCGAGCTCACATCATTGCCAAAAAACCACGTCCAGTTTTGCCACCCGGTTGGTCATGTTCAGCGTGCTCGCGACAGGGATTGGTCAGTCTATGACCTTTACCCTGCTGGCGCCGCTCGGTCGTGAAGTCGGCTTTGCCGAGATACAGGTTGGCCTGATCATCTCCTGCTCCTCATTGGTCTTCACGCTGGCCAGCCCGGCCTGGGGACGAAAAAGCGACCTCTGGGGCCGCAAGCCGGTATTGCTGTTGGGGATGGCGGGCTACACCTTTGGCGCCGCCCTCTTCGCCCTGGTTTTCACCCTTGGCCTCAAAGGGCTGCTTTCCGGCATGACACTTTATCTGCTGGTCATCTCAGCACGGGTCTTGATGGCCACCCTGATGTCGGCAGCCCCCAGCGCCGCTTCGGCCTACATCGCCGACATCACCAGCGCAGAGCAGCGTGTCGCAGGGATGGGACAGCTCGGCGCGGCCAGGACCCTTGGCGCGATCCTCGGCCCGGCCACCTGTGGCATTCTCGCCACCATCGGCCTGCTCACCCCCCTCTATATCGGAGTCATCATCGCCTTAACCAGCACAATCCTGCTCTTTCTGGTTTTGCAGGAACCAACCCCTTCGGCACCGCGTTCAACAACCAGGCTCAAGCTGAAGCTGATCGACAAGCGTTACTTTTTGTACATCCTGGTCGGCTTTGTCACCTTCCTGGCTTTTTCCATGACCAGCCAGTCGATCGGCTTCTACATCCAGGATCGCTTTGTCTTAAATGGCGAGGATACGGCCCAGGCTATTGGCACCGGCATGATGAGTGCTGCAGGCATGTCGTTCTTTTCCCAGGCGTTTCTGGCGGGCCGCTTAAAGATGAAGCCGATTTGGCTCATGGCCCTGGGCCTGCCGATCATGATGGTCGGCTACGGCTTGATCCTGACTGCCGACAGCATTGCCATGCTGGTCTTTTTTCTGGCTTTTTTGGGTTTGGGGTTGGGCATGGTCTCGCCCGGGTTTACCGCCGGGGCCTCTTTAGCGGTTGGCCCCGATGAACAGGGAGCCGTCGGTGGGCTGGTCTCCGCTTGTCCAGCAGCAGGGTTTGTGATAGGCCCGATTGTCGGCACCAGCCTGTACCAGATCGATCACACCCTGCCCTTCATCTGTTCTTTAACGCTGATATTGCCATTGACTCTTTATGTCTGGCGGTTTGGCTGGATGCAATTGAGAGGCAGATTTTGAGCCCAACATTTTTGCGAACCTTGGGCGGTCTCTGGATCCCGGCCTTGATCTTAAAGCTCAAATGCCCCCTTCCCTAAAGCCTCTCAATACACGTCTTACCCTCGTGTCTGGAATTGCCCACATAGTTTGAAACCGGATACATCGCCAAGAGATCTTTTGGCGTCCTCAATATGTCCTGCAAGACATGTGTGTCTTTAAATTCCGGATCAAGCCAGGTATCGAAAAACTCCGCCTCAAGGACCGCAGGCATGCGCTCATGAATCTCAGCCATCTGGTCTGCCGCCGGGACGGTAATGATGGCGCAACTTTCAATCGTCTCGCCAGCCACTTCATCAACCCAGACGTCCCATAGTCCTGCAAAGGCTAGCGGCTCATTATCTCTTCGATAGATGTAGAAAGGCTGCTTGGTACCTCCACCCTGCTTCTGCCATTCGTAAAAACCTGTTGCAGGGATGATGCATCTCCTGGATTTGATTGAGTCTCGAAAGAAGGGTTTTTGTGTGAGGGTTTCGACTCTGGCATTGAAGGACGAACCTTTGATCTTGCTATCTTTTGCCCAATGAGGGATGAGGCCCCACCTGAGGTTGACCAGGCAGCGCACCTGGTTTTGTTCTCTGATCGCCGGGATGTGCAGGGTTGGTGCGACATTGTAAGCTTGTAAAAAGTCAGCAGCGGAGTTGACGTGAAACAACTCACGTATGACTTCGGCAGAAAGATTTGCTGTAGAAATACGTCCGCACATAATGAGATTTTAGCACAAAACAATAAGCAGCTCGCCGATCAAAACAAGTCTTTATTTTACGAGAGGGATACTACTCCAACAGGTTGTATAAGCAGGAGAAACCTTGGCCTGTCGCATAACCAATCCTTTTGTGGCCGCTGGCCTCCGAAACAGATTTTCCCCTGACCGTGGTTAATTTTTCGCTTTGCCCCGAATAGTCCGGCAGCCTCATAGTGCGCAACTTATTGATGTACAGCTCTTACCTCGAAACATATTTGTTCTTCGTGTTGGCAGGCCTTCAGCAGTTCGATGAAATTTTTCAAAGTCGGGTTGCCCTTGGGGCCCAGCATACGGCGGAGGCTTTTATCGTCTTTCTTCAATAAGAGAGCGATACGCTGCATCGAGTTTGTAGCGTTCAGATAATCACGCAGCAAACACTTACCCGTATCGATATCACCACCCAGAAAAGCTGATGTCGCCTCGCTGATCATTTCAGCTCTAAATTCATGGTCATCTTGAGCCCTGGCCATGACTGTTTGCCGGAATGCACGTGACAATGGCATTTTATGCCTCCTTCCCTGGTGATTTTCTCTGTTTGTAATCGACCCAACATTGTTTAGCCAAAAGGATGTCTCTACTTTGGGTTTTCTTTGAGCCACCACCCAACAACAGAACGAGAGCATCACCATCACGACCAAAATAAACTCTGTAGCCCGGACCAAAGGTAATCTTATACTCAAAGATCCCACCAAGGCCTTTTGTGTTGGACAGATTGCCTTGCTCAATGCGGTAAAGCGCTATAGTTACTTTAACCGCTGCCCGTGCATCCAGTTTATTAAACCATCGGGCAAACGGACTTCGGCCCTCTGCTGTCAGATACTCTCGGACCTCCATATCCCCTCCATAAATTACATAACAGGAGGCTATGGTAACACATATGACACCATTGTCAATAATTCGTAATCACGTTTGAGGAAGTGAGACGCTGGTAAAATGAGCAAGATGGCAGTTCTTTTGCACTTTTTACTCTGCGCCCTCTGCGTCTCCGCGTTAAAACTTCTTTTAGGTTATAGAACCATTAAAATTGCTCTGGAAAGCGCCACTATTGCCCCTGCCATCAAAGCAAAAAAAACCGCCCGTCAGTTATCCTGACGAGCGGCTCAGTACTTCTCAAAAGTTGAAACGTCTTATTCCACCTCAGCCATCAACTTCGACATGGCCTTGGCAAACGCCACCGGATCACGCGGGCGGTCGCCTTCAAGCAACAAGGCCTGATCGTAGAGCAGGTCGACATATTCCTTGAGCCGATCGTTCTTGGCGTCGGCGGCAAACAGCACCTGCATCCTGGCGATCAGCGGGTGGTTGGGGTTGACTTCGAGGGACCGTTGTCCCTGGGGAACGTTCTGGCCCATGGCGCGGAACATCTTTTCCATCTGCGGGTCAAGATCGTGCTCGCCAGCGACCAGACAGACCGCTGAATCCTTGAGACGTCCCGAGACACGGACTTCGCTGACCACGTCCTTGAGCTGCTCCTTCATCAACGCCAGCAGGTCGCTGTACTCCTTTTGTTTCTCTTCCTTCTTGTCGCTGTCACCGAGGTCAAGGTCTCCCTTGATGGCTGACTGCAGTTCTTTCTCCTGGTATTGCCCCAGGCTGCTGATGATGAGATCGTCGATGTCGTCGGTCATCAACAGCACCTCGATGCCCTTCTCCTTGAAAACTTCCAGATAAGGCGACGACTCGGCGGTCGTCCGGTCGGGGCCGGTCATGTAGTAAATCTCTTTTTGCTCCTCGGGCATGCGCCCAACATACTCGGCAAGGGTGATTTTCTTGCCCGGCTCGGTTTTGGTCGACTCGAAGAGCAGCAGCTCGGCGATGGCGTCCTTGCGCTCGAAATCGGTGTGAACGCCTTCTTTGAGGATGCGGCCGAACTGATCGTAGAAGACTGTGTAGGCCTCCAGGTCATCCTGCTTCATCGTCGTCAGGGTGTCGAGGACCTTCTTGGTGATGTTCTTCTTGATGACATCGACGACCTTGTTGTTCTGCAAAATCTCACGACTGACGTTGAGCGGCAGATCGGCTGATTCGACCACCCCTTTGACGAAGCGCAGGTAGGGAGGAAGCATCGCTTCGCAGTGATCCATGATCTGGACCCGACGCACGTAGAGGGTCGGGCCGATTTTGTAGTCCTGATAGTAGATATCGAAGGGACGTTCTTTCGGCAGGTAAAGCAGAACCGAGAATTCCGTGGTGCCTTCCGCCCGATAATGGATCCTTCTGACCGGATCATTGAAGTCGTTGGAAATGTGTTTGTAGAAGTCGTTGTATTCTTCTTCGCTGACCTCGCTCTTGTCCTTGATCCAGATCGCCTTGCGCGAGTTGAGGGTTTCAAGCTCGGTTTTCTCAAGCGTCTTTTCCTTGTCATCGGGGTCGGGCTGATTGCGGGTCACCTCCATCACCACCGGGTACTCGATGAAATCGGAGTATTGCTTGACGACCTTGCGAATCTCCCACTCTTTCAGATACTGCTTTTCATCCTCCTTGAGGTGAAGGATGACATCGGTGCCGCGCGTCTCCTTGGTGATGTCTTCGAGGGTGTAGCTGCCATCAGCTCCCGACTGCCAGCGGATCGCCTCATCGGCCGCTGCGCCGGCGCGACGGGTGAGAACCGTGACCTGGTCGGCGACCATGAACGCGGAGTAGAAGCCGACGCCGAACTGGCCGATCAGCTCCGGGTTGTCCTTGACCTTGTTGCTTTCGAGCAGCTTGAGGAACTCCTTGGTGCCTGAGTGGGCAATGGTGCCCAGTGACTCGGCGGCTTCGTCGCGGGTCAGGCCAATGCCGTTGTCGCGCACGGTCAGCGTGCCAGCCTCGGCATCGGTGATCAACTCGATCTGCCACTCATCGCCTGTCGGGTTGATGGTCTGATCGGTCAGCGACAGATAGCGGGCTTTGTCGATGGCATCGGACGCGTTGGAGATCAACTCGCGGAGGAAAATCTCCTTGTGCGAGTAGAGGGAGTGAATCATCAGGTCGAGGATCTTGTTAACCTCGGCCTTGAACTTGCGTTTACTGACTGACATGGTGGGGCTACCTCCTGGAGAATATAGTGACGTTTGGCTTCGTTATGCAGCATAAGGTAAGTATCAATGGGCCTGCTGTCAAGCCAACGTCTGGAAAGATCTTGAACTTTGGCATAGAAAAAGGCTCTGTTAGTGAATCGTGTTGATTAGAAACGAAAAAAAACCGTAAGCAGAAGCTTGAAGCACCAACAATCGAAGCTGTGCAGCGACATCATTTTTCCATTTGCAACCTGACCAGCTCAGCTATCAACTTCGCAAAAGGTGCTACATTCTGCTTCGTGCTGGCTTCTTCAAGTGCTGACATATAGTCGTCGCGTAGTTCGACAGGGATGACAGTCCACGGGTAGCCCCCTGAAGCTAACATGGCGTTCATCAGAAATCGCCCCATCCTGCCATTTCCATCCATGTAGGGGTGAATGTTGACGAAGAAAAAATGGCCAAGGACTGCCCTTGCGGCAGGGTTGGTTTCTTCTGCCAATAATTGAAAAAACTCAGGCATTAATTCACGAACGGCCTCTTTCCTCGGAGGAACGTGCATTGATCCGCGCAGAAAAACCTGATCATTTCTGTATCCTGCAAGATCCGACGGCTTCAGAATGCCTGCGCTAACGCTCGGCGCGAAGAGGCTTCGATACCAACCGCCATGGTCCTCGTCAACCACCCGGCCGGGATTTTCTCCTGCAAGGATTCTCTCCAGGCTCTTGCGCACAGCAGTAAATGCCTGCCAATAGCCTGAGGCTGCCATTGCATCTCGATGATTTTCGTTCTCTTTGTTGTCCGGATGCCAACTTCCCGAACGGACCAGTTCGATCAATTCTGGAGAAACCCGATATCCTTCAATCGATAGGGAATGATAAGCATCAGCGGCATAAGCTTTGTCAACTTCACGTAAATAAACATGAACATCTTCAGGGCGGCCAGGCGCAGGAGGAAATGCAGGGATATCTTCTCTCATCCTGCGCCAGGTTAAACGCAGGCGATTTACGTGAGGAGACTTAGACGGCCGGAATTCAACAACAGACTGAAATGGGTCTTGCTCTCTCACATCATGGCTCGCGGCTTTCATTGTCGCCAGCATTTCATCGGCTATGCGGTTACGCCCAATGTTTCGCATCGCTCCCGCCAGCCGACCAGCAACAACGGACAACCCCTTATCGAGGAGATCTGGCAAAAGAATTGAGCCGTCAGGAATCATTGCTAATACTGCTCGCGCCTCGACCGGATGATTTCTGTAGAAGGACGAAGGGCATGCAAGGAGAGCAGCGGGAGCAGAGTATACACGCATCCCGTCTTTTTCCTCTATATTATGGACCTCTGGAATCTCTGCTTGCAGGTCGAGAAGAGAGGTGTTGTGAGGAAGCATAACTGTGTTGTTCTGCCCAACTGGAGATCGAACAAGCAGTTGTTGAGGTACCAGTTTTTGGCCAACATGAAGCAAGATCGATTGTTCAGGTGACAGGCACCAATTCTGCCCAAAGCGCTCATTAAGATAGGATGCACAGAAATACCAATAAGAAGTGTACCAGGTTGTGCTTTCACCTTTTGGAGCGTCAGGGCGTGTCGGGAAGTACCATCCTTTCATTGCTTCCTGAAGGAAACCACTGGAAACAAGCAGCTCTCTATTTGCCCGCGAAAGATCCTTAGACCTTATAGCAACCTTACCGGCTTCTTGCAGTGCTTTTAACGCATCCAGCGCCCTGGCCAATTTATCATGTGCGGTGGCCATAAATATCACTCCATTTTGATTGCATGTACAAACACACTGCCAGTGTCCCGTGCGGCCAGTTCGCCGCACGGGACACTAGTTTATTCTGTTGGACATATTCTAGTTTTATGTGCCGTACAGAATCTAGTATATTGTGTTGTTCCATATCTAGTTTATTGTGTCAATATTTTGTATTGTCAGGTGCATAGAATGTTTCTTGACGTAAAGTACATCTTTAAGGGAGGGCTAGCGTGGTGTTGCGGATATCGATGTAACGCTCTGGTGAGATAGTTGTCCAGGTATTTCGTCGCGACCCTGGACTGGAGATGAGGTATAGTTACAGGATGTATGTTTAACCATTGACATGAATTCTCCAGGCGATCGATATTGCTCTATGAATCAAAAAATCTTTAAACGCATTCTTGTGTTTACCCTTGGCTGCTGTCTGTTGCCCTTGTCCAGCATGGCGGTACAGGAGGGGAAAGTCGGGCCATCCCTGCAGAGTAAACTGAGCATGACGGGCTTTGCTGAAAAAATCCCGGTCATCGTTCGCATGAAAAACCCGCTGGCGGTTCAGCCCTTAGCCTCTCCATCCCGCAAGAAAGGCACCATCCGGAGGCAGGCCCGGGCACAGCTGATCCAGGGCCTCAAGGATCGCGCAAAGCAGAATCGACAGCCCCTGCAAAAACTTCTGGATCGACACGGAATCGTCAAATCTCAACAGCTCTGGTTGATCAACGGCATGGCGCTCCAGGCGACCCCGGCCCAGATCGAGGCAATGTCCCAAATGCCCGAGGTGGCGTCGGTTGATGCTGATCAGGTAATCGAACTCCCAAAGATTATACTGACGCAAGCCTCGGGGCCGGCTGAACCGAACATCGACCAGGTCAATGCTCCGAGCCTCTGGGCATCTCGGCTATGCCGGTCAAGGGGTCACAGTGGCCATCGTCGACAGCGGCGTCGATATCAATCATCCGGATCTCGGATCACGCTGGCGCGGCGGCAGCAACAGCTGGTTCGATCCCAGTGGCGAGCATCCTTTTGTGCCGACCGACCTTGATGGCCACGGCACTCAAGTGACAGGTCTGGTTCTCGGTGGCAACAACAGCGGAGCCTATATTGGTGTTGCGCCTGACGCCGAATGGATCGGGGTGAAAATCTTCGCAGATTCGCGGCATGGCCTTTAGCAGTCGTATCCATGCGGGCTTCCAATGGCTGCTTGACCCGGATCACAATCCGGAGACAGATGATGCTCCGGACATCGTTAACAATTCGTGGGGATTCGATGATGATCCGAATCTCTGTAATGATCTGTCAAAAGAGTTCCAGGACGATATTCAGGCAATGAAAGCGGCGGGCATGGTGGTAATCTTTGCTGCCGGCAATACCGGGCCGGAAGCTGGCACCAGCACTGCACCGGCCAATTATCCGCAAAGCTTTGCCGTCGGCTCGGTGGGGACTTTCTCCTCCCCTGCCCTGATCAGTTCTTTCAGTGCCCGCGGGCCCTCTGCTTGCGACGCTACGATCTATCCCGAAGTGGTGGCGCCCGGGTTCCAGAGCTGGACGAGCGACCTGACCACCGGCGGGGTTATCCCCGACTCCTACATTATGGTCTCCGGCACATCTTTTTCGGCAGCGCATGCCAGCGGCGTGATGGCGCTGTTGCTCAGTGCCTTTCCCGAAGCCCTGTCAGCTGTTCTTGAAACAACACTGAAACAGTCGGCCACCGATCTCGGAGACACCCGGCGCAGACAATACCTACGGTTACGGCCTGGTCGATTCCCTGGCGGCCTTCAATTACCTGTCCGGTCAGCGCGACATCAAAGTGACGGATTCGATCAGCCCGGAAGACGACAAAGAACTCGCCTTCGGCAGCGTGGCCCCGGGCGCTAGCGCCACGGCCAGTGTTCTGGTGCGGAATAGCAGCAGCGTGCCCTTGACCCTGGGGGGCACTGATCTGAGCAATGTCCGTGAGCCATTCAAGCTTGTCAGTGACAACTGCAGCAGCAGAACTCTGCCGGCCGGCGAAACCTGTTCCGTTGCTGTTCGGTTCGCCCCGACCCTGCCGGGGAGTTTCTCCGGAAGCCTGGTCATCCTCTCCAACGCCGTCGCTGAAGAGCGTGTTACGGTCACGATGTCCGGCACCGGCAATACCCCGCCGGTTGCACCACAACCCCTGGGTCCGGCCAGTGGCGCAACGGTGGGCACCAGCGTGACATTCACCTGGCTGCCGGCAAGTGATCCTGACGGCGATGTCGTTGTCGCAATTTCTGGCCTATTCAGCCCATGCCGATTTCTCATTTCCGACCACGCGTCAGGTCGAGACGGTCCCTGCTATGGTACTGGCTGCCGGAGGCTTATGGCTTGCCGCTCTGCTCGCCGGCCTGGCCCGCCGCCGCAAGTTGTTTCTGGGCCTGACCCTCATGGCCCTGTTTCTGGCGATGGTTTCTTGCGGCGGTGGAGGTGGTGGTGGAGATGATAATGCAGCTGAAAACGACAGTACCGGGTTGCCGACAGGCGCTCAGTCAGTGACGGTCAACGGACTGCTCTCAGGGACAACCTATTACTGGAGGATGATTGCCCGAGACAGCCATGGCGCAGCGACGCAAAGCGCAGTCAGAACCATCCTGGTGCAGTAATCGACACGAGATGATCAGGAGCTTGGTGAATTTCGGCACGTGGGACGAGGAACGAGGAATGACCAGATGACAGGTTCTTGGGCGTTAAGCAAAAGCTTTTAGCGCGAGAGTCCTCTGCGCTCAGCGTTAACACCTTCCTTTTGAGTTCATAGAACGCTAGATCTTATGCTTTATCAACAGAACCTTTGAGCCTGGCAGCAAGCTGGGCGACCAGTGGGTTGGCACTAAGGCCATGGCCGACCACGCTCAACAGGATGGTACAAACTGCGGTCATGGTAATTGTGCCGCTGCCATTCAGGTGTTTGTTGAGCACGATCACAGCGAACACGATGCTTGCCAACCCCCTGGGACCGAACCAGCCCATAAAGAGCTTTTCCCCGGTGCGCATAGGCATGCCACTGAGGGCCAGAAAGACCGGCAACATACGCACGATCGTCAGACTGAGCAGGGCGTAGACAACAACCTGCCAGTCAAAAGAACCGATCGACTGACCCACCACCGCGGCACCGAAGACCACCCAGGTGATCAGTGCCAGCGTATCACCGGTTCCTTCGGCGGCGAGCAGGAAGCGATGTTTATGTCGTTTCACCAGGATGTTAAACAACATGCCACCGACAAAGCAGGCGATAAAACCGCTGCCTCCAAGGCTCTGTGCCACGGCAAAACAGGTCACGGCAAGAGCCGGAATACAGAGCTGTTGCCAGGTCTCGGTGATCCAGCCACGTTCGGCACAATGAGGAAATAGCCGCGCGGCTATAAATGTCAGGCCAGCGCCCACGGCAGCGCCAATGCCGATCGCTCCGACAACCAGCTTCAGTGCGAGCAGCGGTGTTCCCGCATCGACTCCGGAGCTCGCGGCCAGCGCCAGGAAGATGAAGAGAATCGGTACACAGATACCATCATTCAGGCCGCTTTCTACATTCAGACTCTCGCGGATTCTGCAGGGCACGGCCTGGTTGGTCACCACGACCTTGCCCAGGGCCGCATCGGTGGGCGCCAGCATGATCGCGATAATGGCAATCTCTATATAAGTCAGACCATCAAAAACCAGAAGGCCAACCAGGAAGCCAAGTAAAATGGTCAACGGCAAGCCGATCAGGAGAAGCCTTTGCGGGATGGCAAGGTTTTTCTTCAGGATATCCAGGTTAGCGGTGGAAGCGTCCGTAAACAGAACCAGGGCCAGAGTCAGCTCTGCGAGGGTACTCAACAATTCCGCGTCGACCTCCAGGTTCAGATAGCCCAGGCCGAGGGGGCCGAGCAGCAGACCGAAGGCGGTAAAAATAATCGCTCCGCTGAAGGGAGTCTTTTCGAGACCGCCGCAAACAAGGCTGTAGATAAGTATCAAGGCAGCAAGGATGGCGAGGTTTGCATACATAAAGGTCTATCCAGTGATTTGTGGAGACATAAGCAAAATTATTTCATAGAGGCTTGATATTATAACAAAGTCTGCAATTAAAACTGCGTCAAGATGCCGGGGCGTTGCTGACCTGTCATCTGCAAAATCGAAGCAGAAGCTGTAACGCCAGGCACATGATAAAAAATCCTTCAGCAACAACCGGAGACGCTAAAATTAAAAACTGTCTCTTTTGAGTCTCCCCGTTATGCAGTATATTTAACAGCAGGAGGTCTCTAACCCCTCCGGGAGGTTTCGTTATGCATCACGGCAAATCAGGACTTATCAGCATAATCTGTATTTCTCTGGCAATCCTGCTGTCAACAACAGCTTTTGCTGCAGATGTCATCAAAACCACAGAGTACAACCTGCGTATTGTTAAAATCGTCACCGGTCTCGAGCATCCATGGGGGTTCACTTTCCTGCCGGACAATCGGATTCTTATCACAGAGAGGCCCGGTCGGCTGCGAATTGTCGAGAATGGCCGGCTTAACCCGGAACCGGTTGGCGGGCTGCCTGATATAGCGGTGCGAGGGCAAGGCGGCTTGCTCGATGTTGCCCTGCACCCGAACTTTAAGACCAACCGGCTGGTTTACTTTTCCTTCGCCGGGGCTGGCGCAGAGGGCATAGGCACAGAGGTGGCGCGGGGCAAACTGGTCGGAAATCGTCTTGAAGAGGTTGACGTCATTTTCCGTATGGCGCCGAAATCGAACAGCGACCATCACTTCGGTTCACGCCTGGTGTTCGACCGCGAAGGTTATCTCTACATCACCCTGGGTGACCGGGGTGACAAGCCGCGCGCGCAACGCCCCGACGATCACGCCGGTTCGGTGATTCGCCTGCACGATGATGGCCGCGTACCCGCAGACAACCCCTTTGTCGGCCGTCAAGGCTGGCGAGCCGAGAAATACACCCTCGGCCACCGCAACATGCAGGGCGCCACACTGAACCCGGAGACCGGTGAGCTCTGGACGCATGAGCACGGGCCACAGGGCGGTGATGAAATCAACATCATCCGCCCCGGCCGCAACTATGGCTGGCCGGTCATTACCTATGGGGTCAATTACTTTTTTGGCACTCAGATTGGTGAAGGCACCCATAAGCCGGGTATGGAGCAGCCCCTCTATTACTGGGTCCCATCGATTGCCCCTTCAGGCATGACCTTCTATACGGGCGACAAGTTCCCGCTCTGGCGAGGCAATCTCCTGGTCGGTGCCCTGAAAGACCAGATGCTGGTACGTTTGAGTCTCAAAGACGAAAAGGTCGTCAACGAAGAGCGTATGTTGAAAAACCAGCTGGGTCGTATCCGCGACGTCAAACAGGGCCCGGATGGCTATATTTATCTGATTACCGATGAAGATGATGGCATGCTGGTGAGGATTGAGCCCGTCAATTAGGCGGCTTGCGCACTTTGTGATGCCAGTAATATTTATTGACCGAGCTTTGTTTGGTTTACAGGTCATCGTGTTTAAGGTATGACTTTAATTGTTAAGGCTAAATATCTGTATTATCTTCGTCGGAGACCTTCCATTGAAAAACATCTTCATTGTCACGCCAAGTTATCTGATCAAGAAGAAACGTGACTTTACCGCTGGCATCAGGCAGCTCGAAAAGCTGGGCTTTAACGTCATCAATCCGGAATTCCCGCAGGTGCTGCCCTCGCCACAAGAGAAGGCCGATCAAATCCATGGGGCGTTTGAAGATCCCCAGGTCGATATCATCCTGGCCTTGCGCGGAGGCTACAGTGCGATGAAATCACTGCCTTTCATAGACTTCGAGCTGATCAAAAAACATCCGAAAATCATCGCCGGCTTCAGCGACTTATCCGCATTACTCAACCCGATCTTCGAGCGCACGGGGCTGGTGACCTTGCATGCCCCCATGCTGATCAACCTGGACAAGCCGACGCCTTTTACCCTGAAATCTCTGGTCAACGCCTTTACAGGCTATCCGGAGAAGAACCTGCTCAAAGGCGCCCGCTGTAAAGTCTATAATCCCGGCTCTGCCAGCGGCATTCTGAAAGGCGGCAACCTGATTACCCTGACCGCCCTGATCGATACCGACTGGGAGATCGACACGACCAATGCGATCCTGTTTCTCGAAGATGTCGATGAAAAGCTGCACCAGGTGGACCGCTACCTGACCCAGTGGATCCTTGCCGGCAAATTCAAGGGTCTCAAAGCACTTATTCTCGGCGATTTCCGCGGCATCGGCAGCCAGAAGGTTTATGACATCCTCGCCTCACAAATGGCACTGGACTTCCCGGTTGTGCATTGTCCCTGCATCGGCCATGTCAAAAACAAGATAACCCTGCCCATCGGTGCAGGGGTTGATCTGAATACCGAGCAGAAGCAGCTTCTGATCAGAGAAATGTCTTTCCCCGGAGCAACCCCATGAACATCCTCTGGCTGATCATGATTTGCGTCAGCATCGTCTTCGCCATCTTTACCGGCAACCTGGAGGCGTTTACCAAATCGATCTTCGACGGCGCAAAATCGGCCGTGGAGATCTCGCTTTACCTCCTCGGCATCGTCTCGATCTGGATGGGCATCACCCGGATCCTCGAAGACTCCGGCCTGATCTACCGGATCGCCCACCTCTTCAAGCCGATCATTTGCCGATTGTTCAAAAACATCCCCGGCGATCATCCTTCGATTACGGCCATCACCCTGAATGTTCTGGCCAACCTGTTCGGCCTCGGCAACGCCGCGACGCCTCTCGGCATCAAGGCCATGCAGGAACTCGAGACGCTCAATGAAGACAAAGGCGCCATCACGCCCGAGATGATGACTTTCATCGTCATCAACACCGCCAGTATCCAGCTGATCCCCTTCTCGGTCATCGGCATCCTGGCCAACTACGGCCACCACAATCCGGCCGCGGTCGTTTTGCCCGTGCTGATCGCCACCGCAATTTCCACCATGACGGCGCTGCTGGTGCTGGCTGCGTTCAGGAAGATCTTCAGATGATACGAGTACGTCGAATACATCTCGCTGCTGATTATCCCGCTGTTCATTCTGTTTACGGTCGTCTACGGCACCGTCAAGAAAGTCAGGGTGTACGACTCCTTCGTCGCGGGGGCCAAAGAAGGACCGGCCATCATCCTCAACATCTTCCCTTATCTGGTGACCATCTTCGTCGCCATTAAAGGCTTCCAGGCCTCAGGCGCTTTCGACTATGTCAAGAGCGCTTTTTACAGCGTGTTTGCTTTTCTCGAGGTACCGATCGAAGCGGTCTCCATGGCCATCATCAAACCGCTCTCCGGCAGCGCCTCGACCGCGCTGTTTACGGACATCGTCAAAACCACCGGCGTCGACTCCATGGCCACCCAGATGTCGGCCGTGATCATGGGCAGCGCCGAAACCACTTTTTATGTGCTGGCCGTTTATCTTGGCGCCGTCAGCATCAGGAAAACCCGTTACCTTGTGCCGGTCTGCCTGATTGCGGATTTTATCGGCATCATTGTCGCCGTCTTCGTTACCAAGTGGTTCTTCTAAATGTGCAGAGTTCTGGGGATCACCAATTTCGATTATGCAAAGCACCAGGAGATCGTCGCACGCTTCTGCGAGCTCGCCCGCAGCGGTATAGTCATGGCCGAGGATCCTCCGGGTCACGAGGACGGCTGGGGTTTGGCCTTCTACCAGGAAGGACAACTGGTCGTCCATAAAAGCGGCGCCAGCCTGCTCGAAGAAACCGACAAGGTCACCGGCATATTAAGCGCGGCGCAGAGTTCGCCCATCATGATTCTCCATCTGCGCAAATCTGCCTGGGGAGACAGATTCAGCACCCGGCATGCCCACCCTTTCCACCTCAACAACAGCGTGTTTTTTCACAACGGCGTGGTCTACGATTACCAGGGCCTGCTTGCCGATATCAGCATACCGGGGCTCGGGGCAGATGCCCTCGATACGGAGGTGTTCTTTTATCACGTTATGAGCGGCAAGGCTGAGGATCTGGGTCAGGCCTTTCTTGATACGGCCGCGCTGATCAAGCAGCAACACAAATTCTCGGCGCTGAATTGCCTGTTCAGTGACGGCGTGAAGTTATTCGCTTATCGTGATTACGCCAGGGAACCGGACTACTATTCTCTTTTCAAAGCCCGCTCGGCAGACTCCTGGTTGATTTCATCGGAGCCCCTGGATGAAAAGCTGCGCTGGGAGATGATGGCGAAGGAAGAGTTTCTGGCGATTGATCCTGCGGTCAGCTCCTGCAGCGTGATGGCCACCCCGAGACAAAAGATGCTTGAGAGGCAGTAATTGACTTTTTTAGATGTCGAAACTAAAAGAAAGGACAGCCAAACAATTAACGCAGAGATGCAGAGACCGAGAAGGATGGTAGAGGAATCAAAACCAAACTTTGCAGTCTTTTTTTACTCTGCGTCCTCTGCGCCTCCACGTTGAGCTTCTAACGGGTATGAGACCGTTTTTTCAAGAGATGTGCAGAAGAAAACCAGCTGGCGATTTTAGCTTTAAGTCTCCCAGCACGACAGCCACGAGACGATAGTCCCTGCCCCCGCTATTCGGCATAACTGTCGGCCAGTGTGCCGACGGCAACAGCAAAAGCATTTGAGCGATTCCAGCGCCGCAGCACCCGGAAATTATCATAGACCAGGTAGGCAGGACCGGACGGGCCATCAGGGATAATCAACGAGGCCTGCAGATTACGACGAGGCAGCGCACGGCCGTTGCTGCGCCGCACACCGATAGCCTGCCAGCGCGACAACGGCAGGCTGGTTTCCAGGCCGATCAGCGCAGCATCAATTTTTTTCGGCAGTTTAACCGGCCGACCCCAGGTTTGATCGTCCTGCCAGCCGGCTTTTGCCAGGTAATTGGCCGCCGAGGCCAGCGCATCGGGGACCGAACCCCAGAGATCAATACGGCCGTCGCCATCGCCATCGACCGCATAGTGACGATAAGAGGACGGCATAAACTGGAAAGGTCCCATCGCCCCGGCCCAGGACCCTTGCATACGCGACAGGGAGACATGCCCGGCATCGAGAATTTTCAGCGCCTCCAGCAACTCCTTGCGAAAGTAGTCCCCGCGACGTCCGTCGTAAGCCAGGGTGGCCAGGGCCTGGATGACAGAAATGTCCCCGGTGTGCCGGCCGTAGCTGCTCTCGATCCCCCAGAGAGCAACGATGAAGCGTCGTTGAACCTGGTAGCGTCGTTCGATCCGGCCCAACCAGGTGGGATAGCGTTGAAGCATCAGGCGCCCTTCGGCGATACGCTTCTGACTGACCCGTGCGGCAACATAATCCTCCAGCGACTGGGTCTGCTCCGGCTGTTTTTGATCGAGTTCTATCACCCGCGGTTCAGGTTCCTCAAGATTGGCCAGCGCCGCATTCAAGGTCTTTTCCGAGATCCCTGCAGACCGGGCGTCCTGACGAAAATGCTCAAGCCAGAGAGCTAAAGTCCTGTGACACCTCTTGCGCCAGCAATGACCTGCGCAAACAGCAGAACGAGACAGGTCAGCAAAAGAGTCAATCGTCCGAACGTCTTCATTGCCTTCCCATTGTTATAAAAACTCTCTGCGCTGCTTCTGTACCGACCTTGTTCAGCTTCGGCGGAACAACGACAGCGCTGCAGCGAACAGGCAGGCAATGGAAAGATAAACCGCCCAATCCTGCTGCAGCTGTTGAAAATAGAAGGCCAGGGCCAGAAGAAAGATCAAGCGGCCCAGGCCATGCAGATACTTGCCGAGGCGCTCCAGCAGGTAGTCTCGATCAGCGCTCGCCATACGCACCACCAGGTCGCCCTGCTCCGCCAGTTCAACAACCTTGCGCGCCTTGCTCAGCGTGATCGGCAGCTGCATAAACTCATGCTGCAGTCGCTCGAAGGAAAGGCCGCCCTCGCCCAGAGCACGCGGCAGGTTCTGCCTGAGGATCGGCAGGATGTCCTTGATGCCGTTGAAATTCTCAACGTACTGGGTGCCGATGCCTTCGACCAGGGAGCTGACCCGCATGACGTAGATGACATCCTGCGGCAGCTTGAACGGCTGGTCATGCATGACGTCAAGGATGCCGAAGGCGAGTTCCTGCATGCTCGAGGCCTTGAGGTGGTCGCTGTCGAAGATCTCGAACAAGTTCTCGGCGACACTGCTCAGTCCGGCAAAATCAGACTCCTCGGTGAGGATGCCCATCCTGCGCGTGGCGCTGACCAGGAGTTCAAAGTCTCTATCGTAGGCGGCTTTGACCGCGTAAATCATCGCCTGCCGCATGCTCTGGGGAATCCGGCTGACCATGCCGAAATCGAGCAGGATCAGTTCGCCGCGCGGGGCTGACCAGCAGGTTGCCGGGGTGAGGGTCAGCGTGGAAAAAGCCTTTAACCAGCATCTGCTCGACATAAAACACGACCAGCCGCTGCATCAGCTCGCTGAAAGGTGATATCCAGCTGTTTGACCAGGGCAACGTCATCAATGCGGATGCCTTCTTCAAAGCTCATCACCAGGGCATTGTCCGTGCAATACTGCGGGAAAGGCACCGGAAAACGCACCCCCGAATCGGCGTAAACCTGGCTGAAATGCTCCAGGTTGGCCAACTCCTGGCGCATGCTCACTTCCTGCAGGATCACCTGCGAGAAGGCCTTCAACACCGATTCGATTGAGTGGCGGGTCTGATCGGTAAAGAGCGGCCGGAAGATCTTCAGGAACAGGTTCAGCAAGCGGATATCGATGCGCACCTGCAACTGGATATTCTCCCGTAGCAGCTTGACGGCGACAACCGTGTGCGTCTCGCGCAGCACGGCTTTGTGCACCTGGCCGATGGACGCACTGGCCAGCGGCAGCTGGTCGAAATTGGCGAACACATCAGGGTCGGGGAAAGCGCGGCGGAAAGCACGCAGGCGATCCTTGTCGCTCATCGACGGCATGCGGTCATGCAGCTGCCGAAGCGCCTGCAGGTAGTCCGGGTCGAAAAAATCGGCCCGGGTTGCCAGCACCTGGGCCAGCTTGAGAAAGCTGGCGCCAAGGGAGCGGATATTTTCCACCAGCGCTTGCGGGGATCAAGGGACGCCACAGCAGCCAGCGACGCCGACGTCGAAAAAGCAGGAACACGGTCACCAGAAAGCGGAAGATCGCGTAACTGCGCTGCGGGCGGCACAGGTACAGAGCGAGCCAGAAGCTACGAATCACCTTTCTTGCTCAGCTCTTTTTTTAGCTTTTTCAGGTCATCTTTGGTCGCCAGGTTGAGCTCAGCGACCACCTCTTTGACGATGTCCTTGAGCATATCCTTGAATTGATCTTTCTCTTTTTCGCCGCGCTTGGCCAGCTCGTCGAAAAATGACTGCGCATGTTCTTCGCTCTTTTCGCGCCAGGCCTTGATTTCGTCGCTGTTGGCTTCCAGTTTATCTTTAACGGCCAGAGCTCCGCCGAGGGCTGCGAAAAAAAATTGCTCGAGCTTTTTATCCATCAGGAGACTCCTTTTCGAGTCTTGTTCTGAAACCCAGCAGCCCCTGTCCGGCATTACGGGACACTCCCGCTTGCCGGAATGCCGCGCGCAGCTTTTCAACCCGCCGCCGATTTACACCAAAGTCATAATATCCGGTTTTCGCTGCTGAACGAACAGCGATCATCCCTTGTCCGGGTCGCAGAGAAAACTCCAGGTCATCGACAAAGCCAAACACGGCACTTTTCGACTTGCGCGTGAAGATAAGCCGGCTTTTCAGTGACAATGACCGTGCGAGGCAGCATTGCCAGCTGCTCTTTCAGTAATCGCCAGGCCTCTTCAGCTGGCACCGAAAAGCTGCAGCGGTGCAACCTTGTGCCCTTCATCTTCAGCTTTGCTGGATACGCAGTTCGGTGACGTCGGACAAGGCGCCAAGCCTTCGCCGGGATTCGTGCTTTGTCCTGCCGCGCAGGAGACCGAGGAGAATCCGCAGAACAGCAGGAGGACAAGCAGGAAGCTGTGTTTAGTCTTTGGCATAGAGTTTAGTGTTTTGGCGTAGAGTCCAGGCGTTGAGTGAAACATCGAGCACTCAACTGCATTGCTGAATCATGGCGCCGCAACTTCGATCAGAACCTCGTTGCGGCGCAAAAACCAGAGGCTGAATGGCGCGTTGTAACGGGCAAAGATCGGTGTTCCCAGGGTTTTTAAGCCTGCGGCCTGAACGGCTTCGAGTAATTGATCCTGGTTTTTTCGATAACGTTGTTCACTCCAGGTCCCGGAATAGCGACGGGCA
The DNA here is from genome assembly GCA_963769955.1 of uncultured delta proteobacterium. Lineage (GTDB taxonomy): Bacteria > Desulfobacterota > Desulfuromonadia > Desulfuromonadales > BM103 > M0040. The sequence goes on from CAVYNW010000003.1 coordinate 23,981, forward strand.
GCCATCAGTCTTGCCGGAATGCTTCGGAGCTGAATGGTGGCTTTGTCCGGTTTCGGCAGATCATCCAGGGTGTATCCGGCGGGCATAACAAAGGCAAAACGATATCGGCTGCCGGCATCCGCCGCTGGCGAGCCATCATCGCCAGGGTTCTCGCCAGCCGCAAAGGGCTGCTGAAGCACGGGCGTGGTCATGGCGATTTTGCCCTCTGGCCGCTGATCTTCACTGATATAACCGAACAATCTGCGGAAGGCCTGGCTGCCAACATCTTCGAAGGCACCAGCCACCTGGGTCTCGGCCACGACATAAGCCTGGTACTGGCGCAGTTCGAACGCGGGGTACTCTTTTATGACCACGTAGTCAGGCTCTTCATAAGCCAAGGACAGATCTCCTGAGCAGAGCATAACGAGGCTGAGCAGCAAGATTTTAATGCCGGGAAAATACTTTGCTGATAATCGCAGCTGGCCGGACACGGTAAACTCAGCCAATATCAATGTCCAGGCTCTCCCCACCGATCAGCTTCAGAGCCTTTTCTATTTTGAAGTAGACGATAAACTTGGGCCCCTTGGCCGCATCTTCTTCCGGGGAGAGGCAGCGTCGGGTCATCTCCTTGAGCAACTCGGCATCGTCATCCTCTCTGACCTTTTTCAGGAAAAGCCGCGCCCCTTTGTAGCCAGCTGCATTTTCGATAAACAGATAGATTGCGTATGGATTCTGCGCAATATTCTGGTGGGTCAGGCGATCACGCATGATAAAGGCGATCGTTCCATCGTCCATGACATGAGGACGCGCATAAATCGCGGCATCGACCCTGCCTTGCAAATCGGCCGTGGACATCACACCAACCCCTTTATTGTTTTCGAAATAATCTTTCAGTTGCATTGTTCACACCTATTTATTGAAAAGTTATGTTGGGATACATCACAGAATACGTGGCGGCGTCTTGTTACTAACTATACCCAATATTCTGATAATAGACAGGGGCAGAAGCCAGACTTTTATAAGCCGACAATCTAGCTCACACCTTGCCCACCGGTGCCATGTAAATCGTAAATTCATCTTCTCCATCAACCTGCAAAAGCGCATCCATCTTCTCCTGATGGTAAGCGGCAACAGCACAGGTCCCGGCCTGAATCGCTTCACAGGCCAGGTAGAGGTTCTGGCAGACGTGACCGATATCCATGGCGAGCACACGGTGCGCCGCGAGGTCATAGCGCCATTCCATGCGATACGGAATCACGGTCCAGACAAAGGTCACGGGAGCAGTGGCGATAAAGCCCTGTCCATGAGTTGCCTCGGTTAAACGGGTTGCCGGGTTTTCTGCCTGATGCTCAAAAACCAGGGCATGTTCTATTGGCAGATAACGATAGACGCCCTGCTCAAGGGTTTCGACGTTATTCACCACCAGGTAAGTTTCAAAAGCATGTCGACAACCTGCCGAAGGGACCGTCCTCAAAGCGGTGCCGGGGGCCAGCACTTTTCTGATACCCTGGGTCGCCCAAAGCAGAAAAGCCAGCTCGGCCAGAGATAAAGACAGGGCTTGGAAGCGACGATGACTTTTGCGGCCTTCGATCGCCTCGATCAGGTCAGTGCCGCGGAACCCCTGGAAGGCTTGCTTGTCGGGCAGCAGGATCAACGTCTGCCCTTCTAGTGGGGGCTTCTGGGTTGCTGGCGGCGCTTTACCAAGGTTCTGGTCCGTCTGCCGAAAATCGATCTGCAGACGCAAGGTGTCCTGCAGGAAAGCCCGGTGGGTATTGATTTTGATTGTTATCCATATAAGGCCCTCTGTTGGCAGCTGTTTGTGATATTTTACCAGAATTCAGGCGAGGCTGGTTTAGAAGGCTTGTGCATTCTCTATCTTAATCTCTAAGGACGGTGTAGGATGGCGTGTAAACGACATAACTCACCTCCGGACGGTTACAGCCATCCACCTATACGACAGAAAGAGATAACCATGGAAACCTGCAGCCTGTGCGAAGAGCAATCCAGGAAAACCCACCGGGGCAAGCCCCATCAGTGGTTGATCAAGATTGATGAATGCCGCGTCTTTTCAGGGGCTGGAACTCGCGGCCACGAAGAGCAGGATTACAAATGTCTGGATTGCGACTCCAGGTTCACCTGGAGTACCGGCAAAAACGATCTTTCCTGGACCTTATGGCAAGGCTGAAAGACGGGGCTGGTACCTGGTCCCCTACCTTGAGCTCCCCTCCGGCAGCATGACACTGCCCCTTTCCTCGCCACTTGCCAAGCATGGCTTCTTTGATCCGCGCATCACCGCTGGTCTGATTCGGTTCTATCTTCAGTCGACCGATTGAGAAATGGGTTGTTTGCTATAAGATTGTGACAACAGAGAAAACAATCTCAGGCAACGACAGGAGATAGACTATGTCCAGCAAAGGAACCATCGGAATTCTCACCGGCGGCGGCGATGTGCCCGGCCTCAACCCTGCTATCCGGGCGATTACCATCCGCGCCCTGCGCGAAGGCTACCGTGTGCTCGGCATCCGTCGTGGCTGGGCGGGGCTGGTGGAACTGGTGCCCGACCCGCAGGTCGACAACAGCGCCAACGTGCAGGACCTGACCCAGGATATCGTTAACCGTGCCGGACGTACCGGCGGCACCTTTCTGCATACCTCTCGCACCAGGCCGAGCCACCTGCCTAAAGCCAATCTGCCCAGACATCTGAGCGAGAAATACACGGATGAAATCAACGATGTTACGCCTGAAGTGCTCAAGAATATCGATTTTCTTGGTCTCGACTTCCTGATTCCCATTGGCGGCGACGACACCCTGAGCTATGGCCAGCGCCTGCACGAAGAAGGGGTCAAGGTGGTCGCCATCCCTAAAACCATGGACAATGACGTGCCCGGCACCGACTACTGCATCGGTTTTTCGACCTGCGTCACCCGTACCATCGAGCTGACCCACCGCTTGCGCACTTCAGCCGGCAGCCACGAGCGTTACCTGGTCATCGAGGTGTTCGGTCGCTATGCCGGTTTCAGCGCCCTGTTGCCGACCATGGCCGGGGCGGCCGATCGCTGCATCATCCCCGAGCACGAGTTCGATGTTGAACAATTGGCGAGGCTGATGACTGACGACCGCAACCAACACCCGAGCAAATACTCAGTGCTGCTCATCTCCGAGGGCGCTCGAATGAAGCACCAGCAGGAAATGAGTTTCGAAGGGCAGGATGTCGACCAGTATGGTCACCGCAAGCTGGGTGGCATCGGCGACCAGGTTTCGGCCCAGCTCAAGGAGCTTTCACCGCGCTTCAACCAGGATCGACGGATCAACGTGCTCAACCAGCGCCTCGGCTACCTGGTGCGTAGCGGCGATCCCGACGCCCTCGATTCCATCGTGCCAATGGCCTTCGGCAACATGGCTCTCGACCTGGTTTTGTCCAACACCTCGGGACGTCTGGTGAGTATCCACAACGGCAGCTACGACACGGTGCCTATCAGCGTTGTCACCGGCCAGAAAAAGGTGGTCAACGTTGAGAAGTATTACTGCACCGAGCGTTTGCGGCCGAGATATGAATCATTCCAGGGCCAACCGCTGTTCATCATGACCAGCGATGCCTAGAGATATGAGCGACTGGAGGATGGCACACTGTATCAGCCTTGGATGGTGCCGGTTTCATTGAAACAGCTGGTTACGGATTACGGGGTTCATGACAGATTTTCTTAACAGAGGAAAGGCGATGCTATGAAAAAAGTCAACAAGGCAATGACTCTCAAGGTCGGCGACCAGGCACCCGATTTCAGCGTGCCATCCACGAAAGGCAAGGTCGTGCTCAGTCAGCTGGTTGAGCAAGGCCCGGTGGTACTGGCCCTCTACCCCAAAGACTTCACCCCTGGCTGAACCAGCGAAATGAAGGCTTTTCAAAGTGATATTGCTGACTTTGCCAAGCTTGACGCCCAGGTTCTGGGCGTAAGTGCAGACACCCTGGAGACCCACCACGAATTCGCCGAAGAGCTCGACCTCAGCTTTCCGCTGCTCGCCGATGACGGCTCGATCAGCGCGCAATATGGCAGTGGCCGCGTCACCTACCTGATCGACCGCAACGCAGTGATCAGGATGATCTGCGAGGGGATGCCCGACAACGGCACCCTGGCCAGTGAGATCAACAAGCTCTAACCGATGGTGAGACGAAGGTCAGCCACACGGGACACTAGTGCCCCGTGCGGTTAATTCATACCTTCAATTTTCGGCGCTTTTGCCCCCTGCCTGCGTTACGTTTCCTCGGTTTAAGCCTGGCTAGACCTGCGTCATCGTGCCTTGCCAGGAACCAAAATCACGCGCAATTTGTGCGGCGAACTAACCGCACGGGACACTAGCTGGTGATCCTGAATCATTGCACAAGTTTCCATAAAAGAAGACTCTGTCAGTATATGTGTTACATTCCTCTTCAGATTAGTACTATTATTTACTGAGATGAAACAGGACAGACTGCATAGGGTAAATTTATCAATAGAGTCACAGATTTATTTTTTTGGGTGGTAAAACTCCCATTTATATAAAGGGATAAAGCATGGACGTTAAGACCTTACAACATAAATTCAACGCAAGTTTGACCGATCTCCCCTCCATCGGCATGGACGTACACAGCATGGTGGAAGATTTTCGACGCTACTATACCTACACCCTGGGCCGCGACCGCCACTCTCGATCGACCCATTATGCCTATAAAGCCCTGGTTCTGAGCCTGCGAGACCGGCTGATGGAGCGCTGGAAGAACACCCGCTACGCTTACGAAGCGGCCGATGCCAGTCACGCTTACTACCTGTCGCTGGAATTCCTGATGGGGCGCACCCTGGGCAATGCCGCCCTTAACATCGGGCTCGACGAAACGGCTGAGCTGGCCATGCGCTGCCTGGGCCTGGAGCTGGAAGAGCTGGCCGAAAACGAGCATGATGCCGGGCTCGGCAACGGTGGCCTGGGGCGGCTTGCCGCCTGTTTTCTCGACAGCTGCGCCACCTTGCAGCTGCCGGTGACCGGTTACGGAATGCGCTACGAGTACGGTATGTTCCGCCAGCTGATCAGTGGTGGTGAACAGGTTGAGGAACCCGACCACTGGCTGCGCGAGGGCAACCCCTGGGAGCTGGAACGCCCCGAGTATACCCAGCGGGTGCGTTTTGAAGGTCGCACCGAGTGGCAGCGCGTTAATGGCAGCAGTCGGCCGCGCTGGGTGGATACCCGCGATGTACTGGCGGTCCCCTACGACGTGCCGATACCGGGTTACCATAACGGCACTGTCAATACATTGCGGCTCTGGCAAGCCTGTTCAACCGACGAATTCGACCTTGGTGAATTCAACGCCGGCCTCTATCCCGAATCGGTGGAGGCCAAAAACTCGGCCGAGTTGATTACCCTGGTGCTCTACCCAAACGACGCCAGTGAGAGCGGCAAGGAGCTGCGCCTGCGCCAGCAGTATTTTCTCGCCTCGGCAAGCCTGCAGGACATCCTCTCCCGCTGGGTCGGCACTCACGGTGAAGATTTTTCCGCATTCGCTGAAAAGAACCGCTTCCAGCTCAACGACACCCATCCGAGTTGCGCAGTGCCCGAACTGATGCGCCTGCTCATGGACGAGCACGGACTGGCATGGAAAGACGCCTGGCAAATCACCAGCACCACCATGGCCTACACCAATCACACCTTGCTGCCCGAGGCCCTTGAGCGCTGGTCGGTGGCGACCTTTGCCCGTCTTCTGCCGCGCCTGCTCGACATCATCTTTGAAATTAACGCCGAGTTCATGGGAGAGGTTGCCCGGCGCTGGCCCGGCGACGCTGAAAGGCAACGCCGCATGTCGATCATAGAGGAAGGCAAGGATCCCCAGGTGCGCATGGCTTACCTCGCCATCGTTGGCAGTTTCTCAGTCAACGGTGTCGCCGCCCTCCACTCTCAGCTGCTCGTCGATGGGCCTGTTCAGCGACTTTTATGAGCTCTGGCCGAAGAAATTCAACAACAAGACCAACGGCGTCACTCCTCGCCGCTGGCTCTCCTTGTGCAATCCGGGGCTCTCCCGGCTGATCACAGAGACGATAGGTGAAGACTGGACCTCCAACCTCTCCCGACTGACCAGCCTGGCTCAGTTTGTTAACGAAGAGGATTTCTGTAGCCGCTGGCGGGAGGTCAAGCAGGAGAACAAACGTCGACTGGCGCAGATGGTCGAGACCGAATGCGGCGTCACCTTCAATATTGAGGCGATTTTTGATGTTCAGGTCAAGCGCATCCATGAGTATAAGCGGCAGCTGCTCAACGTCCTGCACGTCATTCACCTCTACGACCGTCTTAAGCGCGGTGACGACGCCGACTGGACACCCCGCTGCGTGCTCATCGGCGGCAAAGCCGCGCCCGGCTATTACATGGCCAAGCGCATCATCAAGTTGATCAACAACGTCGCTGCTGTCATCAACAACGATGCGGTTACCAGCGGCCGTCTGCGACTCGCTTTTTTACCGAACTACCGGGTCACAACCATGGAGATCATCGCCCCGGGCGCTGATCTCTCAGAGCAGATTTCCACTGCCGGCAAAGAGGCCTCCGGAACCGGCAACATGAAGTTCATGATGAACGGGGCTTTGACAATCGGCACCCTTGACGGCGCCAACATCGAGATTCTCGAGGAGGTGGGAGCAGAGAATTTCTTCCTCTTCGGACTCGCAGCTGACGAGGTGGAAGAGTTGCGCGGTTATTACGACCCGGCGGCGATTATAGCCGCCGACGAAGACCTGCGCCGGGTGGTTCAGCTGATCGAGAGCGGGCACTTTAACCAATTCGAACCCGGCATCTTTGACTCGATTCTGCAGTCGCTCGCCAGCCCCGACGATCCCTGGATGACGGCAGCTGACTTCCGCAGCTACGTCGATGCGCAGCAACAGGTCGCCGAGGCCTATAAGGACAAGGGACATTGGACCCGTATGAGCATCCTGAACACTGCAGCCAGCGGCCGTTTTTCCTCAGACCGGACGATTGCCGAGTATAATCGGGAGATCTGGAAGCTGAAGGCCCTGCCGTCGATTACAGGAGAAGAATGATTTTTACGTTTCAGGGCTAAAGCTCAGCAAAAGAATATAATCACATGCCTCTTTCCCGGGATCCAGAATGAAAGACCTCTTTTTTACTGCAGACCTTTTGACCGTGTTCCGACACGATAATTATTACGGCGCGCAGAAGAACTTATCTGTCGCTTTGCGTAAATTTGGCCTGTCAGCCACCGAACATGCCGATAGCATCGAGCAAATGTTTCATGCCCTGGTCATTCATATCATGGACCAATACGGTGAATCAGAACCATTCCTCGCAGGAGCATTCATTTACCCTGAAGCGGTTATCAAGCTGCTCAAAGAACATGGTTTGCCGGTTCCTGCCACACTGCAACCAGCAAGCGCAAAGGCCAGCAACAGTAAAGATTCGATTGATGCTGGCCAGTTTGAACAATACTTCGATATTGTCTGCCGCAACTGCGGAACAGTCACCGACCCTCTCGCCAAAGCCTATCGCACCCCGATAGGGCGATTAATCTTTCGTACCTTTTTGGAAACGCGGCGAACACTCGGTATCAACACCACGGCAAAGTATGTGCTCGAGCACATCAAGGATTTTGATGCCGAAAAAATCATCACCTCTATCAATGAAGATTACCTGACCTGGAAAACCGATGACGAAAAAGAGAAATTGACGTCAGTTGAAACGATTGCAAAGTTCATTTTAAACTTCAATCGCGAGATTGAAACACTGCTGTGACAGCCAGGAACGGGACCATCAAAGCAGGCACACAAACATCTAAAAGGGGCGCTCTATCTTGAGCCTCCCCGGCGCATCAGCTCATTATCGTCGAAGCAGATAGCCTGGCATATCTGGAAAAACAAAGGCTCTGTTAGTGAAATAATTAAAACCGTCACTTGTCTAAAGAACAAACAAGAGCGCCCCGAATTTCAGGGCAATCTACACCAAAAGAGAGTTAAGCAGCTTTTCAAGAAAGAAGGCCCCGCAAGTTGATTAGTTTGCGAGGTCCCCTTGTTGATTTACGTTCAAGTAGCTCTAAATAGTCACATTAGCAGCGGTGCAAGTAAAGGGTGTGCCGGATCAGTGTAGGGATTAACAATAGTGACTCCGCGATATGTGAAGTCGTGTTGCATGTCCTCGCTCACTAGCATCCTACAGCGGTTTTCTGCTGCAATACTCATGATAAGGGCGTCCCAAAGCTGAAAATGGTTAGTCATGGTAAGATCGAAAGCTGCTTGAAACGCCGTCCATGGCGTACCCACTGTTTCGTAACTGTCGGCCCATTGCATTACAGCAGTACGTGCATCTGCTGTAGATCTCTTCGCCTTCCCCGTTAATACCCGAAACAGTTCACCAAGCACCTGGGCTGGTATTACAACAATCTCGGGCGAAAGGTTGTCGAGAAGGCTTATTGTCTCCTGCTTCCGCGTCTGATTGACCTCTTTATTGAGGCCCTCAGCGTAAGCGAGAATATTGGTATCGATACAGACTCTCATCGGTCGTACAAATCCTCCCGTGTCCAGTCCCCAATAACAACGGCTTCACTTTTGCGGAGGCGCTCAAAGAGGCCCTGACGAGCCGACAGTTGTGACTTGTCCGCTTTGCGTGCAGGCGTAAGCTCCGCAATGAGTTTCCCTCGCGATTCTATGTGTATCTCCTCACCTTCCGAGGCTTCTTTTAGAATTTGGGAAAAGTGCCGGTTAGCCTCTGTCGCCGTGATTATTTTCATTTTTGCCTCCCCAATAAAAGTAGTGGCTAACACTACTTTAGCAAGGTCAGTAATTGTTTGCAGTATATATTCGCGAGGGTCATAGCTGAGAAAACAGACTCATGCGGAGACTCTCAAACCATACCAAGCCTTGCAATTTTTGTTAGGTTCACCTTCAGATTAAAGCGGTTATGTACTTTTTAACCACCAACACAGAGCCGACAAGGTCAGGTCTTAAGGAGTGAGTTCCAGAGTAGACACTTTATGTGAGCAAGCTGCTCACAAGAGCATCATTTATTGTTGAATTAGTCAAATCAGTTTAATTCACTAACTGAGCCAAAACAAAAGGGACACCTGAACCCAAGCGCCCCTTACCTCTTCACAACATTTCAGCGGCTGCACCTAGCAGAGTGTGTCGCCATGTGTCTCCCTCTCAAAGAGAGCCATGAGCACCTCTGGCGAATAACGATATGTGTCTTCCCTGCTTTGGCCATCAACTCCGATATGTTGCCAATGCAGCAGCTTTCCACTCTTTTGTTTTTCGATCCAGACACGATCCGCTGCCTGACGCTTGAGTTCCTTGTACATATCATCCTGAGACAGCAGCGTATAACCTTCAAACTCGTTATCCGGGTTCAGATGATCAAGAAAATCACTTATCAGTTCGTAGTCGGCAAAATCATTCTCTTTACGCCACCATTTGATAAAACAGCGATTATCATCAGCCTCATTTTCCAGACTCTTCTTAAGTTCGTAGCCAGTCATCACAGGTCTCCTTTCCGGGCATCTTTATTGGCCCTTGTCTGTACACTACCAGTATAGAACCAGAAAGGTTCCCATGCAATTCAACACAGATAACAATTCAGCGGATTAATGAGGTCAGGTCCAGTGGGTCACAGGCAAGTGCATACTGTTAAGTCGTGAATAGTTCTATCTTAACGATCCATCACAATAAAACCGGGGACAAGATCTTGATCCTGTCCCCGGTGTAGGTATTCGGTCTGTGTAGATTCGAAAAATCAGATATTGTAGCCGGTCTCCGAATGCGACGATTGATCGAGGCCCATACGCTCTTCATCTTTATCGACACGCAAGCCCATGGTTTTACCCAAAACAAAGAGCAGTGCCAGAGTGACAACTACGGCATAAGCCCCGGCGGCCAACACGCCAACCAGCTGGACCCAGAGCTGGTGGAAATTACCGCCGATCAGACCCGTGGCGCCGACAGTGGCGAAGATGCCGGTGGCAATAGCGCCCCAGGCACCACCGACGCCGTGCACACCAAAAGCATCGAGGGAGTCGTCGTAACCCAGACGATGCTTCATCATCACGCCACCATAGCAGACCAGGCCTGCGGAAAGGCCCATTAGCAGTGCCCAGCCGGGAGTGACGAAACCGGCTGCCGGTGTGATGACCACGAGACCGGCAACGACGCCTGAGGCCGCTCCCAGGGCACTCGGCTTGCCGGCATGGAACCATTCAATCAGAATCCACGCCAGGGCACCGGCCGCTGCCGCAGTCTGGGTGGTGGTGAAAGCCAGCGCGGCACTGCCGCCAGAGCTCAAGGCGCTGCCTGCGTTAAAGCCGAACCAGCCGAACCAGAGCAAACCGGCACCGAGCAGGGTCATCGGCAGGTTGTGCGGGGTCATGCGCTCCTGAGGATAGCCGATCCGTTTACCGAGCTGCAGAGCGATCACCAGGGCGCTGATCCCCGAGGAGAGGTGAACAACCGTGCCGCCGGCAAAGTCGAGGGCACCTAACTCCAGCAGCCAGCCGCCATCACCCCAGACCCAGTGGCAAAGCGGATCGTAGACCAGGGTTGCCCAGAGCAGGATGAAGACGCAGTAGGTGGAAAATTTCATGCGCTCGGCGACCGCCCCGGAGATCAGCGCCGGGGTGATGATGGCGAACATCCCCTGGAACATGACAAAAACATAAGTCGGGATGGTTCCGGAGAGGCTTTCGGGAGTGATGCCGTTGAGGAACAGGTTGTCGAAACCGCCAATCAGGGCTCCGGAGCCACCGAAAGCAAGGCTGTAGCCAAAGGCAACCCACTGGACACCGATAATCGCCATGGCCGCAAAGGTATGCATGGTGGTCGAAAGCACGTTTTTCGAGCGAACCATGCCGCCGTAGAAGAGTGCAAGTCCGGGGAGCATCACCAGGACCAGGGCCGATGAGACCAGCATCCAGGCGGTGTCTCCGCTATCCAGGGTGTCGGCAGCGAAGGCGGTTGAGTTAAGAAGGGAAAACAAGAAGAGAAAGCTTAGCCGTTTGCACAGACGGGTCATCGTTGATCCTCCGGGTCATCTTCGGCGTCATTGCCAATTACTGGTTAAATAGCAACCACCGTGCCAGAGCTGAATCGCCCGATTACAGCAGGTCAGGATCAAGGAGAAGCTGTAAAGTGATTAATTGCTATGCAGGAATGCCTACTGAAAAGGCAAAGCAGTGACAAGGTGGCACGCGTGCTCACTTCTGCCGGTTTGCAAAAAGCCGTACGCGAACAACTTTGTTTACCAGGAGTTTTCGAGGAGTTGCTTCAGCTCGGCGACAAAGCGTTCGATCTCCTCAACCGTATTGTAGTAATGCAGTGAGGCACGCAGCAAGCGGCGGGTGTCGGCGCAGCTGCAGAGCTGACAGGGTTGGCAGAGAAAGGCACGCTGGAGGTGTTGATCTGTCGGAGAGAAAGCTGCTGCTGCAGCTGATCGGCAGGCAGCTGTGCAGTGGAAAAGGTGACGATCGCACATTGCTCGGGGCCCTGATCCGCCAGGGTCACCCCATCAAGGTTCAGCGAGTTTCTGGCGCAGGCTGGCGGCAAGCGAGCTGATCCGTTCGCTGATCGCCTCGAGACCCCAGCCGAGAGCATAGTCGATGGCGACGCCGAAAGCCAGCTGCGCCGCATAACTGCGCTCCCAGCATTCAAAGCGTTTCGCATCCTTGCGCAGTTGGTAGCTGTCGGCAGAGAGTAATTGTGCAGCATGGTGGTTGAGTTGGTTGGGTTCGAGTTGTTCAAGCAGGGATTTGCGCACATAGAGCAAGCCGGTACCGCGAGGGCCACGCAGAAACTTGCGGCCGGTGCCGCAAAGGAGATCACAGCCGAGGTGCTCGACATCGACCGGCAGCTGGCCCAGGGCCTGGCAAGCATCCAGCAGATATGGGATGCCTGCGGCTTTGGCCAGTTTGCCAACCGCTGCCGCCGGGTTGACCAGACCACCGCCCGAAGGGACCTGGGTGAGGCAGATCAGTTTGACCCGGTCGTCGATCTGGTTTTCAAGGCTGCGAGATCGATTTGCCCGGTCGGGTCATCCGGCACCCAGGCGATCTCGACCCCGTGACATTTTGCCCGGTGCAAGAGAGCGACCAGGCTGCTGCCATACTCGGCGCTGCTGGCGAGGATCCGGTCTCCCGGTTGAAAGTCGAAAGCATAGAAGGCCGCGTTCCAGGCCCGGGTGGCGCTGTCGGTGAAGGCGATTTCCTCTGCGGCACAGTTGAGCAACTGGGCCGCAGCGGTGTAAAAATGGTCCAGCTCGGCAGCACGCCGGGCCATGACTTCATAGCCACCCTGCATCTTCCTCTTCGCGTAAATAATCGTAGAGGGCATCGGCGACCGGAATCGGTGGCAAGGAGGCACCGGCGTTGTTGAAATGAAGTTGCTGCTCACAACCACGGGTCTCGCGGCGGGCACGGTCAATATCAAACTTTACCATCAGGAGACTCTCTCCCAGACGGTCAGCTGCGAGATCGTGTGCTGGTACTTGCGCGCCGTTTCACGGATTACGAATTCGACATCACGCGGTTCTTCGAGCATCCGGAAATGGTCACCAAGCTGTTCCATCAACCCTTCCAATGTGGTGAAAGGTTCACCAGCGAGGCGGATGCCGCCGACCCAGTTAGCCTTTTTGGTAAATTCCTCCAGCCAGGTATAGGGCGAAGCAAGCACCAGCAGACCGCCGGGATTGATGCGCTCATGAATACTTGACAGGAAGCGTCGCGGGTCGTAGAGCCGGTCGAGCAAGTTGGCCGCCAGCACCAGGTCATAGCCGGTGAACTGCGGTTTGAGGTTATGAGCGTCGCCCTGGAAGAATTCGATCTTTGCGGAGTTTCCTGCCAGACCGAAGTCACTCAAACGTTTCTCGTGGAAAGAGACAATCTCCCCTTCTTCCGGAAGTTGGTAATGGATCACGCCCTTCTCCTGCAGCTGGTGGGCGATGCGGATGAAGCGTGCGGAGAAGTCTATCCCCGAGACAAGCTTGAAATGTCCGGCCAGTTCGAAGCTGGAGCGGCCGACGGCGCAGCCGAGATCGAGGGCGCGGTTTTTCGGCCGATCAGCCATGACCTCCAGGCAGATCTTAGCCAATCTGCGCGGGAAAATTCGGTACGCCGAATTTCTCCGGGCCGTAATGCGCGTCGCAGTACTGGGCGACGGAATCGTCCGTTTCGTACATCGCTTCATTCTCTTCCAGCTCCTGTTCAGCGGCGACATAGCGGAAGCCGGCATGCTGGAAGAAGTGCCGGCGAAATGCGTAACGGGCGTCACGGGTCGCCTCGTTGCCGGTGGCAATCCAGGAGCCGCCCTTGATCAGGTTGTGCCGGGTGTCAAAGGTCGGCGTTGAAAAATCATCGTACCAGGGGTGAACCTCGAAGCCGGTGAACCCGGAAATAGGGGTTTCGGTCCATTGCCAGACGTTGCCGACAAGGTCAAAAAAGTCACCAAAAGGAAAACGCGTGACCGGGCATGAAGACGCCCAATATTCGAGGTTGATATTGCCGGGTGCTTGCTGCCAATAGGGCTGATCCTGGATCTCATGCAAATCGTGCAGCCGGTGCCATTCGTCCTCGGTCGGCAAACGGATCGGCAGGTCAGTCTCTTTGGCCTTCCAGTTACAGAACGCCTTGGCTTCGAGGTAGTTGACTTCAACCGGCCAATCCCAGGGCATGGCGATCTCCCGGGCCATGGTGCGTAAGCGGTAGCTGGCGTCATCCTTAACCCAGAAGAGCGGTTGCTCGGCTTTACTGAAACCGACCCAACGCCAGCCCTCTTCGGTCCAATAGGTTTCGCTTTGATAGCCGCCAGCCTCGACAAAGTCCATGAATTCCTGATTCGACACCAGGTACTTGCTGGCCTGGAAATCCTCGACATGAAAGTGATGACGACCGAACTCGTTGTCCCAGCCGTAGAGTGCATGGTCTCTGCTCTTGCCGAGGCTGACCTCGCCGCCGGCAACCGGCAAAAGCTGATTCTGCGGGGCCGGTCCCGATTCGTCGCAGATTTCCCAGAGCGGCAGCTGGCGCACCTGGTCAAGGGGTAGACGGCGGATAATGACGGAAGATGTTTCCAGGTGAATGCGTGAATGCTCGATCCCCATCATGATTGCCCAGAAGGGGTTCTCCCAATCGATGGGCAGCGAAAGCGGCAGAGTCTCGATGACATGATCAACCATGGCGCGCACCTGATCACGGTAGTCTCTGACCTCTGCGACAGTCGGCCAGTCATAATTGTCATCATTCAGGTCGTCCCACGACATTTCGTCGACGCCAATGGCAAACAGCGACTCGTAGTTTGGGTTGATGCGCTCTTCAATGACCTTGGCGACAATCATCTTGTTGACATAAAAAACTGCGGTATGGCCAAGGTAGAAAATCAGCGGATGGCGCAGCGGTTCGGCGCGCAGGTAGAAAGCCTCATCGTTGGCCAGCGTTTCGTAAAGCTGCTCGTCGAGCGTGAAGGACTTGTTGAAATAATCACGAATTTCGGCACGCTTTTCATCAACTGACCCGGCGTTGAGAATGGTGGTACGTGTGTTACGGAGATCCATATTGCCCCTTTCATCAGTTCATTTCATTCACGGTAGCTATTATAACAAAGTCAGAAAATATTACTCAGGAGGCTGACTCCTTACATTCTCACTGTTGTCTTGATTGCCTATATACCCCCTCAAAAAAACATCTCACCAAGTCTCCAGAGACACCTTCTATCCTATTACCAGGGCGTGCTTTTTTGACAGCAAAGCCACCCTTGATATGATTGAATTATGACAAATCGTACGATCATCAGTTGCCTGGCCATCCTGATGCTGCTAAGCACAGGACTTCAACTTGAGGCCGCAGAAATGTCTGCATCTGGACAGATCAGAGTGGTGCGCGTTATCGGGGTGATCAACCCGGTCCAGGCGGATTTTATAGCTGCCGAGCTGGATGCCGCCAACCTCAGTAACGCGCGGGCTTTTCTGCTGGAACTTGACACGCCCGGCGGGCTCGACAGCTCGATGCGCAGCATTATTCAGAAGATCCTCGCTTCGCCCATCCCGGTGATTGTCTATGTGTATCCGCCAGGTGCCCGTGCCGCATCGGCAGGCGCGTTGATAACGCTTGCTGCAGATTTCGCTGCCATGGCACCAGGCACCAATATCGGCGCCGCCCATCCGGTCTCAATCGGCCCGGGTGGAGCAGGTGAAAGCGATCAGGGTGGGACCATGCAGGAGAAGATCGTTAACGATGCGGTTGCCTACGCCCGCAGCCTCGCTGAACAGCGCGGGCGCAACCGCGACTGGGCGGAAAAGATAGTGCGCGATTCCATCTCCAGCTCCGCTCAGGAGGCCCTTGATCTCAAGGTCATCGACCTGATTGCCGCTAATGAAACGGTACTCCTTGCCGAGCTCGACGGCAGGATTTACCTGCGCAACGGCAAGAAGCACAAGCTCGACACCAGCAACGCAAGTCTCAGCTATGCGGAGATGACCTGGCGCCAGGAAATCTTCAACACCATAAGCGACCCGAATGTCGCCTACATGCTGCTGATGCTGGGTATCCTCGGCATATTCTTCGAGATCTCCCAGCCCGGTGTGATCCTGCCCGGCGCGATAGGCAGCCTTGCCCTGCTCCTCGCCTTTGTGGGTTTCCAGACCTTGCCGGTCAACTACGTCGGCCTCCTGCTGATCCTGCTGGCCATCATCCTCTTTATCCTTGAGGTCAAGGTCGTCTCCTACGGCATGCTCACTATTGGCGGCCTGATCGCGTTGGGCTTCGGTTCGCTGATTCTGGTCGACAGCCCGCAACCCTACCTGCAAATCTCCCGTTCCGTGATCGCAGCAACCGTGGCTGTTTGCGGTGGTTTTATCAGCCTGGTGCTGTTTTACGTGGTGCGGGTGCAGAAAACCCGTTTCGTCTCCGGGCTTGAAGGGATGATCGGTGAACATGGCAAGGCAGTGACGGCCATAGCTCCCCAGGGTCGTGTTTTTGTGCATGGCGAATACTGGGAGGCGCGTGCAGAACAACCGATCGCCGCAGGCAGCGAGATCGAAATCGTTCATAGTGAAGCCAACCTGAAGCTGCTGGTCCGTGCTGTCAGCGACGACCGGGCAGATTCAATGGCAAAGGAGAATGACCATGTTTCCGACTGATCTGATTGTCTGGTTGGTTATTTCGCTGCTGGTTATCGGCATCATCAGCAGTGCCGTACGCGTGCTCTTCGAATACCAGCGCGGTGTCGTCTTCCGGCTTGGCCGCTTCGCGATGGTCAAGGGGCCGGGGCTGCGCTTTGTGATCCCGGTGATCGACAAAATCATCAAGGTCAGTTTACGCACCGTCGCCATGGATGTGCCGCCCCAGGATGTGATCACCAAGGATAACGTTTCGGTTAAAGTCAACGCGGTCCTCTACTTTCGTGTCGTGGAGCCGGAAAAAGCCCTGATCGAGGTCGAAGATTATCTCTACGCCACCAGTCAACTTGCCCAGACCTCTCTGCGCAGCGTACTCGGACAGTGCGAACTTGACGAACTGCTCTCGCACCGAGACCGCATCAACCAGCAATTACAAGAGCTCCTTGACCGGCAGACCGACCCCTGGGGAGTCAAGATCTCCAACGTCGAGATCAAGCATGTCGACCTGCCGCAGGAAATGCAGCGGGCCATGGCCCGCCAGGCAGAGGCGGAGCGCGAACGACGCGCCAAGGTTATCCACGCCGAAGGGGAGTTCCAGGCTTCGCAGAAACTCGCCGATGCCGCCGGGGTCATCTCCAAAGAGAGCGGCGCCCTGCAGCTGCGTTTTCTGCAGACGCTGACCGAGATCGCCACGGAGAAGAATTCAACCATCATCTTCCCGGTGCCGCTCGACTTGCTGAAGCCATTCCTGGATATGGAAGGCAAAAAGAAGAATTAGCAAAGAAGTATTAATCGACAAGCTCAGTTAAACACGTGCGATTCTAAGTCATCACTCTTGAGGATTCTCTGCGGGGCACTAGTGTCCCGTGCGGCTAGTTCGCCGCACAATTTGCGCGTGATTTTGGTTCCTGGCAAGGCGCGGTGACACAGGTCTAGCCAGGCTTAAACCGAGTAACCGTAACGCAGGCAGGGGGCAAAAGCGCCGAAAATTGAAGGTATGAATTAACCGCACGGGGCACTAGTTCAGCGTTGAATCGAGAAACTCCAGGTAGCGTCGCCACGACTTGGCGTCGGCGTCAGCACGATAACGCGGCTCACCAAACACGGTAAAGGCATGAGGTGCGCCGCTGTAGGTGGTCATCTCGTGTGTCACGCCTTGCTTTTCAAGCTCACTTGCAAGGGCTGCGAAGTCCTGGAGGGTAATGTTGCTGTCTGCACTGCCGTGGAAGATAAGCAGCTGCCCTGTCGTCTTACTGTAATCCTGCCCTTCCGGCGTGCTCAGTCCACCATGGAAGGTTACAAAACCCTTCAGGTTGGCTCCGGATCGGGCCTGTTCGAGCACTGCGGCCCCGCCAAAGCAGTAGCCCATCGATACAGCGTTGTCGATATTTCCACCCTGCTTTTTGGCAGCATCGAGAGCCCCCTGCATCAGCGCCCGCAGTTTTTCTCTGTCCTTGTACAGAGCGCCGGTATGCTGACGCTTGTCAACCATTTCGGTCGGACGGACGCCCTTACCAAACAGGTCGGCGGCAAAAACCGAGTAGCCGAGCTCGGCGAGCATCTCCGCGCGTTTGACTTCATAACCTGTCAAACCGTCCCAGTCGTGAACCAGCAGGATCAGGGGCGCGTCTTTAATACTGCTTATGTAATACCCCTCGTAGGTCTGGTCGCCGACCTGATAATCTACATTAACTCCTGCAGCATAAGCACATGCTTATAAATGGCGAAAGTAAAGATTAAGGTCATGATGGTTTTCATCGTCATCTCCATGAATTAGTGTTTGAAGTCTTATCAGTATTGAATTTTATCAAGTTTTTGTTGAATTGCATGGTTTGTGCTGGAGAGATGCTATGATTTGGTATTTAAGGTTTGTCCTGCCGAGAGCGTTTAAAGTAGACCAACCAGGCGATGACGCCGATTATCACGATGGCGGCCATGACCCATAGTTCAACTTGTTTCAAATGTCCCAAGAATATTTCCAGGGCATGGCCAAAGTAATATCCGGCATAACCGAAGGCAACCGACCAAGCCAGGGCCCCGAGGATATTCAATGGCACGAAAATTCTCGGCGAGGTCTGCGCTATTCCCAAGGCAAAGGGCGCGACGGTACGCAATCCGTAAAGAAACCTGAAGCTGATTATGATCAGAATTTCATGCTTGTTGAGAAGCTGCCGGACCCTTTCAATCTTTGCCTGCCATCCGGGCCTGCGGTTTAAAATAGTCTGGCTGTGCTTGCGTCCCAGGTAGTAGAACAACTGGTCACCGCAGACGGTACCAACAAAAGCGGCAGCAATGACGATCGTCAAGTTGAGATACCCTCGATGGGCAGCAAAACCGGCGAGAACCAGGACGGTTTCACCTTCCAGGAAAGTGCCGACCAATACGGCAAGGTAGCCAAAGTGCTCGATATAGGCTTCCATAAGACGTTAAGTTGCGGGCTGCAACAGCCAGTTGAGTGCCGACTCTTTTTCATGATAAGGAAAATGCCTGATCTCGGCCTTAACAAAATGACTTGCCACTTGCGGCAGGATGGATAGAAAGCTGCTATCGGTCACCGCAGCAACTTTTCTGACCCTTTCATGGTGATCCTTGACAAACCGCAGGTGCGAGATCAGGGCGGCAAAGTCCTGCCAGCCGGGGAAGTCCTCCGACTCAATCAGCAGTCCTCTCAGTGGCCCTTCTTGTTCAAGAAAGGGATCAATGACCTCCGTCAGCCGGTCAAAATCTTCGGACGCCAGTTTGCCTTCCGGGATAACTGTCAGGACTTTGTTTTCTTTGTCCAGGTTGAATTTGATCATAGATCCTCCATTGTTTTGTCTGTCAATGGTGAGCGAACAATGTCATTGCCAGAGGGCCATACGCCGTCGCTGGACTATGGCAAATCTGACGATGATGCGATCGGAATTATAGTTGAAAGGCAGCCCCAGCAGGTCATAGATGCCACCGTAGCGAACATCCCCACCGGCCAGGGGGCTTAGCGAGCCATCCATCATGATCAGATAACCATCAAAGTGGGTCCAGATTTTCTGCTGACCCCAGCCCCGCTCAAGTCCAAGGCGAAGATGCAGATCAGGAGGGATGCAGACCAGTTTGAAAAGAAACGGATCAAGGTCGAGTTCTTTCTCCAGGAGATGATTGCCGTGTGCTGTCAAAGCCGCATCGATTCTCCTCCTGTCCAGTTTATTGCGCTGCGGCAGGTCAAGGGCTTCAAGTAGCGATGAATGCGGTGAGTCTGCACCTGATGTCGGTTCGTCAAAAGTTTCGACCAACACATCTTCTTCCGCAAGGCTTGGCAGGAACCTGACTCCGGCGGAATTGATCATGGGATGGGTGGCAAACAGCTTTACGCGTACTTTGAGGGCGTCTGGCGTCCCTTCTGGAAAAGGCAGATCAGGGATTCGCAACACGCCACCATGATTGTCTTGCTGCGGGGCAAAAGTCGGGTGCCAGGCTAATCGGCAGAGTGGCGCGAATTTTTCATGTTGCGAGGCGACATGCTGCAATTCCAGCCCGAGCTTCCGGGCCCGGTTGATGGTGTCAGCATTGAACTCAAAACGGTAGTCGGGTGGACCGTTTTCATCGGTGGCAAGTTTGCTGCCGCTGTCGATGGCAGTATTGCTTCTGCTGCCGCTCAAGCCTTCGGCCAGGCGAGCCAGTTTCTTGTAGTTGCCCTCTTCAAGAGCGTCAACAGCCTCACTTTCAAGTTGCCCGGAGAAGGCTCTGATTTGTCCGGTCGAGGGACCTGTTTCAACCTGGAGGTGTGAAAAAGACTCAATACGCCGAAGATAAAACGTCTGCCACGGCTGATCCATCGTGGAGAGCTCTTGAAGATGTTGTTTGGCTTTATTCCATAGTTCAGCCAGCCCCAGTCTGGCCACGCCGGGGATCGTATTCATGCCGGGTGAAAACGGGTCGATCGGAACAGCGTCGTCTTCATAAAGATCCTTGCCAACTGCCTCCAGAGAAGTCTTGCTTTCGATTTCTGCCTTCAGGGTCTCATGCTCTTTGCTGAGTTCATTGACTTTGTCCCAGTCACCATCAGCCATGGCGTTGCGAATCTGGTTCGGCAGGTTAACCAGGCTGATTCGCTGTCGCTTCAAGCCCCGGTAGGCGTCATAGGACAGTTGCCCCTGTAATAATGACCGCGCTCTCAGCAGATACTGATCACGATATAAGGTGTCAAGCCTGCCGAGCGAGACGAGGTGTGAAACGACCTCAATCAGTCGCCCACTATCTTCAGTCTTGGTCATAACTTATGCCCTTTCGGAGTTTGAGGTATTGCATCGGTGAAAGTCCTGCCTATACCGACAGCATAGCAAGTATCGTTCAAGGCTCAATCAACATAAGACAAAGAGATAGAACACCTACAAGTCAAAGACTAAAAAAATGCAACAGATCTTAATGATCTGTTGCATCCCAGATGAATGACAAACCTACAGTGAGAAAATTTGGGATTTGTTTTTGTGTGTCTGACCGTTTGAGGATTGCTGTGTTTTTTCAATCGCCTCAGAGAAACCGATCGTAATCAGTGCTCACCATTTTCGCCAGGAAAAGCACAACCGGCGGTCCTCCGCCAGACGCCTTACTTTTGTCCAGCGGCGACAAAAGTAAGCAAAAACGCCTTGGCTCCTAGCGAAGGGCATATTCCTTCGCCAGTTTCCTGAGCTTTCTACTCACAGAAGCTTTGTCTTTACGGCCCGTTTCAGGGGGGCCTGACGGTCGTGTTTCTAGCTGGGGTTGGCATAAGCAACGCAAGGTCTTCGTCTTGTCGCCGTCATAGAGGTCCACAAGGGCCTCGGGGCTAAGGGGGGAAGTGTAGACGATGACAGAGTGATAACTTTGAAATTTGCCACCAGCATATATCGCCTAAAACATGCCCAGCGCAGCGTCGAGTTTTCTTTTGATTCGTTTCAAATTTGGGCTTTGTCGCTACAAAGAAAATGATCTTGCTGTCGGGCAACCCCGACGGTTTTGCTTTTGCCTTGAGTAACAACAAAAAAGAACAACAGATTACCGATCTGTTGCATTCAGATTACGGGATTTATTTTAAAAAGCTTAATTTACTTTTCGTAAAAGCACACGCTGCTACAAATATTCTTAAAATCAAATTCGAGTTTTTTACACTCTATGCCATACCTTTACTCTGATTCAAGAGACGACATATCGATTGAGAAACGATACTTCACATCCGACTTGACCAGCCTCTCGTAGGCTTCGTTGACCTTCTGAATAGGAATAATTTCGACATCGGAGGTGATATTGTGTTTGCCACAGAAGTCCAGCATCTCCTGGGTCTCCTTGATGCCACCGATCAGCGAACCGGAGAGACTTTTGCGGCCAAAGAGCAAGGCGAAGGCCGACACTGAAGCGGCGTCTCCGGTGCTCCGACCAAAGTGATGTTGCCATCCAGGCCCAGCATCTGGATGTAGGCGTTGATGTCGTGGTCGGCAGAGATGGTGTTGAGGATGAAGTCGAAGCTGCCGGCGTGCTTCTTCATTTCACCGGCGTCAGTCGAGATGATCACCTCATTGGCACCGAGACGCAACGCATCCTCCTTCTTGCCAGGAGACGTGGTAAAGACCACGACGTGCGCACCAAAAGCCCGTGCAAACTTTACCCCCATATGCCCGAGGCCACCGAGACCAACGACACCGACCTTCTTCCCTTTCAGGTCGCCCCAGCGACGCATCGGCGAGTAGGTGGTGATCCCGGCACAAAGCAGAGGCGCCACTCCGGCCAAGTCGAGATTGAGGGGAACTTTGAGCACAAAATTCTCATTGACGACGATACTCTCCGAGTAGCCACCATAGGTGACTCCGCCCAGGTGTTTGTCCGGAGAGTTATAAGTAAAGGTCGAATCGGGGCAGAACTGTTCGACGTCGGCCTGGCAATGTGGACAGGTCTGATCAGAATCGACCAGGCAACCGACCCCGACCAGATCTCCGGGTTTAAGGCATTTACGGCCGTTCCGATTTCAGTCACACGGCCGACAATCTCATGACCCGGAACGCAGGGGTAGGTCGTCGGCATGACGCTGCTCCACTCGTTACGCACGGTGTGGAGGTCGGAATGGCAGATGCCGCAATAAGAGGATTTTGATCTGCACGTCCTGATCCGTGACCGCGCGTCGTTTGATCGTATCGGGAGTCAGAGGGGCTGTAGCACTGGCCGCAGAATAAGCTTTGCTGTTAGACATGATTTCCTCCTTAAATGTTGTGTTTCGTTGTTATAATCCAGTCATTTTTTCGATTGCTTCAGGGTAACGGGCTCCTTCAATCTTGATCTCTCTCGGCAGCACTGTCGATCTCACGCAGGTCCTCAGCAGTAAGCTCGATAGCGACTGCGCCGATGTTCTCCTCCAGTCGATTCAGCTTGGTTGTTCCCGGAATAGGCACGATCCAGGGCTTCTGGGCCAGCAGCCATGCCAACGCGACCTGGGCCGGGGTTGAATTCTTCTCTTCGGCAATCGAGGCGATCAGCTCGACCAGCTGCTGATTTGCCTTCAGGGCTTCTGGCGTAAAGCGGGGCAGCTTGCTTCTGAAGTCATCGCTGCCGAAGGTTGCGTTTGCATCGATCTTGCCGGTCAGAAAACCTTTGCCAAGCGGGCTGTAGGGGACCATGCCGATGCCGAGCTCTTCGAGGGTCGGAATGATCTCATCTTCGGGCTTGCGCCACCACAGCGAGTATTCGCTCTGCAATGCGGCCACCGGTTGTACGGCGTGGGCACGGCGAATGGTTTGCACACCAGCCTCGGAGAGACCGAAGTGTTTGACTTTTCCTTCCTTGATCAGATCCTTGACGGCCCCCGCTACATCTTCTATTGGGACATCCGGGTCTACACGATGTTGGTAAAACAGGTCGATAACGTCAGTTTTGAGCCGTTTCAGAGACGCTTCGGCAACCTCCTTGATATGCTCCGGACGGCTGTTCAAGGGAGATTCTCCTTGCTTTGGATTTCGAGGGTCAACCTTGGTGTTGAAACCGAATTTGGTAGCGATGACCACCTTGTCCCGAAATGGAGCAAGGCCCTCACCGACCAGCTCCTCGTTGAGAAACGGT
This sequence comes from uncultured delta proteobacterium, assembly GCA_963769955.1. Classification (GTDB taxonomy): domain Bacteria; phylum Desulfobacterota; class Desulfuromonadia; order Desulfuromonadales; family BM103; genus M0040. The sequence goes on from CAVYNW010000003.1 coordinate 47,135, forward strand.
CCATAGACCTCAGCGGTGTCAAAGAAGGTGATGCCTTGCTCCACAGCGTGTGCAATAAGGCAATCATCTCCTGCTTGTTCTTTCGGGGAGCCGTAACCAAAACTCATTCCCATACAGCCCAAACCCAAGGCCGAAACTTGCAGTCCGCTTTCACCTAAAACGCGTGTTTTCATCTTTTTCCTCCTTAGTTGCACAGACCTTATTACTTAATAACATACTGCTTCAATCTCACAAGGTGAGGTATAAGTATCTGGCTGAATTATTGCCGGATCGTTTATTTTTCGTGCTGAGTTTGTGCAGGCACAAACTCATGGTTAACAGGTTTGAATCCTGCTTGCGCTCTCGGTTACGCTGAAACAGCTAGCAATCTGTGTTAGAATGTTTCAAATGATTGAAGCTATTATTTCTTTTACGTCACTGGAGGTTAACAATGAAATGTCCGCTGTGTAAAAGCAGAGAGCACGTGGAACTGGACTTGCACGCAGAAGGTTACTCTCAAGATGCCCGCGAATGTGGCGTATGTGGGGGTGTTTGGACTTTCTCCGGAGATGCGATCAAAATCATTAAAGGACGCGTGCAGAATCGACAAAAAGTCAGCACAAACTTTGTCTGCCCGACTTGCAACTGTATGGTCAGTCATGAAACTGACTTGAATGCATTCCAATTCCACGAAGAGCACTACGAATGCACTGTGTGCGGTACAGTCTGTTCTGTTGCCCATAATCTGGTGGAAGTGGTAAAAGACACCCAGAAAGGATCGTTCCTGGACTCGACCGGTGAGCCGGTGGAAGCGGATGACTACAACACAATGAAATAATGTTGATAAGCGGGACCTGTTGTCATGCGAGAGCCACTCGCTGGCCAAAGATGAGATGAATGTTGGCTGGGAGTGAGCTGCCGAGGAAAGCAACGGTTCCTCTCTGTGACAGGAAAGTGGTCGCCGGTTCGGAGCCGACATCCTGCTTGCTACGGTTCCTCTTACGCTGGGTTCAAAGCCTCCGGGTTCAGGCCAATGCGTATTTTCACAACCTCTGGAAGGCAAAAAGCCCCCGTCCGAAGATTGGGGGCTTTTTTGTTTGGAGTTGTGTGTTTCAATTTTCAAGCCGTTAGAAGCGCACCAATACTCCTGCATAAGGCCCATCGAGCGTGGCATCGATAAAGACGCCCGACTCATCGACATCAAGATCCAGGTAGCGGTAGCCGGCGAAAACCCCGACCAGTGGAACCGGAGAGAACTCAAGCTGACCGTCGACATCAAGAAAACTGTTGCCGTCATACGCCATATATCCCACACGACCAACAAGGCTCGCCCAGTCTGCCAGACCAATCCGGGTCCGGGCTCCTATTGTTGGTACGGGAGCGAGCACTGAGTCGCTTTCTCTCAAGCCGGTGGTGTGATCGACCATCGACACATCGGCGTCAACCACTTTAGCTGAAAGTTCGGGGCCAAATTGTACCCTTACCGGCAGATCGTCAATATTGAGAATGTTCCAGGTCAGCCCCACATCATAGATATCCATATCGACCGAACTTGAAACCTCGCTGTTAATCAAAAAAGTTTCGCCGTTGAAGATGATGTTCTGATTCAAGATGCCCTTACCGGAGAAATCGATCGGCAGGTATCCGATAGCCAGACGGAAATTCCCGAGGTTAACTGCGATTTCAGCGAAGAGTTCGTCACTGTCACCAAAATTCAGGTCATCATCAAAATCGATTTTGGTCCCGGAAAGACCGCCGCTGTCACCGGCAAAGGTGCCATCAGGGTTTAGAGTGATGTAGCCGGCTTTAATAGAGACGATTTCATCGGCCCAGACCGAGCCACCAAACAGCAGAAGAGCAATAACAAAACATGTAATGTGTTTTAATTTCATGGTGGGCCTCCATCGTGGTCTTATGCAAAGTATATTGCAAAGGGCACACCAAAATGCTTACTACTTGAATTCACTTGTTTTACTCTTGAGAGATTGTAATAGAAAGATTCCTGTGATGAAATCGTGTGACGATTTGTGTCAAAGGAGTACGGAATATGCCTGAGTCAAAACTTGACTTGGCTATCAGTTGGCAGGGAAGTTGTGATTGAGGAAGAGGCATAAGCAGATCATTATTTTATGGTTATTTAATTCAGAAATGGACATTGACAGAGGAGCCCATGGAGCCGATCTTCAGCAAACCCTATCTGCCGCGATATACAGGACGGCCCTTTCCTGCTTATCGCTACCTCCCCTTCCAGAAAGATCCGGCACGGCCCCATCCGCGCAACGAACCGGGAGGCCACTCCTTCTCACAGGAAGAAGAGTATCTGGCCAACTTTTCACCCGGTGACTGGCAGGCTTGTGAGCTTTATCTGTACGGTATCGATCTCTTCAATTACGGTTACTGGTGGGAAGCACATGAAGCTCTGGAGACGGTATGGCATGCCGCTGGGCAGAAGTCGACCCTGTGTGGGACATTCATTCAAGGCTTGATCCAGCTGGCAGGGGCGCAGCTGAAAAGGTTTATCGCTGAACCGCGGGGTGCGCAGTCACTCACCAGAGCCGGTTGCGAAAAGCTCGCCCTGGTCGATGGCATTTATCTCGGCATTGAGGTTGAGGCATTGCTTGCGGAGGTGAAAGCATGTTTGAACGAGGACAAGGGTGTCTTTCCACGAATCGAACTGCACTTCTAATAAACATGGCCCAGCCCTGATACAACCCTGCGATTCTGTGAGCAGATTGCTATCACACTTCAAGACAGGACACAAATGATCAGGTCAACCGAAGAGCTTCCATTCAGGATGACAGATAACCTGCCTGTGATCAGGACAGGTAGATTATCCCCAGGCTTTTAGTTTGAAAAGGTCCAGCCATCCTCTCCTTCATCCAACCAAAGGTAATCGGTGATTTCCCTGGTGACACTATTTCGATCGACACGTGAGGAAACTTCCGGCAACAGGACACGATAACTGATATCAGCCTGTTCAAGCATCTGCGTGGGGATACCAAACTTCCAGGCATGCCCGCTACCGGCCAGCACCACGACCCGGTAGTCGGGGTTGTCTTGCAGGAACTCAATCAGGTTGCGTGCCATGACTGTGTCCCATAGCAGTTGGGCTTCGCAGAAATGGAGAAAATTATCGCCATGGCCACCATGGCCGCCGAGCGCCTGGCGGATATAGCTGCCGTAAAGAGGCGTTACCACACACTGAACGTTGCCGAGCATCTGACGGTCCTCCTCAGGAAGCGATTTAAAACCGTTGCGAAGCACCTTGGCAGCTAATCTCGCGCGAGATATTCAGCCCGAGCATTTTCACTTCCTCGTTGCGGGCATAAAGGAAAATTTCCCGGTACTTCTGCCACATACTCCAGTTGTCGTTATAGACTGAGAGGAATTCCAAGAACGGCAGATCGTTTGTGGTCCAACGATCGAGGGTGGCCTGGCTGTCCTTACGGAACATCTCAAGGCCAATCGCCAGCGGTCGTTCACCATCATCGAGGGCATCAATGATCGACAACTGGGCACGATGGTGGCCAGCATGATCGTGAAATTCTCCCAGGAAGATGACCTGCGCGCGACGCAGGTCTTCGAGTAGAGCTTCCGGAGCAACCTCGATATTCTTGGCGACATCAATGATATGTGGGTGCGCCTGGATTGTTGCGGGAGACAGAATGAATATGGGAACAAAAACCAGGAGTATGAATTTGTGCACAGAGTTCATGGTACAGCGTCCTTTTCAAAAAGTATCTTCAGTGGTGAAGATTCCGGATCCCAGGTCATCTTGACCTGGTTGCGGCCCTTGTGGAAGGCGAGAGCGCTGTAGCGGCCATAATGGGGGATGCGTCGGGCCGAGTCCTGCGCCGCTGAAGAGGATCCGGGGAGGAAATAACCGGTAACACGATTATCTTCATGACCGGGCAGAACAAAGAACAGCACATCATCAGCTTCTGAGTAAAGTTTACCATTGATCGTGATTTGTTGCCCGGCGGCAGTAAAACCGGCAGGCAGTTCTGGCTGCAGTTGCCGGCTCTTCGGCAGGCCCAGCACAAGCAGGTCTTTGCCACCTGGCCGTTGAGAGAGATATTCAGCTTCGCTCATCAGCGGTGCCTGGTGCCATTGCAGACCGCGCAGTAAATCCCGGGATGCGTCAAGCAACCCTTCTGAGCCGCGGGCGACGACGACCAGCGGTTGTCTCGATGCGCGCAGGTCATTGACCGTGGCCGGAATTTCTTCCGGGTAGAGTTTGCGGAACAAATCGCTCTCCGGATCGACACTGATGCTGACCGGTCGTTCAGTTATGGTAAAGACGAAGCTGTTCTGCCCTTCAGTCATACCGATCATCTGCTCGTACTTCCGCGTTGTGGTTTTCAGCACCACTGGCACGGCGAGATCATAAAGAGGTTTACTCTGAAGAATGCTTCCCGAGACCTGCCAGCCGGTACTCGACAGGCATGACACTGACGTCCGTCAATGTCAGCTTCGGAGCACCAGACCGGGTGATCCACTGATGGAAAAAGCTATCGAGATCCATGCCGGAGGAGGCCTCGAAGTGTCTTTGTAAATCGCTCCAGCTGTAGCGTTTACCAAGGCCGTCCCGTGCCGTGTCTTGCAAGCCTGCCCAGAAAGCTTGATCGTCGATCAGGGTACGAAGCATATGGAAGACCATGGCCGCCTTGCCATAGCCGACCGCCTGGTCGCGCTTAGACATGCGGCTTCGAAAAGCGGTCAACGGCAGGTCATCACCTTCGTCGATCAAGGCCGCATAATCACGCAGAATTTTACGTCGATACTCGATCGCCTCGACAGGCGTTTGAAGTTCTTTCAGGTAGTAATCGGCGACATAGGTGGCCAGGCCTTCGCCCCAGTTGCCGGAGGAATAATCAATCTCAACAGCGTTACCCCACCAGGTGTGGGCAATCTCATGGGGCAGGCTTGTCGTACGGATAAAGGGCAGCCTGATAACGCTGCTGCCGAGCAAGGTCCAGCCCGGGAAGCCATAACCGGTAGGATAAAAGTTTTCGACCACGGCAAATTTGGCGTAAGGATAGGGTCCAAACAAGCCCTGGTAGAGTTTCAGGTATTCACGACACGATTGCAGGTATCCTGAAGCAAGCTCGGCATTTTCTGCGCTAAAAAAAGCCAGCAGCTGAGTCTCGCCAAGCCTGTCCTGCTCCACTTGATAATATCCGGCAGCCAGGGCCAGGCTCGACTCGGGTTGCTGCGTCTGCCAGATCGTCTGTGATACTGCACTGCTGGTGTCGAGGTCGACCAGGCGGCCGCTGGTCACGCCGTAGAGGCCTGATGGCCCGTTGATCGTTATCCGGAATTGGCTCTTCGCGTCGAGAGGTATCGGATGCCAGGCGGAAGATGCGGAAAGGAAGGTCCCTTGCGGCATGATCGTCGCCACAACACCTAAAGAAGGATCCTCAATGCCGACATGATCCTGTGCAACCGGATCATCAAAACGGCTTCGATATACGATGGTCAGTGTTTCAACATCGCTCGTCAGAGAGATCTGCAGATGCCCGTTTCTGAAGCTAAAAGGTGCCGGCTGATCATCCGCAGTCACGGCTTCGATGTCGGCCCGGGTCGACAGACGAAATGCAACAGGCCATCCTGCGCGCTGATCGACAAGCGTCAAGACAGCTTTGCCTTCCAGGAGATGGTCTTCAGGGACAATCCGTATGAATAGTTGCTGGTCAATCAGACCTTCCGCTCCAGCTATTGCCGGTGCACAAAGTAGCAATTGGCAGAGTATGAGGAGTAAAATCCGCGACATGACTAGATTATACCATCAGTTTGCGACCGAGGTTGTGAGCACGTCGCCACCGACTAAAAGCATTTTTATCTGGAAATAACCGGCTTCAATTTACTATGATGGCTGAGTCTCATAATTCTGCCAAGAGGGCCCATGAAGAAATTACTTTGCATCACCATCCTGCTAATCCTGTCTATCTCGGCTCACGCCAAAATTTACAAATGGGTTGATGAAAACGGCTCCGTTCATTTCAGTGACAAATCCTACTCTAAAGATGCAGAAGAAGTGAAGGTCCAGGGGACCGGCATATCGGTTCAAAAATCAGAAGCAGTACTCAGGGCAGAGAAGGCTCGCGAGGAAGAACGAGAGAGAGAAAAGTTGCGAAAAAAAGCAGCGACAAGCGCGAGGCTTGACGCTGCCGAGGAAAAATCAGACGACAAAAAAATTATCACCGAAGCGGATTATCGCATCACTTCAGGTGTTGGCAAACTCGGCGCTGACATCATCAGCATCTCCGGCCGAATAAGCTCTGGCCCTCGTTGCGACAACATGACCGTGACAGCAACAGCCACAAATGAAAACGGCTTAAGGGCGACCATTACTGACAATATCAGAAAAACCAACTCGTTCGGGTCGACGATTTTTGCAGGCAATGCGAAGGTCTCCGGGAGTGCCGAAGATTATGGTTTCTGGGAAGTTGAATCTGTGACTGTTCGTTGTAATGATGCCAAGTAGCGGCCCAAGTCTAATGTAAATTATCCATTCCCGACAAGTGCGCTGGAGCAGAAACGGCTAACTTCAGTCGGCTTGTCACGCCAAACTTCTTAAAAAGATGATTGCAGTGAGATTTGACTGTCTGCTCGCAGATAAACAGTTTGCCGGCGATCTCTTTGTTCGTCAGGCCATCACAGGCATTCCATATTGGCCTTATTGATTTGATATTTGCGCAACGTTAAGACTTAAAATCTCCGTCCCAGTGTAAAAGAGAGCTTATAGCTAAGGCAAGAAGGCTACTGCACTTCCGTCTTAAAGCTGCAAACATCAGAATTTCTAATAGAGATTTTTTTTATTCAGGCAACAACCCATTTCTTTGGGCAACTTCATTACACTTCGCCCCCTCTTGTTTAATATTTTCCAATGACTCCCAAATGTCGCCATGAATCTTCTCTCGTATTACTTTAGCCTCTGAGGTTACCTCGCTTTCGGAAGAGAGACGAACAGCTTCTTTATAAAAAGCATCAGAATGAGCCAAAACTTTTTGCTGGTAATCCGGATCGCTAGACAAGTCCTCGGACAAAAGAGAGTAGAAAGAGGCGCAATAAGTTAAATCGTATAAATTTTCCTTCTGATTTGATTCGGCATTGCCAGGGATTGGAGCCGTCAAAATAATCAAAACAGATAGACCAATAAATTTTTTCATCATTACTCCTCCAGGAAAGCAAATTTGGTTTCTCTTAGCGGCAGTTTTTTTGACAAGGTCGAACTTATATCGTTTTGCCATATTTTTCAAACAAATGAATGTGTCAAACAAAATACTCGCAATTCATCTCAAAAAGAATTTCATTAGCATCTTCAACAAGAACCCAGCTTTCCAATGAAGATAACACAACGAATCATCCTGTGGCAATTTGTGCGAAAAAGGGCCATATGTTTTAGCCACGGAGTTCGTTCTTATGATGGGGTGTGAATTATGAATGGGATAAAAAAAGAAATCGACAGACTGTTGCCTAAAAACATAAGTGGACGCAGATTTGCTAAAAACAAAAGGCCACCCATTGCTGAGTGGCCTAACGTGCAATCTTTTAAATGGTCGGGGCGAGAGGATTTGAACCTCCGACCCCGTGCACCCCATGCACGTGCGCTACCAGGCTGCGCTACGCCCCGACGGATTCGAATTATTGTTTATAAACACCCTTTTGTCAAGCACTAATGCCGAGCGTTGATTTTATTAAAAAACTGTTAACAAATCAGCTAGATAAGCCAATTTTTAGTTATTCCTTTTGTCAATAATGCGGTTGGCCTTACCTTCGTGCCGCGGGATGGCCGAGGGTTCTACAAGCTTGACCTTGGCATGCAGGCCAATGTTGGTTGCCAGGCGTTTCTCGAGCTTTTCGACAAAGGCACGCTGCTTCCTCATCTCATCAAAGAAGATATTCTCGTTGACCTCGACCTGGACTTCCAGGGTATCCAGGGTCCCTTCCCTCTCGATGATCAGTTGATAATGTGGTTCACAGCCTTCAACCTGGAAGAGCACTTCCTCAATCTGCGTCGGGAAGACGTTGACGCCCTTGATGATCAGCATGTCATCACTGCGCCCCATAGTCTTTTCCATGCGCACCAGGGTTCGGCCGCAATCACACTTGCCATAGTGGAGTCGGGTAATGTCTCTTGTACGATAGCGAATCAGGGGAATGGCTTCCTGGACAATATTAGTCAGAACAAGTTCCCCTTTCTCTCCGGGAGGCAGGACTTCTCCGGTTTCAGGATCAATGATCTCGGGGATAAAATGATCCTCGAAGATGTGCATGCCCTTCTTGCAGAGGCATTCGCCCGCCACTCCGGGGCCAACGATTTCCGAAAGGCCGTAATTGTCGGTCGCAACAATGTTCAGGCGCGTTTCAATCTCGCGTCGCAACTCCTCGCTCCAGGGCTCTCCGCCGAACAGGCCGACCTTTAAACTGAGATAGGTTCTTGGATCGTGGCCCATTTTTTCGATGCGATCCGCCAGGGTCAATGCATAGGATGGCGTACAGACCAGGGCCGTGGCCTCGTAATCCTTGAGAATCATGATCTGACGCTCGGTGTTGCCCCCGGACATGGGGATAACGGCAGAGCCGATTAATTCTGCGCCGTAATGCAGGCCAAAGGCGCCGGTGAAGAGGCCATAACCAAAGGCAATGTGGACGATATCATCCGGCAAAACCCCTGCAGCGGTCATGAAGCGAGCCACCAGACCTGACCAGTCAGCCAGGTCTTTTCGGGAGTAGCCAACAACGGTCGGCTTTCCTGTGGTTCCTGATGACGAGTGAATTCTGACAACATCACGCATCGGTACGGCAAACATGCCGTAGGGATAGTTACGGCGAAGATCTTCCTTGGTCGTAAATGGCAACCGTGCCATATCGTCCAGAGAGTGAATATCGTCAGGAGAAACGCCCGCTAGTGCAAATTTTTCTTCATAGCATGGAACTTTTGCAACCCGTTCCAGGGTCGTGCGTAAACGCTCCAGTTGTAGACGTTCCAGATCTTTGCGCTCCAGGCATTCATGGAGAGGATCCCAAATATTATGATTCACAATAGATACCGTAAAGTTTATTCATTACATTATCAATATCATATAAGTAGCTGTTTACAGGCTGTAAAGATGGTCGCCGGACAGGATACTGACACCCTCGTTCTTGAGCGTGGTGATGGCGTTGTCAACTTCGTCGAAACGGAAGATGATGACCGCGTTACCAGCATTGCGCTCGACAAAAGCATACATGTATTCAACATTGATTTTTGCTGTCATCAAGCACCTGCAGGATATTATACAGACCGCCCGGATCATCCGGAACCTCAACAGCGACGACTTCGGTCTTGTTAACCGTAAAGCCATTATCTTTCAAGATCGCCTGAGCGGCATCAGTGTTATCGACAAGCAGTCGCAGAATGCCGAAGTCAGAGGTATCAGCCAGAGATAAAGCGCGAATATTGACGCCCTTTTCGCCAAGGACCCTGGCAACCTCTGCGAGTCGACCGGACTTGTTTTCGATAAAGATGGAAATCTGTTCAACTTTCATAATGATCCCTCACTCTTGTTATTTCGGTCGGTTATCGATAACCCGCTGTGCTTTGCCTTCACTTCGGGCAATGGTTTTAGGCTCAACCAGGCGAATCCGGCAGCTGATGCCGAGCAGGTCCTTGATCTCTTTTTCAATCCTGCGGGACAGGCCTTGCAGCACCTTGATTTCATCGGAGAAGGTCTGTTCGTTGACTTCCACCTGGACTTCCAGAGTGTCCAGAGTGCCTTCGCGATCGACAATCAGCAGGTAGTGCGGCTCAACCCCTTCGATGTCCATGAGCACGCTTTCAATCTGCGACGGGTAGACATTGACACCACGGATAATCAGCATGTCGTCAGAACGACCACACATACGCTCCAGGCGACGATGGGTTCGACCGCAAATGCAGGGCTCAGTAATGATCCTGGTAATATCACGGGTGCGATAGCGGATCATCGGAATGCCCTCTTTGGTGATTGTCGTAATGACCAGCTCACCCTGCTCGCCGTCCGCAAGGACCTCGCCACTGAGTCGGATCGATTATCTCCGGGATAAAGTGATCTTCCCAGATATGCAGACCACTCTGGGCCTCAATGCATTCGATGCCGACACCTGGCCCGAGGATCTCCGACAGGCCATAAATGTCGATCGCCTTGATGCCGACCTTCTCTTCAATTTCATTGCGCAACTTTTCGGACCAGGGTTCCGCGCCGAGGATGCCGATGCGCAGTTTCAGCGTGCGAATATCGATTCCCTCCTCTGCGGCCGCTTCGGCCAGGTAGAGGCTGTAGGAGGGTGTGCATGTAAGGACCGTAGAGCCGAAGTCCTGCATGATCATCAATTGTTTTTTGGTGTTGCCACCGGACATGGGGATGACCGAAGCTCCGACCTTTTCGGCGCCGTAATGAGCGCCGAGGCCGCCGGTAAAGAGGCCATAACCGTAGGCATTATGCAGGATATCACCTCGATTGACGCCAGCCGCAACAAAGGAACGCGCCATCAGCTCCGTCCAGTTTTCAATATCACGGCGCGTGTAGCCAACCACGGTCGGTTTGCCCGTGGTCCCCGAAGAGGCATGAATCCGCACGATCTGGTCCAGCGGCCTGGCAAACAGGCCGTAGGGATAGTTGTCCCGCATATCCTGTTTGAGCGTAAAAGGCAGGCGCTGCAGGTCATCAAGCGACTTGATCTTCTCCGGCTTGACACCGGCCTTGTCGAACTGCTGTTTGTAGAAAGGGACCGTGGCATAAACACGTTCAGCGACCTGCTGCAAGCGTTTGGCCTGAAGGGATTCGAGAGCTTCTCGTGGCAGAGTTTCAAACTCGTCGTTCCAGATCATGGTTTAAGTCCTTATGCATATGAGAAAAGATGTTATTCAAATTTTAAAGATTAAAGCGTAACGCAATGCCGCAAGGCAAAACTAACAAAGGCGCAAAGAGAAAAAACTCAAGGAGAAGCAAGCATTACATACAACAATTTTCATTATTTTTTCTTTGCGCTCTTTCTTTGAACTTTTGCGCCATTGCGTTAATAGCTTATCGTTTGTTTTCCCGGTGGAATCAACTAACCTGACGCCCCAACTCGAAGGCCTCCAGGTTGACCTCAAGGAAGCGCTCCGGCACCAGGCTCTTGATGGCGGCAATCCATTGCTCATAAGTCGGCTCAAGGGTATTGGACAGCGTTCCCAGCAGCACGGTGTTAACGGTTCTCGAGTTGCCGGCCTGTTCTGCAAGCTGCAGACCGTCAACCACGTGGACCTTGGCGACAAACTCCTGCAGTTTGGCAGCAACATCGGCCGGGTACTCCCTCTGACCAAGGGCGACAGACGGCGGCGCAATCTTCAGATTGTTGACGACGATGGCCCCTGACTTCTTGACCAGTGGCAGGTAGCGATAGGTCTCGAGCAGTTCAAAGCCAAAAAGAACGTCCACCTCGCCTTCAGGGATGATCGAAGAATAGACCTTCTTGCCGAAACGGACGTGGGAGACGACGCTGCCACCGCGTTGGGCCATGCCATGAACTTCGGCTTTTTTAACATCGTAGCCGGCCTGCATGAGAACTTCGGAGAGTATTTCGCTGGCCAGCAGCGTGCCCTGTCCGCCGACGCCGGCCATCAGGATATTGGTTACATTATTATCAGTCATCACACACTCCGAATGCATTGAATTTACATAATTGCATACAAACCTGGCAGCCATTACACAGCAACCGGTCAACCTTGCAATTGCCCTTTGAGCCATCTTTGCCGGTCTCCCACTCGATCGCCGGACAGCCGATCGACAGGCAGGCCTTGCAGGCAACGCATTCGTCCGACTTGACATAGAGCGGCGGCTTGGCCTCCACAACATTTTCATGCTTGATCAGGACGCAGGGACGTCGCGTGATAATAACCGAGACTTCGGGACGCTCCATCGCCTCCTTAATGACCTTGCGGGTATTCTCCATCTGGAAGGGATCAATAGTCTCAACGTGCTTGACGCCCAGGGCCCGACAGAGCGCTTCCAGGTCAACCTGGTTGGCAAATTCACCGTCCAGCGTGTAGCCGGTCGCCGGGTTATCCTGACGTCCGGTCATGCCGGTGGTGCTGTTGTCGAGGATCAGGACCGTGGCCGTCGATTTATTATAAACCATGTCCATCAGGCCGTTGAGGCCGGTATGCAGAAAGGTCGAGTCGCCGATAACAGCGACAACCTTCTTGCGGTCTTCTTCGTTAAGAACCTTGGACAAGCCAGTGGCGTTGCCGATGCTGGCACCCATACAGATACAGGTATCCATCGCCGAGAGCGGCGGCATGAAACCAAGAGTGTAACAGCCGATGTCGCCGGTCACATAAGCCTTGAGACGGTTCAACGCGTGGAATACGCCGCGATGGGGACAACCCGGGCACATATTGGGTGGTCTTGGCGGCAGCTCTTCCTTGATCGGCGGCAAGCTCGGAGTATCGATATCAAAAGCCTGACGCAGGCGGCCGGGAGTCAACTCGCCGCAGACCGGAACTTTTTCTTTACCAATGACCTTGATGCCCATCGCCTTGACCTGCTCTTCGATAAAGGGATCGAGCTCCTCAATGACATAGATGGTTTCAAAGCGCTCGGCAAAGTCGCGGATCATCTGCTTTGGCAAAGGGAAAACCAGACCGAGTTTGAGGATGTCTGCATCAGGGAAGACTTCTCGGGCGTACTGGTAGGCAACACCGGAGGTGATAATGCCAAGCTTGCCGTTACCGGCTTCGATCCGGTTGAACCCCTGGCTACAGGCCCATTCGGACATCTCCTCGAGACGTTTCTCAACCAGTGGATGGCGGACCCGGGCATTGCCGGGCAGCATGACGAATTTGCTCGGATCGCGAACCAGTCCGGTTTCGGGGAGCTCCATGAGGGGTTCACCCAGTTCAACGATCGACTTTGAATGAGAGATACGAGTCGTGCTACGGACCATGACCGGAGTATCAAACTGTTCGCTGACTTCAAAAGCCAGGCGGGTAAAATCGAGGGCCTCCTGGCTGTCTGCAGGCTCAAACATCGGCACCTTGGCAAAACGGGCGTATTGACGGCTGTCCTGCTCATCCTGAGAGGAATGCATCTCGGGGTCGTCGGCAACCACCAGGACCATGCCACCACGAACACCGGTATAGGAGAAGGTGAACAGAGGGTCAGCCGCAACGTTGACGCCTACGTGTTTCATCGTCACGATGGTTCTGGCCCCACCGATGCTGGCGCCGATACCGACCTCCAGGGCGACCTTCTCGTTAGGCGCCCAGGAGGCGTCTATGCGCTCATATTGAGTGATGTTTTCCAGAATTTCCGTAGAGGGGGTACCCGGGTAAGCAGAAGCGACGGTAACACCGGCCTCATAAGCGGCACGGGCAAAAGCCTCGTTGCCGGACAAAATCGTTTTTTGCATAAACTGAACCTCTGAAATATTTGATGTATTGCAACCACAAACGAAGTGGCTACCTGTGGGCAAAAGGGTCTTGATAATAGCGGAGACTAAGCTGGATTGTCAACGAAATGGCGCTGTTATTCTGTGCTTTGCAGAGAAAGTAAAAGACCTTCAAGAATACCGAAATCACTCACCGTCAAGCTTGGGATATTGAGCTGCTGCATCAGGCAAACAAGAATCTCTATTCCGGCCGGTATCAGGTCGCCACGACCGGGCTCCATTCCCGGCAGAGCCTCACGTTCGCGAGGGGGTCAAGGGTTCGAGGAGAGACTGCCAGGAGAGGAGCTTTGACAAAGACATATGATAGTTGTTGATCTGCTTCCAGTCGTACTCAGTCATTTGCTGATCGAGGGCGGCAAGCGTTGTCACCGTGCCTGCTGTACCGACAAGAGAGAGCGACCCGACATCGATGCCGTTGGATACGCAGACACGTGCCAGCTCATCATTGAGTTCTGCAAGGGCCCTTGCAATGGCAGGCTGCCTGGCTTCTTTGCTGCCATACCCTTCAACCAGGCGCACAACGCCTAACGGCAAACTGCGGGTCCAGAGCACCTTCCCTGCAGAACAAAGCACGAACTCAGTGCTGCCACCACCGATGTCAACGATCAGGGCATTATCAGGGACGGGATCGAGGGCACTGAGAACGCCCGCCGTCATGGTTTCAGCTTCCGCCTCTCCAGTGATAACCTGTAGGGGCAATTGCGTTCTGGAACGGACTTCATCAGCAAAAGCCTCGCCGTTCTTCGCTTCGCGGAAGGCCGCCGTACCGACGGCCCTTAGCCGTTGAACATGATGCTCCTGACAAATTTCTGCAAACTCCTGAAAAGCAAAGAGGGTTCTCTCCATCGCTTCTGCAGATAAGCCCTCTGCAGCATTAAAGCCACCGGCCAGGCGACAGATTCGACGCACGTAAAGTGACGGAACAACCTTGTCGTTCTCGATTCGGCCAATCAACAAGCGCAGGGTGTTGCTCCCGGCATCAATGGCAGCCAGCATCACTTTTTACCGACAACAGCTTTAGCGAAATTATAGGTGTGATCCCCGATCTTTTCGAAATTATGCAGCATATCGATGAAGATCAGGCCGGAGTTAACTGTACACTCGCCAGTGTTGAGCCGCCTGATGTGGTTGTTCCGCAAGCGTTCTTCGAGATCATCGATATTATCCTCAAGTCGATGAGCTTCTTCAAAAATATCGGTATTCTTTTCTTCGAACGCCCGAACAATGGTGGCAAGGAAATCACTGGTCAAGTTAGAGATCTCTGCAATTTCAAGCATCGCCACTTCAGAAAAAATGATTTTTTGGTCGAGCTTCCTCCGGTTCAAGCTCCAGAGGTTCTCACAGTGGTCACCAACACGCTCCAGGTCATTGACCATGTTCATCATCGAAGCGACCTCCCTGGAGGCTTCCTGGGTGATTGATTTTTGAGAGAGGGCAACCAGGAAATCGGTGATTTCTTTTTGCAGGATATCTGTAAGATCTTCTTTTTTCTCGAGGCCTGGAATTTTTTTCAGATCATTATCCTGCAGAAAAGAGCAGAGTCTCATCAACCATCTCCCGGGCAATTTGAGCCATGCGCCGGGTTTCAGAGCGAGCCTGAGCCAAAGCAATCGGTGGCGTACTCAAGACCCTGTTGTCGAGATATTTAAGATGAAATTCTACATTCTCTTCGCGGCCTCGTATGACGAGTGTGCTCAATTTCGCGAGCAAACCAACCAACGGCAGAAAAATAATCGTGTTAACGATATTGAACATGGTGTGGGTGTTGGCAATATGTCGGGCAATAAAGGGCTTGTCACCGATTTCTCCGCCCATACGGGCGATCTGGTCCTGGGTCTGAATGACGAAGTCGGCGTCACCGGGCGTTATTGAAGAGATAAAGTGCAGGAAGAACGGGAAGAAAATCAACATGTAGCAGACACCCAGGGAGTTGAAGAGAAAATGGGCAAACGCGGTACGTCGAGCGGCCAGGTTGGTGCCTATAGCGGCCAGGTTGGCAGTAATCGTCGTACCGATATTCTCACCGAGGATCAGCGCGACACTTGCGTCGAAGCTCAGGATACCACTGCTGGCGAGGGCAATGGTAATTCCGATCGTTGCGCTGCTGCTCTGTACCAGCATGGTCAGGATGGCACCGATCAGGACGCCGAGCAGATGGTTGTTGCCGACAGCCATGAAAAGTTGATGAAACTCATCGCTGGTTTTCAGTGGGTCAAAAGCGCTCTTCATGACGGAGAGGCCAAAAAAGAGCAGGCCAAAACCAAGCAGGATCTCTCCGAAATAACTCCACTTCCTGTTCTTTGCAAAAAGCTTGAAGCCCGCGCCAATACCAATGGCAGGCAGTGCAAATTTGGTAATTTTAAAAGCAATCAGTTGCGCGGTGACCGTAGTGCCGATGTTAGCGCCGAGGATAATGCCAATCGACTGAACCAGTGACATTAGTCCCGCGTTGACAAAGCCGACCACCATAACGGTCGTCGCACTTGAGGACTGGATTATTGCGGTAACTGCGATTCCTACAAGAGCACCGACAATGCGGTTTGAGGTCAGAGCGCTGAGGATTTTCCTCATACGGCTGCCCGCAACCTTCTGCAGTCCCTCCGACATGATTTTCATGCCAAACAGGAAAAGTCCCAGTCCACCCACCAAGCCAAAGATGAGCTTCTGGTTTAATAACAGTTCAAGCATTATCGACTCCGGACAGCTAATTTTCTACCAACAAAAAAAGCCCCCGTAAACGGAGGCGGATAAATTTGTAGAGCAAATTACCCTTCAATGGCAAAGGGAAACTTTACAAGTGACTCACCAGAGGCTAGCCAAATTCTGCAAAATCGGCTTTTCGGTAAGCATGCGGGTGAAATGAGGGTGGTTTTCGGCATAAAATGGCGATGAGCTTACATAGGCAACCCTGACCTGATCCTCCCGGTATGGGCCAACACTCAAGCGGTCAAGCTTTGCGGTGAAAGAAACACCGTCGCGTATTTCTGTTAGAGTCTGATCTTCAGGATAGATGGTTCCTTTAGGTGCTGCTAGCGAAGCGATGCTTACAAAGCAGACAGGATGAAAAAGCAGACATGAAAGCAACCAGGAAAAATTTCGTCCGCATGGACCTACTCCGCTACAAGCATTCAAGATTTTTGCATCGACCAGATCAACATGTCCCGATATTCCTCACTGGACTCGCGGACACGCTTGCTGAAGACCCTGACTATATTGCTAACCAGCTTCAGGGCCAAGGCAGCATCTTCAGTAGCATAGCCGCTCAAGGTCTTTTTTCTTGAGGCTGATCAGCTGAGCATCTTCTGCGACACGAGCGGTTGCAGAACGCGGCAAACCGTCAATGACCGCCATCTCACCAAAAATATCTTCAGGGCCTATGACAACCAGAGTTTTCTCATCGCCCTCGGCAAACATCTTGGAAATTCGGATCGTGCCCGACTTTATAAGGAAGAGAGACTCACCCGGCATGTTCTCGATAAAAACGGTGGTACTTTCACTCATCTCACGCATTTCACAAAAAGCCGCCAGCTTGCCCAAATCGTCGTCAGTGAAGCCTTGAAGCATGACACTGCTTTTGATTGTTGCGAAATCTTGCGCTGTTACCATGATGACTGTTCATCCTTTAATTTCAGCAGTTAGTGATATGACATTAAAAATAAACATAACATAAATCGAAACGGATGGTCATACCTATTGCTGATAATTCAGATCGATCTATGATAGTGTTCCGGGAGCTTCATGACGGTTCAAAACCAATCGTTCCATGATGCCCTGCTCTATCATAAGGGTATGATAAGGACATAGCCCTAAAGCAACTTTTCAGGGTTAAAAATCGTTACTTTCCTAGCATCGCAAGAGGATAAAATCAACCTATTCTTTCCACATTGGAGCGATAGTCTTCCTGATACTCGAGGTAGCGGCTGGCGATTGAATGAATGTTCGCGCACTCCTCTTCGGTCAACTCCCTTTTGACGCGACCGGGACTACCCATAACCAATGACCGCGGAGGGATCTTTGTTCCTGGTGCCACGACCGTGCCGGCGGCAACCAGGGAGGACATGCCGACCTCTACCCCGTCCAGAACGATAGCTCCTATACCGATCAGGCATTTGTCATGTACGGTGCAACCGTGCAGAGTCACACTATGTCCTACTGAAACGTCATTGCCGATCCAGGTCGGGTGAGTTTCTCGGGTAACATGAACCACCGTACCATCCTGAATGTTGGTACGATCACCAATGCGGATAGAATTGACATCTCCCCGGACAACGACATTAAACCAGAGACTGGACTCGTGACCGATATGGACATCACCGATAACACAAGCACCGGGAGCCAGAAAAGCTGATTTCGCGAGTTGCGGCGCAACGCCTTTGTGCTTGAGTATCATAAAAACCCTCTCTGATTAAGTTAGTTCAACCAATCAAACAACTGTCAATTATCGTGCCATTTATAGCCGAACCGGGAAAGCTCTTCAGCATGACAAAACAACCATAAATACGCTACTTCAAACAAGACATTATAAACGCATCAAGACCCTGAAACCAGAGCATAAAAAAGCCGGGAGAACAGTGAAGTTTCCCGGCTTTTATTCTTGATCAGAGGAAGTTACGTCAGTCTTTGCCGTTAACCTTGTCGCGCAACTCCTTGCCAACCTTGAAAAAAGGCAATTTTTTGGGCTTAACCTGAATCACTTCACCCGTTTTTGGATTCCGCCCCATATAAGCCTGATAATCCTTGACAACAAAGCTGCCAAAACCTCGAATTTCTATGCGGCCGCCCGAAGTTAAAGTCTCTGCCATAGAGTCAAAGATAATATTGACGATTTCTTCAGATTTTTTGTACGTCAGAGCGTTACGAGCGGCTAAGGCTTCGACCAGTTCTGATTTATTCATTTAGACCTCCAATGACAACGCACTAGTTTAATTTGCGGGCAGCAAAGACGGGCTGACAATTATGCGGCAACCGTGCAAATCATCTTAATATTACTGTGCCATTATGCGCTGTCAAGCCCATCAACCTGTATTTTCAAATGGTTGTAGGCTTTAGCTGGAGGGATATTGATTCGAAATTAAATTGTTGTGAACGGTGACAAGGTCCAGATGATACGTGCGTCATCCTCTCCAACGTTGTCCCAGCGATGCGGAAGATGTGATTTAAAAGACAGGCTGTCTCCGACGTAAAGGTTGTATTCCTCGGCAGCAATCGTCACCTTGAGTTGGCCCTTGAGCAAGACGATAAGTTCATCTCCAGGGTGATACATGTTCTGCTGACCGCTGGTCCCCCCTTTCGGTACAGTACAGAGGAAAGACATAAACTGTGGATCGCGAAGTCCCGAAGTGTAGGACTCGGTATGCATATTGTCTTCGTCATCGTAGACAGTGGTGTCCCGCTGCCCTGCAGAAGAGAAGACAATCTCATGGGTCGTAGAAACCTCCTCCACAAAGTAATTGATGCTTTTGTCAAAAACCGCAGCAAGCTTCATAAGGATTTCCACCGAAGGGATAGTCAGGCCACGTTCAACCCTGGAAATCATATTCGAAGAGACCTTGGATTGAGCTGCGAGGGCCTGAATGGTCATGTCGTTTTTCAGGCGGATTGTTTTCAACTTCTTGCCGACGATTTTCTTCAATTTCATAGCAGAATTCTCTTGGTTGCAGATAGTGACAGTTCAGGGCTCAGTTCAGACTCGGTGCTGGAGACACAACCCACAAGACACGGGTTTTGCCCTGATGTAAATTACGCCAACGATGAGGGAGAGAGGCTTTGAAAACGATCGAGTCCCCCTCTTCGAGAACATATCTCTCATCGTCAACAAAAAACTCCAGCATTCCTTCGGTTACCAGGGCAAACTCCTCGCCGGAATGGATCATGCAGCCATCGCCGCTGCCGCAGTTATGCTCTATGGTATCGAAGAAGACGGTAAAGTTGGGATCGCGCAAACCTTGCGTCAGACTGATAATTTGATGCTTATCTTCAAAGAAGAAGATAGGTTCACCCTGCCCCTTCCTGGTGTGAATGATCGTGGAACCCTTTTCTGCCTCTTCCACGAAATAATTAATGCTCATGCCAAAAGAATTTGCCAGCCTGACAATAATCTCAACCGATGGAGTAGTCAGACCGCGTTCTATTCGTGAAATCATGTTTGATGAGACTTTTGAGCTTTCCGCAAGCTCCTGAATTGTCATGTCATTACGGAGTCTTGTAGCCTTCAGCTTCTTGCCGATTAATTTTTTTACCATGTCATTTAAACCCCAGAATTATTCAGAAATGAAATAACGTTCTATCATTACAGACCCCGCAAGTCAACGAATATTTACCATAAATAACACAAATAGTACAAACAAGGTTGTCAACCAACATCATGACGTGGTTGACAATGCTTGCTTCATCATCGATAATCCCGATTTTCAAACAAGTTCATTGGAGAGATATGCACATGAAAAGTTTGCAGAAGGTACAGAACGCTTGTTGAGAGAGTCTTACAAGGAGAGCCCCCGACACTGGAAGAAGGGCTTGAAATTCTTCGTGCCGAAGGTGCTGAGTATACAACTTACATGGCTGGCGCTCACCATTTAAAAGAACTGGCTTTTGATAACTCGGTGCAACTCTGTTCAATCATCAATGCCAAGTCCGGTCGTTGCATGGAAAATTGTTCCTTTTGCGCACAGTCCGCACATCACCAGTCTGCACCACCGGTCTATCCGCTTAAGTCGCGGGAGGAGATCATTGAAGGTGCGCGGATTGCTCAGGAAGAAGGATCTCACTGTTATGGTATTGTCACGAGCGGCACACAGCCTTCGTTCGGGGCCGAATTTGACACCGTTCTTTCATCAATATCCGAGATCAGAGAACGCTTCGATCTAGAGCCTTCCGCATCACTCGGTTTATTAACCAAAGAGCTTGCTGAAGCACTGGCCGCCGCCGGCTGCGTCACTTACCATCACAACCTGGAAACGGCCCGCAGTTTCTTTCCGGAGATTTGCAGCACTCACGATTATGATGAGGATGTCAACACCGTCAAGGTCGCGAAAGCAGCAGGAATGAAAGTTTGTTGTGGCGGCATTTTCGGCCTCGGCGAAACAAAAGAACAACGGGTTGAACTTGCAATGACGCTACGTAATCTTGATGTTGACTCAATCCCCTTGAATTTTCTCAACCCTATTGCCGGTACGCCACTTGAGAAGCATAAGTCCATTTCCGCCATGGATTGCGCAAGAGCAATCACCATGTTCCGATATTTTCATGCCGGGAAAACCGATCAGTATATGCGGCGGTCGCGAAACAAATTTACGGGAACTTCAATCATGGATCTTTATGGCTGGGGCCAGCGGCACAATGGTCGGCAATTACCTGACGACCTCCGGACGCAACCGCGCGGTCGATTTGCAGATGCTTTCAGACATCGAGGTGACAATCAGTGGCTGCTAAAAAATCATGTCCTGGTATTTTTATAACCGGCACAGATACCGGTGTCGGCAAAACACTTATTACGGCTGCCCTGGCCCGCCACTTCACGACCAAGGGGCTCAAGGTTGGCGTAATGAAGCCTATCGAAACAGGGGTTGCCAACCCTCAAACACTGGGGGCAGACGCAGCCCTTCTGCGCTGGTCCTGCAATTCGACCGATTCTGACGACGTCATCTCGCCTTATCGCTACGAAAAGGCTTTGGCACCATGCCAGGCGGCCTCTGCGGCAAAGAGACCGATCGATGTCGAAAAAATCATAGCGGCTCATGAGAACTTATGCGTTGGCAAAGACCTTGTTCTCATTGAAGGTGCCGGAGGCCTGATGGTGCCGATCCGTGGTGGGTACATCATGTCTGATCTCGCCAGGCAGTTGAACATGCCCCTGCTCATAATCACCCACCCTCGCCTCGGCACGCTCAACCACACATTGTTGACAACCTTTGCCGCCAGGGCGATGGAACTGGAGATCAGCGGATACCTGATCAACCGGATGCCCGAGGACCCCGGTGAAGCGGAGAAGCAGGCCCCCCACCTGTTGTCTTCATTGGCTTCCGCGGACCTGCTTGGTGTTTTACCCGAAGTTGACGGCTCAGACCAGGAGAAGGTTAAGGTTCTGGCTGAAGCGATCGAAAAGCTGCCCGCCTATCAGTGGTTGCTGAATGCTCTTGGCATCATGCTTTAGACGCAGAAGCAATACACGCGGAGTATCCTGTTCATATATTTGCAGGAAGAGCATTATCACAGGATAAATATAAAAAAGCGGAAGAGCCTTGAGGCCCTTCCGCTTTTAAGTTTGCAACAGCTATAAGAGTCTTGATCCTATTGCGTACCTTTGTCAGCCAGTTCTTTTTGCTGTTTATCAATATCAAGCAAGATAGCCATAGCTTCCTTGGCATAAACATCTTCCAATACAGTCTCCAGCAGTTTTTCGGTGGGGTCACGGTCTTCTCCGTTAGCCTCTCCAGTGTCTTCCTTGCCCTCTTCAGGCACAAGTTCACCAGTGTTACCGTGTGAAGAACTCAGATCCATACCCTGAAGATCATGCCTCTCCTTGACAACGTCTGCGATAAGCAGAGACTGGCGGGTATGTTTGATCCGCTCCCCCATGGCTTCGGAGATGCGAACAATTTCGACAAAGTCTTCGTTCGTCGCCACCCTGTCCTGACTGTTCTTGTCAAGGCGTGCACGATCAATGGGCGGCCATTCCTTATGCGCAACTTCGTCAATGCGATCCCATGGCAGACTATTGTCGAGATAACGTTCTCCATATTCATTGTAACGACTCGGATCAGGCAGAATGATGTCCGGAACAACCCCTCGATACTGGGTTGAATCTCCTGTGACCCTGTAAAATTTCTGAGTGGTCATTTTCAAGGCGCCAAGAGGCATGTACTGTCGCATATTTCTCAAAGTCAGACTTTTGTCCAGATCCATAATAACCTGAACAGTTCCCTTACCGTGGGTATGCTCACTGCCGACGATCACGGCACGATCGTAATCCTGAAGAGCCCCTGCAACAATTTCTGAGGCCGAAGCACTAAACCGGTTGGTCAGCACAACCATTGGACCGCTATAAGCGATGTCCTTATTGTAGCTATACAAAACTTTGGCGTCACCGGAGCCATTTCGAACCTGTACAACAGGCCCTTCACCGAGAAACAGGCCAGCCACACCGACCGCGTCTGTAAGGGCACCACCTCCGTTATTGCGAAGGTCCAGAATCAGGCCTGAGATATTCTCCTTGTCAAAAGCTTTCAGGGCTGCCTTGACATCATCAGTGGAGTTTCGACCTTTGCCGCCGTTACGGGTCGTTTCAAAATCCCTGTAAAAACTGGGAATTTTGACATAGCCGTATTGATGCCCTGAACCAGGGTCTGTGACAACCGCCGACTTGACAAAAGACTCTTCAATAATAACAACATCGCGAGTGATCGGAACAACAAACGGCTTAAGGCCCTGGCGACGCAAGGTCAGGCGCACCTCGGTGCCTTTTTTCCCGCGAATCAGAGCGACGGCATCGCGCAGCCGCATGTCCGTGACGTCGACCGGTTCCTCTTTTCCCTGAGCGACAGCAATGATAATATCGTCGGCATATACTTGCCCTTGCCTGTCAGCCGCACTTCCCGGGATCACCTTAACGACCTTGATATAACCGTCCTCTTCGCGCAAGGTCGCACCGATCCCTTCCAGGGAGCCGCGCATGCTGATATCGAAATCCTCTTTAGACTGAGGCGGCATGTAAGTTGTGTGGGGGTCAAAGGCCCGGGCGAATGAGTTGAGATAGCGATCGTAATGATCCTTGAGTGTCTCCTTCTTCAGACGATCGAAATATTCCTGATACTGCTTGCGAACCTTTTCTCGAGCCTCAAGCTCTTTTTCCTTCTGCATCTCTGGTGATGCCTTGAGAGGATCCTCAACACCTGCATCTTCCAACAGGTTCAGATATCGGATCAAGGTGCGATACTTCAGTTCGAGACGCCAACGTTCAGCCAAATCCTCGCGGGTCTTACAGAATTCCAGCTTTTCAGGGTCCGTTTCATAGTCTTCAGCGACATCAAACGAGAAGGGCTTGGCCAGGGCATTTTCCACCAGTTTTTCTGCGCGGGAGATGCTGTTGCCAAGCAGGCGGAAAGCGAGCGGCGCAAGGATGACGCGACCGCTCTGCACCTCGTCATCGATACGATCTTTAAAAATGTCCAGCTGAGCAACTTCCTCGGCGAGCAACAAACGTTTTTGGTAATCCAGTTGCTTGATGTAGAGATTAAAAGCCGCTTCAGAAAGCTTGTCGTCTATCTCTTTGCCGCTAAAATGGTTTTCAACCTGGCGCTTCAGGACATAGGTGAGGAGCCGCGCACGGTTTTGGTCCAGTTCATCAGGACTGGCCTCCGGAGTTGATGCGTTCATTGGTGCTGGTGTAATGAGCATCGCTGTAATCAGCAACACAACGCTTAGCAGGAGCGCACAAGTCCATCTTTTGTTTTTCAACATCTTTAATCTACCTTTTTGCATATTTTTTCAGAGTCAATCTCGTAATTGATTTATTTATATGGATACAATGTAACCCAAGTCGGCAAGGTCTGGCAATCAACTTGACAATCATATTTGAACAAGCTATCAAAAAAGAAGGAAGGACTGTGGCCCAAGATGAATAAAGCGCAAGAAGGTGATAAAGTCACCGTGACATACCAGGGCGTTCTTGACGACGGCATCATCTTCGATGAATCGGATGATAGTGCTCCCCTCAGCTTTATTCTGGGCGAGAACGAAGTTCTCCCCGGGATGGAGATAGCTGTTCTGGGCATGGAAGTCGGAGACCGTAAAACCGTCACAATTCCTCCCGAGCAGGGTTATGGCGTTCGGCAACCTAAGCTGGTCGAAGAGGTTAAGATCGAAGCCCTCCCCAGAAACCTCAAACTTGACCTGGGTGGCCAACTCGAAGTCACTGCAGCTGACGGCACTGCCCATCAACTCATCATTGTCGGACTTGACAAGCAGAAAGTCATCCTTGATGGCAACCACCCCCTTGCCGGAAGATCCCTGATTCTACAGATTGAGCTTGTTTCCATAGACAGGCCAACCATCAACTGATTTGGTCGAAACTTTCACAATAAGCGCGCTTGCAAAAAGTTTCAGGCTTTATGTTATAATGAGGTGAAATCGACCATACGAGGTGCGCCATGATGATCAGAGTGATGTACAGTGACGGCAGGTTTGACATGGTCAAGCCGAGCATGCTCGACAACCTCCTCAACCGTCAGGTTGTCACCAGCTTTAAACGTGATGCGGGGTGGGCAGTCGTCGGCAGAGATGCCATCCGCAACTCGAACCGCAGCAATTATCGCGGTAGAGAAAGACGCTTGATGTAAGCCCCTTCATCTTAAACCTTAAGTCCTTTGCGGGCATCCCGCACAGGTGGCGACAAAACCACGAATTGGTTCGGGTCGGGACTCTTAGCACAGACAGCCGATCCTTGGATCATTACTGTTTTCGTCATACAGCTGCAAATTCAACTTCTGCCCAACCATCAAAAAGAGGGAAGTAAAGGGCCGTGCGAACCTGAGTCTACAGGATTCAGCTGTTCGACAAGTTCCTTATAAAGCTTCAACTGTCCCCGATAACGTTCCACCTCCTTTGCAACGAAAAAATCAGGGGCTTCATTCTCCCCCGGACTACTGGTTTTATAATCAACAATCCATCGGACTTCATTTTTGTCGATGAATGTGCGATCAATTGTTGCACGAATCAGCTGACCATCGACCAAGCCGTTAAGAGCGAGTTCACACGCAGCCTCTCGCTGTGGACCGAGCAACCAACGCCCCCGTGAGCTGCCGACACTGCTTAGAAGACAATTCAATACCGTTGCAGCGCAAATCTCCAGCCGTGACAGAGGAACGCCTTGAACGTTCAACTGCGTTTTGATGTGCTCAAGCTTGGCCTCAAGAGCCTCGACTGTCCACAGACCAAGACCATCACAGGCAATACGCTCCAACCAGGCATGGACAAGAACGCCGATCACACGACCTTCTTCTGTAAGTCGAGACTTGACCGCATCATCGATATAATGACCCGAAGCAGAGGCCCGACGCGTGACAACCTGGTTTGCGACAAAACCCTCAGACAACTCGGGAACTTGCCATCGCAAGGGTAATCGCTTGAGGGTAAGAGGCTGAAGCTTTTCTCCAGCGGAGGAATCTGCAACCCGGGCATTTTGCGAGAAATCTTCCGAACAAGCCGGCCAGAGCACAGACAGAAGCGATCGGGAAAGAGGGGCAAGCTCTCCATTCTGACTCATCTTCGCATGACCAAGCAGGTGCAACTGTGACTTGGCTCTCGTGACGGCAACATAAAGAAGACGCAAGCTTTCAAAATCATCCTTCTCCTGCAAAATCTCACCTATCGCACGATAGGTCGGTTCTTGCAGTTCGCTGTTCAGCGGGGGAATGGGGGCCAGCAACAGCCCGTAATCAGGGTGTTCCAGCCAGCGCAGCAAAGCCCTGTCCCGAGACCTCACACCGCGACCCAGCCCGGGCAGGATTACAGTGTCGAACTCCAGGCCCTTGGCCTTATGAATCGTCATCAGCTGAAGATCAGGGCCAGCTTGCGGATCCGGCGCCGCGTAGAGCTTGGCCAACCGCTTTTCAAGGATCTCAAGCGGCCCCTCGACCTCAAGCTCGTCCAGCAGGCAAAAAACCTGTCCGACATCAATCAGGTCGGAAGCTTCAACACAGGCCGGGCCATTCAGTGACAACCAGGTCGATTCAACCAGTCGTCTCAAACTGAGCCTCCCCCTGTTTTGTATTGCCCGTTCAAGGACAGGGAGAATCCGCGCCAGTCTCTCTTTTCCATCAATACTGAGCTGTTCAAACATCTCTATCTGCCCGGAGGGTTGGGTCAGCAACTGCCAGACCGTTGAACCGGGGCTTTTACCACACAGTCGGGTGAGGTCGTCGAGGGAAAGACCGCACCAGGGGGCCCTGAGTAAAGAGAGCCAGGCGATGCGGTCGGCAAGATGTTGAAGGGCGCGAGTCAGAGACAAAACGTCTTGAACGGCAGGTCTTTCAACCAGGGGGTCTATATCCTGAGCCTGGTACGGCAAGCCATGTCTCTTTAATGCCTCAACAATCTTTTCAAGGTGGCTTCTGGAGCGTACCAGAACGGCGACCCTTCCTTCCGGGTCTTTCTGCTGAGCCTGCATGATCAGCTCTACGACTTTTCCCGCCTCGCTAATATCCTGCCTTTCGACAAAGCCATGCGTGGTCACCAGAGGCATGTTTTCAGACGGCTTAAAGGCATTGGCTCGAGCAAAACGAACAGCGCCGCGAGCTTCGTCTTCAGACAAGGGAAAGAGGCTCTTGAACTTGTCGTTAACCCAGTCAACAAGTTTCGCCTGCGAGCGAAAATTGGTATTCAGGACAACAGGTTCAATCGGCAGATCGTTGAAGCCGTTTCTGCAGACACGCAGGAAAAGGCCTACTTCAGCCTCGCGAAAACGGTAGATGGATTGCATCGGGTCACCAACCAGAAAGAGCGTACGACCATCTTCAGGTTCCCAGCCCGCCGTCAATCGGCACAACAGGTCATATTGTGCATAAGAGGTGTCCTGGAACTCATCAACCAGGATATGACGAATGCGGCTGTCGAGTTGAAGAAGAAGTTCTTCAGGTGCTGTCACCGAGCCTAGAGCGGCATTTGCAGCACCTGCAATTTCAATAAAATCGACCTGCCCCCTGGAACGAAAAACATCTTTGAGTTCGACAACAGCCAAGGGCAGGAGTTCGATCAAGGATTGCAGAATCTGCCACTGGTCAGGCTCATATAAAGTTGCCGGCAAACGACGGACGCCTGACAGCAATTCAACAGCGGGATCTTCGCGCAGTTTATCAAGAAGCGTCAACATACGCTCCTTCATCTCTTGAGCGGGCGAGGTTTTGACTGCGGGAAAGCCATTGGTTTTGGTTACGCTCTTGCGTAAATCTCCAGACGAGGTCAGCAACAGGTCGGCAGCTGACAGCCAGAACCCCAGGCTGTTAAAACTGACAGGTTCATCAGCATCAGACTTAAATTCGCTGGGAGTTCCGAGGTTGTCGGCAGCAAAACGGAGCAAATGAGAAATCTCTTCAATAGCTGTATGACCGAAAGCGACACGAAGCTCTTGCAAATAAGAAATGACATAGAGTTGCAACGAGGACTCGAGCAACTTGCGGGATTCCTGTTCATGGCCTGCGATAAGATGTCGTAACCATTGATCACGACGACCAAGCATGGCAACCACAAGCTCACGCAAAAGCGTCAGGCGGTTATCCAGGTGCGTCAGTAGCAGCTCAATAGAGCTTTGCGACGAACCGCCCATTTCAAGCTTTGATAGCAGCGACTCAGAGGCCGCCAGGTAAAGCTCTGTGGGATCATCAGTCACCCTTGGCTGATCTCCAAAACGCGACAGCCAAGGCATCCTGCGGGTTATCAAAGAGCAAAAACCGTCTATTGTCGTCAGTTGCAAACGGGCCGGGTTTTCAAGCAGCCCCCAGCCTTGCTGCCGATCCTGTTCCAGAACAGCGCGGGCCCGCTGCCATGTCTCCAGGGCATGCGGTTCAACAGGAGGCTCATTGCTGCATGCCCTTTCCAGAGCTTGTAGCAATCGGAGCTTCATTTCACCGGCGGCTTTGCGAGTAAAAGTAATGGAAAGGATCTCTTCCGGCTTTTCCGCAACACTTAGCAACGCCAAAAGTCGTTGCACCAGCAGTTCCGTCTTGCCGGAGCCCGCCGGCGCCTGAACGATGCATGATCGGGAGATATCGACCGCAGTCAGACGTTCCCTCAAGTCTGCAGGCTGTTTGGCTTGCGCATCAGTCATCGCTGTCGACCTCCCCAGCTCCGGGCACCCTCTCCTGGATACGACACAGACCTTTTAAATCACAGTATTTGCAAGCGAGCTCAGGGTCAACAGGGTCGACGAGAGCGTCACCATGTGCAAAAGCATCCCCCAGGTCAGGCAAACATTTCCTCCAGTGAGTCAATATATCGTCGAAACAAGACCACTCATTTTCTTCAAGACGAGCGGTGAGCTTGCGTGATTTGGCTCCGGGCCAGCTTTCGACATCACGGGCCACACCACGGAAACCGCATTCTTTCTCTTTACTGCGAACCATCGCAAACATGACAGCACCGATCTTTTCCTGCGACAGGCCCAGACAATAAGCAGGTAACTGGGGCTCCGTGACGCGTTCATCGAGCCACTGCAGAGGATCGGGACGACCCGTTTTGTAATCAATAATGGCGCAGGTGCCATCATCAAGCTCATCAACTCGATCAATTCTGGTGCGGATCAGCAAATCACCTATTTTAACCTGGTGACTTTTTTCGGATAAAAGCACCCGGAAGCCGCCACGACTCGATTCCACTTCAAGCCAGCGTCTTGTCAACTGTAAAAGGCGGCGGCGTTCTATCTGTTTCTGCCTTGGCGGCAGATCACAGCGACGTTCTTTTTCCAGCCTCTCAAGGGCGCTGTCCACAGCTTCCCGGAGAGACTTGGTCAGAGAGTCCTCCGTCAGGGAAAGGAGTGTTTTCTGGTCAACAGTTTTATCCCAGAAGAGCTCGAGTACGGTATGAACGAGGGTCCCGCGAGACATGCTGTCGATGCCTATATCAGGTTCCTCCAATTGTACGGCGCGTAGACGGTGGTGGGCGAAAGCGCGAAAAGGACAAAGGGCTTGATCTTTTATGATCCCGGTTCCCCCTGTAAAGGGTTTACGGCTGGAGATCGGCGGCCCATGGTGATCTTGTAATGCTTCGAGGGCTGGACGGTTCTTCCAGTACACTGCATCCGGAGAAGTGCTGACAGCAAGCGCCAACGAGCCTTCCTCGATATTTGTTATGAAGGGGCTGGGCCTGTGCTCTACACCTTTTTCGCGGCAGGGCCAGCTCAACACGACATCGGGTGCAGCAGAAAACAGGCGTGACACCACCTGCCCTGCAAATTGACTTTCTCTCTCCGCATCTGCCCGCTTCATGCGATAATGTCGTTGAACAGGAAGTGGAATAAATGGGTTCGGGCCGGGTGGACGTGGCAAAGCGGAATCATGGAGCCCGAGAATCCAGAGATGATCGAAAGTCAGGCCGCTGGACTCCAACTCACCGAGGATCTGGACAGCGCCTGAACCGCCCTCCGGCTGGAAATCGAGCGAAGCGGCCATACGCAGGAAAACCTTGACGGCCTGCGAACGGCTCATCGGTATGGCGACGCTGTCAAGACTGGCCAGCTCACCAAGCAGATCGCGTAAATGTTGAACCACCTGGTATTCTCTGCTGGAAAGTCCCCGATCGCCTGGCCAGCCCAGCTTATGCAGAATATTGGTAAAAGATTCCGCCCAGGAGCCGGGCATTTTTCTGGATGTTTGACGCAGGTCATTATTGACAATATCCAGCATTGAGAGAAATTCTGGAACCGCAATAGAGTGTTTTTCAGAGAGACCTTTGAGTGTCTTTGACAGGCGTGGCAGTGACCAGTCAAAGCGTTTCAACCGGCGCAGTTCTCGATCAATCTTTGCCCGGCCATCACCTTCCGAGATACCGCCCCGGAGGTATGGCGTACGCAAGAGCCAACTAATATCATTCTGGTCAAGTTGAGCGCCAAGGCGCAGCAGGCGTAAAGCGGCATGGGCAACCCCTTCCTTATCAAGGCAATGCCCAAGAGAGATATTGAAAGCAGCAGGCGTCTCAGCACCGCAGAGAAGAGCTGCAGGATCAAGCTCAGCGGTAAAGATCTGTTCAATCAGTGCTTGATAAGCTTCGAGTTGCGGCGCAACCACGGCGATTGCCAGCGCCGGATTTGTCTCCAGAAGCCCCCTGACCCAGCGTGCGCAACGACTCACTTCATCCGCAGGGTCATCCGCATTTATACGCTGACGCTTTACCTCTAAGCAGGGCGTGGGATGCCACTCTTCGACAACAGTCCCTGCTCCTCGCATAGTCTGACAAAGATGAGCGATATCGGGAGAAATCTCATCAAAACCGGCGAGCAGGATGCGATTTGGCAGAGTGAACCGCTTCTCAACAACTGCCTCTGCGAGCAGCCAGGGCAACTCAATCGAATCGTGCCAGCCTTGAGCCACCGATTGACTCTGCCAGGCTCGCCGCCAGCGCAAAAACGCCTTGTGGTCTTCAGAGGCTTCGTCAGGACTGAAATTCGCTGAGTAGCGTATCAGCAACTGGTGAGCCTGCAATGCGCGTTTGGCGGTTTGAGGGATTTGCAGCAAATAGTTGCCAGTCTGTTCGACGTCATCGGCAACGATTTTTTCCCAGACGTGCTGTAACTGGGCCTTGTTCAGGAAGTGCGGTAAACCTGGTGTTTGAGTTTGACAGCGATTCAACCATGCGGCAAGACTCAAGACCTCCGGACGCAGCCAGATCGTCAACCCCTTCTCCTGCTGAGTCTGATCATATTGCTGTGACAGGTTCCTCGACAGGCGGTCATTAACCGTCAGGACAAGAGAGCCCTCCCCCAGGGCAAGATAAAGGCGCTCATCCATTATTTGTATCCGACTTATCATCATGGCAACAGGATAACTTCCAGACTTGACGGAATATGACACAGCAGATAAAAGCGCCTATAGCGTCAGCGAAGAGGTCCAGCCATTCAGCGGTCCTGCCGGATCTGTGTAAGAAGTTGCAGGATTTCCAGGAGAGCGCCAATAGCAACGGCGACGGCCCCTGCCGGCCACCATGGCCTTCTCAGTAGAAATGGCGGGCAGAAGAATGCTTGAGCCAGCAAAAGTGACAAAAGCCCATAAGCTCCTGCATGCAGGAGCTTGTCCCAACCCAGCACGCCGGGAATTTGTGGAGGGGAGGAGGTTAACGATAACCAGAGGATAATCAATATCCAGATACATGGAGCTGACAAGCGAAGAATATGTTCTGTTTTGTTTGCTGGCCCCATAACGACACAGAGTACCTTAATTAAGAGCAGAAAAAAAGACTATGCAGAGCGAGTTTTCCGGGGATTTGCCAAAAAATATCTCTGCCCTCAGCTTGTTATCACCTTAGGTCTTGCTAATATTGATCTACAGGCGGTGGGCTGCTCGGCACGTTAAATTTTCCAAAGGGGGAGATTTGAATGTCAGTCAACGAACTCATGCTCGACGAAAATGTCCTGGTCATTACACCTGAAGAATCTTTGCAATTAACTGACTTTGAAAGGCTGGCAAAAGAAATTGATCCGCGGATAGAGGCAAAGGGCACACTTAATGGCCTGATGATCTGCAGCAAAGTTTTCCCTGGTTGGGATAACTTCACAGAAGTACTCTCCCATATTAGGTTCGTCAAAGATAACCATCATCTTATTAAAAAAGTTGCAGTCGTGACCGATAGCGAATTCCTGTCTATCTTGCCACGAGCTGCCAGCCATTTTTTTCCTGCCGAGATTAAACACTTTTGCTATCAGGATAAAGATGTTGCCCTTGATTGGCTCAAGTCAAGCGATACCTGACAAGGGATTTTCAGCAAAAAAATGTGACAACTGGCCTTTGCGCATAATTCATCAAGCAGAAGCAGAGGTTCTTAAAACCCACGACTGGTGAGAGAAAAAAACTCTTCATTTTGGCGGTTTGCGTCTCATTTCAGGCATGGCTATCGTAACCACCAGGTGCGAAAGGAGTATGGCGTTTGTCAGAGAGTAAACAAAAATTATTATGAAACCATCGAAGAAAAGGCCGAACACAATCAGAAATCCGAAAAAATATACGGCAGTAGCAGCCGGAATACTTCCAGAAAGAAGAAGCTTTTTGTCTGCTGGATTTTCGTTGAAAGTACACTTCTTACCACTCACCCATGCGATTCTGGTCCCATAAATCAGGCTTACAGCCGCTGTCACAAAAGCTAATATTCCACTCAATGCGTTGAACATTATTTATCCTTGAATTATCAAAGTCTGTTTTGATTTTATCAAACTTTAACCGATTGAAATATTATGTATTTAGCTTACAGCAATTCATAAGGACTCGATCGCATCGACCAGGTACTTTGTGGGAAATTCTTTTTCAGAGTCCGGTGGAGGGTTTTCAGCTGGCTGACATCATGCAATTCAATGAAGTTGGCGACCCCCTTGAGGTAGATTGCCTCAGGCGCCGATCCGCACTCCGGATATTCATTGAGAAGTTGGATGAACGTTTGCACGGCCTCGAAGCGCTCACTTTTTCCGAAATGAGCCTTACCCTTCCCCAGCAACAGGCTGGGAATCAATTCCTCCGCGGAGAAAAAGCCCATAGTGCGGTAGAACTCTGTACCGGAAGAATCGAGCAAAAGCAGAAGCGGAGTCCATTTGACACGGAACCTCGATCCGAGTTCCTTGTGATCTGCAGCAATTCGCACAGGAATGAAACTGTTTGAGATACAATCGACAACACTTGCTTGTGGATACGAAACCGCATCCATCTGTTTACAGCCAATTCAGTCGGGGTTGAAGAAGTCGAGCAGGATCAATTTCCCGGTTTTCCCGGCCATGGTCTTCGCTTCATCAAGTGATTCCAGCCATTGAATGTTCTTCTTTGTCATGAGAGATTCTCCTTACCTGAAACAGATTGTGTCCTATACCGGTTTATTAACTTTAAGCTAAATCAGTTTGTGATGGCTGAGGACAATTTTTTTAGCAGGGCGTTGGCAGCCGATTCGGACGATGCTGGATTTTGTCCCGTAATCAGAAATCCATCAGAAACAACATGAGGCTGCCAATCCGCCTGCTTCGAATATTCAGCGCCATTCTCCTTAAGCATATCTTCGACCAGGAATGGAACGACATCAGTCAGTCCGGCTGCC
The DNA here is from genome assembly GCA_963769955.1 of uncultured delta proteobacterium. GTDB lineage: Bacteria > Desulfobacterota > Desulfuromonadia > Desulfuromonadales > BM103 > M0040. The sequence goes on from CAVYNW010000003.1 coordinate 80,348, forward strand.
TTTTCCTCGCTATTCGTGAACCCGGTCACCGTCTTTCCCTGCACGACCGGTGCTCCGTCAGAGGTCCTGGCGTGGCGCAAGACACCAGGCGCATGACATACGGCGGCGACCGGCTTCCCTGCTGAGAGCATCGCTTCGATCAGGGCGATGGAGGAGGAATCTTCGGCGAGATCCCACAGGGGACCGTGCCCTCCAGGGTAAAAGACCGCGTCAAAATCTTCGGCGGAGATATCTGTGAGTCGAAGAGTTTCCGCCAATGCGGTCTGTGCAGCAGGGTCTGCCTTGAAGCGGCAAGTTGCTTCGGTTTGAGAGTCCGGAGCTATCACTCTTCGGATCAAGGGGCGGTTGTCCTCCCAGTGGTGAGGCCAAAACAATCTTTGCGCCTGCGTCTTGGAAAACATAGAAGGGAGCGGCAAATTCTTCCAGCCAGAAGCCGGTTTTTTCGCCAGTATTGCCAAGTTTGTCATGTGAGGTTAAAACCATCAGTATCTTCATAATTGCTCCTCAATAATTTTGGTCGATTAATCGTCTCGCAATCTGGATGACCAGCTTGCCGAAGTTCTTGCCTTTAAGCAGACCAATAAAAGCGATTGGTGCCTTTTCCAACCCTTCCACAACATCTTCGAAGTATTTGACTTTCCCTTCTGCAGTCCAGTCAGACATGTCTTTCCTGAATTCCTCAAAATGTTGGGCGTAATCCTCGAGAATTATAAAGCCTTGCATACGGATGCGTTTACGCAGCAAAGTGCCCATCAACAGGGGCAAACGGTCTGGACCCGCCGGCAATTCAGTGGCGTTGTATTGAGAAACCAGGCCGCAAAGCGGTATGCGCGCAGAGGTGTTGAGCAGCGGCAACACAGCGGCGAAGACCTTGCCACCAACATTCTCGTAGTAGATGTCGATGCCATCGGCACAGGCTGTGGCCAATTGCTCGGCAAAGTCTTCTGCGTAGTGGTCAATACAGGCATCGAAGCCCAAAACCTCGACGGCGTGACGGCATTTATCCTCGCCACCGGCCACAGCAACCACCCGGCAGCCTTTCAGCTTGCCTATTTGGCCAACCGTTGCGCCTACAGGTCCGGTCGCTGCAGCGACCACCAGGGTTTCGCCTGCCACTGGTTGGCCGATGTCCAACAACCCCATATAAGCTGTAAAGCCAGGCATGCCAAGGACTCCCAGGGCATAGGAGGGATGGGACGGTTCCGTGCCGAGGTTGGTAAGGCCCTCGCCGTTGGAAACGGCATAGTCCTGCCAGCCAGAATTAGCCAGGACCCAGTCGCCGGATTGATAGTCCGGATGTTTGGACTCAACGACTCTGCTGACGGTGCCGCCAACCAGCACTTCCCCCAACTCGACCGGTGGTGCATAGGAGGGTTGGTCGCTCATACGGCCACGCATATATGGATCCAGGGAGAGGTATACACTGCGTAGCAGCACTTCGCCGTCGGCAACCCCGGGCACGTCGACTTGCTCCATGCGAAAGTTTTCAGAAACAGGTTCTCCCTTCGGACGTGAAGCCAACACTATGCGTCGATTTACAGATGCAGTTTGGGACATTTTGTTCTCCTCACTTTTGTCAGCCCTGATCATGTCGCTGAGATAAAGCGACTGGTGACCCGCCCGATAATCATCCGGGCGGCAACCCAGCTTTGACTATTCTGCAAAGGATCAGGATTGTCCCCTTGCAGATGGTAGCAATCATCGCCGCGAATCCTGGTGATCCGCTTAATAATTTGCAGCTCTGGCCGAACCGGATGCCAGGCAATAACCACATCACCGATTTGCGGAGCTTGGCAGCGATAGGCTTGCGGATCGACGAAAATTTCATCGTCTGCGCTGATCAGGGGGCACATGGAGTCCCCGGTAACTCTGTAGCGATGTCTGAGCCTGATCAGCCACAGGACGATCTCTTTAAAGCTGCTTGCTTGCATACCTTATGTCCTATAGCGATTGATGACTATTTTGCCAGAGCTGTCTAACCGGCCTTGTAATATGGGACCTCGCGATCCTTGGTTGCCCAGAAGATGGTGTGGATCTTTTCAATGGTTTTCATCAACTCTTCAGCTTTTTCCAGATCCACGTCCACCTTGACTGCCGAGCAGAGTTTGGCCGCCTGCCAGAAAGTATCATGCAGATCAGGATACTCTTCCAGATGTGGCGGTTTGAAATAGTCTGTCCACAAGATCAGCAGATCGGTCTTGGCCAACTGCGCCTGCTCTTCCTTGATCGTGATAAAACGGCAAAGACTGTTCGCAGTTGCGTGCTTGCCGTCATTGGGATCCAGGGCAAGGATTTTTTTTGTCATGGAGAGAACCGCTTCAGCGGCAATTCGAGCCGAGGCAGGATCGTAAACACCACAGGGTCCGTCGCAGTGAGCACTGACAGTTTTTTGAGCTGGAAAGAATTGTTGAATGGTTCGCTTGAAAAGTTTCATAATTTACTCCTTCCTGAAGTTTTAGAATCGGCTTTGTCTCCAGAGAGCATGACCTCCCCTGTGAGTCACCCGCCAGTCTAATAAAGAGAACAGGCCAATTATCCGATTCAGATCAAACAGACGGCCTGCTTAGCCTTGCTTGGTTGCCGCCGGATGGTCCGTGGCACCGCCACCTTCCAATTCAATCAGCGATTGACGAACTTCCCTCAGCCTGCTTGGAGCTCCGCCGGCCATATTTTCTTCCTCGGCAACCTCCAGCACGCGGGCATCATATTCCCACTGCTTCAGGATTTTCATTTTTTGCTCCCGGGTCAAAGAGGCGTCCTGCAAAACCTGGTCGGGTTCATTGTAAACATCCGCTGGGTTGATCAGGGCTTTTTCAATATTCATGAATCTTCTCCTCATCTCGTTGTATATTCATCATAACTCATTTCTGAGCCTAAGACTTTGCCTCCCCAGCCTTGACAAGCTTGACGACAGCCAACCAGTTACACCAAAGGGCCAAAGCCAGCAGGAAAAACCCACTCAATGGCAATCCTGTCAACGCACCTCTTGCCAGCGCCAGGACATAGATGACCAGATAGCAAACGGCGCTGACCATAATTGCGCTGACGCACCAGGACACACGATATTGATAAGCACAAACAAGGATCACCAGTCCCGACAAACCATAAAGAATCGTCAAAAAGGCAAAAACCATCTGCATATTGCTGCCGTCGATAGCGA
>CAVYNW010000004.1:0-153740 GCA_963769955.1 uncultured delta proteobacterium
GCTCAATTGCTTCCGCCCTCTCCTGCTTGGCAGAGATCCAGCGCATAGCGACTTTATCTGCTAAGCCAAGGTCACACTGTTGGCGGGTACAGATATGACCGATGTTGTATTGATCGTTGATAATTAATTTATTTGTGATCTCAGTCTCGAGCTTCGGGGACTGTCCCTTTAAGGGGACTGTCCCCCGACCCTACTTCACCTTTTCCAATTCTGAGCTTCGGGGACTGTCCCTTTAAGGGGACTGTCCCGAATGGCACTAGTTTAAGCCATTTTGCATGACGAACTTCGGGGACTGTCCCTTTAAGGGATTTGGGTAGAGTAAGGAGCAGGTTTCACCTGCCCCTCCTCATCAAACCGTGCATGCGGTTTTCCCGCACACGGCTTTCCGATGTTCTTCACCGCAAGGCATGCGCTTTCGTCCAGCCCGCTGATGTCGGCACTTTGTACAGGCCGTATCTCTCATACAATGACCTGCTGGGAAACCTGACGTAGCCTGCATTTCGGTCTCTGACCTTATGCCGCTTGCGCAGATGGGTGATCAGCCGCTGTTCCAGGTGGATTCCGTATCTGACCCAAGCGTCTGGCTGCAATTGCGGTAGTGAAAGTAGCCAACCCAACCTCTGACATGGCGTTGACTTCGTTCACCACCCATTCAAGGGGCATGATCGTCCGCCCTCGTCTGGTGAGTTCGGTGATCCGGTCTTTGACCTTTTGCTCGGCTTTCTTCGATGGCTGAACATGGGGATAGCAGTTCCCCCTTTTCCTGCTTTTCCCCATCCAGATTGCTGAATCCGAGAAAATCGAACTTCTCCTTCGTAGGCATTGACGATTTTGGTCTTTGCCTCGTTCAGGGTCAGCTCCAGCCGCTCCAGTATTTGTCGCAGCACTGCCATGGCCTGACCGGATTTCCTCTCCGGCAGAGAATGACAATGTCGTCAGCATACCTGACGATGCGGGCACCCAGCCGTTGTTGCAGGTTGTTCCGCTCCCATATCCTGTCCAGTATGTGCAGGTAGAGATTGGACAACAACGGTGAGATGACCCCGCCTTGCGGTGTTCCTTTGCGGTTGCCCTTGCCGCCGCCGATATTCCGCTTCGTTCCGTCCTTGTCCACTTCCATGATCGGGGCCTTGAGCCACATCTGGATGAGGCGCAGGATCTCGCCGTCACAGATGCGCTCGGCCACCATGGCCATGAGCTTGGCATGGGGGATGGTGTCGAAGTATTTGGAAAGATCGGCATCGATGATTTCGGTGTAGCCGGTGTTCATGGCATAGGCTACGTCATCGACTGCGTCGTGGGCTGACTTCTTCGGTCTGAATCCGTAGGAGGTTTCGCAGAAGTCCGCCTCGAAGATCGGCTCGATGACCAGTTTGGCGGCCATCTGAGCCACCCGGTCCCGGATGGTCGGAATACCCAGGGGACGCTGACTGCCGTCGCTCTTCGGTATCATGACCCGTTTGACGGGATCGGGTTTATACGTCTTGTTTCTCAGTGCTTCTTCCAACTCCGCAATAAATGCGGTGACCCCTTCCTGTTCCTCGATGGCCTCGAAGGTGACGCCGTCGATACCGGCGCTTCCCTTGTTGGCGCGGACAAGGGCATAGGCATGACTGAGGATGTCGGCCCGATAGACCTTGTCGTACAAGGCGTGGAAGCGGCAGGCCGGTTCCTGCTTGGCCTTGCGGTAGAGCTTCCTCTGTAGCGTTCTGATGTTTTCCGGGGTTGTTAGCATCATCGGCAATCCCCATCATCCTCCGCTCTTCGGTTGCGTGAACAAAGCAGGGTCCCTTCCCTCGGGCAGGGTTATGTTGTCCCGTGCCCTCAAACGGTACTATGAACCCCTCCGACTCCCGATACGGCCCAGCCGCGATTTCGTTCCCTTATACGCGCCGGTTGATGTTCCTCAACATCACCGCACCGGGTCTCCAGCACTGGGTTGAATATCTTCCGCAACATGCCATCCCTGCTACCCCGGAAGATTACACAGGCCGCTTCCGTTATCAAAGCCTGTGACATCGGCCTTCCCCGTGTGTCCACCGGGTCGGCATCTCCGAAAGAGTTTAACGAGGCTACGTCTAGGTTCACTTGCGTTACGGCCTGCTGCTTTGCCAATTGGGAACTTACGACCCCCTGTTGCCAGAACGCCGCTCCCTTGAGCTACCGGGGTGAACGGACAACTCCCCGGACGGGACTTTAACCCGTGTGATATTCAACTGTTACTGCGTACGGACAGGCACCTTTTAATGAAAGAAGCTACCCTATCAACTTTGACTGCCGCTCAATTTTCTTCTTCACCCCCCCAGCTCTTTGGCAGTTAAAAGTGTATCCACAAACTCTGTCCAGCTTCGGGGACTGTCCCTATTAAGGGGACTGTCCCCTTCCCTACTTCATATTTTCCAATTCTGCGTCACTCAAAATTTTCGGGTTTCGGGGACTGTCCCTTTAAGGGGACTGTCCCCTCCCTACCTCAACTTTTCTAATTCCGCGTCACTCAGGGGCGTGTCCACATACGCAGTCCAATCACTTGGAAGAGCTATTGGCAGTGGCGACAAAAGAACTTTACCCTTTTCACGTGACAAAATACCTTCCTCTACAATCTCTGACGACTCATTAACCTTGATACGTTCCCGATGAGAGGACCACACGCAGTCAACTGAACTTGCCACCAGCCCGGCACGAACCGGGTTCCCCTCTACGTATCGCAATAAAGTCAGGAAATGATCATCAGTCTTCGGGGACTGTCCCTTTAAGGGGACTGTCCCCCTCCCTACCTCAACTTTTCTAATTCCGCGTCACTCAGGGGCGTGTCCACATACGCAGTCCAATCACTTGGAAGAGCTATTGGCAGTGGCGACAAAAGCACTTTACCCTTTTCACGTGACAAAATACCTTCCTCTACAATCTCTGACGACTCATTAACCTTGATACGTTCCCGATGAGAGGACCACACGCAGTCAACTGAACTTGCCACCAGCCCGGCACGAACCGGGTTCCCCTCTACGTATCGCAATAAAGTCAGGAAATGATCATCATCTTCTACAGCAAAACTCTTATAACGTCCTTGCCACAAATGACCGCTGGTCTTGTAATGCTTGTGATAACGCCTCACATGGGTTGTAGAAAACCAACGCATCCCGTCGCTTAAATCTTCGCTTTTGATTGCTTTCACAACCAGGTGGTAATGATTCGGCATAACACAGTAGGCATAAAGGTCTACATCATAGCGTTCCAACATTTGCGCAACTAGATCAAGAAAAGCAGTGTAATCGGCATCCTTGTGAAACACTTTTTGCCGTCCATTGCCACGATTCAGGATGTGATAAAGACCTCCATCCACCAAGCCCCTCGCTGATCTTGGCATTCTCCCCTCCAATTTTTCAAAATTTCAAATAATTTCAATTTTATCATCCAGGGGGACAGTCCCCTTAATGGGACAGTCCCCAAGACTCAGTTTTTTCTTGGCCGCATCCCAATCGATAAACTGTGCTTCACCAACAGATTCGGCCCGCTCGCGTTGCAGAAGAATCTCTTCATGCCAAGGCTGGGTGAGCTTGTCCGGAGCATGGCGGCACAGATCATCCCAGAGACTTTCCATGGCACCCTCGCTTATGCAGAATCCTGATCTCATTCACCCTTCGATCGACCTTGCGGCAAACGCCGGACTCAAAGCGCCGTACTGTAACATCGACTTCTCACAAATCTCTTAGAATCAGTGGCATCGTTGCACTGGTACAATCTGGCCAGAACAAAACCGCAAGCCACAAACCAAATGGGACGCTGATTTTCATGATGAACGCTGATCAAGACAAAATCGTGCGCTCGGTGCTGGGTAGAGTAAGGAGCAGGGTTTACCTGCCCCTCCTCATCAAACCGTGCTTGCGGTTTTCCCGCACACGGCTTTCCGATGTTCTTCACTGCAAGGCATGCGCTTTCGTCCAGCCCGCTGATGTCGGCACTTTGTACAGGTTATATTTACCATACAACAGACTTGACTGGGAAACCTGGCGTATCCTGCATTTCGATTTCTGACCTTGTGCCGCTTACAAAGATGCGTTATCAGTCGCTGCTTCAACGTGACTCCGAATTTGACCCAAAGCCTTGCTGCAGTTGCGATAATGAAAGTACCCAACCCAACCTCTCACGGTGGCGTTGACTTCATTCACTACCCATTCAAGCGGTATTATTGTCCGCCCTCGTCTAGTCAGCTCGGTCACACGGTCTTTGATCGTTTTGCAGCGGCTTTCTTCGATGGCTGAACATGGGCATAGTAGCTTCCCCGTTCTTCTGCTTTTCGCCCATCCAGATTGCTGAATCCGAGGAAGTCGAACTTCCCTTTGAAGGCATTGACGATCTTTGTCTTTGCCTCGTTCAGGGTCAGTTCCAACCGCTCCAGGATTTGCCGCAGCACCGTCATAGCCTGCTCGGATTTTCCTCTCCGGCAGAGGATGACAATGTCGTCAGCGTATCTGACGATGCGGGCGCCCAGCCGTTGTTGCAGTTTATTCCGCTCCCAGATCCTGTCCAGAATATGCAGGTAGAGATTGGACAACAACGGTGAAATGACCCCGCCTTGCGGTGTCCCTTTGCGGTTGCCCTTGCCGCCGCCGATATTCCGCTTCGTTCCGTCCTTGTCCACTTCCATGATCGGGGCCTTGAGCCACATCTGGATGAGGTGCAGGATCGCGCCGTCACAGATGCGCTCGGCGACCACGGCCATGAGGTTGGCATGGGGGATGGTGTCGAAATATTTGGAAAGATCGGCATCGATGACTTCGGTGTAGCCGGTGTTCATGGCATACGCTACGTCATCGACTGCGTCGTGGGCTGACTTCTTCGGCCGGAATCCGTAGGAGCTTTCGCAGAAGTCCGCCTCGAAGATCGGCTCGATGACCAATTTGACGGCCATCTGTGCCACCCTGTCCCGGATGGTCGGGATACCCAGGGGACGCTGACTGCCGTCGCTCTTGGGAATCATGACCCGTTTGACAGGATCCGGTTTGTACGTCTTGTTTCTCAGTGCTTCTTCCAACTCCGCAATGAATGCAGGTGCCCCCTTCCTGTTCCTCGATGGCCGCGAAGGTGACGCCGTCGATGCCGGCGCTCCCTTTGTTGGCGCGGACAAGGGCATAGGCATGACTGAGGATGTCGGCCCGATAGACCTTGTCGTACAAGGCATGGAAGCGGCAGGCCGGTTCCTGCTTGGCCTTGCGGTAGAGCTTCCTCTGTAGCGTTCTGATGTTTTCCGGGGTTGTTAGCATCATCTGCAATCCCCATCACCCTCCGCTCTTTGGTTGCGTGAACAAAGCAGGGTCCCTTCCCTCGGACAGGGTTATGTTGTCCCGTGTCCTCAAACGGTACTATGAACCCCTCCGACTCCCGATACGGCCCACCGCGATTTCGTTTCCTTATACGCGCCGGTTGATGCTCCTCATACATCACCGCATCGGGTCTCCAGCACTGGGTTGAATATCTTCCGCAACATGCCATCCCTGCTACCCCGGAAGATCACACAGGCCGCTTCCGTTATCCAAGAGCCTGTGTACATCGGCCTTCCCCATCTGTCCACTGGGTCGGCATCTTCAAATCAAGTTAACGAGGCTACCTGTAGGTTCACTTGCGTTACGGCCTGCTGCTTTGCCAATTGGGAACTTACGACCCCCTGTTACCAGAACGCCGCTCCCTTGAACTACCGGGGTGAACGGACAATTCCCCGGACGGGACTTTAACCCGTTAGATATTCAACTGTTACTGCGTACGGACAGGCACCTTTGGAGCCAGTCCCGGTTGTTCTCATAACATAAAAAGCATTCAACTGAACTTGTGGCTAAACCGATTCAGGACAACTTGATTTCGAAACCTGTGGAAAGAAATTTAGCCATCTCCGGCTGCTTTTCAAACCATTGTACAGAGGTCAAATCTGAAGCGAAGAGAGTAAGTAGACCATCTAACATCCTTTTCTCGACCAATTGGCGGACAGCTTTGGAAACTTGTGGCCTTGAAGCCAGGACCCAAAGATTGTCGATCAGCAGAACTCCAACCTCCCGGTAGCGTTTAACGAGGTCCTCTGCTGCCAACGGTTTGCGAACACTTGCAAGAAGACCTTCAACCAGAGTTTCCGTCCCAACGCGCAACACCTGCCCAGAGCGAGAAGGTTTCGGGGACTGTCCCTTTAAGGGGACTGTCCCCCTCCCTACTTCATCTTTTCCAATTCTGTGTCACTCAAAAATGGTTCGAGGTTCGAGTTTAAGATCTTATGCCTGGTTCTGGTTCATCCTCGCACCGCGTCCCACGTCCTACGTCCCACGTCCCTCGTCCCACGTCCCTCGTCCCACGTACCGGCTTTACCTAATCTTCCCGCACCCCATACACCCCGCGATGCGCCTCGGTATCAGTACGGTGCGCCTTCAAAGTCTGCAGCAACCCCGTCAATCTTCTTGCTGAGCCTCTCATCGACACCATCGATCTTCTTATTCAAGACATCGATCTTGAAATCCACCAGGTCAAAACGTTCATCAGTTTTGCGACCCAGGTCATGGATCTCACCTCTGAGGCTCTCATGCCCTTCAAGAATCAGATCAAACTTGCCGTTAATATCTTCGAGAATCATTTCCAGGTTCTCCTTTTCCATCTTTCCCTCCAGTAAAATCAAATACGAACCAAAAGTCATTTAGCCGCTATCAGGATCTAGGAAAGGGGGTAGAGTAGGACAGGATTCACCCTGCCCTCCCTCATCAAACCGTGCATGCGGTTCTCCCGCACACGGCTTTCCGATGTTCTTCACCGTCAGGCGTGCGCCTTCGTCCAACCCGCTGTTGTTGGCACTTTGTAGAGGCCATACCTGTCATACAAACTCTGATCCGTGAAGCGCCCATAGCCTGTACCTTCGCCTGATCTTGTGCCGATTTCGCAGATGAGTGCGCAGCCTCTGCTCTGCATGGGTTTTGACTTTGGTCAGCTCCTTGCTGCAGTTGCGATAATGGAAGTACGCAACCCAACCTCGGAGAGTTTTGTTGACTTTGCCCACTACTTCTTCCAGTGGCACCCACGTCAGTTCCCTGCGGGTCAGCTTGTCAGGCGGGTTTTGATCGTCTTAAGGGATTTCCTCGAGGGCTGCACGTTGGCATAGTTGCTCACCGGTTCGCCAACTCCGAGCTATGCAGATCTCGAAACCAAGGAAATCAAACTGCCTTTGTAGCATCGACGACATGGTCTTTTCTTCATTCAGGGTCAGCCCCAGGCGGTCCAACATCTTCTGCACCACCGCCATGGGCCGATCTACCCCTCCGACAGAGTACGACAAAGTCGTCGGCATAACGCACCAAGTGCGCACCAAGCCTCGTTGCAGCTTGTGCCGTTCCCAGATCCGATCCAACAGGTGCAGATAGAGATTGGACACAAGCGGGGAGATAACCCCGCCTTGCGGGGTCCCTTTCCGGTTCCCTTGCCGCCACCGATATCCTCTTCGTCCCATCCCTGTCTTCTTCCATAATCGGCGCCTTGAGCCACATCTTAATGAGGTGTAAGATCGCCCCATCACTGATGCGTTCGGCCACCGTAGCCATGAGGTTGGCATGGGGAATAGTGTCGAAGTATTTGGAAAGATCGGCATCGATAACTTCCGTGTATCCCCTGTTCATGGTATTGCGATATCATCGACGGCGTCGTGGGCTGACCTCTTCGGTCGGAACCCGTAGGAGGTTTCGCAGAAATCAGCTTCGAAGATCGGCTCGATGACCAACTTGACGGCCATCTGGGCCACCCGATCCCGAATGGTCGGGATCCCCAAGGGACGACTGACTGCCATCGCTTTAGGAATCATCACCCGTCTTACCGGATCGGTTTGATACGTCTTGTCTCTCAGTGCCTCTTCCAGCTCCGCCAAAAATGCGGTGTCCCCTTCATTTTCCCCGATGGCCTCGAAGGTGATGCCATCGATACCGGCACTCCCTTTGTTGGCGCGGACAAGGGAATAGGCGTGACTGAGGATGTCTGCCCGATAGACCTTGTCATACAAGGCATGGAAGCGGAAGGCCGGTTCTTGCTTGGCCTTGCGGTAGAGCTTCCTCTGTAGCGTCCTGATGTTTTCCGGGGTTGTTAGCATCTCTGCAATCCCCTCACCCTCCACTCTTCGGTTGCGTGAACAAAGCAGGGTCCCTTCCCTCGGGCCGGGTTATGTTGTCCCAGCCCTCAAACGGTACTATGAACCCCTCCGACTCCCGATACGGCCCATGGCGATTTCGGCTTCCCTTATACGCCCGGTTGATGCTCCTCACGCACCGCCGCACCGGGTCTCCAGCACTGGACTGTATATCTTCCACAACATGCCATCCCTGCTACCCCGGAAGATTTCACGACTGCTTCCGTTGTCAAAGTCCGATGGAGAGCGGCCTTCCCCGTACGTCCACAGGGTCGGCATCTCCAATCAAGTTACGAGGCTACCTATAGGTTCACTTTCGTTACGGCCTGCTGCTTTGCCAATTGGGAACTTACGACCCCTGATTGCCAGACGCCGCTCCCTTGAGCTACCGGGGCGTACGGACAATTCCCCGGGCGGGACTTTAACCCGCAAGATATTCAATTGTTACTGCGAACGGACAGGCACCTATTAATGAAAGTACCTACCCTACCACCTTTGTCTGCCTGTCAACTTTCTTTTTCAACGACCCCAGCTTTTTGGTGGTTCAGTCGAGATGTTGCCCGGAATGGACTATGACTTCTTTGACTTCTGGATGTCTCGCTATCTCTCGGCTCACCGCAGCCGCTTTAACAAACTGCGGCCTGGCCCGGGCAACTGTGACTATTTTCACGACACGACGTCCTTAATGATTGCAACAATTCGCAACTGATCAGCTTCTGCCAGGTAGGGGTGCATGGGCAAGCTCAAGACCGTCTGGGCAGCCGTCTCCGCTGCGGGGAAGTCTCCAGCCTGGTATCCGAGGTACGCCATGGCGTCAAGCATGTGCATGGGCTTGACATAGTAGACGACACTCGGCACAGCCTCCTTTTGCAGTGCGGCCTGAACTTCCGCTCGACGTTCAGTCCTTACCGTGTATTGTGCCCAGACCGAGGAAGATTCTTTTGCAGTCGCTGGCGTGACGATGTCGATCGAACGCAACTTATCGGCATAAAAATCGGCAACCTTCTGGCGCAGCATGAGTTCATCATCGTAAATTTTCAGTTTTTCGATCAGGATTGCGGCCTGCATGGTGTCGATCCGGGCGTTCAGACCGATCCGCACGTTATTGTACTTATCCTCCCCTTTGCCATGCACAACCAATGATCGAATTTTTTCAGCCAAATCATCGTCATCAGTAAAGATCGCACCACCATCGCCATAACAACCCAGGGGTTTTGCCGGGAAGAAACTGGTAGCCCCGACGTGACCCAGCCCCGGAGCTTTGCGTCCCTTGTAAGTGGCACCAAAAGCCTGGGCGGCATCTTCAATAACAAACAGACCATGCTGTTCGGCAAGGACCATGATGGTATCGTAATCGGCCGGCAAACCAAACAGGTCGACGGGGATGATGCCTTTGGGCTTCAGGGGTTGACCATTGACCCTTGAGCGTTGATCGAAGTTGGCAATGGCTGCTTCGAGTTTTTTGCGTCGATATTGAAGGTTTCTGGATCAATATCAACAAAGACAGGAGTTGCACCGGTAAGAGCAATCATTTCGCAGGTGGCAAAGAAGGTGAACGGGGTCGTAAATATTGCATCTCCCGGGCCGACTCCATAAGCCAGCAACGGAAGCAGTAAAGCATCGGTGCCACTGGAACAGCCAATCGCGTGCTTCACACCGACAAAGTCGGCAAGCCTTTGCTCTAACTGCTTCACCTCAGGCCCCATAATATATTGGCCGTGATCAAGAACACGCTTGATTGCCGCATCAATCCGGGGGCGGATTCTTTGTTGTTGTGCGTTGAGATCTATGAATTGCATAAAAGGCCAGTTGTCAGCTATCAGTTATCAGTTGTCAGTAGACAACCCGTAGGATGCGGTAAAAATCGTGAACCGCAGCATTTTTTTGAACCGATGTGGTGCGTACCTCACCACATCCTGTAAATCTACTCGTACCCCGTTCCGCGTTCCCCGTCCTGCAGAAATCAGGAGTTACTGATTTCTGCTTTTCACCTCATCGTAAACGACTTTGCCGACAGCCAGTTCCTCAGGAAGGGGCGCTTCCTCATCGAGATCGAGGCAGCGCAGCACACCCTGCGCTTCTTGATAACGCAGCGCACTTTCCGGACAAACCATCACACCGTTACCATCAGGGTTATTGAGCAGATGACCATGGCGGCTCATCCAGCCCTTTTGTCGAGCAGGCACCCCAACCATTAAAGCATAATCAGGGACATCTTTAGCAACGACAGCACCGGCAGCGACAAAGCAGTAACGTCCCAGGGTAATGCCGCAAACAATCGTCGCATTGGCACCAACAGAGCACCCTCGGCGCAACAGGGTTGGTTCGTACAAAGCTCGACGCAGCACTTGAGATCTCGGGTTGGTAACGTTTGTCAGTACACATGAAGGGCCGAGGAAAACATCATCCTCGATCGTTGTCCCCTCGTAGATAGAGACGTTATTCTGCACTTTGACGTTGTCACCAATAATAACACCTGGTGCAATACTGCAATTCTGCCCGAAACTGCACCTTTCACCAATCTTCGCTCCGGATAGCACATGACTGAAGTGCCAGATTTTAGTGCCTTTACCGACGACGGCACCTTCATCGACATACGAAGATTCGTGCACAAAGTAATCAGACATTGCTTTCTCCTTAACAGGAAATCAGGTCAGACACCGGGGACAGGCACCTTCGGAGCCAGTCCCCTTCAGTTCGACAAAGATTCTACATACCACTCCAGAGCTTCAGCCAATCCCTGCTCAATCGTATGGGTCGGCACATACCCCAACAACTCGCCCCGCCTTACTCACATCCGCCTGGGAATGCAACACATCCCCTGCCCTGAAATCACGATGGCTCGGCTGGATAGCTTTAAGCTCCGGGCGGTTCACAACCAGACCCGACTTGAGCAGTGCAAAAAGCTGCAACAGGTCAGTGCGGGCATTGACCGCAACATTATAAACCTGGTTTGTCGCCTCTTGATTCTCGGAAGTCGCAGCCAGCAGATTGGCCTGGACCACATTCTGCACATAGCAGAAATCACGACTGGTCTCACCGGTGCCATTGATATAGATCGTCTCACCGCGCAGCATCGCCGCAATCCATTTCGGGATCACCGCGGCATAAGCCCCATCGGGATCCTGGCGTGGGCCGAAGACATTGAAATAACGCAGACCGATCGCTTCGGTGCCGTAGCAACGGGCAAAGACATCGGCGTAAAGCTCATTGACGTACTTGGTGACGGCATAGGGTGACAACGGCTTGCCGATGGTCTCTTCAACCTTGGGCAAACCGGGATGATCGCCGTAGGTGGAGCTGCTGGCCGCGTAGACGATGCGCTGCACCTGCTGATCCCTGGCGGCGACCAGCATGTTCAACTGCCCGGTGACGTTACTGGCGTGGGAGGTTAGCGGATCGGCAATCGATCGCGGCACCGAACCCAGCGCGGCCTGGTGGAGGACGTAATCAACGCCAGCACAGACCTTCTGGCAGGTTTGCCAGGTCGCGGATATCGCCTTCGACGAAACGGAACCTCTCCCATTGCTCTTTGCTGACCAGGGTCTGCACTTCATCCAGGTTCTGTTGCTTGCCGGTGGAGAAGTTGTCCAAACCAACCACGACCTGATCGAGTTTAAGCAGATGCTCGAGGAGGTTTGAACCGATGAAACCGGCGCAGCCCGTTACGAGCCAGGTTTTGGGGCGATCCCGCAAATTTTGTTGAACTTGTTCGAAAGCGATACTCATATATGCAAAAAACCTTAAGCTACAAAATATTAATTGGACGCTGATTTACATGATCAACGCTGATCAGACTGCAAAGACACAATCGAAAAGCATAAGAATTTTGGTTTAAATCAGACCTTATCAGCGACAATCAGCGTTCCATTATGTGTGTTATTCCCTTACAGCTGACAGCGTGACCACTGACAGCTCTACGAGCCTTCGCTCATGACCTACAAACTCCAGTATCCGAGCCCGACCTGTTCAACCGCATCCCGCGTCAACACACCCTTAACATCCATCACCACTCCGCAGCCATTGCCATTACAGCAAAGCTCCTTGAGCCGCTGTCGGCGTAATCTCCGCAAATGCAGAATGCGCAACAGCCCAGATCACACCATCGACATTTTCAAGACCATCAAGATCAACCAGGTCGAGACCATACTCATGCTTTGTGACGTCTGCATCGGCCATGGGGTCGTGAATGAGGACCTCGACGCCGTACTCCTTGAGTTCCGTGACAATATCGACGACCTTGGTGTTACGGACATCGGGGCAGTTCTCTTTGAAGGTGAGTCCGAGAACCAGGATCCGTGCGCCTTTGACCGGCTTGTCCTTCATGATCAACTGCTTGACGGTCTGCTCGGCAACATGCTTGCCCATGCCGTCGTTGATGCGACGACCGGCGAGAATCACCTGGGGGTGATAACCGATCTGCTCGGCTTTGTGGGTGAGGTAGTAAGGATCAACACCGATGCAGTGACCACCGACCAGGCCGGGGGTAAAGGGGAGGAAATTCCACTTGGTGCCGGCGGCGGCGAGGACATCACGGGTGGGGATGTTCATTTTGCCGAAAATCAACGCCAGCTCGTTCATCAGGGCAATATTCAGATCGCGCTGGGTGTTCTCGATGACCTTGGCGGCTTCGGCGACCTTGATACTGGCGGCGCGATGCACACCGACAGTGACGACCATTTCGTAAACCCGGGCGACGGTTTCCAGGGTTTCGGCATCCTGACCGGAGACCACCTTGATAATCTTGTCGACCGTATGCACCTTGTCGCCGGGGTTGATACGCTCGGGCGAATAACCGACCTTGAAATCAATGCCGCACTTCAGCCCCGACACCTCTTCGAGGATCGGCACGGCGATCTCTTCGGTGACACCGGGATAGACCGTCGACTCGTAGACAACGATGCTGCCCTTGGCCAGGTTCGCACCGATCATCTTGCTGGCTGATTCGATCGGGCGCAGATCGGGCTTGTTGTTGCCATCGATGGGGGTGGGCACGGTAACGATATGGAACCGGGCTTCCTTCAGACGTGCGGGGTCGGTGGTGTAATCGATGGTCGTTGCAGCCAGCTGCTCTGCTGACAGCTCACCGGTGGCATCGAAGCCATCGCGCAGCTGCTGCATCTTGCGCTCATCAATATCGAAACCGATGACATCGATTTTATGACCGAAGGCTGCGGCCAGAGGGAGACCGACGTAACCGAGGCCGATGATGGCGATTTTTGCTTTGCGTTGCAGAATATCGTTGATTGAAACCACGGATTGTTCCTTTGTCTTCTGTTTTTCAAGCAAGGTTAAAGGTTAAAGGTTAAAACTAAGAGGTTACGAGGTTCGAGGTTCGAGATTCGAGGTTAAGATCTTAAACCTGAGCCTGGTCCATTCTCGTGCCTCGTACCTCGTTCCAGCTTTTAGGACGCTGATCCACAGACCACACGGCAATCAAACCTCTCACAAAATTCTTAAAGCGAAAGGCCCATTCTCAAGATCTTTCCCTTTTGAATCAAGATTTTATGCGCCATGATGATGTTGCGAAAGTTGTCACTGGTGCCGACCCAATCGACCAGGTCGACTTTGAAGGGCAGGCTTGATTCTGAAAAGCTGGCAACCCTCCCTTGGTTGCCAGAGAAAGATTTTCAACGAGTTATCAACGCAAGATCCAGGTCGGAGAATCTGCCAGGCTTTTTTCTGCATACAGCGGGAGAGCCGGATGCAGACGGCCTCTCTGGAGCAGGGAAGATATAATCGTGCTTTGAGATCTCCATAAGAACAGTTCATGGCAAACTGTAAGAACGATAACGCACCCCCTATCTCAATCTTATTAATCAGCGGAAAGATCGTTTGACTGAAATTAATCGGGGGATTATATACATCACCTTTCACAAATTTCTTAAAGCAAAGTCCATCTTCAAGGCTTTCCTTCTTAATCAAGATTTTATGCGCCATGATGATCGCTGGTCAATGACAAAACACATAAGATTAATTTACAGGGATGGCGGGGATAGAACTAAACTTTACATGGCTCCCCCAAATCAGAACGCAACAGGCACCTGCATTCCCTTCTCGCTGTCAGATCAGCATAGCCTTGCTTTAAAGTCATTGACTCAGCGTTAATCAGCGTCCAATTCTGTTTTTTGGTTTTAAACATCCGTGTTCATCAGACCTTATCTGTGTTCAACATTTGCCCTTAAACCTCAAGCCATATTTATGGGACGCTGATTTTCATGATGAACGCTGATCAAAGACAAAAACATTTAATCAAGAATTTACAGTGATGTAGGGGATAGAACAAAAACTCAACCTGGTTAACCTCTAAAGATTTGAGCGTTATCATCCCTTGCATCCCCTTCATCCCTGTCAAACAGCATGGATTTGCTTTTAAATCATTCTCTTCAGCGTTAATCAGCGTCCAATTCTGTTTTTTGGTTTTAAACATCCGTGTTCATCAGACCTTATCTGTGTTCAACATTTGCCCTTAAACCTCAAGTCAATATTTATGGGACGCTGATTTTCATGATGAACGCTGATCAAAGACAAAAACATTTAAAGATAAATTTACAGGGATGGAGGGGATAAAGGGGATGGTTAAAAACCCAAGGCTATATGATTATAAGCCTTTAAGCTTAGTCATTATCCCTTGCATCCCCTTCATCCCTGTTAAACAGCATAGATTTGCTTTTTATCATTTTTTTCAGCGTTAATCAGCGTCCAATATTTACGATCTTTACTTACAGCTTAAAGCTTTACAAAGTCTAACCGATCCACGTCCCACCTTCCACGTCCCGGCTTTATTTCCCTTTAACAATAAAATACGGGTTAAGCAGATTTTCCTTGTTGTAAACCAACGCCTCACCATTCGGCTGTTTCACCGTCCCACCGGCAGCTTCGACCACCGCATGACCCGCAGCGGTATCCCACTCCATGGTCGGACCGAGACGCGGGTAAAGATCGGCGAGGCCTTCGGCGACGACGCAGAGTTTCAAAGAGCTGCCCACCGGCATGGCTTCGGCGACCTTGATATTTTTCAGGTAAGCTTGCAGATCCGGGGAAGGATGCGAACGGCTCATGACGACAGTCAGGCCAGCCTCATGATCCGCTTCACGAACTGTGATTGATTCCGGTTCCTTCTCCAGCCTCCGAAAGCCAGCACCCAGCCCCAGCCTACCAAAATACATCTTGTCCTGCACCGGCACGTAGACCACCCCGGCAACCGGACGGCCGTCTTCAATCAGAGCAATATTGACAGTAAACTCACCGTTGCGCTTGATGAACTCCTTGGTGCCATCGAGGGGATCGACACACCAGAACCGCGACCACTCTTTTCGTTCTGCGTAAGGGATAGCGGCACCCTCTTCGGAGAGGATGGGGATTTCCGGGAAGTGCTGCTGCAGACCGGCGATGATGACTTCGTGGGAAGCCTTGTCGGCGGCGGTTAAGGGGGATTTGTCGTCTTTGTACTCGACGGCGTGATCACCATCGTAGACGGAGAGGATGGCATTGCCGGCTTCCTTGGCGATTTTACATACAATTTCCAAATTCATATTCACAACCTTACAATCTATTTTGGACGCTGATTTTCATGATGAACGCTGATCAAACTTAAAGAGAAAAGTTTTACTCTAAATCATTCTTTTCAGCGTTAATCAGCGTCCAATTGAATTTGAATTTATCTGAAGACTGATAGCTGATAGCTAACGCTTTCTCAGTTCTCAGCTGAGAATAGCGTTAACGATTTCCTCTGCGATATCATCCGCCGAGCGTGTGCCGGCTTCAACCTCAATCTCCGGGTTCTCCGGTGCTTCGTAATCGGAATCGATGCCGGTGAAGTTGGGCAACTCCCCTGCCCTGGCTTTTTTGTACAAACCTTTCGGATCGCGGACTTCGCAGATCTCCAGCGGGGTGTTGACGAAGATCTCGATAAATTCACCTTCTTCCAGCAGCTCGCGGGCGAGCTGTCGTTCGCTCTTGAAGGGTGAGATGAAGGAGGTGAGGACGATCAGGCCGGCATCGACAAACAGCCTGGCGGTTTCAGCGATGCGACGGATGTTCTCGACACGGTCGGCGTCGGTGAAGCCGAGGTCGCGGTTGAGGCCGTGACGGACGTTGTCGCCATCGAGCAGGTAGGTGCGCTTGCCGAGGCTGTGCAGCTTCTTCTCCACCAGGTTGGCGATGGTCGACTTGCCGGCGCCGGAGAGACCGGTGAACCAGAGGACCTTGGGCTTCTGCTCGTTCATCTCGGCGCGGCTCTGCTTGTTGATATCGATCGACTGCCAGTGGATGTTGGTGGCGCGGCGCAGCGGGAAATCGATCATGCCGGCACCGACCGTGGCGTTGGTGAAGCGGTCGATGAGGATAAAGTTGCCGGTGGAGCGGTTCTCCTGGTAGGGATCGAAGGAGATCGGCTTGGTCAGGCTGATATTGCAGATGCCGACTTCGTTGAGCTCGAGAGTCTTGCCCGGTTCACGCTGCAGGGTGTTGACGTTGACCTTGTGTTTGAGAGCGGTGACCTGGCCCGGGGCGGTTGCCGAGCCGGCCTTGATCAGGTAGCTGCGTCCCGGCAGCAGGCCTTCTTCGTGCATCCAGACCAGGTGGGCTTCGAACTGATCGGCATAGGAGGGGCGCTGCTCGGGGTCGCAGAGCATATCGCCGCGGCTGATGTCGATCTCATCTTCAAGGGTGATGGTCACCGCCTGGCCGGCCACCGCTTCTTCGAGGTCGCCGTCCATGGTGACGATGCGGGCCACCTTGCTGACCTGACCGGAGGAAGGCACGACGACGGCATCGCCCGGCTTGACGATGCCCGAGGCGATGGTGCCGGAGAAGCCGCGAAAATCGAGGTTGGGCCGGTTGACCCACTGCACGCGCATGCGGAAGGGCTTGTTCAGGGCGTGATCGGTGATCTCGACGGTTTCGAGATGGTGCAGCAGGGACGGCCCCTTGTACCAGGGCGTCTGCTCACTCGGAGCGATGATATTATCACCTTTAAGCGCCGAGATCGGGATGCAGCAGATCTCTTCGAAACCAAGCTCTTTGGCAAATTCCTGGTATTCAGCAATAATCTCCTGGTAACGCTCTTGCGCATATTCAACCAGGTCCATCTTGTTGATCGCCAGCACGATCTTGCGGATACCGACCAGCGAGGTCAGGAAGCTATGCCGACGGGTCTGGGTGAGCACACCTTTACGGGCATCGATGAGGATGATCGCCACCTCGGCGGTGGAAGCACCGGTGACCATGTTGCGGGTGTATTGCTCATGGCCGGGCGTGTCGGCGACGATGAATTTGCGCTTGTCGGTGGAGAAGAAGCGATAGGCGACATCGATGGTGATGCCCTGCTCACGCTCGGCCTGCAGGCCATCGAGGAGCAGCGCGTAATCGATCTCGTCGCCCTGGGTGCCAACCTTCTTGCTGTCGACCTCGAGCGCCGCCAGCTGATCTTCGAAGACCAGCTTGGAATCCCAGAGCAGGCGGCCGATGAGCGTGCTTTT
Source organism: uncultured delta proteobacterium (assembly GCA_963769955.1). GTDB lineage: Bacteria > Desulfobacterota > Desulfuromonadia > Desulfuromonadales > BM103 > M0040. The sequence continues at coordinate 17,623 of CAVYNW010000004.1, forward strand.
GCCGTCATCGACGCTGCCGCAGGTGATGAAGCGCAGCATCGATTTTTCTTCCTGGCTCTTGAGATATTCGTGGATATCTTCTTCGATAAGTGTTGATTGATGGGACATATCGAAATCTCCGATATAATTAAGTCGTAGCTAAGCTAGAAGCGGAAGCTACGAGCTTTTTATTCTATGAGATTGGATCAGCCGTGCAGCATGGACTGATTCTTTTATTTCGTCAACCATTGTCCAATCGTTCGGGTAGTCTATCTTCATTCCTATGTAATCTGGTTCTCATCTCGCAGGACCGTTGGCAATATAAGAAACTGTTTTTCCTTACCGAAGTCTGACCATCCCTTCGGCAATGTTACTCGGACAGACAGTGACGACGCGTATTTGATCCTTAAAGCTAAAGTCTTCAATCTTTCAAAGTGTATAACATCGCAGACAACTGCAAGACTTTCCAAACATCAGATTCTCAAAGTTCATATTCCCTCCATAAATTAATACATAAATTTATACTAACTTTAGCTTTAAGCTGCATGCTTTAAACTTAGCTTACGTTTGAGCTTACGCAACCTTAGCTTAGCTGACAGCTCATAGTATACCGACTATCAAAAATAGCCTTCTTGTTTTTCTTTTCCATCGAACCAGCAGATCATGTCAATCAACCGCCCTGCCGTTCCGAAGTGCGGGTCAACAGCATCTCCTGGATGATCTCGGGCAGGGTTGCGGCGGTTCGACTCGACGGCGCCGGTGAGCGGGTAGCAGCCGAGGGTGCGGAAACGGACCGACTTCATCTGCACTTCTTCGCCGGGGTTGAGCTTGATGCGATCGTCATCGATGAGGATCAGCATGCCGTCGCGTTCGACGACCGGGCGAACCTTGGAGTAGTAGAGCGGCACAATGGGGATTTCTTCGAGGTAGATGTACTGCCAGATATCCAGCTCGGTCCAGTTGGAGAGCGGGAAGGAGCGGATGCTCTCGCCCGGCTTGACCCTGGCGTTGTAGAGGTTCCAGAGCTCGGGGCGCTGGCATTTCGGATCCCAGCGATGGTTCTCGTTGCGGAAGGAGAAGATGCGCTCTTTGGCGCGGGACTTCTCTTCGTCGCGGCGGGCGCCGCCGAAGGCCGCATCGAACTTGTACTTGTCGAGGGCCTGCTTGAGGCCTTCGGTCTTCATGATGTCGGTGTAGAGCGCGCTGCCGTGGGTGAAAGGATTGATCCCCTGCTTGACGCCGTCTTGGTTGGTATAGACCAGCAGCTCGAAGTCGTACTCTTTGCGCATCTTCTCACGAAACTGGATCATCTCGTGAAACTTCCAGGTGGTGTCGACGTGCATCAGCGGGAAAGGAATCTTCGACGGGAAGAAGGCCTTCTTGGCCAGGTGGAGCATGACCGCGGAATCTTTGCCGATGGAGTAGAGCATGACCGGATTCTCGAATTCGGCGGCAACCTCGCGGATGATGTGGATACTTTCCGCCTCGAGCTGGCGCAGGTGAGTCATTTCGATTTTCATGGGAACAACCTTGGGTAGATAGCTGTAAGCTGTAAGCTGTCAGCTGTCATATTTAGCAAGAATAATAAAGCTTATTGGACGCTGATTTTCATGATGAACGCTGATAGGGCATAAACCTAAAAGATTAAATGTTCTGATTTAAATCATTCTTTTCAGCGTTAATCAGCGTCCCATTACGATTTCGGGTTTGATAGCTGACAACTATCTTCACATCAGCAAGTTCAAAAAATTCTTTTTCAGATAGGCGACAATTTGCATGGCGGCTTCGTCGGTTGTCTTCTCGTCAATTTCAACAGTAATCTCAGCTTGTTCCGGTGCATCATAGGCCGCATCGACCCCGGGGAAATTCTGATATTCCCCTCTTCGGGCCATGGCGTAATGGCCTTTCTCGTCACGCTTCTCGCAGGCTTCGACAGTTGACTTCATATAGACTTCGACAAAATTCTTCGCGACACTGCGGGCAAAGCGACGGCTTTCTGCATAAGGGGAGACAAAGGAGGCGACGACGATGACGCCGTTCTTTTCGAGCATCGAGCAGAGATGCCCGGCGCGTTTGACGTGGCGATTGACCTCCGGTGGGCTAAAACCAATCTCCGGGAACAAGGGGCGGACATCGTGGCTGTCGAGCCTTTCAACCTTGAGATCACTTTTTAAGAGTTCCTGGTAAACCTTGTCTGCAACAGCCTTTTTCCCTGAAGCCGGCAGTCCAGTAAACCAGAGAACAAAAGACGGGACTTCCTTTTTACCATAGCGGATTTTATGCCAGAGGCGCTCGTGAAAGAAATACAGCCCCATCTTGGCGAAGACTTCGAGAAAACCCACGGTGATCGCGAGGGCGAATTCACCGGTAAAGATAAAGACGATAATCGCTGTGGTTATGGTGGCCCAGGTTCGCCAGGAGAGAGCCTTGAGAACGGAGCGTTTTTTTGTTTCGTATTGCATAAATCAGTTATCAGTTATCAGTTATCAGTATCAGTGCAGGTGACGGTGGCGGGTGGCGGGTGGCGGGACGATTTTAAACAGCCACGGCAGAATCAATGATCTCCTGCGTCATTCAAGTTATTGTCTTTTCCAGCCCCCCACCGGAGCGCTCCAATTGTTTTTACAACGGTTCAATAATAGCGATGAAACTTAATATATAAGGAGATTTATTTCAATGCTTTTAGAGGACGGGGCGGGTAAGACTATACAAACATTGTCGAACGCAGATAAAACCTGATGGACGCAGATGAAGTCAAAAGCTAAAGCTTTATAAGTCTCAGGGTTTTGGTCTCAGTTGATCGTTCATCGCCTTACAACCTTACAACCTTACAATACCTTACAGCCCTACAGCTCTACAGCATTAAATTATTCCACTCGTCGTACCGCGTACCTCGTACCGCGTTACCCATAGCGCGTTGCTGATTTTTTGAGCTTCAATTATCTTCCTTTAAAAAGCGATCAAAGTAGTCGATGGTCTTCTGCAAACCTTCCTGCAAGGCAACCTCGGGTTCCCAGCCAAGAGTCTCCCTGGCAAAGGTGATATCGGGCTGGCGCTGCTTGGGATCGTCACTCGGCAGCGGCTTGAAGATCAGCTGTTGACCCGCCACCAACCATTTCGATGACAAGCTCGGCGAGCTGCCGGATGGTGAATTCGACCGGGTTGCCGAGATTCATCGGCCCGGTAACTCATCGCCGGTGGCCATGAGGCGCACGAAACCTTCGATCAGGTCGTCGCAGTAGCAGAAGGAGCGGGTCTGGGAGCCTTCGCCGTAGATGGTGAGATCTTCGCCGCGCAGCGCCTGGACGACAAAGTTGGAGACCACGCGACCATCGTTGACATGCATGCGCGGGCCGTAGGTGTTGAAGATGCGGGCAACCTTGATGCGCAGCTCATTCTGGCGGTGGTAATCGAAGAAGAGGGTTTCGGCGCAACGCTTGCCTTCATCGTAGCAGGAACGGGTGCCGATCGGGTTGACATTGCCCCAGTAATCTTCCTTCTGCGGATGAACGATGGGATCTCCGTAGACTTCGCTGGTCGAGGCCTGGAAAATCTTGGCCTGGGTCCGCTTGGCCAGCCCGAGCATATTGATGGCGCCATGCACACTGACCTTGGTGGTCTGCACCGGGTCGTACTGGTAATGGATCGGCGCCGCAGGACAGGCAAGGTTGTAGATCTCGTCGACCTCGACATAGAGCGGGAAGGTGATATCGTGACGCATCACCTCGAAGTTCGGGTTGTCGAGAAGATGGGTGATATTGGCGCGGCGCCGGTGAAGTAATTGTCGACACAGAGGACGTCGTGACCGTCGTTGAGCAGGCGTTCACAGAGATGCGAGCCGAGGAACCCTGCCCCGCCGGTGACCAATATTCTTTTGATACTGTCGTAATGACGCATTGATTAGACTCCACGGGCGGCTGACATACCCTCGGTAAGTGTTGGCTGAAAGTAGCATAGTAATGGATTTATCGTTCGGAGTTAACTTTAAAATTGGAACTGGAGACGGGTAAAACCTTAACATTTATGGGACGCTGATTTTCATGATGAACGCTGATCAAAGACAAAAACACTTACAAGATTAATTTACAGTGATGGAGGGGATAAAGGGGATAGAACAAAAGCTCAACTTATGGTATAACCTTTAAAGATTTGAGCTTTGTTATCCCTTGCATCCCCTTCATCCCTGTCAAACAGCATGGATTTGTTTTTAAATCATTCTTTTCAGCGTTAATCAGCGTCCAGAGTTTACGATCTTCACTTACAGCTTACAGCCCTACAGCACAGATCCCTACAGCTTAAAGCTTTACAAAGTTTACTCGTTCCTCGTACCTCGTACCTCGTCCCACGTCCCGGCTTCTCGATCCCCATTAAAACCCCCATTCACAGCTTGCTTTCACATCCACAAACACATATACTTGCACATATATGTAAAGGAGAAAAATATGGGACAGGTCACGATATACCTCGACGAACAGACCGACAAGCAACTCCGCCAGGCGGTCGACAAATCAGGTCTTTCCAAAAGCCAGTGGATTACCCGTCTGATCAAGGAGAAGACTGCGACCGAATGGCCTGAGGTTGTGCGCGAAATGGTTGGTGAGTGGCAGGACGTTGACGAGCAGGAAGAGATTCGTAAAACCGAGGGGAAAGATCTTCCGAGGGAGGCCTTGTGAAATTTATCCTCGACACCAACACAGTCATCTACTTTTTCAAAGGGGTGGGACAGGTCGCCGAGAACCTCCTCAAAACAGCACCAAAGGATATTGCCATACCAGCGGTTGTTGTTTACGAATTGCAGGTCGGCCTGGCCAAATCGAAGGCTCCTGCCAAACGACGTAAGCAGTTAGAGACCCTGCTCGACCTGGTCACAGTGATTTCTTTCGGTGAACAGGAAGCACTAACGGCTGCCGAAATCCGCACCTCTCTTGAAAAGCTCGGCACGCCGATCGGACCGATTGACAACCTGATCGCCGGAACGGCCCTCGCCCACAAGTGCTCCCTGGTGACGCATAACAGCAATGAGTTCAGACGGATCAAAGGGTTGGACGTGATCGACTGGTTTTAGGACTATAATCGAACGCAGATCACACTTAACTCTTAAACCCCAAATCAACATTTATGGGACGCTGATTTTCATGATGAACGCTGATCAAAGACAAAAAACATTTACAAGATTTATTTACAGAGAGGAAGGTGATAAAGGGGATAGAACAAAAACTCAACCTGGTTAACCTCTAAAGATTTGAGCGTTGTTATCCCTTGCATCCCCTTCACCCCTGTCAAACAGCATGGATTTGTTTTTAAATCATTCTCTTCAGCGTTAATCAGCGTCCAATGTTTACGATCTTTACTTACAGCTTACAGCCCTACAGCTTAAAGCTTTACAAAGTCCACCCGTCCCACGTCCCACGTCCCACGATCCGCGTCCCGGCTTTCATCTTTCAAGACTCTTCTTGTAACCATGTAGAACAATGTTATATTATCACTCTCCAAACAACACGACTGCCCGCCAGGAGACAAACCATGCCGATCTCTCCACCACTTGAGGCCTTACTCGATCAACCACCGATGGAGCTGATGGATCTTTTTGGCCGGATGCGCTGCATGACCGACGAGGCCGGTTTTTCAGGAACCCTGCCGGTGGTCTGGCAGTGCTCGGATGAGAGCCAGAAGATCAAGAAGAGTCTGTTCGGCTATGTCTACGACTGCCCGGTGTTCAACCTGGGGCGGGTGGGTGCTCTGATTGATCCGACCCGGCTGATCCCGGCGTCAAACCACGGTCGCGACCTCGTCATCCTGGGCGGCAGTCATATCGGCGGCACCAGAGATGGCGACCTCGGTTTTGTTGAGCGCGTACATGGCATGGTTGCGCCTTGTTGCGGCATGCTGCATCGCCTCATGACTGCCTTACATGACCCTCTACCAGCGCGCGGCCACGCTGATTACCCTCTTTAGCGGGCCGGGCGGCCTGAAAGTGGAGATCCCGTATAAATACCTGCTGCGTAAAAACACCGACGAGCACGCCCACCCTCACCTGCACCTGAATATCGAACGACTGGTGGATGGCGAACCTTTACGAGATGCCAGCCAGGGCAAAGTATATCGACTTAACCGCGAGTTTGCCCAGCGCTACAAACACTCCCTGTTGGATATAAACAAGACGCCGACTTCAATCGGCCACCTGCTCGACCCGAGCACCTTCTATTTTTCCAAGAAGCTGAATGAAACCATGCACGACCCGGACTCCCTGCTCGAAATCTCGGTCTTTGACTTCATGCCCGACATCGTCACTTCGGCCTACCCCCATCGCCGCATGGCCGACATCAACACCTGGCGACAATTCCATCGCCTGGCGTCTTATGTGACCGATTCCTTTGACACGGGTGAACGCAACATCCTGATCATCGCCGGCCTGACCATTGACCACACGATTAAACGCAACACCTTCATCCCGCAGTTCGGCTTCTGGATGCAGCAGGGACGCGCTTTGCAGGCGCGTTATTTCAGTGCTCCGGAGTTGAACAAGCTGCTTATTGATCAGGAGGTCTTTGTGCCGACGAAGACGTTTCTGGAATATGCGGAGGTTGGATAAAGCAGTGATCAGTTATCGGTGATTAGTAATCAGAGTTTCTTCTCTACACTTCTTATCAGACCATGGATCATTTTTGTCACTTCCTCAGTTTTGTCCATAAGGTCTTTAGCTGAAGCTGATAGCAACAAACCCGTTTGCTCTGAAATCAAGATTTGTGTTGACAATTCACTTACTGAACCAGCGGCAATGTAGAGAAACTGTGAGAACTCTTTCAAACTTCTTCTGGCTGCACCTTCTGCAATATTTGATGGGATAGAAACAGAAGCTCGACGCATCTGAGAAGTCATCCCAAACTTCTCATCATTGGGAAATACACTTGTTGCCAAATACACATCAACAGCAAGATTTACAGAATTTTGCCAAACCTTCAAATCTTTGTGATTCATTTGAGACCTTAATTTTAGCTGTTAATTGTCGTGTTCTAATCACTGATTACTGATTACTGTGTTCTTCCTGATTTAAAAAAAGGCCCGCCAAGTTTGACGGGCCACAGCGACATTACATCGCATTGCATAAGGGGAATGAAATTATCTCGCCTGTCCCTCCATTGGATATTGCATTGAATTCCCTCCATTGTTCATGGGCTCCATTCCGAGCACCAAATTGCATATCCCTCCGGTTGATCTATTGCATTGCATGTTGCGAGATAGTTTCGGTGTGATTTCGCTTTAGACGATGTCACTTTCCTCCTTTTCATAAAAACCGAACAACATAAAACCTTATAAAATTAATTGGACGCTGATGTTCATGATGAACGCTGATTTAGGCTTTAAGCAAAAAGATTTTTTGTTTTCGAATCATTCTTTTCAGCGTTAATCAGCGTCCAAATTATGTTTCTGAATTTAAAAACCGGCCCGCCGGGGGCGGCGGGCCCAACCACAGAACATTACATTGCATTTTATTGGGGATGAAGTTGTCCCGCGCGATTTTTGGGCATGGCTCTGAAGCCCCCTCCGCTTCTCGGCGTGTCCCCTCCCGGTGCGCCCTGTCCTGCCCAACATTCCACTGCATTGCATTACATGCGCGGGACAACTTCAACGTGATTTCGTGTTCAACGACGTCACTTCCCCACCCCTCCAAAGGTGCTTCTCCATCGGCCTGCGTGCCATACTTGATATGTGCATTTGCCCTGCTGACACATCAACGATATACCTGACGGGCCCCCACTCGCCAGGTCCCTCCAGGACAACATGATCGCCTTCGAAAGCAATGATTTGCTTGTCGGTATCGATCGTGTCGCCCAGTTTGAGTAGTTTCAGTGTGCCGTCTGATGTCTTTGACGACAACGGCTTGTTCTTCTCCTGATATTTTCAGGATTCTGGTGTTGAGGTTTGTTGCCGATCGCCATGGTGGCGGCAAACAACAAGAAGATGAATGTGGATACGATGGTTTTCATCATTTTTTCTCAATCATTGGTGCTACAACTTCACCCATTAGCAGTTGCTTGCGTAGAGCCGGTTCGCGAAGACCTGCTCTTTCGTCACGAAGATACTGACTATAAATATTGTCACTAAATTCCAGACCTCTCTCACCTGTAGCATTCGTATAATATCCCCAGCGAAGTTCGACATGATCGCGGTTTGAACGATTGGCATAATTGACACGAATTTTGCTGTAAAACAGGCCACCATCATTTTTCACATAAGCAAACAAACTGCCTCCGCTATTCTTCTCAACAGGGATAACCAATATCGGCCGATAGCCTTGCTCTGGAGCTTCAGTCATTTCTTCGATGTACTCCGATGTGTGCAACAACAAAACCGGAATCATCTTTCACAGCCTCAATAATCAACTGAAAGTTTTCACCGTTCTTTTCGACGCTGACTTTCACGTCAGTCTCCCAATCGTGATAGTTAAATTTTATCCCGGACAAAAGTTCAGGTGACTGTCCAGTCTCTCCGATAAAGATCCAACAGCTTTGCCTCGCCATTCGTAAAGGAATCTCCAAGTTACCAATTAGAACAAATGCCGGTGGAGTGCCTTTTTGCGGACTCTAAAATCATTGGGTTGTCAGATGGTATAGCCTTTATCCTGAAGACTTTAACATGTGGTTTGAATTCCAGACTTCTTTCTTGATGTAATCCATCTTGAACTGATAACCATTGCATTCAATATTCACCAGGTAATACATAAAACCAATTTTCAAATTGAAACCTACCGTCTGAATCCGTTGTCGTAGCTGACAAGTCTCTGATCGTTATATAGGACAGATTTGGAACTGCACTTAACCTCATGGTTACTTTAGCCCCAGAGACAGGTTCTCCAGAAAAATCCACAACTTTCCCAAACAACAATGCTGTCGTGTTTCGTCTCTTCACGGCGTTGATCATTTTGTTTTCTCCATTTTTTTCAATTGCTCTGGTGGAGGGATGAAGTCAGGTTTCCACGCCAAAGCCAGATGGGATGAGAAACATGCCATAAGATCAACAACAAGAGAAAAAGCCTTGTCATGCATTGTAGATAATTTCATAATGCCCTCATATGAAAGACAAAGATTCGAAATCGATAGTAATATTCCGCCAATAAATTTGTTCATCTACGATATTGGAGCGAAATTGTCTGCTATGGGAATAATGGTGATTATCGTAACCGGAGGTCGCTTCCAAATCCCGGGAGGCAAAAAGATCCATACTGACCTGAAGCATTCAGAAAGCTTCCGAAAGGCAATACGGCACCGAGTGCTTTGGTTCTAGATTCATCGACAAACGAGAAGATCTCAAAGTCATGGTCAGGAAAAATCAAATCCCGACGTGATGTCGTTATTCCATCATGGAAGAACCCACCCTGTAGCGTGTCTTGCGAATAATCTTCAGGGTCTCCGTCATAGCCGTAGCCGATGGAGTTATCGGGTTTGGTCTTATTGTTATACTCCCAGCCCGGAGTAAAGGCACCAGCCTCAACGAGAGCGTAATCTTTACGGTTAAAATAGCTGACAAGCGTCTCGACTTTCCCTGGTATCTCGGCGAAATAGTGTTTAACGGGGTCACGTCCTGGGTAGAGGCTCATGACAGGGGGTGTTTCAAAAGTGAATAGGTTCAGAGCTGGAGAGATCGACGTTGCTGGATATTCTTCAGAATACATGCTCGCAGATAAAGCCGCCTGCGATGCAACGTAGGTTCTTACAGTATTTGCAGGTGCAACACGAAGGGCCTCACCTGAGACAACATTTCCCTGGCTATGAGCCAGAAGGCTGAGGTTACGAGAATCCTTAACATGTAATTTTTCGAGCACTGAAGACAATGCTGAAGCCGAGTGCCAGGCGAGGTACTCGCTGCGATCATAATTAACCAGGACATCCAAAGACGGCAGCGTTCGACAAGGCCAATCAAAAAGCCCCACCTTACCTTTATAGCCCTGCCACCACAGCCTTTTAAAAACCGTTTCCGCCCAACGTTTCTTTTCCCATGATTCGACATTCCAGCCATGGACAAACATCACATATTCGTCAGAAAATGGTTGGTAAAGTGCTTCTCTGGAGGAATTACTGGCAGCACCAACAGGGTTGACTTCCGGATTGACCGGTGACTCTTCCATACCGCTTTCTTCGACAATGTAATGATCATAGAAATAGGTTATGTCATACAGAGACAATTCTATTTCCCGTTGCAACACAGGAGAAGCCATTAAAATTGGCCGTTAAAAGCAAATGACCCCGTCCATTTTTACGTCCTTCAAAAACGAATGGGTTAATTTTTCCGGCTGAGAAATATCCATTAGGCAGACGAAGCCCATTCACTACCTACAGCAGCAATCAGATTCTGGATCTGCTGTCCATCCGGAGTTGAAGCAGAGGCATCCTCACTCAAGCCGAGATAATCATCAGTGACGTCGACAGCAGGATAAAGGTTCAACATTGGCAGGTTATGTTCATCGGCGCCGCTGGTTTTTACAGTAAAACTCAACTGCCCAGGTAACACTGCCGAGCCCAACTCTATCTGCAACCGAGCAAAATCCTCCAGATCCCTCCTGCAGGAGATCTTATTATCCAGACTATCGTCTCCCGTCTCTTCATCATCCTCAACATTCTGCTCGTCCTCAGGACTAAATGTCTCGACATCGTGGTCATTATTCACCCAGAACAATGCCGATTCATCGTCTTTGTCCGTAAAATTTATGACCCGGTCCCGATTTCCGTCGACGGCGAGATCAAAGTTGAGGACAGTTAAAGGAAGGGTGTCGCTTATCTCCTCTCCCTGGCTTGAGACGTAAGTAAGAGTCAGGCTGTTTGAATGGAGACCATCGCTCTCGGCCACTCCTTCCAGAAACAGGGGGATCGTCAGTGGCGTTTCCGTGATCAGCTGCGGCGGATCAGCAGGTTTCATTTCGAAGAGTGTGCCAGCGTGTTCGTAGAAGATTCTCAGCTGTGAGGGTTCGACTGGCCTTGACCTGCCAGGTGCCGTTGAGCATGTCGGCGTCGTCGATATGCAGCCAGGCACGTTTGAGTTCGTCATCTTCACGAATCATGGTGGGCGTTTCGACATCGAGAAGAGTAACCAATGGATCTCTGTCTTTTTCGTCGTAATCGTTATTCAGCAGGACAAACGCGCCTATCTGGTCCTCAATCACTTCCGGAAGGCCATCAACATGCAGATCAACCTTACTGACGACCGGGATAACGGGAACTTTCTCGCTGTAAATCGCGTTGGCGTCACCGGGGTTGCCGAGAAGAATCTGGATTTCGTAGTTCTTGTTCGACAGGAAGCTATATCCCGCGGGAAGCAGGACTTGAGAAGGACCGGAGTTGGAGGCGAGGATCGACTCCCAAAGGTCACCATCGGCGTAAATAAGCAACTGCGCCACACCGGCAACGTATTCGGCAGGCAAGATGCTGTATGCAAAGGCCGTGTCGCGCGCCAGACGACCGTAATCGTCAACGGGGACCACCAGGGCCTTGGGAGTCTGTACTTCGACGCCCCAGATCTCGACGGTCTCTTCAACGGGGCCGACTGTTCTTTCTTGAGTCTCCGCCTCCTCGCGGCAACCGGAGCAGTCATTGGCAAAGAGAGGAACGCTGTAGGAGGCTGATTGCGGATAAGGGCACCTGGTTGAGTCCTGGCTTCGAGGCTTATGTCCAGGCCATACAGATAAGGCATGACGGTGCTGTCTGCCATTGCTGAGACACGCTTTAAAGGGACATGGTTGCCAAGCACCTGGTCGGGTGCAGCCATGCTGAAAGCACCTGTGCCGACCATCTGCTGACAACTGAAAGTTTGATCTGAGGCACAGGAGAGCGTTTGCGCATTCTCCAGAGGCTGCGTTCCTTCGGTAAGCAGGTAGGATTTGATATTCAGCCTGGCCAGGCTTCCGACCGGACGGGCATCAAGATTACGGTTTTCAGCATCCTGCAGGCGTGGATAGGTCAGCACCAGCTTCTCCACAGCTTCAGCTGCAACGCCGCATGCGCCGTTAGCGGCGGAGTGTTGCTTGATGACAAACTCACTGACCGGCAGCTCATTGGTCTGGAGACTTGCGACAAGGGGGTAATCAGCATCTGCGACACCGCCGAGCAGCACACCCACCATGGCGCTGCCGTCGGAGCGGCTTTGCAATGTCAGGGAGCTTGCCGCACGGCTGCATTCACCACGAACCGGCAGCTGGTTCAGGCAAGGCTCGCCGACTTCGATGATTTCGGCGGCAGAGGCGGCAACCGGCTGAGGACTATTGAAACAGGCCGAGGCAGGGTCCAATACTGCATTCTGAATCTCGAATTGTACGAGATGATTGGCAACGGGATTACCGAAGCGGTCGTGGAGCAGAACTCCTGAATCACCGGCATAGCTCAGGACATCACCGATTCTGCCATCGCCGACAATCTGCATTTGTGCAGAGTCCGGTTGACCGGCAAAACCAAGGACGATGATCGGATCGTCGAGGGCGGCAAGGGAACCGGTTACCAGCTGAACAGCGATCAGGTTTTCGCCGGCGATGTTGGCTTCGTTATCGCCCGGGCGAGTAACGACAATGGGATGATTGAAAACACTTTCACCAGGAATGAAGCGCACCCTGGCGATGCCATCATCGGCACTGGTCACAGTGAGAGATTGAACTGTCAGGGGCGGTTCGACGGAATCATCGATCAGCTGGCCTGCGCCCTTATTTACGCTAAAAAGGACAGGCGCGCCAGCAACAGGGGCGCCCGACGCGTCTTCGACCCTGACCATGAGTGGTGCGGCCAGCTCTTCCCCCGCAACGGCCTGGCGAACTTGCCATGGCGTGATGGCTGTAAGCTGGTGCGCGGCCATCACATCCCGGTTCGGCTCGCCGCGATAAGGATGCTCCATTTTATCGCGCATGGGCTGTGGCCAGAAGGCTTTGCCGAGCACGGTGTTGCCGCCGGCAATCGCACCGGAAAGCATGTAACCTGCGGCACCTGTCTCGGCGGACAGCTTGAGATAACCGGTGCCGCTCCAGTCGGACAAGTGAGACCGGCTGCTGTGGAATCTGCACAAGCATACCGGCGGCGACAGCCGTGGTGATATCCTCTTCAACAATCGGATTCAGGGCCAGGGATGGCAAGACGGCATCAAGATTCTCGGCGGATATCGTGACAAGGGGGATGTTCTGCTGCTGTGCAAGAGCGAGCAGTTTGACTGTAGAGATGCTCTCAACCTGAAAATGATCTTGCAGAACCTGATGCTCCAGCGCCGAGCCCTGCAGAGCTGAGATCTGCATGAAATCGATCAGGCGGTTATCATCGCTGGCGTTGCGTGTGACGACTTCGACGCTCCGCAAGTCGGCATCGATGAAGAGTCCTTGCCAGGAAGCGCTCTGCGGCTGACCAAGCAATTCCGTCACCGCCATCATACCACCCAGCGTCACCAGGGTTGGCAGTGGTCTTGCGATGCTGAGGTTGAAAAGTTCGGCGAGTTCTCTTTCATCACGATTCCAGCGGTCGATATAATCGAGCGCAGTACCATGCAGCAGGTCGACAGCGTTGGTCTGGTTCGTTTGACGGATCAGGCATGACAACATCTTGTGCGACGATTGCCAGTAATTGTGGATAGCCGACGACGACGCGATTTGTTGTTGTGACACTGCTCGCGGATGACTGCAGCGACACTGTCATCTCAAAGCTAGCCCCAACGGCAAAGCCTCGTTGGCCAGCCACCTGGCGGATGCCATTGACAAGCAGAACCGGACGCAGATGGACAAGGTACGAAGGCGTGTTGTCGAGACCACCCCAGCTGTTGATCGTCTCCTGGTCTTCAAGGCTCTCCGGCTCGAAAGAGATCTGCACCTGCTGATTCGATAAGTCTCTAACCGGCAGAGTGATATCAAAGACCGGTGCAGATTCATCCTCGGGAGCAAAAGCAGTCAATTGGATTTTGTGAATCAATTCTTCGGGCAATTGCCGGTATTCACCGGTCACGGCAATCTCGTTAAATTGCGGCACGGCTGACAGGATATGCAGAACTTCAGGCTGTTGGATACGCTTGTGCAGAGCAGAATTGTAATGCGACATCCGGAGCACTGTTCACGAGAAAAGACTCAACCTCGGAACGGAGATACTCCATCGGCAGCTGATCCGGAGATGAGCCAAGAAAATCATCACGCACTGTTGGCAGAGGCTGATCAGCTTGCCCATAAAGGTCCAGATCCCCGGTCTGCGTAAACGCCGCAACCTTGAAGCTGGAGTCGAGCGGCAACCAGAATTTGCCCTGCATATCGGCCAGGGCGCCACGGTAATTGGCATAGGGGATCAGCGTCTCGACCCAGATATGCTCAAGCTGGTAGTTAACAACCTCTGAGCCTGACATCACCGGTTGATGAGGAATGCCTGCCTTGCGCAGGAACTCGCCGATCTGTTCGGCATTGTCAATCCCTGTCAAGCGTCTGGCCATATCAAGATCGGGGAAGAATTCGACCACACCACGCACATAACGGCTGGGATAGCCAGCCGCACGCAGCAAGGCGATCAGCAACGCAGCCTGGTCCGCATCGTTGCCGCTGCCTTGCCGCAAGGTTTCTTCGGCGCCCTTCATACTTCCCCAATACCATTCGGTTCGGATATTATTCTTGACCCATTCGTAGAGATCGACCGGATCCCAGTTCTGCTTTGCCGAAGCTTCGGCGATGGTAATGGCTTGCTGATAGATGATTTGCGAATGGGGTGATTCCGGAGAGGGCTGAAGGTCTGCGGGCAAGTAATCGATTGAGATGGACTTGTATGCGGGAGTTACTGGCGGAGTGAACCGGGGAGTGACTGCTGCCAGCTGCAACGGCCGGTATGGCACAACTCCGTGCAATAAACCGGGTTTTGGCGTGACAAGCGTTTTGAGCAGTGTCGAGAGAGATGCCAAATCAGAGAGCCCTGGCTCATTTTGCCAAAGAACTCTTTGCAGGAGAAGATCGAGTTCCCGAAACCGATCGGTAAAGACTGACAGCAATTCCTGATGCCTGGTTTTTGCAATCGCGTTACCGTCTTTAAGCCTGGCCTGCCGATTCTGCAAACGTTCCGTCAACAGCAGACGACAGGCTTGAAAATTTTCGCGATGCAAAGCGAGAGCTTTTTGATTCTCTGAGACAAGCTTGCCGTCAGCCAGATCAGATTGCATCGTCTCAACATCCTGAAGGAGGCGATCAATAGAATCAGAAAACTCCTCAACCAGGTGACCCTGATCGGCAAAGGCCATGAAGCAGCCCGGAAAGATAAAAAGACTGGTGACGACAGCGAGCGCTGTAAGAACACGACAAAATTGAAGCAAGACCCCCTCCTGCAGCAATTACATAACAAGTCAACGATGATCTTAGACAGCAAAAAGCCGGGCCGTCAAAGAGGTTCCTTGACAACCCGGCTATCTTTACTGGTGCTTAAGACCCGTGGCTTTCCGCCCCATCCTCACAGATGGTTTGGCATTTACAAGAATTACATTACATTAATTAATGGGCGACACATTAGACTGAGATAATTTTTCTGTCAACCATAAAATTTACTTAAGTGTAATATTTGCGGGTAGTTAGGATTGATTAGTACGTTAGAACAATAAGTTATCGTGCCTGAAAATTATGAGCGACAATTGAAAAGAAGTCATCATTATGGTCAAGAATAGCGAGGACATGCACAAAAAGATGCAAGCAGGGATGACATGAAAACATTCAAAACTTCACTCATGTTTGGGTTTTTGAGACTTTGAAAAACGATACCTTTGTCACGTTTAGCAACGGCGATAACCAGAACTCTTAAGATGCCGTCATCGACTTGTAAACCAGCATGAATTTGATCAGCTCTCAAGCGTTATTCACAGGGATATAGGGGATATGTAAAAATCTCAAGGGACGCTGATCAACGCTGAAAAGAATGATTTTAAACCAAGATTTAACGCTCGGTTTAAAGCTTTATCAGCGTTCATCATGAAAATCAGCGTCCAATAGCTTGTCAGGATTTTACAAATCCCTTTTATCCCCTTTATCCTGTTAAACAAAAGTATTCAGTTTAACTTTCCACAAAGCCAACCGCAGCAGCCGTCAACGCTGCCAAGGCTTCTGCACTTCCCGCTTCGGTATAAACCCTGACAACCGGTTCGGTGCCGGACTTGCGGAAGAGCGCCCAGGAGCCATCCTGCCATGACCATTTTGACGCCATCGGTGGTGATCAGTTCCTTAACAGCCTGGCCGGCCAGCCGGTCTGGCGGTGAAGCGAGTTTATCGCCGATCTTTTCGGCGAGTTCCGGGGAGAGGCGCAGGTTTTTGCGGGCAGGTGTGGAATTCACCGACGCGGCTGTAGAGATCCTGCAGAAGCTGACCGACCGTCTTGCACTCCACGGCCACCATTTCGGCAACCAGCAGGCAGGCGAGCACGCCATCTTTATCGGGAACATGACCGCGCAGGCTCAAGCCGGCGCTCTCTTCGCCACCGATGACGATCTCGTTGTCACGGATGAATTCACCGATATATTTGAAACCGACCGGTGTCTCACGCACTTTATAGCCATGATGAGCGGCCACGGCGTCGATAAAGTGAGAGGTGGCAACGGAGCGTGCGGCATCTCCTGACTCGCCTTTGCGCCGGATCAGGTAGTCATAGAGAAGCGCCAGGATATAGTTCGGTTCAATGAAGCTGCCATCGGCGTCAACAATGCCGTAGCGATCGGCGTCACCATCGGTCGCCAGCCCCAACATGACATGCTTGTCAGCTTTGACCCGGCTGATGAGATGGTTGAGATGAGCCGGTGAAGGATCGGGAGGCATGCCGCCGAAATAAGGGTCTTCGAACTGTTGATCGTCTGCACCATCAACCCTGCCTCGACCAGCAAGCCATCAACATATTCGCGCCCTGCACCAAACATGGGATCAAAGATCACGCTCATACCGGACTTGCCGATCGCTTCAAGATCGACCTTGCTGCGGATGACGTCGAGGTAATCCGGCATGGGGTCGATCTCTTCAACCAGGCCCGCCCGGACGGCCTGGTCAAGCGGCATATCCCGATAGCAGACCTCGCCGAGCATGGCATTGGCCAGACGTTCGATTTCGGCGGTCACCTCGGGTAAAGCCGGGCCGCCCCAGGCGGTTGAGAACTTGATGCCGTTATAATCGTAAGGGTTGTGACTTGCGGTGAAATTGATGGCGCCGGCGGTACCACGGCGCATGATTTCATAGGCGATCACCGGTGTCGGGGTATCGTCTTTGCAGATAAAGGACGGCACATTTGAGCCGGCGAGCACGCGCGCCGTCTCCCTGGCGAACTTCTCCCCCATGAAACGACTGTCGTGACCGATGACCACACCCTTGGCGCTACTTTTATCGGCAATCAGGAAATCTGCGATGGCCTGGGTGACAATACGGACGTTCTCGAGGGTGAAATCCTCTGCGAGGATACCGCGCCAACCGGATGTTCCGAATTTTATTTGATTCATGTTTCTCTCCTGATTGAAGATAAAAGCTCATTAATGGCCGCAGATAGAATCTGATAAAATCTGAGATTAAATCAAAGTCAAGAAACATATCCTTAAGACCAGATTTACCGCTGATAAGAATCTATAAAAATCTATTCAAGAGTAAAAGCTGTAGATCTATGTCTTTTAGATTTAAACATTATAGATCTTCATCGCGACTAAATAGCTGTTAAAGATTTTGACTATATCCGATTTTATCAGCTTCCATCTGCGGCTAAATAAGCTTAAAGATTTTGAGTTCAAATGACAGCAAACCACTGCTGAAAACTCACGTTAAAATGTATCAGGAATTTCTCCGAATCGCCATCATCCAGCAAGGTCGGCGCAGGATAATCTTCAATGTCCGCCACATAAGGACAATCGGCTGGCATGACGCCTTTTTTGAGGATTTCGTCGGTCAGGCGCACACAACCGGGACGTTTGACGTCACGCTCGGCATAGACACGACAGAGCTTGGTGTCTGTGTCGAGGAATTCACAGGGCAATTCGGTGTAATAAATCTGTCCTTCAAAATCGACTTTTTCGTAACAGCACCGACCGCACCTGCAACAGATCGATTCCCATTTTTCTGAATCATTTTGATTGTCTGCACTCATTGGGCAAAACTACCTCTTCGGCAAAATCCAGTCAATGGTTAGAAAATCTGGCTTTTATGGTTGACAGGGGTCGACAAAAGGGGGTAAAAATCCCGTTCAGTTACTAGATCAAGCTTTGAAAAAGGAGTACCCCAATGAAGTGTCAAACAGTTCTTCCTGATACAGAGTGTATTTTCTGGAGTAAAAAAGGCTGTATTGCTGAAGGCGGCAGCTGCCAGAACATTATCGAAATGTGTGAAGGTTGCGATAACATCGTAGAGGGCACCATCGGCCCGGTTTGTTCCAAGGCCCCTTCCCCACTTAAAAAATGGTCGGCCGGTCTCTGCAACGTTGCGACTCACCGTAAAGTTGAAGTCAAGATTTCCGAAGTCAAGGTCAACCCGATCAAAGCTTCGAAGCGTGGTGGTCGGTAACGATTCAACACAACGTGTTACATTTTTCAGGCCGACAACCCCCTATTAGGGTTGCCGGCCTGTTTTTTTTGCTTAAACGCCTTTTGAAACAATGATGCGGTTCGTTCCTCACCACATCCTACATTTCAGCATCACCCTCTTCAACCAACAAAGGCATGCTGGCCATCAGCCCTCCACTCTCCTCTTCAGAGACCAGTTCGCTGAATTCACGCAAAGTCGGCAGGGCCGAAAGGTCTGGAAGCCCGAACAATTCGAGAAATTCCCTGGTGGTTCCATAAATCATCGGCTTGCCGGGGACGTCTTTTTTACCGAGAATTCTGATCAGACGTTTTTCGAGCAGGGTTTTCACAACGCTGCCGGAATCGACACCGCGCAGATACTCGACCTCCGAGCGGGTCACCGGTTGTCGATAGGCAATAATGGAAAGGGATTCCAGGGCCGGGCGAGAGAATTTGAATGGCCGGCTCTGTCCCAACCTACGTAGATAATCAGCGTATTCCGGACGGGTCCTGAGTTGATAACCACCCGAGACTTCCTGCATAAAAAAACCCCGCGGGTGTTCTTCGTAATCGGCTTGCAAAGCTTCGATGGCAGCACTGATCTCGGCCTGCTCCATTTCGAGGGCTTCGGCCATGCGTTCGAGCTTGATCGGTCCGTCAGCGGCAAAGATCAAGGCTTCTACCAAAGGGGTGAGTTCATGAATATCCAAGGGAATCATCTCCTAGGTCCAGCTCGTCGCTCTCTTCGATAGTCACTGCAGGGAAAAGCCAGATACTGCCGTGATGAACATTCTGCATGAAGCGAACCATGCGTAGCTTGACCAACTCCAGCAGCGCCAGAAAGGTCACGATCACTTCACTGCGCTTGAGAACGCCGCTGAAAAGATCGTGAAAAGCCAGGCTCTCCTGACCCTGCAGCTGAGAAAGTATGGCGTTGATGCGATCGGTTACCGAGAGCTGCTCCATGTTGACTTCGTGAACGATCTGTTCCGGGCTCTCCTTCATGACTTCTTTGAGGGCTTCCAACAGGTCAAAAAGGCCAACCGCCACAAAGCCTGCCTCGGCGTTTTCCAGAACCTCGGGCTCTGCCGAAAAACGCGCGAAGAGATCTCTGCCAAGTTGCGGCTTGCTCTCGAGGGTCAGGGAGACTTCTTTGTATTTCTGATATTCGAGGAGCCGTCGCACCAGCTCGGCGCGTGGGTCTTCTTCTTCCTCCTCCAGCTCGTCTTCAACAATCTTGGGCAGCAGCATCTTCGATTTGATATGCAGCAGCGTCGCCGCCATCAGCAGGAACTCTCCAGCCATATCAAGGTTAAGCGTCTTCATGGCGTCGAGGATCGACAGATACTGCCTGGTGATTTCCGCAATGGGTATGTCCTGGACATCCATCTCGTTCTTTTTGATGAGATGAAGCAGCAGGTCGAGCGGCCCCTCAAAATTCTCCAACTGGATCGCGTAACTATCCATAGCGGCACTCATCGGTAGAAAAGCATTTTTATAGTCTCATTAACCACATTCATATAGGGATCAGCCATCACGCCGACCACATACTGAACAATTGGATAAAAGACCTTAGCCCAGAGCGCCGTGAAGAAGATCAGGAAGACGATCAGCAACATACCAAAAGGTTCGACACGCCTAAGCAACTGAGCTTGCCGCTCAGGCAGAAGGCCCATAAGGACGTGGCCACCATCAAGCGGCGGAATTGGCAGCAGGTTGAAAAGACAGAGGATAACATTGATAAAAAGACCGAAGGCCGCCATAAAGGTCACGGGCTTGAGCAATGGCAGTATCTGGCTATTTTCCGGAAGAGTCAGCAAGAAGTACATGGAGACACGCAGCAAAAGTGCACAGAATATCGCCAGCAGCAGATTCGCAGTGGGTCCGGCAAGAGAGACCCAGATCATATCTTTCGGGCCACGCCGCAGGTTGTTCGCGTTGACCGGGACCGGGCGAGCCCAGCCGAAGCCAAAGACCAACAGAGCGATGGTGCCGATCGGGTCAAGGTGCTTGACCGGATTCAAGGTCAGCCGCCCAAGCAACCGGGCCGTCGGGTCACCGAGCTTCTCGGCAATAAAACCGTGGGCGACCTCGTGCATGGTCACCGCCATCAACGCCGGCACCAGCATGATCGAAATTTTGAGCAGGATATGTTCCATAGAGGAGGCTTTACCAATCTATAAAAATTGAATGTTTACTTTTAGCAGATGCACTTGTGCAAGTCAACGCTGCAGAGAGGAGTGGGCATTCGTAAGTTATTGATTTTAATGAAGTGCATGAAGAGGAGAAGAATTTAGTGGTGATTGAGAGAAGGAGGATAACATCAACAGAGAATAGCAGGTAACGTGTAGACTGACAGGGGACCTCAAGGGCCCCGGGTCATTTTTGAGGCACAGGGCTTGGTTATCAAGCGAAACCGGCAATAGAAACCCCGGAAAACCGGCAAAGAAATTGCCCACCGCAAGGTGAAGGCACTTTTGCTTACTTTTGCTGCCGGGCAAAAGTACGTCGTCTGGCGGGACGAACCCCGCCGGTTTTGGTTCCGTTCTTGGTTCTGGTTCTGATTTGGTTTTAGATGACTACAGATGTGAGTGAGGGTTGCTGTTTACCTGGATGGGACAGTCCCCTTAACACCGGGGACAGTCCCTGGGGTTATCCCAGAGGACAGCTCAACATCGATGCGGTTCAATCCTCACCACATCCTGCGATTCTCAGGATTTCTGGATATACTTTTTTTCAACAAATGCCTTCTCATCCTCAACACTCACAACCCGACCATCCAGTCGTGCATAAAGCAAAGCATCAAGGATTTCACGGTAAACAGGACCCGGTTGAAAACCCATAGCTTCGAGATCGTAGCCAGTCAGCAACGGTTGAACCTCGCGCAGATGGGTGATGTAATGGGAGATCCATTGCCGAACCAGGTCTTGTGAGGTTCTGGCCATCATGAAAAGCAGGATCTCGGTCGACAAGGGTTTGAACCAGCGGTAAAGACTGCTTGGCCTTGGCTGACGCATCCCTTCATGGCGGGATTCGAGACGTTTCAATATCCCCAGGGCCGTCGTTCTCTGCTGGTTGAGCATGTCGCTGTAGCGGGGAACCAGCTGCAACCGTTCGGCAAGGGATTTGATTTCCAGTCGATTAAGCACAGCGGTGAAGACCAGGAAATAACAGAACCAGCGCTCACAGGTCTGACCGGTATAGAGCAGATCGTACCAGTCTGTCGTGCGTCTGGCTTCATCGAAAGATTTCGAATAATCGATCTTGCTGGTCAACTTGGGATGGATCTGCCTGAGCACATCCAGTCGAGCCAAACGGGACACGGCAGGCAGTGGACGAGGTTCATTGAGGATCAGATAGAGCTCGCTGAAGAGTCGATGTCCGCTGACCTTTTCCATCAGACCGAGCCTGACAGCACTATTAAGCAGATGTTCGGTCTGTTTGCCGATTTTAAAACCGAGGCGCTGTTCAAAGCGCACGGCCCGGAACACCCTGGTCGGATCTTCGACAAAGCTCAGGTTGTGCAACACGCGAAGGACTTTCTCGTCAATATCACGCTGGCCACCGTAATAATCGAGCAGGGCACCAAAGTTATCCGGATTCAGACTGATGGCCAGGGTGTTGATGGTAAAATCACGGCGACTGAGGTCCATCTTGACCGAGGCATGTTCAACATCCGGCAAGGCTCCCGGTCGCAGATAGTACTCCATGCGTGCCGAGGCAATATCGATCTTGAAATCATCGGCAAAGATCAGAACTGCAGTGCCGAACTTGTGATGGCAGCGAACCCGACAATCATTTTGCCGGCAAAGGCTTCAGCAAAGGCCACGCCATCCCCTTCGACAACGATATCAATATCCAGGTTTTTTTTATCCATCAGGAGATCGCGGACAAAACCACCAACGACAAAAACCTTGAGGTTGAGGTCATCCGCGACCTGGCCAAGCTGCGCAAGCAGGTCCTGTATCCGTTTCGGCAGGCGGTTACGGATCAGGCGTTGAATCTGGCTGGCCCGGTATTTTCTGCCGCCATGATTGACCAGGCTGCTTTCCCCGGAGCGCAGCGGCGTGCCGACACTGCTGGCAAGATGCCGCAGCAGGTCGGTACGGGTAATCGCACCCACCAGGCGGCCATCTTCGACAACAGGCGCAAAGCGCTGGTTGCTCTCGACAAAGAGCGACTTCAAAGTGGCAACCGACGTCTCCGGCAGCACCTGCTGGAAATCACTGGTCATGATCTCGCTGACCGGCTGTTCCTGCAGGCCATGATAAACAGCCTTGTCGACCAGCTGCCGGGAGATAATGCCGACGACCTCATCCTTGTTCAAAACCGGGATGGTGTTGATATTAAAGCGGGAAAGGACCTGATGCGCTTCGGCAACGGAGTCCTCCGCGGTCACCGATTTAACCGGTGTCGACATCAGGTGACGAGCCTGCCACTGCGGCTTGACGTGCTGCTGGAGAATGATCGGCAGCTGTTCCAATATCTGCAGCAAAGTCAGATCGCGGATCGCGCAGGAAGCTGCCGAGGCATGCCCTCCCCCGCCGAACTCGTGCAGGATATTGCCGACATGGACATCCTCCAGGCGGGAACGCGCGACGATGAAGACCCGGCTCTCCATACGTACAATCACAAAGAGGACATCGAGGTTCTCCATGTCTTTGAGCTTGTGGGCCAGGGTCGCGATGTCACCAACGAAGTGATCGATCGAAGCGTGGGCAATGGTGATATTGATGCCGTGGATGTTGAGGATGCTTTTACTGGCGAGCAGGTCATTGAGCAGGCGGACCTGGTCGGGAGTCATCTCCTGCACGATCAGGTCGGCGACAATATTGAGATTGGCGCCCTGGCCGAGGAGATAGGCGGCCGCCTGATAATCCTTAACGGTTGTGGTGTGAAAGGTCAGGCTGCCGGTGTCCTCGTAGAGGCCGAGCATCATCATGGTGGCTTCGTCGGAGGTCAGTTCAAGCTCCTGTTCCATGAAGAGATGACTGAACACCGTGACCGTTGAGCCGACCTCTTCGACATGTTCGAGGGAACCTTTCAGGCTGTCCGCCTTGGCGGCATGATGATCATAAATATGGATATCGACCCCGGGGCGTTTGGCAACCGCTCCGAAAGGACCGATTCGGGAGGCCTGACGCACGTCCACCAGGATCAGGCGGGTGACCTCATCGAGCTCAATGTCACGGGCACGTTTGAAGCCGAACACATACTGCACGCTGCGCAGAAAGAATTCACGCAGGCTGCGTTCCTGGCCACCGGGAAACACCATCACAGCATCAGGATAAAGACGCTTGGCGGCGACCATCGACCCAAGACAATCGAAATCAGCGTTGATGTGGGTGGTGATGATTTCCATGGTAATCCCGTGGCTGGTGACTGGAGGCTGGGGGCTGGTTTACTTATTTGATTTTAGCACAATTTTACAAGCCCCCAGTCCCCATTCCCCAGACCCCGTCTTTTAGAATTTGAGGCTGCCAATCAGCTCATGAATATCATCAATCCCCTCTTCGATCAGGAAGTCTTCGATGCCCTCGATGATTGAGATCATGGCGGTGGGGTCAACGAAGTTGGCGGTACCGACCTGGACGGCCTTGGCGCCGACGATCAGAAATTCCAGGGCATCCATGGCCTTGACGATGCCGCCGATGCCGATCACCGGAACCGAAACCGACTGCACGACCTGGTGAACCATGCGCACGGCAACAGGGCGGATCGCCGGGCCCGAGAGACCGCCGGTCATGTTGGCGATGCGCGGCTTGCGCGTATGCACATCCACCGACATGCCGGTCAGCGTATTGATGCAGGCGATGGCATCGGCGCCGGCCTCTTCGACGGCGCGGGCGACAATGGTGATATCCGTGACATTGGGGGTCAGCTTGACGATCAGCGGCTTTTGCAGGTTTTTGCGGACCAGGGCGACCACCTCGCTGGCCGCTTTCGGGTCGGTGCCGAAGACAATGCCGCCCTGCTTGACGTTCGGGCAGGAGATATTCAGCTCCCCGGCGGCAATCTCGGGGATATCATTAAGGCGTTTGGCGACCTCGCCATACTCTTCGAGGGTGTTGCCGAAGAAGTTGGCGATGACCGGGGTATTGACGGTGCGCAGAAAAGGCATCTTGTGCTGAATAAAGGCCTCGATGCCGACATTCTGCAGACCGATGGCGTTGAGCATGCCGCTGACAGTTTCGGCGATCCTCGGCGTCGGGTTGCCGGCCTTGGGTTTGAGGGACAGGCCCTTGGTGACGATGGCACCGATCTTTTCCATGTCGATGAACGGCGTATATTCCTCGCCATAGCCAAAGGTTCCCGAAGCCGGCATAACCGGATTGCGCAGCTTGATGCCGGCAATTTCCACTGACATGTCGGGGCGTTTAAGCGTTTCTCTCTTCAGCTCGTTCATCAGGCGCACCCCCCACAGTCATTAGCATTTTTACCAATAGCACTCCAATCCAGGTATTGCGATTTGAAGACCGGCCCGACCTTGCAGGAACAGAGATAGCTCGGCTTCTCTTCGGTATGCCCTGCCCCTTTCACCACGCAGCCGAGGCAGGCGCCGACGCCACAGGCCATCGACTCTTCCAGGGAGACCTGCAGAGGGGTCTTGTTACTGACACAGATATTGTGAACCGCGGCCAGCATCGGCATGGGCCCGCAGGCAAAGACCTCGGCATCCGGATATTTCTGCAGCTTGCGCTCCAGCACCCGGGTCACCAGGCCTTCTTCTCCAAGGGTGCCGTCATCGGTTGAGATATAAGTTTCCACACCGAGCCGTTCAAACTCGGTGACAACCAGGATGTCGTCACGGGTCCGGCCCCCCATCAGCAGGCGCACCTTGCAGCCGTTGGCAATCAACTCTCCGGCCAGCATGTAGAGCGGCACCAGGCCGATACCGCCGCCGACCAGGATCTTTTCACCCTTGCAGGAGGTGCAGTCGAAACCGTTGCCCAGCGGGCCCAGCAGCTCAACCTTGTCGCCCTCATGGAGCTCGGCCATGATGCGGGTGCCGCTGCCGACGACCTTGTAGACGATCTCGACAAACTCTTTTGGCGGCAGGCCCTCACAATCGGCAGGCAGAAATCCGGTGCGGAAGATGCCAAAAGGGCGTCTCAGCAGCGGCGGCAGTGAGCGCTGCACGCGGAACATGACAAACTGCCCGGCATGGGCATTTTCGCCAAATCCGGGAGCCAGGATCTTCATCCGGAAATAACCGGGCGAAATTTCCTGGTTGGAAATAATCTTGGTCCTGTAATTCTTCATAAAGGTTTATTCTCCTGAAATGTGAATCAACAACTCAAAAAAATGATTCAACGCAGAGGCGCCAAGGCGCTGAGGGACCCCTTGTGATTTTTGAAGTGTTTCAATCCTGTATCAAATCTCTGCGCCTCCGCGCCTCCGCGTTGAGAAAAGCTTAAACACATCTTGTAGACGAGAGCGTCATACCTGGCAATTCATGATCAAGGCATCTTCACCATCGGCATAATAAGCAGATCGCGTCCCGTTGACGGAGAAACCGAATCTTTCGTAAAGGGCGATGGCCGCTCGATTTGAGACGCGAACCTCCAGCCAGACAGAATTCAGCCCCTGCTGCCGGCTGCGAGCGATGGCATGATCCAGAAGCCTGGCCGCGATGCCACGGCGACGCATTTGTGGCAAGGTCGCCAGGTTCTGAATCTGCAATTCTCCGGCAATCAGCCAGCTGCATAAAAACCCGGCCAATTGTTTCCCGCACCAATAGAGATCGAGTGTTGCCACCCTGGAATCCAGTTCATCGGCAAAATGCTGCAAACTCCAGGGATCAGCCTGACTGGCACACTCGAGCTGATGCACGACAGCAAGATCCTCCCGCTGCATCAAGGCAATCCTGTCGCCGGCTGGTAAAGTATTCGATTGATTGATTTGCATCAAGATCCAGGGTTCAGGGTTCAGGGTTCAGGGTTCAGGGTTCAGGGTTCAGGGTTCAGGGTTCGAGGTTCAGGATTCAAGGTCCTCCAGTCTCCAGTCCCCAGTCCCCAGTCTCCTGCTTTACAGCCTTACAGCTTACAGCTTACAGCTTACAGCTTACAGCTGACAGCTTACAGCTTACAGCTCGCAGTCGCCCATAATATGTCACCTCTACCCACCTGTAAAGAGGCAGATTACTGTGGCTTTTCAAGGTTTGCAATTGACAAGCTGCAGGCAGTGATTTATTTATTGTGGCTACCCTTTAACATGAGGAGAACAACCTTGTCTGATCGTTCCAGTATGACCTATAAAGGAGCCGGCGTGGATATCGAAGCCGGTAATCGTTTTGTCGACATTATCAAACCCCTGGTCAAGTCGACCAACCGCCCGGAAGTCCTCACCGACATCGGCGGTTTCGGCGGTCTCTTTGCCTTGAACAAGGATAAATACAAGTCACCTGTTCTGGTTTCCTCGACAGACGGTGTCGGCACCAAGCTGAAACTGGCGTTCGAACTGGATCGTCACAACACGGTCGGCATTGACCTGGTTGCCATGTGCGTCAACGACATCATTGTTCAGGGTGCAGAGCCGCTCTTCTTCCTCGACTACCTGGGTACGGGTATGCTGGCGCCGGAAAAGGCCGCCGAGGTGATCGAAGGTATCACAGAAGGCTGTCGTCAGGCGGGTTGTGCCCTGGTCGGCGGTGAAACAGCCGAGATGCCTGGGTTCTACAGCGAAGGTGAATACGACCTGGCCGGCTTTACGGTCGGCGTGGTTGATCGCGACAAAATAATCGATGGCTCAACCATCCAGGACGGCGAAACAATTATCGGTATCGCATCAAACGGGCTGCACTCAAATGGATTCTCTCTGGCCCGACGCATCACCACTGAGCGCCTGGAGGGAGGTCTCGAGACCATCCTGCCCGGAATGGACGAATCCCTCGGTGACGCCTTGCTGCGGCCTACCAGGATCTATGTCAAAGCCATCCTCAACCTGCTGCGTGATTTTGAAATTCACGGTATGGCCCATATCACGGGTGGCGGCTTACTGGAAAACGTACCGCGCATTCTGCCTCGCCACTGCAGAGCCGTCATTCAAAAGGACTCCTGGCCCAAGCTGCCCCTTTTCGAGCTGCTGCGGGAAGCCGGCAACATCGAAGAGCAGGAGATGTTCCGCACCTTCAACTATGGTATCGGCATGGTTCTCGTGGTGCCGGAAGAGTCTGCGGAGGACATCGTTTCCCGCCTGCATGGCCTCAATGAAGAAGCCTATATCATAGGCGAAATCGCCACCTGCAAAGGTGACTGTAATCAGGTGGATTTGGTTTAAAAACGGGCACTGGAGGCTGGGGACTGGAAGTCGGTAAACACAGGGACTGACCCTCGCTCACAATGAAGCAATTTACTGTTCACTGATTACTGATTACTGTTCCCCTGGAGAGATTCATGCCTAAATTGTTGCGTATCGGTGTTCTGGCCTCGGGTGGCGGCACAAACCTGCAAGCGATCATCGATCGCTGTATGGATGGTAGCCTTGCTGGCGAGATCGCCGTGGTCATCACCAACAATCCCGGTGCCGGCGCGCTGGACCGGGCAGGCAAAGCCGGAGTTCCGACCCTCTGCATCGATCATCGGCAATTCTCCCGGCGTGAAGATTTTGACCATGCGGTCGTCAAGGCACTGCAGGACGCCGGTGTCGAGCTGGTCGTTCTGGCAGGCTTTATGCGCATCATCACCCAAACCTTTATCGACGCCTTCCCTGAACGGATCATCAACATCCATCCGGCCCTGCTGCCGGCCTTCCCCGGCCTGCACGTTCAACAACAGGCGCTCGATTACGGGGCGCGCTTTTCCGGCTGTACGGTGCATTTTGTTGACGGTGGCGTTGATACCGGGCCGATTATCATGCAAGCCGTCGTGCCCGTCCTTGCCGATGATGACGCTGACACCCTTGCGGCCCGCATTCTGCAGCAGGAACACAAGATTTACCCCCGCGCCATCCAGTTGATTGCCGAAGGCCGCGTTCACATTAAAGGCCGCCAGGTAATCATTGACCCATCGGTGCCCGTCGAGTCGACCGCACTGATTAACCCCGCCGTTGCAGACTGATTGCTCCAATGGACGACAAAGACCTTTGCCAAAACAGCTGCGAGACGATCCTGGTCAGCGCCTGCCTGTTGGGCCTGCCCACCCGCTATGACGCTAAGGCCAAACGATCTCAAGCGGTTCTCGATTACCTGCAACGAGAAAAGCTGACACCTGTCCCGGTCTGCCCCGAGCAGCTCGCCGGCATGACGACCCCCAGGGACCAGACGTTTTTTAAGTCGGGCGATGGCCAGGCCGTTCTCTCCGGCAGCGGTGAAGCTGTCTCGGAGAAGGGGCTGTCGATGAACAAGGTTTTCTGTCGTGGCGCAAAACTGACGCTGGAAATCACGCGTTTAAGCGGCTGCCGCAGAGCTTTGCTGAAGGAAGGAAGCCCGTCATGTGGTGTCCACCGGGTTTATCTCGGTGAGGACAAGGTGCCAGGGGTAGGTGTCACCAGCGCGCTGCTGATCAACTCCGGCCTGGATGTCATCTCGGAAGAGGACATTTAAATTCCGTCAAAAAAACAAAAAGCAAAATCTTCTTGGACGCAGATAAACGCTGATAAATACGGATAAGGCCAAAAACCAAGGTTGAAGGTCTTTTAAGAATGACTTTAATAACCTTAGTTTCTAATCTGCGTTCATCAGATTTTATCAGCGTCCGATAACTTCTTTTGCCTGTAAGGTTTCTTCGACAATAATTTTCACCACAATAAGAACGAATCGCATATAAGCAACCTCATGAGCAGCAAACATTACGACATAGTCATCATCGGCGGATCTGTTGCAGCCCGCATTGCAGCAGCACTACTTGCCAAGCAAGGCAGCAAGGTGCTCTTTTTAGGCAATCAGGAAGCCAAAGCATCAGCATGGTTCCACTCCTCACTTTTTTTGGAAAAGCTGCTCGGAGTGCTCGGTGGTCGCTCCTGCTTTGTTGAGCAACAACCGATCCAGGTCATCTCTGAAAAGGCCAGGGTTACGTTGAGCAGCGACATTCCGCTCGAGGATGAGTTGTCCAGAGAGTTCGGTGAGGCAGGGAAGCCAGTCAGCCTGTGGCTTGAAGAGCTGCGCATGCAGGGCATAAAGCTGGAGGAGTTCTTCTGGGAGAACGGCGGCTTGCCATGGCCTAGCCTGAAAGCCAAAGGTCGGTTAAAGCTCCTCGGCCTCAAATGCCGCATCAACTGGCAAAAGCTTGAGGCTCCGGTCTCCAGAAGTATCGAGCGCCTGCCCGTTGCATCAAGAAGCTTTCTGGCCGATCTGCTTCAGGGTTTGTCCTCAACGCGGACCAGCAAGCTTTCTTATGCGAGAGCCGCCATGATCTGGGCCCAGGCGCTCAGGCCGGAGAACCTCAAGGAGCCGGATTTCAGCGAAATGTTGAACAAGCGATTTGAGCAGTTCCATGGAGCAAAAGGGCAAATCGACGATCTGCAATCACTCGAGTACAACGGCTCCAGGTGGACCGGTGGCCAATTCAAGTCGGGCGGTTTCTTTACAGCAGACAGCTTCCTGCTTGGCGACAAGCAATGGCTTGACAAGTTTGCACCTCTGGAGAAGAACAGGCTGCACTTGCCTGAGCCTCCGACCGTCTATCGTACCAGCAACCTTGCAGGGCAACTCTCGCCACTTTTAACCAGGCGCATCATCTGTGGCGGAGCACTGCCGATGAGCATGGCCATAGAAGAGCACGAAGAAGAACTGCAAGGTCTGATCTTGAGCAATTCCGAAGCGACTGAACCCTTGATACGTCACCAGCTTGAAGCGACTCTGCCATTTGCAAAATACCGGCTCACAGAGATGAGCGCGACTCCCGAGACAACACGGGAGAAAAATGGCTGGCAAGCGAAGCCTTTGACCAATCTGGCGATCAAGGTAGACAAGAATCTTTATTGTGCAGATCGGACAGTTTTTCTTCCGGAGATGGGCGCTGCAGGCGCCGCCTTACTGGGCTGGACACTCGCCGAAAACCTTGCAAACAAAAACGACTAAGACAAAAACTTAAGAAAACCCCTTGCAAAACACCCTTAACCATGCTAGAAGATTCCGTTCAGAACAAACAGGAGGTACAAACAATGGCGAACGTATGTGATGTCTGTGGGAAGAAATCGATGACTGGCTGTAATGTCAGCCATGCGCATAATAAAACCAAAAAGGTCTTTAAGCCGAACCTGCAGAAGGTGCGTGCCGTCCAGAATGGTTCCGTGCGCAGTATGAAAGTCTGCACGCGCTGCATTCGATCAGGGGCTATCCAGAAAGCCAGCTGATCTGATTATTGCGTATAAGATAAAGGTGACTCCTGTTACAGGAGGCTTCAGATTGATGACAAACCCCATATTGAATTGATGTGGGGTTTGTTTTTATCTTTTTAGTGGTTAAATATCGTGTTTTTTTCAGGTCGTCTCAGCGCAACAGATTGTTAATCTGTTGTGTTTTTTTATTTCGGACTTATAACCGAAACAAAGGTTGTAAGGATTTAACGCAAAGGCGCGAAGGGGTAGAGAAAGTTCGCAAAGAAAATCACTACAAAAAGCGAGAAGATCACCCAGTGCGCCTTTCTTAGTATTTCTTAGCGTCTGCGTTGGGCTTTTGATTTCAGCTCTTACCTGGTTTTGGAATAAAGATGTATTCCCTTTGTTGGTTATAGACCCGAAAAAGTAAAGCCTGAATCACGCAGAAACACAAAACAAACAGCCTGCAGGGCAGCTTATGCTCCGGGTTTAACCGGCAAGCTAAATGCAACTGTAGTCCCTTCGCCAGGGCTGCTGGTGACAACAATTTCACCACCGTGGTCCTCAATAATCTGCTTCACAATCCCCATCCCCAGGCCCAGACCATGAGTTTTGAAATCAGCTCTCTCCCCACTGTAGAAGCGGTCAAAAATATGCTTCACCTGCTCTGCTGACATCCCCCGCCCCTGATCGACGATGGCAATCGAAACAGTCTCCGCGCCCGTCGTGGTTTGAATTTCTATTGTCCCTCCCTGGGGTGTATATTTTATCGAGTTGTTCAACAGGTTGTACAGAACCTGGGTCATGCGACCAGGATCAAACCAGACCTTTTCCGGCAAGGGGTTGGTATGCACAACATTGATTTTATACCGGTCGTTCTTGACGCTCAAAGAGCCAACAACCTTTTCGATCACTTCAAAAAGGTGCGCCTCCTGTATAGTGACACCCAGGGATCGACCAATTTGAATACGACCAACATCGAGCAGGTCTTCGACCAA
Organism: uncultured delta proteobacterium; assembly: GCA_963769955.1. GTDB lineage: Bacteria > Desulfobacterota > Desulfuromonadia > Desulfuromonadales > BM103 > M0040. The sequence continues at coordinate 49,353 of CAVYNW010000004.1, forward strand.
TCGATTGAGGACTTCTGCATTACTTTGAATAATAGCGAGATACTCCTCCTTCTGTTTTTCGCTTAAAGACATTTCCGCTGCGTTTTCAAGCAACTCCGAGTAACCGACGATGGCAATCAGGGGAGTACGGAGTTCATGTGCAGCGGTGGCAATGAAGTCGCTCTTGGCCTGGTCAAGCTTCAACAGAGCAGCCTCTGCTTTCCGCTGTTCAGTGACGTCCTGGACAGTACTCAGGATCCTGATCTCGTCACCGAAAGCGACGGCACGACTTGAGACCAGACAGGTCATCGGTCGACCACCTCTGCCGTAAAACTGACTCTCCATGTTGTCTATGAAACCAAACTCCTTAATAGCAGCAACCATACGCTCACGGTCTTCAGGGATATGCCAGAAACCTAGTTCCTGAGCCGTGCGTCCAATAATTTCTTGCGGTGAGAAGTCCGTATGTTCGGTAAATGCCGGGTTGACCATATGAACAACACCATCAGGTGAGCTGATGATCGTAGCAACCGGGTTGGTTTGAAAGAAATCACGAAACAACGCCTCACTTTGCAACAAGGCCCTTTCCGTCTCTCTGCGCTCGGTTATATCCAGCCATGAACCGATGACTTCCAGAGGGCGACCTTCTGCATCGTGAACCAGACGAAGTTCATCGAGCACCCAGAGGTAATCGCCATCCTTTTTGCGCAAACGGTATTCATGTTTATGGTAATCCTTGCCGGAAACCCCGACATAATCAGCGAAAACACATTCAAGATCATCAGGGTGGATCAGTTCACGCCAGAAATCCGGGTTATGCAGGCAAGTTTTTCTATCGAAGCCGAAGAGTGAAGAGAAGTTTTCACTGATGAAGCTGAGGTTGAATGGGTCGGCAACCCGACCGGCATAGATAATGGCAGGGGAGTGAGTGAGAATATGGCTGATTCTTTGATCCAGAAGATCCTGCATCAGGGCCCCGGCAAAAGGTTGCTGAAATATCGACAAAAAACTACTGACCGACGATGAAACTGCTTGGGTAGCCGTTGGATTCGATGCCTTGAAGGCCCTCAGTCGCCATCGCCATCGAAGGATATAGACCAACCCGGACCCGGTAAAACTTCTGCCCGTTAACCCAGCCTTCGGCGACTGATGAGCTGCCATACTGTCCCCTGAGTTTGGCGGCCAGTCGGGCGGCATTCTCCTTGACCGTGAAAGCTCCGACCTGGACCATAAATGGCCCGGCATAATAGCTTTCCGGTTGCGTGTAGTGGGGCATACTGCCGGCGGGCGTTTTGTCCTGGTAGCCGAGAGCTTCAATGCGCACCTTTGCGGTGCCCGGGCCTACCACGCCCAACTCTTTGGCCGCAGAGTATGACAGATCAACGATCCGGCTTCTGACAAAAGGCCCACGATCATTGACCCGCACAACGGTAGAGCGCCCATTATCGAGGTTGGTGACTTTCAGGTGAACGTTCATGGGCAGGGTCTTGTGCGCCGCTGTCATGGCATACATGTCGTAGGTTTCACCGTTGCTGGTTTTACGCCCATGGAATTTTTTGCCATACCAGCTGGCGATGCCATTCTCAATATAGCCATTGGCAGAAGAGATCGGCTGATAACGCTGGCCGTTGACCTCGTAAGCTCTTTGCGTCGGATGATCCTTGCCTGCTGGCGACGAAGGCTTATCCAGAACCCGGACATGATAGGTCGGCTCGCCACACGCCGCGAGCAGCAGCAGAATGAGGAGCACAGCAGATCGCTGAATAAATTTTGTCAAATCTAGTCATGTAAGTATTGATAAAGGAAGCGGCCGGTCAAGTCAACAGGTCGATGATGTCATTGACCGTTCATCCTGACGCTGCAGAAAGTGCTCAACCTCCCGGAGTGACGCAATGGCCGTTCGGCCACCCAGGGCACGAGTCTTAAGTGCCGCGCAAGCCGAGGCAAAACGAAGCATTCTCGGCAGAGGCCAATTCTGCAGCAAGCCGTAAATATAACCGCCATGGAAGACATCCCCGCAGCCGGTCGTATCGACTGCAGCAATGGCAAAGGCCGGTTGGTGGAAGGGTTGGCCTTCAGCACCCATGGCAAGGCTTCCAGAAGCGCCCAGCGTGACAGTGACCGCTCTGGCACCATGCCGTGCCAGGCTCAGAATTGCAGCCCCGGGGTCGTCACTGCCAAGATACTGGCAAGCAAATTTTTCGCTCACCACCAGGTGATCAACCAATGGCAGCAGCTTTTCAACACCGGGGCGCAGGCTGCCGGCGTCGAGAACTGTCGCTAACATTGTGCCGACGTGCCAGTTTAGCTGCAAGCATGGCCGGTTCGAGGTGCAAACCATCCAGATGCAGGACTCGGACAGAATCTTCCAGCAGGTTTGCGAGCTGTTCCGGGACAACGGGCTGAGCTGTGCCGCGATGCCAGAATATATTGCGATGCCCCTGGCCATCGACAGTCACAAAAGCGACCTGGCTGGAGCTTTGTGCACAGCGAGCCAGGTATGTGCAGTCGACCTTTTCCTGCAGCAGCCCGCCACGTATCTGCGTGCCGAAGTCATCATCACCGACAGCGCCGATCATCGCGACCGGCACACCCAGGCGGGACAAGGTCACCAGGGCCGTCGCGACCGGGCCGCCACCCTGAACAAGCAAGGTGTTCAACTCGGCCTTCTCATCAAGCGCCGGGTAGTTGTCGACCTGACCGAGGATATCGAGGGAGCATTGTCCCAGTCCGATGACCAGTGGATTCATACTATTTTGTCGCATTCCAGATAAAAGCTTTCACCATAGAGTCACAGAGGGCACGGAAAATAGCCGAACGCGCAGTAAATAACTTTAGTTTAAGCGTTTTTCTCAGCGTCTTCGCGTCTCTGCGTTGAATGTTTTCGGCGAACAAAAAAGGGACAGAAAATCAATTCTATCCCTCGGGTTCGTTAACGGATCAAGCCAGCAACCCTATTCTTCAATCACAGACATGGCGCGGAATTTCTGATAGCGCTGCTCGACCAGTTCTTCCGGGGAAAGTTGCTTAAGTTCTTGCAGATGCTTTTTCAGGTACTCTTTGACCGCTGCTGCAGCAGCGACATGGTCATTGTGTGCACCACCCAGCGGCTCGGGAATGACATCATCGATAATCACGCCGAGAGAGTCTATATCCATGGACGTCAGCTTGAGGGCTTCTGCCGCTTCCGGACCACGGGCGCCGTCGCTCCAGAGAATCGCGGCACAGCCTTCCGGAGAGATAACGGCGTAAACCGAATACTGCATCATCTGCACTTTGTTACCGACGGCAATCGCCAGAGCTCCACCAGAACCACCTTCGCCGGTCACGGTCACGATCACGGGCACGGTCAGTGCGGCCATCTCACGCAAGTTGCGCGCGATCGCTTCCGCCTGACCACGCTCCTCTGCGCCGATTCCGGGGAAGGCCCCCGGAGTATCGACAAAAGTAAAGATCGGCAGGCCGAACTGTTCCGCCATCTGCATAACGCGCAAGGCTTTGCGATAACCTTCCGGATTCGGCATACCGAAATTGCGGTAAACCTTTTCCTTGGTGTCGCGCCCCTTCTGGTGGCCGATGATCGCACAGGGCTCGCCGTCGAGACGCGCAAAGCCACAAACCAGCGCCGGGTCGTCGCGGAAGTTGCGGTCACCATGAACTTCAAACCAGTCGGTAAAGATGTGTTGAACGTAATCGAGGGTGTAGGGACGGGCCTGATGACGTGCCAGCTGGGTACGCTGCCAGCGACTTAGGTTGGAGAATATTTCATCACGCAACTTCGCGGACTTCTTCTCCAGCTTTTTGATATCAGAAGAGAAATCAACATTGTCCGTAGTGTAATCGCGCAGCTCACGAATCTTCTGGTCGAGTTCTACGAGAGGTTTTTCAAAGTCTAAAAAAAACTGCATCAGCAGGCTCCTGTGTTTTTCAGCGACCGTTTAAATGGTCAAACTGCATTGTAACGGTTCAGCAGGTTAAATGGTCAAACCTATTCGAAAGTCACCACATTATAACCGAACAATTTCTCGACGTCATCCATCATTTCATCACTTGGCTGGATACGCAACGCCTCTGGTAATGATATCACGGTTTCACTGCGATTCGGCACGACCAGATGAATAAGGGTATCGCACTCGCCACGGTAACGGCTGACGATCTCTTTCAACGAACGCAACTGGCGCTCGTCAAGGCCGGGTGTCGTCAAACGGAAGTGGACCCGTTTGGTCATGCGCGTCTGGACCTCTTTGAGGGGGACGACTTCATTAACCAGCAGCTTGCAGGCATCTTCGCCGACATCCAGCGAGCCTTTGACCAACAAGGCTTCTTCACTATTGAGCAGCTCGGAGTACTGGGTGTAGGTTTCAGGAAACACCACCAGCTCCACGAAACCGCTCAAGTCTTCCAGGGTGACAAAGGCCATACGGTCGCCTTTGCGGGTGTTCAGCAGTTTGATCCCGGTGACAATACCGCAGACACTCACCTCTTCCTTGTCGGTTCGCTCCATCAGTCCCGAGGTGTCACAGGTACTGAAGCGCTTGATCGCATCGCTATGCCGTGCCAGGGGATGACCGGTAATATAAAAGCCGATCGCTTCCTTTTCATTGGCCAGCAGAACATTCTCCGGCCATTCCTCCAGATCAGGTAGTTTGCCATAGGCATGGCCAGACTGGCTGACGATCTGATCGGTACCAAACAGCGATTCCTGTCCGGACTCTTTTTCACGCTGCATTTTCTGCCCGGATTCCATGGCTTCTTCAATTGCCGCCATGAATTGTGAGCGATGTTTCTGCAACGAATCGAAGGCTCCGCACTTGACCAGCGCCTCGACGACACGCTTGTTGACCCTGCGCAGGTCGACGCGCTCGCAAAAATCATGCAACGACTCGAAAAAGGTCGCCCTCTCCGCGGGCTTCGACGATTGCCTCGACAGCACCACCGCCAACACCTTTGACCGCGCCCAGGCCGAAGCGGATGTCCTTGTCATGTACGGTGAAATCACGACACGATTCGTTGACATCGGGCGGCAGGATCGCAATCCCCATATTGCGAATCTCATTGATGTTTTTAATGACTTTCTCGGTATTTTCCATGTCCTCGGTGAGCAGCGCGGCCATGAACTCGACCGGGTAATGGGCCTTGAGATAAGCAGTCTGGTAGGCAATGTAAGCATAGGCCGCCGAGTGCGACTTGTTAAAGCCATATTCGGCAAACTTTTCCATCTGGTCGAAGACTTTTTCGGCCTTCTTGGTGTCCAGTTTGTTCTCTTTGGCGCCATCGAGGAAAAGTTTTTTCTGTTTGGCCATCTCCTCGGCCTTCTTCTTACCCATGGCTCGCCGCAGCAGGTCTGCGCCGCCGAGGCTGTAGTTGCCCAGCACCTGGGCGATCTGCATGACCTGCTCCTGGTAGACGATAACGCCATAGGTATCCTTGAGGAGCGGCTCAAGCTGTGGGAAGTCGTAGCCAAAGGTCTCAACACCATGCTTTCGCTTGATGAACGAGTCGACCATCCCCGAACCGAGCGGGCCCGGTCGGTAAAGGGCGACCATGGCAATCAGGTCTTCAAAGCAGGAGGGCTTGAGCTTGATCAGGTACTCTTTCATCCCGGAAGACTCGAGCTGGAAGACACCGGTCGTCTCGCCCCGGCTGAGCAGCTGGAATGAGGCTTCGTCATCATTGGGGATCAGGTTGAGATCGAAGTCCGGGTTCTTGCCTTCCCGGATCAGGCGCACTGCGTTGTCGATGACCGTCAGGGTTTTCAGACCGAGGAAGTCAAACTTGACCAGGCCGATCTTTTCGACAAAGCCCATATCAAACTGGGTCACCTGTCCATGCGACTTGGGATCGACATAGAGCGGCAGATACTCCGTCAGGGGTTTGGGCGTAACGACGACACCGGCGGCATGGGTCGAGGCGTGGCGTGTCAGTCCTTCGAGAGACAGCGCAACATCGAAAAGTTTCTTGACCCGGCCGTCCTTCTCGATTAGCTCGCGCAGACGCGGTTCCTGCTTCTGCGCATCTTTGAGCGTGACCTTCTTGCCGGTCGGGTTGGGAATCAACTTGGCGATCGTATCAACCTCACCGTAAGGCATGCCCATGCCACGCCCGACATCACGAATAACGGCGCGGGCCAGCATCGATCCGAAGGTGATGATCTGGGCGACATTCTCTCGGCCGTATTTATCCCGCACGTAGTTGATGACATCTTCGCGACCGTTGATACAAAAATCGACGTCGATATCAGGCATGGAGATACGTTCGGGATTGAGAAAACGTTCGAAGAGCAGATGGTAGGGGATCGGATCGATATCGGTAATTCTCAGGGCGTAGGCGACCAGGCTGCCGGCCGCGCTACCGCGCCCCGGGCCAACAGGGATATTATGATCTTTGGCCCAGTTGATAAAATCGGCGACAATCAGGAAGTAATCAGGGAAACCCATCTGGTTGATGATGCCCAGTTCTTCCTTGACGCGTGCCCTGTATGAGGCAACCTCATCATCAGAGAAGTCGGGTCGCAGCTTGCGGATTTCGACAAAACGTTCTTCGAGACCGGCATAGGAATCTTCCTCAAGAGCCAGACTCGGAGTCTTGCCTTCGCCCAGATCCAGAGCAGGGAAATGATAGGTCTTGCCGCTGATGTCCAGCTCCAGGTTACAGCGTTCGGCAATCTCCACCGTATTGCTGATGGCCTCGGGCACATGTTTGAAAAGCTCTGCCATTTCATCAGGGGTCTTGACGTAAAACTCCTCGTTGGCAAAACGCATGCGGTTCGGATCGTCCAGCGTCTTACCGGTCTGAATGCAGAGCAGAACCTCATGGGCGAAGGCGTCTTCACGGGTCAGGTAATGGCAATCGTTGGTCGCAACCAGCGGCAAACCGAGATCCTTGCCAAGTTCGATCAAGCCCTTGTTGGCGACTTCCTGTTCCGGAAGATAGTTCTCCTGCAGCTCCAGATAAAGACGGTTGTTATCGAAAATCGCTGACATCTCTTCGGTGCGCTGGCGAGCGTGGTCCATACGACCACGGGTGATCAGGCTGGGGATTTCACCACCGAGACAGGCAGTCAGGGCGATCAGACCCTCATTATTGTCTTTGAGAAGATTCCAGTCGATACGCGGTTTGTAATAGAAGCCATCCTGATAGGCCGTGGAGACCATGCGACAAAGATTGCGATAACCTTTACGGTTTTTGCAGAGCAGAATCAGGTGACCGGAGGCGTCGCTTGAGGAGGCCGCCCCACTCTTCTCATGGCGCGAACCGGAGGCAACATAGACCTCACAGCCGATAATCGGTTTGACGCCGGCTGCATGAGCTTTGGAATAGAATTCCAGGGCACCGAACATGTTGCCATGATCGGTAACAGCCATGGCCGGCATGCGGTATTCAGTGGCCCTGTTCACCAGGTCACCGATACGGATGGCACCGTCGAGCAGGCTGTACTGGGTGTGGCAATGCAAGATGGACAAAGTTGGCGTGCTGCATGGATGGCATAACCTAAAAATCAGGATTAAAGAAAGAAATCAGAGGTTGACGGATTCTTGATTTAGAGTCAACTCAGATGCTGCTGAGTGAATTTCAGGATACAGAATTCCGGCCTGTGATGGAATGTTAAAATGGCTGTTTTGGAGATTCAGTATCCAGGCGGATCTGTTTTTAACCGGTATTGATGCGGTTCGTTCCTCACCACATCCTACGGGCTAAAAATATTTATTGAACGCAGATAACTTCTGATAAAAGCTGATAACCCCAAAGATACTGGTCCACATATTAAAATCATAAAAATCTGGCTTGATTTCACTTTGCTTTCATCTGCGTTCATCAGTTTTTATCTGCGTTCGGCAATGCTTTTGTCTTGCCCTTACCTGATGCGGTTCGTTTTTCACCACATCCTACGGGGCTAAAAAAAATTTATTGAACGCAGATAACTCCTGATAAAAACGGATAACCCCAAAGAGACTGGTCCACATATTAAAATCATCAAAACCTGGCTAGCTTTCACTTTGCTTTCATCTGCGTTCATCAGTTTTTATCTGCGTTCGGCAATGCTTTTGTCTTGCCCTTACCTGATGCGGTTCGTTCCTCACCACATCCTACGATAATCAGAATAATTATCCATCACAAAACCTCCACATCAAAGTGACTCAACATATTCACCAGCAAGATCAAGGGCAAACCGATCAAACTGGTATAGTCGTTACCAGCCATATGATCCATCAGAGCGATGCCGAGACCTTCGATTTTGAAGGAACCGGCACAATCGATCGGGTTTTCTTTAGTGACATAGTGCCTGATCTGCTTTTCGGTCAGTTTACGCATGGCAACGGTGAAGGTGTCGAATTCCATCAAATGTTCACCACTGGCACTGTCATAGATCGCCAGACCGGTATAGAACGTGTGTTTTCGCCCCTGCATTTCCATCAGCTGCTCGACCGCTTTTTCGGCTGTCCCGGGTTTACCGAGAACACGGTGCCGGGCGTCCACAAAGACCTGGTCAGAACCGATAATCAGGGCATCATCATATTTCGCGGCAATACTCTTTGCCTTCTGCAAGGCCTGGTGTTTGACCAGCAATTCTGCTGAAACGCTCACGTCCATCCTCTCCTTGTACAGAGGCGCGGCGACATGAAAGTTGAGCTCCAGTTGACGCATCAACTGCAGGCGATAGGGACTGGTTGAAGCAAGGACTAAGGTGCGCATGAGAACCTTCCGGAAAATGTGATGCACCTTTTTACCTCATCCGGTCAACGCATTGCAATCATCCGCTGCAGCGATTCCACAGGGGCAGGTCTTCGGCAACAGAGCCGGCAAGACAAGGTAAAGAATGACAATGCGGCTGGCTGGCGCGCGACTGAAATAAAGTCATCTCACGAACCGAATCCAGCAGAGCACTTTTTAAAGCCTCCGGGCGACATCGTTCCATAAACTCACTGAAACCTGAACCGCCAAGCCAGGCGTCAGCAAAAGTCACACAATCGCTATCGCCGATTTCCACAAGAACCTCCCCTTCGTAACAACCATCGCCAAGAGTTCCGCAGAATCGCATTCCGCGCCCTTGCCGTTCTGCCGCATAAATATCAAAATAGATGGCACTGCCGTTGTCTTGCGTCGTACCAATGTAGATCATAATTGCCTCCCTGTTGGGTTTGATTTTATCTTAACAGGAGGCAAGACAGAATATGTCACAGGAAGTTTGCGGGAGGAATATTCAGGTAAAGAGAAAGAAGTGATTTAACGCAAAGACGCGATGAGAAACCAGGCAAGACGCAAAGGGAGGAATTATAGATTTTCGATAAATCTTTCACCACGGCTTCAATGGCAGAAGCGACACAGATCAAAACGCTGCCGCATTGAGGGTTATAAGAAAGAATTAAGGAAACAGGTCTAATTATCTGAGCAAGCGACTGTTTGATTCTGACATGATTTGTTATGCAACTCTTTGCGTCTTTGTCTTAACATTCGCGTCATTGCGTTACGCTTTCATAGCACTGTCATCAACGAACAACCTGAAAACGTTTATCCAGAGCAACGAAAAATCCTCCCAGGATGACGCACACAGCCGCAAGCCTCCCCGAATCATGATCTGAGAACCCGTCTGCCGTTCTGCCCAGGATTGCAATTACCGGGAAGATCTGACGTCCCTGACCCTCAACTGTACCGTTTCGCGGCCATTATATCGATTGATCTGCGGCGAGACCAACAGGTCAAGCTCTCCTTGAAACTCATCCCGACGGGCAAGCATGCCGAAAGCAATGGCGGGATGACTGAAGGCCCCCTGACAGGCAGTGAAGCGCAAATGTGAGTCACCGACTGTTTTAATCTGCATGGCGTGTACGGATTCAATCACCAGAACAGGCTCAGGATTGCCCATACCGAAAGGAGCCAGTGCTTCCAGTTGACGCAGGACTTCCAGGTCCACCTCTTCCAGCAGCGCCACACCATCGTGATAGAGCTTTGGCTGTAAATCATCAAGAGAAAGAATCGAGCGTGCATGAGCTTCAAAATCCGCAGCAAACGCCGGGAACTGATCGGCTGTAACACTCAGACCCGGCAGCCATTTCGTGGCCGCCGAACGCCAGCAGATGATCAGCACAGCTCTGCAAGCTGCGGTAAAGATGGAAACCACTGATCGAGCGACAGGACCCTTTGCCGGTCGACCCATCCAATGCGACCAGAACGGTTGGCCGCGCATAGCGGTCGACCAGGCGACTGGCAACGATGCCGATCACTCCGGGATGCCACCCCCTGCCGGCGAGAACGATGGTGTGGGTATGTTCGGTGCCAAGCCCTGCAACGGCACTTTCGGCCTCCTGCAGAGTTTCTTTTTCAATAAGCCTTCTCTGCCGATTGCACTGATCAAGATATCGTGCTGTGTTCAGGGCGCGCACCATGTCCTCTTCAAGCAGCAGTTCCACGCCAAGGCCGGCATCTTCCATGCGCCCGGCTGCGTTCAAACGGGGTGCCATTTGAAAACCGACCACGCCGCAGCTGACTTCTTTAACCCCGGCCACCTGTTTGAGAGCCCTGACGCCAACGCGTTGTCCTTTTTCCAGCAAAACCAGACCGTGCCTGGTTAAAGTCCGGTTGATTCCCTTAAGCGGCACCAGGTCGGCAATAGTCCCCAGGGCCACAAGATCGAGGAGATCTCTCAGGTCTGGCTCGGAGCGCTGTTTGAACCAGCCTCCTTCGCGCAATCGTTTACGCAGTGCGATCAGAAGAAAAAATGCGACGCCAACCCCGGCCAACTCAGAGAAAGGAAACGCGGATTCGCTGCGCTGAGGGTTGATGACAGAGAAGGCTCCCGGCAGTTCGTCGGGAGGCTGATGGTGATCGGTGATAATCAGGTCGATGCCGCACTCTTTGGCCAGATTGGCCTCGCTATGGGCGGTGACGCCGCAATCCACAGAGACGACAACAGTGACACCCTCATCCGCCGCTTTCTGCAGGGCCTCTGCGGAAAGGCCGTAACCGTCTCGCAACCGCAAGGGGATGTGGTATGTCAATCTGCTCGCAGCCCATTGATTGTAATCCGGAAACAAGCAGAACGGTCCCGGTAATGCCATCAACATCATAATCGCCGTGAATGGCGACCTTTTCTCCCCTGGATAATGCCAACTGCAGGCGGTTGACCGCAGTTTCCATATCCGGAAGCAGGAAAGGATCGGGCAGATCAGCTAGCCGGGTCGTGAGGAAATCACGAGCAACCTCCAGCGAAGCGACGCGACTGACCAGAATACGGGCAGTCAGTTGGCAGAGTCTTAATTCTGCCGCAAACTCCCCGAGCGCGGAAAAATCGGGGCTCTCGTTACGCGACAGCCAGAGACGTTGGTTTACGGGGTCCATGGCAAATAACCTCGGACAACCTGCTCTTTGCTGGCCCAAAAGCCGGTCAGAAGAAGACAAAACCCAGCAGTCAGGAGATTCTGCTTGCAAGTATGGAAGAGCCACGACATGAGGAACAGCCTTTGAAAATATTAAACGACGTCGTATCAAGCGGTGAGAGATCAGCAACCATGTGAAGCAGAACAGGCTCAGAAATTATCCACCACAGAGCCAGAGAAAACACAGAGACAAGCAGCGTTTGTTATGGATCGCTCTGTCCTTTGCAACGGACAGAGAACAATGGGTCCTGTCGATTTCGTAACAGTACGCAAAAAAACGGGCCGGAAGCAAGCTCCGGCCCGTGAATCAAGTTTTATTATTTATCAGCCTGTGGGTGGGTTCTCAAAAACTCAAGATCCTGCCGGACCCGATCTGATCCGGGGCCGGTCGGGTTAACTTCCAGAAACTTCGTCCATGCCTCCTCTGCTTTTGGGAAGTCCTGCAGATCGTAACGATAAATAACACCGAGGTTATATATGCTCGTAGCGTGAGACGGGTCAATTTGACTGGCTTTGGAGAAGTTGTCAATGGCCCGGTCAAACCAGCCCAGACGTTTGAACATGACCCCCTGATCGGTGAGGACATCCGGTGAATCCGGTTTGATGGCCAGGGCCTTGTCATAGGCCTCGATCGCATCCATAAACTGGTTGCTATCAAAGTATTCGTTGCCAAGCGCAACCCAGGCCTGAAAGTTGCCAGGGTCGCTGGCAACGATGTTTTTCAGCTCTCCGAGCTTCTGCTGCAGGTTGACTGTTGGCACTGGACCGGAAGGAGCTCCTGACTGGGCGGGGCCGCGTGACCCGGAGTCATTCTGCCCGAGCAGCAATCCTATAATGAGCCCTGCAACCAAGGTAACAACAACAATAAGCAAGGTTTCCTTCTTCATCGGGCACTGCCCTCCGCATTCACTTTCTTCTGGCCGCCATGGCGGTAATCATCCCAGAAGATCAAAACCGGGCTGGCGACAAAGATCGAGGAGTAGGTACCAACCAGGATTCCGATCAGCAGGGCAAAAGCAAAATTATGAATGACGCCGCCGCCGAAGATAAACAGTGCCGCAACAACCAGCAAAGTCGTTCCCGAGGTCAGGATGGTTCTCGACAGGGTTTCATTAATCGAACTGTTAACGACCGCAGCAAAACCCTTCTTCTGATGCTTGCCGTAATTTTCCCGAATCCGGTCATAAACGATAATCGTATCGTTCAGGGAGTAGCCGATAATCGCCAGAAAAGCCGCAATGATCGGCAGGTCAATTTCCCGGCCGCTGAGAGAGAAGGCGCCGAGTGTGATCAGCACGTCGTGCAGCAGCGCGATGATGGCGCCGACGGCGAAGCGTAGTTCAAAGCGCCAGGAGACATAGATCAGGATGCCGATCATCGCGTAGAGGATCGACAGCAGACCTTTCTGGCGCAAGTCCTTGCCAACCTGCGGGCCAACCATCTCAAGCCGGCGGATATCGACCTTGCCCTCACCGTAAGTCGACTCAAGGCTTCCTGAGATCATCTTGGAGAGGTCTTTATCTTTGGTATTTTCCTGAACGCGGATCAGAAACTCGTTAGCGTCGTCGCCGAAATGTTGCACGACGACCGAGCCGAGGTCCAGAGCCGACAAGCTCTCCTTAATCTGGGACGCATCGGTATTGTCAGTGAATTTGACCTGGACCAGGGTGCCGCCGACAAAATCGATACCGTAGTTCGGGCCGCCATTGATGACCAGTGACACCAGTCCGAGCAGGATGACGACACCCGAGATAATCATGGCCAGTTTGCGTTTGCCGACAAAATCGATATTTATATCATGCTTGATAATCTGCATTGAAAGCTCCTAGATACTCAGGCGGTCCACTTTGCCGCGCGACAGGTAAAGATCAAAAATCAGTCGCGAAACAACAACTGCGGTAAAGAGTGATGAAATGATACCCACCGACAAGGTGACTGCAAAACCCTTGACCGGACCGGTGCCGAACTGGAACAGGACCAGCGCAGCAATCAGGGTGGTGACATTGGCATCGATAATCGTCAGTTTCGCTTTTTCAAAGCCGGCTTCCAAAGCGGCACGTGGGGTTCTTCCCAGACGCAGCTCTTCACGGATTCGCTCAAAGATCAAAACGTTGGCATCAACCGCCATACCCACGGTCAGAACAATACCGGCGATACCGGGTAGAGTCAGGGTCGCACCGAAGATCGACAACATGGCCATGATGAACACAACGTTCAAGAACAGCACGATATTGGCAACCAGACCGGAGAGTTTGTAGTAGATCAACATGGCGGCAACAACCAGCAGAAAGCCGATCAGCACGGAAAGGATGCCCTGGTCAATTGAATCCTGACCCAAAGATGGCCCGACGGTGCGGTTTTCGAGGATGTTGACCGGTGCCGGCAGGGAACCGGCGCGCAAGACGATCGCCAGATCCGTGGCTTCCTGCTCCGTGAAGCTGCCGCTGACCTGGGCACTGCCACCGGAAATCCGTTCGCGGATGACCGGCGCTGAATAAACCGTATCATCAAGCACGATCGCCATGCGCTTACCGACGTTGGCACCGGTAATCTGGTCAAAGCGTTTCGCGCCGACCGCGTTGAAATCGATGGCAACATAAGGATCGTTGAAGCGGGTATCGATACGTACCTGGGCATTGGAGAGCAGGTCTCCGGTCAGGACTGTTTTATCCTCGACCACGATTGGTATTTCCGAAACCGCACCGCTGCGCGGATCAACCCGACGCTCATAAAGGAGTTGCCCCCCGACAGGCAGATTGCCGGCGACAGCGTCCTGCGGATTGGCATCTTCCATGACCATCTTGAATTCAAGACGCGCCGTTTTACCAAGCAGGTCAATAGCACGCTGAGGATCCTTGACACCGGGCAACTGGATCAGGATACGATTGCCTTCCTGGCGCTGCAGAGTCGGCTCGCTGACGCCAAACTGGTCAACACGATTGCGCAGCGTCTCAAGGGCCTGGCGAACGGCGTAATCACGAACCGCTTCGATTTCACGATCGCTCAAACGATAGTTCTTCTGAATATAGGCACCTTCGGTCGTCAGCGTCATCGCTTCGAGACTCGGGAAGTTTTCGGCCATGATCGCATCAGCCTGCTTGCCGGCATCTTCATCATAAACAGTGATAATGATGCGTTCTCCGGAAGCTCGATCGATCCTCTTGAAGATCACGTCTTTTTCACGCAGCAGTTCTTCGGACTGATCGACAATCGTATCAAGGCGACTTTCAACCGCCTTATCGACATCAACACCGAGAACCAGGTGCATGCCACCTTGCAGGTCCAGACCGAGGTGAATCGGGTCAAAGGTCTTGCGCCACCAGTCCGGCAGATCAGTGCCGAAGAGCGTCGGTCCGAGCGAGAAAAGGGCCAGGATGAGGCAGCCCAGAACCAGGCCGGTCCGAATCTTGAGGCTATTAGACATTCTGTTGCATCTCCTTTCAATCGATCCGCGACTAGCGGACCGTCATACTTTATATTGTGAGCCGGTGGAATATCAGATCCGTAGCAAAGCCGCAGGATCCGATCTCTCAGGCACACGCCTTAGTATAAGTTAAACAACTATTCTTCCAGGCTATCGGTCTTGGTGCCAACGATAGAGCTGCGATTAAATTTCATGCGAACGTTGCTGGCAACCTCGAGGGTGACAATGTCTTCCTGAACAGCTACGACTTTACCATGGATACCACCGGCGGAAACGACCTGATCGCCTGATTTCAAATTTGCCACCAGCTCTTTGTGCTGCTTGGCACGTTTCTGTTGCGGGCGGATCAGCAGCAGGTAGAAGATGGCGAACATGATGACCAGCATCACGATTCCTTCCATACCAGTTCCTCCAGCTTGTTGTTCAGCGCCACCAGCCATCGCATATGCGTTTGTTGCGAACATGTTTTTCCTCCTGATATTAGTTATTTATATATTTAGTCAAACATTCTTACTGAACCGGCGCAAGCTTAAGCCACACCGGTTGAATTACGTTTTTGATAGAAGCCCTCACGAAAGGTTTTAAAGTTGCCCTCACTGATGGCATCTCTCATCATTTTCATGAGGTGCAGATAGTAATACAGATTGTGGGTAGTATTCAATACCGATGAGAGGATTTCGTTACTTTGATACAGATGGCGCAAATAGGCACGGCTGTAGTTGCGACAGACGTAGCAGGAACATTCAGGATCGATCGGCATTTCGATCCTCAATAAAACGGGCCTGTTTGATACTGATTTTGCCGAAGCTGGTAAACAGCACGCCGTTGCGGGCATTCCGTGTCGGCATGACACAATCAAACATATCTGCGCCGCGGGAAACGGCCTCAACAAGGTTCTCCGGCGTACCGACCCCCATCACATAGCGGGGGTGATTTTTCGGCAGCAACGGTAAAGAGCAATCCATGACCTGATACATGACCTCTGCAGGCTCGCCGACAGAAAGGCCACCGAGGGCATAGCCATCAAAACCGATCTCGAGCAGCCCCTCAACACTCTGTTGTCGCAGGTCCGCTTCCATACCGCCCTGGACAATACCGAAAAGCGCGGCGCTCTGGTCGGTACGGGCAGCCTTGCAGCGCTCCGCCCAACGCGTTGAACGAGCCGTCGACGTCATAATGTATTCACGCGTTGAGGGGTGCGGGATACACTCATCGAAGACCATCATGATATCTGAACCGAGGGCTTCCTGAATGGCGATGGAGAGCTCGGGAGTCAGGATGTGCTTGCTGCCATCAAGGTGAGACTGGAAACGAACCCCCTCCTCATCAATCTTACGCAGATCACCAAGGCTGAAGACCTGGAATCCACCGCTGTCGGTAAGGATCGGTCGATCCCAGTTCATAAATTTATGCAGGCCGCCGAAACGTGCCATCCGTTCATGACCCGGACGCAGATACAGATGATAGGTATTGCCGAGGATAATCTGTGAGCCGATCTCCTTGAGCTGCTCGGGCAACATCCCCTTGACCGTACCCTGGGTGCCAACCGGCATGAAAGCCGGAGTTTCAATGGCCCCCCTGCGCGTATGAATGGTCCCACGGCGCGCCTGAGTGTCCGTGCATTCATTCAGGAGGTCGAAAGTCATCGGCCCTTTATGCATTTCTTTATTTAAAACATTCATCAATTTCTACAGTTCGATTCTTTATTAAAAGGGACTCGGTTTCCACGTTTCCCGTCCCCCGTACCGCGTTCCAAGTTTTAACTATTCAATCAACATACAATCACCATAACTGAAAAATCGGTATTCCTGCTCGACAGCCTGCCGATAAGCCTTAAGGATGAAATCTTTGCCGGCAAAAGCCGAGACCAGGACAAGCAGCGTTGACTTGGGCAGGTGAAAGTTGGTTATCAGCGCGTCAACCAGTTGGAATTGAAAACCCGGCCGGATAAAGAGATCCGTTTCTCCCTGTCCTGCCTGCAGTAAACCTGTGTCATCAACAGCATGCTCCAGTGTTCTTGTGACAGTTGTGCCAAGGGCAATGATCCGTCTTCCGTCTGCACGTGCCTGGTTGACTTGCCGAGCAGCCACCTCGGTCACTTCATAGACTTCCGAGTGCATGCGATGATCATCAAGATTCTCGGTTCGAACCGGCAGGAAGGTGCCCGGGCCTACATGGAGGGTCACGCTGCAGACGTCTATATGGCGCTCGCCAAGAGCGACAAAGGTATCGTCTGTAAAATGCAGTCCTGCTGTCGGCGCGGCGATTGCTCCAGGCTTGTTTGCAAACACGGTCTGATAACGATCCTTGTCCTGCTCCTGATCTTGCCGACGGATATAGGGAGGCAGAGGCATATGACCGACGCGCTCGAGAGCTTCGAGGAAATCACCGTGGCTATCAAACCGGACCAGGCGGTGACCCTCTTCGACAGCATCAACAACTTCAGCAGAGATAGCTTCAGGAAAATTAAGTTTGGCACCAACCCGGACCGGCTTTGAACTACGCGTCATGCAGCGCCAGATATTCTGTACCGGATCGCACTGCCTGATCAGCAGAAGCTCGACCTGCCCGCCGCTCTCTTTCCTGCCCAGCAACCTGGCCGGGATAACCCGGGTTTCGTTGCGAACCAGAAGATCGCCGTCGCGCAAAAGGTCCGGGAGATCAGTGAAACAACGGTGGTTAATCTGCGCAGAGGATCTGTCCAGGGTCAAAAGTCGCGATGCAGAACGATTGCTGAGAGGATGCTGAGCGATCAACCGCTGCGGAAGCTTGAAATCGTATTCACTCAGATGCATGGGATATTTACGCTTGAATCAATATAATTATACATATATATTAGTTATCTTTTAACAAGATAGACGAGCAATAATCCCGCCAGCATGAAGATCAGGCCGACAATACGAAGAGAGTTATCGTTCAAGTGGAAGAGTTCGCTCAGCATGCGCTTTGTTCCCCGCGGAGAAAGAAACCATGGCATGCCTTCCACGATCAGAACAACACCGAGCACAACGATAAGAGATTCGGGCAACATGGGATAAAGATAACATCCTTAATCAAGAATTCTGGTGTGATTATTGCAAATTTTGAAGTATCATTTTGACTCGCGAGCCGAGAATCATGGCAGAAATGATGATTCACAGATGTGGCAAACCAAATAACCCTATAGAGATGTGGGAATAGTGTCAAGTTAAGACGTTTTTGACGGTAATTTTGACAGATGTCTCTTTACACACTTTTGCGCCAAACAGCGTGCCATTGGTGATATGATGACACACAAATGAAAGACAAAACGGCAACTGGCGGCAAATAATCCACCTATGAATTCACTTAAAATTAAATTTCTCGGTTTGTGCTGTATCATCCTGATTTCTGCAATCGGCCTGACGACCTGGTACAGCCTGCAAACACAAAAAGCCATGCTCAGCAAACTAGCGGCTGAACAAGGCCGCATGCTTTCAGAAACAGTCCGCACCAGTATTATTACGGACATGGCCAACGGTAAGAACGACCGGGTCGGATATCTCCTCGGCAAGATCAGCCAAGAGCCAGCGATCAATAACGTACGGATTTTCGATGAATCCGGGCGCGTCCTGATGGCCGCCCAGTCGGAAGAGATCGGCGAGCTCGTTTCAACTTCCGAGCTGATGGCCTACCGTACCGGAAACTTCTCTTACTCCAACACACTAGCCGGCGAGGAGAACTTCAACTCCCTTGCACCAATCTATAATGCAAGAGAATGCTATGTATGCCACGATGAGAACATCAAAGTTCTTGGCGTGCTCAACCTGCAGCTCTCCCTGGGCGAAATATCAAACATGCAGAGCAGCGGTCGCAAGGCAACCATGATCGCCTCCGGTGTCATGCTGATTATCCTGATCCTGACAATTACCGCATTCCTTCTGGTCTATGTTGACGCCCCGATTCGCAAAATGGTTACGGCTATGGATTTGGTTGAGAAGGGGCAATTTGAAGAGGCTCATACCTCTGTCAGCAGTTCCGACGAGATGACCTTGCTCTCTTCCAAGTTCAACTACATGGTGCAGAGACTGAGGGAACTTGTTGAGAACACTGTTAAAAATGAGCGTGAGCTTGCCATCAGCCAGGAAAAGCTGGCACATAACGAAGAGATTCATGCGATGAACATGACCCTTGAGGATCGCCTCAAGGAGATTGAATATCTCAATATCAACCTCGAGGAACGCATTGAAGAGATCGAGGAAGCAAACTACAAGATTGCCGATCTCGCCAGCGAACTCGAAGAGAAGAATATTGGCCTCACCCAGGCCGTCGACCGTCTGCAGGCCCTTTACAAAATGGGCCTGGCAGTCAATGCCACCATGGACCTCGACAAACTTCTGAATCTGCTCAGTCAGAGGACCATGGAGACCATCAAGGCTCAGGTCGGCTATATTATGATGTTGAATGAGAAAAGCGGCAACCTGATCCTTGGTGGTGCAGCAGGCATCAGAGAAGATTTCGATCGCGAAGTGGAGATCCCTCTCAAACCGGGCGGCATCTCTTATTGGGTTATGAACAACAACGCCCCCAAGCTGGTGGAAGACATTAACAAGGCACGTGAATTCAGCAAGATGAGTCGTCTCGGCTTTATTCGGGAATCGGTCATCTGTGCGCCTATAAATGACAAAGAGAAGGTCATTGGGACAATCACTATTGCCAACCCGATTGATTCCAGTGCGTTTAACAATTCTGACCTCGAACTCCTCTCGACGATTGCCGCTCAGGCCAGCATTGCCATTCGCAACGCCCGTCTCTACGAAGAGCAGGAAACCACATATCTCAATACCGTCCAAGCACTGGTCTCAGCCATCGAGGCGAGTGACGCTTACACCCGTGGCCATTCCGAACGCGTGACACGCTACAGTGTCTCTCTGGCGAAGCAAATGGGGCTGGAGGGCGACGCTCTCAAGCAACTCGAACAAGCGGCAATTTTACACGACATTGGCAAAATCGGCATCGATGTAAACCTGCTCCATAAAAAGGAAAAGCTTACTTCTGCGGACATCGATGTCCTCAAGTTGCATCCCTCTATCGGTGTGCGTATACTTGAGCCGATTCACTTCCTTGGTACGGTACGCGAAATTATCGAACAGCACCATGAACGCTATGATGGCAATGGCTATCCAAATGGACTGACCGGGGACAACTGGCGCCTGGAAGGAAAAATTCTGGCCGTCTGCGACACCTACGATGCCATGACCTCAGACAGGCCTTACCGTAAAGCTCTCTCCCACGAGATTGCCATACAGGAGATTCGTGACCATTCCGGAGCCCAATTTGACCCTGAAGTCGCTGCATCATTCATTGAGATGTTCAATGAGGGTCGGCTTGTTCAATAATCAATAATCGAAGAGTCCTAATGAAAGAAGCTGCCTCTCCTTCAACAGATCCTCATCAGTCAAGGCGCTTTCGTTCCCTGCGTAGCAAAGTCTTTCTGCCTTTTTTGTTCCTGATCGTCGCCTTAAGTATTGCAGCTATCTATGGCTCGTTTCATCTCGCAGAAAATTCTTTTCAGAACAGCGCCGATGAACGCCTGAACGCCACCAAAGAAGTTCTTTATCGAGAGTTCAAGAAACAGGAAAATATCCTGCAGACCTACGCTGTTATCATGCAGCAGTTTGAGTCCCTTTCTGAAAGATTTCACAGCGAAGCCGAATTTGGCATTTTGCAGGATCGCCTTTTCAGCACTCTTGAGAAATCCAACATCTCGACCACATTCTATCCCGCCGATATACGGGGCCTCATTCAACAAAGCAGCCTGATCTCGCTCTTCGATCAGGTTCGCCGCAGTGGCCAGCCGCGCTTTCGTTACAGCAATGAATTTGGCGGTATCCCTGTTCTCATGGTCGCCGCACCAATCTACATCGGCGGTGAGATTTCCAAAATCCTCCTTTTGCAGACCGCTATGGGTGAGACTTTCCTGCGTAACGTGACTTCGGTTCTCAACGTCACTGCAGCGCTGATGTCAACCGATGGCAAAGTGATCGTCGAAAGCACCCCCGGGTTTACCAAGGTGTCCCTGACCCAGGCACAGATCGAGCTGATCGGCAGTGGACAGCCCCTGTATCTTGATCATGATATTAACAAGGATCCGGAGCGACACCTCCTCTGTATGATCCCTCTGGGCAAGAGTGACAGAATCATCCTCTCCCTTGAAGCCTCTCTGAAATCAACAACAGAGATGCAGAGGGCCACCATCCTGAGGTTGATGCTGGTCATGAGTGTCGTCATCGTACTCGGGACTATTTTTTACTTCAGAAAAATCAGCCAGGTTACCAACCCGGCCAAGGAACTGCGCAATGCGACCGAGGCCATCAGTCGCGGCAACCTGGCATACCGGATTATCGATATCGGTAATGACGAGCTGGGCCAGATAGCGACCTCCTTCAACCAGATGGCGTCTGACCTTGAAAACTCGTACCAGGAACGCGCCAGCCATGACATAGCTGCTGCAGTTGCCATTGAAGAAGAGAAGATGCGTCTGGCCCTGGAGAAGAAAGAACGTGAACGTGACAGGGTCATCCATGACCTGAGTACCCTGCAGCGTGAGTCAAACGCCCTGTACCAACTGAATCAGGCGATGACAGCCTCGATTGACCTGAATGTCATGTTCGATCGCATCCTGCAGGGCCTGAGTGAAACTCTTTCTTGCGACCATATCGTGCTGCTCATTTATAACCCCGCAGAGGGCGCCCTCGAGGTCGAGCGCACGTCAGGGCTCGACGCGGAAGTCCTGAGCAAGGTGCGATTCAAACTTAACCAGGGCATCACCGGAGAAGCGGCTCAGAGCCAACGGATGATCTATGTCAAGAATATTGACGAGGACGACCGGAACCTCAGTTACCATGGACTGATCGCCACCCGCGGCTCGATGATTTCCGTACCTCTGGTTATCAAAGGACGGCTGGTAGGAGCCATCAATCTGCACAAGAAACAGACCAATTGTTTCTCGGCATCACAACAACGACTGGTTCAGGCGATTGCCAACCAGGCAGCAATTACAGTCGACAATGCCCAATTACAGGAGAAAAGCCGGACATTAAACAACACAGATGAATTAACCGGACTCTCCAATCGTAGACATTTTCAAGAGATTCTCAAACGTGAAGTCGCTCAGGCCCGTCGTTTCAGCTCGATCTTCTCGGTCATTATGTGCGACATCGACGGCTTTCAACAGCACAAATTGGCCCTCGGCAATATTCAATCTGATGCTTTGCTGAGACAGGTTGGACAGGCCCTGCTGAAAAACACACGCGGCGTTGACCTGGTCAGTCGTTTCGGCAACGACCAGTTCACCATCATGTTGCCGAAGACAACCAAGGAGGGCGCGATTGCTGCATCTGAAAAACTTCGCAAACAGATTCACAAAGAGGATTTCTCTAGCCATATTCAATCGGATCTGGACTTCAAGGTGACTCTTTCTTTCGGCGTCACAGAATTCCCCGGCGACAGCAAGAACATCTACGAATTGCTGAACCTCGCAGACCGAGCCCTTTATGCCGCCAAGCAGGACGGCAGCAACTGCACCGTCGCCTGGGAAGGACCTGCCCCGGGTCCCGAGTAAATCGATTCACATTCAGGAACGAAAGAGGCCACCTCGCATGCGGGGTGGCCTTAATTTGTTGCTGCGCGTTAATCTTTGTTGAAATCAAAAACGAACAGCGGGGGTGAGATCCTTTCAGAAAGAGTTGCGAACAACCGGTAGGATGTGGTGAACATCGTGAACCGATTTCTCCCAATCGATGCGTTCGTACCTCACCGCATCCTACATACAACGGTCGTGTTTCTAGCCGGGGTTGGCATAAACAACAGAAGATATTCGTCTTGTCACTGCTATAGAGGTCCACAAGGGCCTCGGGCTGACGTGGGAAGTGTAGACAGTTAGATTTTTCCCTCTGCATTTGTCGAGCAGGTTTACGCAAGGCTCATGCTGCCCGGGTTAATTTTACAAGCATCACTGGCTCCCTCATGGGAAGACGGGTGGCAGCAGCAGGCCCGTATCTTCTGGCAAGCCGAGCATGAGGTTCATGTTCTGCACAGCCTGCCCCGCCGCCCCTTTGACCAGATTGTCAATGGCAGCAAGGGCAATGACCCGTCCGGTTCTTTCATCCACAGAGAGACCAATGTCGCAAAAGTTGCTGCCTCGAACCTGGGCGATATTCGGCAGCTTGCCTTTCGGAAGCACCCTGATAAAGCCCTCGCCGGCATATTTATCAAGATACAACTGCTGCAGTGTGTCGAGTGAAATCATGCTGGTCAAACTCGCGTAACAGGTGCTGAGGATACCGCGGTTCACGGGCAGAAGATGCGGTGTAAAACTGATTCTGACGCTTTCTCCTGCCAACCTTGAGAGAGACTGTTCAATCTCGGGAGTGTGACGGTGTCTGGGCAAGCTGTAAGCCTTAAAACCTTCGTTAACCTCGCAGTAGAGGGTGTCCACTTTGGCAGTACGGCCGGCACCACTGGTCCCGGATTTACTGTCAACAATGAGGGTTTTATGGTCGATCAAGGCATTTTCAAGCAAGGGAGCCAAAGCAAGAGCAACGCTGGTTGGGTAGCAACCCGGGTTGGCAATCAGGCGAGCGGCCGAGATCCCTTCACGGAACAACTCAGGCAGACCGTACACCGCTTCTTCGAGCAACTCCCGGGCGGTATGCTCCTGGTACCACTCTTCATAAATTTCAACATCGGAGATACGGAAGTCGGCAGAGAGGTCAACGACCCTGCAACCTGCATCCAGCAGGGCCGGGATCATGCCCATGGCCGTCTGGTGAGGTACCGCGGTGAACACCAGGTCCGCACGCCCGGCGAGGCCAGCAGGATCGAGGTCTTCGAAGATGAGGTCGATAGAACCCTGCAGAGAGGGGAACACATCGCTGACCCTCTGGCCGGCATATTGTCTCGATGTGACACACACCAATTGCGTATCGGGATGCAGTGACAGCAACCGGAGCAGCTCAACGCCGGTATAACCACTCGCACCAATAACAGCGATTCGTTGCATATCAACTCCTTACAAATTTATCCGCTGGGTGGATGATGTTCAGCAGAAAAGGAAAAAGGGAAACCCGCAGGGTTTCCCTTTCAACCAAATATCCTGTTGACCCTGAGGGCCTTGAGGCATTAACGCTTGGAGAACTGGAAGCTACGGCGTGCAGCGCGTCGACCGTACTTCTTACGTTCCTTGATACGACTGTCGCGGGTAATAAAACCAGCTTTTTTCAGTGAATCACGGAGTTCCGGATCAATTTCAAGCAGAGCTTTGGTAATACCATGTCTGATAGCACCGGCCTGGCCGGAAGGGCCACCACCACAAACGTTGACGGAAATATCAAACTTCCCGGTCGTTTCGGTCAATTCGAGAGGCTGGTGCACAACCATTTTAGAGGTCGGGCGGCCGAAGTACTCGTCGATAGTCCGCTTGTTAATGGTGATCTCACCTGTACCCGGCTTCATCCAGACACGGGCAATGGATGTCTTCCTTTTACCGGTGGCGTAAAATTTCTGTTCGGCCATCGTCTATTTCTCCTGAATTCCCTTAAACCTGAAGTTCTTTGGGTTGCTGTGCCTGATGCGGATGATCGGCACCGCAGTAGACTTTAAGTTTTTTGAACATCTGACGGCCGAGCTTGTTCTTCGGCAACATCCCTCTGACAGCTTTCCGGATCAGCTCTTCGGGTGTTTTTTCAAGCATCTTCCCAGCCGTAATAGATGTCAGGCCACCAGTGAAACCGCTGTGGCGATGATACATCTTCTGGCTGAGCTTGTTACCGGTCAGACGCACTTTTTCGGCATTGAGAACAATGACAAAGTCACCAGTATCAACGCTCGGCGTATAAATAGCCTTGTGCTTGCCGCGCAGGACCCTGGCAATTTCTGTTGCCATACGGCCCAGGACTTTATCTTCCAGATCAACAACGTACCAGTCTTTCTGGAGATCTTCATTTTTTGCAACTGGAGTACTCATTACTATCCTCTCTAGATCAGTTCTGTAAGTTAACGGGGCTCACAGAAACCCGAAATCTATTCAAAAGGCCTGAGGATGTCAAGCTTTTTTTCTGTTCCTTCAAGACTTAATTCAGCTCTCGCGACAAAGCACTGCAATCGGCTAAATCGGCACGAATGAATGCTCCTTGGTAATCCTGCTGCAAAGCGCAGACAACAGCCTGACAGCGCCCTCGAGGTCGGCCCAGTCGAGGACTTCGACCGGAGTGTGCATATAACGCAGAGGAATGCTGATCAAGGCCGTCGCCACACCGCCATGCACAAGCTGCATGACATTTGCGTCTGTTCCTGTGGCACGGGGGATACCCATCACCTGGCAGGGGATGTTTTCCTCCTCTGCCGTCTTCATGAGAAGATCAAACAGAACCGGGTTGATATTGGGTCCACGGGCAACCACCGGCCCTTTCCCCAGACGAACCTCACCGAGGTCCTTATGATCAGCACCGGGATAATCGCTGGCAAAGCCGACTTCGACAGCAATACCGATATCCGGCTGTACTCCATAGGCGCTGGTTGCACCTCCACGTAAGCCGACCTCTTCCTGCACGGTTGAAACGCCGTGCAGATCAACGGTCATACGCTTCTGACGCCGGACCTCCCGCAGCACCTGGGCAACGATAAAAGCCCCCATCTTGTCATCGAGAGCACGCGAGGTCAGGCGGGTCCCCTGCAAACGCTCTACACCGACCCTGAAGGTGACCGGATCACCAATCGAGACCAGCTTGACAGCCTCGTCTTTGTCGCTGCAACCGATATCAATAAACTGATTTTTAAAGGGCACGACCGTTTCCCGGTCTTTGGCCTCGATCTGGTGAATCGGTCGCTTGCCAACGACACCTGCCAGCGGCCCGCCAGCCGTATGGATGGTCACCCGCTGCCCCGGCACCAGGTGTGCATCAACACCGCCGATCGGCGCAAAAAAGAGATACCCCTGATCGTCAATGTACTTGACCATAAAGCCGATTTCATCGCAGTGCCCTGCGAGCATCAAGCGTGGGGCACCTTCCGGGCCCTTGAGGTGCGCCACCACGTTGCCCATCACATCGGTACGGAGATCATCGGCAACGTCGGCAAGTGCCTTGCGGATCACCCGCTGAGCAGGCTGTTCAAAACCGGAGGGGCTGGGTGCCTCGATCAATTCTTTAAAAAACTGAAAATCCTGATCATTCATTAAATCATTCCCTTACTCGTGTTCAACCAATTCCCCCAGCAGGGAATTGCGAAAAGCTTTGGTGATTTTTACCGGCACCAGTTGCCCTGCCAGTTCAGCAGGTCCGGCGAAGTTCACAATCCGATTCCAGGTGGACCGACCGAACATCTGCCCTTCCCCGACCTTGCTCTCGCCTTCAACCAGCACTTTCTGAATTGTACCGATATCGGCCTCCCAGGTCTGCCGACTGATGTCCTGCTGCAGTTCAAGCATGCGGTTGAACTGCTCTTGTTTGACCTCTGCCGGTGTGTCGTCGGCCAGCTCTGCGGCAGTCGTGCCTCGACGCGGAGAATAGATGAAAGAATAGATCTCCGTGTAACGGACCTTTTCCAGCAAGGACATCGTCTCGGCAAAATCTGCTTCGGTCTCTCCGGGAAAGCCGACGATGATATCGGTTGAGAGGCGGATATCCGGGCAAACCTGCCGCAACCGGTCAACGATCTGTAGATATCGCTGCCTCGTGTAGCCACGGTTCATGGCTTTGAGGACATGATCAGAGCCGCATTGCACCGGCAGATGCAGATGCCTGCAGAGTTTGTCAAGGCGACCGAAACAATCGATCAAATCATCGGAGAGGTCCTTCGGATGAGAGGTCGTAAAGCGAATCCGATCGATGCCCTCTACATCGTTGACCTGTTCGAGAAGCTCGGCAAAGCTGAGCTCAGCCTCGTCCTTGAGACCATAGGAGTTAACATTCTGCCCGATCAGGGTGACCTCGCGAACACCCTGCGCTGCCAGTTCACGGATTTCTCCGAGGACTTCGGCGCTGGGGCGGCTGATCTCACGACCGCGAACGTAGGGGACGACACAATAGCTGCAGAAATTATCGCACCCCTGCATGACCGTCACAAAACGGGTAAAAGCGTCCTGACCGGTGCGTGACGGGAAGAGCTGCAGTCGGGTTTCACGGTCGAGAAACTCGGTCTCTTCACAGCGCACATGATTCTTTGCGACCTGCTGCACCATCTCGGGCAGTCGATGGACGTTGTGGGTCCCGAACACCAGGTCCAGGTACGAGAATTCTTCCAGCAGCTGCTTGCCCTCCTGTTGGGCGATACAACCGCCCATAGCGAGGATCAGCTCCGGCTTACGCTCCTTCATCGGCTTGAAGCGCCCCAGGTGACCATAAGCCTTGCGCACGGCTTTGTCGCGCACGGCGCAGGTGTTGAGCAGGATCAGGTCGGCCTGCTCCGGCTCTTCAACCTGATGATAGCCGATGCCATCGAGCAGAGCGACGATCCGCTCCGAGTCAACAATATTCATCTGGCAACCAAAGGTCTCCAGGTAAAAAGCTTTATCATTCATCGCAGTACTTCCATAAGCTTGATATTAAACAGACCCTCTTTTGAGCTGTCAGCAGCCTGTTGGAGTATCAGGGCTGAAGCGAAAATTTGGTCGTTTGAGAACAGATTTCGGCTCATTTGAGAATAATAGCCGTAGCTATTGGTCGAAAAGGCGCTGAGATATGGGCCAAAGAGACGAATTTGCAGCCAGTTCATTGTTAATCTGACAGCTTGCCTGAGGCTAACCAAAAAACTTTTCAAAAGCAACAGGTTAAGGTTGAGCTCTGTTGCTACGGCGAAGGCTTCGACTCCGCAGCGTCGTTCTGCCCGGATGTCTCAGAAGAGACTTCAAGTGAAGATTGAGCAGGCTCGAGCCATCGTTCCAGGATATCCGTCGCTTTACGGGGGTGCTCCAGACAGTGCAGTATCAGCCGCTGCTCCTGACCCTGGTAAACCCGCAAGGTGCCGAGTTCTTCACCCTGCCGGAGCAAGCTGAAGTAGGTCATATCCTTCAGCTCCATGGCCTCGGTGTGCAACCGCCAGAGACCTCGTTGAGTCAGCAGGCGGCGGTCTGTGATCGCGTAATAGACCCGGTTCCACTCCAGGCGAGACTGCAGGAGATGACCGACGCTGAAATAGATGCCAAGCATGACAAATGGCACCGGCACCCAGACCAGCCAGGAAACCCCGTATTCAACAGCCAAAGAAAAACCGAGAATTTGCCAATAAGTGCAAATCGCCAGAAAAATACTACCGAAGATCGAGTGCTTCCAGTGTCTGAAAGTGTAGCAACGCGGCGCAGGTCGTCCTTCCCAACAGACGTCTTCGCCAACGGCCAGAGGCAGATCCTGTTTCATTGCCCACCTGCCCGTTGCGCCAGACGTCTGGCGGAAGAATGCCCGAGTTTGCTGTCTGGATCGGATTCGACAATAAGCTTGTACAACATCAGAGCCCCTTTTAAATCACCACGTTTCTCTCTTGTCTCTGCCAGGAGAAAAAGGTTTTCTGTGACCGGTAAGAGGGCAACGCTCTCCGCCAGGGACTGACTGGCCTGATCCAGTTTTCCCATCTTCAGGTAAAGGTAACCCAGCCCCATCAGGCTGCGGTAATAATTCGGCTGCAACTGGACTGCCTTTTGCAAATACAATCGAGCCGACTGCATCTGACCGGCGCGCAAGTATGCCATTCCCAGGGCCCTGAGGATACGCGGCTCATCGGGTGTCGCTGTCGCCGCTTGCAGGTAGGTCGCAACCGCCTGCCTCTGGTCACCCTGTTCTTCAAAATTCCGGGCTTTGCCAAGGAGTTCATAACCTGGCTGCAGCGCAACGATTCGCGTCACCGAGTCAGGCAAGGGTACGACTCCGGTCCCGGCATTTACACTGACACGGTTGAGTTCCAGGCAACTTTTCTCGCAGGCCTTTTCCTTGAAAAGCCGGGCCAGACGAATATCAGCTGAATCAGGATCGTACTGTAAAACAGGACCTGACAAAAGCTCTTCAATCAACTGGTTCATATCCCGCGTTGCATGATCCGCATAGAACTGCCTTGAAAGACTTACAGCCTTGCCAAGCAGTGAGAGTAGCTCTGCGGTACTGTTCACTTCTGCCAGGAGACCACGGGTTAAAACAATTCGGCCGGAGGGCAAGGGATAGAGCGCAGAGGCGCTCAGGTCGGCAACGCTTATCTTACAGGAGTCGGCAGCCTGATATTCTTTCAGACATAAGCGCGTTAAATCTTCTGCAACAGATTGGTCGTAATAGAAGCCGCCAAGCATCTGAACCAACCTGGGTTCTGTAGCAGCACTCAGTTTTGTCTGTTCAGCGCGTGTCAGTGACAGTGGCTGTGCAGGCACCTGCCCGGCCAAATCAGCGCAACCACTGAACGAGAGCGCCAGGGCACCGAATAGCGCAAGGAGAAGTATGTTTTTAAAACCAGCAATCAGCATCATATCTATCCAACAAGTTACCTGAAGAAGTGCATCTTAGGCCAAGCTCGCAAATCAGACAAGTCCTAGTGTCCCGTGCGGCTAGTTCGCCGCACAATTTGCGCGTGATTTTGGTTCCTGGCAAGGAGCGGTGACGCAGGCCTAGCCAGGCTTAAGCCGAGGCGCCGTAACACAGGCAGGGGGCAAAAGTGCCGAAATTTGCAGGGATGAATTAACCGCACGGGGCACTCGCACCAAAAGTTGGCTGCTGTCAAACAGTAGGCAATGTTCCGCGATAAACTTGATGATTTTCAGGGCCTCTATTGGCCTGAGTGAAAAAAGCTGCTTGCATTTACCCGCCAAGGGACTATTATGTGCGGCTGCCCAATCAACTTCATATACAAATAGTCGATAAATAAAAGGTATTGATCATGACACGTCATTTACGCAACATCGCAATCATCGCTCATGTTGACCACGGCAAAACCACCCTGGTTGATGCGATGCTTAAACAATCGGGGGTTTTCCGCGAGAACCAGGTTATCACCGAACGGGTGATGGATAGCAACGATCTGGAGAAGGAACGCGGTATCACGATTCTCTCCAAGAACCTGTCGATTCATCACAACGACATCAAAATCAATATTGTCGACACTCCTGGCCACGCCGACTTCGGCGGCGAGGTCGAGCGCGTCCTGAAGATGGTCGATTCGGTTCTGCTGCTGGTCGACGCATTCGACGGCCCAATGCCTCAAACCCGCTTTGTTTTGAAAAAGTCTCTTGACCTCGGCCTCCGCCCTATCGTCGTCATCAATAAAATAGACCGACCGGGATCGCGACCTGAAAAGGTTGTCGACATGGTGTTCGACCTTTTTTGTGAGCTGAATGCCGATGAAAACCAGCTTGATTTTCCTTTCATCTTCACCAGCGCTAAGCAAGGCATTGCCAAGCGTGAGTTAACAGATGACTCTGACAATCTCGAACCGCTGTTCGAAATGATCCGTGAGAGAGTGGCCCCCCCTGTTGCTGACGCAGAGGCTCCTTTTCAGATGTTGGTCACCTCCATTGCCTACAATGATTATCTTGGTCGGATTGCTACCGGCAAGATTTTCAACGGCACGATCCACACCGGCGAGACGGTCGCATTAATCATGAAGGGTGGCGAGATCAAGAAAGGTCGCATCACCAAGCTTCTTGGCTACGAGGGCCTCACACAGGTTGAGATAACGGAAGCAAGTGCTGGTGACATCATCACCGTTGCCGGCTTTGAGAATGTCGGCATCAGTGAAACCCTGGCCTGTGCCGAGAACCCCAAATCATTGCCCTACCTCGCCATTGACGAGCCGACACTGGCGATGAACTTTATTGTCAACTCCTCACCCTTTGCAGGACGCGAGGGTAAGTACGTCACTTCGCGCAACTTGCGCGACCGGCTCTTCAAGGAATTACGCACCAACGTTTCCCTGCGTGTGGAAGAGACCGCCAACACCGACACTTTCAGAGTTTCGGGACGTGGTGAACTGCATCTGTCCATCCTCATCGAAAACATGCGCCGCGAGGGCTATGAGCTGGCAGTCTCCAAGCCGGAAGTCATCTGCCGCGAAATCGATGGCGAGAAGTGTGAACCGATGGAGTATCTGGTTATTGATGTCCCTGAAGAATACCAGGGCACTGTCATCGAAAAACTTGGTCCCCGCAAAGCGGAGATGGCGGCCATGAATGCCCTCGACGGCTTCAACCGTCTGGAATTCATCATACCGGCCCGCGGTCTGATCGGCTTTCGTAACGAGTTCCTCACAGATACCCGCGGCACCGGGGTCATGAACCATACCTTCCAGGGCTATGCTCCCTGGAAAGGTCCGATTGCAGGGCGTAAAAACGGTGTCCTGATCGCCATCGAGACTGCAGAAACGGTTGCTTACTCACTCTTTAACCTGCAGGACCGCGGTATCCTTTTCGTACAACCCGGTGTCAAAGTCTACGAAGGCATGATTCTCGGCCAGCATGCGAAAGAAAACGACCTCGTGGTTAATGCCTGCAGGGGGAAAAAGTTGACCAACGTACGCGCATCTGGTACCGATGAGTCGATTCGCATTATACCGCCACGGGATCTGACCCTTGAGCAGGCGCTGGAGTTTATCGATAATGATGAGTTGGTTGAAGTGACTCCCCAATCAATTCGTCTACGCAAACGTTTGCTCGACGAAAATGATCGCAAAAAAGCCCATAAAAAGGCCAACTAGAGAAAGCAAGGCCCTTTACGGGGACTTCTGATAATCCAGTCAGAGAAAGGCAGTTTCCACAAGGGAGCTGCCTTTTCTTATGCAGGGCAAACGGATCAAGCAAACATTTATGCTCAACGATAGCCAGGTCTTTCTGTCGCATTTTTTCGGCCGGACTATCCCGCGGCTACCCTATAGAATAAATAAATAGAAAAAGGGTGTCAGATGTCTTGAAAAAATAAGCAGATAGCACTATGATTGGCGCGTTCTTTCTGAGCAGCATTCACCCAGAAAACACCGGAGGCAGCGTGAACCGAGAGTTAAACGCTCACGAAAAGCAGGTCCTGTTGGCGATTGCCCGCCAGGCAATCGTTCAAGGTATACAAACGGGCCAGGAGTACATCGAGCCGCGCGAAGAAAAGACCCTGAACCAGCGTAATGGTTGCTTTGTCACCATCAAGCAGAACCAGCAATTGCGCGGCTGCATCGGCAACTTTCAGTCCGAGCTGCCGCTGTTCAAGGAAGTTGCTCAGATGGCACAGGCTTCGGCATCCAAAGATCCCCGTTTTTATCCCCTTAAAGAAGATGATCTGGCAAACTTCAGCCTCGAAATTTCGGTGCTTTCACCGCTGCGTAAAATTGAGGATATCGAAGAGATCGAGGTTGGCACCCACGGCATCTATATCGAGAAAAGCTTTTATCGTGGAGTGCTTCTGCCTCAAGTGGCAACCGAGCACAACTGGGACCGTCAGACCTTTCTCAAGCAGACCTGCATCAAGGCCGGTTTGCCGACAGATGCATGGCGAGCAGAAGATGCTGACATTTACGTTTTTAGTGCCCAGGTCTTCGGCGAAGACACCGCTGCATAAACGTTCGTGACATAAGCCACACATAAATGGGAAGGCCAACTCGGCCTTCCCGTTATCATTTGATGATTAAATTTTCGCAACCCTCCAGCCTCCAGCCTCCAGCCTCCAGCCTCCAGCCTCCAGCCTCCAGCCTCCAGCCTCCAGCCTCCAGCCTCCAGCCTCCAGCCCCCAGGCCCCAGCCTCTAACTCAAATCAAGAGTCAGATCGCGTCGTAACACGCCGGTCGACCAGATAGTTGCTGCCTGGCAGACTCTTCACATAATCCTTGATTTCCGTTGCAACCTTGGCAATTTCTACGGGAGACTTAAAAGAACGCATGACATCAGAGACAACCGCAATCGAAATCGACATAATTGCAAAACGCCGATTCACACCATAACGATCTGTCCCTTCGATAAAACCCTTCTCAAGATCATCGGCGTGGTAATAATCGGAGATCAAGCAGTCAAATTCGCTGATAATGGCCTGGCAGACCTGATCGACGATATCAGGAGAAGTGATCAGCACGAAATCATCACCGCCGATATGCCCTACAAAATCCCGTTTTTCTGCATATTCATCTTTGGCGCGGTAGAGGACCTCGCCAGTCATCTTGATCAGATCGCTGCCTTTAGCGTAGCCATATCGATCGTTATAGGCCTTGAAGTCGTCGAGGTCGATGTAACAAAGGGCAAATTTCTCGCCCTGTTCCATCTTGCCCTGCAAGACCTGCTCAATGGCAAGGTTGCCCGGTAAACGCGTCAAGGGACTGGCGTCAAGATAGCGTTGCTGACTATCCTTGATCTTCAGCATCATCTCCTGAATTTCACGGTCGAGACCATCACTGGCGCTGAGGAACTCGCTGGGAGACATTTCGTCCAGGACCACATCGCCCAGATAACGGGTGGCCTGGCGGAGACGATGCATAATGGAAGAGGCTTGATGAATTGCAAACACCATGGCGATCAGGCCGCTTAAAAGACCCAGAAAACCGACCCCCATCACTATGCCCTGACGATTACGAATCATTTCAAGCACAGCAGGGTCACTCATTGCAGTGAGTTGTACGGCAACCTGCTCCAAAGAGGATAAGGCCACCAGGCTGGCACTCGTGAACAAAGCAACACTCACCAGAAAGCTGAGCAGAATGTAACGAATAAGTTTTAAGTGCATTGCAATCCTGATTTAACACCAGCAGAAGTAAAAAACTATGGCGCTTTCTATTCAGTTTCTTCTTCATTGAACCAGCGATCAAACCAGGTCCGATGATCTTTTTCGGAGAGCATTTTCAAATCTTTAGGGCCGAGCCAGACACCTCCGCAACTCGTACATTTGTCCATGGGAACGCCTCGGAACTCTATCGCCTCTATAGGATCACCGCATTTCGGGCAGCGCCCAAGACAGTATTCATGAATCAGTTTTTCCCGGGTTTCACTCTTCATTTTCTCAATCAGCACTTTTTCCAGATCATGAAAATATTTGTTCTCCAAGGCTTTTTTGCGTTCTTCCCATGCGTCTGTCATAGTGGCACCTCCAGTAATTGTCCGTTTTTCCAATTATAACAAGCATTTGAATGCCGGCAAGCAGAGCTCATCCACTAAGTTCAAATTGACCGGCGCCATAGGTCGCGCCCTTACCGATACCAAGCAACGATGCCACGGCAAACACCCAGTAAAGATCCTGTATGGCATCCCCGCCAACCGTCATCTCGCCAACAAAGCCACCGACAGCCAAGCCACGACGACCGGGCAGGTAACGCCAGTCAGACCAGGACATTCTTGCAGCAACGGTTTCAAGGTTATCCACGCGTTCAAGCAGAGCAGCCGGGTCATCAACAAGCTCACAGTGGCAGTGAGTATGCAGCATCGAGGTTGTTCGTCGCAGCATAAACGGAAAAATTTTCCGCAACAGCGGCTTTCTCATTGGTTTTCCATCGATCATGAGTCGTGTCGGTGTTTTAAATCTTAACCGAACCTGCCTTTGAATACGCTCCTTTTGCAACAACCAGGACAATGACAGAACAGGACAGGGCAGCACTCCAAGTGGTTGGTTCTGTCGCCACACCAGGCATTGTGAGTGATCAGGTTCTTCACTATAGAGTTCGACAACATCAAAACGTCCTTCTCCTGCAGCGATGCCCAGTTTGCCAATATGAATCAGGCTGCGCAGAAATTCATGTATTAACGGTATCCCGGTACCAACAAACAGCACTTCAAGAGCCAGTGGGTCACCTGATGAGAAGAGTTCTTTCTGCATGACCGGCATGCTGAGGACAAAAGCCGGTGCCGGCTTTTGAAATTTTCGCAGGGCAACCGGGTCCGAGCTTAGAGAAGGCTGAAAAAGGTCACGCCATTGATTCGCGGCGAGTGTATCCTGTGGCTCAAAAAGCTGCCTTCCTGCCATCCTGAGAAGGCTTCCCAGACCGAGGAAATCAGTGGGTTGCAAGGTACATGGCGACCGCATTTCCAGAACAAAACGGACTTTGGCAACATCGACATCAAGCAACTTGTCGGGCCATTCCGCTGTAAAAAAATCATTCTCAGCTGTCATTGCAGGTTATTGTAGTCCTTGTACAATTCTGTTAAAGTCCGCGCAAACGTTGATCTCACTCCATCGGCGTCGTCTGCAAGATGTTCAATCACATTTTGCAACGTCTGCGCCAGAAATGCCAAATATATCATGTTGCAATTTGAACTGCTTGCCAAAGACAAAGGAACCCGGGCCCGACGTGGTCGCGTTACAACACCACATGGCACAATCGAAACACCGATCTTCATGCCGGTCGGTACTCATGGCGCTCTCAAGGCGATGACACCTGCGCAGGTCGAGGACACCGGCGCCCAGATCATCCTCTCCAACACTTACCATCTGCACCTTAAACCCGGTGAAGCCCTGGTTGAGAAAGCCGGTGGCCTGCATAAATTCATGAACTGGCCCAAACCAATCCTCACCGACAGCGGAGGGTTTCAGGTCTTCTCTCTGCCCAAAAAAGAGATCACCGAGACCGGGGTCTTTTTTAAACATGAGATCAACGGCGACCGGATCTTCCTTGGCCCCAAAGAAGCGACCGGCATCCAGAACCGCCTTGGCGCCGACATCATCATGGCCTTCGACGAGTGCATCCCCTACCCGGCGACCCATGACTATGCCGGCAAATCAATTCGTAAAACACTGAACTGGGCAGAGCAATGTCTTAAAGCACACAGTCGAAAGGACCAGGCCCTGTTCGGCATCGTCCAGGGCAGCGTTTATGATGATCTGCGTCGCGATTGTGCCCTGGCTCTAAAGGAGATGGACTTTCCGGGCTATGCCGTCGGCGGTGTCAGCGTCGGTGAGGGACTGGAGTTACTGAAGAAGGTTGTCGACTATACAGAGCCATTCTTGCCGGAAGATAAGCCAAGATACCTGATGGGAGTCGGCTTGCCGGAGGATATCCTGGAAAGTATCGAGCGCGGCATGGACATGTTCGACTGCGTCATCCCGACCCGCTACGCACGCAGCGCCACCCTCTTCACCCGTCGGGGCAAGATCCGCCTGACCAACCGCCGCTATCGCAGAGACTTTTTCCCGGTCGACGCTTCCTGCAGTTGCTACTGTTGCAGCAATTTCAGCAGGGCCTATCTGCACCATCTTTTCAACGCCAACGAAGTTCTCTCGGCCACCCTGTCAGCCATCCACAACGTACGTTTTTACCTCGACATGGTCGCGGCAGCGAGAGAGGCCATCGAAGCAAACAACTACGCCGACTTCAAAGCAGATTTTCTCGGTGAGTATTTACGTGATGATGGCAAACCCGGGCATTGACCCTGAAACTTGCAAACAGCATAATTAAACGCAAAGACGCCAAGGTTAACCCATAAGACGCAAAGAGGACATCTGGCAAGAACCGCTTTGAGTGAAACAAAATCAAACAAAGGCCAATACAAACACATTTTGGATATTGCCTGTATCCGAATTTATCAGTCTTTATCTGCGTTCAATTTTTGCTTTTGTCTAGATCAAAAGATTTTTTGGCGTTCTTGCTTTTAACCATTGCGTCATTGCGTTAAATGTTTATAGCCTTTTTGGAGGTTATAGACCCGTAATTAAACCATGGCTGACTCACCTCATAAACCCACAATTGACATCGAACTGGCCAAGCGCCTGCACAATGCTCTCACGGCTTCGGCGGACAAGCTTTTCCAGATTCTGATCGATCCGGACATGCAGGTCCTGCGTTCGACCTTGAAGAATCCGCACCTCAATGAAGACCACCTGCTGACCTTGCTCAAGCGACGCGACCTCACAGAAGAACTGCTCAAAGCGGTCTATCAGCTCAACATAACCAAAAGCAGCCATCGGCTGCAGCTTGCCCTGGTCAAGAACCCTGGGACACCAGGACCGGTCGCTCTGGCACTGCTGCCCCATCTTCATCTTTTCGAACTGGTTGACCTCTGCATGATTCCCGGAGTCACACCGGACCAGAAGTTTGCTGCCGAACGCGCCATCCTGCAACGCCTGCCGACGACAGAATTGGGCAACAAGATGACTCTGGCGCGACGGGCCACTGCGACCGTTGTCGGGGCTCTCCTTAAAGAAGGCAACGCCCGCCTTGTTGAAATCTGTCTGAGCAGCCCACGCCTGCGTGAAGTCGCCATTCTCCAGTTCATCAACAGCGCCGCCGCGTCTGCGGAGACGATCTCCATGGTGGCAAGGCATTCGAAGTGGAAATCACGGCCGAACCTGAGGATGGCCATTCTCAAGAGCAGCAGGACTCCGGCGGTATGGTTCACGCTCTATCTTCCCCAAATGCGTACGCCAGACGTGCGCAACCTGCTCTCTTCACGTCGCCTCAGTCCGGCGCAAAAAACGCTCGTCCTACAGGAGCTTAAAAAACGCGGTGCAGGCTGATAGATCAAAAACCTAAAAAAATGTTTAACGCAAAGACGCTGAGAAAAGCCAGGAAAGACGCAAAGGGTAACTATTCACGCTTTTTAAGTGATTTTCTTTGCGGGCTTTCTCTACCCCTTTGCGCCTTTGCGTTAAGAACTTATAGCCTTTCTTTTAGCTACAGCCCCTTAAAATGACAGAAGCACTGATAAATCATTATCAGCGCTCCCGATAAAACATCTTGAAGAAATCAATTAAGCAGAAGCAATCCACTCAATCTCGATTTCTGCGCCTTTCGGCAAAGCCGCAACCTGCACACAGGCTCTGGCCGGAGGCACCTCAGTAAAAAACTCGCCGTAAATTTCATTGACTACTGCAAACTCCGCAAGATCAGTGAGGTAGATGGTTGTTTTGACAACATCAGCAAACCCCCGCCCCGAAGCCTTTAACATCGCGTCCATATTCGCCATCACCTGGCGGGTTTGCGCAACAATCCCGCCGTCGACAATGCCCCCGGTCTGCGGGTCCAGAGGAATCTGCCCGGAGTAAAAAATCAAATCGCCGAGCTGAACAGCCTGCGAATAAGGTCCGATTGCAGCGGGTGCTGCCGTGGTTTGTATCTGCTTTTTCAACATAAGATTCTCCTTATCGGCATAGATTACTTGTTCCGGCCCACCCTGACACGCTCCACCTGATGGACTCCTTTGACTTTATGTATCGATTCCATCACCCGATTCAGATGCTGGACATCCTGAACATCAATTTCAAAACTTTGGATGCCGCGCCCGTCAGCAGTGGAGTAAACACTGGCACGCAGGATATTGGCTGCATTCTTGGTTATGACCTTGGTAATATCTGCGAGGATGCCTTTCTGGTCAAGGCTGTAGACCCTGATCTTAACTGCGCGTGTCGCCCCCTTCTGACGGTTCCAGGAGACCTCAATACGTCGTTCCGGGTCGGTCTCCAGAACACGTGGGCAATCAGCCGCATGGACAGTGACGCCAAGTCCCTGAGAAATAAAACCGATGACTTCATCACCCGGCAGGGGGTTGCAACACTTTGAAAACCTGACCAGGATGCCTTCCAGGCCCTGGACATTGATTGCATCAACCGGTTTTTTGCGGATTTTGCCCAGGACCTGGCTGATTTTGCTTGGCTTGGGCGCTTCCGCCTTGAATTCCTCAGGAATAATTCGGGAAAGCACCTGATTGCAGGTCACTTTTCCATAGCCGACCGCAGCCTGCAGATCTTCGAAATTTCGAAAGCCCAGCTCCGCCAAGGCCGCTTTGACCGTTGCCAGATTGACGGCACGATTGTAACTGAAACCATATTTGCGTAACTCTTTTTCCAGAAGATCGTGCCCCAACTCGAGGCTCTGCTGCCGTTCCTGCTCCTTGACCCAATGACGAATCCGGTTCTTCGCCTTGGAGGTCTTGACAAACTTCAACCAGTCTTTGCTGGGGGTCTGGTTTGCAGAGGTGATGATATCGACCGTATCACCGTTTTTCAGTTCGGTTCTCAAAGGGACCAGGCGGCCATTGACCTTGGCGCCATTGCAACGATGGCCGACGTCAGAATGAACACTGTAGGCGAAATCGATCGGCGTGCTCTGCTTGGGCAAGCTCCTTGACGTCGCCGCCCGGCGTGAAGACATAAACCTCTTCAGGGAAAAGGTCGACCTTGACAGATGACATGAACTCACTGGAATCCTTGAGCTCCTTCTGCCATTCGAGCATCTGCCGCAGCCAGCTGAAGCGCCCTTCATCAGCGTGAGTGCCTGTTCGACCCTCTTTGTACTTCCAGTGTGCGGCGATCCCCTCTTCGGCCACGCTGTGCATCTCCGCAGTGCGTATCTGGACCTCCATGCGCTGCCCTGAGGGCCCGAACACCGTTGTATGCAGGGATTGGTACATATTCGCCTTGGGCATGGCGATGAAATCTTTAAAACGCCCCGGCACCGGCTTCCAGGAGGAATGAATCATGCCGAGCATGGCGTAACAGTCACGGACAGTGGGGACGATGATGCGAAAAGCGATCAAATCATGAATTTGCTCGAATTCGATCTTTTGCTTGATGAGTTTCTTATGAATTGAGCAGATGTGCTTCAGACGCCCCTGAACCTGGCCATCGATTTCATGTTCTTTGAGAATGTCCTCAAGCTTTTTCTTGATCGTAGCAACATACTTGTCGCGTTCGCGGCGATGCTGATCGATTTTTTTCGACAGCGTTTTGTAGGTCTCCGGCTCCAGGTAACGCAAGGAGAGGTCTTCAAGCTCACTTTTCACCCAGCTGATGCCGAGCCGATTCGCCAGGGGAGCATAGATATCAGCGGTTTCCTGGGCGATCGTCAGCCGGCGTTCTTCAGGCTGGTGAGAGAGCGTCCTCATATTGTGCAGGCGATCAGCAAGTTTCACCAGGATGACACGAATATCTCTGGCCATGGCCAGCAGCATCTTGCGAAAGTTTTCAGCTTGTCGTTCCTCACTGGTTTTGAAGGTGATCTTGCTGATTTTGGTGACGCCATCAACCATTTCAGCCACTTCTTCGCCAAAGAGTTCGAGCAGCTCTTCTTTTGTCGAGAGGGTATCTTCAATGGTGTCGTGCAGCAGGCCGGTCATGATGGTCGGCACATCCATGCGCAGGCGCGTCAGGATAGAGGCGACCTCCATCAGGTGGGTCATGTAGGAATCGCCCGAGAGGCGAGTCTGCCCCTGGTGGACTTTTGCAGAATACACGTAGGCCTTGCGCACAGCGTCAAGGTCAGCGTCGCCGTGGTAGGAACGAACGGATTCGAGGATGTCGTCGATACGGATCATAACCGACGTCCAGGTTGTTGACCTCGGCCAACAAAAGGGATGCCGGCCATGACTGGCCGGCATCTTTGAAGTTGCAGGGGCTCCGGTCCGGGACCATGAGCTAAAAACGATCAGGATTACTTCGGAGTCGGGATTTCGAACTCGATCTTGCCGGCGGCAATTTCCCTGAGCGCAAGAACGACCTTGCGGTTGTTCGCCTTGTTTTCGATCAACGGCTCTGCACCCTTGTAGAGCTGCTTGGCCCGCTTGGTGGCGACCATGGTCAAGAGAAAACGATTCGGAACAGCCTTCAAACAATCTTCAACAGTAATACGTGCCATTTTTCCTCACTTTGCATCAGTCCGCTTTAACAGACCGAGATTAATTTAGTCAGATTGAACAAGATATACGGGTATGCGATTAATTTCAACGAATCTGAATTCATTGCTTCAGGTTTAAGCCGAATTCTTCAGGCAAGGTTCTTAAAACACGATCTTTGCGCAAAGTCTCTGCGAGCATAATCGCCCGGACCTTCTCCACAGCCTGTTCCAGGATATCGTTGACCACGATATAATCAAACTTGACGGACTCGGCAATTTCCCCCATAGCGTTTGCCATGCGCCGTGCGATGGTCTCTTCGTCATCAGTATTCCGCGACTCCAGGCGACTGAGCAACTCCTCCATGTTGGGCGGCAGGATAAAAATAAAAACACCGTCCTGGCCACTATTGCGCAGCTGATTGGCACCCTGAAAGTCAATTTCCAGCAAAACATCGGCGCCTGCTTCGCGGGCTTTTTTCAGGGTCTGCATGCCGTTCCGTAACAGTTGCCATGAACTTCTGCCCATTCAGCAAACTCGCCGGCAGCAACCATGGCCTGAAAAGTCTCTTTCGAGACAAAATGGTAATCTCGCCCCTCCTGCTCACCAGGCCGCATAGCCCGGGTCGTATAGGAGACGACTGGCGAAGATTCGGCAACAAGGTCAGGATAGCCCTGCAGATTGAGGTCTTGCCGGCCCCGGACGGAGCTGAAATCACGAAGAGAATCCCTTTGCGTGATTTGGGGGCTGGGGGCTGGGGGCTGGGGGTAGAACCGGATGCTGGGGTTTGGGGGTTGGGGGCTGGCTTATCCATTAGCTTACCTTGTTTTTTAGTGACTTTTGCAGGCTCCTGATTCTTTTGCCCAACAAATTGGTTTGCCCGAGGACATTTTCCGTCCGGTCGAGCGCAAGATATTTCAGCTTGTTTGCAATAGTCAGGTGTGTTTCCAATTCTGCCAACGAGCCAAGTGAGATCGATAGAAAATGTAAAAATTCCTTTCGCGAAGAACGCGCATGCCCCTCGGCAATATTGGCCGGAATGGAAACCGCTGCTCTTTGCATTTGATCACTCAGCGCATATTTTTCTTCACCAGGAAAAGTTCTGGATAGTGCATAAATATTAGTGACCAGATCTATCCCTTCTCTCCACACCACCAAATCACGATAACATTTCATAATTCCCTCCACTTCATTTCATTGCATGTTTATATTTTCCAGCCCCCAGCCCCCAATCTCCAGCCCCCGCAGTTTACCAGCCCCCAGCCCCAGCCCCAGCCCCCCTCACTCGATATTTTGGACTTGCTCTCGAATCTTTTCGAGTTCGGATTTCATACCGACAACCGAATTGGTCAACTCGGCATCATTCGATTTCGAGCCCATGGTATTGACTTCACGATTCAATTCCTGGACCAGGAAATCCATGCGCCGGCCAACCGGTTCTCTGTCGTCATAGAGGGCGCGGAACTGTACCAGGTGGCTCTTGAAACGGGCGATCTCTTCACTGATATCACAGCGATCGGTAAACACCGCAATTTCCTGGGCGACTCTCTGCGGATCCCATTCAATACCCTGCTGCAAACGTGCCAGACGCTCCGTCAACTTCTCCTGCCATTCAAGCGGGACTTGCGGTGCCCTTGCCATCACCTTCACCAGTAACGCCTCTGCTGATTGTAATCGAGCCTCCAGGTCCAGTCGGGTCTCCTCCCCTTCAGCACGGCGCATGGTCAGCAGTTGCTCCAGACCATTTTCAAGAGCGGCAAAGAGACACTTCTGCAAGGCCTCTTCATCAAGTTCTGCTTCTTTAACCTGAATCACATCCTTCTGGCTGGCGATATACTCGGCAGTCGTCTCACCGGCCAGGCCGAGTTCTTGGCGCATATCATTCAGGATCTTTTGATAAGCAGCCGCCAGCTCAACATTGAGCTGCGGTGCCGCCAAACTATCTCCCGTCAATTCGTAGTTGACGTAGACATCAATCTTGCCACGCTTCAGAACCTGAGCCAGGCGCTTGCGCAGGCTATTCTCCAAAGCCAGCAGACTACGCGGCATTTTTACAGAGATGTCCGCGTAGCGATGGTTCACTGATTTAAGTTCAACTGTGACGGTGAGACCGTCACAGATTGACTCACCTTTACCGTAGCCGGTCATGCTGTTCAGTGGCATTTATCCTCCATATTGAAATAACTAAGCAGACGAATTAATCAAGCTCAAAAACCTGGGCTATTCAACAACTAAGTCCAATCGACCCGAAGACAGTCACTGTCAGACAACAACGGCGCCTTTGAATCTTTTTCGGAAAGTGAAAGATCGGAAGTTATCGGCCATTCTATCGCCAATGAGGCATCATCCCAGGCAATGCTCCTTTCTTGCTCCGGAGCATAGTAATTCGTTGCCTTGTAATGAACTTCAGCAACAGGGCTCAAGACTAAAAACCCGTGGGCGAAGCCTTCAGGCACCCACATTTGCATTTTGTTTTCGGCAGACAAACGGTGGCCAACCCAATGACCAAAGGTCGACGAATCATACCTAATATCGACAGCGACGTCGAATATCTCGCCAACAAGAACGCGAACAAGTTTCCCCTGAGCTGCCGGTGGCAGCTGATAATGCAAACCGCGCAAAACACCTTTGCTTGATTGAGAATGATTATCCTGAACAAAATCGCAATCAACATCCGTTGCTTCGAGCCAATCACGCTTATTGAACGATTCAAAGAAGAAACCACGTTCATCGCCAAAGACCCGAGGTTTGATTAAAAGGACTTCCGACAGGTTTGTCTGAATGACATCGATAGGCATAAAAATTCTTTCTAAACGAAATTAGTATTCGTGTAAAACTCTCTCTAAATATGAGCGATAGCTTGATGCTGGTGTATCAGTAATCACCTTCTGCATTTCCTGTTTGTTGATAAAGCCTTGATGAAGAGCAATCTCCTCAAGACAGGCGATTTTGAGTCCTTGACGGGCCTCGAGAGTACCAATGAAATGACTGGCTTCAAGAAGGCTTTCATGGGTGCCGGTGTCCAACCAGGCGATGCCACGCTCAAGCCGCTCGACCCTAAGCTTGTGCTGTTTCTGGTAAGTCTTGTTGACATCAGTAATCTCAAGCTCTCCACGTGCCGAAGGCTTTAACGCTTTGGTAATACTGACTACATTGTGGTCATACAGATAAAGGCCCGGAATGGCATAGTGTGATTTCGGTTGAGCAGGTTTCTCTTCGATGCTGATCACCTTACCCTCTTTATCAAATTCAACTACACCATAACGTTCGGGGTCGTGAACCGGATAACCGAAAACCATCGCTCCATCCGTAAATTCAGAGGCCGTTTTATCGAAATCCATTTTACCGTAAAAGATGTTGTCTCCAAGAATAAGAGCTAACATTTTCATTATCAATAAATTCTTCCCCAACAAGAAAAGCCTGAGCGATCCCTTTCGGTTCTGGCTGAACCTTGTAAGACAGCCGGACACCCCAACGACGACCATCGCCCAGAAGCGCCTCAAAGCGGGGGGTATCCTGTGGCGTGGAAATTATCAAAATGTCCTTTATCCCTGCCTTCATAAGCGTGGACAAAGGATAATAGATCATCGGCTTGTCGTAAACCGGTTGCAACTGTTTGCTGGCCACTAGTGTCAATGGATAGAGCGGCTACCGGCGCCACCTGCCAGGACAATGCCCTTTTTCACTCCTTGCATTAATGAAACTCCTTAAATTTTCTGATCTCTTCATGGTGAAGATATGTGCGTAAGCTGTCTCGCCAGTCCGTGAATATCAACTCCGACGGCAGCTTTGTATTTAGACTTGTCAAGCAACGAATTGGCTGGACGTTAGCCGGCAATGGATAATCTTCAGTGCGTATTGGTTTAAGCTCTGACCTTAAGAGGCAGCTTTCGATTGCGCGCTTCCGCAATAATCGCGCAGGCAAATTCGTACCAGCTGCAATGGCCTTCATTGGCAAAATGGTAGAGACCATAGAGGCTGGAGGCTGGTGGCTGGAGACTGGCAGAAGTTGCAAGTAAACGAAAAATGGCAGCGGCCAAATCAGCCGTATAAGTCGGCGAACCAACCTGATCAGAAATAATCCTGAGTTCTTCTCTCTCTGCTGCCAGTCGCAGATCGTTTCAACGAAGTTGTTGCCACCCGGGCCATACAGCCAACTCGTTCTGACGATAAAGTATTTTTCTAATGGGCTGTCAACAACAGCTTGCTCTCCGAGGAGTTTTGACTGCCCATAGACCGATTGAGGGTTGGTCCGGTTCGTTTCAGCGTAGGCCCCTTCAATCTTTCCATCAAAGACATAGTCTGTAGAAATATGGACCAAGGTCGCATCAACTTTGATGCGGCTTCTGCCAGATAGCCGACGGCAACGCCGTTCACCTGTTGTAGCCAAAAGCTGCTCAGCTCTCACAGCCATCTACGTTCGTATATGCCGCACAATTAATAATGACTTCAGGCTGTAGAGTAACAATGACCTTCTCAACCTGGCCTTGATCGGTCATATCGAAATCAGGCAAGTCAACA
Source organism: uncultured delta proteobacterium (assembly GCA_963769955.1). Taxonomy (GTDB): domain Bacteria; phylum Desulfobacterota; class Desulfuromonadia; order Desulfuromonadales; family BM103; genus M0040. Next base: position 94,144 of record CAVYNW010000004.1, read on the forward strand.
GACGTTAGCGAATACTCAGCAGGAGCGTGAGAGACATTGCTCGCGCCAGCATTCCATTGCCACCGACAAGCAACAGCTTTTTTTTTCTGGAAGTCATGATTAGCGGTCACCATACATTTTCTCATAGTAATCCTGGTACGACCCGTCGAGAACACCTGCCATCCATTTCTCGTTCTCAAGGTACCAGTCGATGGTCGTGCGAATGCCGTCTTCGAAGGTCACAGAAGGTTCCCAACCAAGCTCTTGTTTTGATTTTGGTCGCATCGATTGCATAACGGCGGTCATGACCGGCACGATCTTTCACAAACTTGATCAGGGTACGTCGCAGGTTGACCATCTGGCAAGAGCTGCGACCTTCTCATCAAGGATATCGCAGATCGTCTGCACGACTTCAATATTTTGTTTTTCGCTGTTACCACCGACATTATAGGTTTCACCGACTCGCCCCTGTTCAAGGACCTGGAGAATGGCTGTCACAATGATCGACAACATACAACCAGTCACGCACATTTTTGCCGTCACCGTAGACCGGCAAATCCTTGCCATTCAGAGCATTATTGATGATCAAAGGAATAAGCTTTTCCGGGAAAATGGTAGGGGCCGTAATTGTTGGAACAGTTGGTGATTAAGGTCGGCAGACCATAGGTGTGATGATAGGCGCTGACCAGATGATCGGAAGACGCTTTACTGGCAGAATAAGGAGAACGAGGGTCGTAGGCTGTCGTCTCAGTGAACAGGCCGGTTTCGCCCAGAGAGCCATAGACTTCATCTGTACTTACATGTAGGAAACGGTTGCTGGGGGCTGGGGACTGGGGGCTGGTCAGCCAGGCTTTTCGGGCGGTTTCAAGTAAGGAAAAGGTTCCCAATGATATTTGTTTGAATGAATTCGGCAGGGCCTTCAATACTGCGATCAACGTGGGATTCGGCAGCAAAATGGACGACGGTATCGATGTGCTCTTCTGCAAACAAGTTATCGAGCAGTTCACTATCACAGATATCTCCACGCACGAAACTATAGCGTGGGTCATCATCGAAACCGGCAAGGTTGGCCAGATTGCCGGCATAGGTCAGGTTGTCGATATTTATGACTCTGCAAGTATTGAGACTTTCCAGGATAAGACGAACAAAGTTGGAGCCTATGAAACCACAGCCCCCGGTAATGAGTATATTATTCAAAACTACGCTCTTTCCATAAAGGTTTATAGGCCGGGGATGCCTCGGTAAAAGAATATCAACGGCTTGAGGTTATAGCACATCAGATAAAAAAACGGTATAGCGGAAACAACTTCAGCACCCCTGACACAAGGATATGGACGAGCACTCACTTTTTAGGATTCTCGAACCAACGGAACAACGTTTCCTCTAACAGAGTTCTTTTTTGTAGCAGGCATTCCGTGACCCTGGAAGGTCGGCTTAAATTCTGGAACTATCTGTTGCAACAGTAAAATGACTTTCTTCAACTCCATGGCTTTTGCAGCGGCAAATAAAGTCTCCAACTGTTGACTTAAGACTTCCCTGTCAAAATTCTCAGACTTTGCCACACAAATCATCTCATGCGTGGTCGCATTCACATCTTCTCCTGCAAGAAGAAGCTCCTCATAAAGTTTTTCTCCAGGACGTAACCCGGTAAATTCAATCTTGATATCTTCGTGGGGCTTGAGTCCTGATAATCTGATAAGATCCTCAGCGAGTTTGACAATTTTAACGGGTTCACCCATATCCAGCAGAAAGATTTCTCCGCCTTGCCCCATGCTCCCCGCTTGAAGAACAAGCTGGCTGGCCTCTGGTATGGTCATAAAAAATCGCGTTATTTCTGGATCAGTAACGGTAACAGGGCCACCATTGGCAATTTGTTCTTTAAAGGTTGGGATCACACTTCCGTTACTTCCCAGAACATTTCCAAAACGCACCGTCACAAAATGGGTTTTACTCTCCCTTGCCAGAGATTGGACATACATCTCAGAAGCCCGCTTTGTTGCACCCATAACATTTGTAGGGTTAACGGCTTTGTCAGTAGAGACCATCACGAAATGCTGAACACCAAAGGTGTGCGCTGTATCAGCAAGAACTTTCGTACCGTAGACGTTATTATTGACAGCTTCTGCGGGATTATGTTCCATCATGGGCACGTGTTTATAAGCGGCCGCGTGAAAAACTACTTCAGGAAGGGTTTCATCAAAAACTGCATTCACCCGGTCGCTATCCCTGACATCACCGATGATCGCCCGGAGCGGAGTACTTGGGAAACTTTTAGAAATTTCTTGTTCAATATTAAAAAGTGGTGTCTCTGCATTATCAAACAATACCAGACTAGCCGGTTCGAATTGAGACACCTGACGACAAAGCTCTGATCCGATACTGCCCCCCGCACCTGTAATCAAAACCCGCTTGCCAGCGAGGTAATTACGAATCTGACCTTTTTGTAAAACAGCGGGTTTGCGGCCGAGGAGATCTTCCAGTTGAATATCACGAATATACCCGGAGAGGTCTGTGGAAAGCATGTCCTTCATGGGTGGAAGCGTTTGCACCTTAACGTCATACGTCAAGCATTCTCGTGCGAGCTGACGAAGCTCATTAGTAGAAGCCGAAGGCATGGCAAGAATCACTTTTTCGACAGAATGTCTAGCAATTTGTATTCCGACATCCGAGATTGGCCCAAGAACTGGCACGCTATGAATGCGCCCTTTGATCTTTGCAGGATCATCGTCCAAGAATCCTACGACATTAAATTGTAAATCCTTGTTCGACCTGCATTCCTGCAATAATCTACGGCCGGCTTCACCCGCCCCGATGATAAGAACACGTTTCCCGCTGGATGCAGAGGCCCTCCCTTGGCGCTCTTGTAAAACCCTCCAGATCAAACTGCGAGAGAAAATAAAAATATTCAGGAAGACCCAGTCAAGGAACAGCACTGAACGGGAGTACCCCTGAAAGTGCATGAAGACCAGAAAAATAAAACAGGAAAGAGCGCTGGCAATAGCTACAGAACGGACGATGTGTATTAAATCATCGATCGAAGCATAGCGCCACAGACGGCGGTAAAAGCCGCTCATAATAAAGACGAGGGGTTTTAACGTAAGAGATGCGCCCAAAAGCACCCAAAAAGAGTACAAGTGAGGCTCGGGGATGTGTCCATCAAAACGCACAAGATAGGCGAAAACACAACTAAGAGCTATAAATATAAAATCTAGCGGTAACAGAAAAATTCGTTTGTAACTTTGCATTTACCCCACAGTCAACGCATTGACTGCCCCCGTGTTCTTATTCATATGTACCCGGTCATTCTAGCAGAATAGTAGGCTCATGTTGAGCGAATAAAGGAAGGCTCAGGATGAGAATCCCTTTCCCGCAGAGAAGACATCTGCTAACTCATACAATGATTGCGATAATAGTCCTTAGGATAATATTGAAATCAAACCAAAGTGTGCGTTGATCCACATACTGCATGTAATAATCAAGCTTACGCGGCATGATCTCGTGAATATATGTTTCTCTAGGGTTCACGGCATCTTTCAGCAACTCATTCTCGTCCTTATACTCCAATGACGCTAGATCTGTGATCCCCGGTTGAACGGAAAGCACTTTGTCTCGGACATCATCAGGATAAAGATCGACGTACTCAGGAACTTCAGGGCGTGGACCGACCAGACTCATATCACCGAAAAGAACATTAAACAGTTGTGGCAGTTCATCTAATTTGTATTTACGCAAAAAATGCCCTGAACGAGTAATTCGCGCATCTCCACCAACTGTGATTTTAAGACCCAACTTCTCGGCATCAGGAACCATAGTTCTGAACTTGAAGACCTTAAACTCTTTTCTATTTTTCCCAACTCGTACCTGTTTAAAAAAAACCGGCCCAGGAGAATCGATCTTAATCCATAAAGCAGTCAAGAGAAGAATCGGGCTTAAGAGCAATAAACCAGGAATCACCCAGAAGAGATCGAAGATACGTTTTGTCATATAAGCATCGTTCCCACCAAGGATCGATCGTACTGCAGCAACAACACGTTCTATATCCGCATCTGTCATCCTGGTATAGACAGGCAAACTGACAATAGTTTCAAAGGTCTTCAGGGTCTGAGGAAAGTCATCGGGCTGAAAGTTATATCGGTCACGCCAATAGGGATGCATATGCAAAGGAATAAAATGTACACTACAGCCAATCCCTGCCTCAGCCATCAACTCAATAAAACGATCTCTCTGTACAGGGGCGTTCACAGTTAACCTCAGAATATACAAATGCCAAGCGTGTATTTCATCATTTGGCGCCTTAGGCGGTAGAAGTACAGGCAGAGAGGCAAAAGCCTGGTCGTAAATTTGGGCAATCTCAGCACGACGCTTTTGAAAAGAATAAACTTTCTTGAGTTGGTGAATACCAAGTGAAGCAGCGATATCGGTCATATTATATTTGAAGCCGGGTGCAACCACCTCGTAATACCAGGAAGGTTTGTCAGACGAATAACGATCAAAAACATCACGGCTGATACCGTGCAATCGCATCACCCGACAACGCGCCGCAACCTCCGGATTACGGGTCACAACCATCCCTCCCTCACCGGTTGCCAAAGTTTTGGTTACGTAAAAGCTATAAACAGTTGCATCGCTTTGTAACGCACCCACTAAGGTCCCGTTACTTGTCGTCGGAATCGCATGAGCAGCATCTTCAATCACTTTCAAGTCATGCTTCTTCGCCAATTTCAAAATGGCATCCATATTACAGGCAAGCCCAGCAAAATGGACCGGAACAATCGCCTTGGTTTTGGTTGTGATTGCCTTTTCAATCGCCGCAGGATCGATATTAAATGTTGCGGGATCGATATCCACCAATACCGGGTCAGCTCCCAGGTACCGAATCACTTCTGCCGTCGCGGTAAAGGTATAAGTGGTGGTAATTACCTCATCACCGGGCTCGATACCAATCGCCTCAAGGGCAAGATGTAGACCGGCCGTCGCCGAATTGACAGCAACAGCTTCGACACCACCCCCTAGAAACTCAACAAAGTCTATTTCAAAACGCTTTGTCTTCGGCCCTGTAGTCAACCATCCGGAGCGAAGAGAATCGACCACTTCGTTAATCTCGTTATCATCTATATCAGGTAGTGCAAAAGGGAGGAAAGCTGACATACGTATCCCGATTCCTAAAGAGTAATCCAGTACTCGTTCATGTTGCGGCCTTCCGGTGTCGTGTATTCACGTTCAACCACAAAACCAAGTTTTTGATAAAAGTTATTCACTGGTTCATTATCGTCCCGGTCAGTGGTCAGAAAGACTCGTTTACACCCCCTGCTTCTTGCTTCATCAAGAAAGGCGTTCACTAATATTTTCCCTGCTCCAGTCCCTTGCAACTTAGGCAGCACGCCAATTGAAAACAGCCCTGCAACATCATCCCCAATCGGGTTATCAGATGGATGAGAAATTGCTCGAGCCACCCTTCGTACAACTGAAGGTTTTTTTAAGACAGGAACTATAGAAGCCAACGCAAATTGCAACCATTGGCGTTTTAAAAGTCGAGAATAAAAGCTGCCGGGGTTCGAAGTCCCGGCCACAAAGCCGGCCGGGGAGCCAGTCTCGTTTAAATAAACGAAGGCAATTCCCTCTTGGGCAGAGCATATTCCGGAGTAGAAAAGTGTAAGGAATCTGGACCCAAGGAAGGACAAGAAAAAACCTGAAAGCTTAGCAGATGAATTCCAACAACTTGCTTAAGATCCTTGATATTCATCGTACGCATCATAGTTTATATCCGTAGTTTGGAACAAGCCTGAGTAATAGTATTTGCGAGTCGAACAACACAAGTTGACTTTGAAAAATGTTCCAAAGCATATTTCTTACCGCGTCGTCCGAAAGTTTCGAGCTGATGTGTTGACAATTGTGACACTTCCCTCATTTTAGAGGCCAACCATGTCACATCCTCAGCGTCGCCAATCCATCCACACTCAGCCTGACGAACAAAATTAGCTGTATCACTATCACTATCTACCGTAGCGATAACTGGTTTGGCTGAAAAGAGATAGGAAGGAAGTTTTGATGGAATAGAACTCATCCCAGAACCATGTTTCATAGGGAGAAGATAAACATGCGCCATACCTTGCAACGTTGGGACACTGGCAGCATCTGGATCAGAGATGAAATGCACTTGAGACAACCCCAATTGTTTTACCAACTTAACGCAGTCAGACTTTCTAGCCCCATCTCCGACAATCAGCAATTGCGCATTAGACATGCTTGCCTCTGCAAAAGCATGAATCAAAAAATCTACCCCAGCAACAGGGCCTATATTTCCCAAAAACAAAAACGTAAACGGATGATCACTGATTCCGTATTTAGAGCAACACTCCGGTCGGGGAAGAATGTTCTCAAACGCGGTTTCATCCTGCCAGGTGGAGATGGTAAAGACACGTTCAGCTGGTATTTGACGACCTTCAGTATAAGTTTTCCGCATATTTTCAGAAATTACTACTATTGAAACAGCCGCCCTTGCAAGCCAGGTGTCAAGTTTTTCCAAGGGGGTCTGAATTATGGCACTTAATACAGTAGGTAATTTTTCGGTAAGCGACTCTGGATAAACATCCATTATCTGTAGCACCATCGGGATTTGGTTTTTTTTTGCGAATTGTGCTATGAGTGCCTGAGCAAACATTGGCCAACTATTCACATAGAGAACATTGGGCTTTTCCTTCTCAGAAGTCAGGTATTTGACTACCTCTCGTCCGAAACTGAAACTTTCCCTCATTCTCGGGAAAAACTTAGATTTAGGCGCGGTGAAGGACGGAAGTCGCACAACCTTTATACTGCTTTCATATGCGACGAATTGCGAACTAGGCATTCCAAAACGGCTGTAGTCAGCACCCAAAGGTCGTGACGGTTGTGGGCACAGCACTGTCACGCAATGCCCCAAACTGACAAGCCATTTTGCCAGATCCAAACCCATGCGCGCTGAAGCTTGTGGCTCAGGTGGGTATACAGCACTTATTATCGTTATGTATTTATTTGTTTGCACAGGCACACGACTAAGAACTAATTACCATTTTTATTATTGAGCAGTATAACCTGAATGATTTTATTCTATCCGGTAAAGTGGACCGTATGATTTACATTCATTTTTTTCAACTAATTTAGTATACCTTGTTTGTAGTTGTTGCATTTCTGGTTGATATTTGACAAGCCAAATTGCTAGCATTTTTATAAGCATATCAATTAATATAATTGCCTTTAGCGTGTAACTTTTAAACCTTCCATAACATTTTTTATAAAAATATAATCGACTCAAAGTATATTCTTTCAACATACGATGATCTTCAGTGGAAGAGCTTTTCCCGCCAAAATGAGTTATCTCACTATGTGGAACATAAAAGACCCCATATCCATGATCTTTAATTCTGTAACAAATCTCTGTGTCTTCTATATACATAAATATCTTATCGTCAAGAGCCCCTACCTTTTCTACCACAGAGGCCTTTATCATAAGGCAAGCACCTAAGAGATAATCTACTTCTACAACTGAATTGACAGAATCTAAATCTGATAAATTTGTTCTGGCCATATTATTTAATCGTATTTGACGCCATGAAAAGAATCTTGCAAAGCCAACTAATTCTGTCAATTCTAAATAAGTGTCCTATCTCTTTGGTCAAAGTTGGAAATCCGAAAACTGATGGCTGCAAAGACCCGTCTTCATTAAGAACTCTACATCCGCATGCACCAGCATTTGGTGTGGACTCAAGAAAATCAGCCATTACATCGATTGCATTATCGTGAATTAGCGTGTCAGGGTTGAGCAAAAGGAAATACTTGCCCTCGAGCAATCGAAATTCCCTGATTATTTGCAGAAGCAAAACCATTGTTGTTTTCATTTTTAATAAATATTGCATCAGGATACATCGGTGACACAACATCAAAAGTGCTGTCACGTGATGCATTATCAATAACTATAATTTCATATTCAGAGTTGCCAACTGATGAATAAATTGAATCAAGACATTTTATCAAATAGTCAACAGAGTTATAACTAACAATGACAATAGACACCAATACACGATCCACAACTACCTAACTCCCTATTTTGATTTTGCCGTTAAAAACAATTTTTCATACTGGCAACCAATATAAGACCAGTCGAACTGAGAGGCTGTCCTTTGACCCTCAGCGATCAATTTCATTCTTAATTCAAGACTATCCAGTAACTGGACAATTGCTTCCGAAATCCCCTTGATGTCTCTTGGTAGTACCATCAAGCAAAACTCTCACCACCTCGAGCAAAATCCGCGAACCCGCCACTATCAGCGCAGACAACTGGTACTCCACAGCTCATGGCCTCAAGAGGCGTAAGCCCAAAACCTTCCTCGTGCGAACAAGTAACAAAGATTGATGCGCTGCGATATGCAGCAACTAACTCTTCATCGTTACTTGGCGTCAAAGAATCATAGGGAACATTCAAAGCGTTAGCAACACCAGGATCGGAGCCAATTGCAAGCACCCGAAAGTTAGTTCTTTTATTTGCCACCAAATCAATTGCATCACAAAAATCATAAAACCCACGCCTAGGCCGACGATTAGCAACGGCCATAATAGTCAACTCGTGCGAGCGTGGGACAACAGGCCCAAGACTAAATACATCAGTATCAATCCCGTTATTCACTACTGGCACTCCCGCCTGACCATGAACCGCCAGGACATCAGATAACCAGTGTGAAATTGTCGTTTTATAAAGAGGTAAATAGTAACTTAAACGAGCCAAGACGTAAGAAAGCCACTGAGTGCGCTCACCAATTTGTTTAAAATAATTAGGTTCATATCCCTGAATAACATAAAACAACATTGCTTTACGAGCTACCAACTTAGTTAAAACAGCTACATATGCCGTCAAGTAATAAGAAGCCACCACTATATCTAAGTCAGCAGGAACAGCCTTTGCCATTGCGATAATCCTTGCCGGATTCCCAAAATATCGATCGAACCTTGAACTATTCACACGAATAACTTTGACATCTTTATGCACAGGGAAAGGGATTGAAGCCTTTCCTAGAACAACTAAACAACAATCATGCTTAAGCCGCGCAAGCTGATTAGCAATCTCAACGGTCACACGGACACCGCCGCTCCTTCCAATACTAATAAGAAGAAACGCAATTTTCACCAATCCCCCTCCTTATAGAGTTCACCTTTCGTCGCTCTTCCCTGGCAAGACTTATCTGGATAGCGCTCAACACCAGGAACAACCCCCATATACGCTGGTCATAAAACAGCGTGCCTGTTAAATTTGCTACCAAAGCAGCAATAAAAACTCCGCGAAAACCAACTTGATATTTATATGCAAAAGTCCCTATTCGATATCGTGTTCGAGTATAACTCCAAACCGAGATTAGAAACATAAGCAACAAACCAAACCCCAAAAAGCCTGTTTCTGCAAGAATTTGTGCATAAAAACACTCTGCGGTTCCGAACTGAGGAGCATAGTAAGAAAAACCAAAAAAACCACAGCCCAAAAACGGAGACTCTATAAATGCATTAACAGCCGCTATAATTGTAATGATGCGTTTTGCAGCGCCAAAGACATTTATGCTAAACCCCATAGAACTACTATATTCTTGCTCCTGCAAAACAATCGGAATGGCTTTGGGCAAAAAAGTGATAGTTTCAATTAACCTGATACCGAACCCCGTTTCAGAAAAAAAAGGACATAAAAACTACTAGGACAAAGAAACAACTAAGACAAATTTTAAATACACGTGAGATAGAAGGTTTAAAGAAAACAAACAAAAGGCCCGCAATTAAACAAAGGAATGCACTCCTCGATTGTGTGACAATAACACCTGCTACAAGTAATGAAAATAAAGTAATTTGTAGAACCCTTTTCCTTTTTACAGTATTTTCATAATAGCCTTTAAACAAGAATGGAATCGAAAAAAGTGCAACCATAGCGGAGAAAGTGCCAGCAATGTTATAGTTAGCAGAACCAATATAATATCCAGTTACTGGATCAATTACTTGAGACAATTCTTTTTCTCTAAATATTGGTTTGGTAAAAGTAACGGCGCCACGAAAGTACTTTATGGCGAATTCAGAAGGGAATATAGTCTGATAAATTCCCCATACAGCAATAACAAAGCCGATACAAATAAAAATCTGTACAATTTTTTTAAAATTGGCATTGTCTCCTTGACCGTAGACAATCAAGATAAAAATGGGAACAAACTGACCCCAGCGCACCCACGTAACTAGAGAATTCGCAAAAGCTGAAACTGGAGCGAAACGCAATGACGCAACTACAGTCAAAAAACACCACCCGACAAGAAGGAGCAGGATTATTGTAGCGGGCTCCTTGAGAAGCCGTAAACGCGTGTGGCCCATCAAAAACGAGGTTACTATAATTATAGAGATAACAAGTGTGTGCATTCCTACATTCACTACACGTCCAGAGACAGTGAACAGCGGAATGCTCTGACTAAACGGAATCAGGATAAACAATAAATAGTATAATAGGGAGTTATCCTTCTTAAAGCGATAATTATACATGCAAATCACTTAATAGTTCTGTCGACATTGCTTGCATTTAGAGCATCTGAAAAACGCTCTTGAACTTGATAAAAATTAATATCATTATCAGATAAATATTTCATAAAATCATTTGTTGCCTGCTCAATAGAATTCAAATTATTCGATTCATAATCATAATCAAAACAACTCGATTTTGTAAGTCTGAAAAAATGAGACTTAGCCCTCTTACTATAATTAATAAAAATATTTTTAAGCAACAAGTAAGCTTCAACAAATATATTACTGTGCTTATATACAATAGTATTAACAAAGTTTTTAAGAACTATTTTTGTAAATTTTGGATTATATACAATACACAACGCTTGAAGCAAAGTGGAGTCGTATTGTTCCAACAAGTCGCGCCTATTAGTTGCCCTTAAACCCTCAATAGCTGCTTGAGCCCAAACCGTTTGGACAGAATAAAATGCGGGGACACTATCGGGCCAAGTATTGCAGAAAGGCTGGGTCTGTGGCTCAGCGTCAAGTCGTCCGACATGCTTCTTCATGGCACTTCTCCCTGAGCCACTTAAAGCCGAATTACCTGCAATGACTAAAGGGTAATCAACGACACAGAGTCGATCTATGTAACTTGCAACTGCCAACGAACCTGAAATGTCGGGGCTAGCACCAAAAAAGAATGATCCAGCGCTTTGATATACTCTATTGAGGCACCTTCGACTAACAATCCCATTGTAGATCTTAGGTAAAAGTGAAAAGTCCTGAAATGCCCCCTTAGCACAAGCAAGCATTTCTTGCTCAACATTTGAGAAAAAGACATTCCCAGAAAACTTAGCAACCTTAAGGCAGCCAGCATCAGTATCCTTGTAATACTTAAACCTAAAGTCAGGCCAAAAATATGAAATATTTATCAAGGGAGTTATAGCTTCAATATTCTGATCTTTAGCCCACCTAGTCGCTTGTATAATTTCGGGATTTACCCCATCATCATCACCAATAATGCAAACGTATTCACCGGTTGACAGCAATACCGATTTATTAAATGTCTCAGAGAAGGTTAGCGGTGGTTCAGAATAATAGTATCGGAGCCTTGTATCACAAACATTCTCGACCAGATACGACTCCAATTCTCTGGTATCGCTTGTATCATGAATTACCAATTCGAAGTCGTCACCATCAATATTCAAAATGCTCTTAATTGCATGTGTCACATACTGGAGCCTATTCCTTGTAGGGATTACAATCGATAAAGCAGGACTACAACTATGATCATTAGACATCTAAACTCTCTCCCCTAAGCCCTTTGATTGGCCTTGACAGTTTAATTATAATTTATTTTAGCAAATAGAAATTTTCTGACATATGATGCAGACATGGCCGAAGCAAATATCGACAAAATTAAAGAAGAACTTAATACACCTATCAAATGAATTATGTCTATTCCGTCATCAATAAATATTTTAGATAATGACATAATTATCAATGGTAATATTACAGGCATGATTATATCGTTTAAATACCACTTCCATTTTTCTCTTTTTAAAATGCGTTTATGCATGAAGTGGATTAACACAGTAAACTGAAAAACATACAAAGCAACCCAAACGAAACAAGCACCCAAGGCACCATAAGATTGAACCAGGACAATAAGTGCAGGTATTAAAACAGCAGAACAAATACAGTTTGAAATAAAATTAAGCCTAGTCCAACCAAATGAAAGCTGCAGTGCGAATGGAAGCATCATTAATCCCATCAGCGTGGAACCAGCAACTAAGATGCTTACAAAAAGATAAGTGTTATTAGAAGTTACAATGCTTCCAGTCCAAGCGGACATAATATCTTTTGCGAAAAATAAAAAAATAAGTCCTAGCGGGAGAAGAATTACGGAAAGTATTTGGCAAGCCTGATGATAAAGATCAGTTAACTCGGAAAAATTTTCAACTGCTACAAGTTGAACAAATCGCGGGTAAATTGCACTATAAAAAGGCATAGCAATCATCCCAGGCACACTGGCAACAACCCATGCCAAAGTATAGTAACCGAAGATCTCAAGGGGAAGCATTTTCGAAAGTATTATTTTATCAATTTGAGTAAGCAATATCCCACTTAAACTTATTCCAGCCATACCTATTGCAAAGCGCCAGAGAGGTTGGATTATTTTAAGATCAAATCTAGGCCGAACAGCTGTCTTAGGAAATATCTTCCACATTAAAGTACGTGCGACAATAAGATGTAGAACGCACACCATTACATTCCATACAAAAAAAGCCTGAATGGACTGGTTCACATAAACAAGTATTAAAACTGATCCTAGCCCTTTCAGAATGCCAGCAATAACGAGAAGGACATTCATTATTGTTTGTCGTTGAAGACCCTGCATCCCTCCATGGTAGACAAACAGAGGAAACTGTAAACCAACCATCATGCCAATAAGTATGATACTTGAGGAGACAGTCGACAATGAAAGCGTTTCAGCGTTCACCCAATGTTCAGCTAATAGGTGGGAAGATCCTGACACAGTAAGTGCTATGATTATGCCTAAAAAAAGAAAAACGCCTTCGAAAGTTCGCCCTAGATCACATACCTTCCTGGCTCCTCCTTCGAGAACAGACAGCCTGGCAGTTTCTCGAATAAATGCTCCGCTCAATCCTAAATCTGCAATCATGAATACCGACTGAAGCAGAGCAAAGACACCAATCAATCCATACGCCTCAGCCCCGAGTAGACGCACATAGTAAGGAACAAATATTAAAGATAAAACCGCTGAAAAACCCTTACCTAGGATATTGGAAATAATATTTTTACTCAATACTGACAATTGCGTACCAACCTCACCCTTAAGTATCTAAAGCTGTAAGTTCTTCTACCATATCGAACCAGGACGGGGGGCTATAGTTAAACTCATGGCGAAATCGTGTTGAATCAAGGGTACGGTCACAGACAAACAGGTCATCAGGTTCTATTGCAATACTTTTGTTCGTTTTCTCACAAATCAACTGTAGTAATTCATATTTTGTGATCGGCTCGCTTGAAACTTGATAAACACCTGAGGCTAAAGGATGTTCAAGAAGTAGCTTTTCAATAATCCTCGCCATCTCAACAGTTGTAAAACCATTATATAGAGCTTTAGTAAAGCCCTTAACAGAGCCACTTTGTGCCAAGAACCACTCAAACAGACTCTTTTTCCGTGTAAGTTCTCTCCCTATTATTGAAGTCCTCAAAGTAAGACAATGATTCTCATGCACCTCCCCAAGAAACTTAGTACGCCCGTACAAGTCTTCTGCATCGGAAAAATCAGATTCGAGGTCCACTTCCCTTTTTCCCAGAAAATACACAATCAGTACTAAGGTGAATAAGGCGGGCATCAACAGCCTTACATATAACAGCTAGTCGATGTGGTAAAAGAGCGTTGATCTCAAGGCTCGGTATGCTTTCTTTCGAAGTCGAACGCTGCTTTACAATACCGACACAATTGATGACTACTTCTGGCTTGAAATCTCCCATCACCTCGACAAGGCGTTCAAATACGTTTACATCAATCCCGTAATAAGTATTCCTATTGTTAAAGAGACCAAATTTTTCATAAATAGTAGAAGATTGCCTAAGTGTTACCTTAACCTCATGTTGCAAAACGAACGATTTAAAAAGCTGGTGCCCGAGCATGCCGTCACCACCAAGTATCAATATTTTCATTAAGGCACCTCCCCAAGTTGTTGCCTTATAAAATCTAGGTTGAGAAGCATTTTCTTGATTTCATCAACATTAAGCCTTTTCGTATTATGAGAATTATAATCCTCCCGGTAGGATACTCTCCTCAACTCCTTCTGTTAAGAATTTATTGTAATTGAGATCACGGTTATCGGCAGGGATTCTGTAATAACCACCACAGTCCCTTGATTTAACGATCTCTTCTCTGGTCAAAAGAGTTTCATAAATTTTTTCGCCGTGTCGTGTACCTATTATTTTAATTTCATTTTCGGCATTAAAGAGCTCTTTAAGAGCAACGGCTAAATCTATAATTGTTGAGGCAGGAGCCTTCTGAACAAAGATATCACCCTGTTCACCATTTTCGTATGCGTAAAGGACAAGGTCTACTGCATCATCTAATGACATAAGGAACCGAGTCATTTGAGGATCCGTTATTGTAAGAGGTTTATTCTCCTTGATTTGCTTTACTAGTAATGGGATTACCGAGCCACGAGACCCCATGACATTACCGTAGCGAGTCCCGCATAAGACCGTTTTTTGAGAAGTTATGGTACGAGATTTAGCGACCATAACTTTTTCCATCATAGCTTTTGAAATCCCCATTGCATTGATGGGGTAAACCGCTTTGTCAGTGCTGAGGACAATAACCTTCTTGACACAAGATGTAATGGCAGCGTTAAGAACATTTTCTGCACCTAAAATATTTGTTCTAACTGCTTCAATTGGATAAAATTCACACGAAGGTACTTGCTTTAGTGCTGCTGCATGGAAGACATAGTCTACGCCTCCCATTGCAGACGCGATACTAGAGCTTTCTCTAACATCTCCAATATAAAACTTAACTTTATTATTATTAAGTGCTATCCGCATATCTTCCTGTTTTTTCTCGTCACGGCTAAAAACACGAATTTCCTTAATCTTTGTATCTAAGAATCTGTTTAAAACTGCATTACCAAATGAACCGGTGCCACCTGTTATCATGATAGTTTTATTGTTGAACATTGAATGCCACCTCAAATTTAAAGTTTTTTTTCCCATAGTGCGTTAATTATGCCCTCTGCATACAGATAGGAAAAGAACCACTACGTGGGACAAGGGATTCCATCAATCGGGGTAAGATAGAGTGATCGACAAGACATAGGCACTTAATGATATTTAAGAAAATTCTAACATAGGCTCAAAGGAGATGATAGAAGTCGTGACGCAGAACTCCAACATCAATACTAGATTCGAGGTTCAATCACTCAAACTCACCGTGAATCTTAGCGCTCTGAAAAAACTCAAGGAGAAAAGCCAGAAAAACACTCCCAAACAATCCCAACAAAAAACCCAAGACGGTAATAAGCCTTTTCTTCGGGCTCACCGGCTTTACAGGAATTGTTGGCACCTTAACCACTTCAAGTGGCTTTAAAAGCTCTTTCTTAAGAGCGAGCTGATCTTCAAGAATCTTTTGTTCTGCAATGTCCCCGGACAGGGCCTGAATTTTCTCCTCTAAAGTATTGAGATAAAGCTGGTGCGTTTTTATCTCATTCGAATACAGTAGTACCGCAACAGCATCATTTGCTTTAGAAATTTTGTTTTGGCGGACATTTTCAAGGGAATCGATTTTGGCTTTAGACTCTTTGAGTTGCTTATTAAAAAGATCAAGTGTTGATTTTTTTGATTGCAAATTTATTAAATGTAATTTCAAGAGGTTTTCAATTTGTTGCCGTTCAATATGCAACTCTTGGGATTGCTGAGTTGACAATAAGCTTATCAATTCCTCTTCCAAGGCAACTCCGACTTCAGGTGCGTCAGTCTTTACAGATATCCTTACAAGATCCGTGTCCTTAGGCACAACAACTGTGATCTTTGGCAACGCCATTTCCGTAAGCTGCAGCTTAGAAATAAGGGCCTGATCGTAGGAGCCACCTGTAATAGCTTCCTTAATTGACAAAGGTGTTTCAATCAATTGTTTTTTAACTATTTGCCCCTGCCCATCGGTAACTGGACGTGAAGCCGGTGAAAAAATCGCCGTGATCTCGTAGACTCGCGGCAGTAAAAAGCTGGTGCCCAATGCGATAAAGGTACAAGCCATCGTCGTTAAAATAATGAGCTTTTTTTTCTTATACAGCACATTTAAAATATCTATCAGGGAAATTTCGTCAGTTTCAGCAACCGTTGGTTGTGATTTTTCATCTTGCATTTGCTTAATCCCTTAAATAAAGAAAATTTACACTAGCCAAAAAAAATTACTAGAATCCTGGCTCAAAAGCAGACTTTTGAGTGCATTAAACAATCATTACTGATTGGTAAAAGAAATAATGATTACTATTGGCTCAGAATTGGGACTAAGTGGAGAGCCTTATCTTTTGGCACAAAGACAAAGCGACAAAACCGACTAACGAAAATCAGACTTGACACATAAACTATCCCACCCCCAAGATAGCCCGATAAATACATTATTTGAGCTTATCCGTCAACAAAACATAGCATAAGGCTAAAGCATGCCGGCCCAATTTTTAATGAATTAATAACTTTAAATCCCTCAAGAGTGTTGGAACTGATTGAGAACAATTTTAATCACCACTCCATAGTAGAATACAGTAGCGAATGATACCTTCTTATGAACATAATCAAATTCAATAGAAAGTGAAAGTAGCTCAAGATTGGTGGCCTTGGTATCAGACTGGATAATCCTGTACTTACTTCCAGTCGGATTTTTTGTTTTGCTAACAGGCCTTTTCTGGCTAGGGGGGAAATCCCTCTATCATAAGCTTTATTATCTTTTGGTTGCAGCGCCAACACTGGCAGTGATCCTGTTAAGGCAGACAGGAGCACTCAAAAAGTTATTACGAAACCCGATCATTATTGCTTTTATTTTGTTTGGTGCCTATACAATACTCACCTTGTTCTGGTCCGATACTGATCATGCCATTAGCTCGTTAATCAGGCGTCCACTTAATCTTCTCCTGTTATTTCTGGCCTTCGGTCTTGTGGCACTTAAAACTCCGGGTCAAATATTTAAGATTCTCTCTCTTTCGGCGAAGGTCGCAGTCGGTATGCTGGCACCCTTATCCTTATCTATTTTCTATTTACACATTCAATAATGGTAAGGCTTAGATTTTGGCACTCTTGGCTCGTTTAGATGGCTATGGTGCGCTTCACAATCCCCTCTTAACTTCCCATGTTTATGGATTTTTCACAGCTTTTTTCCTGGCCTTATGGTTTAGTGGTCGATATTCGCACTCTCTGCACCTGATAGCTCGCCCTGGCAATTTTAGCCATAGTTGTTTTTAGCACAGGTTCACGAACGCCCTTGCTTGCGCTAGCGATTACATTGATCTGGCTTTCTCTGTGTCACATGAAACCGGCGTAGCTTAATTGCTATCGGAGCATGTACTTGTCTTCAGCCTTTATCCTTTTATCATATACCCTGAAATTATAACACAGAGAGGGTTATCTTATCGACCGGGGATCTGGCTGAATGCTTTTCAGAAAGGATGGAAAAGTTATGGTTTGGTCACGGTTTTGAGCACAGTCTGAGCATCTATGTTGAATCGACAGAGAAATTTTCTATGACCCGCACAACATAGAATTGGCAGTATTTTTTAGCTGGAGGGCTTGTCGGCCTGACCTATGGTTGGCCCTTTATGCTATAGCCCTGCTCTATTCATGGCGTAACAGGGACAACTATTTGATCATGATATCATCCGCTTTACTGGTATTCGGCTTTACTGCTGGACTAACCGATGGTGTGGCTTTTCTGTCCCGTCCAGAAGAACACTGGTTTTTAATCTGGATACCCTTTGCGCTACTTTCATCAACCTGGATCGGCAATGACCAAGACAAGGAAGAGCAACTTGAAGAGCCCTGCCAGTAGCTCATCTACTCAAACTTTCCCTTATTTTGAACAAATATAATGCTGCCTCGATTTTTCCCAACGAGACAAACAGCTGCTGTATTTTCTCTTAATTTCGTGGTTTGGCTCAGCGAGCCGAACGACTCAGGAGGTACCTTCCAAAGGCCCGGAGAGTCTTGCTGTTCCAGTAACGCAACGGCAACCGTCCCAGCAACTCGCGAGCCAACGCCTTATCTCGTTTCGCGCATTTGAGCAGCATCGAGTTAATGAAACGCGCACAGACTTTGGCATAGTCCGGATGATCTTCGAACAAAGCGTAGGTCTTTAAAACATTATCAATCATGAACCGGCGATTTTTATACGTATTCGTCGCATGAACGCGGTATTTCGCCAGAACGTCCGGCAACACGTCTATGAAGTACCCGGCATGGGTAATCTTTAACGCAATAAGCAGATCCTCCAGTTGGATCTTGGGATCGAAGCCCTCAACCCTTTCCAAGGCCTCACGACGGAACAGCAGCGTAGGCGCTGGGACACGTGCCTTTTCGGAGAAGAAAAGTGCCTCAAAATCGAGACGGCGGAAAGGCCGCTCACTATCGCGTTTCGGCACATGTTCTCCTGCGGCGTTTATTATTTGTATATTCCCGGCACAGATTCCGACTTCGGGTTTATCCTGCAGATATTCAACCTGAGTTTTTATCCTCTCTGGCAGCATAACATCATCGGATCCGAACGGTGCGATCAGGCTGCCCTGTGAACGGGCGATGCAAGCATTAAGGGTCTTTGCAAGGCCCTGGTTTGACTGAACGCGGAAATCAAAAGCGTATTGCGCTTGAATTTTTTTTATCCGCTCGACGCTATCGTCTTGCGAACCATCATCGACGACGAGAAGTTCTATATTGGAATAGGTCTGTTGCAGGACACTGTGAAGGCAGTCCTCAATATAAGGACCATGGTTATATGAGGCGACAATGACTGTGACCAGGGGTTGTTCGCTCATGTGCCCCTCCCTGAAGAAAGCATCCCTTCAAGCAAATCACGATAGTGCTGACGGAAGTCATTAATATTGTGGCTCGCACACAGGTACGCATAGGCTTGCTCGCCTTTAGCCTGATGCTCCTGGTCAGTCCTTTGCAGATGACTTACAAGTTCTTCCGTCAGAGAGTCGATGTTTCCGGACTCAAACATTTGTCCGCCGCAGTCTTCGAGGATCGATCTCAGGCTATCTATATTTGAACCAATCACCGGCAAGTGTCCACTCATCGCTTCAAGGAGAGCAAGCGGCAAGCCTTCACTTAAGGAAGGCATGACAAAAGCATTAAATGCACGGACATATTGCAGGGCATCGTCACGAGCCCCCAGCAAGTGTACCTGTTCTTGCAGACCATATTGCTCGATCGCAGCTTCCAAAACCTGCCGAGAACGACCCTCGCCAATGATGGCGACATGGACATCGGGATAATCCTTATGAATTCGTGAAAAAGCTTCCACTAAAAAGACATGTCCCTTGACCGGCACCAGACGACCAATGCAACCAAGGATATAGGCCTCAGGGTCCAAGCCTAAGGCAGCTCTTGCATCGGTGGGCAAGAGCTGTATTTGTTCCGCACGGTCAACATCAATGGCATTGTTAATCTGTATGGTGTTTTCAGGAGTAAACCCGGCATGACAATGGGTCAGATAATCACAGACAGCACGAGAAACTCCGACCGTTTTCCAGTTGCTCCTGATGAGCAGTCTGGCTTCAAGGCGACGCAAAAAACGATCAAAGTCGCCAATGCCATGTTGAACGCCGATACAGGCAGGTATCTTTAGCTTGCGATTCAACAGCATCAACATATTAATTGGCTTGAAACGATGAGCGATAACGACATCGTATTGCTCGTCACGACAATGTTTGTACAGACGCCACAACGCCCTTAAGCGTCTCCACCCTTTCAGTTCTGATTTGCTAAAATCAAAGCAAATCGACCTGACGGCAGTGTTTTCCTTATTGCCAGAACCCGGTTGCCCGCTCAGGAAAGCATTGGTCACCGCAAAATGATCCGCTGGCAAGCCTTGAACAATCTGATCGGCTAAACTTGAGATCCCGACATTGAAACGTAGCTGTAGTTGCAACACCTTGATTCTTCTTGTCAAACTAGACTCCTACCAAACAGCAGTGTTTAGCCTTAATCAACCGGACAGCAATCAAGCATCTAGTCACAATCTCAACTTGTCCATGTATTGATGGAACAAGTTTATAGGCAGATAAAACTCAGGGGGTCTCTGTTTTCAGCAAATTGTTGCGAATCAATGCCGCCGCGCCAACAAGATCCCGACACTTCTCCACGGCAGCAGCTTCAGGTTTTAATGCCGTTGTTGCACCGTAACCTGTCAACACCAGAAGACTCTTGCACCCGGCTCTTTCACCGGCTTCAATGTCAGCCATTTTATCACCAACCATAAAGGAGTTCTGCAAATCAAGATCATGTTCACGGGCAGCTTGCAACAACATGCCAGGGTTGCCTTTGCGACAGTTGCAATCGAGCTTGTACGCATCCAACCCCTTTCTCCGGGTGATGAGGGCAGAAATAAAAAGCGTCAATTGACGTACCGTAGGCCATCAGTTCATTCTGCATGTGCTGATGCAGTTGCTTGACAGCCTCCTCATCAAAATAGCCCCGGGCGACACCGGACTGGTTACTGACGACAATGACCACAAACCCGGCCTCTTTGAGTTTTTTTATCGCTTCGGGCGCACCTGGTATAAACTCAAAATCTTCTGTTTTGTGAAGGTAGTTCTTCTCGACATTGATCGTCCCGTCTCGGTCCAGGAAAACGGCTCGTCGTGCTGTTTTCAAAGTGAGGGGTGAGGAGTGAGGAGTGAGCGGGCTCAATTGACAACCTTTTTCTGGGGTTTGGGGGACAGGCACCTTTGAATGAGCCTCCATTGCCTGCAACCAATCTGCCATAAAATCTGAATAAGCTTTCAGGTTTGCATAAATTCGCTGAGCAAGCTCCTCATTATAGGTATGCACAGTTAAGTTTCGGTCATCAACCATAACCATTGCTAAACGCGACGCATCTTCAGTTAGAAGCCCAACTTGCAGACAGGCACGAACAACACCCTTTGGCGAACCCTGCTCCAGCCCTTCTTTCTCACGTAAGTAAAGCTGAGCAGCCTTCCAAACAGCTTCAAAGGTATACTCAAAACGCTGAATGGCTGCATCTCGAACAACATCGTTGACAGATTCTCCCAATGGCAAGGCGGTCAATGTTGCAAGTGCATTTACTGCAACCTCTATTCTTTCGCAAAAACTCTTTGACGAAAAATTCTCGTTTCTTTGCCAAACTACTTGTAGATTACGATACTTTCGTTTCATCGCACCCTCCGTAACATTACATTGCAAATGTCCTATCTCATCCTCACTCCTCACTCCTCACTCCACTCCTCACGGTATTGCCGAGTATCTCTCAACAATGCCGGTGGTCGACTTGCCGTCGACAAAATTGATCAGTTCAACCCGCCCACCATAACTTTCCACCAGTTCTTTGCCAACCACGCCCTCCGGGGTATAGTCACCACCCTTGACAAGAATATCCGGGCGTAGCGCTGTGATCACCTCCAGGGGGGTATCTTCATCAAAAACAATCACGTAATCGATGCAGTCGAGCGCAGCAAGAATATGCGCCCTTTCCTCCTCTCCAATCAGAGGCCGGTTGGGGCCCTTGAGTCGTTGGATTGATGCATCAGAATTCAGGCCGAGAACGAGCAGGTCGCCCAGTTGTTTTGCCGCCTGCAAATACTTGACATGCCCGACATGAAGCAGGTCAAAACAACCGTTCGTGAAAACAATGGTTTTGCCTCTCAATCGCTCACCGGCAAGGATATTCCGTAAAAGAGGAACAGTACGGATTTTCTGGTCAGCTTCTTGTTGTTGCGAGTTAACCGTAGCCAGGAGTTCCTGGGCACTCACCGTTGATGTCCCGACCTTACCGACAGCAATCCCTGCGGCAATGTTAGCCAGGCCGGCAGAACAACCGAGAGGCAGCTTCTGTGCCATCCCCAGGCCGAACAAAGAGAGGACCGTGTCCCCGGCACCGGAAACATCGTAAATCTCGCGAGCAACCGTCGGTAGATGAATTTCACCGTCGGAGGAGAAGACAGTCATCCCCTCTTCGCTGCGCGTCAGGACGAGGGCTTCCAATTCAAGATCTGGCAAGCAATTTACGACCGGCTTCCAGCAACGAGGCTTCGTCGGTAATCGAGATCCCTGTAGCCAACTGAGCTTCTTTACGGTTGGGCGTCAACAAAGTAGCGCCCTGATATTTACTGTAGTCATCGCCTTTCGGATCGACAAGAACGGGGACGTTTGCTTTGCGGCCGATGGCAATCACTGCTTTCAGAAGATGATCGGTCAACACCCCTTTTTGATAATCAGAGAGAAAAATCACATCGAGCGATGACACGGTGTCCTGCACATACGAGAGAATCCGTTCTTCACTCGCTTTTGAAATTACAGCTCTGGTTTCCTGATCGATTCGAACAATCTGCTGGTTGCTGGCAAGCACCCGGGTCTTTCGACTGGTCACCCTGTCCAGCTGACTGAAGACACCATGCTGATGCACACCGCGCTCAGCCAATCGGCGCAGCAGAAACCGACCATCATCATCATCGCCGACGACGCTGACCACATCGACCTGGCAATTAAGGGTCAGGAGGTTGTTGATCACGTTTCCGGCACCACCAAGCCGCAACTCCTTGCGCTTGACTTCAACAATTTGAACCGGGGCCTCCGGACTGATCCGATCCACGGCACCCCAGATATATTCGTCAAGCATCAGGTCTCCAACAACCAGAGCTTTAGTGCTGGTGACAGCTTCAAGAAACGATTCTATCAAGCTTCGGTCCAGAGACATTGTTTCAGGCTCCTTTGCCTATTTTGTCGAGAATCGCGGCGGCCAAAAGAGGGATGTTGATTTCATGATGACCAACAATCGAATAGCCCCTGCCACTGCCGGAGGTCGGCCTTTTGATCACATTCTGCATCGGCCGATAGTGCTGATTCATATCAAAGTTTGCTGTCGTGAAGTTATCGACATGGTGGCCAAGATTCTGGGCAATGGACAAGGCTTTCAGAAAAACTTCCGGCATGATGACCGCAGAGCCGACATTCAGCCAGACCCCTCCATCACCAGATCAGCAACCACCGAAGTGATCAAACGAAAATCCCGGTAGCTCATTTCACCGGTCACGGCACCATCCATCTCGGGATGCTGGTGAATGATATCTGTGCCCATTGCGACATGTGCTGTTACAGGTACATTCTTTGCCACGCATGTGGCGATCAGGCTGTATTCCTTGAAGGGGTGCTCATTGTGAGAGAATCCACTCGCCAATGGCTTGAGCAAAACCTATATCTTTATTCATTCCGGCTTTGATTGCCCGGTTCATGCCAGCCCCGGTTTCTTCAGAGAAACCAAAATCACCAGAGTGCAGGACATCACTGACTTCTTCTGAGGTTGCACCAACCAGAGACACCTCGAAATCATGGATCGCTGCCGAGCCGTTCATGGCCACAGCCGTAATAACATCGGCGTCAATTAATGCTTTTAAAATCGGCTGCAGACCACACTTGATGACGTGCCCCCCCATGGCCAAAACAACAGGCCGGCCCTTTTTGCGGGCTTCAACGACTTTGTCAGAGACTGCACGCAGGGAATCTGCACCAAGCAGCTGCGGCATGGCGTCAAGCAGTCCAGCGCAAGTCATGCCGGCCTCAACGAGCTTGCCGAAATGGTCCCTTACGTTGACCTTGTTATTACGGGTTTTGATGGAATATGTTTTGACTTCCGACGTGTCGACAGGGCTGTATTCTTTCATAATCCCCTCTTAGCGAAAACAGAGCGACAATCCAAACAACATGAATAAGTTCTCTTGCAGCGGCTTTAAAACCCGAAGGGCAAAAGACTGACTGCAATAGCGGCATTGAAACAAAACCACAATACAGGAGCAGGCTTTTATCCTCGGTCCCAGTTGATCCGGGCCTTATCTTCTTTTAAATTGCTATCGTAAATTACTATGATATTTCTACTATTTGGGCAGGTTTTCATCAAACCAGCGCCGCAATTCTGGTTGTGACTGCCAGTTTAGCAAGAAACGCTGCCTGTCCACCTGAAAATGCCTCTCGAAGGTTGCCTGCGACAAGCATTCGTGCATGGCGTCTAAGTCCAGGACCCAGGGGTTATTATCCTTGAGCAGAAAATTCGTTGATTTGCAATCACCATGGTAAATGTTGAGTTTACGAAACAAAGTAAACAAGAGAACGAATCTTTCAGCCACCTGTTTTTCAACAGAAGTAGGCACTGTATCAGCCTGAAAAAAAGCTTCGGCAGGTAATCCTGCAACAAATTCGCAAACATAGTACCCCTTGGAGCGCAAAGGGCCAATACGTTTTTCTACCATGGCGACGGCCTTCGGTGTAGCGATTCCGGAAATCTTCAAGCGATGAGCGTTCCCCCAGGATTTCCAGGCGCGGCTGGATCGAAAGCAGCGGGTTAAGAAATGCCATGGGCTCTTGATATTGTAGCGTTTGATAACCCAATCGAAATCACCACTTTGGACACGTACAATCGTCGTTGTATTACCATCTTTAAGCATCTCGCCGTTGCGCATGAAGGCATCGGGGTCATCAAGGAGGCGATCCAGCACCTCGCCCTGGACATCACGCCTCGAGAGGACAATTTGTCCTGCTTTGTTTGACCGGACAAACTCGCTGCAGGTCCGGTAACTTTTCTGCACGTATTTACGCCTGCGCCTGCGTCGAATTTCTGGCAGATATGACTCCAACCGGGTCATCAACTTTGCATGGGAAAGCTTGCGACATTTTGCATAGTGCCTGGACGTGGCCTCAATCAGGCGATCACATGTCGGAGGGAGCTGGGCGAAGAGAAGGGCCAGATTTCGACTGCTGGATTTCAGGTTAAGGGGTTCACCCCTGTCTGCCACACGGATAGTGTCGCCATCAATGGCGTAAATCTGTCCGTCCGGAGATCAAAAAATTCTCCAGGTGCAAATCCTCTTGCACGCAGACCTTTATCGTGCATGCTGCCGACCAGTGTCGTCAACTGTTGCAACAAGCTCACACTTGGCCTCAATGTTTGTCAGACTGTGCCAAACCGCAAGGGCGGTCTCTGCGTCAGGAAGGTATGCAAAGACTAAAAGCGGGGTACCATCAGTGAGTTGGCCAGAAAAAATCAGTTCCGGAGTAAGGACTCTGGCTTTTTCAAGCGCTTCTATGCCGGTTTTTTCCCGAGCCCAATGCCGATGTGAGCTATTTGGATCCAGGAATAATTTAATAATCACTGAGCGCTGCTGCCAACTGCCTTTGTAGACAAGGCGTTTCCCGGGCAGGTTGCGTAACAGCTGGTCACAACAGATGGAGTTGTCCTCTACAGAACTGTTCAAGGTCACGGTAAAGGGCACTGTATTTGCGAAATGATTCATATCAGAAAGAATGAAACGTCAAGGCTCTTAATGGACAACGATCAACGACATAGACAAAGAATGGCCTGTTAGAGTTTAAACTAAACTGCAGCAGGAGTTTCATCTCAGGCCCTGCCATCAGTTTCGACCACATTTTGCAACTCGGCCAGAAATTCCGTCTTGTCTGATTCTGGCAAAGAATTGCATGAAAAATAGATGTCTATAAATCTGTCCAGGCCAAAACTCTTGATCGATTCCTGATCGGCTTTGTACCTGGTAAGATGTTTAAAATTCCTCAGGCGCATCGCCCGGGAAAGGCCTTTTGATGTAATTTTCATATCTGCCAAATCTATCAAACCCAACCTATTCGAGTCATCAGAAACGATGACGTTGTTCAAATGGATAGACCGAAAGAAAACACCTTTGTCGTGCAATATGGCTAAAAAACGAACAAAACTTTCCATGATGTCGTCGAACCGGAGCTTATCCTGCAATGCGGAACGGAGAGTCTCGCCGGGGATCGGTCGATACTTGACCAGGGTTCTTTTAATAGGTGGGCAATAGAACATATCCACGACTTCAACAGTATGGATACCAAGTTTCTTTAAAACCTGTGCATTCTTAACAAAACGGGAGGCGTAAGGTTTTATGAGCGCAGAAGAGACAACTCTTTTCTGGCGGAAAATCTTGATGATGTGTCCATCTGAAGTTTCGAGGACTTTGAGACCGTGTCCATCCTCCTCAAGGATTACAGAGTTATCGACCAGTCGTTGATATTCGTTCAATGTGAGAGGTTTCAAGGACGGTTTTGTCTCCCGTTCGAAGTGAACATGCCGTTATTCAGATTTTTGGCTAAAAAGCCCTTTTTCAACCAAATCACAAAGGATATGAATCATAACCAGATGTGCTTCCTGAATTCTGGGAGTTTCAATGCTCGGAACAGTCAGATCTAGATCAGTCATCGAAACAAGCTCACCTCCATCGCGACCGAGCAAACCAATCGTTTTGACACCTAGCATTTTACCGGCGGTAAAGGCGCGTTTGATGTTGGTGGAGTTTCCGCTGGTTGAAATACCAATCAATAGATCGTCGGGCTTGGCAAGAGCCTCAACCTGCCTCTTGAAGATATCGTCAAAGCCATAGTCGTTGCCTATTGCTGTCAGGATCGAAGTATCAGTCGTCAGAGCGATGGCCGGAAGAGCTCTGCGTTCCAAAAGGAAGCGGCCAACCAGCTCTGCTGCAAAATGCTGCGCATCGGCAGCGGAGCCGCCATTTCCCATAATCAGGATTTTTTGGCCAGACCGCAGAGTATCAATCAACATCCGGGCACATTCGGCAACTTGCGGGGCAAGTTTATTGCCAAGGATATGGATGACCTCGACATGAGATGTTAATTGACGTCGTATATCATCAAGCATCATTTATCCCTTTCAAATATCAGCGCAACCGGTTTGCCTCTTCTTCACGGGTCGATGATAACAAACTTTTGCAAAAGTTACCCGTAATGCTTCTGAAACTTCCGGTAAAGCTTGTTGGCTTTGCTGTCTATCCTGGCCCAAAAGCCGCTGGAATTTCTAACAGCGCCCTTCAGGGGCCGATTCTCATAGACAGATATGAAACGCAGCTGATCCCGCACCGTTAAACCGGCATCCATGCTTGAGAAATGCAAGCCGGCCAGATCCTTTTCCAGCCAACGCAGCGGCACCTTGGTGCGTAGTTGGGTGCGGTGCAGATCAATGACATACAAAGGAGGCTCAAGCTCACTCTGATCTTGCTCAAGCCAGCTTTTTGATAACAGGAAATGACAGATGTAAAAATCACGGTGGTTGACGCCACCCTGATGCATCGCACGGGCAATTTCGGCAACCTTTTTTATCAGCGCGCGTTTCATGCCAGGAGACAGGGCTTGATACTTCCCCTCCAGAACCAGTTCTTCCAGACTGACGGAGTCTTCAATTTCTTCCGTAATGAGGAATGACTGCATGGTGGCAGGATTATTACCGCGGGCACCATACCCTGCGATGGTCATGGTCCGTATGTCGATTCGTTCCAGGGCAAGGATCGCGTCACGTTCGTCCTTGGCACCCAGGACTGGAGCCTTAAGACTCAGGAGAGATTTTATGATTTCAGCCCAGCCGACACCCGGATGAATTTTCAGGAAATAGCCTTTGCCATGATGTTCAAAGCGTAAGGTTTTACGGCCTTTGAAATCACGGTAAGTCTTGCCTTCTGTAGCCAAGACCTGGTCAAAGGCATCCTCACCGGAGAACTTGTCCTGCAATGCCGGGCAGAGAGTCATCATGAGTGACTCCTTCTGCGCGCAACGTCTTCGACAATATCGACGGCTTTCTCATGGAGGCCGGTGACATCGTTCCTGGCAGTATATCTGACTCCATTCTCGCCAAATTGTGCTCAAGTCAGGAGAAGAGAGAAGTTCAGCAAGGGTTCTATCGAGGTCTTTCTGTTCATAGGGCATCGGAACGATCCGACCCGAATCCGCATTTTTGACATGAAAAGCGTAACCGCAATTTTCAGTTACGATCACCGGCAGCCCTGCAGCCATCGCCTCGATAAGAACAGTACCCGTATTTTCTGTTCGAGCCGGATGGACAAGAAGGTCGGCGGCCAGCAGGAAGTCAGGGACATCCTCTCTGCCACCAAGAAAATTCACCTGCTCGGCAAGATGTCTCTTTTCTGCGAGCTTGCTGAAGAGTTCTATTTTACCTCGGCCCAGTACGTACAGCTTGACCCGCTTGCGCAAGGCCTCCGGCAAAGCGGAGACAGCGAAGATAGCACGATCGACGCCCTTGGTGTGAAAGGCTGAACCGACCATGAGCAGCATGAGGTGATCTTGCGAAAGGCCCAGTTCACTTCTTATCCTGGCACGAACCTCGGCCGCGTCGGTCGGTCGAAAACGATCTTCGTAAATACCGGGCGGCAAAAGATGGAACCGCTCTTCGGGCGTGCCATAGCATGCTATGAATTTAGCTTGTTCCTGTGGAGAGATTGAGAGAATTTCCGTTTTCGACTCAGGAGAGAATATCGCTTTTTCAAATCCGACATAGGTGCTGTAGCGGCCCATGATAAAAGAGGCAAGGGCGCCTAGGTTCCTGGTCCTGGCCTGGTAACAGGAGTCAGCCGCAAAGTAAACATCAAGCCCCTGCATCTTGTTGAAACCCAACGACGACGTCATAAGGCATTTCGGATAGCAGCTGTCTCGACAGTCCGGGCAAACTTCAGACAGCGTTTGTGATTTGAGATTGCAGAATGCGGTAGAATCTGTACATCCAGACCTTCAGGGATTTCACCATGCCAGCCCATCGTCAGAATTTTAACCGAGTGCCCCCTCTGCATGGCTATGGATGTGATTTTAAGGAAATCACGCTGTAAGCCGCCGTAGGGGAAGTATTCGTAAAGACAAAAGATCAGCTTCAATGGTTGTCACCAACGATAATCGAGTTGGGGATGAGTTTCAATAACATCTCGTCAAGAACGTCCGTCCTGGGAAAAGTTATCTCGACACCAACCTGGTAACAGGGAATCGGCAGTTTTATCCCGACAAGCTTGACCGCGTCTTTCTCAGTCGTGATCAATGCGTCAGCACCCTGACAACTCTTTAATAAGCGAGAGATTAAAACCTCATCATACACTTGATGATCAGCCAGAGGAATCTCTTCCTTGAGAGTCAGACGGTTCTCTTTCAGAGCAGTAAAGAATTCATCCGGACGCGCGATTCCGGCAAAAGCAACACAGGATTTGCCGACCAGAGCCATCATGGGGAGAACGGAACCAGACAAACTTGTCAGGCTTTGCGAAAGAGTATGGCAGCTGAAAATTGTTGGTTGATCAAAAACCGAAGGCTGCTCCTGGCCGGGGGTAGAACGTGTCATAACAAGCAGTTGACCCCGCTTCAGTGCAGAAGGGGGTTCCCGAAGCGGGCCGGCAGGGAGCATCCGGCCGTTGCCGAAAGGCTTTGCACTGTCCAACAGCACGATATCGAGATCTCTGTGGACAGCGAGATGCTGGAAGCCGTCGTCGAGAAGGATCACTTCAGCCCCGGCCTCTTCCGCCGCTTTGACGCCAAGGGCTCTGCGCCGTGCCACGAACACCGGAACGGCTGGATTTTTTTGGGCCAGAAGAAAAGGTTCGTCACCACAGCTCGCGGGATTGGTCGCCTGTTCCCCTTGCAAAACCACTCTCAAAACCGCTTCGGCATACTCTCCACCATAACCACGGCTGACAATAGCGGCTTTAACGTCATGTCGCTGCATCCACTTGGCCAGAAAATCTGTCATCGGTGTTTTTCCGGTGCCGCCAACCGAGAGGTTGCCGACAGAGATAACCGGCACTTTTGCTCGATAGATTTTCTTCAATCCAGAGGTATACAAGAACAGCCGCAGCCTGACAGCAGCGGCATAGAAACAACTAAGGGGCCAAAGCCCCAGAATAGCAACTGTGCCACAAAGACCTGTTGGCCCATTGTTGAGCAGTTGCAGATAAAATTTTCGCAAAGATGCCATCAGTCGTCTATATAGCGTGAGATAATTGCCACGGTCCGCTCGGTCGCCCCCTGGTTCTCCTTAAGCAGGTGTCGGCCATTATCGCCTATGCGCTCCGCTTCGGATGGGTTTTCCAGCAGAATTTTCATTTGACGATACAGATCATCGCTGTCCATGACCTGGAGACCGCCATGGGCCGCCCGCAACAAGCGCGCAATCTCTTTGAAATTTTGCATGTAAGGTCCGAACAATACGGGTTTTTTCACCAGAGAGGCTTCCAGGACATTGTGACCACCGGTCGGCACCAGACTGCCACCGACAAACACCAGGTCCGCCAGGGTGTACAATTTCAACATTTCACCAAGGGTATCAACAACCATGATCTCACCCGGACAGAAATTTTTATCCTTGCTTGACTACAGTACTTCGCAAGCTCGTCGCAAAATCCATTTTTGTCAGATCGTCAACGACCTGCCGACATCTTTCCGGGTGCCTGGGGACCAGGATCAGGAATAGTTCAGGACAAATTTTGCGCAAATTCTGATAGACATCGACCAGCTGTTTTTCTTCACCGTCATGGGTGCTTCCGGCGACCCAGATTCTTCCGTTTGCAGGTAACTTCAATTCCCGCTTCAGGGTTTCCAGTTCATCTATATCGATCTCTGGCGGTTGCATGTCAAACTTCAGATTGCCGGTCACCAGCACTCGACCTGAAGCGGCCCCCAGATGTCTGATGCGTCGTGAATCCTGCTCAGACTGCATGCAAAAGTCTGAAAAACTGTCGAGAATCGGGGTCAGCAGTTTGCCTGCCATTCGATAGCGCGGAAAAGATCGGTCGGAGATACGACCATTGACCAGAACCATCGGAATGTTTCTGCGCTTTGCCTCAAGCACGAAGTTCGGCCAGATTTCGGTTTCTACCAGGATAATGACATCCGGCTGAATAATCGTCAGGGCTTTACGAACAGCCCACCTTAAATCGAAGGGGAAAAAGATGTAATGGTCAATTTCATGGATGTTTGCAGCAATCTTGCGCCCGGTTTCGGTAACATTGGACAAGATCAGTAGCGCTTCGGGGTGCTTTTTCTTTAAAGCTTTTAACAGGGGGATAGCGGCACGGGTCTCGCCAACGGAAACGGCATGCACCCAGATAATTTTTCGTCCTTGCAGAATTTGTCGAAAGTCCTGCGCATAAACCCCCAGGCGTTCACGCACACCATGCCTCGCCTTACCGTAACGCAAGCCGCGAAACAGGTAATAAGGCACAAGGAACAAGGCCGAGAGATAGAGGATCAGATCATACAGCAGATAGACCATATTGATTTAAATACTCTCTGGCAGAGATGGTGTTGGCATCCATTGCCTCTTGCACCCTGTCCTGGAAATGTTCGATCGTTTCATTATCACTGTAATAAAGCGGTTCTCCGAATGTATAGACAGCTCTGCCCCAGGGATAGGGTAACAGGAAACGGTCCCAGGACCGAAATCTGTGGCCATGAGTGCAAGCAAAAGCAAGCGGTACAATCGGCCGGCCGGAGAGCCGGGCCAACTGAACGACACCTTCTTTAAGCTGGTGCCTTGGCCCGGTTGGGCCATCCGGGGTAATGCCCAGTGAGCAGGGTTCTTTGGACAGTTCTATCAGTTCCCGAAACGCGGCACGCCCTCCCCTGTTGGAAGAACCGCGAACAGCGCCGATGCCAAAATGACTGACGACCCGGGCAATCAGTTCACCATCTCTGGATTTGCTGATCAGGACCTTCGCAGCGCCACCGCTGTAATGTGGCGAGATCAGGAGGAGCTGGTCATGCCAGGTGGCAAAAATGACATGAAGCCCTTCAGACCAGAGCTTCTCCAGACGCTCTTTACCAACCGTCTCGGGTTTTAAAAGAAAATAAATAAATTTAATCAGCTTGGCCGCAAGCCAGGGGGTCGAAGATAGCAGAATTCTGTCCCCAAAAGACGGCATCAGATATTCTCAAATTGCATATCGTAAAGGTTGCGATAAAGTCCACCCTGAGTAAGCAGTTCCTGATGATTGCCAACCTGAACAACCCTGCCCTGATCCATAACCACAATCCTGTCTGCGTGCATGATTGTCGACAAACGATGTGCAATAACCAGGGTTGTCCGGTTTTTCATCAGGTTGCCAAGCGCCTTTTGCACCATGGCTTCACTTTCCGTGTCCAGAGCACTGGTCGCTTCATCGAGAATGAGAACAGGAGCATCTTTAAGCAGTGCGCGCGCAACACAAAGACGTTGCCGTTGACCTCCGGAGAGACGAACACCGCGATCACCGATCGAGGTGTCATAGCCTTGCGGAAGCTTGTTTATAAAATCCGTGGCGTAGGCCTGTTCTGCAGCACCGGCAATTGATTCCTCACTGGCATCCTGCTTGCCGTAACGAATATTGTCTCTGACCGACCCGCTAAACAGGAAGGTTTCCTGATCAACAAAAGCAAGGTTTTTCTTCAGGCTCTGCAGTGAAATATCACGCACATCGTAACCATCTATTTTGACGGAGCCTGTCTGGGGATCATAGAAACGAGCCATTAATCCAGCCACTGTTGATTTCCCGGCGCCACTGGGGCCGACCAGAGCAATCACTTCACCCGGGTTAGCGTGCAGGTTGAACTCAGTCAATACAGGCTCGTCACCGTAGCTGAAGGTGACATTTTCAAAAACAATTTCCCCACGTGCACGTGGAAGGTCGATTGCCTCGGGCTTGTCGACAACATCACGCGGTTGATCCAGCAGAGTAAAGACACCTTCGGCAGCACCAACCGATTTCTGGATAATATTACTGACCCGTGTCAAGCGTTTAACCGGAGTAAACATCATCATGATTGCGGCAACAATCGAGAAAAGCTGCCCCTGGGTCGTTTCGCCGGAAAGAACCCGATGAACGCCATACCAGACCACGCCGCCACCACCAAGGGCTGCCAGAATTTCCACGGCAGGGGCGGTCAGAGAGTTGTACTTGATCGCCTTACGCAAGTATTTATAATATTGCTTGTTCTCTGCTTTGAACTCTTGAATCTGGGCTTCTTCCTGACCGAAGGCTTTGATGACTTTTATACCACTGAAGGCCTCCTGCAAGGTGCCGGTCAAAAAACCCATGCGTTTAAGACCACTCTTGGTATTGTTTCTGATTCGCCTGCCCAGCTGTGTCGCCGGGATCACACAGAAGGGCATCACCGAAAAAGCAACTGCGGCCAGTCTCCAGTCTTTATAAAAAGCCAGGGTAATCAAACCGATCAGGGTGAAACTCTCACGGATGCCATCCACCAGGATATCCGCAGCAGATCTTTGCAAGATACCGACATCGTTAAGAACTCTTGAGGTAATGACTCCAGGAGGTTGTTTGACATGAAAGCCCATCGACAGATGCATCGACTGGCTGAAGAGATCGTTACGAATATCCTGTACAGCCAGCTGACCTGCTGTTTTTATATAATATTCCTGATAAAAACGTCCGACTCCCTTGAGAACGGCCAAACCGATAATAACAACAGGAACAAGATTAACCAACGTCATGTTCCTGGCGGTAATGACCTTGTCAATCAAGGGTTCAATCAGGTTGATATAAGCAACATCGGAGCCGGCGACAACCAGAGAAAAGACCAGGGAGAGCACAATGCGCCACAGGTATGGTCTGGAATACTGAACCACTCTTAGGTAAATCTGCTTTTTGGTCATATGACTTTTCATCTATATCAATACCTGATTATCACCGAGATCAAATATTACAGGAGCTCGAACAACATGTCTGCGACCCTGTCGGAGCATCCGGGCTCACCAAGTTTTGCATGAACCTGTTTAAGTGCCGAGCGCATATCATTGTGCGTATCGGCTATCGTTTAGAACACGGAGCGCTTCATCGGCCAGGTTCTGCGGAGTTGCCATGTCCTGGATAAACTCCGGGACAATCCGGCCCTCTGCAACAATATTGGCCAAGCCGACATGATCGACCTTTATGAGGCGTTTGCCAATGGCGTATGTAAGCGGTGAAACCTTGTAAAAAATTGCCATGGGCGTCCCAACCAGTGCGATCTGCAAAGTCACTGTGCCTGAGACCGTCAGAATAGTATCGCAGCTGCTTGCGACATCATAAATCGAAGCATCATCAGATGCTATCAGCGTCACCGGAAGATCAACGGGAAAATGAGACTGAATCTCAGCGTGGGACAAAGTGTTTGCAACCGGCACCAGGAAATGTGTCTGCGGTTGCTTGTCATAGATTAACTGCGCCGCCTCTACGAGCGTGTCCAACATATAGCGCAACTCGTTATGACGACTGCCCGGGAAAAGGCCAACGACCTTTTTATCTTCAGCAATCTGCAGGCGTAAACGAAGATTCTGGCAGTTACCGGCCTCTTCGAATTCGTCCAGCAAGGGATGACCAACGTATTTGACCAGGATATCCTGGCCGTCATAAAAAGCCGGCTCAAAAGGGAATATGGCCGCGAGAGAATCAACGACTGCTGCGATTTTCTTGACTCTTCCCCGGCGCCAGGCCCAGACTTGGGGGCTGACGTAGTAGAGCACCGGGATGCCGGCTTTTTTCGCCTGGCGTGCCAACCTGAGGTTGAATTCGGGGAAATCTATCAGGACCAGAGCATCAGGCCTGTTGCTGCCGAAAAACTCTCTTTTAAGCTGATTGAAAGCCTTCCATATAACCGGCAGGTGACCAACAATTTCGACGATGCCCATGACTGCCAGTTTTTCACCCGGAATCAGGATCTCGCAACCGGCCTCTGCCATCTTCTTGCCGCCGACGCCAAAAAACTGAATACCGGGCATCTGCTTAGTCGCAGCACTTATCAATTTTGCACCATGTAAATCCCCGGAGGCTTCTCCGGTGATAATCATGATACGCTTGCTTGGGTCTCCCACTATGAGTGTCCTGTCAAGTGCTGTGACATACTATAGGCAACGACAACTGTCAAACGGATCGGGACGGTCGAGTCACCTTGCGATGCCACGTTGACTCTGTTTGATAAAGTTGACGAAATGGTCCAGTTCCGGCGTCGACTCAACTTCATCAGCAATTTTTCCCAGCGCTTCTTCCAGTCCAAGACCAGAACGGAAGATCAAGCGATAGGACTTCTTGATTCCCTTGATTGTCTCCTCGCTGAAACCTCTCCTTTTCAGGCCGATCAGATTCAAACCAACAGTCTTGGCCCTGTCTCCCTGTGCGATGGTGTAGGGCAGCACATCCTGTGAAACCATGGCACCACCGCTCAGCATAGTGTGACAACCGATGCGACAGAACTGGTGTACTGCAGAGAGGCCACCGAGAATAGCAGCTGATTCGACCTCAACATGACCAGCCAGGGTTGCGCCATTTGCCAGGATAACGTGATCATTGACGATGCAATCATGAGCAACATGAGAATAGGCCATAAAAAGGTTGTCATCACCGATCCTGGTCATGCCGCCGCCCTCCTCTGTGCCACGATTCAAGGTCGTAAATTCCCGGATCCTGTTACGATCACCAATTTTCAGATAGGTTTCCTGACCGGCATATTTGAGGTCCTGCGGGTCAGCGCCGACAGAAGAGAACTGAAAAATTTGGTTATCTTCCCCAAGCTCAGTCCAACCTTCAATAACAACATGACTGGCAATCGTGGTTCCGGCACCAATAACGACGTGCTCTCCAATCGTACTATAGGCACCAACAGTGACATTGTCGGCCAGTTTTGCACCGGGATGAATTATTGCAGTCGGGTGAATCATAAATCGCCTTTATTTATCAGCAAAAGTTGCTTTCAGTTCGGCCTCAGCAACCAGCTTGCCATCGACCCTGGCACTGCCTTTAAAGGTATAGATGCCACGACGAACCTTGAGCAGCTCAAGCTCAAGAGACAGAACATCTCCAGGGAGAACCGGTTTGCGGAATTTGGCCTTGTCAATGCCAACGAAATAGGGCACCTGGTTCTCACCAACTTCATTGGCAAGAATCGCGTAGACGCCGCCGACCTGAGCCATCGCCTCCAGAATAAGGACTCCCGGCATGATCGGATGATCAGGGAAGTGGCCCTGGAAAAAGGGTTCATTGATCGTCACATTCTTCATGCCAGTGATGCGGCTTTCCTACTTCAAACTCAGTAATCCGATCGACAAGCAAGAAAGGGTAACGGTGAGGCAGAAGCTTCATAATGTCAAGTGTGGTCAATTCCATAATTAACTGTCTTCCTTTGTTAACTTGCTTTTTAGTTCAGCCATCTCTTTTTTGAGTTGTTTGAGTTCTCTGCGCATCTCGGGAAGATGCTTCATGGTCATGGTCGTTTTGAGCCAATCGCGGTGAGCTGTCGCCGGAACGCCGGCAAGCGTCTGGTTGCTGTCTACATTATTGGAGATACCGCCGCGTGCGGCAAGGGTAACATTATCACCAATCTTTACATGCCCAACAATGGCAGATTGACCACCAAAGATACAATGCTTGCCGATTGTCGTGCTTCCGGCGATTCCAGCCTGAGACACCATAATGGTATCTTCACCGATCTCGACATTGTGCGCGACCTGTACAAGATTATCGATCTTTGTACCACGCGCCACCCGCGTGATGCCCAAGGTTCCGCGATCAACGCAAGTACAGGAGCCTATTTCAACATCATCTTCGATGACGACATGACCGACCTGGGGGATCTTGTAGTAACCTGCCCCGTCAGGAGCAAAACCGAAGCCATCGGAACCGATCACAGCACCCGGCTGGAGGATGACGCGGTCACCAAGAATACATTTTTCCCGTACCGTCACATTAGCGTGAAGAAGACAATCATCACCAACAACCGTTCCCTCACCAATCACAACACCCGGATGCAGATGGGTCCCCCTACCGATTCTGGCACCGGCAGAGACAACGGCCCCGGGAGCAATTGTGACGTTGTCGCCAAGAACGGCTTCAGGGTGGACATGAGCACCTGCCATCACACCCTGCCCCACATGAGGTAAGACCTCAAAAAAGGTCAGAATTTTAGCGAAAGCGAGATAAGGGTTTTCGGCAAGGATCAGGGGCAGCGGCACACTGTCTTGCATAGATGGATGGACAATGATCGCCGCAGCTCTGCAATCAGCCAGCTGTCCCTTATATTTGGGGTTCGCCAGAAAAGAGATCTGGTCTGGACCGGCAAGATCAAGAGGGGCAACCCCGGAAACAGAAGTAGAGGGGTCGCCAGAGACGCACCCCCCTACCAGATCTGCCAGAACAGCCAGGGAAGTCAGTTCCCTCTGTTCAGCATGCATAACGTTTAGTTCCCTTGTTTATCAAAAGCCTTGATAACCGACTCGGTAATATCGATACTTTCATCTGCATAGACAATAGAACTTTCGGTTTTTTCAAGAACCATCAGGTAGCCATCTTTTTTGCCGTACATCCTGAACAACCTTAAGGAGCTTCTCAAGGATTT
The DNA here is from genome assembly GCA_963769955.1 of uncultured delta proteobacterium. Taxonomy (GTDB): domain Bacteria; phylum Desulfobacterota; class Desulfuromonadia; order Desulfuromonadales; family BM103; genus M0040. The sequence continues at coordinate 131,563 of CAVYNW010000004.1, forward strand.
TCCGGGTCAGATCAGCGTCTGTCTGCTGCAGGGTCTCCTGGATATCTTTGGTGAAGCGTTGATAATCCTTGACCTTCTGCTGGTAATCGCGCTCTTTGGCGTTACGGGCTTCCTCCGAGAGAAGCATGGCCTGCTTCTCCAGATCTTCCTTAAGCTTCTTCAGCTCTTCCTGACGCTGCTGAACTTCAGCATCATAACCCTGTACTTCGGCTTTGATTTTCTCTTTGGCTTCCTTGCCGGCAGCAGAAAGATTCAAAGCCTTCTGCAGGTCTACATAAGCTATTTTCTGAGCCTGTGCCATCACGGGGGAGGCAACCAGAGCGAAACAAACCAACATCAAAATGACAAACTGCTTCATGCATAATCTCCTTGAAATGATATTTACTGTAAGTCTTAGAAGAATCGGCCAATCATAAAATCAAACTTGACCCTTGGATTCATAATCTCTGGGATCAAGATTAAAACCATACTCAAAGCGCATTGGGCCCATGGGACTCAGCCAGCGAATTCCGGCCCCGGCGCTGTAACGCCAGGAAGCGAAAGCCTCATCATCTTCACCCCAGTAATCCTCGGAATTCCAGGTATTACCGACATCAAAAAAGGTCACACCTTTGAGGCCGAGGCTTTTAACAATCGGGAAGATATATTCGAAATTAAAATAAGCTTCCGTATCGCCGCCGATAAAATCTCCATATTCATCCCGTGGACCAACTTCACGGGATTTGAAGCCGCGCAAAGAGTAGATACCGCCGAGGAAGAACCTTTCATCAATCGGCACATCATCGCTGTTGCCGTTCAAAGCATGGACATAACCGAGTTGTCCATGTGCCGAAAACACGGTGTCCCATTTCCAGGGCCAGAAATGACGCGAGTCCAGAATATACTTGCTGAATTTTTCTGTGCCACCAATGCCGGCAAACTCCCAGGTCGCACTCAGGTCGGTACCGGCAGAGGGGTCCAGACGATTGTCAGTTGTATTGTAGCTATATGTCGTCGTGACGGAACTGAGCGTAGATTTCCCTTCCTGGTCCTTTATCGTATTCGAGGCAAAAGTACTCGACATCATAAATTTCCTTATCTTCAAAACGATAGGTGACCAGAATCCTGGAGTACTCACCGACCGGGTGACCGGCCTTAATCGCAAAGCCTTTGGCTTTACGGCTGAAATCCGTCCATTCCCGTTCGGTCTGGTAGACGTCAGCACCAAGAGTCCAACGGGTATCAAGGAAATAAGGATCAGTAAGACCCAACTGATAAGTCGTGCTTGTGCCACCAATGGACGCCGCAAGGTTCAACCTCCAGCCTCGACCCAGAAAGTTTTCCTGGGTTATGGAGCCCTGGCCAACAAAGCCATCAACCGATGAATAACCGGCACCGACGCTGAAGGTTCCGGTAGAGCGTTCCTCAACCTTGACATCAACATTCATGAGGTCGTCTTCAGATCCGGCACTGGTAGCGACATCCACAGCCTCGAAAAAGCCCAGGTTATTAATCCGGGCCTTGCTTCGTTTCAGGTTGGTGGCGTTGTACAGGTCACCTTCAACCAGCTTCATCTCGCGACGAATAACCTTGTCGCGCGTCTTGGTGTTTCCGGTAATGTTGATACGTTCAACCGAAACCTGCGGACCCTGCTCAATATCAAGCATCAGATCGATCAGCTTAGTCTCATCATTGGCGCGGGTCAAAGGCGAGACGTTCGCATAGGCGTAACCCTGATCTGCATAGACATCAGTAATAACCTCAACGCCCTTGCGTAATTGAGCACGGGAGAAAACATCTCCGGGTTTCAAGCCCAGCATAGCAAGCAGCTGAGCTTTTTCCTGATTCAGGTCGCCCTGGGCGTCAACACTGCCCATCCGGTACTGAGGGCCTTCATCAATCTGGATAAGCAGCAGCATATTCTTGTCATTATCGACAAGAGAGATAACCGGTTGGCGAACCTTAACACGGACATAGCCATCATTAAAATAAAGATCAGCAATCCTTTCAAGATCCTGGTTCAATTGAATTTCATTATAATTTCCCCGATCAGTTATCCAGGAGAAAATCCATTTTTTCTTGGTCTCCATGGCATCTCTGAGGTCGTCGTCATCAAAAACCGTATTACCCTCGAAACGAATCTCCTTGATGCGGACGATATCGCCTTCTTTGATACGGAAGGTCACCAGTGTTTCATTCTTCTCATTGACATGGCTGTCAGCAGTGACTTCCGCTGCATAATAGCCTTCTGTGGTGTATGCAAGCTTGATCATGCTCGACACTGTTGTTGACTTCAAACGGATCGTAAATGTCCGGGACCTTAACCGTTATGACTTCACGTAATTTTTCCGTGGTGAGTTTGTCATTACCCTCAAAACGGACATTGCGTACGAGGGGACGCTCTTTAACGATGAAGGTCAGCACCGAGGCGTCTGCCTCTCCAGAAATATCAGCAGTAATATCCGAAAAGCGTTCCATTTTATAGATATCGCCCATGGCGGCATCGATATCAGCAGGAGTGACTGTCTGTCCGGGCTTGATGCTCACGGCATTCAAAATATCAACAGTATTCACTCGCTGGTTGCCTTGAATCTGAACATCAGCAAGCTTGAACTCTTCTGCTGCCCAGGCAGGAAAAGCCAGGCAAAAGCAGATCAGTAACGCAAGAGCCCTCTTCATCATATCAATAACACTCCAAATCAAGTTGGCAAGTTAAAAATCGCGTCATTATAAGGAATTGCAGGCAGAAGGTAAACCATAAAGTCGCCATGAACACCTTGAAAAATAAGCATTTCAGCGCAGAATCAGGATTTCAAAAAGCCATCTTCCATATGCACGACCCGATCCATATGTCCGGCAACTTTTTCGCTATGGGTCACAACGACGATCGTCAGATTGCGTTCGTTCGTGCAAGTGGTCAAGCAGAGCCAGGATTTCGTCAGAGGTCGTACTGTCCAGGTTGCCGGTCGGTTCGTCAGCCAGAAGCAATTTCGGCGACATGATCAAAGAGCGGGCAATGGCAACCCTCTGCTGCTCACCTCCGGAGAGTTGACCCGGCTTATGGTCGAGGCGATGCGCCGAGACCGACGGCCTTAAGGATTTCTATCGCACGTGCTCCGGCGTCCTTAGCTGAAGCTCTGCCGATTAATGCCGGCATCATGACATTTTCCAGGGCGTTGAACTCGGGCAGCAGTTGATGGAACTGGAAGACAAAACCGATAGAGCGGTTTCTAAAAGCATCCAGCTCATGCGTTGAGTAGCTAAAAATATCCTTGTTGGCAAAGCAAACAGAGCCGCTGGTTGGCCGATCCAAACCACCGAGCAGGTGCATCAGCGTGGTCTTACCGGCACCGGAGGCACCAACAACAGCAATGCGTTCACCAGCACGGATATCCAGATCAACGTTCTTCAGGACATCGATCCTGCCACGATCGGTAACAAAGCTTTTCGAAAGTTCACGGACAGCAATCATGGCATCAACCTATTCATAACGCAGAGCTTCTGCAGGATCCATTTTGGCCGCCCGCCACGCCGGATATACGGTTGCCAGCAAAGATATCGACATGGCGACGACAACAACAGCCACGACATCAGCGGTGTTAACGACCGAGGGGAAGTGATCCATGCCATAGACGCTCTGATCAAAGATTTTAACCTTAAGCAGGTTCTCCAGTCCCTTGATCAGTGGGTCGGCGTTCTTGGCCAGCAACAGCCCGAGTCCGGTACCGAAGAGGGTCCCCAGAGTGCCGATAATCAGGCCTTCGAAGACAAAAATCTGCATGATACTGCGAGAGGTTGCACCCATGGACCGCAGAATGGCGATATCACGATGTTTTTCCATCACCACCATGATCAGCGTCGTCGCGATGTTAAAAGCCGCGACCAACACGATGATGCCGAGGACGATAAACAGGCCAAGCTTCTCCAGCTTGAGCGCGGAGAGAAAGGACCCGAACATATCCTCCCATGACCGTACCGAATACGGGAAGCCGAACTCCTGGCGTAAGCTGCTGGCAACAGGGGCCGCCTGATCAAAGCTGTCAACCTCAACCTCAACACCACTCACACCTTCACCAAGGTCGAAGAAATGTTGAGCCTCTTTCAGATCAATATAAGCAAAATAGGCGTCGGTAAAGCCCCCCCGCTGTTTAAAATACCCACGATCTTAAACGGCTTCATCTTCGGGATCATGCCGAAGGGCGTAATGTTGAACATCGGCGGGATGACATTGATGGCATCACCAACGGCAACACCCAGTGTCGTCGCAGTGTCCAGGCCGATCAGAATTCCCGGCTGCGTGTCCGCAGGTGCCATAAAGAAGGTCTTCAATGTCATCTCCGGATTCAGTCAAAAAGCTCTGACGAAAGATTTTGTTCTGCCGTTCAATACCCTTGACATTGACCGCGGCAACATTCCGCCGCGAAAGCAGCATCGCTTCCTTGCTGACAAAAGGAGAAGCATTCAAAACATGTGGAGAAGCCGCCTTGGCCGCCGCGACAACCGCAGCATAATCGGTCAGGCTATCGCCATACTTCTGCACCAGCACATGCGGGATATTGCCGAGGATCTGCTGCCTGACACCATCGTGAAAGCCGGTCATGACGGCAAGGACCACAATCAACGCGGCAACACCGAGCGTAATACCGATAATCGAAATAAACGAGATCACCGAGATAAACGTCTGTTTACGCTTGGCACGCAGGTAACGCAGGCTGACAAAGAGTTCGTAGTTCATTTAAAACCGGGGACGAGGCACGGGGAACGAGGAACGATAGAGAGCAACTGACTCTTTCTCATTCTTCGTAGTCCGCTGCATCATCCTATCACTTTCGACTCGGGACGCATCTGTGGGAAGAGGATAACGTCACGAATTGACTGAGAATTTGTCAACAACATCACCAGGCGATCAATGCCGATACCCTCACCTGCGGTTGGCGGCAAACCATACTCAAGGGCGCGGATGTAATCTTCATCCATGGCGTGAGCTTCTTCATCACCGGCTTCTTTTTCGACCAACTGTTTGACAAAACGTTCACGCTGGTCGTCAGGGTCATTCAGCTCGGAGAAAGCGTTCGCAAGCTCGCGACCGACGACAAACAGTTCAAAGCGATCAACGACATTCTCATCCTGATCGTTCTTGCGTGACAGTGGGGACACCTCGGTCGGGTACTGGGTGATAAATGTCGGCTGCCAGAGCTCCGGCTCGGCAACCGCATCGAAAACCTCCGTCAGCAGCTTGCCGTAGCCGATCTGCTTGTCGAGATCCAGGCCCAGCTTGTCGGCATAAGCCAGCAGCTTGTCACGATCCTCCATGTCAGCCTCACTGATGTCGCCATACTTGAGCACAGCTTCGCGTACGGTCAGACGCTGCCAGGGGCGGCTCAGGTCGACCTCACGTTCGCCGTACATGAACTGCAGGCTGCCAACCACCTGTTCCGCAACATGGCAGATCAACTCTTCGGTCAGGTCCATCAGGTCTTCATAGGTCGCGTAGGCCTGGTAGAACTCCATCATGGTGAATTCAGGATTATGCTGGATTGAGATCCCTTCGTTGCGAAAGTTGCGGTTGATCTCGAAGACGCGCTCGAAGCCACCAACGACCAGGCGCTTAAGGTAAAGCTCCGGAGCAATCCGCAGGAAAAGATCCATCTTCAAGGTATTATGATGCGTAATAAACGGCTTGGCCGTCGCCCCGCCAGCGATCGGCTGCATCATCGGCGTTTCAACTTCAAGATAATCGTTGTTCACCATGTAGTCACGAATCAGGGAGATGATCTGGCTGCGCTTGCGGAACACCTCGCGCACATCAGGGTTGACCATCAGGTCAAGATAGCGTTGGCGATAGCGGGTTTCCACATCGGTCAAGCCGTGCCACTTTTCCGGCAGAGGCAGCAGCGATTTGGTCAAAAGCTGAATCGACTCGGCACGCAGGGAGAGTTCATCGGTTTTGGTGCGAAAGGGGCGCCCTTGACACCGACGATGTCGCCGAGGTCGAACTTGCGAAACAGTTCAAAGCTTTCTTCGCCCACCAGGTTCTTGGCAACATAAACCTGGAGACGGCCGGTGCGGTCCTGAAGCTGGACAAATGCGGCCTTACCAAAATCCCGTTTTGCCATAATGCGGCCGGCAACATGATAGATTGTCTCAAGCGTCCTCGAGTGCGGCAGCATCATGATCGGCGTGAGTCGTGTGAACCACGCCTGCAGTGGCATCCGTCGCAAAACCATTGGCAAAGGGGTTGTGACCCTGGTCGCGGAGGTCTCTAAGCTTGGTGCGCCGTTGAGCGACAATTTCGTTTTGACTTTCTTCAGACATAAACTCTTTCCTTCAATATATTTAATCAGTAATTCACTGATCGATTATCAGTGATACAGTTATGGGATCAGTCTCCTGACCGCGGGGACAGTCGCTGTCAGCCTTACAGCCCTACAGCTTACAGCTCTCGTGCTACAGCTTACAGCTGCCCTTACTGCATCAGATAGGCTTCTATGAAGCCGTCCAGATTGCCGTCAAGCACCGCATCGGTATTGCCGACTTCAAAATCGGTGCGATGGTCCTTGACCATGCGATAGGGATGAAGCACATAAGAGCGGATCTGGCTGCCCCAGGCGATGTCCTTCTTTTCGCCACCCAGACTCCTCGGCTTCACTCTCTTTCTTTTCCAGTTCCATTTCATAGAGCCGTGCTTTCAGTTGCTTCATCGCCGTAGAGCGGTTTTTGTGCTGAGAGCGCTGATTCTGACAACTGACGACAATGCCGGTCGGAATATGGGTGATCCTGATCGCCGAGTCCGTTTTATTGACATGCTGACCACCGGCTCCACTGGCCCGATAAGTATCGACCTTAAGATCTTTGTCCAGGATCTCGACGTCGACATCATCAGTGAGCTCAGGGAAAACAAAAACTGAACAGAAAGACGTGTGGCGGCGAGCATTGGAATCAAATGGAGAGATTCTGACCAGGCGGTGAATGCCCTTCTCTGCCTTCAGGTAGCCAAAAGCATAATCCCCGGTGACCGTAAAGGTCACCCCTTTGGTGCCCGCTTCATCACCTGGCTGATAATCGGTGATTTCAGCCTTGAAGCCTTTGCGCTCACAATAGCGCAGGTACATGCGCAACAGGATCTCGGCCCAGTCCTGGGCTTCCGTCCACCGGCACCGGCATTGATGCTGACGATGGCATTGCTGGCATCATGCTCACCGGAAAGCATGCGGGCAAACTCCATCTTGCCGATCGACTTTTCCAGACGCAGGCAGCATCTCGCGAACTTCCGCAAGGGCCTCTTCGTCTTCGCACTTCTTCTCCAAGTTCGATCAGGACCTGGACATCTTCCAGGCCGTTGGCTGCCGATTCCCAGTCTTCAACAAGCTTTTGCAGCAAGGTCCTTTCTTTCAGGACCTCCTGGGCTTTTTCGTTGTCATTCCAGAATTCAGGTCTGGCAACTTCCGCTTCCAACTCTGCGACACGCTCACGCTTACTATCGATGTCAAAGATACCTCCTCAGCTCAGAGAGCTTGTCCTGGAGGCTTTTCAGTAATTCAATTTCTTCACGAAACATTTTAATCTCCCAAAGCTTTAAGACGAACAGCGGATTATACCCGTAGTCATCGAACGGGACAAGGAAACTTCATGGATTTGGGGATTTTCCTGGAAAGTATTGCAAGTGATCAGAATAATGAGCCGGAAAAGCTTGTATGGTTATCTAACATCCAGTCAATCCATTGCAAAAACGCTAAACCTGAAGAGCACGAACCGATTCACGCCCGTTCGCTCTGCTCACTCGAGACGCAGAGATCGCAGAGCAAGGCAAAACCTGAAAGGCTTGTCTGAACTGTTTTCTCTGCGATCTCTGCGCCTCTGCGTGGTTAAGCTTTTGCTATTCCTTCTAAGTCGATTATGTCTTTGTATCTTGAATAAACTTGCGCTTCAAAAAAAACGCCGGCGGGTCTGAATCAACCAGATCAGGCAGATCAGCAGGAACGCCCCCGGAATCAGATCGCCCATATGTGAGTAGAGCCTTGGTCGAGCACCCAGGCCAACGTCCGCCGAGAGAAAAGCGGCTTCAAAGAGACCGGTTTGCTTAATAACTTTTCCCGAGGGTGCGATAAAGGCTGAGATGCCGGTATTGGCGGCACGAGCCAGCCAGACACGGTTCTCTATCGCTCGAAAACGGGCCATCGCCAGATGCTGCCAGGGGGCCGATGAGTTACCAAACCAGGCATCGTTGGTAATATTCACCAGCAAATCACTGCCCTGCCGAACAAATTCCCGGGCCAATTCGGGAAAGACCACCTCGTAACAGATCAGGACACCAAGTTTATGTTCACCAATCGGCAAGGGGTTGATCTTGCCCGGAGAAAAATCACCGATACCGTCGACCAGTTTATTAACAAAAGGGAGGAACTTGCCGAGGGGCACATATTCACCGAAGGGAACAAGGTGAATTTTATCACTTCTCCCGAGCACTTCGGCTGTCGGCGAAAGCATAAAGGCACTGTTCAGGTAACTTAAACTCCCGGAGTCTCTTTTATAGGCAGGGCTACCAAAGAGCAGAGTTGTTTTTGTCTCAGCAGCAAGCTTAGCGACAGCATCAGCCAGAGGACCGCCATCCTGGAAATAAAAGGGCATGGCCGCTTCTGGCCAGACAAGCAGATCTTTTGCTCCCTTTTGCTCGGCCTGCAGTGACAAGTTACGATAGGTACGCACTGTCTTGACCTGGTTCTCTGGCCGCCACTTTAGAGCTTGCGGGATATTGCCCTGGACAACAGCCACAGCCAGGGATTCAGGACGAGCATCAGGACTCTGCTGCAGACACCAGGTCCCGTATGCATAGTTACCCAACAGCAGAAGGATTGTAACGGCGAGAGCTTTCATCGAATGACCTGACGAAAGGCTGCGGCCCTTAAGTAAAAAAAACTCGGCAAGAGCCGCGTTACGACAAGAGCAACAGATAGCTCAAGCCGTAGACACCGAACAGGTCCGCAGATTGAATCATTGTCAACCAGCCGTGCTGGGAATAGCCGAGGGTTGCCCAGGGGAAGCCGGTCAGCAGGAACTCACGCAGGAACTCCAGAGCAACCCAGAAGACCGGCAAGGTCAGCGCAAAAGAGTAGCCTCTAAACTCCTTGAGACGACAGGCGGCCCAGGACGCCGCGCCCCAGTAGAGGGCCAGGTAGGCGGCAAGCAGTAAATAGAGAAGAAACGAGAGGACCAGAGGCAGGTGACCATAAGTGGTCATCACGATATTAAGCCAGTAGAGGGTGACGGCAAAAAACACCACACCGGCAACAAAACCACTCTTGAAAGGTCGCTTCTGCATGACCAGAATCAGCGGAACAAGTCCAAACCAGGCAAGGAGATGATAGTCGGGGAGCGGGAAAGAGCATGCCAGCAAGAAACCTGACAAGGCGCTGAGACAGGTTGTTTTGTCAGGCACAAATCTGCGCATACTCATCATTCAGATTCAGAAGTTTCGGTGTCGCGCCAGACACGGACCGTCTCGATTTTACGCTCATCCGATTGCTCAACCATCAATACCAGTCCATTATCACTGATCTTTTCACCTTTTTTAGGTACGTTGCCTAACAGATGGAACAGATAGCCTCCAACGGTATCGAACTTTTCTCGGGGAATTTTGATATCGTAATATTCTTCCAATTCTTCGACGTTGCTTCTGGCATCGACCAGAATTGTCCCGTCATCCTGGGCTTGCAGCCAGGAGACCTCCAGATCATACTCATCCTGTATGTCGCCAACGATCTCTTCGAGCAGGTCTTCTATCGTGATCAGGCCGGATGTGCCGCCATACTCATCAACGGCGATCGCCATATGCACCCGACGGGTGCGGAAATCCACCAGCAAGTCATCAATACGCTTGGTTTCAGGGATAAAATAAGGGGTGCGCATGACTTCGGTAAGCGTCAGAGTCTCGTCATTTGCCCCCCAGTTGCGCAGCAGGTCTTTTGCATAAACAACACCGACAATCTTGTCCGTCGAGCCTTCGAAGAGAGGAACACGGGAGTGCCCGGAAGCGTATGATCAGTTTGAGAAAATCACTGAGGGTCGCATGGGCAGGACAACAAACCATATCTGTGCGCGGCACCATCACTTCACGGACAATGGTGTCGCCGAACTCAAAGATCGACTGCAACATGTCTCCCTCTGATTCGTTGAGAATCCCCTCTTCTTCGGAACTGTTGATCGCTTCCTGCAGTTCTTTTTCCGTCAGAGCACGTGCACGCCCCCGAAAAAGCCGGCTGATGGTTAAACCAAGTGAGTTGCGATGAGGGTTTTGATCGTCTTCCACTGAGCAGGAAACTCCTATTCGGTTAGTGAAAAGCCAGTTGCAGGACCATAGTCGTCACGATGCCGACCATGCCACCGGCAACAATTTCTTTCAGAGTGTGAACGCCAAGCAGAATCCTGCTTTGTGCGACCAGTGGCAGCAAGAAACCAGGCCAGCAGGATCACCAGCAGACCGACTTCGGAAAAGGCAACAGAGGTCGCGATGGAAAAAGCCACCCCGGCATGTCCGCTTGGCATGCCCCCATGCAAAGGTGTCCCTGTGCCCAAACGGGCCTTGGCCAGGATCACCAGAAACACAACCACGACAACCGAGATAATCGCCACGTTACCGGTTGAGCGCATGAACTCCTGACTGGCACTCGCCCCTGCCGTAAAGAAGAACCTCGACACTGCCAGGTAACCAAGCACCATTCCGCCGACACATGGCTAGAAGCACAGCGCCGGCGGCAACATCTTTGGCACGTTGGGCAAGGGGATGAAAATCAGGTGAGACCAGATCGACAACCACTTCGACTGCCGTATTCATCAGTTCGGCAAACAAAACCAGGGTGATGGCCAGGGCCAGCAGGGCAAATTCGTGCAGAGAAAGGCGTAGGACCAGGGCACCGACCAGGACCAGGATCGCCGCAACCAGGTGGAAGAGCATATGACCCTGTGTCTTGGCAGCCCAGAGGATGCCCTCGATCGCGCAATTCAGGCTACCGATAAATCCCTTGGGCTTGAGATGGCTCACCCTTCATTCAGCAAGAAACTCCTGACGAATCAAAGCAAAGATTTCACGCTCCCTGGCTTCCATACGTTTCGCATCATCTTCGCGTGCCACGCTCGTGGTCATAGCCAAGCAAATGCAGGATGCCATGCAGCAGCAGGAAATACAGTTCACTTTCAAATGAATTCCGGGCCTCACAGGCATCACGCGCGGCGGTCTCTGCAGAGATGACCACATCACCCAGCAGGTCCGGCTGTACACCCCCGCCCTCACCTTCCTGCATGGCAAAAGAGATGACGTTGGTGGGTCGATCCTTGTTCAGATAGTCCCGATTAATCTCCTGGATGGCGGCGTCATCGACAATCAGATATCGAAAGCTGGGCATCAGGACATGCCGAGGCGCTTAAGATCTTCTGAGCTACTTTTCGTAGTTGGATCTTTCTTACCTTCTGACTCGTCTGCTGATTTTCTATCGCGATCTTCATCTGAACTCCTGGTGGTTTTTTCTATACTTCGTTCTTTGCTGACCGGCTCCGGATAATCGACCCGATAGTGGAAGATGCCGCCGAGCACCAAGCTTGAAGCTTTTGGCAATATTATTGAATATCCTTCAGGGTCAATTCGCATTCATCGAGTTGTCCGTCAATAAAGATATTATTGATAATTTTCTGCACCATGCCCTGGATGCGTGCCGGCGTCGGATCAGTCAAGGTCCGGCTGGCAGCCTCGATCGCATCAGCCAGCATGATCAGGGCCGCCTCCCGGGTCTGAGGCTTGGGCCCCGGGTAACGGTAATCACGCTCGTCAATCTGTTCAACCCCGGGATCGGCCTTGCTCTTGGCGCGATCATAAAAAAACTTCATCAGACTGGTGCCGTGATGCTGACGGATAATATCATTCAGGTCCCGCCCCAGCCGATTCTCGCGCGCCATCTCCACAGCATCTTTGACATGAGCCATCAGAACCAGCGCGCTCATGGATGGGGCCAGCTTATCGTGTTTATTCTCCTGGCCACCGATATTCTCGATAAAGTACAGCGGCTTCCTGATTTTGCCAATATCGTGATAGTAGGCGGCGACACGAACCATCAAAGGGTTGACGCCGATGTTTTCCGCAGCGGCCTCGGCAAGGTTGCCGACGATAATGGAATGATGATAGGTCCCCGGCGCCTGAACCATCAGGTCCCGCAGTAGCGGGTTGTTCATATTGGCCAGTTCAAGCAGCTTGATATTGGTCGTATAGCGGAACAGTGACTCGACCAGAGGGAACGATCCCGGTCACCATCACCGCCGCAGCCAGGCCTCCGGCAAAACCAAAGCCCAGCTTGTAAAGCAATTGCAGATCAAAAGGCCTGCTGGTCGTCAAGTGCAGGGCGAAAAGCAGAACAAAATTAAACATGCCCAGACGCACCCCGGCCCGGAACAGCGAGGAGCGCTCGGTGACATGACGTACCCAATGCGCTCCGGAAAGACTGGTCAGAAAAGACAAAGAGCAAGAATGGCAAAGCTGTTGCCGAACAGAACGCGCAGTAATGATTGAAGAGAGGATGGCAAAAACCAGCGAGACCTCTGAATTCAGGACAACACGCACCAACATGGTACCGACGGCAAAGGGGAAGAGATAATAGTAGGCGTTCTGCTCCACATAAGGGAAAGCACTGCCGAGCGCAGTCGCGATAAAGATCGAAACCTTCAGCACCAGGATTTGTACAACAAAGACTATCGCCAGAAAGAGCAGGTCACGGTTCTCCGGTCGGTATTTGCGAATATTCCGACGGGCAAAGGTATGCACAAAATAGAGCAGCATGAAACAACTGAGCAGAATCCCGGAAGCATTTCGCCACAGGGAGGCCACGCTGTTTTCATCCTGGAGAGCACCAAGCCGTTTTAGTTGATCAGGAGTGATACGATCGCCTTCACGGACAATCATCTCCCCCTTCTTGACCTGGATCAGGACGGGCTTAACCTCTTCCCGGGCCGAGTTTTCTGCGTGCTTCGGTTTCGTTCTGGTTAAAAGAGATGTTTGGCCGCAATAACGGCACGATCAATTCACGCAAAGCCTTTTGTTGATTGGTTGTGAACTCCGTCGCGTCAAGTGCTTTTTTCAGAGAATCCTGCAGCTCTCCCAGGCCGATGACTTTTTCATACCATTGTCTGCAAGCTCGGGTTGATTGTCGCGGCCGCGAAAGATGACACCCTTGGAGCGATCCGCTTCGAAGAGTTTGAGATTGCCGGCAACCTTCTGTTGATAAAGCGGCTGCATCAGTCTGTGCAACACGCTGACTGATATCCTTCAGTGAGGAGAGTTCCTGCAGTGCGGCAAGAGTATTTATCGCTGGTCTTGATGCCAAAATTAGCTTCGAGCTCTGTAAGTTGCTGGCTATCGGCAACCTGCAGCTCCTGATCTCTGCGCAAAGAGGTTATGACCTGGGCCACCTGGTCCGTCGACCGCGGCCCCGGTCGACGGATCGAAGTCATAAAGAAGGGCGACCGCCTTCTCCGCTTCAACCCGCTTCTGTTCCGACAAGTCCTCGTCGGGGACAAGCAGATCGTGTGGAGCCTTGATATCACGAGGAGCAATATCACCAGGCCCAAATTCGCTCGGCGTCAAAACGCCTTTGGGGATAATGATAAAGGTCAGCAGAGCGACCAAAGCCAGCAAAATCAAGGTGCGCTGGACTCTTTCCTCACTCACGCGCTGGTCCTGCTTCGTCAGTCGTGAGAGTGGCTTCTGGGTAGATCCAGTCTCTGGTTTACGTTCATTCTTGGTCATGCAATATCCTGTGAAGCCTTCTTTATCCGGGCTTGTGAGCTTCGTAGGCTCTGACAATAGCCTGAACAATCGGATGTCGGACAACGTCCACGTCGGTGAAACGGACGAAAGTGACGCCATCAACATTTTTCAGCACATCCCTCGCCTGCACCAGCCCTGAGATGCGATCGTTTGGCAGGTCGATTTGTGTCACGTCACCGGTAATCACAGCGCGGCTGCCAAAACCCAGCCGGGTCAAAAACATTTTCATCTGTTCCGTGGTCGTGTTTTGAGCTTCATCGAGAATCACGAAAGCATCATTGAGGGTGCGTCCGCGCATAAAAGCCAGGGGTGCCACTTCGATCACGCCATGATCGATCAGGGCCTGGCCACGATCAAAATCCATCAGATCGTAAAGTGCGTCATAGAGAGGACGCAGGTAGGGATTGACCTTTTCGGCAATATCTCCCGGCAGAAAGCCCAACTTTTCACCTGCTTCCACCGCCGGACGGACCAGCACGATCCGGCTGATCTCCTTCTTCTTCAGAAGCGCCACGGCCATTGCCATGGCCAGATACGTCTTGCCGGTACCGGCGGGGCCGATACCGAAAACAACATCATTGCTGCGCATGGCATCAAGATAAGCCTTTTGGGCAAGCGTTTTCGGAGAGATGGCTTTATTGCGGGCAGAAACCGTGACGGTATCGAGGAAAATATCGGTGAGCTTCGCCGATTCATCCATGCGCAGGATGCGCTCGGCATATTCAATGTCGGTCGGGCGCAGATCGAAAGCCCTTTTCCAGCAGGCCGGACAACTCTTCCAGCATGCGTACTGCACGCGTGACTATCTCGGCCGCGCCTTCAAGGACGGCGGTTGTCCCCTTGGAGCTGGCACGGACACCGGTGAGTCGCTCAATTTGTTTCAGATGCCGGTTCTGTTGCCCGAACAGAGCATGCGCCAATCTGGGGATCGGCAGGTTCGAAGCTTTGCCGTTGTAATTTGATCGTTCAAAAAATAGCCTTTAAATTTATGTTGCGTCAACTTGCTAAAATACCACCTTGGTTTGTGCAAATCAATTGCATCGCATCAGAATGACTTAAATCACAGGAAAAATGGTTTAAATTTTATCCTGATGTGCTATAAAAAGCCGTTCAATCAACCGCTCGAGGCTTACATAAAAACCATAACCATTCTTCAAAAGTAAGGGGACAGAAATCATGAGTGAGATCGTCGACATTTATGCCCGTGAAATTCTTGATTCGCGCGGCAATCCAACCGTTGAAGTCGAAGTTTACCTGGAAAGCGGCGTCATGGGCCGCGCCGCGGTACCGAGCGGCGCCTCCACCGGCGAGCGCGAAGCGCTGGAACTGCGCGATGGCGACAAGAGCCGTTATCTCGGCAAAGGCGTTTTGAAAGCCGTCACTCACGTCAACGAAGTGATCACCGATGCGCTGCTCGGCTGGGAAGCCTCCGATCAGATCAGGCATCGACCGCAAGCTCCTGGACATGGACGGCACCGACTTCAAAAGCAACCTCGGCGCCAACGCCCTGCTCGGCGTTTCCCTCGCGGTCGCCAAGGCTGCGGCCGAAGAAGCCGGCCTGCCCCTCTACCAGTATCTCGGCGGCACCAACGCCAAGGAGCTGCCGCTGCCGATGATGAACATCATCAACGGCGGCGAGCATGCCGACAACAACGTCGACATCCAGGAGTTCATGATCATGCCCTCCGGCGCAGACTCTTTCAAGGAGGCGCTGCGCATGGGCGCAGAGATTTTCCACGCCCTGAAAAAGGTTCTCAAGGACAAAGGCTACAACACGGCCGTCGGTGATGAAGGCGGTTTCGCCCCGGACCTGAAGAGCAACGAAGAAGCCCTCGAAGTCATCATGGACGCCATCAAAGCCGCAGGCTACAAGCCGGGCGAAGATGTCCTGCTCGCTCTCGACGTTGCCGCCAGCGAGCTCTACAAGGACGGCAAGTACATCCTCGAGAACGAGAAGCAGAAAGAAAAATCGGCCGCCGACATGGTCGAGTTCTACGCCGACCTGGTTGAGCGCTACCCGATCATCTCCATCGAAGACGGCATGGCGGAGAACGACTGGGATGGCTGGAAGCTGCTCACGGATCGCCTCGGCGACAAGATCCAGATCGTCGGCGACGACCTCTTCGTCACCAACACCAAGATTCTCAAGGAAGGCATCGACAAGGGCATCGCCAACTCGATCCTGATCAAGGTCAACCAGATCGGCACCCTGACCGAAACCCTCGAGGCCATCGAGATGGCCAAGCGCGCCGGCTACACCGCCGTCATCTCCCACCGCAGCGGCGAAACCGAAGACACCACCATCGCCGACCTGGCCGTTGCGACCAATGCCGGCCAGATCAAGACCGGCTCACTCTGCCGCACCGACCGCATCTGCAAGTACAACCAGCTGCTGCGCATCGAAGATGAACTTGAGGATGTGGCTGTGTTTGCCGGAGCGGATGTTTTTTACAACATCAAGTAACCGACCCGGAGTCAATCAAGCAAAAAGGCCTCCCGATTCTTACCGGGGGGCCTTTTCTACTAATGGTCAAGAGCTTAGAGAAAAATCCGATAATCAACCTTCATGGCTTTTGCCAACTTCCTGGCAGTGGCCTTGCCAATCGTGCGTTTACCGTTTTCCATCTCGGAAATATGTCTCTGCGGAAGACCTGTTTTCTGTGACAGGTCAATCTGAGTAAGCCCTTCACGGTAACGTATCCCCTGCAGGATTGCTCCCGTTGGGTTATCAGCAAACTCGTCTTCAACGTATTCAGAAGAGCAGGAAGAGGCCTTTAAAGGCTCAACGGATTGGGCCCCCATCTCGATTGCAAGATTTTCAAGCCTACCAATCAGCGTCGCATCACCAACGATCCTCAACTCGACATCTCCAGGCTCTCCAGTCGGTCCGATCATTTTCCTGACATCATTTTTACTTTTAATGATTTTCTTTTGTCGCTTTTCAGGGTTTTTACCTGTTTCCTCAATAAGGTGCTTTTTCTCTCGTGCCAACATAGACCACCTCAACAATCTTTATTTTCCTGTCCCTTACTTCCCATACAGCAACATAGGTCGGATTGCCTTTTTTATTTAGATGGCAATGATGTCTGACTGCCCCTAGCTTGCTATAGTTAGGCCAGTTCCCCCTGACTGGCCCGCTCTTCCTTATCTCTGCAATAAGCGCAGCAAGAGTTTTTCTCCAGCGAAGAGAGAGTTGCGCCCTCTGTTTTATGGCTTTACGATTATATTCAACAACCCAAGCAGTCACCACAAATATACCTTTTATTAGTATATTGTCAAATCTTCCAAAAGGACATTTCAATACGCACAAAGTGACGAAATATCTTATATATCACTTCACAGAGACAGAACTCTCAACACTGCCCTCAGAGCCTGAGACGGTCACGCTCTTGGGTAAAAAAAAAAAAAAAAAAAAAAAAAAAAAAAAAAAAAAAAAAAAAAAAAAAAAAAAAAAAAAAAAAAGGATATTGCGCATCGAGCTCAGATTGAATCAATTGTTGTAGCTGTTTATAGCCAAAGACTTGGAGAGGTTTGCCATTGACAAAGTAACCAGGAGTTTTTTGAACATTGAACGTTTTTACATCGGCCATGTCTTGTGCAATGATTTTTGCAATAGCAGGGTCATGCATATCTTTTTTGATTCGCTCGATATCCACGCCTGCCTGTGGTAGAAATCCCCCATAATCTTTCCGGTTGATAGTTGTGATGGCTGGCCCAAATATCCTGGGTTTTAAACATGATATCCAGGGTTTCCCAGTATTTCCCTTGTATCCTGGCGGCTTCAAGAATCTTGACAAAATTATCGGCGCCATCATGGAAAGGAGCATAGCGAAGAACCAGTTTGATTTTACCTGGATTGGCGGCCATGATTTGCTTGATGAAAGGAGCAAAGGTGGCACAGGTTTCACAGGCAGGGTCCATAAACTCAACGATAAAGACTTTGGCATCATCGCTACCGAAGGTCGGAGAATGGTCTCTGACGAAAAGATTGGTATTTTTTTCGGCCATAAAACCATATTTCTCGGCCTGTTGTTCTTTGTAATAAGATGCTAGCGAATAAAGAATACAAAGACCAGAACAAGACATGTCGTTCCAACGAGTGCGTATTTCATTTAGATGTTCTTTTCTTTAAAATGAGTAAAATATTGACGATAGTTGAAAATGCGAAAAAAGAAAGCATTGGAATCGACACAAAACCAAATAGCTCAATGTATTTTTCGGTGCAGGAAACGCCCTTTCGAGCAGGGCTGGATGTCTCTGGGATGACCTGGCGTAAAGTAAGGTGATGATAAAAGGCCGTCAGCCCGCCGACTATCGCAAGAGGGAGAGAAAACTTGATAACGCTTTTATCAAAGTGGGAAGAGTCCTGCAGCTAGGATGAGGATCAAAGGGAATAAACAGATCCGCTGATACCAGCACAGAACGCAGGGTTCAAACTCCAAAACAGAACTGAAAAAGAGACTTATCGTGATTGATATGCTGACTAAAAACCAGCATAGAAAAAGCAGCGTCCAATTGGTCTTGGCCGTTTGGTCAAATGGAGAAATCTCTTAATCCTCCAAATAGAGAGCGGATGGGCACAAAAATTTGTGGCGAAGAGGGGTACAGCGCATGAAGGAATTACCCTCGGACTGGAACCAACTGATAGAAAAACATGGTGATTTGCGCTAGCAGATTGGACATGAGCATGATGCCGACGACGATCAGCATCACACCGGTGCAGATTTCGATTAGACGGATGTACTTACGGAAACATTTGAAGGCAGACAGAAATTGATGAAAGAGGAGGCCTGCAAGCAAGAAAGGGACGCCCAACCCCAAGGAATAGAGCGCCAGTAAACCGATCCCTTCACCGACTTGACCGGAAGAGGCTGCCACCACCAGAATCGAGGCGAGAATTGGGCCGATGCAGGGGGTCCACCCGGCCGCAAAGGCGAGACCGACCACGAAGGTCCGAATATAACCACTCGGTTTTTTCTGGAGATGAACCCTTTTGTCGCCGAGGAGGGCGCCAAAATGAAACAAGCCGGTCATATGAATGCCGAACAGGAGAATCAACAAACCGCCGAGCTTTTCGACCCATTCCAGCCCTTCGCGCAGGGAGGACTTGAATGCTACTGGAAGCGATGCCAGCGATAGCACCGAGTAGAATGAAAACAACGGAAAACCCGGAAATGAAGCACAGGGAGTGGCGTAGAACGGTCAAGCGGACCTGGGCTGTGGGGTGCTCAGCATCAAGCTGGCTGAAAGATAGCCCGGTAATGTAAGTTAGAATACGAAGGAATAAGCGGCAACACGCAAGGTGAAGCAAAGGATAGAACCCCGGCGGTAGACGCAAGCCAATAGGTTATCTCGAGAGTTTGTTGTAGCAATTTGTTTATCCTTTAATTAGACCCTTGAGATAGGTAATCGTTTTGGTACTGGACCAATCGAATGGGCCGATGATCTTTTTCGACAACCGTGCCGTCTTTGAGAATAACGAAGGACTCAGGGAATTTATAGACGCCGTAGAGTTGCTGCACGGACACCCTTGTCATCAAAAAGAATAGGGAAAAGTGTAGGGGGTCTTTTTCAAGAAAGTGAGGGACAATGATGAGGACCATTTTGCTCGGTATTGATCGCAAGCATGACAAAATTATCACCAGCCATGACCTCATGAAGCCTCTCCATCGAAGGCATCTCTTCAAGGCATGGAGGACACCAGGTCGCCCAGAGATTGACCAGGACAACCTTGCCGCGCAAGGAGGTCAAAGATACCTGATTGCCTTGTGTATCTTCAAGCTGGAAGTCAGGTGCAATGTCACCAACAGCAACCGAGTTGACCCATTCAAAAAAAAAAAAAAAAAAAAAGGGGGGGGAAAAAAAAAAAAAGGCGTTGAATTCAACGTCGGCCTTTTCAATAAAAAAAAAAAAAAAAAAAAAAAAAAAAAAAAAAAAAAAAAAAAAAAAAAAAAAAAAAAAAAAAAAAAAAAAAAAAAAAAAAAAAAAAAAAAAAAAAAAAAAAAAAAAAAAAAAAAAAAAAAAAAAAAAAAAAAAAAAAAAAAAAAAAAAAAAAAAAAAAAAAAAAAAAAAAAAAAAAAAAAAAAAAAAAAAAAAAAAAAAAAAAAAAAAAAAAAAAAAAAAAAAAAAAAAAAAAAAAAAAAAAATGACTTCAGCCAAGCCACCACGAGTGCTAGCCCCCGTAAGAGTGCAGCCCCGAGAGCACCAGGTTTACGCCCAGGTAGCAGAAGATGGTCGCCGCAAAGCCGAAGATCGACAGCCAGGCCACCCTCTGCCCACCCAGCCGCGGGTAAAGCGCGCGTGCAGAAAGGCCGCGTAGATAAACCAGACGATCAGGCTCCAGGTCTCCTTCGGGTCCCAGCTCCAGTAGGTGCCCCAGGCGTAGTTCGCCCAGGCCGCGCCGGTGATGATCCCCAGGGTCAGCATCGGGAAGCCGACCATGATCGCCTTGTAGTTCAGATCGTCGAGCACCTTGGTGCTCGGGAACAGACCCAGGATCCCGCCGATCGGCGACTCTTCCGCCGACTTCTCTTCCTTGTTGATCTTGATCAGGTACATGATCGACACGCCGCAGGCCATGGCAAAGGCCGCATAGCCGATAAAACAGGTAAAGACGTGGTAGGTCAGCCAGTTGCTCTGCAGGGCCGGCACCAGCGGCTGGATGGTCGCGTCAAGGCTCCACTGCGCCCAGATCATGCCGCCAAAGGCAAAGGGGATGACAAAGGCGCCGATGGCGCGCTGCTTGTACTTGAGATCGAAGATCAGGTAGATCATCAGGATCGACCAGCAGAAGAAGACGATCGACTCGTAGAGGTTGGAGAGCGGCGCCTGCTCGTAGCCCATGGCGTAGGCCTCGTACCAGCGCATGCCGATCGCGCCGGTGTTGGCGAGAAAGCCGACCCAGCAGATCAGCGTGGCGACAAAGCCGACCGAGCTGTTCCTGGAGGTCAGGTAAACGATAAAGACCACCATCGCGGCGAAGTAGGCAACCGTAGTGATATTAAACAAAAGTGAGCTGGTCATAGTTCCTCCATCAGGACGACAGGCTGTCGTTGAAGTCTTGGGTCAATTCGTCAAAGTAGAGCGCAAAGGCCGGCTGGTTGCGATGGGCGTTGCCGCCGAACTTGACGCCGATGCCCTTATCCAGCGGCTGGATGCTCACCCAGATCCGGCGGTGCGACAAGAAGAACGCCCCGCAGGAGCCGAGCACCATCAGCAGGCAGCCGAGCCAGACCACCCAGACGCCGGGGTCCTTGGCGACCTGCAGGCCGGTGTAGTAGCTCTGCTCGGCCTCGAGCAGGCTGATGGAATAGGCGCCGCCGCGTTTCTCGTCAAACTGCGGGTAGTTCTTGAAGACGATGAAAGGCGTGCCGTGCTTATGATCGCCGCTGTCGATATTGACCTGGGCGGCCGGGCCGAAGTTCTGGTAGCTCTCGGCATAGCCCATGGGGATCAGCGAGGCGCCTCCCGGCAGGGCCAGGTGCTTGCCCTGCGCGCCCTGCACGGTCACCGTCTCGCCGGTCTCGCGGTTCTTGACCCGGAAGGTGTAGACCGGGTCGCCGGTCGGCCCGTAGCTGGACTGGTAGAAGGTCAAGCCCTTGTAGGTTAAAGGATCGTTGACCTCGATCGTCTTCTTCAGCACTTCCTGGCCGTTTTCGAGAACCACCAGGTCGCTCTTGAAGTCTTTCGGACGGCCGCCGCCTTCGTAGAAGGTGACCTCGAAGTTATCGCAGCGCAGCTCGAAACCGATCGGAATCGACTCCTCTCCGGCCCGCGGCCAGACCGCGTTGATCGACTTGCCCTCGACGATGTTGACATAGGCCTTGTAGCCCCAGATGTTGCCGATCATGGCGCCGAGGAAGATGATCAGAATCGAGGTGTGGGTGACATAGACGCCGAAACGCGACAAAGCCCCCTTCTGCGCGAACAGGTAAACCTTGCCGTCCTGTTCGGTGACCACCGGCGCGGCAAACTTGCTGCCCAGCAGCGCCACCACCTTGTCGCGCACGCTCTCCAGGGTGCCTGCGGCGACCACCTCGCCCTTGTTGGAAAAGGTGCGGAACAGGTTGTCTTCGGCCACCAGGGTCGGCTCGCGCACGATCTTGATGATCCGCGGCAGGCGCTTGATCGAGCAGCAGATCAGGTTGACGGCGAACAGGCCCATCAGAGAGAGGAACCAGTAGGAGTGGTACATGTCGAAAAACTGCAGGGCGTCGAGCGCCTTGTAGGTCGACTCGCTCATGCCGTAGTTCTGCATGTACTCCTGGGGAGACTTGTTCTGCTCGATCACCGTGCCGATGATCGAGGTCGTCGCCAGCAGGATCAAGGTGATAATCGCCAGCTTCAGGGAACAGAAAAAGTCCCATAGCTCGTCGTTGAAGCTCTTTTCTTT
>CAVYNW010000005.1:0-556703 GCA_963769955.1 uncultured delta proteobacterium
CATGTTGTCACCCTCACTGCCACAGGAGACAAAAACAATCTCTGCAGGCGAAGCGTTGATCAGGGCTGCAACCTGTTCACGGGCTTTTTCAAGAGAACCTGAGACTTGACGACCTGCCCAATGAACACTCGAAGGGTTACCGAACTGCTCTTTGTAGAAGGGCAGCATAACTTCAAGGACTTCAGGCCTGACAGGGGACGTGGCATTATAATCCAAGTAAATCTGGTTCAACGGTCTATCCTCCGGGGGTTCAATGTTTAAGTTTGCTCTTGGCCTCATCGGTGAGGTCAGCAAGAGTTATGGATGAGAGAAACTGTCGAATCCTTTCAGCAAGCCCATGCCAGACGTTGTGAGTGACACACTGATCATCACAGGCACAACCTTTTTTTGCATCCATACAGGACACCGGCACCAGGGACTCTTCGACACTGTCGATGATTTCATCAACCTGAATCTCCTTCGCCGGTCGGGCCAGCAGGTAACCACCCCCCGGGCCGCGCACACTTTTGACGATCTGACCGCGCCTCAGCTTGACAAAAAGTTGTTCAAGGTAAGTCAGGGAGATACTTTCACGCAGCGAGATATCGCGTAAAGAGACGGGTTCACCTTCTGAATGAAGATTCAGGTTAACCATGGCCCTGACTGCATATTGAGCTTTTGTTGACATGCGCATCTTGTTCTAAACCTCACTCTTCTCCGTTTTACGGGTGCGAGTGGTTGTCGCTTTAGTCGTCGTTTTTTTGGCAGGAGACCTGGTTGCCGATTTTGCTGCAGAACTTTTAGCCGTGCTGCGCTTGGCGGCAGGTTTCGATTCGGCTTTTTCCAGACGGCCGGTCAAATCCTCAAGCTTCTTTTCAAGGGCGCGAATCTGGTCGAAGAGACAGCTGATCGCCTTGGCTTCCGGGTCTGGCATTTTGCCATGCTCCAGGTCAGGACGAACCTTCTCAACTTTCTCAACTTTCTTTTCTTCCTGCATGACCACACGACCAGGGATGCCGACAACGGAGGAATTCTCCGGGACTTCCTTGACAACAACCGAGTTGGAGCCGATTTTGGAGTCTTTACCGACTCTGAAAGGTCCGAGGACCTTGGCGCCGGAACCGATGACCACGTTATCTTCAACGGTTGGGTGACGCTTGACCTTGTCCCAGGTGACTCCACCGAGCGTTACTCCGTGATAGAGAGTCACATTGTTACCAATTTCAGCCGTCTCACCGATCACAACGCCCATGCCGTGATCGATAAAGAATTTTTCGCCTATTTTGGCACCGGGGTGGATTTCTATACCTGTCAGGAAACGGCCGAGATGCGAGGTAAAGCGACCAAAGAAGTAGAGCTCATGGGTCCAGAACCAATGAGCAACACGATAAAACCAGACCGCATGCAACCCCGGATAACAGAAGATAATCTCCAGGACACTACGCGCTGCAGGGTCCCGATCGAATACCGAATAGATGTCTTCTCGAATCTTGGTAAACACTTTAAGTATGTCCTCCTGGTCCCATTCCCTGTAAAAATACCGGCACAACTGCTGCCGGCTTACGAGCATGGATAACGGATAACATACCTGAGTAAAACTGTCAATTACTTTTCAAGGAATTTCAAAGGAATAGCTGGTAGGCCAGGTTATCAGACTCCTCGACAAAGCGGTAGCCAAGATTGTCGAGAAAAGATTTCAATTGTGCCTCCTGGCCGGGAGGGATCTCCAGGCCGACGAGGACCCTGCCGAAGTCACCGCCTTGCGTCCGGTAGTGAAACAGGGAGATATTCCAGTCTGCGCCCATAGCTGCAAGGAAACGTGCCGTCGATCCGGGTCGTTCCGGGAACCAGAAACGAAACAGGCGCTCACTACGGACATCGTTGGACCGGCCGCCGACCATGTAGCGGACATGGGTTTTGGCCAGGTCATTATCGGTCAGGTCGATATTCTCAAAACCATGCGCATCCAACTGCTTGCCGAAGAGTTTTCTTTGCTCATCGCCATCGACGGCGATACCAACAAAGATATAAGCGGACTTCCGTCCGGACAAACGGTAATTGAACTCGGTAATATTTCTCTCACCGACCACCTCGCGGCAAAAACGGAATAAAGAGCCAGGTTCTTCAGGGATGGTCACAGCAAAAAGAGCTTCCTTCTTTTCACCGCTCAAAGTGCGTTCAGCAACATAACGCAGGCGATCGAAATTCATATTGGCGCCTGAGTTGATTGCAACCAGGGTCTGATCTTTGATCCCCCGACTGTACACATACTTCTTCAGACCTGCCAAAGCAAGGGCACCGGCAGGCTCGACGATGGAACGGGTAGCCTGGTAGACACTTTTTATGGCGCTACAAATCTCGTCGGTATCAACACGAATAATTTCATCAACATGCTGGCGACAGAGATCGAAAGTCAACTTGCCGACTTTGCGAACAGCGACACCATCGGCAAAGATACCGACAGAATCGAGCTCGATCCGTCGGCCGGCCTCAAGAGACCGGGCCATGGCATCGCTGTCGACCGGCTCTACACCGATGACCTTGACGTCAGGACAGAGCGCCTTGAGGAAGACCGCCATCCCGGCAAGCAAACCACCGCCTCCCACAGGAATAAAAACAGCATTCATATTGCCGGCGCTCTGCCTGAGCAGCTCATTGGCAACGGTCCCCTGACCGGCGATCACCAGTTCATCATCGAATGGCGGAATAAAAATCATGCCTGACTGTGCAACGAGCAGGGCACAATGTTCGGCTGCTTCCGAGTAATTGTCACCAAACAGAACAACCGTCACACCGTAAGATTTTACTGCCGAGATCTTGATGGCAGGTGTTGTCACCGGCATCACGATGGTCGTCTTTATTCCCAGCTTCTGCCCGGAAAAAGCCACACCCTGGGCATGGTTCCCAGCTGAAGCGGTAATAACCCCCCTGCCCCTCTCTTCTTCCGAGAGACTGGCAATGCGGTTATAGGCCCCGCGCAGTTTGAAGGAAAAAACCGGCTGCAGGTCCTCTCGCTTAAGCAGGATACGATTATTCAAGGCCAGCGAAAGCACGGCAGACTCTTCGAGCGGCGTCTCGATAGCGGCTTCATAAACCTTGGAAGTGAGTATTTGTTTGAGTAATTTATGCATAAATGAAACTTAGTCCAGCCCTGGGGGTCCGTTAGTTATGCCGTCTGAGAATAAGCTTAACATCTGTCGATTTAAAGAGAAAGCACTGTTTCGTCTCTTTCAGGCGTAAACCTGAACAGCCAGACCAGGACTCTCTGGCAAGGTTAAGCAACACTTAATTATCGACAACTGTATACACTTTAGCTATACTTCGACTCGGTTTGTATCCGGGATCAAGGCTTCCCGGAGAATATATTTCATGTCGTTCTAAAGGAGAGAAATCATGCCTGAATTTTTTTACCAGAACCCTCTTCCCGTCGAAGCAGATAAAACCGGCTACTACAAGATTGAAGGTTCGGAGAAGTACGTCAGCACCGTTAACTTTGACGGCAAGGACGTCCTCAAGGTTGACCCCGAAGGGATCACAGTCCTCGCCAATACGGCCATGAAGGATGTCTCCTTCCTGCTGCGCAAGGAACATAATGACCAGGTCGGCAAGATCCTGACCGATCCGGAGGCCTCCCGCAACGACAAGGGCGTGGCCATGGCCTTCCTTAAAAACGCAATGGTCGCTGCCCAGTTCGACCTGCCGACCTGTCAGGACACAGGCACCGCCACTGTCGTCGCCAAGAAAGGCCAGCAGGTCTGGACCGGCGTCAATGATGCCGAGTACATTTCCAAGGGCATCTACAAAACCTACACCGAAGAGAACCTGCGCTACAGCCAGACCGTCGCTCTTGACATGTACAAAGAGAAGAACACCGGCACCAACCTGCCGGCCCAGATCGACCTCTTCGCCACGGAAGGTGACGCTTACAAGTTTCTCTTTATGGCCAAAGGCGGCGGCTCCGCCAACAAGACCATGCTCTTCCAGGAGACCAAAGCGCTGCTCACCCCCGAGAAGCTTTTTGACTATCTGGTTGCCAAGATGAAGACGCTCGGCACAGCAGCCTGCCCTCCTTACCACCTTGCCTTCGTCATCGGCGGCACCTCGGCCGACGCCGTCATGAAGACGGTTAAGCTGGCAACGGCCAAAGAACTTGACGGGCTGCCGACCCAGGGCAACGATCATGGCCAGGCCTTCCGTGACATCGAGATGGAAGAGAAACTGCAGAAGGCTGCCCAGGAGCTTGGCATTGGCGCCCAGTTCGGCGGCAAGTACTTCACTCACGATGTCCGCGTCATCCGCCTCCCCCGCCACGGCGCCTCTTGCCCGCTCGGCATGGCGGTTTCCTGCTCTGCCGACCGCAACATCAAGGCCAAGATCACCAGGGACGGCCTGTTCGTCGAGGAGATGGACCGCGATCCGGGCCGCCTGCTGCCGGAGCAGTACCGCATGGCCAAGCACGAGCACGGCACCAAGATCGACCTGAACCAGCCGATGGAGAGCATCCTTGCCGAGCTGACCAAGCTCAAGTGCGGCGACGCCCTGCTCCTTAACGGCACCATCGTGGTCGGTCGCGACATCGCCCACTCCAAGTTCAAGGAGATCCTCGATAGCGGCAAACCGCTTCCCGAGTATCTCAAAAAACACCCGATCTACTATGCCGGGCCGGCCAAGACTCCACCGGGACGGCCCTCCGGATCGTTCGGCCCCACCACTGCCGGTCGCATGGATTCCTACGTTGGCCTGCTCCAGGAGAACGGCGGTTCAATGGTCATGATCGCCAAGGGTAATCGCTCCCAGCAGGTGACCGATGCCTGCGCCAAGTTCGGTGGTTTCTACCTCGGCTCTATCGGCGGCCCGGCCGCCCTGCTTGCCGATGAGAACATCACCAAGGTCGAGTGCATCGACTTCCCTGAACTCGGCATGGAAGCGGTCTGGAAGATCGAAGTTCAGAACTTCCCCGCTTACATTCTGGTTGATGACAAGGGCAACGACTTCTTCAAGCAGTTGGGCCTCTAAAAGTTCTCACTAAATCAAGCAAAAGCCCCGGAGAAATCCGGGGCTTTTTGTGTTTGTTCAATTATCATTTCATGATTCGTCAGCTACAGGAATCACCAATTCGCCGCTATCGCCATCAAAATCGGCAACAGGAAGGTCGTCATCAATCCATTCAAACCTATCGCCAGTCCAGAGACCGCACCTGACAGCCGATCGACTTCCAGCATCCTTGCAGTACCGATGCCATGAGCAGAGGTCCCAACAGCCAGTCCGGTAGCAACCCGGGAAGTAACCCCAATACGCTTACAGAATTCCGGCCCGCAGACAGCGCCGATGCAACCGGTCAGAACAACGAGGGCGGCCGTTAAGCGGCGCGATACCGCCAATCTTGTCGACAATACTGATTGCAATCGGCGTGGTTACGGATTTCGGGGCCAGAGAGAGGATGACATCACGACTGCCGCCAAGGATCCAGGCGAGCCCGCAGGCGGAAAGGATGGAGGCAAGAGAGCCGGCAAAGATGCCCACCAGGATCGGCCGTTTGCGCTTCCAGATCTCCTCACGCCGTTGATAGAGGGGAATCGCCAGAGCAACCACGGACGGACCGAGTAAAAAAACCAGGATATCGCCGCCACGGGCATAATCACGATATTCGAGAGCAAAGAACTGCAGCAGCAGGATGATCGAGACGATCGAGACCAGGACCGGGTTGGCCCATACTTTACCGACGCGTCGGTAGAGCTTCTGCGAAAGCAGATAGATGACCAGGGTCAGCGTGATACCGAACAATGGTGTTTCAAGCATCCTCGGCTCCGTCATCGCTTGCAGACTCAAGTTTCTGGGCGATTATGCCGGTGACAGCCATGACCACAAAGGTGCTCAAGACCGTAGCAACGGTAATCGGCAACCATTCTGCAGCAATCAGGTCGCCGTAGACCATAACGCCAACTCCGGCAGGTACAAAGAAGAGGGCCATGTTGGACAGCAGCAGCTCAGCAGCTTCTTCAAACCACTTGATATCAACCATATTTGTCGTCAAAGCAAACAGGAGAAAGCCCATACCGAGGACGTTGCCGGGAATCGGCAAATCAAAAAGACGACTGACGGCTTCACCGCAGAACTGAAAGAGCAGCAGAAATGTCAGGCCACGCACCATGTCTAGAACTCACCCTTCAGTCCGTCGATCAGGGCTGCAACTTCAGCACAGATTTCTTTCGACGCCGGACTTGTCTCGAGTTTAAGAAACTTTTTAAAACAATGCACTGCTTCCTTGACCTGTTCCTGATCAAGGCAGATGTTACCAAGGGTCAGGTAGGCAAATGAAAATTCGGGGTCGAGAGTCACGGCACGACGGCAATGTTTCTCGGCCTCCTTGAGATCGTCATTATCATAATGATATTCAGCCAGATTGAAATGTCCCTGTGGATCCTCAGGGTCCAGGGCCAGAGCTTTTTCAAAGCATTCACGGGCTTCATCGTTGCGGCCTGTGGCGAAGCAAACATCACCAAGTGAGTTCAGGGCAAAGGCTGACTCGGGATTTTGCTGCAAGGCTTGACGATAACACTCTTCAGCCTTGTCCATGCGTTCCTGGTGGTAATGAATCAAACCCAGGCTGACCCTGGCGTCAATCTGGTCGGGAGCGCGGCAGACGACATGCTCATAAACCTTGCAGGCATCGTCAGGACGACCGAGTTCAAAATAAAGATCGCCGAGGTCATATTGCAGGTCAAAATCGTCAGGCATTTGGGCCGCGGCCTCCTCCAGGACAGAAACAGCTGCTTCGAGCTGGCCGGTTTCAATCAGGGCTTCACCAAGCAACGCCTTGGCGTCGCTGTTCTCCCCCTGTTCTTGCAGAATCCTCTTTAATATGCGCACAGCTTCTTCAGCTTCACCATTTTCCAGGGCCTGCTCGGCGCGGTTTAATGATATTTGTTCATCGGTCATCAGTATTCTCCTTATATCGACTTAATTCGGCATCTGACCCGCACTCCATACTCAAGGTATCCAGCATATCCCAGAGGCCCCAGGGATCGGCAGCGACAACTTCAACCTGGGTCTGCAGTTGTTCGCTGAGATCATCAACACTCAGGTCATCGAGGAACACCTCTTCGCCTTCGCGGAGCATAACATCTGGGACCATGAGGATGTCACCTAAAACCTGCCCCTTTAACTGGGCAAGCAAGTCCTGGCCGGTTAAAAGCCCGGTAACCGTAACATGACCACTGAAAAAACGATTTTCAATCACATGCACACGCAGGTCAAGGTTGCATTTTTCGGCAAGCTTGCTGGCGAAACTCTTGATCTCCTGAGCCGCAGAGACTCCGGTCACCAGGCTGACAGACGGAAGAGTTAAAGGCTCGGCGACTTCAAGGACTTCATCAGCCTGAGATCGAAACTGCGGGATCAGGCCGACACCGTTCTCAACCTGGGAGAGATCTTCGTACGTGGACAGGGCAGGAAACTCCTTGTCCGCTTTCAGGTAGAGTTCATCGGCAGCAAAGATAAAACGGCTACCGAGCTTATCAAGCAGTTCCTCCTGCATGGTTTCAACCCATGCAACCAGTTCCGCAGCCTCCTCTCGCGTATGTGGACGCAACTCGGGAAGATGCTGCCGATGGCCCGTCAAGCCGACAGGCACAACGGCCAGAGATTTCACACCGGGGGCAAGTGCGACCAGCTCCCGGCAGGTTTGCGCCAGGTGTTCACCATCATTGATCCGGGGGCAGACAACCACCTGGGTATGGACTTCAATGCCGCCGGCGACCAGCTGCTGCAGGATCGGCATGACATCCTGGACAGGCTTGCCAAGCAGCTTCTGGCGCAGCAGGTGGTCGGCGGCGTGAACAGAAACGTAAAGGGGGGACAGGCGTTTTTTCAGGATGCGTTGCAGGTCCTCTTCAGCCAGGTTGGTCAGCGTTACGTAAGCGCCATAAAGAAAGGAGAACCGGTAATCCTCATCCTTGACGTAGAGGGTGCGACGCATGCCGCGCGGCAATTGATGAACAAAGCAAAAGATGCAATTATTGCCGCACTGTTTGGGCTCCGGATGCGGCAGGCCGAGTCCGAGAGGTTCATCAGCATCATGCTCGATATCAAGGGCCCACAAATCCCCCGAGGCTTTGGCCAATTCGATATGAAGGGACTCACGGGGCTCCTCGATCAGGTAGTCAACCAGGTCATTAATGGCCTCACCATTGACCGCAATCAGGCGATCGCCAGGTTGCATTCCCAGTTCTTCGGCAATACTGCCAGCATCTACCGTTAATATTTCAAGCATCTTTAAACCTGTTGTTTCCGGATGTTTTGCAAAAAGACAAAGGTCCCCGGCCAGAGCTTTCCGGCGAGGGACCTTTAATGTGCCTGACGACCAGGATGAAAATCAGTCGCGACCACCATGTAAACGGAAATTACCATCTGCAGAGGTGATCGAAGTGATGGCATGTTTGTACAGCAAGAGGTCACCGCTGCTGTCTACCAAAACACAGAAGCTGTCAAAGGATTTAATATGACCTTTAAGTTTTTCGCCGGACATCATGGAGATTTCGACAAGGACTCTCTCCTTACGGGCTTGGTTAAGATACTGGTCTTGAATATTGAATGGTGATTTAGCCATAACAACCGCTCCTTTTTTTAAATGCAATAGAATCCATCAATCAGTTCACGAATTGTAACAAAGTCGTCAGAGGATTCAAGCCAAATCATTGATTTGTCTTTACGAAACCAAGTTAATTGTTGTTTTGCATAACGCCTTGTTGACTGTTGCAGACTGTCGAGAGCCTCGCCATAAGACATCTCACCTCTCAACAGCGCGAAAGCCTGACGATAGCCGATGGTGCGCAAGGTCTTCAAAGCGGGGTCATAACCGGCTTTCAGCAATGATTCCGCCTCAGCCAGCAAGCCCTCTTCCAACATCACTTTCGCCCGGCAATTGATCCGCTGGTAAAGGACATCCCGGTCAAGGTTCAAGCAGATCTTGATGGTTCGATACGGCTGACCGCGGAAACCGTGATTATCCTGCAGGGCCGACAGGGGCCGCCCCGATTGCTCATAAACTTCCAACGCTCGAACAATCCTGATCAAATCATTCGGATGTAAACGCGCTGCAGATTCAGGATCAACCTTGGCAAGCTCTGCGTGCAGGGCAGGTCGACCTTCTTCTTCTGCCCGTGCATGCAGGTGGTCGCGAAACGCCTGGTCAGCTGAAGGAGCGTCCAGAAGCCCCTCCGTAAGGGCTTTGATATAGAGGCCCGTACCACCGACCAGTAAAGGTCGTTTGCCTCTTTGCATGATGTCTTTTATAACAGGTTCGGCATGCGTCAAAAAATGTGCCGCGTGAAATTCTTCATCCGGCCAGGCGACATCGATCAGGTGATGTCGGGCTCTTTGCTGCTCCTCGGCAGACGGCTTGGCAGTACCGATATCCATAAGGCGAAAGACCTGACGGGAATCTGCAGAGACGATCTCGCCATCGAATTCTTCAGCCAACTGCAGCGCCAGGGCGGTCTTCCCCACGGCTGTTGGTCCACAGATGACCGGAAGTGCCGGACGCTTGTCAATTTCAGACGACACCTTCAACCTCGATGGAAGAGCTTCTCAATTTCACGTTTTGTCAGGCGATGCATGATCGGCCTGCCGTGTGGACAGCAGCTGCCGAACTCAATGGCGGCGAGATCATGCAATAACTGCTGCATCTCACTTAAAGAAAGGGCCTGATTTGCACGCACCATGCTGTGGCAGGCGAGTACGGCCAGCACTCTCTCGATCTCGTTATCAAGTTGAGCGGCACGACCTATCTCATTCAGCTCGGCGGCCAGATCACGAACCAGGCGTTCAACATCAAAATCGGTGACCAGGGCAGGCACGGATTTTACCGTAAAAGATCTCCCGCCGAAAGCTTCCACCTCAAAGCCGAAGCGAGAGAAATCATCCAGATGCTCGGTCAGAACAGCAGCCTCCCGGTGTTCCAGTTCAATAACCGTTGGAAAGAGCAGGGACTGACTCTCGATGCCATCGGTCGCCAACTGCTGCCGAAGTCTCTCAAAACCGATACGCTCATGCGCCGCATGTTGATCAATCATAACCAGTTCGTCGTCAGCCTGGCAGAGGAGATAGCTGTTCAGGTACTGACCGATCAGCCGCCAGCCTTCAGGCAGTTGCCGGGTCTCCTGACGACCGGACGACCAACCATCAATTTCACCCTTGACCGTGGAAATCGCGGCAATGGTCGGTGCGCTGGCGACCTTTTCGTTAAAAGCTGCCAGAGATTCCTGAACCCGCTGACGATAGACCTGCTGTTCAGAAGTTTGCGGCACAGAGCTGACGGGCGTGGGATAAAGGACGAGGGCTGATAATTACCTGAGAGGCGAGCGGGTTCAAAAGAGACCTGCTGCAAACGATTCCGCAGTGACGTCACGATAAAATCATGCACCTGCTGCTGGTTGCGGAAACGGACTTCGTGCTTGGTCGGATGGACGTTGACATCAACCGTCTCTGGCGGCATATCGATGAAAAGAACAGCGATCGGGTAGCGCCGTTTCTCCAGCAAGGACCGGTAGGCTTCGAGAATGGCGTGTTGAACGACCCGGTCACGAACAAAACGCCCATTGATATAAGTATAAATAGTGCTCGTTGTCGAGCGGCTGATGCCAGGGGTTCCCAGAAGTCCGACCAGCATTTCACCGTTTCCGGAATCAGCCTCGACCATCAACAGGTCGGCGGCGACATTACGCCCCAGCATGGCCGCTGCGCGTTCTTCCAGCCGGTTGTGGCGATAGGCCTCAAGAATATTTCGGCCATTATGAGACAGTCGGAAATGGATATCCGGACGAGACAAAGCCAATCTTGAGACGACATCGGCAATATGTCCGAATTCGGTTTCATCTTTACGCAGAAACTTACGCCGCCCGGGCGTGTTGAAGAAGAGATTGCGTACTTCAACGACCGTACCGGGAGCAACACCAACGGCATCAGCCTGACGGATCGTGCCCCCCTCAGCATAAATCTGCCAACCGGCTTCTTCATCAACAGAACGGGTCGTCAGGCGTAAGCGACTGACAGAAGCGATCGCCGGCAAGGCTTCACCACGGAAACCCATGGTGTGAAGCGCAAAGAGATCCTCTACGCTGGAGACTTTACTGGTAGCATGCCGTTCAAGACAAAGAAAGGCGTCATCCTTTTTCATGCCGTAGCCGTTGTCTGTCACCCTGACCAGGGCTTTGCCACCCTTCTCTATCTCTATAAAAACTTCACTTGCAGAGGCATCAAGAGAGTTTTCTATCAACTCTTTGACAACCGAGGCCGGTCGTTCAACGACTTCTCCGGCGGCAATCTGATTGGCGAGATTTTCAGGTAATATTTGAATTCTGTTTTTCATATCAGTCCCTCTCGAAGGACAGAAAGGAAAAGCCGACCCAGAGAACTGAGCCGGCCATAGCGCTGAAGAACCCGGATTATTGTTTTTGCTCGAGCCTGTCGAGCATGGACTCAATTTCGGAGAGGTCATCCTTGACCCTGGCTTGAGGCAGCTCCGAAAGCGGCTGCTGCAGAAGCCCGAGGTCTCCGGCTACGCTATGGGCGATTCGACAGTCGACCTTGTGCATCTTGCGCAGGTAAGCTTCAAAAAGGCAGTTGTCACTGATCGTATTGATCAGTCGCGGCACACCACCTGCATAGCGATGAATCAGGGGGATGACATCCGCTTCATAGAGGACTTCCCTGGCACCAGCGATCTGAAGTCGGTGCTTGATATAGGAAGTCGTCGTTTCAACAGTCATTGATTTGAGGTGATATTTAACGGCCACTCGCTGGGCAAGCGGTTCATCAAGGGCCAGGCAGTCTTCCAGTTCTGTCAGACCGAAAAAAACGATATTGAGAAGTTTTTTGCCCGGAATCTCGAGGTTAAGCAAGCCGCGAAACTCTTCCATCAGCTCACGACTCTGCAGCATCTGTGCTTCATCAATCAAGACAACAGCACGACGCCCTTCATCATCGATCTCAAGCAATCGGGTGTAAAGTTGCTTGAGAAGCTTGAGGCGGTCACCAGCGGGCTCTTCAACGCCTAACTGCAAGGCAATGCGGGTCAGAATCCACTCCGGAGTAATCCCGGAATGAACCATTACCAGCAATGAAGATTCGTAACGATCTTCGGGCAGGTTATCCAGCATGCGTCGGGCCAGCGTCGTCTTGCCCATACCGACGCCACCGACCAGAACAGCGAGACCCTTGTTAGAGTCAACGGCATACATCAGGCGCAACAAAGCCTGATTATGCAGTTCGCTGTTATAGTAAAAACGTGCGTCGGGTGCGTTTGAGAAAGGCTCCCGGTCTAAGCTGTAATGTTTCAGGTAACTCATAATCTGACGGCAAACTCCAGGTTAAACATAGGAAACGCGATCACGGTTCCCTTGCGGGCCGTCATCGTCATCTTTATCATCAAGACCCAGTTCACGGCGCAGGTTTTTGACAAGCTCGGCAACGTCTCTGAAGAAAGAATCTTTTTCCGCAGCCAGCTGGAAGAATTCAAGGGCTTCGAGTAGTTGCCCATTCATCTGGTGCAGCATACCAAGTTCAAAGTGAAGGGACATGCGACCTTCATCCGAGAGCCCTTCATGAGCAAGGCCTGCCTGGAACGCGCTCATTGCAGCAGCTGTTTCACCGGCCTCCATATGGCATTGACCGGTCAAAGTGATGCAATCAAGGGCGCGGGACGGATCGCCTGCGGCTTTTGCAAACTCGGCGACGGCATCATCATAAAGCCCCATCTCTTTATAAGCGATCCCCAGATTGAAGTGCGATTCTGTATCGGAAGAATCGAGCTCTGAAACTGTTTTTTGCGACAATTCATCGCTGTCTGCTGTATTGTCACCGAATGTGTCAAGGAAGTCCGTTGCAGAGAGGAGATCGTCATCCTGCAAATCAGACATGATATCAATAAAATCTGTCGTGTTTGGGTCCGCTTCTACAGCTTGACGACTCTGGTAAATTTCATCCATCTTTGCCTGCAAGTCAGGCAACCCGGGGAGGTACTCCATCAGGGTTTTAACAACCCTTTCAGCGTCGTCATAAAGGCCCTGCTGGAGATAAAATTCAGCTTCTTCGAGCTCGGCGTCGACATTAAGTGACGCAGCGAAATCATTTTTGTCCGCGGAGGTTGCAGCGGCAAGAGGCTCGGTCTCTTCGAGTGTCTCAATCTCCTCAAGAATATCGAGTTCCTCGATCTCCTCCAACTCTTCGAGAACTTCAACATCTTCAAGGACATCCAGCTCCTCAACCTCATCAAGGGCCTCTAAATCCTCTATCTCCTCCAACGCTTCGATTTCCACGAGAGGCTCCAGATCCCGTACCTCTTCAAGCTCTTGCGCATCCTCTATTTCATCCAGTACGTCGAGGTTTGCGAGGACTTCTGGCTCAATATCGACGAGTCCTTCAGCGCCAGAACCGTCTTCTGTTACACCGCTTGGCTCAAAAGATGAATCATCAGAGACAGCTTCTACATTGTCGAATTCCAGAACGCTGTCGAAGGACGGCTCTAAGTCTCAGCAACTTCTTCTTCGGCAATCTCTTCTTCGGCAATCTCTTCTTCGGCAATCTCTTCTTCGGCAATCTCTTCTTCGGCAATCTCTTCTTCGGCAATCTCTTCTTCGGCAATCTCTTCTTCGGCAATCTCTTCTTCGGCAATCTCTTCTTCGGTTATCTCTTCTTCGGTTATCTCTTCGTCAAAGTCAAGGTCCAGATCATCCATATCATCGAGATCAATCTCGACTTCAACTTCAACGTCATCCTCAATATCCGGCAGGGAGCTAACTTCTTCAGCTGCCAGCTCCTGCCCGTCCAGGTCCAGGTCAAGATCGAGTTCAACTTCCCTGGCGGCAAACTTTTCCGCAGGCAGCTCCACAGCAGGTTCTCCGGCGCCAAGTTCAGGCACCTCGACACTATCGGGGATATTCTCACCGACCATGTCCAAGGCTTCCACATCATCAATCGCTTCATCGATCAGGGCGGAATCGGCAGTTTCTTCGGTGACTTCGGGAGTTGGAGTTGAGGCCTCAAGGTCACCGAGTTTGGAGGAATCACCGACCGCCTCATAAATGACACCGAGAGTGTCAACAACAACCAGGTCATCGGGCAGAAGAACCTTCAGCTCTTCGTAAAAACCTTGCAGAGCAGAGACGCGCTGCGCATTGAAAAAGGTGTCTTTCCATTCCTCCAGGCAATCCCTGGCGTAATCAGGTTCACCGGCATCGATACAGATGCGAACATAGTATTCGCGAAGGGCCAGGTCATCGTTCGTCAGCTTCAGAAGATGTTTCAGGGTGAGGCGTGCGTTGGCAAAATCCCCATTGCCAACATAGGCATCGGTCAGAGCACGATTAACATCAGTGTCCTCAGGAGACTGCTTAAGCAGCCCTTTTAAAAGCTGAACAGCCTTGTCTGCGGAACCTGTATTTATAAAAGCCCGCGCGAGCGGTAATCTTGATTGACCATCCTCAGGACAGATATCCAGGAAACGTTCGTAGAGCTTGACAACTTTGAGGTGTTCACCTTTTTCACTGAGAGGCTCAATGATCGAATGGAATCGATTCAGAGCCTCGTCATGCTGACCTGTAGACTTATAGAACTCGGCAATTTTAGCCGCGAAATTAAGGTTCTCCGGATCAAGTTCAAGCATCTTTTCGAGGACTTTAATCGCTTCCCGGAACATCTGATTCTTCTCGTAGAAAGCAATCAGATTGCGATATTCACTCAGAGCATTGCCAATCAGCCCCTGTTTTTCATTGAGTTCTGCGAGGCGGTGGTAAATATCGACCCGGGAAGGATCGATTTTCTGCATTTGCTTGAAAAGCGCGATAGCTTTGAGATAAAAACCCGTCTCCGTGTAATGCTTCGCAACAACTTCATATTCAGTTAAAGAGTCTTCGTTTTTGTTATCACGACTGAGTAGTTCAGCAAGTTTCTGCCGATTGCGCACGTCTTTAGGGAAAGCATCGACCAGCTTTCTATACTCGCCGATGGCTTTTGGGATTTGCCCCTTAGAAATGAATTTCTGGGCGCTTGCGAGGAGTTTGTCTTTATTAGCCAAAGGTTTTCCCAATCAAAAAAATGACAATATGCATAAGTGCAGACTTTAAACCAACAAGTGCAAAGCTGTCAAGCTTACAGAGCCCTAAAGACAGATCGATTCTCCTTAAAAATCAGTAGAATAGACAATCAGTCACAAGAAAGGACTCGTGGTTCAAGACACCTTTGAATCTCGTGAAATTCCGCAGCCTTGTCATCGTAGCCCTGCCGCCCCATCAAGGCGTAGGTAAAGAGCTTGCCTTCTTCCACTCCGGGCTGATCGAGAGGGTCAACGTCAAACAGGTAACCTGCAAAAAGAGTTTGTACTTCGAACAGGAACAGCAAGGCACCGACAGTCTCCGGAGTTACCCCGGGGAGTCTGATTGTACAGTTTGATCGCCCATTTCTGGTCAGAGCGGCGGCGGTAGCTTGTTGCTCCACTCCGATTAATTCACCGAGGGAATGGCCTGAGAGGTAGGACATTTGCGGAGACGCTTCATAGTCAGGCAACGACAGGTCACGATCGAAGCCATCAAGTGCGATGAAGGTCACAACCTTATCGAAAGGACCTTCCATGTAAAGCTGGACCTGGGAGTGCTGATCTGTTGTACCGAGGGCATTGACAGGTGTTGGCCCAACGTTTCGCAAGGAGCCATCGGTGCCGAGTTTTTTACCCAAACTTTCCGCCCATAATTGCCGGAACCAGTCGGAGAGATCTCGCAACCGATCGCTATAGGGCATCAGAACCGAGATGGTCAGCCCTTTCTGATAGGCAAGATACTGCAGCGCTGCGTTCAGGTAAGCGGGATTTGTCTTCAGGTCATCATGACAGAGATACTCTGAAAACTCGCTCGCACCTTTCAGCAGACGGCTGATATCAACGCCAACACAGGCCAGGGGAAGCAACCCCACCGGTGTAAAGATGCTGAAGCGGCCTCCGACACCGGCCGGAATAGCGCAACTGCGATAACCCTCACGATCAGCAAGTTCGCGCAGGACGCCGCTTTTGGGGTCAGTAATCAGAAGAAAATGTTTGCGATAAGCTTCGCCGACGGCATCTTCAAGCCAGCGCCTGACAACCAGAAACTGACTGGTCGTCTCTACTGTTGTCCCGGACTTACTGATGACCATGAAACAGGTTCGGGCCGGCTCACAGAGATCAAGATGAGCCGAGAAACCGTCGGGGTCGACATTGTCGAGGACAAACAGGCGCGGCAGCCCTCCCCTCTGTTGTTTGTCCTTCAGGTTATGGCAGTGACACAGAGCATTGAAGACGGCGGTGGTACCGAGAGCCGAGCCGCCGATACCAAGAACCACGAGCAGTATCAAACTGCCCCTGCAGCTCTTTGGCAAGAGAGAGCATCTCGTCGATCATGGCCTGGTTGTCCGGCAAGTCATAAAATGGCAACTCACCGGCGTCGCGCCGGTTTTGGATCAGCTGGTGGATTGCTTTCGCTTGAGCCGACAGCCCGGCAAGTTCGTCATCGTGGATACCAGAGTCAGGACCAATGGCATCCTTCATCATGTTGGTGTAATCGAGTGATATTGGCATAATCTCCCCCTGATAAGTCATCCGGTCACGCTAGATGAGCCTGATTCCTACGTGTGATCTTGAATCAAAACCCGCGAGTACGATCTTGCTATTTCTTATTCAACCCCTGCAAACGCTTCACCTCCTGTTCAGTCAGTAAACGCTTTTGTCCGGGAGCAAGGTTACCCAGAGTCAGAAAAGCATAGCCAATCCGGACCAGGCGACTGACCTGATGTCCCACTGCCTCACACATGCGACGAACCTGGCGGTTACGGCCCTCATGTATAACCAGTTCAAACCAGGTGTGGCTGCCGCTGATTCGCAGGTTAACAAGTTTAGCCGGAGACGTTACACCGTCTTCAAGCATGACGCCTTCTTGCAACTGGCGCTTTGCAGCATCGCTCAAATGACCACGCACCTTGACCAGGTAGCGTTTATCAACCTGGTGGCTTGGATGCGCCAGTCGGTTGGCCAAAGCACCATCGTTGGTCAGAAGCAATAGCCCTGAAGTGTTGATATCCAGTCGACCGACAGGGAAGAGCCGCAGACTCAGATCTTTGACAAGATCCGTGACCACAGGTCGCCCCTCCGGGTCACTGAGTGTAGTGACAGCCCCCACCGGTTTATTGATGAGGACATAGAGCAGTTTTTCAGCGGGCTGCAACGGCTTGTCATCAATCGTGATAAGAGCGGATTGTCCGTCGGCCTTTTCACCAACCACCGCGACACGACCATCGACACGCACCCGGCCTGCTGTAATCAGCTCTTCGGCACGTCGACGGGAGCAATGACCGGCTGCTGCGATTATCTTTTGCAGGCGTTGCTGCATAGCTTCAAATCAGGGAGAATGTGAATAAAACCTGCCCCCGCGGCCACCTGGTCGCGGAAAGCAGACGTTTCGGTTAATGGTGTAATGCAGAAAACAGCAATCGATGCAGCACTTCGGAAAGCTCCGTGTTGTCCTCGCCCTTACCGAACATCTCTGTCAGGTCGGAGAAGACACCGCAATAATGATTGACCAGGCGAGGTTTGTCGGTGGCCAGATTGAATGTCAGCGTTTCTTGCCCGCTCAGGCTCAGAGTCGCCAATTCTTTGGCATGGTCCAGAGCGACAATGCCATTTTCGTAACGCAGACGCGTCGTTTTATAGTTCTTGCCCAGAGTCCAGTTGGTATCGACCATACCATATCCCGTGCTGCCCTGTTCTACAAAGCTGTACATCCCCAGGCCCTGGACTTGAGCGCAGCTCAGTGAGGGGATCACAGTCATCCGGCCATCAACCAATTGCATCGAAGTCGGATCAATCAGCCGGGAAAGAGCACTCAGGCCGCTGACGCCGCTATCGGACCAGGCCCCATACTTGCCAACTGCGCCGAGGGTCAGTTTACCCTCTATGTAGTAGGGATCGGCAAAACAGGTATCAAAACCAAGCAAAGCACCGAGGTCAAAATTGCGGGCATCACGCTGTTCACGCCACCAGTCAACCTCTCGCCCATAAGCCGGGTGAAAGGCTGTGTACAGGGGTAATTTACGCGTGCGCGCCGCGGTCAGCAGAGCATCCATTTCCGATTGGCTGGTACAGAGGGGTTTCTCGACGATCGCAATACGGTCAGATTCGATGACCCGCATGGCAACCTCAAAATGACTGGCCGTCGGCGTCGAAACGAGAAACGCGTCGGCATTCGACTTCTTCAGCATCTTTTCCAGATTGTCATGGAAATGAACGCTACCCGGCAGCTCTTCAGCCTTATTCGCATCCAGATCGTGTGCATCAACCAGTTTAATACCCGGGGTGTGGGTAATGGCCTGCATCTGGTAGTTGGCGATCTTACCGATACCGATCAGTGCAATCTGCATAAGTGCATACTCCTGTCTGAGTAATTCAACAAGTACGAATCAGCTTTATAACACTTTCGGGCATTAATTTCGAGCCCCAGATTTTATTGCCATATCGCTTTTGGACAAGCTTCCTCAGCCAAGCAAAGCATCTATGGCATCGAATTCAAACCGCTTGTCAGCAAGTTCCATAATCAGGTTGATTTTCTGTGTATCCATGGCATTGAGCTTGGAGACGTCATCGGTGATGGTATTGAACACATCGGCCGTTGTCCGTGTCGTCCTCAGGTAGGGGATGCCACTATTATCCAGGATCTTCTGCGTGATCCCACTTATTTTGGCGACACCGGGGATCACTAACCCGGCAAGCAGATGTCGATATTCAGGCAGATTGTAAATGTTGGCCAGGGTCACCAGCAATTCATCACGGCTGCTGGTTACTGTCACCAGGGAAGACTCTTTCAGAAGCTCCGTTACGCGTTGCGTGGCAGCAGAACCGATCTGGATATGGTGGATGATCTGGCCCGCGGCCTCCTGGTTGCCATGTAATTCGATATCAAGGACCTGACTGATACGCCGCAAAGTCGGGTTAGCCAGAATCGGTTGATAATTGAAACCACCGATAACCTTGAACGCTTCCTTCTCAAAGGCCTGGTCCAGATAACGCAGGGTCTTTTCACGCTTCTCCGGAATGATTTTATTGACCAGAACCGCGCGAACTTCAGCCCGCTCCTTTTCAAACAAAGCCAGGTTCATATAGGCTGAATCAACGACGTTACCAACCCCACCGCCGGTCACCATAACCACCGGAGCCTCGGCAATCCGGGCAACGCGGGCATTGGAAAAACCAAGAACCGAGCCGACCCCGGTATGGCCAGCGCCCTCGATAATCAGAAAATCATTTTTCCGATCCAGTTCACCGATAGCGTCAAACATCTTTTCTTCCATCGCCTCCCTGGAGAGTTCGCCATCGAGCAGTTTCTGGGTATCTCCCGGGTGGAGGACCAGAGGGGACATCAAATGCAGGTCGTCCTCAAGGCCAAAGACTTCCGCCATCAGGGCGGCATCTTTATCTGCGACCATGCCATTTCTGGCAATTGAGGGTTTGGGACCAAGCGGTTTTATGAAACCGACCTTTCCATACTTTTTCCGCGCCATATACATGAGAGAAAGACTGGTTGTTGTTTTACCGCTGTTCTGCCCTGTTGCAGCAACAAAGACCTTGCGGGCCATATGAACTCCTTGAAATAATGTCTCGTGCTTTGTCTGGCGGGATAAAGCTCATAAACGATTTTTCTCGCCACCCGCTACCTAACTTCTTTCTTTGACCAGTTTAGAAACCGCACGGAACTGCTCATGCGTTGATTCCTGCAGCAACTGGAACATGACGGTTTCTGCGGTGGTTACAACAGCACCGGACTGCTCTGCGTTAGCGACAGCTGCGAGGTAATCGATTTTATTGCGTGAGCAGATGGCGTCACGAATCAGATGGACGTAGTAACCGTCTTCAAGCAAGCCCAGCACTGTCTGATAAACACAGACGTGGGCCTCCATACCTGTAACAAGCACCTGAGTGCGGCCGGTTTTTTTCAAAGCCTCAAGAAAAGTTGGTTCACCACAACAACCGAAGCTGACTTTTTCAATAACCGTCTCATGACAGGCAGCCGCCAGTTCGGGCACCGTATGGCCGATCCCTTTGGGGTACTGTTCCGTGGCAACG
The DNA here is from genome assembly GCA_963769955.1 of uncultured delta proteobacterium. Lineage (GTDB taxonomy): Bacteria > Desulfobacterota > Desulfuromonadia > Desulfuromonadales > BM103 > M0040. The sequence continues at coordinate 20,117 of CAVYNW010000005.1, forward strand.
ACCGGGATACCGAGCAACCCGGCCATCTCAATCAGCATGGCGACCGAATTGCGCAAACGCAGGTACACATCCTGCGGCATGGCCGGTACCAGGCGTTCCTGGATATCGATCACCACCAGAACGGCTTTATCCGCATCCAGTTTGAATTTCCCAAGATCATTCAACATAAAAGCTCCCTGCTAAATTTCTTTGTCAAAAGATTAAAGTGAACTTTAAGGATACACCCGCATCACCTGTTCGGCAACGCAAGCGGGCTTCTCTCCACCCTCAATCTCAATTGTCAGAAGGTAGACAATCTGGACTCCATCGCGCACCTCTTCAACGGACTGGACGGTCGTTCGGGCACGGATTTTCGCTCCGCACAGAACCGGCGCAGGGTAGCGAAGCTTATTCAGACCGTAATTCACCCGCAGACGCATGCCGGGATAATTCTCGGCGAAAAAGTCAGGATGATTGCTCTGGGTCAGATAAGGCAACAGCGACAAGGTCAGGAAACCATGGGCAATCGTTGTTCCATACGGTGATTCGACCGCTGCACGCTTCGGGTCAATGTGAATCCATTGTTCGTCACCGGTCACTCTGGCAAAATCGTCAATCCGCTGCTGGTCGATTTCAAGCCAGTGACCGACATGAATTTCCTGTCCCTAGGAGAGCGTGATAACGTTCAATCAATTGCGCAATCGCAGACATAAAAGTCCTTACTTTCCAGAGAAATAAAGCGTCCGTATTGATAGATAACGTTATTAACCGTGACCTGCAAGACAATTCGGCAAAATTAATCTCTTCATAACCTATACATTTACAGCTGATAAACCTTGAGCAATTTCAGACCTTTCGCAATAATACGTGAAGAGAAACCACTGCACAGGGAAACATATCCGTGCTAAAGTGAAAAACTTGTTAATTAAGCTACGGCACCCGAACAAATCGGCCACGTTTTCTGACAGTTGATGCGGCAGGATTAACGTCCATTCCTATTGCGTGAGGTTCAGCATGTCGAACACTGACAACAAGCAATCGCGAGAAAATACACATCCCATGCGTCGAGCCACAGACAAGAAGCTGCAAAAGCGCATGCTGACGATCAAGGATGTTGCCAAACTCCTTCACCAACGCAGCAGAATCAGCGACGAACAGTTTGAAATGATTCTCACGCGAGGCGATGCCCAGGCCGCAAGACTGAACAGCCATCTTCCGAAGAATCTCATTAAAAAAGATATCTACCTGCCGGAGCTGGCCTCTCCGGCCCAGGTGATCACCTCCTTTAACCTTGAAATCCCTGCAACCCAGAAGAAACTGACCGAAGACGCCATAACGGAGTTGATCTCCCAGGCGTCCGGCATGGAATATATCAAGATAGACCCACTTAAACTGGAACTGGATGTCGTCACCGACCAGATCCCCAGAGCCTTCGCCCTGAAAAATCTGGTCGTACCGATTGATGAACAGGAAGGCGTTATCACGATCGCCGTAGCCGACCCCTTCAATGTCCGGCCGATTGAAGATCTGCAGCATGCCCTCGGTATCAAGATCAAAAGAATTCTGGCTTCTCGCAGCGACGTCCTGAAGATTCTTGAGGAGTTTTTCGGCTTTCAGGCTTCGGTGCGTGCGGCTCAGGTTGATATGGGTCTCAGCTCGGAACTCTCGAACCTCGAACAGCTCTTCAAGATGCGTGGCCGGGACGAAATTGAGAGCAGTGATCAACATATTATTTCTGCGGTTGAGTTCCTGCTTAAATACGCCTTCGATCAACGGGCCAGCGACATTCACATCGAACCGAAGCGAACCAAGTCATCCATTCGATTCAGGGTCGACGGTGTTCTGCACAACATCCATACCGTGCCGATCAACCTCCACCCGGCCATTGTTTCGCGCCTGAAATTACTCTCGCGTCTCGATGTCGCGGAAAAACGTCGCCCCCAGGACGGCCGCATCAAAACCGAACACATGGCCAAGGACATCGAACTGCGTGTTTCCACCCTGCCGGTCGCGTTCGGCGAGAAAGTCGTCATCCGTATCTTCGATCCGGAAATTCTCATGCAGAAACTCGACCGGATCGGTTTCTACGAACGCGAGTACAAACTTTACAGTTCTTTCATCAGGAAACCGAACGGCATCGTCCTGGTCACCGGCCCGACAGGCAGCGGCAAGACGACCACCCTTTACTCCTCGTTGAAGACCATCGCCTCACCGGAAATCAATATCGTCACTATCGAAGATCCGATCGAGATGGTCATGGAAGATTTCAACCAGGTCGGCGTTCAGTCAGCGATCGACGTCACCTTCAGTACCGTGCTGAGGAACATCCTGCGCCAGGACCCGGATGTCCTGATGATCGGCGAGATTCGTGATGCGGAGACGGCCAGCAACGCCATACAGGCGGCCCTGACCGGTCACCTGGTCCTCTCGACCCTGCATACCAACGACGCGCCAACGTCAATCACACGCTTGCTGGATATCGGCATCCCGGCCTTCCTGATCACCTCGACAATTAACGGTATTATCGCCCAGCGCCTGCTCCGTTCCATATGCCAGGAATGCAAGTTTGAACGCGTCCTGACCGACGAGGAGATGATCTACCTTGACCTTGAGAAAAAAGACTATAAGGTTTGGGAAGGAAAAGGTTGCGACGAATGCCGCGGTACGGGCTATAAAGGGCGAACCGGCATCTTTGAGGTCCTCGAATTCACGGAAAGACTGAAAGCAAAGATTACCGAGAACACCGATATGGCCGAGGTCTACGAAGTCGCAAAAGCTGATGGCATGGTTTCCCTGAGGGAACTTGCCATGCAGAAAATGTTTGAGGGACAAACCACCTTCAAAGAGATTGTTGCTGTGACAGGATAGCAACTGCAAAATAATTAATAACAGTAAGCACTTCAGGAGAAAAGCTTATGAGTCGACTCTATTCTTTCCGAAGCTTTGTACTCGCAACCTTCTCCCTGATCCTACTTCAGCCCTTCTCTTTGCAAACTGCGTCCGCTCAGATGGACTGGCTCAAGTCGGGCAAGGACCTGCTCGACACCGCCACAAAAAGCTCTCAAACCAAGACGACAACTCAGAACACCAGCCTGACCAGAAGCGAAGTATCCAGCGGTCTCAAAGATGCGCTGCACGTTGCTACGGAAAGAGTGGTTAGTCAACTCGGTAAAACTGACGGCTTCAACGCAGACCCCGCCATTCACATTCCCCTGCCCGACAGCATGCAGCAGGTTAAAAGAGCATTAGCGGCCGTCGGGATGTCTGCCATGATGGAGGACCTGGAGCTCAAGTTGAACCGCGCGGCCGAAGTCGCGACTCCCCCGGCAAAGGAAATCTTTTGGGATTCTATAGAGTCGATGACATTGGATGACGTCATGGGTATTTATAATGGCCCGGATGATGCTGCAACCCGCTACTTCCAGGACAAGATGTCTGCCCCTCTCGCCGAAGCAATGCAGCCAATCGTCGAACAGGCCATCAATCAGGTAGGCGCCGTCCAGACTTACGATGCTGTCATGGGTGAGTACTCCAGCCTGCCCTTTGTGCCAAACGTCAAGGCAGACCTGAACAGCTATGTCGTCACAGAGGGGATGAACGGCATCTTTCATTACATCGCCGCAGAAGAAGCTGCAATTCGTCAGAATCCGGTTGATCGGACCACAGATATTTTGAAAAAGGTCTTTGGAGCCAAGCAGTAGTTTGAGGTTCCGTGGAAAGTTCTTCTGGTAAGTGCGAACGACAAAAGAGCAACAGATTAACGATCTATTGTCTCTAAATTTGGATAAAACACCCTACCCCAACAAAACCCTGCTACCGATGACAATCAGCAAAACTCCCAGCGTCCCCTGAATAACAGGCTGCATATTAAGAAAAACCGGCTGGAACCTGCGACTGGAGATCAATACGGCCACAATGGCATACCATGCAAAAGAGATGACAAACATGGCGACATTCAGAACAATTTTACCCCAGAGGGGGAATCCAGGGTTCATGAGCAGAGCAAACAGGCTCAAATAGAAAGCCCAGGCTTTCGGGTTGGTTAAGTTGGTCAACAGGCCGACCCGGTACGACGCCAGGGAGGATACTGCTCTTTGCGCATTCGCTTCAGACTCCGGGGCCTTTTTACGTCGGCAGTTTCTGAGCATGTCAAAACCGATCCATGTCAGGTAGCCGCCGCCGACGAAACGCGTAAGTAAAGCAAAATAGGGAATGGAATGTACCAGAACCAGCAGGCCAACCAGACCGGCCAGGGCAAAGAGACCGCTGCCGGTGGCAACACCCAACGCAGTCAACAGAGCGGCACGTCGTGATTGTCCCAATGCGGTATTGGTCACCAGAATAAAATTCGGCCCTGGCGACACTATCGCAAAGGTGAAGACACTGAGGAATGTAAAAATGGCAGGCCAGGTTGATTCCATAGCAACACTTTAAACGCCAGAACAAAAGACGAACAAGCAACAAAACAGATAGAGAAGAGAGCTATTAACGCATCCAAGAGCAGGTGCTTTTAGGCCAGCTGCAATGGGAGGAAGAAATAACGCCCGATATCTGCATCAAACGGATTCTTCTGTCATATCCTGAACCAAGGCAAGTTCATCACTATTAAAGACTTTGTCGATATCGAGAAGAATAAGAAATTCCTCATCAACCTTGCCCATCCCTTTGATGAACTCGGTCTTCAGTTTGGTACCGAGGCGCGGTGGTGGTTCAATGGCATCGGAACGAATTTCCAGGACCTCGCGAACCGCATCAGCCAGGGCACCGACCACGATCGGCTCATCATCAACCATAACTTCCACGACGATGATACAGGTCTCCTGACTTTCACCACCGGCAGGCAGACCAAGTTTCAGTCGCATATCGATAACCGGAACCACCTGCCCACGCAGATTGATCACACCAAGCATATAATCGGGTGTCTGCGGGACATTCGTTATCGAAACGACACTCAGGATTTCCCGAGTGCGACTGACTTCAACGCCAAATAGCTCCTCTGCAAGACAGAAGGTGACGTATTGTTTGCTGTTCACTGCGTTGCTTTCTTCCATAACAAGCTCCTGTATATTGTTCATATTCGCCGACTTTGAAATCCCCGCTGACAACAACATCAATCAGTTTGTCATTGTTTCGCACAGACGACGAGTCCGTGTCAAAATGTTTAAACTTGAAAATGCTTAGCAAAGGACAGACAGAGCAAAAATCGATGGAGTTTCCCCTTGCCCTCTTGATGCAAAAGGTGTAACACCTTAAGCCTTTGTCGTAACCTTCAAGAGGAGATGAACATGGGAATTCTCAACAACACCGTCAGCATCTGTCAGTTCGAGGTGCTTGGAACCATACCAGCCACAGATCTGGCAGCGTGGGTCGGCGAACGCCTTGCCAGGGACGGTTTTCGTTCCATAGAACAAACCAGTGAAGAGATTTCGAGTGGCTGGGTACAGCTCAGTGATTACCAGGAGAGCGACTTCAATGGGCTGCATACTTTTCAGCACGATCATTACCTGGCCTTCTCGCTTCGGCGAGATCAGCGCAAACTGCCAGCCGCCTTGCTAAAACCCTATATTCTCAAAGCGCAAGAAGAGTGGCTGACAGCCAACCCGCAGTTCAAGCGCGTGCCGAAACAGCAACGTGAAGACCTGCGTGATACCGTGCGCGGTAATCTTTTCTCAAAAACCCTGCCGGTCCCGGCGATCTACGATGCAGTCTGGGACACGCGCAGCAATATGATCACCTTCAGCAGCCTCGGCACCATTGCGATCGATCTCTTCGTTGACCAGTTCAAGAAAAGCTTTGAAGGTTTGCGACTGGTGCCGGTACACCCCATCGCCCGCGCCGGTCAGGTCATTGACAAAGCGTTACAGCCGGCCCTTTCCCGGGCAAACCGCAGCGGCAGCGATGCGATTCTGGAGCAGATCGAAGCGAATCAGTGGCTCGGCACAGATTTCCTGCTCTGGTTGATGCACGAGACAATGAATGCCGCCTCTGAATATGCAATTGACCAGCCCGGCCCGGCAGTTGTCGGCGACAGCTTTGTCGCCTATCTCAACGACCGACTGCTGCTGGCAGCGAGCAGTGAAAGCGGCGTACAGAAAGTCACTGTCACCGGACCGCAGGATCACTTCAGCGAAGTACGCACGGCGCTGCAAGGCGGCAAAGAGATTCACGAAGCAGTGCTTTATATGGAGAAGCAGGAGAAACAGTGGAAGATGACACTGAAGGGAAACACCTTTCATTTTGCTTCATTCAAGGCGCCGGCAGTCACCCTTGAAAAGGATGATATCACCGACCCGGAGATGGAACGCGAAGCGGTCTTCTTCGAAAGGATGTATCTGCTTGAAGAAGGTTTACAAATCTTTAACAGTCTCTTTGCGACGTTTCTTGTGCAACGCCTCGACCAGGGTTGGGCCAAAAAGGAAGAGGAGATCAGAACCGCCTTGGCGCAAGCGTGATAATTTTGAAACTCCAGTCAACAGAACGCGACCGATCATTGATTTTGACAAAGGGGCACCCTGACAGGAGTGCCCCTTGCAGATAGATCTAAAACAAAAACCTTTACAGCTTTCAGCTATTGAGCCAGAGGAATCTCTTTGGCCAGCTCAAAACGTGCAATCGCATTGAGCTTCGCTTCTACCTGAAGATAGCGGAAGGCTTTCTTGCCCGGTAAAACTTTACCCACATCAACAGCCATTTTTTTCATGACAGTCAAACGGTCATCCTGAATGTCGTAATACTCGTCGATAAGCTTCACCGCCTGATCATCCGTCAAGGATTGATAAACCGAAGCATAAGCGAGAATCAGTTTCGCACCACGCTGATTGACTAGGAACAATTCCTCCTGGTGTTTTTCGTAAACCGGCCAGAAGGCCTTAGCTTCTGCCTCAGTAAACTCCATGTTCTCCATGACGATTAATTTCTTCTGATCGAACATGATTTTTTTCTTCAGATCCATCGCTTCATCAGCCAAAGACAGGATCGGTACAGCAATCAACATCAGGGTGAGCAGAATGGTTTTGATACGCATGAGATCTCTCCTTAAAAAAATGTTCGATATTAGTAATTGCGCGGCTTGATAGTAATAATAACCCGGCGGTTCAATTGTCGGCCGGCTTCGGTACTATTGTCCGCAATTGGTGCCGACTCACCAAAGCCAATAGTGCTGATCCGGCTTGGATAGACGCCTTGACCGATCAGGGCATTTTTAACGCTGTCAGCCCGCCTCTCTGAAAGGGCCAGGTTGAACTGTTCGCTTCCACTGCTGTCTGTGTGACCGGCTACCTGGATGCTGGTATCGGGATATTGATTCAGGACACGGCTGACCCGGCTGATTTCATCATAGGCACCGGCGTTCAGGTTTGCCGAGCCAACGGCAAAGAGGAAGTCCGACTTGAAAGTCACAGCAAGAACATCCGCATTTCGTTGGATATTGGCAGCGTCTACTGCGGCCAGTTCACGACGCATGGCGGCTTCCTGCTCGTCCATACTTTTGCCAACCCTGTTGCCGATCAAACCACCGGCCAGAGCACCAATCCCGGCGCCAATCAGCGTCGCCTTGGTGTCACCACCGATAACCTGACCGAGCAGAGCACCGGCAGCGACACCGCCCAGGGCACCAACGCGAGTGCCCTGCTCCTGTTTGTTCTGCGGAGCAGCACAGCCAGCAACAATAACGCTGACAAGGATCAATAATGATAGAAATTTTTTCAATTTACATCTCCTTAAGGTAAAAGCCGCTGGAATCGTAACCAGAGCCCCAGCGGCAGGAACGTCTTTACGAGGAGCTTACTCCATAATGTGTTAGGTCAATGAAGACACAAGCTGTTTCAGTAGCATGAACCTTATCGCAAATGTCGAGCAGTTCAACCATCTCAGGCATTTAATAACTCGGGAATTGAAAGAAAACAGCGAGCCTTGCTTCCGGCTGATCTTTCCTGGTTCAGGCCCTACCAGAGGGGATAAAAGAAATTCAGAGTCAGCGATCCAAAGTGGTGTACGTCATCCTGACCGACAAATTCTTTTGTCCTGGTGACGTTGGCGTAGGTCAGCATCAGGTTGTGATGACCAATGCTGATGCCTGCGGCAAAGTCTGCGACCAAAGGTTTTTTTTCGACGCTGTGACTATCGGTAAAGGTGTTACCGTCCAGAAAGATATCATGCAACACATATTTACCATTGACCGCTCCGAACAGATAGATGGTCGGTTTGTCGTGTGGTGTGAAGAGTGCACTACCGGCGGGTCGGATAACCGAAATACCGAAGTTACGTGCCAGGTTCATACCGTACCTGACCTCCAGACCCGAGTTGAAATATGTCGCGACGTTGCCGATCACCCCGCCTGTGTGGATGATAGCATCACCGGTCAGTAAACGATCAGAGGCCTTGGCAAACAGCCATTTTCGCTCGAAAGCCACCAGCAGGCCGGGCTCGTTTTTCAGTTGGTGGTCCCAACCCTTTGCGGTAGGGATATCGCGCAGTTCGTGGACCAGAGTCTGGCTTTCTTCGGCAAAAGACAAGGGTCCGACCATTCCCATCTGTATCTCCACGCTGTCGACAAAATCCAGGTCCTTTTCAAATTTGGTTTTGCGATAGTAAGCAAGGCCAACATAGGACCAACCTGCGTAGGGCCGGTCATCTTCGATGAGATCGGAACGACTGGTATCTGCAGGGGTGTAGATGTTCTGACCAATCGAAAACTCTGCTTTATGACTGTATTCGGGGCTGGAATCGCGAATAAAAGGAATTTTGTGGACCAGCTCCAGTACTTTACGAGGCAAATGCCCCTGTTTGGCGTGCGGCGACAAATCAGGGGAAATCAGCGAGTATTTGATACCGTTGGTGTAGTTGCTGTCGGTGCCATTGAACAAGTCGTTTTCGAAAAAGATCGACTGGGCCCAGCGATTGTCCTGTTTCTCTGCCGCCAGAAGACAACCCGGCGTTAAAAAGACTGTCAGCGCAAATATGAGCGGCCAAAAGCAAGGGTGATGGCGACGAAAGCTTCTCATCAAACCAACCCCCATATCGACATGACTTCAGGGATGATCGGTTCACCCTCCTCGCGTTCAGCAAGCTTCTCAAGACGAGAGGCAATGCTTGCCGCATATACCGCCAGCGGCCATTGTTGAATAATGCGTACGGCATTGTCAGGGGTGCTGGGGATCACGCGTTCGATATCATAGACAACACCATCGGTCGAGCCGATCGCCAGGTTGGCAAAACCGGCGGCGACAGCGGCAAAGATTTCGCAGCTCGTCGCTACTGTCAAGTGCTTCGAGCCATTCAAGGTAAAAATCGACGACTGCATGGGTCAGGAGATTGCCGCGACACTTGATCAGGATCTCGACCTCCTCGCAGCTCAAGGACCTGCAATGCGACACAAGCAGGGCAATGATTCGACGGTCTCCGGTCATTACTAGCCCGCCCAGTACGGCCAGACCGTTAACCAGAGCACCCCGATCATACAAGTCGAGAAGTTCAAGGGCTCCGGTCGTCGCGTTCTCTTCATTGGTTGGTGCAAGCACGACATAATCAAGTGCCGCAGTGGACGCCACCGGCCGGGCAGGATCGCAGCAGATGAAAGGCATCAAGGCGTGAACACCGCTCTTGCCTGCCAACACAAGGTCAACGTTGGTCTGGTAATTCCGAAAACGCTGTGCCGGATGGATGCGGGTCACATAATGCCGGTACAGCAAAAGGAGTTTTTCCACGAATTCCGGATTCGCAGTCGTTCCGTAAAGAGCTATGGCGGCCTGTGTTACGGCATCAAGTTGCTCTTCGTTCAACTTGAGAGCCTTCTCCGGGCTATCTAGAATTTCAGTGAGTTGCTCATTCGCATGCATAACAATCATCTTTGTTAGTACTATCCGTACGGAATTCAGGGTAAGAGGTTTTAGTTCAAGATCGGAAAAGGGACGTTGCCGGGAAAAGACTACCTGTCTTTTCCCACTTGGCAACCGAAAGGCAAATTATATTAAAGGCTGATAAATTTTCAACTTAATCTGAACCTGTCAATCCCTTTGTCGACGAGGCAATCAACGGTTGGTAAAACACGCAGACAATCTGAGATGACTACTCACACCACGATGCGTCTGACCATCAGGGCGATGGCCAAGGGTAGAAGCAGTAATGTGGCAACCAGCAGGTAAAGCAGGCTGAACCACAGATCGCCAGCCCAGATCTGCAGGCTGCAGCCACGCACCAGCGCCACCAGGTGGGTCAAGGGCAGAAGCTGTGCGAGAGACTGGGCCCAGTCCGGCAGGTTCTGTAACGGAAAAAAAGTGCCACTGAACAGGAACATTGGTGTAACACCTAAGAAAATAGGGATGTTAAAGGTTTCTATCCCCGGCACCAGGGCGGTACAGATCATGCCTGTCGCAGCAAACAGCAGCCCCCCAAGGAAAGCCAGAGGAAGCAACAGGAACGCACCGGGAAAACTGAAGAATCCGCAAACCGAGATCACTGTTGTCATAAGGGTTGCCGCAATCAGCGATTTGCTGGCAGCCCAAAGCATTTCACCCAGAATGATTTCTTCGAGGTTAAGCGGCGTCGCCAACAAGGCGTCGAAAGTCTTCTGATAATACATCCGTACAAAGCTGTTATAGGTGGTTTCGAAAAATGCATTGTGCATGATACAGACGGAGACCAGAGCCGGAGCGATAAAAGTGGTATATGAGAGCTTCTGCCCTCCGTATTCCAGGTCACCGACCATAACCGACAGTCCGACTCCGAAGGCGAGGATATAGAGCAAGGGTTCAAGCAGCGGCGGCAGGGAAGCGATCTTCCAGTTCTGCTTGTAAATGGAGAAATTGCGCTGCCAGACCGTAATTGTGCGGGCACTGATCTGTTTTGGATTGGGCCACTTCATTCGCGTAAATCCCTACCGGTCAATTTCAGGAAAAGATCTTCCAACCCCGCAGGTCGGAGCAGGCACCCTTCAGCCCGCACTTCACGGGTCAGCTTGAGAAAGAGTTCGTCGCCGTCGTCAAGATAGACCAGCAGGCGCCGGCCGAGATCTTCAACCCGGCATGCTTCGCGACTCAGGAAATCGCGTAGGTCCTGATCAGGGTCAGCAATCTCCAGAACCGTATGCCCGACCCGTTCGCGCACCAGAGCTGCAGGGTTTCCCTCCACCAGGATCTGGCCGTGATCAACAATCACCAGTCGATCGCAAAGACGCTCCGCTTCCTCCATGTAATGAGTCGTCAGCAGAATCGTCAGACCCTGCCGTTTCAACTCCACGAGCTTGTCCCACAGGAGCTGACGACTCTGTGGATCAAGTCCCGTGGTTGGTTCGTCAAGGATTAACAGTTCAGGTTGGTTGACAAGAGCTCGGGCCAGCATCAGTCGTCTTTTAAGGCCGCCGGAGAGAACCGAGATCTTATCCGCGGCGCGGTTCTGCAGAGCGAAGAAACCAAGCAGCTCATCGGCGCGGCTCTCAGCCACCTGGCGTGGGATGGCGAAATAGCGGGCGTAGCCCACCAGGTTGTTGCGCACCGAGAGATCTGGATCGAGGGAATCTTCCTGCTGGCAGATGCCGATTCGCCGTTTGATCTCGCGCAGATCCTTATCGATATCCAGTCCAAACAGCGACAGGCGACCGGCATCACGCGGTGTATAGCCGTAAAGCATACGGATGGTGGTCGTCTTGCCGGCGCCGTTCGGACCAAGCAGGCCAAAACATTCGCCCCGCTGCACGGCAAAAGAGATGCCGTCGACAGCATTCAGAGAAGCGTAGGATTTATGCAGGGATTCGACCTCGAGGATGGCCATGCAGTGTCTTTCTTTGATAAGCAACGAGTCTTTGTGAATTTTACGCTTCTGCAGGAACAATGACAAGGTCAAGCAAGGGAAACGACAGTGACATCTTAACGTCTTTAGCCCCGAAGGTTGTGCAGCACAAGATGACCTATCAGGCGATTCGATTCGTCAAGACTTCCGCCAGAATAACGGCTTAGGAGCGTTTGCCAGATAAGCGCCACACACCACCAGAAGACCTCCCGCAAGCAGGGAAATACCGAGAGGCTCGCCAAGCAAAAGTGGTGGCGAGGAGAACACCGTTCACAGGCACAAAGTTTATGAAAACCGCAGCCCTGGAGGGCCCGATGCTCTGAATCCCTTCGAAGTACCAGAGGAAACCGATAACCGTGCCGAAGGCACCGAGATAGCCGATACTGAGCCAGACCGACCAGGAAAAATGCAAGGCTTCTGCAAAGCTACCATAGGACAAGGCAGGGATCAGCAAAAAGGCAGTCCCCGCGATAGACGACCAACAGACGGCTGCGAGCGGCGAAAGACCTCGCATCGCCGTTTTACCGATAATCGAATAGAGCGTCCAGGAGAGAACACAGCCGGAGATCAACAACTCACCTCGGCCGATGCCGCCACTGAGGATCATCAAGGGGTGCCCCCTGGTGATGACCACCATCGCACCGCATACCGAGAGAGGAATACCGACCATCCGACTCAGGGGCAGCTTCTCGCGATAGATCAACGCGGAACAGAGTGTAATCGCTACGGGGTTAAGGGCGATAATCAACGCGGCACGTCCGGCACCGATCAAAGTCAGCCCGTTGAAGAAAAACAGGTTATAGGCAAACACCCCGGTCAGTCCCAGTGCGGCAACAGCCAGGCCCTGGTAACAATCGAGCTTCGGCAGTTTACCCTCGCTCTTCCAGACGACAAGCAACAGGCACGTCGAAGCAATGGCAAAACGAAAGAATGCCGCTGAAACGGGATGTGCCTGACCGGCCAGGAAACGACCGGCAACAAAGGTTCCGCCCCAGAAAAATGCCACGGCAAGGAGTTTCAGATAGGTTTTCAAGCAGAGTCTCGCCTCTGAAAGTTAACGACGATTTTTATATTCTGTATATTTCTTCGCGGAGCCGCGAACCTCATCGGCAGGATATTTCATTTCATTCAAAATCATTTTACGGTTGGCCGCCTCAATCAGGTCGATGCCGAGTTTATCGGATAATCGCAACAGGTAAACAAAGACATCTGCGATTTCGTGACTGATCTCTTGCAGACTTTCTGCAGTAAGGGCTTCACTCTCTGTTTCGGTGAGCCACTGAAAGTGCTCCACCAGTTCACCGCATTCGGCAATCAACGCCATGCTAAGATTCTTGGGCGTATTATACTGATCCCAATCCCGAACTTCGACAAATTTGCGAATTTTTTCTTTCAACGCGTTCAACTCAGACATGAAGATTCCTTTACTGCATCAACCAGAAGCACAGCTGGCTCTATTGCACGTTTGATTTCCGACATGGTCCAGCTTCGGCAAGGCTAAAGAACTAGTGCCCCGTACTGTTAATTCGTACCTTCTATATTCGGCGCTTTTGCCCCCTGCCTGCGTTACGGTTCCTCGGCTTAAGCCTGGCCAGGCCTGCGCCACCGCGCCTTGCCAGGAACCAAAATCACGCGCAATTTGTGCGGCGAACTAGCCGCACGGGACACTAGGAGACGTCCTCTGCAACCGGGAAGCGAACGATGACCTCCGTATCAATCCCTTCTCGACTGCTGATATCCAGAGAGCCGCGGTGTTTTTTGACGATATCGTTACTGATGCTCAAACCAAGCCCGGTGCCTTCGTTGGACGGTTTGCTGGTAATGAACGGCTGCAAAACGTTTTGCAGCAATTCGGCGGGAATGCCTGTCCCCCGATCGTAAAATCGCACGCGGAGTTCAGGGCCAGTCTCACTTTCTTCATGTTGAAGCTCAATTTCGATCCGTTTGTTGGGGTTGTCTTCAGGGAAACGTTGATTTAACGCATAGCGCGCATTGCTGAGCAGGTTGAGAAACAACTGCTGCAGCTGCTGGACACTGCCATTGATCAGCGGTAAGTCCTCAATCAGCTGAACCTCAAGGTCAATCCCCTCATTATTGAACTGGGTGCCGACCAGCATCAGGGTATCGGTCAGAACGTCACACAGGTTCACTGGTGCAAGTTCGGTTCTGTCGTTGCGGGCTATGAAGAGCAGTTGTTTGACGATTGTGGCGATCCGATCGCCTTCCTTAATGATCCGTTCGGATAACTCATGCTCAAAGGTTTCCGATGCGGTTTTGTTCTTTATCAGTTGGGCATAGTTGATTACCCCGTTGATGGGGTTGTTGATTTCGTGAGCAACTCCGGCCGACAATTCACCGATTGAGGCAAGTTTGGCCGTCCGGCCGATCTCTTGACGAAGCTTAATCTTATCGGAGATATCCTGCCCAATTTCAACAACATGAATAACCTCGCCCTGTTCGTTACAAACAGGAAAAGCTCTCACTAACCAGCTTTGGCCATCGGGATTGCATCGCTCGACCTCTTCAATCTGACCCGTCTGAAAAGCCCTTTGTGCAGGACAATCCTCACAGGGTTCTGCTTGCCCCTTCAAGAGTTCGTAACAGACACAACCGGCCGGGTCACCCTTTAAGGGCTGGCGAAAGGCAGCCTCTTTCTGGTTGGTCCAAACAATACGCATTTCTCTATCAAGCATGATGATCTGATCTGTGATGCTGTCAAGCAATGAATGGAATTGCATGGAGAGGAGGCGGTTCTTTTCTTCACTGTGACGCAACAGGGCTTCGCTTCTTCGAGCCTCTGTAACATCGGTGAGGATGCAGTTGCTGTGATGAAACTTGACCCTGATCATCATAACTGGACCGACCGTTCAGCGTAACAGTCAGGACATGCCCATCTTTGTGAAAGATTTCGAAGTCAACATCAGTGATGTTCCCCTGCTTTTTCAGGAGAGGAAAACGACCAGTAACCAGAGCCTGAGAGGACTTGGTCAATAACTCCGAGAATTTACGGCCAAGAATCTCTTCGCGACTGTAACCGAAAGTGTCGACCCAGGACGGGTTCACATCGAGGAACCGCCCCTCCGCATCCAGGGACTGGTAATTCGCCGGGGTGTTTTCATAAACCATGCGCAAGTGATGCTCACTGGCACGCAGGTCAGCACTCGCCCGGGCTCTCGCCAGGATCGACCAGAGCCCCTCCATCAAAAGAGTTAAGTGGCGGACGTCATCGTCATCATAAACATCCAGCTTGTTGGCGACTCCGGCAATTAAAACGATTCGATCTTGATCGATAATCGGCAAGTTCATATGACGTTTAATGGTAACGTGCCCGTCAGGAAGACCTTTTTTATATGGGTTTGGTGCCTGGTAATCGTTGGTGATAATCGGTTTTCGCTGCCGGGCAGCTTCACCCCACAAACCGGTGTGAGCGACCAGGTATTCGGTCTCAGGATCAACAACCAGACATTCAGGCATCACTGATTCCGACCAGGCATGAAGGGTCAGGACGGTTTCATCCTCATTCATGAAATAGATATAGCCGATTTGGCTCTGGGTCGTCTGCACAGCAGCTTCAAGAGCAAAATGCTTGATCGCATCCAGGTCGCCCTGGTCCATCTGGCTCAAGTGGTAAAGGGACTCAAAACGCTGGCTTTGCAAGGTCTGTTTGTGGAGCTCAGAAGTATTCATGCGTTATCCACTCCCCCTGTTTGTGGAATCGCAGGATTTGAGGAACTGTCTCTACATTAAAAAAACCGTCCAAGGGTATTTATGGCCACGGCGAATTCAAATATATGAAAAATAAGCATAACTTAATAAAAATAGACTTCCAAACTTAAAGCGTCAAGTTGAAACAGCAAAGCTCAGCTAATGGTTAGCTGAGCTTTGTCGATTGGTGGAGGTGGCGGGAATCGAACCCGCGTCCGAAAATCTTTCACGTCTAGCGTCTACATGCGTAGTTCGTGTTTTGCTTAACCTGAAAAAGCTCCCACGAACAGGATCTTTTGCAGGGGAGTCCGCTTAAGTTTCGCCCAAGTGCCACGGACACTCACAAAGACTAGCCCACTATATTAACGTCTCAAAACCCACATGGGCGATGAATCAAGAGACGAGGCAGCAATTAAGCTGCCAGTGCGTAACGAACGTCAGTATCGGCGTTTGTATGTGTTGGGCTTTGTTACGGAGCCAGCCCACTCCGGCATGCAACCAGCGTTTCCAATCCCCGTCGAAACCTTGGCACCCCCTTAAATTCGGTTAATAGTGAATCGTTGTCGAGATTGTCTTATCGTTATCAGTCACTATCAGTTGCAGTTGTTACAGTACTTAAATTCGTAAGTTTTTTAGCTTTAAGTTTAAAACGATAACCTAGTTACTGTTAAGTATATACTTTAACACTAAAACTTACAACTCCCAGCTTAAAGCTTGCTTTCAGCCTCTTTCCCTGATCGCCCGGGAAGATTCACGATCGGCCTGCTTACGCTTGAGGGTCTCACGTTTATCGTAAAGTTTTTTACCACGACAAATGCCGACTTCCAGCTTGGCTTTACTGTCTTTGAAATAAACCTTGGTCGGCACCAGGGTCAGTCCCTTTTCGGCCACCTTCTTGATTAACTTTTCGATCTCATAGTCATGCAAAAGCAGCTTGCGCGCACGCAGAGGATCATGGTTTTCGCGATTGCCCTGCTCGTATGGACTGATATTCATATTGTCGACAAAGACTTCACCGTTGCGAATTCGGCAATAGGCCTCTTTGATGCTCACCTGCCCAAGACGAATTGATTTGACCTCGGTGCCCTGGAGGACCAGTCCCGCTTCTACGACCTCATCAACGAAATACTCGTGATAAGCCTTTTTGTTATTGGCGATGATTTTTATGCCCATGAAACCCGGTACGCGGGACGCGGCGCGGAAGCGAAAAGTTGACCCACCCTTTGCCTCTAAGATTAATCTTTATTGCTTAGCTTTCGACTGCCCCGACCTCGTACGCAGCCCCTGCCAGAATTATAGATCCTCCTTGAGGATCTCTACAATTTTCGGCATATAGCTTTCCTTATTCAGAACGCTGCTGCCAACCCGCAGGATCACAAAGCTGCCGCTCATGAAAAAGACCCCGAAAATGGCCGAAAGCAGGTTTGGATCGAGACCGGTCGGGTAATTCTCACCGACCAGCATACCTGCAGTGGCACCTATGACCAGTGCAATCAGGGGGACGATATATAACAGAAAAGAAGACTGCAGGAAAGACTTCGTTGTGGTTGCGATGCGAACCTGCTCGCCGATACTGCGGCGAGAGGGTTCTGCACCTCGATCAGCCGCGTGTTACCGTCATCGCCGATGGCGCAATTGCCATTGGTTGCACAATTCTCGCAGAGGCTGCTCTTGGTGCACATGACCACTGCGACCAGCTTGCCCTTCAATTCGACGACGGTGCCAACTTCTTCGATCATAACAGTTCCTTATCCTGTAGCGGTTTAAAGACTGCCGTGACTATGCGTAATACGTCCAGGATAAAATCATACCACGTAAGTTCTCAGACGAACAAACCATGGACAGATCGTGCGAAAGGCATTATAAGGACAGGCCGTGATTACGGCAAGAGGTTCTCGCCTGCCAGATACAGGTGGGTGACATTGACATTTTTACCGGAGGCGCAGAGGGTCTCTTCCAAGGCATCGGCATTTGGCATATCCGGGAGCGTAACAACCTGGAAGCTGGCTTCTTTACCAGGGGCCAACGCCCCTATCCTTTCTTGCAGGCCAAGAGCATTCGCTCCACCGAGAGTGGCTATTTCAAGCCAGCTGCGCGGTTCTGCCTCTCCCGCAAACCATTCAAAGGCAAAAGCCATTTCATGCCAGAGGGAAAGGCTGCCAGAGCTTGCCAGGCTGTCGGTGCCAAGGGCCAGAGGGATTCCGGCCTCAAGGTATGCGGCCACCGGCGCCTTGCCGACATTCAGTGTGGCGTTGGAGCGCGGGCAAAGCGTGACGGAACAGGCCGACTGTTTGAGACGTTCGACATCGGCAGCATCAACATGAACAGCATGGACGATCATGTCCCCAGCCTTAAGCCGTCCTTCACGGCAGAGAGCAGCGACCGGGCTGCAGGCCAGGCGGTGGTGCTGGCCCTGGGGTCCCAATTTGCCGAGGCATATAGTTTTTCGGCAATGGCGCCGGTGCCGTCTTGCAAAAATTCACTTTCAGCAGCGGATTCGGCAAGATGAATACAGCACTGCAAAGCGTGCTCTTTTGCAAAGGTAAAGACCTGGTCTGTGGCTGCGGCCGACAAGGTATATGGCGCATGGGGCGAAAGACCCCAAGCGCAGATTTTGTGCTGGAGGATTTACAGCAAGAGCGTCTTGATCGCCGAGAGACGTTCTTCAACCAGGGCGAGTATCCTGGCCCAGGACTTCAGCGAAGATCGTTCCGTACAAGGGTGAGCCAAGGTAGGCTTCAGCAGCACTCAGAGTGGTGAAGATATCACCAACAGCTCCTGTCCCGGCAAGCAAGGAGGCTTTCAGCCCTGCTGCGAGTGAAGCCTGCAACTGTTTTTCTTTAACGCCCCTCCTGATGCGCACCAGCCAGAGGACCCAGTCGACGAAATCATCTGGCGGCTGAGGTTCTCCAGCCTCAGCGGCCCAATCAGCAAAAGAGCTGAGTTCGAGGTGCGTGTGGGCGTTGACCATCGGCGGCAGGAGAACAGCTTCGCCAAAATCGACGAGAGCCGCTTCGGGATGAGCGGCAGCCAGCTCGTGATAACGGCCGACTTCAATAATCAGGTCGGACTCAACCAGGACAGCACCGTCTTCCAGCAATGAAGACGTGATCGGCAAGAGATAGCGGGCCCGGTAGAGAGTTTGACCCCTTCATCACAGACTCAGGCACAGGCGGTCCTGGGTGGAACCACGATTTGCGAACAGAGCGTATTGACCTGCTCCAGGAGAGACTGGATATCCTGCTGCAGAACAATCGTAGACTGCTCTTCCAGTACAGAGTGTGAGAATATCATCTGTGGTCAGCGGGTTGGCAAGCACCACGCGCATAACGGTCAACTCCGTTGCATAGCCTGGCACCCGCAAACGCGTTCTGGAAACAAAGGTTTTGCCCGCTTCCCGCTGATCTTTCTGCAGCAGCTGGTTGATCTGGTCAACCAGGAGGTTGACCTCTGCAGCCTGCGCATCCGTCGCCTGGGACAAGGCCTTCTGAACGGCCTCAGGACAGTAGCGGTAGGTCAGGATATTCAGTTGCGGCGCGTTGGTCAGCTCAAAATCGGGATGTTGACGAATCATTTGCGCAAAGGATCTGGCGCGTTCGATGCCAAGATCGATCAGCAGTTCATAGCCTTTTCGACCGATGATCGAGAGGCCGGCATGAACCAGCATCGCCATACCCGGGCGGGAGCCTTCCAGGGTATGACTGCCAAGGTCCTTGGAGCCGTGTCGCAGGATGTAGTTGGCGTGATGCTCGATAGCCGAGAGCGCGGTTGGATCCTTAAACAGGACCATCCCCGCCCCCATCGGCACATAGAGCTGCTTGTGTGCGTCCATGGTTACCGAATCGGCACGATCAATACCGCTCAGCAGAGGACGATGCCGTTCGGAAAAGAGCGTTGGCCCGCCCCAGGCTGCGTCAACATGGAAATGGCAACCAAGTTCCCGGGCAAGATCAGCCATTTCGTTAAGCGGATCAACAGAGCCCGTTTCGGTGGTTCCGGCAATACCGACCAGGGCCAGGGGGCGGATATTTTCCTCCTTTAAACGACGACAGGACTCTTCAAGTTGGGTCATGTCGATGCGGTTGTCGGAGTCGGTCTCGACCTTGATCAGGTTATCCCGACCCAGGCCAAGCAGGTCAGCCGCTTTGCCCAGCGAATAGTGGCCACGACTGGAGACGAGCACGGCCAGACCGTCACAATCAAGATGGCGTAAGGCTTTGACCAGGCCCTCTTTGGCGATGCCGCCAAAGCGACCTGAGGGCGCACAGAGCGTGTTGCGCGCCACCCAGAGAGCGGTAGCGTTGGCGATGGTACCACCCGAGCAGAAGGCGCCAAGGGCGTGCTGGCTGTTGTGAATCCACTGCTGGTAGAAAGACTCATCACCCCGGTAGAGCAGATGATGAAGCATGGCCAGGGTCTGACGCTCCAGCGGCGTAAAAGCCTTGGAGGTCTCAACCTTGACCAGGTTCTGATTCAACGCGGTCATGATCCTTGAAAGCGGCAGCATGAAATAAGGCAGCGCCGAAGTCATGTGACCGATAAAGCCGGGGGCAGCCGTATGCACGGACTGGGCGACCAGTTTCTCTTTGACAAACTCGGTGTATTCGGAGACGAAGGTTGGGTCTTCCGGAATCGCAGGAGAGCGAGAAATCGGCTTCGATCTCCTCAATACTGCGCTCCAGGGCAACGATATGGGTTTGCAGGAATCCGGCGACATCCCTGGAAATCGCCTGATCGATCTCGCCGAGAGTCGAGTCGGGCGCTTCCGGAATCGTGAAAATCCGGTACAGGTTTTCCAGGGTCGCGCGTGCGGTATCTTGGGTCATCATCATGTCTTAAGCCTAAGAGATGAGGTTACCATTATCAATCAAGCGTGTCTTACCGACAGAAACCGCCAACAACATGACTGCTTCGTGATCAATTGTATCGACCTCTTCAAGACTCTGCGCATTGCAGATTTTCATATAATCAATCTTCAGGTCAGACTCTTCCTGCAGACGACTTTGAGCCTTTCGAAGAATCTTTTCAGCATTTGTCTCACCATTTTGCGCCATTTCGGCAGCCAAGCGCAAGCTGTCCACCAGGGCAAGCGCCTGTTGTCTCTCGTCGGCAGAGAGATAAACATTGCGCGAACTCATGGCCAGCCCATCTTCTTCGCGGATAATCGGCATACCGACAATCTCCACCGGCAGGTTGAGATCGGCGGTCATGCGGGTAATCACGGCCAGTTGTTGAAAATCCTTGCGGCCAAAAAGAGCAATGTGCGGCAGGACAATGGTGAAAAGCTTGGTCACCACGGTTGTGACACCGCGGAAATGAGTCGGACGGCAGGCCCCTTCGAGAGTCGTTGTCAAGGGTCCTTCGACAGTGACATAGGTGGCATAACCAGGCGGGTATATCGCTTCAGCATCCGGATAGAAGAGCAGATCGACGCCGCACTCGCGGGCCATAGCCTCATCACGCTCAAAATCTCGCGGGTAGCGGTCAAGGTCTTCGCCCTGACCGAACTGGGTCGGATTGACAAAGATCGACAATACCAGCAGGTCGCCACGCTTCCGGCCTTCGCGCAACAGGGAGAGATGGCCTTCATGCAAAAAACCCATGGTCGGCACGAAAGAAATGTTTGCCCTTCTGCCCTGGCAGCCAGGCAGCGGCTCTGCATTGCTTTGATATCTGAGATTATTTCCATGATAATATGATTCTGGATTCAGGGGACAAGGATCAGGGCGAACCCTTAACCTTTAACCATGCACCCTTTTCCATTGTTTAAAAAGAATGCTCCGGTCCCGGGAAAGTCCCATCCTTGACTTCACGAATGTAGTCATCAACCCCTTGACGAATCGTTCCTGAGACATCGGCGAAGCGTTTGACGAATTTTGGCGAGTATTTCTCACAGAGGCCGAGGATATCGTGAATCACCAACACCTGGCCGTCACAGTCGACCCCGGCGCCGATGCCAATGGTCGGAATCGTCAACTCAGCGGAGATCTGTTTAGCGAGGTCTG
Organism: uncultured delta proteobacterium; assembly: GCA_963769955.1. Classification (GTDB taxonomy): domain Bacteria; phylum Desulfobacterota; class Desulfuromonadia; order Desulfuromonadales; family BM103; genus M0040. The sequence continues at coordinate 41,590 of CAVYNW010000005.1, forward strand.
CAGGAATCCCTTCGAGGACCAGGGCACAGGCGCCGGCGTCGGCAACCGCCCTGGCATCTGCCAGCAGCTGATTCGCCTGGGCTTCCTCGCGTCCCTGGATGCGGAAGCCGCCCATGCGATGGATTGATTGCGGCGTCAGACCGATATGTGCAACCACCGGCACATCCATGGCGACAATCGCCCGGATCGTCTCGGCGACGTTGACGCCACCTTCGAGCTTGACAGCATGAGCCCCGCCCTCTTTGATCAGACGCCCGGCATTGCGGCGGGCATCGGCGAGATCAACATGGTAGGACATGAAAGGCATATCGGCAACAACCAGAGCCTGCTGCGTACCGCGAACCACAGCGCGGGTATGGTAGAGCATCTCGTCCATGGTGACCGGCAGAGTGTTATCGTAACCGGCGAACACGGAGCCTGCAGAGTCGCCAACCAGGATCACATCCACCCCGGCCTGGTCCATGATGCGGGCAAAGGGATAATCGTAGGCAGTCAGTACCGTAATCTTCTCCCCTCGGGCTTTCATGGCTTGCAGAGAAAGGACTGTTGTCGTCTTCTTCGTTGTTTCACACACGGAGTTAACCTCCTGTAATTGTTCCTGAAATAAAAAAAGCCCTCCGAGTCCGTACGGAAGGCAGTCGCATGTCACGGTGCAGGCACCGATCGTGTTCCTTACTACTACTGCCGTCCCGGTCTCATCGATCCAGGCGGTATGTCGTTCAACCAGTTGTTACAGCAGCTCCGGCACGAGTTCCGGGCTTTAAAAAACAGCGTTTGAAAAAGCGTTTACTCTATAGCATAGGCCATCAAGGGTGTCCAGTCTGATTTACTCAGGATCACGCCATTAATGCGCTAGTCCTGATCGAGCAGGGCCAGGCCTGCGCGATAGGCATCAGCCTGCTTTTCTCCCAGTGACCAGTATTCACGCATGCCTCCCAGATAAACAAGGGGGTCAAAAACTTTTATATCAGCCTCGCCCTGTTCATTATAGGCCTCCTCGCAGGCATGAATTTCAACGATTTCTCCCATCACCAGGCGATAGTCACCCAACTCAACTTCCCTGACGTAGCGGCATTCCACGTTGAGGGGTGATTCATCAACCAGAGAGACACCTTCGAGAGTACCGGGAGAAACCTCCAGAGCCGTCAGCTTCTGTTTATCAACCTTCTTGCCCGAAGCCAGGCCACAGGCATCTGCGGCTTGCGCCATCCTGGATGGAACCAGGTTCACCGAAAAGGCTCCCGTTGCCTTGATGTTGGCATAAGTGTGCCGATCACGATTCAGTGAGACAGCGATGGTTGGAGGGGTTTTACTGACGATCCCCACCCAGGAAGCCATCATCAGGTTAACGTCACCTGCATCGTTCTGAGTTGCGATCAAGGTGGTTGGTTGCGGGAAAAAGGTGACACAGGCACCGAGTTGTCTTTTCTTCACTTTATGCTCCTTAAAAAAACAAAAATTTAAATATTTCAATCGGCAATTCTGAAGGTTTTATTCTAACTTAGTTCGCCGTACCGTTCAGCTTGTGCCGTAAACAAGCTTTTATAAAGTCCTCCCCTGGCGATCAGGTCGGAGTGACTGCCACTCTCAACGATTCGGCCGTGATCGAGGACGTAAATACGGTCAGCCATGCGCGCTGTGGAGAGTCTGTGGCTTATAACCAGGGCGCTTCTCTGATCGAGAGCATCGCGAAAAGAACGGATCAGCTCCGCCTCGGCAAGCGGATCGAGAGCGCTGCTCGGTTCATCGAGAATAAGTAACCGTGCATCGCGGTACCAGGCTCGAGCCAGCGCCACGCGCTGCCATTCGCCGACACTTATTTCCTGACCGGCAGAGAACTCAGTCCCCAACATGGTATCGAGCCCTTGGGGGAACTGTTCGATGAGGTTGTCGACTCCAGCCATCTTTGCCGCCTGAGATAACCCCTCAGCGAGCGGAGCCTTCTCGACATCCCCCAACCAGATATTCTCGCCGATAGACATATCAAAGTGGGGAAAGTTCTGACTGACAACACTTATCTGGCGACGCCATGCACGGGGAGTATAATCGTTGATTGGCTTGCCTGCCCAAGATACGACACCCTGCTGTGGGTCATAAAGACGACAGATCAGTTTCGTCAGAGTCGTCTTGCCCGCACCATTGGCTCCAACCAGAGCGACCACTTCACCGATGCCAATTTCCAGATCAACACCCTTTAGAACCGGCTCGCTGCGACTGGGAAAAGTGAAATGCAGATCCTTGCAGACCAGACCGGCATCACCAGCTTCATGAACAGTACCCGCACCTGAAGATTGTTCGACCACGGAGGGCAAATCAAGAAAAGCATAGAAATGTTTCAGAAACAAGTTGTCTTCATAGAGCCAGGCCAACCCCTGCAAAACACTCTGCAACGACGTGAGGGCCCTTTGGTAACCCTGAAAATACATCACCATAAGGCCCAGAGTCATCGCCCCCTGAACCGTGTAATAGCCCATGCCGGCAAGGGTCGCATAAAGAACAAGAGTGGCCAGACCCTGGGCAATCATCTCTCCTCTGGTCCGCTGGCGGCTGATCTTAAGGCGACCTTCGCGGAGGGTATTTCTCAGCGCGCGAAAACGGCCGGCAAAGATTTCGCCGATACCAAACAAACGGATTTCTCGAGCATACTCCGAGGCAGTCATCAGCCAGTGATAGTACCATGCCTGGCGCTCTGCTTCTGTCCGTTCCTTTTCGAAGCTGAACAGCTTGCGGGCATAGACAAGACGGACCATCGCCGATGGCACCGCGGCGAGCAGCAAAGCCAGGCCGACCGCCCAATGGAAAGTAAACAGCAGCGCAATGAGACCAATCAGGACCAGACCACTTTGCAGGGTCTGTTTCAAGCCATTAACGATTCGAGCTGGCCGGAAAGGGCCCGCCTGCTGTGCCTGATGCAAGGTATCGTGAAAGGACGCATCTTCATAATAGCCCAGGTCAACGGCAATCGATTGGCTGTGAATCACATCTGAGACATGATCAGTAACAGCCAGCGCCTGAGCTTCTGCAGCCAGCCCGCCAAGCAAATTGCACAGGGCTGAGAGGAGAGCAACCAGGCCGGCCAAGCCGATCCAGACGGCAACCGGTGTGAAAGAGGCATTGCTCCCCGCCGCAATCACGGCCCCCAGAGTATCGATAATCTGCTTGAGAAGCACCAGCGAAGCGAGAGGCAACAGACCCTGCAAGACGATCAGCCCCAGGTTAAGCAAAGTCCAGCCAGGAGCGGCAGTCCAGACCAGACGCCAGGCACGGCGAAGTCGTAATGCGGTGGAGAGACGTTTTTTCAGTGAAAACTCGGCCATTGATCAGATATCCAGACGGAGGGAAGCTTCTTAGCCTGATTTTTACCACGACTTACTTATCATTAGGAAGTCGATAAGATTGAAACATGATCGATCACACAGGGACTTGACATAAAATGGCTCAGCCGCATCTTACAAAGTTATTTGTCGCCAAGCCCTATCTGACATATAATCCACAGTCATGAAAAGCAACCTGGACATAACACCCCCTTCATGTGAGCTCGCCTTGCATGCGGGGCCACTCCATTACCAACTGCGGGCACATGACTCCTGGGGGCAGCGCCGTCTGGCTGAACTTGCTTCGCACATTGCACAACCAACCCGTACAAGAGCTCAAAGTGACAGGATAATCCACTTACATCAACTGAAGGAAGACAAGCGAACCCACTCGTTACCACAAGTTTTACGATCCTATTTACCTGAGGAAGACCCAACTCTCACTTGGACCAGACACGACAACCTGCTTAACAGCATCTGGCAAAACCGTGACAGCATGCAAACCTTCTGGACCGGAGGTGCGAATCCGGGACTCGGTGATTTTCGCTATCAGTTGCCATGGGATGTGATGATCAAGGATATGGTCGAGCATGGTGGTGGGCTGATTCATGGCGGACTGGTCGTTCACCAGGATGAGGCCGTGCTTTTTTTAGCCCCTCCCGGAGGGGGGAAAACCACAACCCTCGCTTCAGCCACAGATGAGTGGCAAGTCCTCGGTGATGATTCCGCCCTGGTCTGGCCATCAGCCGATGGCAGCTGGCAGGCCAGCCCCATGCCGACCTGGAGCTGCCTGATAAAGCAGACTGAGCCCATATCCGCAGGCAAGCTTGCTCTCGGCAACCATTACCCTCTCAAAGCTGTCATCTACCTGAACAAGACCGCCTGCAATCCAGTTGTCCGATCTTCGCGCCATTGCAGCGGCTCCCCTTATCTACCGTTCTTTCAAGTGAGTACACCGCGACGGTTCTGGCCGACCCCCTGTATCGCAAAGATTTCTTCCAGGCCGCCTGCAATATGGCCCGCAATCTTCCCTGCTGGAAGCTTGGGTTGCCGCTCGGTGCCAATATTTGGCCATTGCTCGACAGACAAGCTCAAGGCCCTGAATATGAACGACCAACAGAAAAGACTCTTCCGTTATCACGGCCTGAGCATGTGGCCCTGCTTTCAGGAGGGAGATCTACTGGAGATACTGCCGGTTGACTGGGCAAAGATCAGAATCGGTGACTGCCTGGTGTTTTGGGGAGAGAATGGCCAACAAGTGGTGCATCGTGTCACAGGCAAGGGCAAAAGCCTCAGGACCCGTGGCGACGCTTTCAAAAAAGCCGATGAATGCCGGCCGTATTGCCGCAGCAGATTATTGGCCGTGTAACCTGCCGGCACCGCCTGGGGCGCAAGGCCTCTGTTGCTAATGGCGTTATCGGCCACATCGCAGGTCGCCTCTTCCATTTCGCCGGGCGGATAGACCCACAACGACTTTCACGTGGTGGACGACTGGCCCGATCAATCCAGAGCCTCTCGTTGATGGTTTTCAAACCGCTCTGGAAAAGGGGCAAGATTCACGCCCTGCAACGGAACAAGGAAGCCCCTGTAGTTGTCTGGAGGGTAGGTTCGTTTACGATCGGCAGCCAGGATCCGTCAACTAGAGGAGTGGACAGTGTCCTGGCCGTGGAGAATCATGGTGAAACTGCCGCTTGAGTCAGAATGAAAAAAGTGTTGGTTCAGCGCCCGTTTCCAGCAGAGCAAACAACTTTGGCGCCGTTACCTTGGTTACATTGGCCGCCGCTCGCTCCGGTCCCGACAGAGCACTGCCTCTCGCCGCCCGGAACGGGAGAAGTCCCCGTTCTGCATTCGCCAAAAACAGCTGAAATCTGATCAATCGACTTAATCTCCGGCGTTTGCCAGGGAATCTTCTTCGCAGTCATAGGTCACCCTTCCATGTTTTATTATCCGAACTTTAAATGATCAGCCCGACGATGACAAGTATTTAGGCAGGAGCTTTCGTTTACCGCCGTCGTGAACCGGGGAACAGCCCGGCCTCTTCCGCCAGTCGACAGAACCAGTAAGGAGCCAGCAGATCTGAGGACTGATGGTAATTGGCGGCGACACAACAGCCGAGGCAAGCCGATCGCATCAGGCAGTCAGCGCAGATACCCTGCAAACGTTCCGGCAAACCCGCGCGAAGACCGTCAATACAGGGTGGCTCTCCCAGACCTGCTTGAGAGACGTCTCCATCACGCTGCCCATAGCCAGCTCGGGGATATGCTGTCCAACCCCGCACAGGGCATAATCACCGCGCGGCAAGACACCGAGGATATTCAAGATACTGCAGGCACCACCGGACTGGCCACTCATCATCTTGCTTAAAGGCCGAAAGGCCATCGGGATATCGAGATTGATCGGCACAGTGAACTGCTCGGGCCAGGTCTCATTAACCAGACTGATTTATCTCCAGCAGCTCGGCAATACTCAACATGCCGCCAGAATCCTGCAGGGCCGCACCACGCAGGACCGGCTGCAGGATATTCAGTTCAACAGACCCGACAGCCAGTTCCTCTGCCAGGGCAAAGAAAGCCTCCAACTCGGCAAGGTTATCCCTCTGCAAAGTAAAGATGAGCTCAGGGTGCAGACCAGCATTAACCAATTCCCTGATCCCCGCGAGAGTTTGGTCAAAGCCCCCCGTCGACACCGCGGATGCTGTCGTGGGTTGTCGCCTTGGCGCCATCGAGACTGACCGAAACACTGGTCACACCGGCAGCAACGATTTGCTCAACCAAAGCCGCAGAAAGCAGCATGCCGTTGGTCTCAATCAACCCACCCAGTTTAAATTCTTTCTGCAGGGAGAGAAACTCCGGGAATTTAGGGTGCAGAGTCGGTTCGCCGCCGGTCCATTTCAGAGAATTTAGCCCGAGGGGAATCGCCTGCTCGATCGCTCTTCGTAAAACGGCAGGTTCGAGCATGTCGCTGCCGGCAACAGCCGGGGCTGGCCAGCCTCAGGGACAAACCAGCAATGTTGACAAGCGCAGTTACAACCGCTGGTCAGGTAGACATACAGAGTGCGCAGAGAGGAGTTGTCATCGGTTTTCATCCCACAATGACAGACCCTGTTCTGCGAGTTCGGCCTGAAATTTCCTCAGGCAGGCAGACGGGACATGGGTCGATCGACTGTATCAGTCAAAGCTGAAGGCCGACCCCGGGGCAGTTACCTGTACAGCTTTCCAGCCACGGGCAATCCAGCACACTCCGGGAAAACTCTTAAGCTCGATCTTGCGACGTGCCCTCAAGGCAACAAGCGCTGGAGATTTCTGCCAAACCTCGGTCAAGGATCGATCCCGGCCTGGCCAAGCACCATCTGCGGCAGCATCACACAGGGTATATATGCCCCATCAGCCCGTATTGCGAGGCGCTGTGCAGGACAGCCACAGCCGACCAACCGGCCACGTCCCGGGATCGGCTGTCCACTCTGACGGGCCTCTTCCATGGCATGAAACATCTTCCAGTCCGCAAGGGGACCGGCATTGGCCTCAATTCTGCCGGGATAGCATGAGTCAAGGTCTGGCCAGGTTATGCATTGCCTGCAAGCGCTGCACAGGAGTCAAGAAGGTTGACTCATCGTACTTGGCAAAGCTGCCGAGGGCGGAGGCTGCGTTGGTGCTGAAGCTGGGCAGCCCCATCTCATCGAGCAGCAGTACTGCAATAGCGGCAAGATCATCAATATTACCGGGGTGCACGGTAACGCGCACGGTCACCGGCAAGCCAACCTTCTGTAGATTATCGATTGCCGCAACGGCCGGGGCGAAGCTCCCCTGCCCGCGCATGGTTTCGTGAATCTCGGCCGTAGAACCATCAAGAGAGATCTGGACCTGATCACAGCGGCCTGTCGCCGCAAGCCGCCGGGCAACGTCGGCGGTCAGCAGGCTGCCATTGCTCATCAAGGTCGAAACGCATACGGTTGGCGACAATGCCATCGATCAACGGGAACAGGTCTTTGCGCAGCAGCGGTTCACCACCGAGCAAACTGACGTTCATCACCTGGCAGGCAGACAGCTCGGCAAAAACCTCCAGCCAACGCTCGGTCGACATATCCTGATAGGTTACGCCCTGGTTGTTGAGGTAATAACAGTAACGGCAGGACGCATTGCAGCCGCTGGTGATCTCAAGATCGATCGATCGCGGCGTGCGCATCAGATAAGCCTGTTCAGCCATGGTCAACCCAGGTTCCAACGGCGCCAAGATCAGCCAGAGAACGTGCCAACTGCAGGACCTGCTCTTGTGCCGCCTCATCGACGTCGGCAAAGAGGTCGTCAAGTGAGGAAAGAATCTCCTTGAGGCTGCGCTGACCATCCAGACGTTTCCAAATTTCCACGGCCGTGCGATTGAGCATCTGAACACTGCCTCTGTCCGGGTCGAACAACAAGGCGCAATCGTCATCCTCCTCGCGCAGCACCAGGTTCGGATTAACCGCCAGTCTGGAGTTTAGATCTATCGTCGCACTTATTTCTGTCATAGACAAATCCTTAGAATAAAAAGCCAGGGAAACTTCATCCTTTAAGAACAATTTTCTGCTGCAAGCCAAAAGCCAGTAATTTCGCGACCTCTGCGTCGACATCCGCTGCGCTAAGCTCATAATGCTCACGCAGCAACAAGGTCAAGTCAGTTCGGCTGAATGGTTTAGTCCCCAGCTTTGCCTGTAGCAAGCTAAATAACCGCGCCGCAGCTGTGTCGAGCGTCAGCAATCGATCCCAATCTGCGATAAAAAGAATCGATTCATCACCAAAGCTCTCCAGGCAAAGTTCTTCAGACAACCGGTAACAATGCACAATCAAAAGTCAGAACCTCGTCGCAGCAAAAACAGGTCACAACACACACCCCATTCTAAAGGGCAACATAAAGAAGAGTCAAACAGTCCTTGAGTCCAAAACAGAACGCATCACGGCATAAATATCGATGCAGGTAGAGTAATTCAGAGTCCGTCTGTGAGGAGAGAGTCTATCAATGATCACATCGACCCGGCAGTGAACCTTCGCAACAGTTCTCTATTCTTGAAAAAGCTCCCGTTGTCGGCCTTGATCTTGGTTCTCTGCTAAAGGTCGCGAAGGCACATGACCATCCCAAACAGAGATTTTTTTCAACAGAGGGTTGAAATCAAACTTGTCACGAAGCAGAACCTGTTTGGCAGACGCACCATCATGGAGATCGGAGGCAATGCCGGTATATGCGTTAATTTTAAGGAGTTCATATGCGCGGCTTTGGACCTGGGGGCCGTAGTATCCGGTGAAGCTGCCGAGGTTTGCTTGGAACAGGCAATTCTCGAGGGACGAGGAACGGGGGACGGGGGACGCGGACAGCTGAGAGCCTTGAGACACGGGACGATGCCTGTTGGCTGCAAAGGGCCAAATTTTTTTCAATAAGCTCTTTGAACCTTGTTGGCTTCCCACGTCCCTCGTTTCTCGTCCCTCGTCCCGTGATGTCAATATTTCATAGAAATATTGTGTCCTCTCCGGATGAGCAATCAATGGAACAAAGCCCTTTTCAACAATCAACTTAAGCCCTTCCAAAACATACACTGAGTGTGCCTGTGGTGGGGCCTCACAAAGAACAAGCTCCGTTTCACCAAGAGGCAGCAAATCGTCAGTATGTTCGCTGAAATATTCATCGAGCATGTATTCCATACCCGGCCAGAGTTCGAGTGGGATGTCTGCATTGTCAAGATCGGCCTGCAACATCAACGTCGCTTCTCGAACTTTCTGTGGGGTAATATCGTAATACCCCTTGATACAGTGTGGAGTGCAGCAGACGGTCTTATAACCGAAGTCTGATAATGCTTTTGCCATGGCGATGGAATCGTCGATGGATACGGCGCCGTCGTCAATGGCGGGGAGTATGTGGCAGTGGAAGTCGATCATCTTTTTTCGCAGAAAAAATATTTGGGTTAAAGGTCAAGGGTTCAGGGTCAAAGGTTATGATCTAGGCCCTTTTTCTACAAAACCTCTTCTAGCTTTAATTAGACTGGCAAGCTGTTTTGAGATAACTTTCGTCTCATCAACCCAACTCATAGAGTTATCAGGTGAGAGGTAACCTACTTCTTGGCCAATGTATATTTGGGTTCGTAATTCTCCACAAGAGGCTTTTGCGATGTATAAAAATCTGATCGAATCCTTCAATGAGCCACGCTCATGACCTTCAGCAATATTACTTGGTATTGACAAACCAGAACGTGTTATCTGGTCACGGAAATTATAGTCTTTGATGCTTTTTGTGGCTTTGTATAGTTCAACACTAAGTCGTGCTGAACGCTTCCATACTTCCAAATCTTCAAACTTCATTCACCCCTCCATTCAGACAAAAAAATCGAATTATTCCACTCTGAGTCTCTTGCCATAAAAACATAGCATATTAAACCCTTAACCCTTACCCTTAACCTCGCCCCCTATAGCCTTTCAGGCTAGCCATTAATAAACCTCCAAACTTTCGAAACAAGCCTCATAACAAAAGGAGGCTTCGGCCCATCGGTAACGCGACGATAATAACCATTATTGTACATACTGTTGTAATGGCTGTAACCACCGTAGTACTTTGCCCCTTTGCCGGATTTATCGTTAAGAACCACTCCGGCGATGTTTGCTTTATGGTTCTTCAAGTTGTTTAATCACCTGCTTGGCGACGCGTTCAGGCACGCGACATGGCTCAATGATCAAGACATTGAGGTCAGCCCATGGCGAAAGGATCAAGGCATCAGCAACGGGTAAGAGAGGAGGCACATCGAGGAAGACATAATCATATTTCTGCCGGGCATCCTCAAGGAAGACCTGCATCATCTTAGAGTTGAGTAACTGGGTAGGGTTGGGTGGGATAGTCCCGGCCGGGATAAAATCGAGGTTCAGCTTTTCTATGTGACGCAGAGCGCCCTCGCCACTACCAATCAACAGGTCTGAGAGCCCTGGAGTTTCTTTCTGGTCGAGTGCGGCATAAAGGGACGGACGGCGCAAGTCGCAACCAACCAGCAGGGTCTTGGCACCTGTCTGTGCCACGATGGTAGCAAGATTCACAGCTATGGTCGATTTTCCTTCATCAGCCAAACAGCTGGTGAGTATGATAGTTTTATGTTTCTGGCTGGTAACAATAAAATGCAGGTTGGTGCGCAATCCGAGAAAAGCCTCTGCCGAGAGTGAATGAGGTTCCAGCTGAGTGACCAGTTGCCCCTCTTCATGGCTGACTGCCGACTCGATGCGAGGTATGGAGCCGAGTACTGTAAGGTTCAGGTTCTCCTGGACATCTTCCTCATCTTTAATGGTTTGATCGAGATAATCGAGGAGAAAGGTCAGGCCGACACCGAGAAGCAATCCAAGCAGAAGCCCCATGCCGAGGTTTTTCTTTTTGTTTGGCCTGATCGGTGAGAGAGGCAGCTGGGCCTGGTTGATAATTTCCACATTGCTGGTAATCGAGGCCTGGGCAATCCGCTCTTCCTGTTGACGTTGCAACAGATAGCTGTAAAGTTCGGCGTTGACCTGACTTGAACGGCTTAACCTGGCAAGCTCAAGCTCCTCCTCAGGAACATTTTCCAAACGTTTGGCATTATCTTCCAACTCCTGGTCAACAGCAGCAATCTCCAAGTCAAGGTTGTGGATACCCAGCCGGGCAGCGGCCATGACTTCCTGGCGCAACTGGCTGATCTTGTCGTTTACATCCAAAACATCAGGATGTGAGGAGGTATAAGTCCTCAGGAGTTCATTGCGGATGGTGCGCAGTTCCAGAAGACGGCTGAGGAGTTCTGGCACTCCCGGCAAGGCTTCAACAACGGACGACTCATAGGAACTGTAACTGGGTTTAGCTAAAAAATCCTTGATCCGCTGTTGCTGGAGCAACAAGTCGGCACGTTGCTTCTCGAGAGCCACAACAGCATCGACCATGCTGGAACCTTCCGGGCTGAGTCTTTGCAAACCAGTCTGGATTCTGAATTTCTGCAGATTCTGTTCTGAGATGTTCATTTGACGACCAAGCGAAACCAGTTGCTGATCGATCAGTTTGAGGATCGTTTCGGCCTCATTGAGCTGGGTTTCGCGGGATTGTTCCTGATAGGCGCGGGCAATCGCATTGGCCACATCGCGAGCCTGCTTAGGATCAGTGCGTTCTACCGACAGGCGAATCATGGAAAGCTCATCACCCACCGGGGAAGCACTGACCCCCTGACTGATGATGGCCGTGGCTTCATCGATATTCAAACGTATTAACGGATAGTTGCCGCCAGGAGCCCCCTGATGGAGATCAATCAGTCCGGTGATATTCCCTTCTGCAAAGGGGATACCACTATGCCCTGAAGCAAGGACATGACCGGAAGGATCCAACAGCTTGAATTTTTTATCATTATCAACCTGCAACGAGATTGCAGCGATCTCTGGCGGCACAGCCAATCGTCGGATATGGATATCATCTGGAGCATTCTCTGCAGCAAAAGCCCATTCCAACTGTAGAAGTTTAACTGCGCGTTCTGCGACAAGGTTTGACTCCAGAATATAAACTTCAGAGTCAACGCTGAAATAGCGTTCCTTCCTTTTCTCGAGGACTTCCTGAGAAGTGTCGGGCTTCAGACTGACCCGTAAAACTGCACTCGATTGATAAACCGGAACTTCGAGAAAGGTCTTGATGGCAACAGTGCAAAAGACCAGGATGAAGACCAACAAGGCAATTTTCCAGCGACGCCTTACAACATTCAGATAGTCGAGAAGATGAATTTCTTTCTCGGCTTGCATTTGCAGATTATTAAGGCTCTGATCAGACATGTAAAGTCTCTTCACACTTTCATGATGTAAAAAACCAAAAAACTATCTAAAAAATAAGTAATTACAGGTCAATATAACAAAGGGACGTCAGCTTTACCAGAGATCTCTCGGGCCTGGCCAAGGACCAGGTTCTGGGTACAGGTTCTGGGTGTCTGGGTACAGGGTTCTGGGTGCTGGGTTCTGTAGGTCTTTGGCGACGTCTTTGCGCTGTTTCCAGGACACGTAGTTCAGGCTGTGACGGACCATGTGAACAATGCAGAGCTGAACCTGGGTCTCTGGAAAGACGGTTTCAATGGCTTCAGGAAACCCCTTCAAGACCATCAACACAGGCGATGAAGATGTCTTTGACGCCCCGGTTCTTGAGTTCGGTCACAACCTGGAGCCAGAACTTCGCACCTTCGGTCTCGGCAGTCCACATACCAAGGACTTCCTTGATGCAGTCCAGATTGACGCCAATGGCCAGATAAACGGCCTTATTGATGACACGTCCATTCGTGACGGACTTTGACGCGGATGGCATCAAGGTAAACGATAGGATAGATCTCATCCAATGGACGGTTCTGCCAGAGGGCGACTTCTTCCTGGACGGCCTGGGTGACTTGAGAGATCAGCGTCGGTGACACGTCGACACCGTACATCTCTTCCAGATGAGCCTGAATGTCGCGGGTGGTCATCCCGGGCGTATCTGGGTTCTGGGTCCAAGGCCCTTTCACCTTTCACCTTTCACCTTTCACCTTTCACCTTTCACCTTTCACCTTTCACCTTTCACCTTTCACCTTTCACCTTTCACCTTTCACCTTTCACCTTTCACCTTTCACCTTTCACCTTTCACCTTTCACCCTTCACCCTTCACCCTTCACCCTTCACCCTTCACCCTTCACCCTTCACCCTTCACCCTTCACCCTTCACCCTTCACCAAAATCAACTGTTCAGTTTTCCCCAAACTTTCTTGATGAGCCTTTCCAGGGCGCCTTCCTGAAGTTCATCCAGGCTTTCTCCATAATATCCGGCAAAGTTACGATTGCCATAGTAGCTGTATGAGCCGTAATACTTGAAGCCCTGTCCGGTCTTGTCATTGATGACTATCCCCGAGACAGTGGCACCGACATCCTGTAACGACTTCACCATCTGTAAAGCCGCTTTTGCCGGCACCCGGCAGGGCTCCAGAACCACAAGGTTGACATCTGCCAGCGGGGACAGAATTTCCGCATCGGTCACCGGCAGAACGGGTGGTGCATCGATCACAACATAGTCGTACAGGTTTCTTGACATGGAGAGGAACTTACGCATGCGTTCTGACTCAAGAATCTCCGATGGATTCTCAGGGATGACCCCGGCAGGGAGAAAATCAAACCGCGGATTCTGTAACCGCCTGACAGAACTTGGCTGCTGGTCACGCAGCAATTCAACCAGCCCGGGTTCATTCTCTTGCCGGAAAACTTTATGCAGAGAAGGCCTGCGCAGATCACAGCCAATCAGCAGGACCTTGGCGCCGGTCATGCTGAGCACGACAGACAGGTTTGCGGAGACCGTTGACTTTCCTTCACCCGGCAGGGTGCTGGTCACCAGGATGATTTTGTGACGCTGCTTGTCAGTCGCATAATGCAGCCGCGTGCGCAGAGCCCGAAAAGCCTCAACCACTGGCGCTTTGGGTGACAAGACCGCAACAGGCAGTTCCGAGCCATCTTTGAAGGTAGGAATCATCGGAATGACACCATAAATTGGCAGGTTTAATTTACTGCGAATCTCTTCAATGGTTTTGAACGTAGGATCGATAACACTGAGGAAAAATGCACTGCAGATGCCGAGGAACAGTGCCAACACCCCTCCCTGGGCATAGTTCTTCAGTTTGTCCGGTTTGATCGGCGACACAGGGGTGATCGCCGGATCAATTATTTTAACAGCATTGACAGCGGCTAACTCTGTCTCACGAATCTCTCGCTGCTTCTCTTCAAGAAAATTAACCAACTCCGCTTGAGCTTGCCGGTCGCGGATTCGTGTCGTCAATTCAGCTTCTGGAGCCTGAGTCAATTGTTTGTCAAAATCAGCGATCTGTTTAACAAGCCTTTGCTTTTCCTGCTCAAGCTCGCGACCTGTAGCCTGCATAGAGAGATAAGAGCTCGCGTTGTGCCACCCGGATCTCTTCTGAGACTTCCTCGACTTTGGGGTGGGCTTCGGTGAAATCGACCAGCAGTTCTTGTTTGCGAGACTCGAGAGCGGAGAGCCGGGTTACTGCTGTAGAGAAACCCAGACCTCCTTCGAGGCGCGGCGCAACGAAAGCAGTCTTGTTCTTGATGGCAGATTGCAGTCGCTCGATCGCCAGTCGAATCTGGCTGATTTGCCACTCCAGGCCGGTTTTTTCCTGTTCCAGCTTGGTGGCCTTGCTAATCAGCAGTTCACCCTCTGGCAGCAATGCGGATAGACCCTGCTGCTTTCTGTAGTCACGCAGTTTGATCTCGGCAGCCTCAAGATTCTTCTTTGCTTCGGCAAGCTGTTTGTCGATACGCGCAACATCCTGACCACTTTCCTGGACAAGGTCGGCCTGATAGATGTTGATCAATTGATTGATGGCAGAGCTGAGCAGTTGTCGGATCTTCGCCCTGCAAGACAAACCTCAAAACATGGCTATCATCTTGCAACGGAAAGATCTCGAGATTTGCCAGGAACTTCTCGATATGAGGCTCGACAGGCTGACGTGCAACAGATATTGACTCTCCAGCATGTCCGTCATGGATATGCAGTAACAAACGAATCGCGTCGGTTTCGAAGAGTTTGCCACTGGTCCCCTTGCCAAGAAAAGAACCGGAAGAGTCCGAGATGGTAAATTCAGTGGGCCCTGTTAAAGAGATTTGTGCTCCCGAAAATGAGCTGGAGGCAACAAACTGTTCGATGATAACTTCAAGTTGAGGGGAAGAAACCGTGGCCCGCCAACCAAGATTCAGCCGTTGCACGACTTTCTTTGCCAGGGCTCTGGATTTCAGGTGAGCCATAGCCTCTGCCGCTGTGAAGCTCTTGCCAGCTGCCGCAACAGGAGGGTTCAATTCTATGGTTGCAGTCGCTTCATAAACCGGTAATTGCTGGTGTGTGTAGTAAATGGTCGCAGTGGAAACCAGGATAAAAACCAAGAGGACAATTTTCCAGCGACGCCGGGTGGCAACAAGCAGGCTATGTGGACCTGACATTTTTGGAGAGTCAGATGTCATACTGGAATTATTCAGCATGGATTATCACGCAAGCAGCGGCAGCAAAAACAGATAAGTACAATGAAGCCCACCTGACCGGTCAGGTCAGGTGGGCTTCGTGATGATATTAATTTAGCCAGTACAGCCATAAGGATCAATTGTTATCCAGATACTTGAGTTGTACAAAAGGCTGCAGTGTTCCTGAAATAACCTGAAGGGTTGGCAGCAGCTCGTTAATGGCTTCGTTCCAATTACCCAGAATCGTTTTCGGAATATAAATGATATCCCCATCCATAAGCGGCAGCGGCATCGCATAACCTTCCATCATGCGACTTAAATCAACAACCATCAACTGCCCACTGGTCGGAGAAAGCGAACGAATGATGCGGACATGCTCGGCATCATAAGCTTGCTTTTGAGAATTATATTGACGCCCGACGTCTGCAATACTGACAGCCTGAAGCAGGTTCAGTCGACCGTTGACCATTGGAACCGAGCCTGGTTTGCCGACCGCACCGAACACATAAACACGCTGGTCCTCATTAGCGGGGACGTAGATCGTATCGCCAGGTCGCAACTGAACATTCTGATCCAGATCATTATGATGCAGCAGATGATAGATATCAACCGGCATCAAACGATCACCCCGCAAGAGCCGGGCCCCTCGCAGGTTGCTCTTAGTACTGGGCCCATTTCCCAGAGAGAGGCCATGCAGCAACGAGGTCGGCCTATCCAGATAATACAGTCCAGGCTGATTAAACTGACCAAGCAGGTAGAGCGGCTGAGACTTGAATTCTCGGATCTCAACCGTAACCATCGGCTTCTTGATATACGTGACGAGTCTGTCAACCAGAAGGGTCTGGATTTCTTCGACGGTCAGGCCTGAGACTTCAACGGCACCGGCCAGGGGGAGGATGATCTTGCCACTGGAGCTAATCCTGAAACCTTGATAATTCTAGGATCTTTCAGGAAGATTCCCCAATTGTCGATGAGCCCCGGAACATTAATCACCAGCACATCGCCCGGACCAACCCGGTATTCGGTGATCTCTTCCTCTTCAGGAACTTCTGGAAGTGAAACCTCGACATCCTGCTGCTCGACGAATGGCGCTGGACTCGGCTTTGATTTCCAGCACAGTCCCTGAATCATAAGACTTCATAGCGAGCACAACCATGTAATATTATGAAAAGCAATAAAGCCCGCTAGCTACGAACAACCCCTTTTGAAACATACAAAACCTCACAACAAACTTTTAGAGAACATCTTAAAGTAAAACTGCAACCAGATATGGGAATCTTTAACAGTCTCAAACACTTAACTTTACATTTTACACAATCAACTACTATCAGTCAAACAAAACTAATTCTGACAGGTATCATTGCCTGCAATCATTACAGCCATCCACATAAAGCAAACATTAGGCTCTCTTAAATATTGTCTCTTCTCATCCCTCGTCCCGGGATTCAATCTTCGATCGCCTCCAGAGCACGCAAAAGAACGACATAAAGGCTGGTCGTTGTTGGAGGCGTGGTACGCAAGGTTTCTACAAGAGTAAGGTATGCATCGAGGCGTTGTCGTTTTTTGGAGAGAAAGACATCCGTACCCTGCCCTGCAGCGACGACACTGCGAGTCAGCTTAATCGCCTGCTTAATGAAAGCGCTGCGCAAACTGACCAAAGCAGCCCGATCCCACTGATTGCTAGGCGTAAATTCGTTGAGACTTTCCATGACCTGGGAAATCTTCAGCCGCAGTCGCATCTCACCAACGGCAGCGGTCACTTCCAGAAGGTCGGCGCCGGTCTTTTCAACAATATGGACAGCCGGCAGGAAACCGGCCAGGTAGCGGAAGCTCGCCATTTCCAGGGCCATCTCCTCGGGAAAACCTTCGCCCTCAATAACCTTCGCAGCATCTTTGCAAACCTGCCACTCAGCCTCAGGAAGCAGCTCAACGAGATGTTTCCTGAAGACATTCAGGCGCTGGCGATAATCATTGACGCAATCCTTATTCAGGCGCAGTGGCAGGACTTGTTCAAAAACCTGGCGGCAGAGGTCTGCCAGAGACCTTTCAAGCCCCTCCAGAAGCTCGTATTGCCGGGCGGAGGGTATCTTATTGTCAGCCGCAGCAACCTGCTCACGGATAGCGTCACCGTTCAGGACCTCATCAAAAACCAGGTAGGCAGCGACCCCTTCGAGCATGCTTGCACCTGACAATTGCACAAGATTGTTCAAAAAGGCACAGCCTGCCTGGTCCACGACCCGGTTGGTAATCATTGTGGCAATGATCTCACGCCGCAAGGGATGGGTCTTGATCTGGCTACTGTAGCGTTTGCGGGTCTTGGCCGGGAAATAATGTTGCAGGAAAATCTTGAGTCGACTCCTGATCGGGCAGGTCACTCTCAAGCAGGGTCTGATAGAGGTGCATCTTGCTGTAAGCAAGCAGGATCGACAGTTCGGGACGAAGATAACCGCTGCCACGCGTGGTGAGTTCTTTGCGTGAAGGTAGAGATTCACCTTTACGATCAAGCAAACCTGTATTCACCAGTCGATCCGAGAGAGCGATGAAAGGATCAATATCGTATTGGCATCGGCGCAAATCGAGAGAAAGACATTGGCTCTGCGTATAGTTGTTGGCCAGAACCATATGACAGACATCATCCTCGACTTCCTGCAGACGCTGGTTCCTGGTGCGTTCGGTTTTGATCACGCCTGTTTCACGCAAGGTCTGGAAGAAAATTTTCAGGTTAACTTCGTGATCAGAGGTATCGACACCCGCCGAGTTATCGATGGCGTCGGTGTTGATCATGCCTCCGCTCGCAGCATATTCAATGCGCCCGGGCTGGGTCAAGCCCGAGGTTGCCGCCCTCGCCGATCACTTTGGCTTTAACCTCTGTCGCGCTGACACGTACGTTGTCATTCGCACGGTCACCGACGTCGGCATTTTTCTCCTGGGACGACTTGATATAGGTGCCTATACCGCCATTCCACAAGAGCTCAACATCGGCAAGCAACAGCCTTCGGATCAGCTCATCACCTTCCATTGTTGCATGACGAACAGCCAGCAATTTCCTGACTTCCGGAGAGAGAGGGATCTCTTTGGACGACCGCTCCCAGACTCCCCCGCCGACAGAAATCAATTCAGAGTTATAATCAGCCCAGGTAGAACGGGGTAGATCAAAAAGCCTCTTGCGCTCCTGCCAGGATTTCTCAGGATCGGGATCAGGATCGAGGAAGATGTGCATGTGATTGAATGCCGCGAGCAGACGGGTCTTCTTTGAGAGCAGCATGCCATTGCCGAAGACATCGCCGCTCATATCACCGATACCGACCACGGTAAACTCTTCATTCTGGATATCTTTACCGAGTTCGCGAAAATGTCGTTTCACGCACTCCCAGGCACCGCGAGCCGTGATGCCGAGTTTTTTATGGTCATAGCCGACCGACCCGCCGCTGGCAAAAGCATCCCCCAGCCAGAAGTTGTAGTCGAGGCTGACGCTGTTGGCCGTATCCGGCAGGTGAGCCGTGCCTTTGTCCGCGGCAACCACGAGATAGGGGTCTTCATCATCGTAGACCACCAGGCCGGCTGGACCTACAATCTCTCCTGCAACCCGGTTATCAACCAGATCCAGCAAGCCGCGCATCAAGGTGATATACGCCTGACGTGAGAGTTCGCCACCTTCTTCACGGGTCGTAAATGGCGTTTTGACAATAAAGCCGCCTTTAGAACCGACCGGAACGATCAGGGCGTTCTTGGTCATCTGGGTTTTCATCAGACCGAGGACTTCGGTCCGGAAATCATCCGGGCGATCAGACCAGCGGATACCGCCACGGGCGACTTTGCCGCCACGCAGATGAACGCCTTCCATCGTCGCGGAATGCACGTAGGTGTCGTACATCGGGCGCGGAAAAGGCATATCGATAATACCTATCGCGCTGACCTTGAAGGAGAGGAAATAATCCGGGTCGTTACGCCTTAAAAAGAAATTGGTCCGCACGGTGGAATCGATAAGATTGAACAGACTGCGCAGGATACGATCTTCGTTGATATCCCTGATCCGGTCGAGCGCCTGTGACAGCTCCATGCGGATCGGCATGAGCGCTTCCTCTTCACGCCGCATGGGGTCGTGCCAATCAGGATTCGGCTGGAAACGCGCCTCAAAGTAACGATAGATGAGCAAAGCCGCCTGCGGGTTGTTAATGAGGGCAAAGGCGACACGACGCTTGGTAAACGGGTTGCCAAGCTGGAAGTAGTAGTTGCGATACGCCCTGAAAACATCAATTTCCTGCCAGTCAAGACCGGTCAGGACCATGAGTCGATTCAGGTAATCATCCTCAACAGTGCCGTTACGCAACCCGGCAAGAATCTCCAGCAGGTTGTCGCGTTGAGCAGACAGCGACAGAGAGTCAGGGGTACTGGTGCGAACTGCAAAGCTTTTTAAATAGACGGTGCGGCCATCAACTTCGAGAAAGAAGTCGACTTCATCCACCACGGCCAGACCCAGGTTCTCCAGGAAAGGCATCAGCTCGTTAAGGTAGCTTTCCCTGAGGCTGTAAAATTGCAGGCGATAAAACTCCTGCCGCTCCTGGAAAGGGCCCCAGAGATCAAAGCCATCCGCTCCGGTTTCCAGGAGTTTCTCGATGGCTCGAACATCCCTGATCGCAAAGCGTGGGTGAATCAGATCTTTATAGTCGTTCGGAAAGGAGTCCGCATAGCGGTTCCAGAGGTTTATGCCGGTCCGACCTTCTGCCCCACGCTGGAACAGCCGCCGCAATTTCTCTTCCCAGGGGCGTGCCAGGTCTGTAAGCACTTTTTGCAGGGCGTCAACATCAATCCTGATCTGGTCTTCCTCCGGGACGACACGAAAATGCAGGCTGACATATTCCGAGTAAAAATGAACTTCACGCGAGGAGACATGCAGTGCCGAGAGAAAACGGCCCAGGTAGGACTCCATTCGCCGCACCGCATCACGACTGTAATAATCACGCGGCATGATAACCAGCAGAGTGACACCACGCAGACTGAGACTGCGGGTGACCACCAGCTTGACCGACTGCTCTCTTTGCAGGCTGACAAATGACTGCACCAGGCGGTCGAGCGCCTGGTCGGTCAGGAAAAACATCTCAACCTTGGGGAAGGTATTGAAAATCTCTACAACCTTGCGGTAATCGTAACTCTCGCTGGAAACATGTTGACGGGTTAAGGCCGCGAGAAGCTTCGCTTTCAATGGCGGGACGTTGCTGGCCAGCTCATTGACGCTGTTTTGCGAAAAGAGCCCGACGAAAACATGTTCGATCCTGCTGTCTGACTTGCAGCTCTCCCTGAAACCAAGGTAGATCAGGTTGTCCTGCTGATAGAGAGGGCTGATCTCCTCCAGGACTTCAACGACCAGCGGGTTCTTGCGCGCCAAAATCTTTTTCGCCCGCTTGGTGAACTCCGGAGTCTTCCTGGAACCTTTAACCTGGGCAAGCAGGGTATCCGGCAACCAGCCCAAAGGGGCCTCTAGTCAATCGGAAGCTGGTGGAATCGTCATTCAGGTTCAAGACTTCGACCGAGGCATAGCCAAAACAGATAAAGTTGCCGCTCTGCAGCCAGGCGGTGAAATCTTTCTGTTCCTGGCTCTCGTCCATCAGGGCAAGCTTCTGCAGACTCTGGTTCAACTCTTTGCGCTGTCGTCCCACAGTCTGGGCAATCTGTAACACGCGACGGACTTCCTTCTCGATAGAAGTCGTATCAAGGTCACGGGCCCCCTCAAACTGGACGATCATGAAGGATTCCAGCTGGCCAGCAGCCAGGTTTTCGCCAATACCGGTGAGAACGCCGTCACTTCGATTGATATTTAATATCGGATGGGAAATAACCGTGGCCCGCTGTGGCAGAGGCTGCAGGATGGTTTTTAACGAATCGACCAGGTAGGGAACGTCCGGGGCGTTGATCGAGCAGAAAGGATGAACCGGAGTTGGTCTGGCATGAAATAGGCGACTTTGACGTCTTCATCGCGCTGTCGGAGAAAATCGAGAAAAACCTGAAGCCATTCCAGCAATTCAGGCCCTGAGCGTTTGAGCAAGGCCTGGGAATGACTGTAGACCAAGCAGAGCATCGGCCAGGGCTAACAGGGTCTCGGCATCCTGACGGGAGGGAAGGGACTTCAGAACACTCTTCAGGTCTGCAATTCTGGCCTGGTGTGCTTTACCGAAACTTTTGCCGTGTTCTTCTATAATAAGTTCCATCGACAACCTCTCAAGCGGTTCAAGCTGGTGGTGAAATCAATCGCCAGGGCGAACAGATCGTTCAGGATACGGACACAACTTTCAAGTCTAGGGGAAGAGAGAAACTTTTCAACTCCTTGAGCGTCGAAAAACCAATTATTGCAATTAATTATCATGGATGACGATCTCCGCTCCCTGACGCAGTGAGGCGACCCACTCTTCGAGGAGACTGGAACTGGCTGCCTGCTTCAGAAAAGCAATAATCTTGTCGCGGGCTTCTTCGAGAGTCGGGGGAGCAGGAATTTCACGTTCGGTGATCTTGATCAGGTGATAACCGTAAGGGGTCCTGACCGGTTCACCAACCTCATCGACCACCTGGCTGAAGGCCGCGTCAGCAAAGCTCGGATCGACATCCTCGCGACGGAAAAAACCCAACTCGCCCCCGCCCGGCGCACTGGCACAGATGGAATGCGCCTTGGCGGTCTCGGCAAAATCACCCTGTATCGCTTTAAGCTTCACAGCTTTGGCATGTTCGAGAGACTTTTCAGGGTCCTCGGGGTCGACCGGGAGCAGGATATGGCTGGCACGTACCCGCTCGTGACCTCGTAATTGCCCAGGATGCGCATAGAAAAAATCTTTGATCTCGTCTTCACCCGGATCTTCAATCTCACGGCATTTCCGCACCGACATCTGATCCACTGTCACATCTTTACGTACCATCCTTAAAAAGGTGGTTTCATCCATACCGCGATCAGCCAAACGCTTCCAGAAGTCTGCCGGATTGCCCATCATGCGTAAAATCCTCGCAGATTCTTCTTTAACAGCGGCGTCATCTGCGACGATGCCTTCAGCCAGGGCGGCCTGGTAAATCAGCTCCCGGGCAATCAGGCGTTCCAGAGCCATGCCGCGCAGTTCTTCGTGGGACTCGGCCGGCACTTCATCCAGGGTCGCGTGAAAGTGCTCCTGGGCAAGGCTCTGCATCGCCGCATTGAGCGCTTTTTCATCTATGGGTGAGCCGTTAACGGTGGCAATCAGCTGATCCATCCTTTATCTCCTGTTGCTATGTGAAGATATATATTTCTGACAGCTCTGTGCCCTCATTGGTTAAAGCAAGCTCCAGACTTAAGTTCCTTAAATCGAGGACAGCAGATTTGCCAGGGCACCGAATTCTTCAATGGTCAAGGTTTCTCCACGACGTCCCGGATCGATCTCAGCCGCGGTAAAAGCCGGATCGATCTGTTCCGCCGCCAGCCTGACCCGAGCAGACTGTTACGCAGCGTTTTGCGCCTCTGGGCAAAAGCGCTCTTGACCAGCTTGCGATAAAGAATTTCGTCCTGCAACTCCACACGCGGCTTCGACAAGGGCTCCATGCGCAAGACAACAGAATCGACCTTGGGAGGGGGAAAAAGGCTCCCGGCGGCACCTTGATGACCCTTTCAACGTGAAACCAGGTCTGCATGAGGACCGACAGAATGCCGTAATTTCGCGAACCTTCTGCAGCGACCAGTCGCTCACCGACTTCCTTCTGGAACATCAACACAAGGCGGCTGAAAGAATGTCGATGCTCAAGAACCTTGAAGAGGATCTGGCTGGAAATGTTGTATGGCAGGTTGGCAATCAGCTTATAGGGCGGCCGCTGCAACAGCTCCGTCCAGTCAAAGCGCAGGACATCGCCGACCTTGACTTCTAGATTCTGCCTCATTGCGCTCCTGTAAAGCTTTTGCCAGATCACGATCAATTTCTACGGCGAGGACTGGCAAGCCCGTTGCCAAGAAGGCGCGTGGTCAGTGCTCCCGGCCCAGGACCGATCTCCAGGATTCGCTCGGTCTCCTCAAGTTCGGCGGCAGCAACAATACGATCCAGCACATGTTGATCGTGCAGGAAATTCTGACCGAAGCGTTTTCTGGGTCGAGGATTATTCATGAGCCTTCTGTCATCATCCTTCCCCCGTCCAGCGTCGACGATTCCTGAATTTCTTATGCCAGCGCCGACGTGGCCAACGCGGTACGCGCCAGGTCTTGACGAGGGGAATCAATTTCAAGGTTGCCAGGTAGGCGAGAAAGCCGAAAACCACGCCAAACAGGATACTGCAAAACCACATGGGGAAGAGAATATCCCAACCGAGGGTCGAATAGGCTGCCCAGGTCAATTCCGTAGGGAGTGCGAAGAGCTCCATGCCAAGCAGCCGCCGACCGATTTCATATTCGGCAGCATAGATAAAAGGCGCGGTGACAGGGTTGGTGACCCATACACCAAGAACTGCAGCAAGACGATTTTCACGAAGGAGGTAAGCAAAAAAGATGGCGATCGCCATCTGGAAACCAAAGGTCGGAGTCATACCGATGAAGATGCCGAGGGCAACTCCCTTGGCAATCTCATCCGGCAGACCGCGCAGACGGACAAAGCGCACCAGCATCAATTTAACCTGTCGGATGAAACCGACTCCGCGCCACATCAGCCTGAATCACTCCCTTTAAGTTAAATTCTGTCTACGACCAACCGAGTCCAGCGTCCAGTTTGCAAGAGCATTGTCGCTGTCTGCCGCGTAACGCCCCTTCTCCAGGTAAAAATTGGCAGGAACACCGAGCATTGCAGCGTTATCGCCACACAACGCCGGACTGGGAAAGAAGACTTTAATGCCGTGCTTGATGGAGAGTTCATTAAACCTGGCGCGCAAACCGGAGTTACAAGCCACACCACCGGCAACAACAATACGTTCCAGACCTTCTGACTTGGCAGCACGCAGGGTCTTTCGGCTCAGTACTTCGACCACCGCAGCCTGAAAACTGGCGGCAATATCGGCCAGTTGTTGTTCACCAATGGCGCCCTCATACTTCTCAACATGTTGCAGTACCGCAGTTTTAAGGCCGCTGAAACTGAAATCAAAGTTCTTTTTATGCAGCATCGGCCGCGGAAAATCAATCGCGTCCGGACGACCCTGCCCTGCCAGACGGTCGATCACAGCCCCACCAGGATAGCCGAGGCCAAGCAGTTTGGCCACCTTGTCATAGGCTTCTCCGGCAGCATCATCGACTGTTTGCCCCAGGGTTTTGTAGCGGCCGATGCCATCAACACGGTAAAGGTGGGTATGTCCGCCCGATACAGCCAGTGCAAGGAAGGGAAAGTCAGGTGGGTCTTCCAGCATAGGAGCAAGGATATGCCCCTCCATGTGGTGTACCGCCGCCAGAGGAATATCCAGAGCCCAGGCCATCGCCTTGGCCGTCGATAAACCGACCAGCAGTGCGCCTATCAGACCGGGGCCGCGGGTGACACCGATGCCTTCAATCTGTTCAATCGAAACTCCGGCTTCCTGCAAGGCAGAATTTATGACCACGGAAATCGCTTCGACATGCTTGCGCGAAGCCAACTCGGGCACCACACCGCCGAAACGGCAATGCACATCAACCTGCGAGGCCACGACATTCGACAGCATCTCCGAGCCGTCACGGATAACGGCCGCCGAAGTTTCATCACAGGAGGATTCGATGCAGAGGATAAGCATGGGATTAAGGGCGCGTGGCGCGTGGCGCGTGGCGTGACAATTCAAAAACTTTCGAAAAAAAATAATTCATCGGGTATAGATACCTGAACAAATGTTCATATGGATTTCCCCCGCCCCGCGCTACCCGCCACGCGCAACGGAATTTGCCTACAAAAGATTTGCCGCTAATTCCGCCAGACTGGAGCGCTCGCCCTTGTCCAGCGTAACATGTCCGGAAATCTCTTCGCCCTTGAACTTCTCGACCACGTAAGTGAGGCCGTTACTGGAGGAGTCAACATACGGGTTATCGATCTGGTAGGGGTCACCTGTAAGGATAATCTTCGTCCCTTCCCCGGCACGCGTAATGATTGTCTTGATCTCGTGGGGAGTCAGGTTCTGTGCCTCGTCAACGATCATGTACTGTTTAGGTATCGATCGCCCACGGATGTAGGTCAAGGGTTCTATCTCAAGCAGCCCCAGATCAACCAGCTCCTTGTAGCCGCGTTTGCGCTTGCTGCCCTCTTCCACGGCACCCAGCAGCAGTTCGACATTGTCAAAAATCGGCTGCATCCATGGCGACAGTTTTTCATCGATGTCACCAGGCAAAAAACCGATGTCCCGGCCAAGCGGGAAGATCGGTCGGGAAACCAGCAATCGATTGTATTGTCCCTCATCAGCGGACTTATGCAGCCCGGCAGCGATCGCCAGCAGGGTTTTTCCGGTGCCCGCCTTACCGACCAGGGTGACCAGCTGGATATCGTCGTTGAGAAGCATATCGAAAGCAAACTGCTGCTCACGATTGCGGGGGTGGATGCCCCAGAGTCCATCGCTCGGCGCACGCAACAGGGCCACCGCCTGTCTCAGGGGTCGGTTGTATCGAGCCAGGGCAGTATGTGATGGGTTGCTGGCGTCAATCATGGTCAGGCATTGATTAGGCAGAAACTCTTCTTCGAGGGCGAGAAAACCCTGACTGTAGAAAAGGTCTATGTCTTCCTGCGGCAGCAGAACTTCGCAGGTTCCGGTGTAGAGGTCATCAATCGAAACCTTGTCAGATTCGTAATCCTGGGCGGTCAAACCAATGGCGTCGGCCTTGATGCGCAGGTTGGTATCCTTGGTAACGAAGATAACATTGCTGTCAGAGCGATTTTTCGCTGCAAGGGTGACGGCCAGAATCCGGTTGTCACCTTGATCAGAACGCAACTCGGGCGGCAGAGACTTCATCAGCTCTTCGGTGTAAAGATCAACCCTGAGATGGCCGCCGGTTTCCAACTCCACGCCCTCGATCAGTTTCGCTTTACTGCGCAGGCCGTCCATGATGCGCGAAAACTGTCGTGCGTTTCGACCGGTTTCACTGAGTTCCTTCTTAAAACGATCGATCTCCTCAATAACCGTCATGGGGATAACCAGGTCGTTGTCTTCAAAGCGGAAAAGAGCCTGGGGGTCATGCAGGATAACGTTGGTATCAAGAATGAAGGTTTTACTCATAAAGTGACCAATCTTCTCCGAAGGATGTCTCAATAATCTATTGCTGGTGAATCAGCAAGCAAAAGAACTGATGCCAGGATCAACGGCACAAGAGAAAAGATCTTTTTTTGCATACCCACTCCTGAGAATACTGCTTAATCAGAGGCTAATGATTCAATTCTATGTCGCAACGATTGTCCGAATCGCCGCAAGGGTCTGATTGATATCGTCAGCCGTATTAAAATATCCCGGGCTGAGACGCACGGTTCCTTCCGGGAGGGTTCCGATACTGCCATGCGCTTCCGGGGCACAGTGTAAGCCGACACGACAACAGATACCATATTCGCGGTCCAAGCGGAAGCCCAGCATTGACGGATCGACATTTTTGACGTTGAAGGAAAGCGCTCCGCCGTGACGAGCGGAACCGAGCGGCCCATAAAGGACGACATTGTCAATCGTCTGCAAACCCTCGATCAGTTGAGACAGCAACTCCTGTTCATGGGCGCGGACATGATCCAGCCCCAGTTTTTCGAGGAACTCAACCCCTGCCTTGAGACCCGCCAGACCGATCGTATTGAGCGTGCCGCTTTCGAGTCTTTCCGGCATTGCGGAAGGCTGGATGGCCGATTGCGAGAAGTTGCCGGTGCCGCCGTAGAGCAGGGGTTTCAGGTCCAGACCTTTACGGACATAGAGGAAACCGGTCCCTGTTGGCCCCATCAGCGACTTATGTCCGGGAACGGCCAGTAAATCGATCGCCATTTTTTCTACATCAATCGGAAAAACACCGGCACTCTGTGCTGCATCAACCATAAACAGGATACCTTGCTCGCGACACCATGGGCCGATCTCTTCGATCGCTTGAAGAGTTCCTGTCACATTTGAGCAATGAGTCATGATCAGCAGTCGGGTGCCGGGCACGCATGCTTCGCGAAGGACCATTGGGATCAACCAGACCGAGCGGATCGGCAGCAACGCGCATCACCTTGACGCCTTGATCGCTCAAGGCACGAAGTGGTCTGACCACGGCGTTGTGTTCCATCGAGGTGGTAACAACCCGGTCTCCGGGATTAAGTGCTCCGAAAAGGCCGAGATTGATGGCTTCGGTGGCGTTGGCAGTAAAAGCGATGCGTGAGGCATCCGGGATACCAAAAAAACGCGCGACGCTTTCCCTGCACTCCATAACCATGCGACCGGCATCAAGGGACATATGGTGCCCACCCCGGCCCGGGTTGGCTGAATTCTCGCGTAAAGTCCGCTCGACGGCTTCAGTCACCTGCGAGGGCTTGGGAAATGTGGTTGCAGCGTTATCAAGGTAGATAGACATGTGAAACAAGCTTCCGGTTAAAGCGGACCTTAATACCTCTGGTCGCGCTCTCCTGCACAACCATGAGCAGGTGATCAACATCGACCTTTTTGTCATCCTCGGCCAAAGAGGTAATATTCAAAAGCAACGGCACGGTCGATAAGTAAGCTTAAACAGTATCCAGGTCACAATAAACACTGTTTTTACCTTCACGCTTGGCTTTATACATCAGGTCATCGACCTTTTTTAATAAACGTGTTTTCATCCGCACCATTGTCAGGCAGGGCGGCAACACCGACGCTTACTGTAATACCCTGGGTTTTGGTGATTCCGGTCAAAAAGCGTGGAGATTCCGTCTCAACAAAAATACGCATGCGCTCAGCGACCTTGGCTGCTTCAGCCAGAGAGGTTTCGGGTAGCAGGGTGACGAATTCTTCACCACCGTAACGGAAGAGAGAATCACAGCCCCGCAACAGTTCTTTGAGCATCAGGGCCATTTCTTGCAGAACAATGTCGCCGTTGGGGTGGCCATAGGTGTCATTGAACTTCTTGAAATCATCGACATCGAAGAGAATAATCGACAGAGGCTTGGAATAACGAGTGGCACGCGCCACCTCATCGCTGAAAGCTTTTTTAAATTGTCTGTGGTTTTGCAGACCTGTCAAGCCGTCAGTACAGGCGAGCTGAAGTGTCCTCTCGTGCAAACGGGCGTGATCGATGCTCATAGTGGCGAAAGAGGAGAGCACAGACAAAAGCTCCAGCTTCTCGGCATCAAATTGCCGTGGCTTGAAATCGTCAAGGTACAGGACACCTATGGTCCTCTTGTGGATTTTAAGCGGTACAGCGATCAGTGAGTGTATCCCCTCCTCAATGGCCAGAGGGTTGTTAAAGAAATCCACTTTCGTCAGTATCATTGACGATAAAAACCTCGCCCCGCTCCAGGATCTCGTAGGTCAAGCCTCCCGGCGTGACTCGCCACCGATCAAGAGCAACGAACTTGTCGCTGAGGCCGGCATGGGCGTGCAGCTCAAGCTGGCAAGTGTCTGCGTCGTACAGAGCGACTGAGCCGGCGGGCATATCCATCACCGACATGGCACTATGCAGAATATTTTGCAGGACTTCATCGAGTTCCAGTGAAGACACAACAATCTGGGCAACGCTCAAAATCCCCTTAAGGCCCTGCACCTGCGCAACCAGCTTACTGTCGGAGACATCATTCATATCAATCAAACACTCCCCCAAGTGAGATTATAGAGAAAATTGAAAACATAATTGATAAATAATGTCTCATATTACTTCTCCAGTAGAATTTACACAAGTTACTCGGGAGAGTTAAAAAACTGAATTTATTTAATGCCCTGAATTCATTGATGAGGAAGACAAAACAAGGATGAGAAGTCTAAGCAGAACCGACAGAAGGATTCCTGGAGAAGACTCTTCATGTCACCGCGGAGACAAAACGATCTCTTCCCTAAAACGTAAAATTCTGATAAAACGATGTCGCAGTGATTCACTTGATATTTCCCTACCTGTGAGGAGCCCCGATGTCCATAAAAACAACTTTTAACTGTCGTCGTTGGCTATTGCTGACAGCCCTTATCCTGCTACTGAGCGCGTTGCCGACATTCGCAGGGGTTAATGATCTGTTCGGCAAGAAAGAGCTGGACGAGACAGAGCGTCAGGAAACTCTTGAACGCATCGACAGCATTCAGGAGAAGCTTCAACTGCTGCAGGATAAATTGCGTGCTCTTGAGCGGCGCAAGGCGGCCAAAACGGCGGCACAAAATTCTGAGCAGGTTTCATCTCTTCTACCAGCGAAGCCGGTACAAATCAACTGGCAGCCGATCGACAATTCGGTCACCAATCCCGGTGATTTCGGCCTCTACACCTACTTGCTATTCAAAGGCGACTTGTCAGACACTGGCGCTGTCGGAGCCCTGGAGGATTTCATCCTGACCATTGAAACCCTGCCGGAGAATGACATCCCCGCCGGCTTGGCCAACCGCTTCCTGGTGCCTGTTGAGAAGCCTCAATCGACGGTCAACCTCGGCCGACAACCCTACGATTTCAAACTGAACCAGGCCTACCTCAGTCGCCTCGCCTTGCAAGACCAGCTAAGCAGTGGCCCGATCCTGGTTTCGCTGCGTGAGCCGCTCGACCCTTACGGCACTGGCCAGAGTCCTGCTTTCCTGGCTGTCAGCTTCGGCCATCAAAATCCACAGCGGGCCCTGGAGCTGGCCAGGATCTGGCACGAACAGGAGAAGGACGCTATCAGCAACAAGAACCATCCGATGTCAGATCTCTTCTGGGAACTTATTGATGGAGCCGGCCCCACCCAGGTTGTCCGTTACCAGGACCATATCCTTCTCGTCCTGCCACAGCAATGACGACCTGGGAAGAGTCCTGCCAGCGTTGCGGGCTCTGCTGTTTTGAAAAATCCGTCGATCTCAAAGGCCGCTTTTATACGACCAGAACGCCCTGTCGCCACCTCGACATCATCAGCCGTGAATGTCGGGTTTACGAGAAACGTTTCGAGGTCGGAGAAGGCTGCGTTAAACTGACTCCTGAAGTTGTTCGCCAGGCTGACTGGTTGCCTGCAGATTGCGCTTATCGCAAAATCTCGGGACGGGGGACGGGGAACGGGGAACGCGATTAATATCTTTATGCCGCGTCCCCACAATACGCCCTCCCCTGAGCTTATTGACTTAGCCTTTGATTATCTACTGTCTCGTTCCACGTCCCGCGTTCCTCGTCCCGCCTTAAAAAAGGATTGAACGCTTGAACCTACAGATCGGTAAAAAAGCCAAACTCGGCTGGTGTCTCTACGACTGGGCAAACTCAGCATTTGCCACGGTCATTCTGGCGGCAGTCCTGCCGGTATATTTTGCAAATCTCGTCCCTGCGCAGGGAGCGGACATGTTCTGGAGTTCGCGGTTGGTGCCGGCAACGGCACTCTGGGGATATATCGTTTCCTTTTCCATGACTATTGTGGCTATAGCGGCTCCATTCCTTGGTAATCTGTCCGACCGTAGAGGCTGGCGCAGACGCCTCTTGATCATCTTCTGTCTGCTTGGCTCGTTTGCAACCTGCGGGCTTTACTTTGCCGGTTCAGGTCAATATCTTCTCGCAGCAGCGCTGTTTATCCTCGGCAACATTGGCTTTGCTGCCGGCAATATCTTTTACAACGCCTATCTCCCTGATCTTGCTTCAGGATACGAAGCCGATCGCCTTTCAGCGCGTGGATTTGCCTTTGGATACGTAGGTGGAGGGTTGATGCTGCTGATCGTCTTTCTGATGATCCAGGAGCACGCCTGGTTCGGTATCGCCGATCAGGGCAGTGCAACACGACTCGGATTTCTTTTGACCGGCGCTTGGTGGGCAGGCTTTGCCCTGCCTACCTTTATCTGGCTTAAAGGTGTCCCGGTCACGTTACACGCCCGTCATGCCCTGCGCACCCCACGCGATTACCTGAAAACAATCTCCGAGCTTCGGCAATATCGACATCTTGGCCGTTTCCTGATCGCTTTTCTGCTTTATAACGACGGTATCCAGACTATTATTGCCGTCTCGGCAATCTTCGCTCGCGAAGAGCTTGGCTTAGGCACTGGAACAATCCTCGGCTGCTTCCTGATGATTCAGTTTGTCGCTATGCCTGGGGCACTGCTCTTCTCTCGCCTTGCCGGCCATATAAACACTAAACGTGCCATAGTGATCAGCCTCGTGATTTTCACAGCCATTACTGTCTATGCTGCAATTATGAAGAGTGCCACCGAATTCTGGATTCTCGGCTTCGCGGTGGCAATTGTTCTCGGTGGCAGTCAGGCTCTCAGTCGTTCTCTATTCTCAAGCATGGTTCCTAAATCTCGCAGCGCTGAATTTTTTGCTTTCTACGCGATCAGCTCAAAGTTCGCTTCAATTTTCGGCCCCCTCACTTTCGCCCTGCTCATCGAGCTGAGCGGTTCGAACCGGATCGCCATTCTGGCGTTGGTTGGCTTCTTTATTATCGGCATCATCTTATTGCTCGGCGTGGATACGGAACAAGGCAGGTTGCAGGCCGAGTCAAGCTACCAATAATGGTGCTGCTCTGAAATCGGACAAAAAAAAGCCCCACAGTCAGGAGTGTGCCTGTGGGGCAAAGGGTTTGTGGGTTTTGCTTAGGAGGTAGAACATGAAGAACTATGCTCTTGTCGATATATTACCTTTTTAGTTATCTTTGTCAATAATAAAATGACCACCTTGTAACGGGTGGTCATTTTGTAGTGAGCTCAGTATAACCTGCAACAGGTTATAGATGATGTTAGAGTTACTTCTGTTGCCAATGGCCATTGGCATCCTGAATCCAGACCCCGGGATCAGCTTTTTCTAGCTATCTGAAGGGCTCTACGTTGCCCAACCAGTTCTGGAGTGGTCCCCTGATTTTTGGCAATGGCCTCGTAAATTATACGCCGGTCATTATTTTCATCAATGACAAGACTTTCCTTGTCGATGGGTGGCTTTAATATGGTGAGGTAGCCCTGGTTGTTCTCTCCAATAAGACCGGCGGTCTTTAAGCTTACGAATTGTCGGTAGACGATCTCGCATACGAGTTTTAATATCCTGGCCCCAGGCAACACCGCAAAAAACGATGAGAAGGACTATCGAAACACCAAGGACTAGATTTCTTTTACTATTCATCATCCTACTCCTTATATTGAGTCTTATTTTTGAATTTGTTCTTCAGCAGCATCCAGGTCGCCAAAAAAATTGTCCAACGCCCTATCGACTTTGACATTCACATCAATGGTGATGTGCATAGGCGCCACTTCAATTTTGTGTACGGATTCAATCTTGTGTTGAGTCTGACAGCCTTGTCCAAACAAGCAGAAGCATGACTGCCATGGTCATGAAAGTTCCTGTTCGTCTCATACCATTCCCCTTTTATCTGTTATTTAATAAGTCCTTATAGTGAATGATCTGATTTAACGGGCTGCTAATGTTCAAGTCTATACCAATGCCCTTAAAGTCAGCTTGGCCTTCACCCGAGATGCGTTGGAATTGGCCTTCCTGTTGATCATAGGCAAAGGGCAACAAGCGATTTGGTTTACCTTCCATTTGTAATTTAAGCAGGAGAGTGTCATCATTACTTTCCACGCTCAACCTGGCCCACTGATAGTTATAATCCTTCAGTGCTTCAGTGGCAATATCCAACTGGGTATGCTGCGGTGTTCCCGGAGGCACTCCGGCAAGAAATGCATCCGCACCTTTCATCCTGATATTACCCGATTGCCCTGGAGTGGAATAGAGGAAGCCGCTTTCGAAGCTCAGGTTACCGTTGAGCCAGCGTATCGGCAGTTTGCCATTGACCGTACCCTGCCCTCCAGCTTCAACAATTCCAAGTTGTTCCAGGAGCATGGCCAGGTCAAGTCGGTCACAAAAAAGAACAACATCATAGTCGTCTTTGTCAGCGACAATGCGGAGAGCCGCGGCATTGATTTTCCCCCGGCACCATTGCAGGCCGAGCTTTTCCAGGAAAAGCGTCCGGCGGTTCTCTATTTGAAAATCAACGTCAAGATTTTCAGCGGCCAGATCTCCGATCTGCAGGTTCGCAACATGAAGTCGTTGTTGAGGAGCACTTTTCAGTGCGACCAGGTCGTCTATCTGAAGGGTCATGTCGATGTCGTTTAAATGTAGATCATGTTGGTCAATCGTCAAAGAGCCCTGGTCAAGTTTGAGCTGCGCCTGACCCTGGAAATCACCGTCCTTAAACTGGACATTGCTGCTGATCGCAACCCGACCACCGACCATGACACCTGAGGCCTCCGGGACAAAGCGCCCCAGATCAACATTTTGCCCCGGTTGATAAGAGGGAACGGTCACTTCTGCCTCGAGACCATTTTCATTCAAATGCCCTTTAAGGAACACGTCCAGACCCGCAAGCATTTTACTGCGGTGTTTAAGAGACATTTCTAAACTGTGCTCGACCTGTTGTAGGGTCCCTGTGACATTGCCGACCTGTCTACCCTGCCACTGGATTAAACCCGAATCAAGTTGACCGGACTGAACTTTTGCCACAGGTGGCCATGTGAAAGGAAGCTTTAAAGAGAGCCCTTGTGTGCTCACCTGAAAAGCTTTGTCTTGTACTTGTCCGCCAGCGACATTCAAATTGCCTTTAAAATGCCATGGACTGGAGGGCTTGGCCTGCCCATCCACACGGATATTAATTTCAGGCAGTGTCATTTCTGTAGAATTCAGCTTAGTTCGAACATCAGTCAAGCTGACGAGCGCTGTGGCTATGGACGTTTCCGGGATCAGCGGTAAAGTCATAGAAGCATTGATCTTGAGCGATGGGACGACCACAGAACCATCGGGGATATCAAGCTGCAGCTTACCTAAGTTCAGAGCCCCGCCCGCATTTATCACCTGATCGGCATAGGATCCACTCAGATCAAGCTGAAACGTTTCACTGCTCAGATGAAAAGGTTCCATAGCTGCGGCTACAGGCTGCAAACCTTTAGATGAAATTTTGAATTCGACGCTTTGTTGGGTGTTTTGAGTGGCCTGAATTGTCCATGGGATGGTGAGCTCTTTTTCCAGCATCAAGCCAGCAGACAACGGTTGTCCCGGCAACAGGGTCTCGGCTTGAGCCTCGAGGGACCAGCCTGTGTCATCTCGACTTAACTCTCCCTTCAATGAGTTCATCACCGCTTCCAGGGGAGCGGTAAGCTCCATGGCTGTGCTGTTAAATCGTATGTGGTCGGGATTATCTGCCGCAATGGTGAAATCTGTGGGTTGAGGTTCGCCAGAGTCCGTAGTGACGCTTCTCAGACCACCCCAGGCTGTTTCCATCTCGGCCTCAACCATCTGCCCGGACAGCTTAAAGCCAGTAAAAGAGAAACTATCCAACTGCAAGTCGACGCGGCCATGCAAATCGAAAGTTCCCATAATCTTGAGGTCACCAGGCAGCAGACCGGTCTGTGAGAGGCTCTCCAATAAGAAGCGATCTGCTTTGCCATTCAGGACCATGCTGTTGGAGTGCTGATCTAAGGCCGCCTCAACAATAATGGGGTTGCCAAGCATTGAAAGTTCGACCCGCCCCTGGAGTTGCCCCTTGTTAAGACCTGCCGTCTCTATTCGCCCCTCTAAAGGGATAATATGATGTCGTCCTTGCCACTCAAGCTGTAGCTGCGATTGAAGAATACGGAGATAGTCCAGCTGTACAGGGAGCAGGGTCTCCAGGTCAGGAAAAGCTGCGGCTCGGGTCGCGGTTGAATGTTGTTTGCCTGAATTTTGGCCGGCGACAACGAGGCCGTTTGAGTTGGCCTCAACGACAAGCTCGACACCGCCCAGCGTGACGCCCTTGATCCGGCGTTGCATTAAAGACCAGGGGGTGTAATCAATCTGTACGACTGCCACATTTAACGCTGAGGTCTTACGAGCATCAAACCTGAGAGGGCCGATATCTGCACCCCATAGGCCAATGCGCCGGACCTGAATCTCCCTGGGTTGCAGGTTAAACTCGGCGGCCAGGTTGGGAATGATTGTTGATTGCAGGTAATAAGGAAGAACAAAAGTCATCGCGGTCATCAGGATGATGACGAAGACAGCACTAAAAAGGCAGGTCCAAAGCAATTTTTTGTGTGGTTTGAATTTCATTCAGAAACTTTTACGGAGAAGCCACCCTTCTAACAAAAGTATCTCTCCTGAAGAGTCAAACGTCAAATTTCTGAAACAATCATAACAAGCGGGTACCTGCTAAGAAATAAGAGCAAAATCAACCTTTGCGAATCCGTGGATCAGCCAGAGCATAACTGATATCTGCCAGCAGGTTGCCAATCAAGGTGAGGACTGCGCCGATCACAAGAATGCCCATGATCAGGGGATAATCGCGCATCAGAACGCCATCGTAGAAAAGCTTGCCCATACCGGGAATAGCAAAGATGGTTTCAAAGATGACGCTGCCGCCGATCAGACCTGGCACGGAAAGACCGAGGATGGTGATCACAGGAAGGAGAGCGTTACGCAAGGCATGCTTGTAGATTACGGCCCTTTCCGATAAACCCTTGGCGCGGGCAGTAAGGATGTAGTCCTGGCGTATCACTTCAAGCATGTTGGAGCGCATATAGCGGGAAAAGCCGGCCAGGCCACCGAAAGCCGAGACAAACACGGGCAGAATCAGATGATGGGCCATGTCCCAGACCTGCCTGCCTGAGCTCATGTAATCGTAACCGATCGACTTGAGTCCGGCGACCGGGAAGAGCCCTAAACGCACGCCCAGGTAGTCCATGAGCAACAACGCCAGCCAGAAAGACGGCATGGCGAAGCCAAGAAAAACAAAAACCGTCGTGCCGCGATCAAACATGCTGTTGCGACGAACGGCGGAGAGAATTCCGATGGGCACAGCCGCCGCCAGAATCACGGCAATGGAGAGAAGATTGATGAGGATCGTGATCGGCATTCGTTCAGCGACCTTTTCCAGCACCGGGCGATGGTCCTGGGCAAAAGATTCACCAAAATCGAGAGTCGCGATCTGCTTCAACCAGAGCCCGTATTGCACATAAAGAGGTTTATCGAGGTTGTAACGTTCCCGTAATCGATCCCGCATCTCAACACTCGATTTCGGGTTGAGATCGGTCTGCATGTCAGTCGGCTCGCCAGGCGCCAGGTGAATGACCACAAAGCTGATCAGCGTGATGCCGATCAACAGGGGGATCATCATAATTAGCCTTTTGGCGAGATAAACGAGCATGGCTTTATATTTGTTCTCTTCTACGAGTATTGAACATTCTATAATTGGTAGGTGGAACGCGGAACGGGGTACGCGAGATTCAAAGAACTTGGGTTTTTCCTCGTACCGCGTTCCGCGTGCCTCGTACCGGCGTTATCCCTAACGAGTATACTTCTGCTCGCTCTTGGGCACCCACCAATGATTAAAGTTATAACTGATCCCCGCGGGAGATGGTTCTATGCCGCGGATGCGATTGGCAACAGCCGGCAAGGCCTCCCCCACATAGAGGAAAGTATAGGGCTGCTCTTCGGCCAGAATCTCCTGGAAGCGGTCGTAAATCTTCTTGCGCTCTTCCTGGGCGAACGTTCTCCTGCCTTTCTCCAGTAAATCATCAACTTCCCGATTGCTGAATTTGATAAAATTGAGCTCACGTGGCGCGGTTTTACTTGAATGCCAGATATTGTACTGATCAGGCTCAGGACCGCCACTCCAACCGAGAATGGTGGCATCGAAGTTACCCGTAAAGATAAATTCTTTCAGAAAGGTCGCCCACTCGACAACGCGAATCTCGACATTGACACCGACCTCTTTGAGTCGGCGCTGGATGATTTCAGCGGTTTTTGAGCGCAAATCATTACCCTGGTTGGTGACGATGGTAAAGGCGAGTTTTTTGCCATCCTTGTCGAGGACACCGTCGTTATCACTGTCAATCCATCCGGCCTCGGCAAACAGGGACCGCGACAGCTCCGGGTTGTAATCATAACGTTTGACCTTGGCGTTATAAACCCAGGTGTCCGGCTTGTATGGCCCTGTCGCCGCCTGACCAAGTCCCAGCAGAACGCCATCGATCAGTTCCTGCTTGTTAATGGCGTAAGAAATGGCCTGACGAACCCTTTTGTCCTGAAAGAGTGGCTTGGTCAGATTATAACCGAGATAGGTGTAACTGAAGGAGAGGTAACGGTACTTGTTGAATTTGCGTTTAAACGCAGGTGTATCTGTCTGTGTGCTGTACTGGATCGGTGTCAGCCCCATGTAATCCAGACCACCGGACTGTAGCTCGAGGAACTGGGTCGAAGTATCCGGTATCACACGGTAGACGATGCGATGGAGATAAGGCTGACCTTCAAAATAATCGGCATTGGCAATCAATTCCACCTTCTCGCCGGCGTCCCACTTGACAAATTTGTAGGGTCCGGTGCCGATCGGACTGCGTGAGAGAGGGCTCTTGGTGACGTCCTTGCCTTCGAGCAGATGCTTGGGGTGAATTGCCGTCCCCCAGCTTTCCAGTGCCGGAGCGTATGGCTTCTCGTAAGTCACCCGGAAGGTATAGGGGTCAGACGCTTCTGCTTTGGCTACTTGCAGGAAGTCTTCAGCGTAGGAGGTTGGCACATCCGGGTTGATGTACATCTGATAGGTAAAAAGAACATCGGCGCTGGTAAAGGGGGCTCCATCGTGCCAGGTAACGCCCTTGCGCAAATGGAAGGTGAAGGTAAGCTTGTCTTCTGAAATCTCCCAGGATTCCGCCAGTTCACCTTCAAGCTGGAGATTCTTGTCATAGCGGATCAAGCCATTGTAGACCTTGCCATTAATATCACTTGATGCGGAGTCAGAAGCAAGGACCGGCAGCAGGTTGTTCGGTTCTCCGATGGACGCCTCGATAAAGGTGTCGCCATGAACCGGTTTCGCAGCCTCACCTTCCGCCGGGACGACGGCTTGCTGCTGCTCACAGGCAGCAATCACAAATAGCAGGCAAATCAATAGATATTTCACAAATTCCCCTTATGAATCAGCTTGGGAGCGGCACACAAACCCCGTTGATCAATCAGGCAAATAAACCACTCGTGCACTCGCAGGAGGAACGACTTTAAAGAGATCCGGACGTATTTCTGCATTTGTTTCTACGTCTGTAAATTCCAGAGTTATCGTTGCATACTTCTCAGGAATTTCCATAATCAACAGCTTCGGATAAGTGTTATCTGATACTGAGAATTGCGCATAATGAACTTTCAGAAACAGCTCATTATTCTTGTAATAAGCGACCTCAATCAGCTGCCGCATCGCATTAAAAACCAGCTCCTGCCTCTGCAATGTACCCCGACGAATCAACAACCAGCCGCCATCCTTGAGCGTAAAAGCTTCCTTTTCCCAGGCATCGATCATCCGGGGTTGATACAACAGGACACCGACAAGGTCAGATAGTTGTAAAGGCAGATTCACGAACATGCCGAGATTTTCAGAACTTGAAGCCCCCTGATAGTAAAGATTTTGGGCTGGCAGCAAAGCTCCCATTTTGTCGCCATCGGCAACCAGCATGAGCAGAGGAACGCCAAAGGGGCTCAGGGTCTCTGCACGCAATCGATTCGGTTGCTCGACCAGAAGGACCTGGTTCGCGTTAACGTTATTCAGGGGAGCTTCCAGTTTCAATTTGGCCAGACCCTGAACCGACTTTATACGGACAGCCTCATCGTGCCATGTCTGCATAAGGGCATCGGCGAAATCGGTACTGACCGGCGGGCCAAGATCAGGGCGCAAAGGGGAGCAGGCAGTCAAAAAGAGGATGACAAAAGTTAAGGCTGACAGCCAGCATTCGACAGGACAAGGAGACTCCGTCACATCGTGTCAGAAAGGGTTTCAAGTTTTTCACGAAGCGTGTCATTATCCGGCGCCAGCTGCAGGGACTTTTCATAAGCAAAGCGCGCCTGTTCGAGGTTATTTAAAGCCTGGTGAATTTCACCAAGGTGTTCGAATATAATTGCATCCTCAGAGAGCTCTACACTGGCCTCTTCAACTGGCCTTGAGAGCCTCGATCAAGCGCCCCATGCGGAAGTAGACCCAACCAAGGGTGTCCAGGATATGTGGCGCGGGTTTCAGTTTGATAGCTCGCTCAGCATAGTCCAGGGCCAGATCAAGGTCCCGATTCTCATCAGCTAACGCATAGGCCAGAAAGTTCAAAGCTTCAGCATGCTTGTCATCAAAATCGAGGAGAGTCGTCATCGTCTCGAAAGCGTCCTGGTGAAGACCGGCCCGCTCCAGAAACAGGGCCTTCTGATAGAGAAGGTCGGTATTCTCAGGGTAGAATTCAAGGCCCTTGACGACTGTCGTCAAAGCGAGGTCACTCTCGCCTTGCGCCATGTAGAGAGAGGCCAGATAATTGAAGATTTGCGGGCGCGGTCTCCCCGAAGCGGTTCTCGTCTCAAGGGCGGAGACCGCATCCTCGATACGTCCGGTTTCTAGATAGATGTAACCGATATGAGCGATTGCATCGTCGTAAAAGGGCGAGTCACTCTCAATACCAAGAAAAGCCTCTAACGCCAGGGTCCATTCCGACTCCCGTTCATAAGCTGTCCCCAGGTAGTAGCGAGCAGATTCAAGGTCAGGCTTCAGATCAAGCATTTCCTTAAAAACAGCGACTGCCTCTTGCCATCGTTCCTGTTCAAGATAGATCAGTCCAATCTTTCTCCGGGCATCAAAATCATCAGGTTTGAGTTCAACAATGATGGAGAGCTCTTCAAGTGCATCATCATAGCGATTCATGCCTACGTAGACACGCGACAGATGATGGCGCAAAGCGAAATCAAGAGGCCTTTGCTGCTGAACTTCAGTGAAAACGTCCAACGCCTTCTGCCAATCCTTCTGCTCTTCATAAAGAAGACCTAACTCCAGGTAGGCCTGGTCGACGCCAGGACTACGGCGAATCAGCTCACGATACTCTTCTGCGGCTAACTTGTTTAAACCTGTTTCACGATAGAGACGGGCCATGGCCAGACGACCCGGCAGCGAATCAGGATTCTCTTTGAGGAGCGCCTTTAACTCTGCTGAAGCAAGATCTACAGAACCGGCACGGACCAGAGCAATTGCCAGATGAAGACGGACACCTTCTTTTTCGGGGTCAAGCTCAAGAACACGACGAAAGTAGGGAATGGCTTCAGCTGGCTGATTGCTGCTGAAGTAAGCATTTGCCAAGGTCAGGTTGGCCCTGACAGAATCAGGATTCCGCAGGATAAGATCTTCCATGGTGCGCACAGCTTTCTCAGGCTGCTGCATAGCGAGATAAAGCTCAGCGAGCTCAAAACGCAGCTCTTCATCATCAGGGTCGAAATCGATGGCCTTCAAAAAATCAGCGGCGGCACCTTCGTAGTCAGCATCGGCTAACAACATCCGGGCTCGCGTGTAGTAAAAGTAAGCATTTGATTGCGGTTCGTCGAGGAGAGAGACGTAAGCAGCTTCGCCCTTGAAAGGCTGGCTTTCACCCTGGGACTCTGCAGCCACGCATCCGCAAAGCAGGAGCAGAATCGGCAAAGTATATTTATGGAGACAAGCCAGAGACATCAGCATTTCCGTTAAGGGTCATTAGCTTAGACAAACGTAGCACAGTGACAGGACATGGTCAATCTATAGACGTCCTTGAAAAGACAGCTTTACATGCCTATATCTTCTGATAATCTTTAAGGAAATTAGTACAATGGAGGCTTGGACATTGCACGCGACAAAGGTTAGAATCAAGCCGTCTTAGCGAGCCAAGCTCTTGTGGTCCGGCACGCTGACCAAAGATTGAGTTCGATATTAAATGACAGTCTCGAAAGATAATCAGTAACGGCAACATCATCATGGACGAATCTAGCATGAAGGCGACTTTTTTCGGGCCGGCGATAAATCTGGAGCAGGCATCATGAAAAAGGAGCACAAACTGCCATTGACAGATGCCTGGGTCATCTGGTTCCTTCTCGGCGTCGTGATGATCAATTATCCCTTTCTGCACATATTCAACAAAAATGTGCTGGTGTTCGGGATTCCTTTAACCCTCCTGTATTTTTTCGTCGGCTGGCCAGCTTCAATTTTTGTCATCTATCTTTTTTCTATCTACCTCAGCCAGGACTCAGAACAGGAAAGCATTAACGACAACCAGCCGGACGACTCTGGCGAGGATGTCCCATGATCCCTGTCTCCCTGGTCATCCTGACCTCCCTGCTCTACTTTGGCGTACTCTTTGGTGTCGCCTTTTATGCTGACCACCAACGCAAACTAGGTAGAAGCGTGATCGACAACCCGACGGTCTATTCGCTCTCTCTGGCCGTCTACTGTACCTCCTGGACCTTCTACGGCAGCGTCGGTAGAGCGGCAACCACCGGTATCGATTTCCTTACAATCTACCTGGGGCCAACCCTGATTGCCTTTTCCTGGTGGTTTCTGCTCCGCAAAATAGTCCGGATCAGCAAAGAGCAGAACATCGCCAGCATCGCTGACTTTATCTCCAGCCGTTACGGCAAGTCTTCCGCACTTGGTGCAATCGTCACCATCTTTGCAGTGCTCGGCATCATGCCTTACATCGCTTTGCAACTCAAAGCGGTCGCCCGCGCTTTTGACCTGCTTGTCTACCCTTACGCCACCGATGACACCGCCCATATCCTGTCGAAACTCGACCTGCGCAGCGCCACCCATATCCTGCCTA
Organism: uncultured delta proteobacterium; assembly: GCA_963769955.1. Classification (GTDB taxonomy): domain Bacteria; phylum Desulfobacterota; class Desulfuromonadia; order Desulfuromonadales; family BM103; genus M0040. The sequence goes on from CAVYNW010000005.1 coordinate 83,467, forward strand.
AGTTCGACCTGCACTTTGACTCCGCACTGGTGGCCGCCATGATTCTCGGGTTGTTCGGTGTGCTGTTTGGTGCACGTCACCTCGACTCTTCTGAACGGCATGAAGGGTTGGTTGCCGCCATAGCGCTGGAATCGATCGTTAAAATAGTCGCTTTTGTAGCTGCTGGCATCTTTGTCACATACGGCCTGTTTGACGGCTTTGGAGATATCTTTCAACCAATTCCTGACCCGATTCCCCGAGCGTGAGCAACTGTTGCGCCTGGGTAGCGCCGAGAATTCATACGCCCACTGGATGTCCTTGACGATCATTTCAATGATGGCCGTAATGTTTCTGCCTCGCCAATTTCACATCATGGTCATTGAGAACTGTCAGGAAAAACACATCCGTAACGCCATGTGGCGATTCCCCGCATACATGCTGATTATTAACCTGTTTGTCATGCCGATTGCACTGGGGGGCCTGTTGCTCAACAATGGTAGCACCTTTAACGCCGACTTCTTCGTTTTAACTCTGCCATTGCAATAGGGACAGCACTGGCTGGCCCTGTTGGTGTTCATCGGCGGGTTCTCTGCTTCGGCCGGCATGGTGATGGTTTCATCTGTAGCTCTCTCCACGATGATCCTCAACCATCTCCTCATGCCGCTCATTCTCAAGGTTCACTCCAAAGCCCAGAATCTGTCGAAGCTCCTCATCAACCTCAAACGTCTCGGCATCATCGCCGTCATCTTTCTTGGTTACATTTATTACCGTCTTCTCGGCGAATCAGCAGCACTGGTCAATATCGGTCTGATTTCCTTCGTCGCGGCAACCCAGTTTGCACCCGCTGTCATCGGTGGACTCTACTGGCGCCAGGCTACACGACGTGGGGCAACTACCGGCCTGATTCTTGGCTTTATCGTCTGGTTCTACACCCTGCTGATCCCGACCTTTGTCCAATCCGGCTGGATGGACCCGTCAATCATCAATCCAGGGGTTATGGGGGCTGGCAATTCTTAAGCCGACCGAGCTGTTCGGTTTAAGCGGCTTTGATTTATGGACACATGCCCTGTTCTGGACAATGTTCGTCAACCTCGGCAGCTACCTGGCAATCTCACTGCTGACGAAACCTTGTGAAGCCGAACTGGAACAGGTGCGTAAATTCGTCGACGTTTATAATCCTCAGCCCATCATAAAAGAGAGGACGCGCATCACCAGAGCGCCGACTATCATCGAGTTTGTCGATCTAATGGCTAAATTTATCGGCGAGAAACAGGCCCATGCTTCAATCAGCGCCTACCTTGGGAACAGTGAAATAGATGAGAAAGGCAGTCTTTCCGAAGTTGAACTTCCCAGGCTTAAGCGCTTCACAGAGTTGACCCTGGCCGGATCTGTCGGTGCGGCACCGGCCCGAATTATCATCGACAACTACCTTTCGGCACGTGGCAGCCACATGGAAGATGTCTTTGACCTGTTCGGCTCGGTCAACATCAGCAGAACAGCAAGCCGTGAGCAACTGGGAGTTCTCTATGAGGCAGCTCACACCGTTGCCAGCGGCAATGACCTGCAGTCCATACTTGACGAGATTCTCAAAATCTTCACGGAACAGTTTAAGTTCGACCTCTGCGTCATCCGTATCCTCGATGAAGACCGTCAGACCTTGACTGTCCGCAGCCAACGCGGCATGACATCGGAGCATTTCGGCGAATCAGAACGTGATCTTAACGCAGATACCTTTATCGGCGAGACCTATCTGACCAACAACGTCAGTGTGATCAATGACTCTGACTACATCAGCAAGCCCAAAACTGCGCACGATAATACACCGCGAAAAGATTCTCTCCTTTGCCCACGCTCCAATCGCCGTGGAAGGACAACCGATAGGTGTGTTGTCAGCCTTCTCACGTACAGCAAAAGGGATCTTCACCAAGGAGTTCGTTGAACTCTTTACCAGTCTCGCCAGTCAGGTCGGAGTCGCCTGGCGCAATGCCCAGCAAACAGACCACTTGATCGCGGCCCGCGAACAACAGAGGGAACTCGCTATTGCCAAGGATATTCAGCTGGGACTCCTGCCGACAACCGTTCCGGAGTTCCCCGGAGTCCAACTGGGCGGCCTCTGTATACCGGCCAAAGAGGTTGGCGGTGACTATTACGACATTCTGATCCACGAAGATGGTCGTTTGGACCTGGTGATTGCAGACGTCTCAGGTCACAATGTTGGCGCTGCACTGATTATGGCGGAAACCCGAACATTAATTCGTTCCCGCAGCAACAAATTCACAAACCCTCAGGCAATGTTAAAAGAACTCAACCAGTTCTTCTATGAAGATCTGACCCGGGCAGAACTCTTTATCACGCTTTTTTATCTGCAATATCACGCAGCGTCCCGTGAGATAAGCTATGCCAGCGCCGGTCATTCTCCGACCCTGCTCTGGCAGGCAAAGAACGGAGAATGTCTCAGGCTTGACCCGGAGGGCTTGATAATTGGCGTCAAAGAAGATTTTCTCTATGAACAGGAGTCATTAAAGCTGGAAGAGGGAGATGTCCTGCTCCTCTATACCGATGGTCTGATCGAAGCAGAGAATGGCAACAACGAACTGTTTGGAGAAGATCGTCTTGCAGAACTGCTGAGTGAAACACATCAGCTGCCTCCACAGGAAATGATTGATTGCATTGTCGAACAGGTTCGGATTTTCTCTGGCCATAACAACTTTCAGGACGATGTATCACTGGTCGTTATGCAAGTCGGTCATAGAATGATAACGTAAGTTTCAAAAATTCGTTTAAGAGAATTTCCTTAAAAGCTTATGCATTGTGATAATATATCTGCGGGGACTGCCTGTACTTGGAGGCATACCAAATTATCAGTCAAGGAGTATGAAATGAATTTGCAGATTGATGACAAGGGCGCCGCTGTTTTGCTCGCAATCGATGAAGAGCGTCTCGACGCTCATAACAGCGGTGAGCTTAAAAACCAGATGTTAAAGCTCTTCGAAGAAGGCAAGAACAACCTGGTTGTCGACCTTCAAGCTGTACGATTTGTCGACTCTTCGGGTCTTGGTGCCCTGGTTTCAGGATTCAAAAACGCCAGTTCACGTAATGGCAACCTGAAACTGTCCGGGTTGCAACTGCAGGTAAAATCGATGTTTGAACTGACCCGCCTGCACCGGGTCTTTGAAATCTATACCGACTCTGCTGAAGCGCTGGCAAGTTTCCAGCAATAGGATACCCTCAGGACGCGAACTCTGTCTTCAACCGGGCCAAAGCCATGATGACTGACCGGATTGCTGTCGACATAAAGGTTCCAAATCAGACCCGTTATCTGTGTCTGATCGGGCATATCGGCGAGAATATCGCGCGCACGTTGCGCGATTATGGCGGGGATCGTGAAAAATTGGCCTTCGATCTCAACCTGGTTTTGACCGAGGCCATGGCGAATGCTATTCAACACGCAAATGAGGCAGATCCCGCCAAAGAAGTTCATATCGAAATCAGTATTGTCTCCCAGCGTCTGATTATTCGGGTCTTCGATTTCGGGTCGGGTTTTGACTTGCAGCAGTACATCGAGCCCGGCCATCCCCTTGAAGAGCATGGCCGCGGCATGTACCTCATTCATACGATCATGGACGAGATATCCTATGATCCGACCGAAAACGGGCACGTGCTGCAAATGGTCAAGAATTTAAACTGAAGGTCTCGATACACCATCAACTCAAAGAGGGCGCTCCTTTGTCAGGGAGCGCCCTCGCTGTTTTCGATGAGTCTTTCAGAAGATCTCTGGACAGAGTGAAGGTAAAGGCATTAATCACTCGTCTCTATTCCACAGGGGAACATCTCGACGAGATCCATGTGATGTGCCAACTGTAAATCAGCCTGCAACGCGCCGCGGTAAATGGCGAAAGGCATGTCTGCTTCCCGAGCAGCGGCCTGATCAAGTTCGGAGTCGCCGACAAAGAGCAGCTCGTGCGTTGCACACCGCAAACGTTTTGCCGCCTCATAGAGCATATCTGGAGCAGGTTTGGGGCGTGCTACGTCGCGGCTGGTGACCACCGTATTGAAATAGCCGCTTAACCCAAAATGTTCGAGGATGCAAGGCATGCTGTAACCACGGTTCGTTGCAACAGCAAGAGGATAGGAAACAGAGAGCCGTGACAAGGCCTCCTGCATACCGGGTTCTGGAGTCATGAAAGGAATAAACTGTCGATAATCAATCTCTGCGGCAAGTGAGAGGGCCAGCTGTGCGCGCTCCGCACCCAGAATCTGACTGAAAACATGGGGGCTTGCCGCGGTATGACAGAGGTGTGCTCGAACCTGATCAGATTCCTCAACTGGCGGTTCATCAAAATGAGCCAGGATCGCATTGTAATAGGCCAGGTTGGCCCTGCGGCTTTCAAAGAGGACACCATCGCAATCATAGATAATGCCGCGAATTCCATTCATCGTTTCAACCTGAAACGATAGAGATAAACAAGCCCGCACAGACCAAAAAGGATCATAGGCAGAGAGAGCAATTGTCCCATGGTTGCCCCTCCCCAGAGAAAACCAAGCTGAGCATCCGGTTGACGAACAAACTCAACCAGGAAACGGAACAAACCGTAACCGATGAAAAAGCTGAAAAAAGGGACGCCTTCCGCAGCATTGCGACGATGCAGCAGATATAAAATCAGAAAAAGCACAAGACCTTCCAAAAAGGCCTCATATAGCTGGCTCGGGTGCCGTGGCAAGGGCCCGCCTCCGGGAAACACCATGCCCCAGGGGAGATCGGTCGTTCTTCCCCAGAGTTCACCATTAATGAAATTGCCAATGCGCCCCAGACCGAGGCCGATCGTAGACGAAGTCACCAGAATATCGCCAACCAGAAGAATCGGCAGTTTCCGCCGCCAGCAGAAGAGTATCGTGGCGACCACAACACCAAGCAAGCCACCGTGAAAGCTCATCCCACCCTGCCAGACGGCAAAAATTTCCAAAGGCCGCGCGAGGTATTGCGGCAGGTTATAGAAGAGGACGTAACCCAGACGACCTCCGAGAACCACGCCAAGGACAGCATAAAAAAGTAAATCCGAGACACCCTCTTTGCTCAGAGCGAGATTTCGCAGACGAGACAGATGCGTGATCAGCTTGTAGGCCGCACCAAAACCGAGCAGGTACATCATGCCGTACCAACGAATGGCCAGAGGGCCAACACGGAAGATAACCGGATCAATTTGAGGGAAAGTCATCATAGCGGCGTTACCATACCTTATCCTTCGAGCCCATTCAAGGAGACATCCAAACACCTCAGGATATTCAGAAAATCATTCGGCAGAGGTGCACTGAATGTCATCTTCTTGTCCGTGACGGGATGTTTGAAAGAGAGTTCACGGGAATGCAACATCTGGCGAGGGACATCAACACCATTGAGTGTTTCTGGCCCACCGTAAGCGGTATCTCCCAGCAGAGGCAGTCCCGCCTCGGAGAAATGTGCCCGGATCTGATGTGACCGACCGGTGATCAGTTCGACTTCAACCAGACTGGAGTGCTCCGTAGTTTGCAGCGTGCGATAAAGCGTGTCAGCCTGTTTGCCACCACGCTGGACAGAAACCATAAGATTCGTCGCTCGCCTTTTCGCCAACAAGGAGGAGAAATGCCCCTCACGCTGTTCAGGTCTTCCTGCAACAAGGGCCCAATAGGTTTTATCAACATCACGCCCTCGAAACGCCTCTGTCATCCTCTTGTGTGCCCGCCTGTGAATTGAAAACACCATAACACCCGGAAGTATCCAGGTCGAGGCGTTGCACCATACCAATACTCGGTTTTTGCCCCCTGTTCTTCGGGTTTTGCAAAAGCTTCTGCAACTCGGCGTAAACAGTGCCCTGGTAACGCGAAGGAGCCGGCTGGGTGGCCATACCCGCTGGCTTATTGATCACAATCAGGTCCTGGTCCTGATACAGGATCTGCTTCTGATCCAGCTTCATTGCTGACAATGGCTGTCTGTCGACAAAGACCTCAACATTCTGTCCCGTGGAGACTATCTGGCTGCACTTGCGGATCCTGCGCCCGGCAAGGTGTACCCCGCCTAGATCTATCAGCCGTTTTGCCAGACCGCGAGAAAAAATCTCGTGTGCTTCGGCAAGGTAATGATCAAGACGCAAACCATCATACTGCTCGCCAACAGTAGAACGATAAGCTCCGGGACGAGGAGGAAGACACTGATTGGTCATAAAAGAAACTCAACAGAGACTCTGAAAGAGCATGAATTATATGAAGGATAATGATCATCAATAAAAAAGAGAAAGCAGTTAGTTGCTAACTAATCGTTATGATTAAGTTAATCTAACAGTCACCCAAACCTCTGAAAAACAAAGGCTTTGTTCGTTGACAAAGGTTAAGCCTGTGCTAACATACGGGTAAGCTTTAGTGATCTTTGACAACCTCTGGAATGTGCGCAATATTCCTGACTGTGCTGGCCAACTGATCGATTTCTTGCCCGGAGTCGGGGAGTGGTGAGCAAGCCCGCCCACGAGCGGGAAGCCTGAAGCCCCCATACTGGGTACCATTCGGCACGAAAAGGCTCTCTCAAGGGAATAATAAACGGCATTCTGGAGGTTGTCACTCAAATAGGCACCTCTCAATCTCAATACCCACAAACAAATGCGGCCTCGTTTAATGAAACGGGGCCGCATTTTATTGATAATCGAATTGAAGCATCAGCAATGACGAAGTCAGGAAATATTAACCCGCTCACGCAGTTCTTTACCTGTCTTGAAAAAGGGAGTTTTCTTCGCCGATATCTGCACGATATCGCCACTTTTCGGATTACGGGCTTCACGGGCTTCACGTTCACGCACAGTGAATGAACCGAAGCCACGAATCTCTACACGATCTCCTTCGACGAGGGCATTACCGATGCTGTCGAAAATGGAATTGACAATCAATTCAGCCTCGCGCTTATTGAGTACATCATTTTCAGTCGTCAATTGTTCAATCAGCTCACTCTTTGTCATAACAAACCTCCTAATTCAATCCTGGCCAAAGATATTGCAGCCCTGCGGCACGTTGTTTCTGCAAGGCAAATTGTAATTTTTGCAGCGCTTCTTCTATAAAAAAATCAATAAATTTGAGACTTTTAGCCGGAGGATAAACAACATTTGGTTTGCCGTCAATACCGGCAAGCTCTGCGGCTCGTGCAATGGCAACCTCCAGATTACCCATCCGGTCTACGAGGCCCATATCCATAGCCCTGCGGCCGGAGAATATCCTGCCATCAGCGAGGAGTCTAACGGATTGTTCATCGAGTTTGCGGCCCGCAGCGACAGAAGCCACAAATTGGCTGTGAACATCGTCAATCAGATCCTGGAGAATTTCACGCTCCTGAGAAGACATCTCCCGGGTAGGAGAGCCGATATCCTTATATTCACCACTTTTTACAACAACACTGTTGAGACCAATTTTATCGAGAAGTTCCTGAAAATTGGTGAACTCCATGATGACGCCAATGCTGCCGGTAATCGTTCCGGGATTGGCAACGATTTCACGAGCGGCAGCAGCTATATAATAGCCACCGGATGCCGCAACCGATCCCATGGAAACAACAACAGGTTTTTCTGCATCGATCGACTTTTACTTCGTCATGAATTTCCTGTGAAGGGCCAACGCCTCCACCGGGAGAATCGATACGGAGGACAATGGCCTTGATGTTGTCATTATCACGAAAGCCATGAAGTTGCTCGATGACTTCCCTGGAGTCGGCGATGACACCAAAAACTTCAACAACACCAATCTTGTCGCCAATGACGAAGTTGGCGGGGCGTCCCAGGAAACTGGCAACGGTGACCGCGAGGGCCAGGAAGAAAACAAAGATGCCGGCTAAAAGGGCTGACGCCAGCAGAAATGGACGTTTCTTCATGGATTGTCCTAAAAAAAGCGCGTTCCCACCTACTGAGGGAACGCGCTAAAGGTTTTAACTGAATTACTCGGCTGAGTCCTCGCCGTTGCGATCCATGGCACCCTGCAGAAGAGCACCGAGGTTCGAGGTTGCCTGTTTCTGTGCGCCGAGGAACTCCTGAACTTCTGCTTTTTCCTTATGGCTGTTCAGTTGCTTGACAGAGAGTGCGATCTTGCGATCGACCGTGTCAACATTGAGTACGGCAGCTTCAAATTCATCACCGACGTTGGCAATGTCCTTGGGGCTTTCCACTTTTTCCTGGCTCAGTTCAGAGACATGGATCAGGCCTTCGATACCTTCTTCGATCTCAAGGAAAACACCGAAGTCTGTCACCGAAGTCGCCTTGCCGCGGACAATGGTCCCCGGAGCGTACTTGACGGGGATTGATTCCCAAGGATCAGGAGTCAACTGTTTGAGGCCGAGAGAGAAGCGCTCGTTTTCGCGATCAATATTCAGAACAACAGCCTTGACGGTATCGCCCTTCTTAAAGATCTCGGAAGGATGCTTGACCCGCTTGGTCCAGGAAAGATCAGAGATATGCACCAGACCGTCGATTCCTTCATCCACACCGATGAAAACACCAAAATCAGTGATGTTCTTAACCTGGCCTTCGATGATCGTACCGATCGGGAACTTCTCGCCGATGACTTCCCATGGATTCGGCTCAATCTGCTTGAGGCCAAGGGAGATACGGCGGTTAGGAATATCCAGCGCCAGGACAACAGTCTCGACTTCGTCACCGACTGTAAGAAGCTTGTTCGGGTGCTTGATACGCTTGGTCCAGCTCATTTCGGAGACATGAATCAGGCCTTCAACGCCATCTTCCAGCTCAACGAATGCACCGTAGTCGGTGAGGCTGACGACCTTGCCCTTAACTTTGGCAGCAACCGGGTAAACGCTTTCAACTTCCAGCCATGGATCAGGAGTGATCTGCTTCAGGCCGAGAGAAACACGCTCACGCTCGCGGTCATACTTGAGAATCTTGACCTTGATCTTTTCGCCGACGGAGAGAACATCCGAAGGGTGATTAACGCGACCCCAGGACATATCAGTGATGTGCAGCAAACCATCGATACCACCGAGATCAATAAAGGAACCATAATCGGTCAGGTTCTTGACAATACCCTCAACTTCCTGGCCTTCGGCCAGTGTTTCAAGGGTGTCGGAACGCATACTTTCACGTTGTTCTTCAAGCAGAACACGACGCGAGAGGACAATGTTGCCGCGTCTTTTGTTCAACTTGATGATCTTGAAATCGAAGCTCGCACCGAGCAACTTCTCAAGATTTCGAACCGGGCGCAGGTCAACCTGGGAACCGGGCAGGAAAGCATTGATGCCGATATCAACCGTCAGGCCGCCTTTGATGCGACCGACAATCTTACCTTCAACAACCGCTCCCTCTTCAAGAGAACTCCAGATTTTCTGACGATCCGCTTTTTCCTTGGAGAGACCGATCAGGCCGCTATCATTCTCGCGACGCTCAAAGAGGACATCAACTTCATCACCGACTTTGATATCGATTTTGCCTTGTTCGTCCTTGAACTCGTAGAGAGGGATAACCCCTTCCGATTTGTAGCCAACATCGACAACCACGTGGTCGTCAGTGACCTGCACGATTGTACCGAGCACTACGTCGCCTACATTCAGTTCTTGCATGCTGCTTTCGAACATCTCTTCGAAAGACTGCTCCATGTCAAGATCCTCGTCCATCTCCATCTCTTCTACTTCTTCGTTTGTGTTTTCGTTACTTTCCATTATTAACCAGTTACCCCCTAGCAAATTCCGCCGTAAAAACGGTGGTATGGCTCTTAGGCCATGGTCGGCGAAGATAGCACAGGCTCCAGGAAAATTCAAACTTTTATTTTCACCGGGGAAGAGGCAGGAAACCGGGAGAAAGTGCTGAATTCGGGGGTTGAGCGAACCTTGCAAAGACTGGCGAGCAAGAGACCAAGAAGCCGATGAAGATACTATCGCCGGCAGCTTGCAAAAGCCCGAGAGAGCCATGTCAAGCTGTCAGGCTCTTTAAGGATCGGTTGCTAGGTCAGTAATCCTGGCAAGGACCTCATCGATAAGCCAGCGCGGCGTTGAGGCACCGGCAGTGACTCCGACACTGTTCACGGAACTAAACCATTCGGCTTGATTTCTTCCGTTGTTTCAATATGCCAGGTCTGTGGCTGGATTTCACGACAGATCGCAGCCAGACGCGACGTGTTTGCGCTGGCGTGGCCACCAATAACAAACATCAGGTCAACGTCCCGGGCAATTTCACGAGCCTCGTTCTGCCGGACTGACGTCGCATCACAGATGGTATTGTAAATTCTCAGTTCCTGGCTCTTGGCCAGGCAGACATCCATAATATCCTTCAGGTTCTCATACAGCTGGGTGGTCTGTGCGACGATACCGACCTTCTTCATGCGCGGCAGGGTCGATGCCTGCCGGGCATCGGCAACGACATGAACCAGGGCTTCTCCAGCGTAGGAGACGATCCCCTGAACTTCCGGGATGTTCCATCTCACCGACAATGACAACCGTGTAACCTTCATCGCTGAGTCGTGCAGCATACTCCTGGGCTTTTTTGACAAATGGGCAGGTCGCGTCAACAATAGTCAGGTTGTTCTCATGGATCTTGCTCCATCTCTTGCGAGGTAATGCCGTGAGATCTGATAATCACTGAACCGGGAGGGATATCTTCGACCCTGGAGACAACCTGCACACCCTGCTCTGCCAGACCCTTGACGACCTGGGGCGAGTGAATGACCGGGCCAAGAGAACAGATATGCTCATGCTTGGAGGCGGCATCAAAAGCCATCTGGGTGGCGCGCCTGACGCCGAAACAGAAACCGGCACTTTTTGCGAGAACTAATTTCCATTGTTTCAATCCGAAAAAAGGCTCTTAGCCTTGGCGGTATTCAGTAATAACTGTAGACATGCGATCGAGAACCTGGGTGATGTTCAAATCCGTGGTGTCTATGACAATGGCATCATCGGCCTGTCTTAGCGGCGAGTTCGTCCGATTGGTATCAGCAATATCCCGCGCCTGAACCTCCGAGATGGTGCGGGCCAGGTCAACATTGACGCCCTTTGCCTGCAGCTCCAGAAAACGCCTTTGACCACGCACCTCCGCCGAAGCCTTGAGGAAAAATTTAACATCGGCATGAGGAAAAACAACCGTGCCGATGTCCCTGCCCTCGAGCACAACCCCGCCATCAGCACCGAGAATTCTCTGACGCTCAACCATGGCCTTACGGACATCAGGGCAAGCCGCGACAGAGGCTGTCAGAAGGCTGATCTCCGGCGTGCGAATCTGCGTAGAGACATCCTCGCCATTCAACAGCACGCGCTCTTCCTTGCCGTCACGCTCAAACTCTATATCGATCTCCTCACAGATCTGTTTGAGTGCTTCATGATCTTTGGCGTCAATTTCTCTCCGCAAGGAAGCAAGAGCGACCGCCCGGTACATCGCGCCAGTATCGAGATTAATATAGCCAAGGTCGAGAGCGAGCAGTTTACTCAAGGTGCTTTTGCCGACACCCGAGGGGCCATCTATAGCGACGATCAGTTCTTTCATAGCTTAAAGCTGCTTTCCATTACGGACCTGCAACCAAAACAAAGGCAAGGTAAACTCAGGCTATTCATTAACGCAAAGACGCGCAGACACAGAGTGCAATAGTCTGGATTGAGCCATTTTTAGGACTTTGAAGCGCTTTTCCTCTGCGCTCTTTGCGCCTCTGCGTTAAACCTTTTTTGGGTGACAGGACCATTCTATCATCAGTTGAATTTGCCGATGAGATCCCAGAACCCGGGGAAAGAGGTTTCCGTGCAGGCGGCGTCATGTATCGTCACGCTGTCTCTTGCAGAGAGGGCGGCAACGGCAAGACTCATGGCTATCCGGTGATCGCCATGTGACGTGACACTACCACCGTTAAGTTGCTCAACACCGGTAATCACCATGCCATCGGGCCGCCCTTCAAGTTGAGCTCCCAATTTGCCCAACTCACTGACCATGGCGTCGATACGATCAGTTTCCTTGACCCGCAGTTCTTCGGCGTCACGAATTGTCGTGATGCCCTCGGCCAACGCGGCGGCAACACTGATTACGGGGAACTCATCAATGGCACGGGGCACCATATCGCCGTTAATTTCAATGCCTTTCAGCCGACTATGTCGAACCAGGACATCGGCGACCGGTTCGCCGGACTGTTGCCTGATATCCTGCAGCTCAAGTTGACCGCCCATGGCAACCAGGATATCAATGATTCCGCTACGGGTAGGGTTGATGCCGACATTACGGATCAGCAGCTCAGCCCCCGGCGTAATCAACCCGGCGACCATAAAGAACGCCGCCGAAGAAACATCTCCGGGGACGATAATCTCCTGGCCCAGAAGTCGCGGCCGACCGGTCAGGCTGACACCTCCCTCAAAGGGTCGCACCTCAGCACCAAAACAAGACAGCATGCGCTCACTGTGGTCCCGAGACAGGTGCGGTTCAGTCACCGTCGTTTCACCGTCAACAGACAGCCCGGCCAGAAGAACGGCTGATTTGACCTGTGCGCTCGACACGGGAGAGGCATAGGTGGTTGGAGTGAGAGCACCGCCCTGAATCGCCAGAGGAGCCCTTTCGCCACCATCTCGACCCCAGATACGAGCACCCATGGCCGCTAAGGGCGTCACGACTCTCTTCATGGGTCTTTTGCGCAAATACTTGTCGCCGGTCAAGACGGAAAAAAAATTCTGCCCGGCCAGCAGACCCGACATCAAACGCATGGTCGTACCGGAGTTGCCGCAATCAAGGACATTACCCGGCTCTTTAAGGCCATCGAGACCAACGCCCTTGATCTCGAGTGAGGTTGTCCCTGTCTGAGCGATAGTGACGCCCATGGCTTCGAAGGCCTTCCAGGTGGACAGATTGTCCTCCCCCATCAGAAAGCCACTGACCCGGGTCGTCCCCTCGGCCAGGGAACCGAGCATGATTGAGCGGTGCGAGATGGACTTGTCGCCGGGCACGGAAACTTCACCCTGCAGAGACTTTATCGGGCTGACGTTATATTCTTAGGCTTTGTTATTCATTACATGTCCATATGGCTAACTGTCAGATGCTGGTGAACTTAGGGAACCGCATCTCACGGATCAAGATTCTCATCGTTCATTCGGTGAAACGATGCGGTTCGTACCTCACCCATCCTACAGGATTTCGTCGCGGCTTTGCTTGGAACGTCGGAAGAATTCGAAAAGCCTCTCGTCCGAACCGAGGGCAACATCCTCTTTAAGTTCCGCAAAAAAGGTTTCGAACTGTCCCATCATTTCTATCAAGGCATCACGATTGGTCAGAGCGATATCGCGCCACATGGTCGGATCTGAAGAGGCAATGCGGGTAAAATCGCGAAAGCCGCCGGCCGAGTACTCGAGGATATTCTCACCGTAACGATCGTAAGCGCCCACAGCGTTGACGAGAGCATAGGCGACCATATGAGGAAGATGACTGATCGCGGCAAGCACCCGGTCATGCTTTTCAACGGGCATTATCACCACCTGACTACCGACAAGCTGCCACATCTGACGCATGGCCTCGACAGCCTCAGCCGAGGTTCTTTCGGTCGGGGTCAGAATACAGCGGCGATCGCGATAGAGGGTTGCAAATGCCGCTTCCGCACCACTGTTCTCGGTTCCGGCGATCGGATGACCGGGGACAAAGTGAACATCGTCACGCAGATTTGGTTCAATCGCATCGATCACGGCCTGTTTGACGCTGCCACCATCGGTAATAATGGCCCCGGACTTCAGATGCGGCATGGCCATTTTTGCCACCATACCAAGAGATTGCACCGGTGTTGCAAGAAACACCACGTCTGCTTCAGCGACACCTTCAGCCAGATCCTGAGTTATGCTGTCAACCACACCAAGACGCAGGGCCGTTTCCAGGTTTGGCAGACCGCGGCCGATACCGACCACATGGCCGACTACGCCCGCATCTTTCAAAGCCAGGGCCAAAGAGCCACCGATCAACCCAACGCCCACAACGGCAAGTTTATCTAGGTAAAAAGTTTTCATCGGTTTCGTTTATGTTCCCTTAGTCTATTTTCAGTGTGCTTTTGGATATGAGCCTAGAATCTTCAGGAATTGACAACAGGTCCGCAGTTCTTCCACCGCGTCAGCAATATCCTTATCCGCAACATGACCGACCATATCAAGGAAGAAGATATACTCCCAGGCCTTGCCTTTCATCGGCCGACTCTCAATCTTGGCCAGGTTGATGTCACGCTTACTGAAGGGCTCCAGCATGTGGTAGAGGATCCCCGCCTGGTCCTTGACGCTGAACATGATCGAGGTCTTGTCATTACCGCTCGGATTCTGCATTTCGTTGCCGATCACCAGGAAACGAGTGAAGTTGTTGCGATTATCCTCGATCTTGTGTTTGACCACACGCAACCCGTAGAGCGAGGCCGCCGTTTCACTGGCAATCGCTGCAACACTGGCATCCTCAGCCGCCTGCTGTGCCGCAGAGGCGGTACTTGAGGCATCAACCAGGGGGATGTCCGGCAGGTTCTCTTCCAACCAGGAGCGGCACTGTCCTATCGCCTGGGGATGAGAAATAACCTTGCGGACATCGGAGCTTTGTCCGGAGAGATTCAAAAGATCGTGAGAAATAGGCAGGAGTATCTCGGCAATAATTTTGAGATCAGACGACATGAACATATCAAGAGTATGAGAGACCACGCCTTCGTTAGAATTTTCAACCGGTACGACGCCATAACTGGCCCTGCCCCTGCTGACTTCTTCGAAAATCGATGAGATGCTTTTCAGAGGCACAAGCTGTGCCGAAAGTCCAAATTGCTGCATGGCAGCAACATGAGTATAAGTCGCCTGAGGGCCGAGGAAAGCGACCTTGAGAGGTTGTTCCAGCGAGAGGGAGGCCGAAATGATTTCACGGAAAACCCTGCGAACACCGTCATCGTGAAAGGGCCCTTTATTTCTGGAGATCAGACGTTCAAAGATCGCCTTCTCACGACTCGGCACATAATATTCACCACGCTTTTCCTCTTTCGCCTTGCCAACCGCAATCACCACTTCGGCCCGACGATTGAGCAGATCGAGCATCTGGTCATCGAGAGCGTCGATCTGCTGCCGTAAATCCTGCAGTTTCTTTTCGTCCACGAGGTCTGTCCTTTCCGAGGTTCAGGGAATCTGTGAATTTATCCCATGACACCTTAAAAAGCAAGCAACCAAGGCACTTAACAGCGCTTGACCAACGACCTCCAGACAGCTAAACTCGCAACTCAGTTTTTTACCTGCGTTATTACATAAATATGAAGGAGCCTGTTTCATGACTGTCTCTCTAAAAGTTCGCAATGCGATTGAACGTTCATCCTGGATCAGGCGCATGTTCGAAGAAGGTGCCGCGTTGATTGCCGAATACGGCGCCGAGAATGTTTACGACTTCACCCTGGGCAATCCCTCTGTAGAACCCCCGGCAGCATTTCATCGCGAACTCCGCCGCATTGTCGCTCAACCGGACCTTGGCATGCATCGCTACATGAACAACGCAGGGTACGAAGGAACCCGGACTGCCGTTGCCCAACATATTGCAAAAAATTCCGGAGTTCCGATTAACGCAAGTCATATCATCATGACCTGCGGTGCCGGAGGAGCTCTCAATGTCACCCTGAAGACAATCCTCAACCCCGGCGAAGAAGTTATTATTCTCACCCCGTTTTTTGTAGAGTACAAATTTTACGTCGACAACCACGGCGGCACCACAACCGAAGTCTGGACCGACCCGGAAACCTTCCAGCCCGACATCGACGCCATTGAGGCCGCCATCACAGACAACACCCGCGCGCTCATCATCAACTCGCCGAACAATCCAACCGGAGCCGTCTACAGCGCAGAGACCCTGGACGCACTGGGACAGATGCTTGAGCGCAAGCAGGCAGAATTGAACCGCAGCATTTACGTCATCTCCGATGAGCCATATGCCCGTCTGGCCTTCGACGGCAACAGCGTTCCCCCGGTCTTTAAATATATCCGCAATGCCATCCTGGTCACCTCTCATTCGAAAGACCTGGCTCTGCCCGGTGAGCGCATAGGCTACCTGGCCGCAAATCCAGGCATGTCTGAGGTGAAACTCTTCATGGCAGGTGCAGTCTTCTGTAATCGAGTCCTCGGCTTTGTCAATGCCCCTGCCCTGATGCAGCGCCTGGTCGCAGTCTTGCAGGAGGAAAGCGTCAACGTTGACGAGTATCAGGAGAAACGTGACCTCATTTATAATCACCTGACCGGACTCGGCTTCAACATGGTCAAACCGGGGGGCGGCTTCTACCTCTTCCCGAAATCTCCCCTTGCTGATGACGTGGAATTTGTCCGCCAGGCACAAAAACACAATATACTGCTGGTCCCCGGTTCCGGATTTGGTGCCCCGGGCTACTTCCGCATCGCCTACTGCATCGACATGGCGATTATAGAGCGCAGCCTTCCGGCATGGACGAAGCTGGCAAAGGACGTCGGCCTTTAAATCAGCAACAAGGCTCAGTGGCAAAAGGTTAAAGGACCAACCCTTAACCCTTAACCTTGCATACCTTGTACCTTGTACCTTTTACCCAGGGCACGACCATGGAAAAACGTTTCCTGACACCGATAGAAACCACTCAGCTGATCGCGGCCAATAGCTGCCGGATCCTGACCCAGCCACTGGCCCGCACCTGGGTTCTCAGCCTGCTGGCGGGGTTCTACATTGCCTTCGGAGCAGAGCTGGCCACCCTGGTCACCTCGGACACTGTTGCGTACTTCGGGGTCGGAGTTTCGCGATTGCTCGGTGGCAGCGTCTTTTCTCTCGGCCTGATGCTGGTCGTCATCTGCGGTGCAGAGCTTTTTACCGGCAACAGTCTGTTGACCAAAGCGGCACTGCAAAAGCAGATTCCCTGGCAGAAAATTGCCGAGAACTGGATTATCGTCATTATCGGCAACCTGGTCGGGTCACTCTTTCTCGCCTGGCTGATGGTCGAGTCCGAGCTCTGGCAGATCGGTCGAGTTGCAGAACACGCTGTCAACATTGCTGCCGCCAAGTGTGAGCTGTCTTTCAGTGTAGCCCTGGTACGCGGCATCCTTTGCAACTGGCTGGTCTGCCTTGCCGTCTTCATGGCTACGGCAGCCCGCGACATCCCTGGCAAAATGCTCGCCTGTTACGTTCCTATCATGGCTTTTGTTGCCAGCGGCTTCGAGCATTCCGTTGCCAACATGTATTTCATTCCGACCGGTTTGTTCCTAAAGGCAAAACTTGGGCTGCAGACTGCAGAGCTGACCTGGACAAACTTCTTCATCAGCAACCTGATTCCGGTCACTCTTGGCAACATTATTGGCGGGGTTGTTTTCGTCGGATTTGCCTACTGGTTTGCTTACCTGAAGGGCACAAGCGAGCAGCCATAGTCAGCTTGCAGGCTGTTCCTGAATGGCCTTTTGCAAGCTTTGCAGGAATTTTTCTTGCAACCCTACTGGCTCAAGGATCTGAACATAAGGCAGGTAGGAATAAAGCCAGGCGAGGATCTCTTTTTCACCACTGGCCTCAAAAGTCAGCAGCAGCGAGCCATCACTCTCCTCGATCAGTTCCTGGCTGGGATGCCAGGTCCTTTCACGAATCAAATGGCCAATTTCTGAGCCGAAACGTACCTTGATCGTCTGCTGTTCTTCATCGATCAGTCCAAACGCAGAACCGGTCAGATCGCCGGCAGAAAAATCTTCAGGGATCTCAAAACGATTGTCCAGAACCGTTACCTGCTCAACACGATCGACAAGAAAGAGCCTCAAAGCATTGCGATTGTGTGCATAGCCGCCCAGATAGAGAGCGCCTCCGAAGAAGAGCAAGGTATAAGGGATCGAAGCGGTAAGTTTCCGTATCGCGACGTGCAGGCGTATAGGAGAGATCGATCTGATACTGGTAGAGGAGTGCCCTGCGCAACTCCTTGAGCAGATCTTTCTTTACGGCATAATCTCTCTGCCCCTGGAATTTGGGGGAGGCTGTTTCTGCGATCCGCTCCAGGTGCGCTACGCTGCGAGGGGGCAAACTGGAATGGATACGGCCGAAGATGGCATCGAGATCGTCTTGAAAGGGGGTGCCCTGCAGGAAGCCCAGTTGCCCCCGACAAAGATAGAGCGTCATCAACTCTTCCAGGGAGAAAGTGATTGGCGGGAGTTTTTTGAAGCCGGTCATGAAGCTGTAAAGAACCCGGCCATCGGGCTCAGGCTCAGAGATTAACGGGTACCCGGCGTCGCGAATGGCGTCGAGATCACGATAAACCGTCCTGCGGGTCACACCGCACTCTTCAGCAAGCTCGTCGACCGTGGCCCCGTAACGTGCTTCGAGAATGCGGATGACATCGTGCAAGCGCGCGGCCTGGCTGTATTTCTTGGCAGGCTTGCCAGGTTTTCTCAAAGAGCTCTTCGCCATAGTTCACAATCCGGAGAGAAAGGACAAGTTTTTTAGCGGAGTCAGTAGCCACTGCTGAATCTCTTGAAGCTGCTATTTTCCACCCACGCCAAGGATGCCCCGTAGCGCATTCGGCAAATCCGCCGGCAGCAGCACAGTTTTGGCATTCGGTGACTTGGCCATACCCTGAATGGCCTTGACGTATTTTTCACCAAGCAGATACATGGCGTCTAGTTCCTGATCGGTAATCGCCTCAGTGACCATGGTGATAGACCGTTGTGTCGCTTCAGCCAGAACCACCTGGGCCTGGGCATCACGTTTGGAGGCTTCGAGGCGGCCCTCGGCTTCAAGAATCGCAGCTTCTTTCTCACCCCCGGAACGGGTTACTGTTGCTCTTCTCTCACGCTCGGCGGCAGCCTGCTCCTCCATCGCCTTCTGCATCGTTTGCGACGGTTTGATATCCTGAATCTCAACCGTCTTCAAAGTGATTCCCCAGTCGCTGATATCATCGGAGATGGCCTCTTTGAGCTTGGCTTTTATTGAATCACGGGAACTCAGGGCGGAGTCCAGAGCCATCTCACCGATAATCGAACGCAACGAGGTTTGAACCAGGTTCTGGATGGCCAGGTGATAAGACTCGACACCGTAGACGGCCTTCTCCGGGCTGACCACGTTGATGAAGGCAACGGCATTGGCCAGGATCACCGCATTGTCCATGGTGATAACTTCCTGGGAGTGGATATCAAGCACCTGATCCTTGGTGGTGACCTTGTAAGCGACGTTATCAACATAAGGGATAAGGATATTCAAGCCTGGATTAAGGGTTTTGTGGAATTTCCCGAGTCTCTGGACAACCCACTTGCTCCCCTGCGGCACAAGCCGCACCCCCATGCTGATGGTCGTGATAACCAGAATGGCAAAAATGACAACAACGATCAGGCCTCCCATGTTCAACCCTCCCCTTTGCTTTGAGTGTTACTGATTTTTTTAACCAACATGGTGTTGCCGGAGATGTCCCGGACAGCGACCCGGTCACCCAACAGCGACTTCGTCGTCGCAGATAAAGGGCCAACTATCGGAGCCCAGCATCGGCACCGGGAAACGGAGTTCACCACGCCGAGCACCCTCAGGCACGCGTGTGACCATGGCTGTTTCACCAAGCACCGCCTCGCGTGCATATTCCGGAGGTTGTTTTATCCGTCATGCGCGGTTTCAGCACCCTGAACCAGAAAATCACGAATGCCGTTGAAGCAACAACCCAGACCAGGATCTGCCAGGTCAGGCTGATGCCGGGGATCAGCAGCAGTAAGACACCAACGACCAGCGCCCCCAAACCAAACCAGAAGATGGTAAAGGAAGGAAGCGCCAGCTCCAGCAGCATGAGGACCATGCCGAAAACCAGCCAGTACCAGTAGTGGATTTGGAAATTTCCATAAACCCACTCTCCAGTTCCGACGACAAGACACAAAGAAAGCTAAGCGATGCTAAGACAGCGTCTCATAGCTATTCTAATCGCAGGTGCACATACAATCGCGAATAATATGAGAATCGACCATGTTTGGTTTAGTTACATGCAAAGCAAATCTAAAACTATCATAAATGATGAACGATTCAGCGTGCCGAACAAAAAGCGGGAGAAAGTAATCTCCTTTCCCGCGCTTTTCAGTATTGTCTCCCGCCACGCGCTACGCGCTCATGGGGTTATTCCCACTCTATCGTGGCTGGTGGTTTACTCGAGATATCATAGGTGACGCGATTGATGCCGCGCACCTCATTGATGATCCGGTTGCTGATCCGTGCCAGGTCTTCATAAGGCATCGGGTACCAGCCGGCGGTCATAAAGTCTTTCGTCTCAACAGCACGTAGGGCAACAACATACTCATAAGTGCGCCCATCCCCCATCACGCCGACACTCTTAACGGGAAGAAACACGGCGAAAGCCTGGCTGATCTTATCGTAATGACCCGTCTGGTAAAGCTCTTCGATGTAGATGGCATCGGCCTGACGCAGGATATCGCAATATTCCTTTTTGACCTCGCCGAGGATGCGGACACCCAGGCCGGGCCCCGGAAAGGGTGGCGCCAGACCATGCGATGCGGCAGGCCAAGCTCTTCACCGACCGTACGAACCTCATCCTTGAAGAGTTCACGCAATGGTTCAAGCAGCTTGAGAGTCATGTAATCGGGCAGACCGCCGACATTGTGATGGCTCTTGATATTATGTGCCTTACCGGTTTTGGCCCCTGCGGATTCTATGACGTCCGGATAGATGGTTCCCTGGGCCAGCCATTTGGCATTTTTTAGTTTCTTTGATTCTTCTTCGAAGATATCGACGAACAGGTTGCCAATAATCTTGCGCTTCTTTTCCGGATCACTCTCTCCAGCCAGCTTGGCGAGAAAACGATCTTCCGCATCGACACGGAGGACCTTGACACCGAGGCTCTCGGCAAAGGTCGACATCACCTGATCGCCTTCGCCGAGACGCAGCAGGCCGTTATCGACAAATACGCAGGTCAGCTGATCACCGATTGCACGGTGAATCAACGCCGCAGCAACAGAGGAATCAACGCCACCGGAAAGACCGAGGATAACCTCCTCATCGCCAACCTGTTCACGGATTCTTGCGACAGCGTCCTCGATGATCTGACCGGGCGTCCACTTACCGGTACAGCCGCAAATCTTGCGCACAAAGATGTCAATGAGCATCTCGCCGCGTGGCGTATGGTTGACTTCGGGGTGAAACTGCACGCCATAAAGGTTGAGTGCGAGGTTCTGAATACCGCAGACCGGCGCATTGTCAGTTATGGCGATCACCTCAAAACCCTCAGGGACCACTTCAACGTGATCTCCGTGGCTCATCCAGACCGGACTATGGCCATCGACAAAGAAACCATCAAAGAGCGGTCCAGGAGCACCCTTGGAGAGCAGGTCGGCATGCCCGTATTCACGTTTGCCGGCCGGCACGACCTTGCCGCCGAAGTGGTGACACATCAACTGCATGCCGTAACAGATGCCGAGAACAGGTATACCGAGCTCAAAGAGCTCCTCCTCAATAGCTGGGGCACCCGTCTTCATAGACAGACTTCGGCCCTCCGGAGAGAATAATCCCCGTAGCATTAAAAGCCTTGATCTCGTCCAGAGTCATATCAAAGGGGTGCAACTCACAGTAAACATGAGCCTCACGTACCCTGCGTGCGATGAGTTGGGTATATTGCGATCCAAAGTCCAGGATCAGGATCTTTTCAGAATGGATGTCTTGCATATGACCTCTGGGGACTGGGGGCTGGAGGCTAGGGATTGGATTTGGGGCTAGAAACAGGAGTTGGCTGTTACCAGCCTCCAGTCTCCAGCCCCAAGTCTCAATGTTTGTCAGTTCTTCTCAATCCGGTAGTTCGGTGCTTCATGAGTGATGTTGACATCATGCACATGTGACTCACGCAAGCCGGCATTTGTTATGCGCAGGAACTGGCCGTTCTCCTGCAATTCCTTGATCGTTTTGCAGCCTGTATAACCCATGCCCGAGCGCAGACCGCCCATCAGCTGATGGACGTTTTCAGAGAGCGGGCCGCGGAAAGGCACTCGGCCCTCTATCCCTTCAGGGACAAGCTTGACATCTTCTGCGCCAGCCTGAAAATAGCGGTCCTTGCTGCCCTGCTTCATGGCACCGATGCTGCCCATGCCACGATAGGTTTTGTAAGTCCGCCCCTGGAAAAGAATCGTCTCGCCGGGAGATTCATCAGTACCGGCAAACAGCGAACCGATCATAATCGTGTCGGCACCTGCAGCAATCGCTTTGGGAAGCTCCCCGGAATACTTGATGCCGCCATCGGCAATCAGCGGCACACCGAATTTACGGGTCACCTTGGAGACATTGGAAATAGCGGTAATCTGCGGGACGCCGACTCCTGCAACGACACGCGTGGTGCAGATCGAGCCGGGTCCGATGCCGACCTTGACGGCATCGGCTCCGGCTTTGATCAGTGCTTCAGCAGCACCAGCCGTAGCAATATTGCCGGCAATCAGAGAAAGCTCCGGATAGTTGCGCCGGGCTTCAGCTACGGCATCAATGACCAACTGGGAATGGCCATGAGCCGTATCGATAATGATGGCATCGGCTCCCGTCTTGACCAGCAGGTCGAGACGTTTCTGGAAATCATCACCGACACCGACAGCCGCACCGACGCGAAGCCGGCCCATTTCATCCTTGCAGGCATTGGGATATTTGCGAACCTTCTCAATATCCTTAATGGTAATCAAGCCCTTGAGTGCATAGTTGTCATCGACCACCAGGAGTTTTTCGATGCGATGTTCATGCAGATGTTTCTTGGCATCTTCAAGGGTCGTCCCGGGAGGGACAGTGACCAGTTTGTCCTTGGTCATGACATTTGAAATGGGTTGGTCGAGCTGAGTTTCAAAACGCAGGTCACGGTTGGTGAGGATCCCCACCAAATGGCCGTTTTTAGTGATCGGAACACCGGAGATGCGATATTTCTCCATCAGCTCCAAGGCTTCGTAAATCTTCTGGTCCGGGTCCATGGTGATCGGGTCAACGATCATACCACTTTCAGATTTTTTAACCTGGTCAACTTCCAGGGCCTGCTCCTCGGGGCTCATGTTCTTATGCACAATGCCGATGCCGCCTTCGCGGGCCATGCAGATCGCCGTGCGGGCTTCGGTAACAGTGTCCATGGCAGCAGAGAGCAGGGGGATATTCAATTTGATCCGGGGGGTCAGATAAGTTGTCAGATCAACGTCGCGGGGCAATACCTGGGAGTGGGCGGGGAGAAGCAAAACATCATCGAAGGTCAAGCCTTCGCAGATCTCGGGATCGAGCATCGCCGATACCTCCATAAGGGGCTGGGGGGTGAAAGAATTAACCGCTATGTTTAGTTCAGGGAAGAGAGCTAGTCAAGAAGAATCGAAGCCTGTCGGGGTGATTTTCCCCGTAAGTTTTCGGAAGCCGTCAGAGGCTGTTATGTTTCACCCCGGCGAGCAGAGAACTGGGACATACAGTTGTATTTCCATAGTTTTCTCAAGGGCAAGGCCGCACCTTAATGGCATCGGGATAGCGCTCATCAAGCATCTGTTTGATCTGCTGCGCCCAATCCTTTCTTGTGCGGCGTTCGGTCATCGCGACATGACGTTCGCCACGCCAAGGGTTCTACTTCCATAAAGATTTCGGCGACGCCATTTCTGACATATTCATCATCCATTCGCTTCGGTTGCCCCGGCTTGCAGGGAATTGGCGTATGGACTTCGCCAATCAGTTGCTTGCTGGACTCGTCCATGCACACCACCGGATAATCGGGATCATACGGCAGATGATAGACCTCCAAAACATCCTCCATCGCCGCTACGAAGGCCGCGCTCCCTTGGGGCGGGATTTTCCAGTATTTGCTGAGGTGAGGCTTAAGTTCGTTTTTTTTAAAACCCGCTGCACGGTCATGTGCGAAACGGATGGATGCAAACTTCAAGCTCAACAGCTTTGTCGGCAAGGAGCCTGACCGTCCAGCGATCGTATCCCTCTGGAGCGTCTGAACACGCCAAGGCAATCAATCGTGCTTCAAACGCACCGTCAAAAATGATATCGCGTGGCGGCTTTTCTCTGGCTTTACGCTCTAATGGCCGCTTCGAGACCCTTCTTCGACAAAACGTTTTTTGAGGTGCTCAATGGTTCGAGAGGTCACTCCCAACGCTTCAGCGACATCGGCAACAGTCCATGCTGGACCGTCAGGACCGGCATCGCAAAGCAGCAGCGCACGGGCATGGATAAATTTTTTCGCTCCAGTTTTTCCACTCCGGGTTAACGCCTCAAGATCTTTA
The DNA here is from genome assembly GCA_963769955.1 of uncultured delta proteobacterium. Classification (GTDB taxonomy): domain Bacteria; phylum Desulfobacterota; class Desulfuromonadia; order Desulfuromonadales; family BM103; genus M0040. Next base: position 107,606 of record CAVYNW010000005.1, read on the forward strand.
CGCTCTTGCTCTGTCAGGGTGACTCGATATCTCGGTGCCATGGCAACCTCCTTGGGTTGCCATAAGTATATAGCATGTTAACTATTGCTCAACATCAAGGGTCTCGTTTCGTTTAATACCACACCTCCTGCAGGCACAGGCCTTGCGCCGGAGCTGTAGGGCCGCTGCTCAGCCCAGCCTCTCCCCTGAGGAGCTTTTCCATGTCACCGAGAGGCCTCCGTCCCTGGCCTATCTCAGCCAGGGTCCCGCCAGCATTCGAACCATGTTGCGCAAAAAACCTGAGCCCCGGAAATCAAGATAAATAAATTCCTGGTCGGCAGTTACATCAACCTGGTAAATTTCCCGAACTGTTGATTTGGCAACACATCCCGTGGTTCTGAAAGCCTGAAAATCATGTTCTCCGACCAGAATGCTCGCAGCCTCTTGCATCAACGCCAAATCCATTTGACCGCGCAAATGCCAGGAAGTTCGACAAGCAAGCGGAGAGCGCACTGCGGCATTGTAAAGCGTATAACGATACCATTTCCCCTTGGAGGAATAACGGGCGTGGAAATCTTCAGGCATCTCTTTGACTGCGCGGATAACTACGTCATCAGGCAGGAACGCATTTGCACCTTCACGGAAAGCCGTGAGAGGGAGAGTGCTCTCGGTACGAAAATGCACAGCCATGTCACGGGCATGCACACCTGCATCGGTACGACTGGAAGAATGAATGCGGATGTCACAACCCATAACCTGTTTCAGGGCGGACTCAACAACATCCTGAACAGTGGGAGTAGTCAGGCTGGATCTGCCAGCCGAAATAGGCGGTGCCATCGTATTCAACGTTCAAAAGAATGGTACGCATCTTCATCCCATCAACCCGTAGGAAAGAGTGACCAAAATGACTATAACAGCGAAGAGTTGATCCAAAAAAGCCATCGGCAAAAAAACCTGCAAGCTCTTTTGTTCTGCAATTGAGGCATCATCTGCAGCCAGACGATAAGCAATCGCGTCACCACGATCAATCAGGCGAAAGATCAAGCTGTGCAAGCTCTTACCCCAGACATGAAACCTGTTTTGCCTACCCCCGGGACCGGGCTGGTCAGAAGTCTCGACTTCAGCTTTTCCGGAGGCACTGATTTCTGCATGCACAACAGGGATAAAATCAATAGCCTGCAAGAGAAGCTTCTGCCACTCGTCGGTACGGCAGCCGAGCAGACCAAGAGGTCGGACAAGCCAGCCAAAGGCAAGCGACAAGTTTGCCGTGCTTGTGCTGATACCCAGAAGAGCAGAGACGGTGACAGCCAGAAGCACTTGCAGGCAGACAAAAGTTCCTGTCAGAAGGCCATCAAAGGAAAGCCAGCTCAGCCCCCAGAGAGTTCGTCCCGGAGAGAAGAAGAGATGCATCAGCAAGGTAAACAGCAATAACCAGCGCAGCAGCCAAAAAACGCTTAGAATCTGCCTGGTGAATGGCCTGACAGACCAGGCGGCGATGGTAAGAGCTGAGATGAGTGGCAGCAATTGCATCCAGTCGGAGGCTGAGAAAGAGAGTGCAACCAGCAGCAGACAGGAGAAGATTTTCAGACGGGGATCAACCCTGTGCAGAAGCGTCTCTGCTTGTCGGTATAGACCTGTTTCAGCGGAAGCAATCAATGCTTGAGTCCAGAATGAAGAGAGAAAACATTCGGGGGGCTAAATCAGCCCCCCGAGATTCCATCAAAGTCTATCTAGTAAGGTCTGAAGGGAAAAACTCAAACCTTCAGACGTTTGCGATTATAGCCGCTCTTTAAGAATTCGCAGCATGCGGCGCAAAGGTTCAGCTGCACCCCAGAGGAGCTGATCACCACAGGTGAACGCCGAGATGTATTGTGGTCCCATCTTCATCTTGCGAACCCGGCCAACCGGAATCGAAAGAGTTCCGGAAACGGCCGTGGGGGTCAGTTCGTTCAGGGAATCGGCTTTGGTGTTAGGAATCAACTTGACCCAATCATTATCATTGTCGATAAATGCTTCGATTTCAGCTGATCGGCAGGTCCTTGTTCAGGCGAATGGTCAGAGCCTGGCTGTGACAGCGCATGGAACCGATGCGAACACAGAGGCCATCGACCGGAACCGGTTCGGCAAAGCCCAGGATCTTGTTGGTTTCTGCGTAGCCCTTCCACTCTTCACGGCTCTGGCCATCTTCAACTTCACGATCGATCCAGGGCAGCAAGCTTCCGGCCAGGGGGTAGCCGAACTCTTTGCTCGGCAGAACATCGCCACGCAGGGATTCAGTGACTTTGCGGTCGATATCCAGAATGGCCGAAGAGGGATCGCTCAAGAGATCTGCAACCGAGCCTTCCAGGGCCCCCATCTGGCTCAAAAGTTCACGCATGTTCGGTGCCCCGGCACCGGAAGCGGCCTGATAAGTCATGGAAGAGACCCACTCAACCAGGCCGGCACGGAACAGGCCGCCGATCGCCATCAGCATCAGGCTGACGGTACAGTTGCCGCCGATGAAATCTTTAACCCCATTAGCCAGGGCCTCATCGATCACATTGCGGTTAACCGGATCGAGGATAATGACGGCATCGGACTCCATGCGCAAAGAGCTGGCGGCATCAATCCAGTAACCGTCCCAGCCTGCGCTGCGCAGTTGTGGATGAACAGACTTGGTATAATCTCCACCCTGGCAGGTGATGATGACATCCAGTTGGCTCAGGGTCTCGATGTCATCGGCACTCTTGAGAGTCCCCGCGCCCATAGGGGCGTCCTGACCAGCCTGAGAAGTTGAGAAAAAGACCGGTTCAATACCGGCCAGATCGTTCTCTTCCTGCATACGCTGCATAAGGACTGAGCCGACCATTCCACGCCAACCAACGATACCGACTTTCATCTTCTTAGTTCCTTTTTTCGGGACTGTCCCCGTATGGGGACTGTTCCTCTCGTTCGTATAGTTATATTCTAAAGGCACAGTCCCCATACGGGGACAGTCCCGGGCTTACAGATTGGCGATAATCGCATCGCCCATTTCCGCGGTGTTGACTTTCTTCTCGCCCTCAAGACCCTGGTAAATATCACCCGTGCGACAGCCCTGGTTAAGAGTCTTCTCAACAGCGGCATCAACTGCGTCAGCAGCTTCTATCATGCCAAAAGAGTAGCGCAGCATCATCGACGCGGAGAGGATCTGGGCAATCGGATTGGCGATCCCCTGGCCGGCGATATCCGGAGCGCTGCCACCGGAAGGCTCGTACATACCGAAAGTCCCCTCGGCCAGTGATGCCGAAGGCAACATGCCGAGAGAGCCGGTCAACATAGCGGCCTCGTCGGAGATGATATCACCAAACATGTTGCCGCAGAGCATGACATCGAACTGCTTCGGCCAACGCACCAATTGCATTGCCGCATTATCGACATACATATGCGAGAGCTCAACATCAGGATACTCCTTTGCAACTCTCTCCACAACTTCGCGCCAGAGCACAGAGGTCGAAAGGACATTGGCTTTATCAATGGAACAGACTTTGCTGCCACGTTTACGGGCCGCCTGAAAGGCGACATGGCTGATGCGTTCAACCTCTGCATCAGAGTATTTCATGGTGTCAAAACCGGTACGCGCAGCACCCTCGACCTTCGATCCCCTTAGGCTCGGCGAAATAGATCCCACCGGTCAACTCGCGAACAACCAATAGATTGAAGCCGCCGGCGATGACTTCTTCCTTCAGGCTGGAAGCGCCAGTCAGTGCCGGGAAAATGATCGCCGGCCGCAGGTTGCAGAAGAGACCAAAGATTTTACGTAATGGCAGCAACGCCCCACGTTCCGGTTGCTCATCGGGTGGCAGGCTTTCCCATTTAGGCCCGCCAACCGAGCCGAACAGAATGGCGTCCGAAGCCTTGCAGATGTCAACTGTTTTTTCAGGCAGAGCTTTGCCATCCACATCAATAGCAATACCGCCGACGTTGGCAAAGGTGCGCTCGAAGGAGACATCATACTTTGCTTCCACGGCATCCAGAATTTTCAATGCCTCTGCCATAACTTCCGGGCCAATACCATCGCCAGACAGCACCGCAACCTTGAACGTTTTTGTCATTATATTTTACTCCTTTTATGAATATCTTGATAGTCAGTCAATAAGCCGTGAAATTTGCCGGATGCCACTATAAGAAGGCAGACCTGCTTTGTCAAATTCTTTCAAACGCGTGCAACGCATCGCTTTAACGGAGATTCACTGAGCTTCCTTCAAGACTTTTTCCTGTCAATAACATGAGCATAAGATCGACATGTTATGTAATATAATTAAATATAATTATGCATTATTATGTTTATTTATGCTTTTTATGTTTTATTTTTAATATTATATATATTTAGTTTTAATATTTTAATTATATTCATATATTAATTATATCATAAATAATTGAAGTTTAGACGTGATCATAATCTTGAGCAAAGGGACCTTCATGATCAGCTCATCATTCCAATTGTCATGCAGCGCTTTAGAGCTGCTCATCGTCTCCTGATACTTCCTCGGCGTTAACAGTAGAAGGTCTGACGGAAGGTTTCATAGAATTTTTGACTGATTATCTTAATGGCCCTGGTTATAAGTCAAACCAGAGTCAATCGCCAATTTCAGAGTTGGCAAGAACAACAAGGTGTAAAAACGCTTTTGAGCGATCCTTTTAACACTTTGATTCTACAACAAAAACGGGAGCGGTTGATAATCAACCGCTCCCGTTTCCTCATAGTTGATTAAGGAACTCTGCAATTACAATCCCAGGTAAGCCGATTTCACCTGTTCATTATCCAGAAGGTTGGCCGCGGTATCGGTCAGGGTAATATGGCCATTTTCCATGACATAGCCACGATCAGCCAATTTCAAGGCCTGGTTGGCGTTTTGCTCGACCAGGAAGATCGTCGTCTTCTGCTCCTGATTGATCTTCTTGATGATTTCAAAAATCTGCTTGATAATCAAGGGTGCCAGGCCCAGAGAAGGTTCGTCAAGTAAAAGCACTCTGGGACGGGCCATCAGCGCTCTGGAAATCGCCAGCATCTGCTGCTCGCCGCCACTCAAAGTGCCACCCATCTGGGAACGACGCTGGGCCAGAATCGGGAATAATTCAAAGACATAGTCAATATCCTTCTGGATATCGCTTTTATCCCGACGCAGGAAAGTTCCCATTTCCAGATTTTCCAGGACCGACATGGTCGGGAAAATGCGCCGCCCCTCGGGAACCTGAACAATCCCCAGGGCAACGATCTTTTCTGTCGACATCTTGTGGATCGGCGTGCCTTTGAAGTAGATTTCACCACTGCGCGGCGGAGTCACTCCGCAGATCGTCATCAAAGTGGTGCTCTTGCCGGCGCCGTTGGCACCGATCAAAGTGACAATTTCACCCTCGTTGATATCAATGGAGATACCTTTAAGCGCCTGGATATTGCCATAATAGGTATCGACGTTGCGTAGCTCAAGCATCGGCTTCCTCCCCGAGATACGCCTCGATGACTTTCGGGTTGTTGCGGATATCCATGGGTGTTCCTTGCGCGATTTCCTTGCCGTACTCCATAACGTAAATGCGATCAGAGATATTCATAACCAGTTTCATATCGTGTTCAATCAGAAGAATCGAAATATTTTCCGTGTCGCGGATGCGAACAATCAGTTCATCGAGATCCTTGGTCTCCTGGGGATTCATACCCGCCGCAGGTTCATCAAGCAAAAGGACGAAAGGATCGGTCGCCATGGCACGGGCAATCTCGAGACGACGCTGAGCTCCATAAGGCAGATTTTTGGCGAACTCGTCAGCATCATCATACAGACCAACCTTACGTAAAAGATCGTAACTCCTGTCGATGGTTTCCTGCTCCTGCCGCTTGGTCTTTTTGCCGCGAAGAATAGCGCCGACAATATTCGTCGTGGTTCGACAATGGCGACCAATCATGACGTTTTCAAGAACCGTCATATTCTGGAACAGGCGAATATTCTGAAAAGTTCTCGCCATACCGATCGTCGTAACCCGGTTTGACTTGAAACCGTTGATCTTCTGAGATTTCTTTTCTGGTGGATGAACCAGAATATCGCCTTTGGTCGGTTTATAAATCCCGGTTACGCAATTGAAGAAGGTCGTTTTGCCGGCGCCGTTTGGGCCAATCAGGGCGACAATTTCACCAGCACAGACATTCAGCGAAACAGCATCGACAGCGCGCAGGCCGCCAAAATCCATGGTCAGGTTTTTGACCTCGAGAAGCGTGTTATTCGTTTCAGGCATTGGCATCCTCCGTCGTCACTTTGCGACCGGCGTATTTCCGGCGCACGTTGGCGATCAGCCCCTCGGGACGGAAGATCATCATCAGCACCATCACCGCACCAAACATCAACATCCGGTATTCGGAGAAAGCTCTCAAATATTCAGGCATCAGGACCAGCACCAGGGCCGCGATAATAACGCCGAGAATCGAGCCCATACCACCCATGACAACAATAGAAAGCACCAGGGCAGATTCCATGAAGGTGAAGCTGTTCGGATTGATGTAAGTATTGCGCGCCGCAAAGATAACCCCGACCAAGACCGGCCCAGAAGGCACCAAAAGCATAGGCGCCCAACTTGGTCTTGGCCATATCGACGCCCATGGCGACACAGGCGATCTCATCCTCGCGCAAGGCCATCCAGGCGCGGCCTATGCGTGAATCCTTCAGCCGGTTGGTGATAAAGATGGCGAAGACAACCATCAGGATCATCAAGTAGTAGGTATAGGTCGTTGCAGTGGTGATACTCATATCAGCACCGAAGAATCCGGGCCGCGGAATCCCGGCGATGCCCTTGGCACCATTAAAGACCTCTTCCCAGTTCTCAATAACGATTTTGGCAATTGAGCCGAAGCCAAGGGTGACAATAGCCAGATAGTCGCCCCGCAGTCGCAGAATAGGGAAGCCAAGAGCGATGCCAAACAAGGCGCCCATCAATCCGCCAATCGGCAGGCAGGTCCAGAAGCCTAAGCCATAAAAACTATTCAAGACGCCATAGGTGTAGGCACCGACAGCGAAGAAAGCAACATAACCAAGGTCCAGTAAACCGGCAAGACCGACCGTGACATTAAGACCCAGACCAAGAACAACAAAAATCAAGGCCAGAACCATAATATTGGTCTGGTAGATGTCGACGACCAACGGGAAGACGATCGTCGCCAGGGCAATCACAATCAGAACCGGCTTGAAGAGTTTCGGATCTTCCATCAGGCGCTGTGCCAAGCCCGGCTTTGGCTGACTCATCTTCGCCTTGTTCAGCCTCTTTGCTTTTGAGCTGTCGTCGCTCCATTGCCCAGCGCCAAACCACGGACAGGACAAAAGCGCCAATAGCGACCCACAGCATGTTCATCCAACGCCACTCAACGATACTCTTAAGGGTATTAACCTTGACCACCATCAATGGAAAGGTCAGAAACACAAACCAGAGGGCAGACCAGGACAGAGCGTTTAATATAATCAACCATTGTATTTTCCAACCTTTATTCACACCATCTTCAGCTTCAGGCTCAAACTTTCTGCTTGACAGCTTTGCCAAGCAGACCAGAGGGCCGCAAAATCAGAATTAAGACCAGGACACCGAAAGCAAACACATCCTCATAGGCACTAGAGACATAGCCTGCAGCAAACGACTCGGCCAAACCCAGCACTAAAGCGCCAAGAACCGCCCCCGGGATATTGCCGATACCACCTAGAACAGCTGCCGTAAAAGCTTTTACGCCAGCCATAAAGCCGATATAGAAATTGATCTGCCCGATGTAGGATCCAACCAGGACACCGCCGATGGCCGCCAGGACCGAGCCGATAACAAAAGTCATGGAGATGACATTATCGACATTGACCCCGACCAGGCGAGCCATGGTCATATCCTGCTGGGTGGCCCGCATCGCTTTGCCGATTCGGGTGTATTTAATCAGCACGGTCAGGCCAACCATGCTGACAGCACTGGTCACAAGGATGACCAGTTCCGCAGAACCCATGACATGCGCAATCGGTTCCATAAACGCAAAATCGGGGATAAGTGACGGGAAACGGCAGAAAATCCGGAGTTTGAGCAAGAAGAACATAGTTCTGCAGGAACAGCGACATGCCGATGGCACTGATCAGCGGCGAAAGCCGCGGAGCATTGCGCAAAGGACGATAGGCTATTTTTTCCAGGGTATAGCCGTAAGCAGCAGCGTAGATCGCCGCTATCAATGCGGCCAGGATAAGAATGGAGACACCGGAAAAACCATAGATCGTCAGGACCCCGGAGACAATCAGGGCCACGAAGGCACCGATCATATAAATTTCACCATGGGCAAAGTTGATCAATTGAATGATGCCGTAGACCATCGTGTAGCCCAGCGCGATCAGGGCATAGATACTGCCCCGGACCAGTCCGCTGCAGGCGAGTTCAAGAAAATATTCCATCGACCTTTTCCGCTATCCTTATATAGTCAGCAACCAACGAAACGTACGCTTGCTGTTTAACTTACTCAACATACAATGAGATGTTTTGCCGTACGACAAGTCCTTCTAACGCTTGCCTGGCGAAGCGAATGATCACTCTAACACAAAAAACGCGGGGGACAGGCATAGCCTGTCCCCCGTTTTTATCATGGACCGTCAACCGCCTATTTCAGCTCGACAAATTTGCCGTCCTGAACCTGGAAGACAGAGAAGCCAACACCTTCAGCATCGCCTTTGGCGTCAAACTTGATCTTACCGACGGCGGTATCAACATAAGTTGTTCTTGAGAGCTTTTTCAAGGCCGGCATACTCTGTACCACCGGAAGCCTCGATGGCCTTCAGGACAGCCTGCATGGCGGCATAGCCCTGGTCGAAGAAGGTACCGGGCTCTTTACCGTATTTGCTGATGTAATCAGCTTTCGCCTTCTTGTTTTCGGGTAAGGCAGAAACGTCCATAGGGCCTGTTGCGTAAACACCTTCCGCATCCTTGCCTGCGATTTCGAGGAAACCATCGCCTTTAACGCCGTCAGGACCGATGAAAGGGAATATTCATACGCTTTTTGTTCATCTGTGAGACCAGCTTGGAAGCTTCAGGATGATAGCCGCCAAAGATGACCGCATCGGCGCCTTCACGACGAACTTTCTGTATCGACGGCAGAGTAATCCATGGCACCAGGGGTGACACCTTCAAACAGGACAACTTTAGCCTTGCCGCCGGCTTCTATGAACTGTTTGGCGAAATCGGCGAAACCTTTACCATAGTCACCTTTGTCGTGAAGAATGGCAATTTTCTTGGCACCGAGTTTGTCCGTTGCAAAGTTGCGGCGAGTTTGCCCTGGTCATCATCAGGAGCAATGGTGCGGAAGAAGTTAGGATACTCACCGCTTTGGGTCAGAGGGGGATTGGTTGCCGAAGGAGAAACGGCAATGATGTTGGCTTCTTTATAGATGCCAAGAGCAGCCTTGGTGGCACCGGAGCAGACATGGCCGATAACCACGTCAACGCCCTGTGAAACCAGCTTGGTTGCAGCGTTGGTGGCGATTTCAGGCTTGCACTGGTCATCCATTGGCAAAACTTCCACCTGCATGCCGAGAACACCGCCAGCAGCGTTAACCTCGTGCAGCAACCATCTCGGCCGCTTCCATGGTCGGAATACCGTAAGGAGCCAGGTCGCCCGTATGAGGACCGGCCACACCAATCTTGATGGTGTCCGCAGCAAAACCTGTTGCGGGAACAACCAAGCTCAGCAGAGCAACCAGGACAAGCTTCTTGAGTACTGTCTTACACATAGTGCCTCCTTAGGAAAATCAACATGTTGTTTAACCTGAAAACGTCAGACCTTCAACGGGTTCAGATTGCAGACCAAATCAATAGTATTTTGTTATAAGTGATAGCCCTCCATGCGTCAAGATTTAATCGGCAAGAGCTAAGGACTGTAACGAGTTAAGGGGAACCCTCAGGTCAGGATGGCAAGCAGGAGAAATACAGTCAAGAGAAGGTTCAATCAATGACTCCTGCGATGTAAACGAGCAGTCAACAGAGTCAGAGATAATCCTGCCGACTGTAAAGACGCAGATCCCGCTCACTGAGCAGTTCCGAGTGCAGACAACCAAGGCGCTGGCAGATACCGATGCATTGGGCAAAATGAGCCTTGGGCGAGGTGAAGAGCGCCACCAGATGTGCGCCACAAGCACATTGATTGTAGATAGGGAAAGGGTTCGGAACAGGTCGGGCAGCAGATATCGACGACATCACCGGCCTTTCTTTCAAAATCGATAAAGCGTCTGTCCCGGTCGCCAAGAACCGGGCTGATGATGAGCAACCCTTCACTCGTCTTGCTTTTCAGCTTGAGCGTGAGGCCCGGATGGCCCTTAAATTTGTGCTCGTCAGAAAGGACAGAATGACCATTGGTGCAGTAGCACTCTGTAATCACTTCAGCCGTCTGCGAATCCTGAACAGGAATAACTTCGCGTTTTTGTGATTGGTGTCCGCCCAGCAGTAACCAGTTTATCGACATTTTCGCCATCCATGATCATAATATGTTCAAGCTAATCACAGTTCGCCAGCACATGATATATCATTTTCTCTCAAATGAGAGAAGTGCTGATTTTCACGCACGCCCCTCCCCTGTTTCGAGAGCCTGTGCTATTCCAGAACAACCAACAAGTCACCCTGGTCAACCTGATCACCTTCAGTAAATCTGACTTCTGCAACCACACCATCCACCTTTGCCTTGACGTTGGTTTCCATCTTCATGGCCTCAGTGGTCAGCAAGGTCTCACCTGCCGAAACTTTTTCTCCGACCACAGCCATGGTTTTGAAAATTTTACCCGGCATGGGTGCCCCAACATGCTTGACATTGGCGGGGTCAGCTTTTTCGTGGCTGACATCATCAGTCTCAACAGAGAAGTCCTTGACCTTCACGACGCGCGGTTCGCCGTTAAGCTCAAAATAGATATTGCGTGTGCCGTCTTCATGGACCCGCCCCACAGCATTCAGTTTGATGATCAGGGTCTTGCCCGCCTCGATGTCGATGCTGACCTCATCACCGACATCCAGGCCGTAAAAGAAGACCGGTGTCGGCAGGAAAGAGGTATCGCTGTACTCCTGGCGGAAACGGTCGTACTCTTCAAAAACTCCGGGATAGAGCACTGCCGAGAGGACGTCGCGGTCACTGACATTATGCCCGAGCTTGGTCTGCAGTTCCTCCTTCTTGGCGACAAAATCAACAGGTTCGAGCAATTCACCGGGACGACAGGTCAACGGCTGCTCTCCCTTGAGAATAATTTTCTGCAATTCCGGCGGGAAGCCGCCAACCGGTTGACCGATCATGCCTTTGAAAAAGTCAACCACGCCCTGCGGGAAGGCCAGCTCTGCGCCCTTGGTAAAGACATCTTCCGGCTCGAGGTTGTTCTGCACCAGGAACATCGCCATGTCGCCGACAATTTTGGACGATGGGGTCACCTTGATGACATCGCCGAAGAGGTCATTGACCTTGCGGTACATCTCCTTGCACTCTTCCCAGCGATGACCAAGACCGAGACCTTCGACCTGCGGCTTGTAGTTGGAATACTGACCACCGGGAATTTCGTGGTAATACACCTGGGCGGTGCCGCTACGCAGCTCAGATTCGAAGGGCGCGTAATAGGTCCGGACCGTCTCCCAGTAGTTGGCCAGTTTCTGCATGCCGCGCCTGGTCGAGCTGCGGATCCCAGATGGTCCCTTCCAGAGTCGCGAGCAGAGCATTCATATTCGGCTGTGCCGTCAACCCGGACACTGACGAAAGCGCGACGTCGACAATATCAACACCGGCCTGCGCCGCCATCATCAGCATGGAGCCGCCATTGCTCGAAGTATCATGAGTATGCAGATGAATCGGGATACCGATCTCGTTCTTCAATGCCTTGACCAGTTTTTCTGCGGCAAACGGCTTGAGCAGTCCGGCCATATCTTTGATCGCCAGGATATGAGCGCCCATATTCTCCAGCTCCTTGGCCAGGTTGACATAGTATTGCAGCGGATACTTGTCCCGCTTCGGGTCCAGGATGTCTCCGGTATAGCACATGGCCGCTTCGCACACGGAGTTGGTTCGTTCTCGTACAGCCTCCATGGCCACCTGCATCCCCTTGGGCCAGTTCAGGGAATCGAAGATGCGGAACACATCGATGCCGCTCTCTGCCGCCTTGACGGTGAACTCCTGAACCACGTTATCGGGATAGTTGGTGTAGCCCACCGCGTTGGAGCCACGCAGCAGCATCTGGAAGAGGATATTGGGGACCTTTTTGCGCAAGACGCTCGAGCCGTTCCCAGGGGTCCTCGGTCAAAAAGCGCATGGAGACATCGTAGGTCGCCCCACCCCACATTTCGAGAGAGAAAAGACCACCCCCCAGGTGTGCAGTCGCTTCCGCAATCAGATCCAGATCATGGGTCCGGAAACGCGTCGCCATCAAAGACTGGTGCGCGTCACGCCAGGTCGTATCAGTAATCATCAGTTGCCGGTTCTTCAGCGCCCACTTGGCCAGCCCCTCGGGGCCTTTGTCGAGCAGGATGTCGCGGGTACCGCGCGGGTGCTGTTGACCATATTCGATTTCCGGGAATTTCAGGCTCACGCAGGTCGGAGAAGCTGAGGCGCTTTTCCGGCTTGATGCCCGGGATAGCCATTAACCGTGGTATGACCAATGTAAGCTGAGGATCTTGTTGGCGCGGTCTTTTTTAACGGGCAGTTGAAAGACTTCCGGGTGTTGGTCAAGAAACGAGGTGTCACAGTTGCCCTCGAGAAAGGTCGGATGGGTGATGACCTTCTCAAGGAAGCCGATATTGGTCTTAACGCCACGGATGCGGAACTCCTGCAGGGCACGGTGCATGGTCCGTGGAGGCATCAGCAAAAGTCAGCCCCCAGGTGGAGATTTTGACCAGCAGGGAATCATAGTGGGGAGAGATGATCGCTCCGGCGTAACCGGCCGCCGCATCAAGACGCACACCAAAACCTGCCGCCGTCCGATAAGCCTTGATGGTACCGAAATCAGGGGCAAAATTATTGTTCGGATCTTCAGTGGTGATCCGGCTCTGGATTGCATAGCCGCGCAGTTCAATATCCTTCTGACTCTTGATGCCGAGCTCCGGGTCCGAGAGTTTGTAGCCTTGTGCAATACGAATCTGTGCCTGGACAAGATTGCGCATGGTGACCAGCTCGGTGACCGTATGCTCCACCTGGATGCGAGGGTTCACTTCAATGAAATAGAAGTTGCCCTGTTTGTCCATGAGGAATTCAACCGTTCCGGCGTTGCGGTAGCCAACATGGTTTGGCCAGGGCCAGGGCGTAGTCACAGACCTCTTTGCGTTTCTTGTTGTTGAGGTAGAGGGAAGGAGCGATCTCAATAACCTTCTGGTGGCGTCGTTGAATGGAGCAGTCACGCTCGTAAAAATGCACGATATTGCCATGATTGTCGCCAAGGATCTGGACTTCAACATGCTTTCGGATTCTCGACAAATTTCTCCAGGAAGATCGTGGCGTCGCCAAACGCCGCCTTGGCCTCCGACGCCGCCGACTTAAGCCCCTCGAGAAGCTCTTTTTGGTTCTGCGCAACACGCATGCCACGACCGCCACCACCGGAACTCGCCTTGACGATAATCGGGTAGCCTGCCGACTTGGCAAAGATCAAAGCTTCTTCTTCGCTGCGGATCGGATCATCAGTTCCAGGCACAACAGGGACGCCCGCATCCACGGCAACCTTGCGACCGGAGATTTTATCGCCGACACGGCGTTGGATTTCCGGAGTGGGCCCGATAAAAACGATACCGGCACGCTCACAGGCCTCGGCGAACTCGGCGTTCTCAGAGAGAAATCCATAGCCAGGGTGAATCGCATCAACATCTTTCTTCCGAGCCAGGTCGATAATTTCATCAATACTCAGATAGGCATCGATCGGCCCCTTGCCCTTGCCAACCTGATAGGCCTCGTCAGCCTTGTATCGATGCAGCGAGAGTTTGTCTTCTTCTGAATAGATGGCCACCGTGCTGATGCCAAGCTCCGTACATGCACGGAAGATGCGGATAGCAATTTCGCCACGGTTTGCAGCCATAACCTTGCGGAATTTTTTAATTGGCATATCGATCTTTCTCCTGAAGGGATTTCAGCTCTGGCCATTTATGTAAACTAAAAATATACAGCCTTGCTAAATATTTAGTATGAATAAAATTTTTCAATAAATTTAAATACTTACACCCGTCATCTCAAGGTGCAATCTAAGCAAAACGGACAGCAGCATGTCAAGCAAAAAACCGTTCTATTTTCAACCCTCCGAAATAACTGATAAAAAATACCTTGCTTCGAAAGGCGGCTCGTTACAGAGACGATCACACCAGAGCGTATCCAAGTCACCAGAAGTATAAGGAGGCTAACAAAGTGAGCCTGTTTCTGCCCGGCTCTGTCAAGAATGGGCCGATCATTAGTGCAAGACTTAAATATTCTTGCAAACCCTTAATCTTCATGATAGTTTATCGATAATGTCAAATTCATGACGCCCTTTTCACAAGAGATCAGCAGAAGGAACGCTTCAAGGTTATGGGCGATTCAGCAAAGATTCTCTTCATAGATGATGAGTCAGGCAGTCGCGAAAGCCTCACCCTGCTGCTTGAACGCGAGAGTTATCGTGTTGACGCAGTCGCAGCGGGTGAAGATGCGATGAGTTTACTCTCGGTTAAGAGTTATGATGTCATCATTACCGATCTCTTCCTGCCGGGCGTCAGCGGCATAGACATCCTGAAACACGTCAAAGAACACGCCATCCCCAGCAACGTCATCCTTATCACCGGTAATGCAACAGCAGAAACGGCTGTCGAGGCAATGAAAGAAGGGGCTTTCGACTACATCACCAAGCCGCTCAACTTCGAAAAGCTCAAGGTCCTGATCGCCAAGGCCGTCAAGCAGAGCAGACTGGTCGCAGAGAACCTTTACCTGCGCCAGCAATTGCGTGGCAAATACAAGTTTGACAACATTATCGGCAACAGCCCGGCCATCCAGCCGATTTTTTCCCGCATGGAGAAGATTCTCCACACTGACTCGACAGTCCTCATTCTCGGGGAATCAGGGACCGGCAAAGAGCTGGTGGCACGTGCCATTCACTTCAATGGTACGCGCAGAGAGAAACCTTTTATCGACATCAACTGTGGCGCGATCCCTGCAGACCTTTTGGAGAGCGAACTCTTCGGTCATGTCCGCGGCTCTTTCACCGGAGCCATAGCCGACAAGCCGGGCAAATTCGAAGTCGCCAACAAGGGAACGATCTTCCTCGATGAGATTGGCACCATGCCCCTTCACCTGCAGATGAAGCTACTGAGGGTCCTCCAGGAACAGGAGGTTGAACGGGTTGGATCTTCACGTAAAGTCCAACTGGACGTCCGGGTCATTTCTGCAACCAATGCGGACCTCGAAGAGAGGGTCAGGCGTGGCGAATTCCGTGAAGACCTTTACTATCGACTGAATGTCATCCCGATCCTTCTGCCCCCACTCCGGGAGCGCCGTGAAGACATCCCTCTGCTGGCCAAGCATTTCCTGAAAAAAATCTGTATTGACATGAACAGGCCACAACTGGAGTTGACTGTCGAGGCCATTCGAGCCATGGAAAACTACCGATGGCCGGGAAATGTCCGCGAAATGGAGAATGTCATCGAACGCGCCATTGCCCTGACAGACAGTGAAGTGCTGGGCCTTGATGACCTCCCTTCAAGAATCAGCGGCATTGCAGAGGGAAAGGGCAACCTGCCGACGCTACATATCCCCGAGGAGGGCCTCGATTTTGCAGAAACGGTCGAACAGATAGAGCGGACTTTGATCAAACAGGCCATGGAGAAATCAAGCAACATCAAGGCTCGCGCAGCCGCACTTCTGAACCTTAATCGCACGACACTGGTTGAAAAAATCAAACGTTACGATATGTAATCTTAGGGGAGAGTTTTAATTCGATCACAATGCAGGAATGGCTTCATTCAACGATTCCAGTCAAATTACAGGCAATGCAGTTCAACATGACACAGGAGGTTTCAGTGGCTACACAAATATTCACCAATATCGCTTACGCCATCATTATTCTCGCTATCGGTTTCTGGGGCGCCAAAATGCTTGCCCGGCTGGTCAAAGGCCTGATGGAACGCCGTGATGCCGACCTGGCATTGACCGGCTTTATCGGCAACCTGGTTAACGCCGCCATCGTCACTTTTGCCGTGATTGCCGCATTGAACGAGCTGGGAATTCAGACCACATCACTGATTGCGGTCGTCGGTGCCGCCGGCCTGGCCATCGGCCTGGCTTTGAAAGATTCACTCGGCAACTTCGCCGCAGGAGTCATGATCCTGATTTTCAAACAGTTTAAAGCGGGTGACTTCATTGAAGCCGCAGGCGTTCTCGGCGTGGTCGAAACCCTCAATGTTTTCTCCACCCAACTCAAAACAGGTGACAACAAGACGATCTACGTTCCGAATGGCAAATTGATCGGCGACAATATTATCAACTATTCGAGCAAACCAACCCGGCGCGTCGACATGGTTATTGGAGTCAGTTACGATGCGGACTTAAGTCACGTGAAGAAGGTTCTGCAAGACATCCTCGCCAGGGAAAGCCGGGTTCTTGAAGAGCCGGCCCCAACGATCGGCGTACTGGAACTGGCCGACAACAGCGTCAACTTTGCAGTCCGTCCATGGGTGAACGCAGCCGACTACTGGGGCGTTTATTTCGACCTGCATGAAGCGGTAAAAACACGCTTTGACGAAGAAGGTATCGGCATCCCCTATCCGCAGCGCGATGTCCATCTCTACCAGAAAGAGGCTCCCGCCAAGTAAGGCGTCTGAGACGCGCAAGGTTTTTCATAACGGCCTGGCTCAAATGTCAGGCCGTTGCCATTTGTGCCTGGGTAAACTTCTTAGCAGTGAACGACGACAATCCCCTAGCCAAGATTTTGCTTTTGCAGTAAGCTAACAGGACTGATTACAATCCATTTACCAGGAGCACGCACATGTCACGCACACCAGCTATTGATCCCGACTGCTGCATTGGCTGTGAAGTTTGTACCCAGATCTGTCCTGAGGTATTCAGCATGGAAGAGAGTCACAACGGCCATGCCCACGAGAAAGCCGTCGTTCATAACCCCACCGGCGCCCCGGAAGATAAAATAGAGTCAGCCATGGACAATTGCCCTTCGGCTTGCATTTATTGGGTTTAAACCTGGGACGAGGAACGAGGCACGGGGGACGCGAAAACCCCTTGCCCGAACTTCCAGAATTAAGCTTACAGGAATTTGATTTTGTTTTTCCCTCGTTCCCCGTCCCGCGTTCCCCGTTCCTGCTTTTCCAGAAACATCCTCCTTCTCAACATTTTTGCCGGTCTGAAGATGGCCCTGCTGCCCATGGCCATCATCACTCTTTTCTGGAAGGATCAGATCGGTTTAAGCCTTTCTGAAATTCTGCTGCTGCAGGCGCTCTTCTCACTGGCGACACTGCTCATGGAGTTCCCGTCCGGTTACCTGAGTGACCGGATGGGTTACCGTTTTGCCCTTAACCTGGCTTGCCTGTTCGGCATAAGCGGCTGGACGACCTACACCTTCGCCAGTTCTTTTGCCGGCGTTCTTGTTGCCGAGATACAACTCGGTGTCTCCTATGCATTTATCAGCGGTGCTGATAGCGCCCTGCTCTACGAGACCCTCCGGCACGACGGCAGAGAAGAGGAGTATGCGAAACATGATGGCCGCATGACAGCCTGGGCTCAGGCTGGAGAGGCCGCCGGGGCGATTGGAGCCGGCGCTCTCTATGCCTGGTTCCCACTCCTGCCCTTCCTGCTGCAGATTGCGGTGTGGATTTCAGCCATGATTGTCTGTCGCAAGCTGAAGGACATACCAACGTCGCCACGGCATACCAGCTCTCATCTACGCGAAGCCCTGGTCATTGCCCGCAAAGCCTTTTTGCTCACACCGGGTCTGCGTTACAGCATTCTGCTCGCAGCCATGCTTGGTCTGGCCTCTTTTTATCCGGTTTGGCTGATTCAACCCTATATGCAATCCATCAATGTGCCACTGGTCTGGTTTGGGCCGATCTGGGCGATCGCCAATCTCTGTGTTTCTTTCGGCTCACTCATCAGTCATCGCATCCAGTACCATCTCGGCGCACGCGGAACACCAATTCTGCTTCTGGCACTGATCACCCTCGGTTACGCCGGGCTGGCCTTTAACCAGCTTATCTGGAGTTTTGCCTTCTACTTTCTGCTCACGATCATGCGCGGTATTCAAGGACCTTTTCTACGTCTCGCCCTGCAAAAGCAGAGTGAACGTCATGAACGTGCCAGCATTCTGTCACTTAAATCATTAACCTTCCGTCTCGGCTTTGTTATCACTGCCCCCCTGGTCGGCATGCTGGCAGATGATTCTGGACTCAGCTTTTGTTTTACGATTCTTCTCGTCAGCCAGGTTATTTTGGTTGCCGTTCTCATCTGGCCATTTATAAAGCACACCAAAACCGTATGGGACAGTCTGATTGGAAGAGTTGAAGAAATAGATCAGATTGCTACACACAACATGAAGGCGGTGTATAATTGATCAGGAAGAGGAATATTTCAATCTTTGGCAAGACTCATGATGCGACCATCCCTGACATTTCTGATCATTGCAAGTCCTGTTGCTCGCCTGCTGTCTTTTGTTTTCAGGCTGTTCCTCAGTCGAACATGCCGGCACGACATTTAAGACCGGTATGCACATCGACGCAGTTCTCGAATGTGCTGTTGAATATCCGCTTTTATGGACCAAGGACCGTCGTCTCTCCTATGGCAGTAAAAATGGAGAGATTCTCTGGAAACCAAAAAAAGCCGATGGCACCACTCCTGAGACTCATATCCGAGCAGCAGGGAGACGATCGACCCTGCACAACAAATCTGCTCGACTGTTGGAGCCGTTCATCGACCTTGAGGTTTCTCTCAGAGAGGAGGTTTCCTTGCCGGCCGGTGAAGCTCTGCACATTATTGGCAGACAGCGCAGAAAAGCATATCGAAATCTATCAATTTTCAGGCACTAACCGCAGCTACCTGCTCGTCTCTGACAATGCTGAAGAAAAATACAGACCGTTACTCAGGGATTATGGACGAAGTGATTGAGTCGTTCCAGATCCTGCAATAAACCAACAACATAAAAGCTATTTTTCATCTTGGGTCAGACATTGCAACCTTTCGCTCTCATAGAAAAATATTACAGCAACAACCAGGAAGCCAGAAAGATCCTTCTGGCACACAGCATCCGGGTTGCCCGGCTGGCAGTAAACGTGGCGTCCCACGTTGAAAGGACAGAGCCTGTCGACATCAAATTTGTCGAACAGGCCGCTTTGCTGCATGATATCGGCATGCTCTACACCAACACGCCGAAGTTGGCTTGCTTTGGCGACAAGCCGTATATCTGTCATGGAATAATCGGCGCCGAGTTGCTGCGTGAAGAGGGTTTCCCTCGGCATGCCTTGGTCTGTGAACGTCATATCGGAGTCGGCTTGAGCATTGAAGACATCAGGTCGCAGAATTTGCCTTTACCCCTTCGAGACATGAGCCCGCAGGATCTTGAAGAAAAGATTATCGCCTATGCGGACCTCTTCTACTCCAAAGCCGCACCGGGTAAACGTACGGCAGAAAAGGTCCGCTCTTCATTAGCCCGTTTTGACTGCGCTAAGGTGGCTATTTTTGATCAATGGCATCAACAGTTGCAACCCTGAACCCTGGCCCAGAGTGGACACGATGGAACATTGGCTGCAGGAGACATTCAATTTGCTACCGGCTGGCGGCTTATTCGTCGCCGCGGTCTTCCTGATTGCCTTTTTTGAAGCTCTAGTCGGCATCGGCTTGATTATGCCAGGCAGCGTGCTGACCGTCTTCAGCGGCTGGCTGTCCTTCCAGGGCAAGGCCCCGATTGAGTTGGTCATGGCCGCCGCAGCCTGCGGTGCTCTGGCTGGAGATCTTCTCAGCTACTGGCTGGGCGCACGCTTCGGTATTCACCTCTGGGATTGGCGGGTACTGAAAAAACGCCGGCATCTGCTGAGGCTGGCCGAAGTATTCTTCATCGAACATGGTGGCAAGGGCGTTTTCTTCGGCCGCTTCCTCGGCCCGATTCGCGGGCTGATTCCCTTTGTCGCCGGAGCCAGCCAGATGCGGCCCCTGCCTTTCACTGTTCTATTCAGTGATCAGTGGTGTTCTCTGGGGCATCAGCTACCCGGGGCTTGGCTTTCTCGGCGGCACCAGTTGGCAGCGCGCCGAAACCCTGGTCGGACGCCTTGGCCTGCTGATAGCGCTCGCGCTTGTCTCCTCCCTGTTGGTCATCTGGCTGCGGCACAAGTTGCTGCCCGGCAAGAAGCAGCAGAGCCTGAAGCAAGACGGTGAGAGTTCTTCCTGAAAGCTCTTTGCCTTAGACATCCCTTGTTCAACCCATATTTTTCAGCTAAGCTACTGACAAAATTACCTGTTCAAGGTTTAAGGAACAACACCCATGCCCAACCTTCTGGATGACAGCAACTGGCTTGAATTCGAAAAAAATCATGTCTGGCACCCTTATGCGCCCCTTGAGGGTGCCCTCCCCGCTTACCCTGTCAAGCATGCGCCGCGGCGTCTCACCTGACCCTGGAGGACGGCCGACAGTTAATTGACGGCATGTCGTCCTGGTGGTCGGTCATTCATGGCTACAACCATCCGGTCATCAACGCGGCCGCCAAAGCACAGCTGGACAAGATGTCACATGTCATGTTCGGCGGCCTGACCCACCGTCCGGCGGCTGAACTGGCTGCACGCCTGGTGAAGTTGACACCGCAACCGCTGCGAACGCGTGTTCTTTTGCGATTCAGGGTCAGTCAGCGTTGAAGTCGCCATCAAGATGGCCATTCAGTACTGGCACTCGAAGGGGCAGCCCAACAAACAGCGCCTGCTGACGATCCGGCGCGGTTATCACGGTGACACCTGCGGGGCAATGGCCGTCTGCGACCCGGAAACAGGC
The DNA here is from genome assembly GCA_963769955.1 of uncultured delta proteobacterium. Classification (GTDB taxonomy): domain Bacteria; phylum Desulfobacterota; class Desulfuromonadia; order Desulfuromonadales; family BM103; genus M0040. The sequence continues at coordinate 128,541 of CAVYNW010000005.1, forward strand.
ATGCACCATCTCTTTACCGAGGCTCTGCCGAAGCATCTCTTTGCCGCGGCACCAAGGGTGACAGAAGATGCTGACTGGCAGCGATCATGAGATTGCCGAGCTTCCGCAGCTTGATTGCAAAACATCACAAGGAGATCGCCGCAGTCATCCTCGAACCGATCGTGCAGGGTGCCGGCGGCATGCGCTTTTATGCTCCGGAATACCTTCGCCAGGTCCGTGCCTTCTGTGACAGCTATGACGTTCTGCTGATCGCCGACGAAATCGCCACCGGCTTCGGTCGCACCGGCACCATGTTTGCCTGCGAGCAGGCAGGGATCGTTCCGGACATCATGTGCCTGGGCAAGGCCATCACCGGCGGCTACATGTCTCTGGCAGCGACCTTGACGACAGCAGAGATCAGCAGTCTATCTCGAGCAATGCGCCAAAAGCATTCATGCACGGCCCGACCTTTATGGCCAACCCGCTGGCCTGTGCCATCGCCAACGCCAGCATCGACCTGCTGCTTGCCAGCCCGTGGCAGGAGCAGATTCGCCAGAATCAGCAAAGCTTTGCAGCAACACCTGCTGCCCTGCCAGAACTGGGAAGGTGTGGCAGACGTCAGGGTCAAGGGGGCATCGGGGTTCTGGAACTGGAAAAAGCTGTGAATATGCCTTCAATCACCAGGCGCTTTGTCGACAAAGGCGTCTGGATTCGCCCCTTCGGCAAACTGGTTTACGTCATGCCCCCTTACGTGATCAGTGATGAAGAACTCGGACAGTTTGCTGTCGGCCATGACCGAAGCTGTAGCAGAAGAACTTCAGACTATCGACTGACACTGGTAGCTGGAACTGATAACTGATATATTGTGCTATCGGATTCTGTCTGCTTACTGAAACTTAACTCTGATCATGAACTGTCATATCGTTTTCGGCCCAGGCACTGTTAATGTCTGCTAGTTACAGCTTATTTCATTCTCAGAAAGCACTAAGGATCACCTCATGTCAGACACCTCGCAATTTCTGTCCATGCCTGATGCGGCAATCGACGAGGCCGATGTTCTCCTGCTGCCGATTCCTCTTGAAAGAACGGTCTCTTTCAAACCCGGCACGGCAGAAGCCCCAAAAGCAATACTGGAGACCACCGAACAACTTGAATTTTATGAAGAGGACGCCGGTTGGTCGCCATTTAAGCATATGAAGCTCAGCGTCCTGCCCGACTTTGCTGATGACCGGCAGCTCTCTGATGCAGAGTTTCACGCCAGGTTAACCGAGTACGTCGCTTCACTGCCTGAAGACAATCTCTTCATCGGCCTCGGTGGTGAACACTCTCTCACCCCGTCGCTGGTCGAGGCCCGCATGCCGGAACCGGGCACCGTCCTCTTTCTCGACGCCCACGCCGACATGCGCGCCAGCTACGAAGGCAGTCAATACAGTCATGCCTGCCCCGTCACCCGCCTGTTGGGTCAGGGACACAAGGTCGTCATGGCCGGGATCCGATCGATTTATGAGAGCGAGGTCAAGGTGATCGAAAAGAATCCCAACATCTCCCTGTTCCTGGACTGGGATTTACGCGGCAAGGGCCAATGGGAGTCATTCCTGCAAAAAGTCAATTCAATGGAAGGGCCGGTCTATCTGTCAATCGACATGGATGTCTTCAACCCGGCGGTCAGTGCCCGGGGTCGGCACACCACAGCCGGGCGGTTTTTTCTGGTACCAGATGATTGAGGTGCTGGAAGCCCTGTTTTCCCGCAAAGAAATCGACCTGCGCGGCGTGGACATGGTGGAAATTGTTCCGGAGCCCAGTCGGGTCTCCGAGATGACAGCAGCAAAGCTGCTGTTGAAAATCATTTCATTCTGGGGATGTGCCAAAGGCTTCAATCTTAAGCCGGAGGTCGGCAGCCAGATGCAGATGGAGTACGAATAAGGGCTCCTGCACAACAACCGAGGGCAGTCGCGGATCAACACGATCAAAGTCCCATTGGGAAAAAGACCGCCCTCATAACCATATGATTAATTCCACGGTCCCACTTGTCGGCAACAACAAATGCCATCATGTCCTGAATGGCAATCATTTTGCCGAACAAACGCTCGTAGCTTAAGTTTGCCTCTTCCCCGGGCTGGCTGTTCGACAAGAGAAGCAGTTTACCGGTCCAGCCCTTGCTGTTACTCAATCGCCAGGCCATAACCTCGATATTCCTGGCCGAATTAAACAGTTTCTGGGGATCCAGGGAATCGAACATAAACTGTTCATCCTGCCAGTTGTAAGCGCTGCGCGTCATCCCCACCAAGCCTACAATAAGAGCGAAAACACGATCACCCTGGTAATCAGGATGAAAAGCAAGGCTCATGGCATCGGTTCCCTGCTTATCATTCAATTCTTTAAAGATCAGGCGGCCTGATTTATCAAAAATCTGATCCTGACGCTGACCAATTGACATCCCTGAGACTTTGTCCAATTCACCAGGATTACGTTTGTAGAGTTTGACCAGCAATTCCTCCATCAGACGATTCATCTCACGCAGGCTGGTGTCGGCCATCATATCAACGTCGGTTTTGGCGAGTCTATTCAGTGCCGTGGTATCAATTGAATTACGACAGCCGAACAAGGAGATTGATGCAATGGTCAAAAAAACGACAAAAAAGAGTCTACCTATTGATGAAGGGGAATGACGAGACACAGCTTTAACGTAGGAGATGGACACGGAAATGCATCCTCAGAAACTCATGAAACTCATTGACCTCTTCAAAAGCGAGCTTCAATCGGCCCTTTTCCATGTGGTTGAGTTTACTTAAGGTAATGTAATTACTGGGCTCGCGACCTGCCCGAAGATCATCCACCTGAAAACGCAGGCGCAAATAAACCAGAAAGTTATAGCTCGCATCGAGATCATCGGCAAATTTTCCTTTGATAACGCCCTTCTCGACCAACGCCTGGATGCGCTCACGGGTACCGCCATCCATAATCCCCGCCTCCATGGCCAAAGCCTTCACACCTTCGGTAATCGGAAAGATTCCGGCTTTTTTGATCTCTACCTGCCCTTTATGTTCCTCATCATGCTCGGCCTTGATGCCGCCAAAGAGACCCAGTGGCGGTTTGAAGCGATTCACATTGGCGGCCGAATGGGTCAGGAACATCGAGCCCCGGCTAAAGTGCTCGGCAAGCCTCTCTTTGAGAGCTTTTTCAAGGCTTAAGTCACCGTAAACAGTTCGCAGGTCAAAGAACATACTGCTATTGAGAATATTGTCCGGCAAAGGTGCCGACAGCCAATCATCAAGAGCATCACACCAACCGCTGTAGCTGCGTCGCCAGAAGGCATTTTTTGCCATTATGCCGCCGGGGCAAGGCGGAACACCGATCTCAATGAGTGAGTCTATCAATACTTCGGAGAAAGCTTCTACCCTGTCAATATCGTTCTCTGAAAGGCCATCCTTGTAAATTATGGCATTATCCTGGTCAGTCGTCAGGGTCTGCTCACGCCGACCTTCACTGCCCAAGACGATGAAAGCAAATTTATCGGTAAGGTCACTGAATTGTCGGGCTCGCAACAGAGCGATAAGTCGCAGGAGAAGTTGATCATTCAGCAGAGCTATCATCCTCACCAGTTCCCTGGGCGGCACCCCCGTACCAACCAGATGGAGGACCAGGGCCTGAATCTGGTTATGATAAAGCTTAAGATCTTCAAGAGTTGCGGCCTGGTCGATATCTCGCACCAGTTTCTGAGGAGAGTGTGTCTGCAACCGCATAATATCAGTTACGGTGATTATTCCGGAAAGGCGTTCTTCCTGATCGACAACACAGATACGATGGATATTATTCTTGGAGATTCGATAGAGAGCTTCGAAGATAAAATCATCTTCGTGTACCGTGATCAAGGGCGCATTCATGATGCCGCGGGCTTCGACAGTGTCGGGGGCAAGCCCCTGGGAAACGACTTTATTGCGCAAGTCCCGATCCGTCACGATTCCCACCGGGTTGTCATCCTCGCAGACAATGACACTGGAAATACGTAGATCTCGCATGATACAGGCAACCTTCAACACACTGTCGGCGGGATCGCAAGTCGCCACATCGCGGCGGCAGTATTTTTTAATCGGCTGGAAGAGGATATTGTCTTCAGACATCCAAGAAGCCTTGCATCAGGGGTAAGGAAGAGGGTCTCAGGTCGTGTTTGTTGCCGGGGAACTGCATGTAATAATTTAACTAGGTAATGATATGAGTGCAAGCAGAAACAGGCAGGCTTGGTTTGCGTGACTCATTACACGTCAATGAAAATCTAGAGCGCACGTTCAATATATTGGCTCTGTTAGCGTTCTGTGTTGATGGGTCAGTTATTGAACGTCCACTTAAGTAGTGTTATCGTAGCTATCTACAAAACTGAGGTGATGAGCCCTGTGTGCGTAGATACAGAACTGTGCACCTCGTCAAGAGATTTGTTACGATTATGGTCTTCAAGTGGGGCTGTTTTTTCTTGATTATTGTTCATGGTGGCCTTGACTTTGGAGAATGACAATAGAGTTATACGGGTATAAAATCTCAATTTAACCGACTTTTATTAATCCTCGACCTTACCTCCCCAATTCCTCTAAGGCAATATGATTTCGCTACCTCACCTGCCCATAAAATTCATGTCAAACACCGACAGAATAACAATGCCGATGGTCTGCGGAGCCAAAGCGGATTCGTATTTTTACTTCGCGATTTGCCAATACGAAGTTACAAAGGCACCTCTGAACTCATGAAAATATTCGTGACGAATTCACTCAGAGCATAATAGGTTCATCAGGCAGGAGGGATTGAAAGTAAGTTCTTTTTGTTCACTTCAGACCAGCGAGCAGATTATCCGCCAAATTATTCAACAAGATAAAATAACTCTCCGGCCCGACCGGCAAGTTTGCGCCCAGGGGGTCGAGCACTCCGGTGCGGGAGCCGGTTCCCTCGATGATCGTTGCCACCAGTCGCGGCTCGAATTGCGGCTCGCGGAAGACACAACGCGCATGCAAATCTTTGATCTTGTTGCGGATATCTATGACGCGTTTGATCCCCGGTTTACGCTCGGGATCGATGCTGATCGAACCGACCGCGTTCAGTCCATAGGCGGACTCGAAATACGGGTAGGCATCGTGAAAGACGATGTAAGGCACGTTTTTGACCGTCGCGAGTTTGGCGGTCAATTGCTGGTGGAGTTGGACGAGGCGCTGCTGCAATTGGGCGGCATTGTGCTGGTAAACAGCCTGATGGGCCGGATCAATTTCGCTTAAACTTTTCGCGATCTGAACCACGACCTGCTCGGCCATAAACGGGCTGAGCCACAAATGGGGGTTGACTTCCTTGTCATCATGCTGAGCCTCAGCCGAAGGATCTGCGTGTCCCACATCATGAATATGTTCATCCCAATGGCCGCCTTCGCGTGCCGGCAGCAACTGATCACTCAAAACGCGCGTCAATTCCAGTTGATGCGCCTTACGGCCCAAGCTCGAAAGCGACTTTTCCAAAAAACCTTCGAGGGCAGGCCCAACCCAGACAATCAGATCGGCGTTGGCCAAAGCCTTGGCCTCCGAGGGACGCATGGCATAACCGTGAGGGGAACCTGTCTTGATCAACAGCTGAGGCTCAGCAACCCCCTGCATGACCCCGGCAACCAGGGCATGGATCGGTTTGATGCTGACCACCACCTGTGGTGCTGCCGCCATCGCCCAAGCGCAGAGGATGAGCGACAAGAGGAGCGCGGTAAAAATGGCTGTAAGCCTTGCTCTTTTCATCGGAAGTCTCCATAAATGAGTAGATTGTTTTGAATTGTTATAGTATAACATTACATAAGTCAAGTTGAGGGGAAAGGGTCACTGATGGAAAAACAATCAAATACACTCTTTGTTGAGCTTGGACACGATCATAAAAATTGTATTTCCAGCGCTCTGCAGACGGCCGAATCCCTTTGTCAGCAGCAGCAGCAGCGCTTCACCGCCATCCGCCGCCGCGTGTTGGAGCTGGTTTGGCGTCAGCACAAACCGATCGGTGCCTATGAGCTGCTTGAACTGCTACAGCAGGATGGTCGAACCGCGCCGCCGACGGTTTACCGCGCCCTCGATTTTCTTCAACAGACCGGTCTGGTCCACCGCCTCGCCTCGCTGAACGCCTACATCGGCTGCGCCCATCCCGGAGAACCGCACGACGGTCAGTTCCTGATCTGCGAATCCTGTAAAGCACTGGCCGAGATGGATATGCCGACGATCACCAGCGCCATCGAAGAGAGTGCCGCTGAGTCAGGTTTTGAACCCCGTCGGCAGACCGTCGAAATCCTCGGGCTCTGCCCGAATTGCCGTTGAGGGAGATCATCATGCCAGAAACCGCCCCTCTGCTTGAACTCAGAGACGTTGATCTGTTTCGCGGCCCGCGCCAGCTGCTGCAACAGATCGATCTGCAGTTACGGCCGGGGAGATCCTCACTGTCATCGGTCCCAATGGCGCCGGCAAAACCACCCTGGTGCGGGTTGCCCTGGGTCTGTTGACTCCGAGTGCCGGCAGGGTTTTCCGTAAGGCCGGGGATCCGTATCGGCTATATGCCGCAGCGGCTGCATATCGACCCGACCTTTCCGCTTACGGTCAGGCGTTTCCTGGCCATGGCCGGCAAGCATCCACAGGAACAGGTGCTCGCGCTGCTTGCAGGAGGTGGGCGCCGTTCAGGTGCTCGATGCCCCGCTGCAGAACCTTTCGGGCGGCGAACTGCAACGGGTGCTGTTGGCGCGGGCGCTGATCCGCGATCCGCAGCTGCTGGTGCTCGACGAGCCGGTGCAGGGGGTCGATGTTCACGGCCAGATGGAACTCTATCAACTGATTGCCCAGATCCGCGATCAGCGCGCTGCGCGATCCTGATGGTTTCTCATGATCTCCACCTGGTGATGGCCGCCACCGACCGGGTCCTCTGTCTCAACCGTCACATCTGCTGCAGCGGGACGCCCGAAGCGGTCACCAGCCATCCCGCCTACCTGGAGCTGTTCGGCCCCCAGGCGGTGCAGCATCTGGCAATTTACAGTCACGATCGCAATCATCGCCACGATGCCTGCGCCGACTGCCAGGAGGGCACGCATGCTCGATGACTTTTTGCTCCGCGCCCTGCCGGGCGGCTCGGCGTTGCGCTGATTGCCGGCCCCTTCGGGTCCTTCGTCGTCTGGCGTCGCCTCGCTTATTTCGGCGACACCCTGGCCCACTCGGCGCTGCTCGGGGTTGCCCTCGGTTTTCTATTGCGGATCAACCTGACCCTGGGCATCCTCTTCATCTGCCAGCTGTTGGCGGTGCTACTCTTTTTCGGTCAACGGCAGAAGCTGCTGGCCAGCGACACCCTGCTCGGCATCCTCTCCCACGGGGCGCTCTCCCTGGGGCTGGTCGCCCTGGCCTTTATGGAGAATGTCCGGGTCGATCTGATGAGCTACCTGTTCGGGGATATCCTCTCCATCTCCGCCGTCGATCTCGGCTGGATTTTCGGTGGCGGCGGGCTGGCTCTGGCCGGACTGCTCCGGCTGTGGAAACCTCTGCTGGCGATCACCGTTCATGAAGATCTGGCGCGGGTTGAAGGGGGGCGGTCGATCGGATCAACTGGATTTTCTCGCCCTGATCGCGCTGAGTGTCGCGGTGATGATGAAGGTCAGCGGGCTGCTCTTGGTCACCTCGCTGCTGATCATTCCGGCGGCCACCGCGCGACGCTTTGCCGGTAATCCTGAACTGATGGCGGCGCTCGCCAGCCTGATCGGCTGCCTGGCGGTACTGGGCGGACTCTAGGGATCCTTCCCTGGATACCCCGACCGGGCCATCGATCGTGGTTGCGGCCTGCCTGCTGTTTTTGGTCAGCTGGCTGGTGCCGCAACGGCTGACACAGGATTCAGCGGAGGTGAAAGGCGTTGAGTTCGCTCCCCGCAAGCCGAGATCTCCGTGGGCAAAATTGCCCCGGCCCCCTCGTGCACTCCGCTGGCCTTGGCCCTGATCGCAGCCCTCCTGTTTACGGTAATTATCGGTGTGAAAGAAGTCTATGAGTGTCGAATTTGTGGAGTAGTGACTGAAGCCAGCGAGCGATTTGTGATTCCCGCTTACAGGACGATCGCCATGACTATTGCGGGACAACGGGGAGCGTGCAGAGATATGTGGCGATATTAAAGAGGCGATTACATATGTTTGCGGCTCTTGTGGCAGATCTGCTGAGCAAGCTGAGTTGGTTTGTAAACCGCTAGTCGTTGCTTAACACTAATAAATATGCCCTGGATTGGTTTTAGCGTGTATATTTTGCCAGTTAATATAACGGATGGCTTTTTATGCAGCTAAACATCGACTCTGGCCCAAGAACATGAAGTGTGTCTTGTCAGTCGGGGAAACTTGAGGAAGGATTGTTATGAAAGCATACGGCTACTCAAGTAAGATTGATACGGGTAAAGGGCCTCTCCCGCTGGAAGAGATCTTGCTCTCGGGCCAACCAGAGGTGTTGCGTGAACTAGCAAACTTTATAAACCTAATGGCGAATGAGATACAGTGCAATCCAGATTTTGAACAAATGCATCTACGTGAAGCTTGGAATAACTGGATAGAAGACTATCCTGATGTCATCATATGCAAGCCGGAGTAAATTCTCTTACAAGTCACAACATTCAGAACATCGAAAGCCCACCTGATGATCCGGGTGGGCTTTTCTGATTAGTCTGTATATCTGACACGACAAATTGTTTTGGTAGGATTTCGTCATCAGATGGATAACAATCCAACTGTAGCCCCCGGCCAGCCCCCCCTCCTTTGGCTGGGGGCTTTATTTTTATGGGTAATCGGAATTCAGTGTTGTAAATTTACTAGAACCGACCTGCTCTGATCTTCCCAAGAAGTGTTGACATTTCCTCGTTATTAAGGAGCCTTGGCCCCTGGCAAAGTCTGTGCGGCAAGGTCGAATGTGTACGAGCCCTCAAAAGGCTTCTTTTCCTTACTGGCGAGTTGCTTAGACTTGTTGATGATCAGGGCATCAGCAAAATCAGCTTCTTTTCCCTTCACCAGTTTTGCGTTTCGGTAATCAGTGAGTGCCAGCCATACGGCCTGACCATCTTCAAACCTTATGTTTGGCTCCTGAAACAGCGACTGAATAACAGCCACCAGCTCGTCCTTGTTCAACTGGTACTTTTTACCACGCAGTGTCCAGATCGTTTCAACCAGCACGACATCAGTGACCAGAACTTTCTGCTGCCCCGAAATCAATTTAACCGCTTTTTCAAACTGACGGTCATCATCTTCAAGCAGATATCGCAACAGCACATTGGTATCTATAGCGATCATGACAGGGCGTTCTCCAATGACTCCTCATCGGTCATGGAAGGGTTCCCCTGAACATGCTTTAAGACGCCCCTGGCTGCTCCTTTCTGTTTCTTTACAATAGTCAATTGACCATGAGCCACAAAACTTTCCACGTCATCCCCTGGTTCAATTCCCAAGGCTTCACACTGACCTACAGGCAAGGTAATTTGCCGTTTTGCACTGACTTTTGGCATAATGCCTCCTTTACTTATTGCATAAAGTAAAGATAAAATATTCTTTACCGAGTGTCAATCGGTAAAGACGAATGATTTCTACTTTATTGACCCCATGCCAAAGTGGCCGTGATTATGAATCACTTTGGGGTTGACTGGAACGCCAACCAGAAAATCCGGTTTTTAGAGCCGTCGATACAAGGCCAAACTCAATCACAAGTTCCGGATACCCACAAGTTATAATACGAGAAAACCCCATCTGGCCAACCGGACGGGGTTTTCTCGTAATGCATGCAAAAAGCAACAGGCCGCTAGAGTGGCTCTGGATTGCAGAGGTTGGCCTCAGAATGTGTTTTAGCACCACAATTGCCGCAGACAAATTGCGGGTCTTTAAATAGCTTATCGATCTCAGGACTGGGGCCTTCATCTTTAACTGACAAGCCGTCATCTGGCTATAATCTTTGGCGCCAGTTTCTTTATTTTCAGTCATGTGTTTTCACCTCCCATCTTCCGTAGGCATTCTTTAGTTTTTTTCTCATTTTAGCGTGAAGCGGTCTTTAACACAAATGAGTGTATAACGATGACTGAAACTCCATATTTCGCGATCTAAAGAAGGAAAAGTCGAGCTACCCGGACTACACAAAAGAGAAGACCGATTGAGAGTTAGCCCAATGTTGTATTCAGATGAGGAGAAAATGACTCCCCACATAATGCAATTAGAAAAGAACGAAAGAGAAATATTGAATTTGAATTAACAGTTAAAGAATAGTGTCAGTGAATGGTGTCAACCCCACAGCCTTGAGTCATGTTTAGGGTGCGTCAGCACCGGGGTGAACGGGACAATCGTTAGACGAGAGAAGTATTGGCAAGGATTGACAATTGACAAAGTTTGCCATATTATGTTTCTACAATCAGCATAGAAGGAGACCGTTATGGCCACAATGAATATATCCCTGCCAGGGCAAATGAAGGAGTGGGTTGAAGAATGCGTACACTCAGGGAGATACGCCAACTCATCTGATTACGTGCGGGATCTGATTAGAAGAGACCACATGAAGTTAGAACAATTGCGACAAGCTTTGGTTGAAGGGGAGAACTCAGGCCCTTCTATCGAGTTGGATTTAGAAAACTTCATCGCGAACAAGAAAAAGTCCTTGTCCTTATGAGGAGAGTTTTTTTATCTCCCAAAGCAAAGGTAGACCTGTCGCAGGTCTGGGATTATACCTGCGCTGAATGGGGTGCTGAGCAAGCCGAGAAATATATTCGTGACCTGTGGGCTGTAATAGAGGAGCATTCCAGCGATCTCACTAAATCTGTGGATATAAGTGATGTAAGAAAAGGCTACAGAAAGGTCAGATCAGGTTATCATGTGATTTTCTTCAAATTGACCAAAGTTGGGGTTATTGACGTAGTGAGGATATTACACCAAAAAATGGATTTTGACAGGCATCTGTAGCTTTTCGAGAGTGTCAGTCTCACGCAGTTGACACGCTGCTTTTTGAACCACTTTTCCTCTTGTTTGCCGTGATCCGCATCCCTGTAAAATTCTTATAAACCCCGCGCCTGAGGCGCTCCGTGCAAATTTTCTTACAATTTATGTCAGCAGCAATCCCTAGATTACCTTAGACATAATGGCTGACAGTTGTGGCCAAAGATTGACCTGCCCCTTGCAAACGTGGGTTATGTTGGAAAGATATTCATCTTCCAACACAGAGCCAAAACCAAGGAGGCAGGTCATGAAAAAGTCTATCATTTATGTTGGTCTGGACGTCCACAAAAACTCTATTGAAGTTGCATTCGCTGATTTTGGTCGCGACAGCGAGGTTCGAAGTTACGGTAAAATCGATGGTAGCCTGGACGCCCTCGATAAGGTCATACGTAAGCTCGTTTCTAAAAACTGCAACCTCAGTTTTGTCTACGAAGCAGGTCCTTGCGGTTACGACATTTATCGACATCTGACTGCGAAGGGGTTTGATTGCATCGTTGCTGCACCTTCAAAGATACCGAGGCAGGCAGGTAACCGTATCAAAAATGACCGTAGGGATGCTCAGATGTTGGCACGCTTGCACCGGGCTGGCGAGTTAACAGCGGTCTCAGTTCCTCTTGCGGAAGATGAGGCGATGCGGGATCTGACTCGTGCACGTGAAGATGCGAAATCCTTGGAATTGCGGGCCAAGCAACGACTTCTGGCATGCTTGCTTCGTCATGGTCATCGTTTCACCGGACGATGAATGGAGCAAGGCGCACTTCCGCTGGATGTCTAACCTTGCAATGCCGCATCCAGCGCAACAGATTGTTTACCAGGAGCTAATTGATTCACTGAGGGAATGTAGCCAACGTGTTGAACGGCTCACCCGACAGATTCAGGAATTTCTTCCTAACTGGCATAGGTATCCCGTTGTGCAGTCGATCCAGGCCTTGCGTGGACTCTCAACGATCGTTGCAACCACCACTATCGCAGAAATTGGCAATCTTGGCCGCTTTGAACATCCAAAAGAACTCATGTCATATCTTGGTCTTGTTCCCTCCGAACACTCCAGTGGTCAAACCACAAGGCGAGGAGGCATTACAAAAACCGGAAACGGACATGTCAGGCGGGTCTTAATCGAAGCAGCTTGGGCTTATCGCCTTCCTGCACGGGTTAGTGAGACATTGCATTTCAGGCAGAAGGATCTACCGCAGAACATTTGTGCGATAGGTTGGAAAGCACAACTTCGTTTATGTGCACGCTACAAGCGCTTGATGGCAAAAGGCAAGTCGCAGAAGCTGATCATTGCAGCGATTGCACGAGAACTGTGTGCATTCATTTGGGCTATTACACGTGAAGTTGAAATCCGAAACTGAAGGATAAGCCAGAAGTCAGAAGCACATAACAGCGTGGAGATTGTATGGATTGTTGAAGATTATTCCCGGACAGTGCCAGAGACGCAACCACGATCAGGAGAACCCTCGGTGATATCCTATCTGATAAGGTCTTACAGACCGAACTCACGAACCTAAAGACAAGAGGCAGCCCGCCTTATGAAAAAACTAAGTTGAGGCGGTATTCCAACCCGCGTATATCAGAGTGATCAATCGCCGCAGAAGAGTTAGGTCTCTGACAGTGACCGGGAACTATACGGAAAGAAAACCGCTGAAGCACAGTTGGGCAGGAATGTTATCGTCTATTGACAAACAGTCAGCCATATCAGGATTTATAAAATGCTTTATTTATCAACGCAGAACGCGTACAGAGCCAATATATTAAGGAAGAAAAAGGGTCGCTCCATGTCGGGGCGACCCTTTTTCTGTGTTCAGGTATTTCTGAGCTAACCGACTTTACACCACTTACTTGTACCCTACCATCTTATCAAATTGCAGGTACTGGTAGATCTGGTCTTTCTTCGGAGCAACCTTCTCTTTGTAGACCGCAAAGTACTCGGCCGGAGTCGGCAGTTTGCCAAGACTCGAAGTCACCGCACCCAGCTCAGCGCTACCGAGATAAACTTTGGCGCCAGTGCCGATGCGATCGTCGAAGTTCCGGGTTGAGGTGGAGAACATGTTCACACCGTCGGGCACGCGCGCCTGATTGCCCATACAGAGGGAACAACCGGCGATCTCGATACGGGCCCCCATGGCGCTGAAGACAGAGAAAACCGCCTCTTCCTTGAGCTTGTCCTGATCCATGCGGGTCGGTGGACAAATCCAGGTACGCACGTTCGGGTTGAACTTCTGGCCGCGCCAGATCTCGGCAGCGGCTCGGAAGTGGCCGATGTTGGTCATGCAGGAACCGAGGAAAACGTCCTGGATCGGCGTTCCTGCAACGTCACTGAGCAGTTTGACATCATCGGGATCGTTCGGGCAGGCCAGGATCGGTTCAGTGATCTCGGCAAGATCGATCTCTATGACTGCGGCATACTCGGCATTGGCGTCGGCTTCAAGCAGCTTGGGATCCTTGAGCCACTCCTGAACGGCCTCGATACGCTTGCGCAGAGTCTCTGGATGCTGGTAGCCCTCCTCAATCATCTTTTCCATCAGGGCGATGTTGGAGCGCAGGTACGTACAGACCGATGCCTCGGAAAGTTTGATGCAGCCAGCCGCAGCGGAACGCTCGGCAGCAGCGTCGGTCAACTCGAAGGCCTGCTCAACCGAGAGGTCCGGCAAACCTTCCATCTCCAGGATGCGGCCGTTGAAAATGTTGACTTTGTTCTTTTTCGGCACAGTCAAATGACCCTGCTTGATTGCCCAGTAGGGAATCGCGTTAACAGCATCACGCAGGGTGATGCCTTCGTTGAACGCGCCCTTGAAGCGAACCAGACACCGATTCTGGCATGTCGAGCGGCATGAAACCGAGAGCACCGCCGAAGGCGACCAGGCCGGAGCCGGCCGGGAAGCTGATGCCGATCGGGAAACGGGTGTGCGAATCGCCGCCGGTACCGACGGTGTCGGGCACCAGCAAACGGTTCAGCCAGCTGTGGATGACGCCATCGCCGGGACGCAAGGGCAACACCTTCGCGGTCGGAGATAAACTTCGGCAGGTTGGCGTGCATTTTCACGTCGGCCGGCTTCGGATAAGCAGCCGTGTGACAGAAGGATTGCATGAACATCGGTGACAGGAACTTGAGACAAGCCAGTTCCTTGAGTTCATCAGCGGTCATCGGCCCGGTTGTGTCCTGGGAACCGACCGTGGTCATGATCGGCTCGCAGGCTGTACCGGCCAGGATGCCTTCGACACCGCAGGCTCGACCAACCATCTTCTGCGCCTGGGTATAACCCTGACCCGGTTTCGGGGTCGGGTTTTCCGGCTTGGCAAAGAGGTCGGCTTCCACGATGCCCAGAGATTTACATGCCGTTGCGGTCACGGCACGACCGATGATCAGCGGGATACGACCACCAGCACGGTATTCATCGGGCACCGTGTTCGGTTTGATGTCGAAGGTAGAAACGACTTCGCCTGCTTCGTTGGTGACTTCACCTTTAGTGGTATTGATGGTGATCACGTCACCCATGTTCAGATTGGCAACGTCCATGCGCAGCGGCAGGGCACCGGAGTCCTGGGCGGTGTTGAAGAAGATTGGCGCGATTACGCCGCCGATGATGACACCGCCGCGGCGCTTGTTCGGCACACAGGGGATGTCGTCGCCGATGTACCAGAGTACGCTGTTGCAGGCCGACTTGCGTGAGGAACCGGTACCGACGACATCGCCGACAAAAGCAACCTGGTGGCCGGCTTCACGCCACTTGGCGATTTCCTGGATGCCACCGGGGAAACGGGTCTTGCCCATGGCCAGAGCATGCAGCGGGATGTCGGGGCGACTCCAGGCATCACCGGCCGGGGAGAAGTCGTCAGTATTGATTTCACCTTCGACCTTGAACACCTTGACAGTGATGGTCTCGGGCATTGCCGGTTTGTTGGTGAACCACTCGGCGTTGGCCCATGATTCGGCGACTTTCTTGGCGGCGGCATTACTCTTGGCCAGCTGGATGACCTGGGCGGCAGCATCGTAGACATAAGTCATGCCGGACAGGGCACCAGCGGCTTCGTCAGCCAGTTCGGCAACATTAAGGGCAGTAATCAGCGGTTGGACATTGTATCCGCCGATCATGGTACCGAGAATCTGTACTGCTCTCTTCTTGTCAATCAGCGGAGAGCTTTTGGCTCCGGTCAGGATGTCGGCCAGAAAAGCCTGCTTTGACTTCAGCGGCCGGGTCGACACCGGGCGAGACACGCTCGGTGAAAAGGGTCATCAGAAATTCTGCTTTGCCTGCCGGAGGGCTTTGCAGCAATTCACAAAGACTCTTAGTCTGTTCAGGAGTAAGCGGCAGGGCCGGAATCCCCTGAGAATTACGTTCTTTTTCATGCATCAAATAAGCTTCAATCATCTCTCTCCTCCATCAAGTTTGTTAGTGAGCGCAAAAATGTCGCCACCGATTATAGACAGTTCGTTTTCACGAAAATAGGTTGTAAATGACGAACGGAAACTTGCATACTGTATACGATTTAGCGCTCCGTCAACGCACAAACTGCTCATTCCGCCTGCATTTTTATGTAATTTGAGCAAGGATTTCTCACCTTTACATGCTGCGACAAGAACGTTAGCGAGAGGCGGCCCTTGCAAGCGTGACATATTCCGTCACATGAGGGTGGTTAAGTGCAAAAGCAGACAGTAAGGAGGTTAAAATGTTCGAGATCATTATGTTGTTTGCTTTTCTATGGGCAGCGACCAGTCAATTACTGCCCCGCAATCATACTGGTAACTGGCTGAAGGGCAGGAAAGCAACTCACGATAAAAAAAACCCACATAACCTGAAGCGCGCTACAAAAAAATCTGGCGAACCAAGAATAAACGCAAAAAGCCGGAACTGTAATTATGCACATGCGGCATAACCGATTCCGGCATTAGGCTTTTTAAGCAAGGTTTCGTTGACAGAAGATGCGACAAATTCCGTTCTGGCATTGGGCAAAAACCGGCCGTAAGATGCTGCGGCGTGAGCTAAAAGATCACGATACCGGGCGCATCGTAAGGCATGCTCTGTAAAAAGACCCGCAGCGCCTCGATCCTACCGGTGGAAGCACCCACGGCAAATCTTTTCTATGGTACGAAAATTTTCAGTTTCCCTGGGTTGACTGAGCATGACATCGGTTGTCAGCTTTGGTTCAGGTGCATTCACCAGGCACGAGAGACTCCTGACCCAGATACGGGCAACGGCCTTGACCGCAACACAGATTATGACCTTGCTGTCCTCAAGAAACTGCCTGCCCCCATTTTCGGTTTATTGATGACCTCAACAGATCCTTATTGCAGGGCTTTAATCGTTACTTCGGCGCCTTTTTCTGTCAGGCTTAAACACATGACGACCGGAATCGGGTCCCGGGTCACGATCTGTTTGAGAAAAGACAAGCCATCCATGCGCGGCATCTCGCCATCAAGAGTGATAACATCAGGGAGCGGTGTACGGATTTTATCGTCGGCAAGCAGTGGGTCAGCAGCCCCCCTATTACTTTCTATTACAGGATCGGCAACAGAACCTCAGTAAGAGCCTGTCTTACAAACACATAATCTTGAAAGATCAGGATGCGTATCTGTCTAGCCATTCATACTCCACAAAAGCGGTCTCAACCGCACCAGAAAATAGCTGAGAGTTAAAAACAGTATCTTTCAGCTGTCAATAAAGCTCTGGATGTTAATGCCACGGCAGCTCTTCCTGAGTCATAAACACCGGCTATGACACACTAGTGTGCCATTAACAAAATTTTCATCTCAATATCAGCAGCCATTCTTTAGCAAGCCAGACAAAACAGCGCAAGCAGAGATAACCCCAAGGTTAAATTACAGCAAACGTGCCAATCAACCGCAGGGGCTAAATATTGCTATCAAAGCCTCAAAACAAGAGCAGGATATGAACTATTTTATCATGTCTTTTTTTGGCCTGAAGCCACATTTTCACAATCGTACCCTGGCCTGGAGTACTCTGGTAGCTCACACCACCACCATGACCTTCAATGATATTTTTGAACAAATTTGGAACCCCCAGGCCGACACCAAAGTTCTTGGTACCCCAACATTGGCTCAAAAATGCGCGCCAGGATCTCTTCACTCATCCCCGGTCCGCTATCACGAACAACGAGCTCACATCGTTCATCTACAACCATAGTTTTGATCTCCAGAATTTTATCTGCATTCATGATTTCATCCATCGCCTGCAGGGCATTGGTAACAACATTGACAAGAACCCTGCGCAAACGCTCCTTGTCGATAAAAACAATGGCCTGCGAATCAAATTTCCACTGACAGTTGATATCATCAGGAAACCTCATTTCATCAAGCAATTCAGTCAGCCATTCGTCAATAGCAACAGGTTGTTTTTGAATTTTGCGTTGGCGGGAAAAATCGAGGAGATCGCTGATAATGGCATCGCAACGTTCGACATTCCGCTCCGCCAGCTGCAGCGGCCGGCTTAGATGCGCATACTCTTCACCATGCAAGGCATCTTTGAGAAAAGAGAGAGAAGTTTGCCACAGTCCCTTAGAGGGTTACGTATTTCGTGACTGACAGTAGCCGTTAACTGCCCCAGAACAGCGAGTCTTTCTTTCTGTACCAACTCCTGTTGGGCGGCTTCCAACTGCTCGGTTCGCTCCTTGACAAGTTCTTCCAGTTGAGCACGATACCGCTCCAACTCATCTTCCGCCGCTTCTCCGATCGGAAACATCCTGTACCATGGAGATAACGCCAATGATCTCGCCTGGAGGATCATTTACCGGGGTGTTGTACCACTCACAGACAATGGATTTCTCCTGACTTGGTCAGATTGACGTTGACACTGTGAGCCTGAAGTATCGCCCGACATCAACTTGGCCCAGACGGTTTGTATTTCTACTTCGAAAGTCTTCTGCAATAATGGTTTCAAAGGGTGAACGACCGGCCATTTCCTCTTCGGTAAAACCAAAGATCGACTCCGCCGCCGGATTCCACAGATTAACGGTAAATTCAGGTGACCAGAGAGCACGACAAGCGGCATGCGATCAATCAGCAAGAGCAGCCGTTCATTTGGCTTCCCGGAGTTTTTCTGCAGCTTCCTTACGTTCAGAGATATCCCGGACGGCTGCAACAATCCGTTTCTGATTACCGATCAGAGCCCTACGTAGATTAACATCCGTCCAGAAAATTTCTCCTGTCGCCTTACGTGAACACCACTCAAAGGTATAGCTGCCATGCTCTTGCGCAAGCTGTAATTTGAGCTTGGCCTCCTCAGGGCTGTATGGACTATCGCCCAGGCTGATGGCTTCAATACCACCCAAAAGAGCATCTACGTAAGTCGTGTTGAACATGTTCAGCATCGATTGATTGACATCCAGGACCTGCCCTGTTTCGGCATCGTGAATAAAAATGGCATCACTGGTCGCGTTGAAAATCTCCCGGTAATTCTGTTCGCTGCGGCTTAAGTCGTCAAGCAGCTCCTTCTGTTCCGTGACGTCGATCATGACACCGAGCAGGCGAACGGGGCGATTATTTCTACAACCACCGTGACCAGGTCTCGGATCCAGACAACTCTTGCCATCGGAGGCAATCATGCGATATTCAAAATCGTGATCTTCATGTTTTTCAGACATCAACTGGCAATAAGCTTTCGCCTGAGCCAGGTCTTCAAGGTGGGTTTTTTGCTCCCAGAATGATTCGACTTCATACCAGTCCTGGAAAAGAATCCTCCAAGAATAGCCTCAGCCTGTTTACTGACAAACAAAAAGCGGAAAGAAGGATATTCCATCTCCCAGACAATGCCATCGATCGAGTTGACCAAACCGCGAAAGCGCCGTTCATTGGTAATGATTGACTCCTCGCGCAGTTTCGATCGCGTGAGTCATACTCGCGACCTGGTTGGCAAGTTCATCAATTTCGACAAAACCTGAGGGGCTAAAACAGAAGTCATAATGCCCTTCCGCAATCTGTTTGGTCCGTTTTCCAGCACAACCAAAGGTTTCATCAGACCCCTGACATTAAGAAGAGCAATTGCGCTGGCCAGAAAAACAGCAACGACCATAAAAACGATAAGCAGGTTGCGCATCCTCTTGATCGGAGCCTGGACGGGGTGTCATTGCGAGACCGACCCAGACAACCCAATCCGAGGTCGAAACAGGGCTGACGCTCTCAAGGGTGTGTTTTTCCCCCTCTACCTATTCCTGGGTAGACTCCGTTCCCTCCATGGCTGCGATGACGGCAGGATGAGCGCCGAAGTTGATCCGCTGCATGGCCTTTTCTGTCTCATTATGAGCAATCAGGGTGCCCGTCTTGTCTATGATGGAAACGTCAATACCGTCTCTAGAATACCTTTTCAGCAAAATACCGAGGCTGCTCAATCGGATGTTGCCAAGCAGATATCCTTCCGACATTGGCAGGCAAAGGGTTAACGAGGGCTCACCTATTTCACCAGGGACACAAAAGTATTACTCCAGACCGGTGTTGTTTAATTTCTTTCCTGAGCAAAAAAAGAGCTGGTGTCCGGACAAATCCAGGTTCATGTAGTCATCACTGCGTAACTGTAATTTGGCACAGCACAGAGGTTAATGACCCTATATTGGTTATCAAGCAGGTATATGGATTCAAAAAAACGGGAGTTTCGGACCATAGAATCAAGAAACTCATCGGCACTGCCGGGCTGCAGAATTCGCTTCTGACGAGAGCACCTGCTCGACGTGTTGCAAGTCCGAGCGAACTTCAAGAAGAAAAGAATCCACCTCGTCAGCAATGCCCCTGGCTTTGAAAACTATTGAGCTCTCGCACGCCATCCAGCTGTTGATTGGAGATCAACTGGATATTGATGAGTCCGAAGACAAGGACCGGGATTGCGGCAACCAGCAGAAAGTTAAACGTTAGAAGCGCGTTTCAGGGAATATTGCAAAGGCATGTTTATTGATGAGCCCGTCTATAACAAAATAAGCGCCTGCAGAACTCTGAAAGTCACCAACGCTTATCAATGATCTATTAATGTTCCACTACCGGAGGGGCATCACCCTGAAGATTATCGATAAAAAAGAACATCTCTTTCAGTCGAAAGGGCTTACGCAGGATATCGATGGCACCAGCCTTACGGGCTGTCTCAAGCAGAGTCGCTTCACTGAAGCCTGTCATCATGACAATCTTGGCCGAGGGACAAAAGCTTCGGATCTGGGTAAGGCTTTCTACACCATTCTTGCCAGGAAGCTTGATATCCATAAATGCGATATCATAGCAAAGATTGCGAAATTTACGAACCGCCTCCTCGCCTGTACGTGCAATATCCACATGACAATCACGCACCCCCAAAGCGATCATCAGACTCTCCGCAAAATCGGCATCGTCTTCAACAATCAAAACCTTAACATTTTCTTCGGGCATTAAGCACCTCGCCAATAATTAGCAGAACATAACGAAATTATTTATATCATATAAGAGTACAGACCGCTACTGAGACGGGAGAATAATCAGATCAGTCAGACTTTCCAAGCTTGATTTGCTGTGATAATCTGAAAGCTGTTATCTGAACTTCATTGTAATCCAGACTCGGAGGGACCACTTATCATGCGGCAACATGGAACTATGAGGGCATTTGCATGCCCCTTTCTGTTGTTTCTCTTCCTGACTCTTACGGTTTGGCCCGGACATGCCGAAGAGTCCTTTCTGTCCAGGATTTTGCTCGATTTTAAGCAAAAAGCAGAACCCCAGGCAGAGCACCTGGACTCCCTCGCGACATATATAGCAGCCTTCGACATCGAGCGTTAAGTCTTGACTGTCATAGTGCTGCTGGCCGCATATGCGACCGGCATCACCCTGACGCGCTTGATTGCGCCTTGGGATACAACCGGTTATGCCCTGGCTTTAGGGCTGTTGCTCCTGCTCTGGCTGCCACTCCGTCATTCACGATGGGGCTGGCTTCCTGTTACCCTGCTGCTCTGCCTTGGCGGATTCATTCAGGCCTCTCAGGCCATCAAGCCACCCAGCCATCAGCAACCATATCAGCAAATTTACTGACAAACCCGCGGTGGTCATAGAAGGCAGGGTCCTGAGAGTTGAACACAGGGAGTCAGGAGGTTATCGCCTCTTGACAGACGTCCGGCAAATCGTCAGAGGAAGAACAGCAGCAAAGATAACTGGCCGCTTGCTCCTCTACATTAAAGGAGGTGAATTGCAGGCCCGCCCCGGGCAGATCATTCGTTGGCGATCTGTTCTGCGAGAGCCATCGCGTTTCGGCAATCCTGGAGAGTTCAACTATCCTCTCTACCTCGCTGCACGGGGTATTTACGTCACTGCATTTCTCAACCGTGCCGAGGATGTGGCTGTTCTGGTCAACCATCCGGCGACAGCGAAGGCTTACCTGGAAAACTTGCGATACAAACTTGCTGCACGTATCGAGGCGGTTGTGTCGGACGATGCGGCAGGGTTTCTGCAAGCGCTCTTACTCGGCTGGCGCGGCGGCATCAGCGCGGAACAAAGGCAGGTTCTTTCCGGCAGCGGTGTCGCCCACCTGTTTGCAATTTCAGGTCTCCACTTCGGTCTCCTGGCCCTGCTCTTCTACCGTCTCGGCAAATGGTTTTACACGCGCAGCCAACTTTTGCTGTGCTGGTGTCCACCTCAACGGGTCGTTCCGGTACTGTTGCTCGTTCCTCTTGCAGCCTACCTGCTGCTCACCGGCAACGCATGGGCGACCCGGCGTGCTTTTTTGATGGCAAGTATTGTCGCCGTTCTTTTTGCAAGCGGCCGACGAACACACCCCTGCATACTTCTGGCCACAGTAGCTCTCTGCATCTTGCTCTGCAACCCACTGGCACTCTTTCAGCCCGGCTTTCAGCTCTCTTTTTCAGGCGTCGCAGGAATTCTTATCTGGCTACCACCCTTGCAGAAGAAGACGGCAGGTTATGCCAAACTGGTGCGCTGGCCATTAACCCTGCTGATGACGACCATTGCTGCGACCTTTGCCACAGCTCCTGCGAGCTTGTGGCACTTCCATCAATTCAGCCCTGCCGGACTGCTGACCAACCTCTTTGCCATTCCATTAATCGCCTGGGGTGCAGTGCCGTTGGGGTTATTCAGCCTGGCGGCGCTGCCCTTCTGCAATTTTCTCGCAGAGACGGGCCTGCTGGTTGCTGCCAAACTGGTGACA
The DNA here is from genome assembly GCA_963769955.1 of uncultured delta proteobacterium. Taxonomy (GTDB): domain Bacteria; phylum Desulfobacterota; class Desulfuromonadia; order Desulfuromonadales; family BM103; genus M0040. The sequence continues at coordinate 150,625 of CAVYNW010000005.1, forward strand.
CTGACATTAAAGATCGTCACCACCATCAGCCAATGGCCTGGCTTAACGACAATCCCTTATTACCTGACACTCTCCAGCCTGGTGCTGTTGATCGGGCTACTGTTCGTCAGCCTGCCCTTCGGCAAGCAAAGCTCGGGCCGATGGCTCCGTCTGCTTCTTATCGCTGCGACCCTGGCCATCGCATGGACAGCCAGACCGCAGTTTGCCGACCTCCAGGTCACGGCGATCAGCGTCGGCCAGGGTGACGCAACCCTGGTCTCACTGGCAGGATCTCACTTTCTGGTTGACGGCGGCGGTCTGCCAGGATCGTCAATAGACCCCGGAGAACAGTTGGTCGGTCCTGCTCTCGGCCGGATGGGCGTCAATCGTCTGGCAGGGGTCGTTCTCACCCATAATCATCCTGACCATAGCTCGGGATTGACTTACATCGTGCAGCGCTTCCCGATCGGCAAATTCTACCTGGCTGCAGGGCTTGGAGACCTCCAGCGGAGCTGCAACAGGCGCTTGACGATAAAGAAGTGCCGATAGAACGTATCGACGAAGGATGGACTCATTTGAGCAGAAGGCAGGAACCTGGCGTTCAGCCTGTTTGCCCCGTCACAGCATTCACGGGACATCAATGAACGGTCTCTTGCTGTTTTCGCTCGCCGGTCAGGACCAAGGGGTCTTGTTGACTGCGAGATCTCTTCGGCAAAGGGTCTGTCACAACTCATTGACGCAGGCCTGCCCGGGAGGGCGACTCTGTTGAAAGATGTCACACCATGGCAGCCGTCACGCAGAGCCAGCGTATATCTGAACTGGTTAAAGCCCAAAGTCGCCTTTGTCTCGGCAGGACTCGGCAACCCTTATGGGTTTCCACATCAGCAGACCCTTGATGCCTGTGACAGGCAAAAGGTCAGAGTCTTCAGAACCGACACCCAGGGAATGCTGCAATTTCGTCTTGTCGACAACCTCTGGCAGGGCTCTACAGAGAAACAGGTGGCTATAACAAGGTGAAATTCAGGCAGGGATAATAATTGACTCATTTCAAGGAGTTTGGTAGTTTGAGTTGCTAATCAACGAAGGACTGAAGCATGCCAAAGCCAAAGATTCTGATTGTCGATGATGAAGTTTTCTTCCGGCGTCTCTTTACCGAGATTCTTTCGGAGGGCGACCTTTACATTATCGATTCAGTAGGCTCAGGGAAAGAGGCTCTTGACTACCTGACACGGACAAATGTCGATGTCATCCTGACCGACATGGTCATGCCTGAAATCTGCGGCCTGGAATTAATCCGTCGCACGCGCTCTTTCGATCCGTCTCCGGACATTATCCTCGCCACCGGCAATGCGACCGTAGAAACAGCCATTCAGGCGTTAAAAGGCGGGGCACGTGACTACCTCCTCAAGCCATGCAATCCCGAACAACTTCGCCACACCATCAAAACCTGTCTTGAACAACGTCATCTGATTGCCGAAAACAGCCTGCTGCAGAGCCAGATCCGTCTCTACCAGAAAGGCCAGCACCTTTCCGGTCTACTGAATATCGACGACCTGTTCCAGGAGTCGCTGAATACCCTGCTGCATGAAATCGGCCAGGGTCATGGCCTGGCCTACCTGGCAACCCAGAATGGCATCAGCCATCTGGCCACAAAAGGTTTCGAAGAGGCAAAGGCAAAGGAACTGGCAGAGCAGCTGCTCGAGAAAACCAGAACAATGGAAGCTCCCGCCCTCTTGCAGAAGGGCGATGTCCCTGCGATCTTTGATGGTGACGAGACCTTGAAGTGCTCTCTGGGTGTTCCCCATGACGGCAGAGAATCAGGAACATGGAGCCGTGGTCCTTTGCAACGCGGAGGACTCTGAGCTTGCAGAACCAGCTTCTCAGCAAAGCCTGGCTTTTCTCGCCGACCAGGTCGCCCTCGGTTTTCGCAATGCCTGCCAATACCAGGGCGCCCGGGATCTGATTTATACGGACGATCTGACCGGGCTGTACAACCACCGCTATCTGCATATAGCTCTTGAGCAGGAAATCCGCCGTTCGGAACGTTACGGTCTGGAATTTTCGCTGGCCTTTATCGACCTCGACTATTTCAAGAACATCAACGATGAACATGGCCACCTTGCCGGTAGCGGCGTACTACGTCAGGTCGGTGAACTGCTGCATGAATGTGTTCGTGATGCCGACATGCTTTTCCGTTACGGTGGTGACGAATTTACCGCTCTGCTGGTTGAAACCGACACCCGTGGTGCCAAAATTGTTGCAGAAAGAATCAGGTCTTCCATTGCCGAATTCGAGTTCTCCATCGCTCATGGCAGCACCGGTCGCCTGACTGCAACGGTCGGCCATGCCACTTTCCCGATTCACGCAACAGGCCTGGAAGAGATGATCGACCTGGCTGACAAAGCGATGTACCTTGGCAAGAATGACCGCAACATCGCCCGGAGCGCTTCAGAGATTGTCGCCACATGATCGCACGCGCCCTGGCTGCCTTGGCCCTGGGCAGCTCGCTCCTCATCCTCACCCCTGGTGACTTCCAGACCGGCGAAGCAAGTCAGTTCAGAACCGTTTCTTCAGACATCATCCAACGCTACCAAGAGAAACTGGCGACAGACCCGGACAACCTGACGCCGCTCTACCTGCTCGGCGTTGCATTCCTTCAAGACAATCAGAATGAAGCCGTCATGACTGAACTTCAAACCGCTTATCCAGCTTATCAGCAGAGCATCGAAGCCCATTACATATTAAAGGCAAAAACACCATGGTCGAGGTTTACCGGGTTGACGGACTGAGTGAGAACAAGTAAAAAGCCCTACTCATGTTTTTTGTAGCGTATTATTAAAGACCTTATTCAACGCAGAGACACGAAGGCGCAGAGCAAAACATAAGCTAATGTTTATAATCTTCCTCTGCACCTCCGCGTCTCCGCGTTAAATTGATTTTTCAAAACACTTAACAACTCTGGAGTCATTAAATAGTGAGTATTACAGGCATTAAGGGCATGAATGACATTCTGCCCGGCGACGTTGAAACCTGGCAGCATCTCGAAGAGCAGGCCCGCAAAGTTTTCGCAGCCTTTGGTTATCGTGAAATTCGCGTCCCGGTGGTCGAGAAAACCGAGCTCTTCTGTCGCTCAATCGGTGAAACGACCGATATCGTTGAAAAAGAGATGTACACCTTCAGCGACAAAGGCGGCACGTCGATGACCCTGCGCCCGGAAGGAACGGCTCCCGTGATGCGCTCGTTCATTCAGCACAAGATGTATGCCCAGGATCCGGTCTCGAAGCTTTACTACATCGGGCCCATGTTCCGTCACGAGCGCCCTCAGAAAGGCCGCTACCGGCAGTTTCACCAGATCGGCGCAGAGGTCATCGGCATCGACGATCCCAAGATCGATGCCCAGGTGCTGGCCATGCTCAGTCACTATTTTCAAACCACGAAGATTCCCGATGTCTCCCTGCAGATCAACTCGCTCGGCTGCCCGGAATGTCGCCCAGGCTATCGTGAAACACTGATCAGCTTCCTTGAGCAGCACATCGAGACACTCTGTGCCGACTGCCAGCGCCGCTATACGACGAACCCGCTGCGAGTTCTCGACTGCAAGGTTCCCGGCTGCAAGGAGGCAACCCTTGACGCGCCGGCCATGCTTGACAACCTCTGCATCGGTTGCGAGACTCACTTCGGCCAGGTCAAAGAGTATCTCGATGCTCTGTCGGTGAGTTACACGGTTAACCCGCGCATGGTGCGAGGACTCGACTACTACACCAAAACGACCTTTGAAATGGTGACCGGCAGTCTTGGCTCGCAAAACGCTGTCGCCGCCGGAGGTCGTTACGATGGCTTGATCAAGGAGCTGGGTGGGCCGGAGCTGCCAGGCATTGGTTTCGCCATCGGTCTGGAACGGCTTGCCCTGATGCTTGGCGAGCAGAGCATTGAACCGCCCCGTCCCGAGCTCTTCATTGCCACTCTCGGCGAGAAGGCAACCAGAGCCGGCTTTGCCATGCTGACCCGACTGCAACGAGAAGGCGTGCTGGTTGAGATGGAATATACCGGCAAGAGCCTGAAAGCCCAGCTTCGTCGTGCCGACAAGTTGAAAACTCGCCGGGTGCTCATTCTCGGAGAAGACGAACTTGAGCGTGGCGTTGCACAACTGCGCAAGATGGATGAAAGCAGCCAGGAGGAAGTCAGCCTGGAGGGACTGGAAAGTCGCCTGCTTAGAGAAATTCATGACGCTTGACGCTCCTGACGGGCATCGATATAATGGCCGCTTGCCTTCATCTGGAAGCGCAGCACAGCGACACAAGAATACTACATTTATTTTAAGGAGTTAGCCCCTTGAGCGATATACTCGGAGACTGGAAAAGAACTCATTACTGCGGCGAATTGCGTAAAGAAGATATTGGCAAGGAAGTCTGTATCATGGGCTGGGTTCACCGCCGACGTGACCATGGCGGTCTGATCTTTATCGATCTGCGTGACCGTACCGGCATCGGCCAGCTGGCCCTTGATCCCGACCGTGACCCTGAAGCCCACGCCAAGGCAGAAGCCGTTCGCAACGAGTTTGTGGTTGCCGCCATAGGCAAAGTCTCTCCGCGCCCGGAAGGAACCGTCAACCCGAAGATGGCGACCGGTGAAGTCGAAGTTGAAATCAGCGAAATCCGCATCCTCAACCCGGCCAAGACACCACCCTTTATGCTTGACGAATTCACCGAAGTCGCCGAGAATCTGCGCCTCAAGTATCGTTATCTCGACCTCCGCCGTGAGGGTATCCAGCAGAACCTGATCATGCGTCACAAAGTGGCCCAGACAGTTCGCAACTACCTGACCGAAAATAATTTCCTGGAAATCGAAACACCAATGCTGACCAAGAGCACCCCGGAAGGTGCCCGTGACTACCTGGTGCCGAGCCGCGTCAACCTGGGGAATTTCTATGCTCTTCCCCAGTCACCGCAGATTTTCAAGCAGCTGCTCATGGTCTCCGGTTTCGATCGCTACTTCCAGATCGTCAGATGCTTCCGAGACGAGGACCTCCGCGCTGACCGCCAGCCCGAATTCACCCAGATCGATTGCGAACTTTCCTTCGTTGACCGTGACGACATCATGTCGATCATGGAGGGGATGATAGCAACCGTTTTTAAAGAGACCATCAATACAGAGATCACCGTACCAGTCCCTCGCATGACCTACGCCGAAGCGCTCGAGCGTTACGGGGTCGACAACCCCGACCTGCGCTTTGGCATGGAGCTGATCAACATCACAGAGCTTGTCAAAGGCTGCGGTTTCAAGGTCTTTGCCAGCGTCGCTGAGAGTGGCGGCCTGGTCAAGGCCATCAACGCCAAGGGCTGTGCGACCTTCTCCCGCAAGGAGCTCGACGACCTGACTGACTTCGTCGCTATTTACGGTGCGAAAGGGATGGCCTGGGTCAAGATCCAGGAAGACGGCAGCTGGCAATCACCAATCGCCAAGTTCTTTACCGAGCAGGAGTTGGCTGAGCTCGGCGCCGCACTCAATGCACAACCGGGGGACCTGCTGCTCTTCGGCGCAGACACGCCCGCAATCACCAACGAAGCTCTGGGCCGCCTGCGTGGCCATCTCGGTAACAAGCTCGGCCTTGCAGATGCAAATGATTACAAGTTTGTCTGGATCACAGACTTCCCATTACTGGAATGGGACGGCGAAGCCCGTCGTCACGTTGCGGTCCATCATCCATTCACAGCACCTCTGGATGAAGACATCCCGCTTCTTGAAACGGAACCGGGTAAAGCCCGGGCTAAGGCCTACGATCTGGTCCTTAACGGTTCAGAGATCGGCGGCGGCAGCATTCGTATTCATAACCAGGATGTACAGAGCCAGATGTTTGAACTGCTCGGCATCGGTGAGGAAGAAGCCCGTGAGAAATTTGGCTTCCTGCTCGATGCCCTCGAATTCGGCGCTCCTCCTCACGGCGGCATCGCCTTCGGACTTGACCGGGTCATGATGATCCTTACCGGCGCAGCATCAATTCGTGACGTTATCGCATTCCCGAAAACCCAGAAGGCGACCTGCCTGATGTCTGAAGCGCCGGGGACCGTCGATGAAAAGCAACTGCGTGAACTCGGCATCCGCCTGGCGGCAAGCTCTCAACAGAAATCGTCATAAGCCAGTTTACTGAAATGGAATAAACGCCTCATGTTGCGTTGCCTGATTTTCATAATAACCGCCCTTCTTCTAAACGCATGCGCCAAACCTCCACACCAGGAATGGCCGCGGCGGAGTACATGGTAGGAAGGGCCTATACCAAGCAAGCGGCTGAGTTCGCTCCAGCAGAATACCAGGCCGCCAGAACGGCCCTCGACGATGCACGCCTCTCCATGCAGGACGCTGAGTATGGCGAGGCTCGCGATTCACTTGATTTTTCCCTGCAGCACGCCCGCCGCGCAGTCGTGCTGGCCGAAGAAGAACAGGCCAAGCGCCGGCAAGAAGAGCAGGAACGTGCTGTAGCGGAAGAAAAAGCTCGACAGAAGCAAAAGCAAGAGAAGAAAAGCCCTCTCGTAGAAAAGAAGAAACCTGCGCCACAACCCAAACCTGCTCCACAACCCAAACCTGTCGTTAAAGCCAAGCCGAAAATCGTGCTGGTCAATGATTACACCGTTGGTAACGGCGAGAACCTCTGGACGATCTCTGCAAAATCGGAAGTTTACGGCGAAGGCTTACTCTGGCCCCTGCTCTATCAGGCCAATCGCGACCAGATTAAGGATCCGCGCCAGATATTCCCGGGTCAGTCTCTCAGCATTCGCCGCGACATGACCGAGAAGGACCTTGAGGAAGCACGCCAAAAGGCCCGCGAATCAGATATTTTTCCGGTACCGGCAGGCACTGCAACCAGTCAATAAAAAACCGTTTCCATAACTTCACATCGACAAGAAAACAAGATTGCCCGAGAGTCGCCTGTAACACGCTGCAAAAACGGCTACGATCAATCCTCTTTAAGGCCCATGCCGCGGCTGACCTCGTGACCATTTTACACCTTTGCAAACAGGCTCCTTGCTGCACATATAAATTCGTTATCTTTTGATTAAAATTACTCCCTGCTTTGCTCCCCAGAATCGGCCTTACTTTTTCCTTGACAGTGGCAAAGCCGTTTGTATACTGTATACACCTTTCCGCAAGGCTTTCTTGCGCATTTTTTATTTGTAGTTTCTGCCTCTGGCAATTCTGTATAAACACTTCAAGGAGAGAGTAAAAATGGCAAAGATTATCTGGTCAGAAATTGACGAAGCACCTGCTTTAGCGACTTACGCATTTCTTCCGATCGTAAAGGCTTTTTGCAAAGGGACCGGCGTTGATGTTGAAACAAAGGACATTTCCCTGTCCGGTCGTATCATCGCAAACTTCCCGGAAAACCTGACTGAAGAGCAGAAGGTTGCCGATTACCTGGCGGAGCTTGGCGAAATCGTCAAGACACCGGCAGCAAACGTGATCAAGCTGCCGAACATCAGCGCTTCGGTTCCGCAGTTGCAGGCGGCCATCAAGTGAACTCCAGGAAAAGGGTTACGACATTCCCAGCTATCCTGAAGAAGCAACGACTGATGCGGAAAAAGAACTGCAAGCACGCTTTGCCAAGTGCCTCGGCTCCGCTGTCAACCCGGTTCTGCGTGAAGGCAACTCCGACCGCCGTGCCGCTGCTTCGGTCAAGAAATTCGCCCAGAAAAACCCGCACCGCATGATGCAGGACTGGCCGGCTCCAGGCACCTCCAAATGCCGTGTCGCCCACATGGACAATGGCGATTTCTACGAGACCGAAAAATCGGTCACCATGGACAAAGCCGACACCGTCAAGATCCAGTTCGTTGACGAAGCCGGCAAGGTCACCGTCAAAAAAGACGGTCTGACACTGCTCGAAGGTGAAATCCTCGACAGCTCGGTCATGAAGGTTGCCGCGCTGCGCAAGTTCTACGCCGCAGACCGCTGCCGAGGCCAAAGAGAAGGGCGTTCTGCTCTCCCTGCACCTCAAAGCCACCATGATGAAGATTTCCGACCCGATCATGTTCGGCCATGCCGTCAAAGTTTACTTCAAGGACGCTCTTGAGAAGCATGCCGAGACTCTGAAATCGATCGGCGCCAACCCGAACTAGGGCATGGGTGACATCCTGAACAAGCTCGAACAAGCTTCCTGCCGACAAGAAAGCTGAGATCGAAGCAGACATCAACGCCTGCTATGCAAGCCAGGCCGGCGCTGGCGATGGTTGACTCGCGCAAGAACATCACCAACCTGCATGTTCCCAACGATGTCATCGTCGACGCTTCCATGCCGAACGTGGTTCGTGACGGCGGCCGGATGTGGAACCTGCAGGACGAACTGCAGGACACCATCGCCATGGTTCCCGACCGCTGCTACGCCACCATGTACCGCGAGATCATCGAAGACGCCAAACGCAACGGCCAGTTCAATCCGGCCACCATGGGCAGCGTCGCCAACGTCGGCCTGATGGCCCAGAAAGCCGAAGAGTACGGTTCCCACGACAAGACCTTCGAAGCGCCTGCCGCCGGCAAGTTCCAGGTGGTCAACTCGGCAGGCGAAGTTCTGCTTGAGCAGCCGGTTGCAACCGGCGACATCTACCGTTCCAGCCAGGCCAAAGACATTCCGATCAAGGACTGGGTCAAGCTGGCGGTCAACCGCGCCAAGGCTTCCGGCGAGCCGGCCATTTTCTGGCTCGACGAAAAGCGTGGCCACGATGCAGAGATCATCAAGAAGGTCAACAAGTACCTGCCCGAGTTCGACACCACCGGCCTGGACATCCGCATCATGGATCCGGTTGACGCAATGAAATTCTCCCTCGAGCGCGTTCGCAAGGGCGAAAACACCATCTCCGTGACCGGCAACGTGCTGAGGGACTACCTGACCGACCTCTTCCCGATCCTTGAGCTGGGCACCTCGCGCCCGCATGCTCTCCATCGTGCCTCTGCTGGCTGGTGGTGGCCTGTTCGAAACCGGCGCCGGCGGTTCTGCTCCGAAGCACGTTGAGCAGTTCCTCAAGGAAGGACACATCCGCTGGGACTCCCTCGGTGAGTACTGTGCCCTGGTTCCTTCCCTGGAGCTGGCCGCAACGGCAACGACAACAACCCGAAGGCTGCCGTTCTGGCCGAGACACTCGACGAAGGCATTGGCCAGTACCTGGAGAACCAGAAACTGCCTTCCCGAAAGGTTAAAGAAATTGACAACCGTGGCAGCCAGCTTCTACCTGTCACTCTACTGGGCACAGGCTCTGGCCGCCCAGGACAAGGACGCCGAGCTGAAGGCTCGCTTTGCCCCAATTGCCAAGCAGCTTTCGGACAACGCAGCCAAAATCGACCAAGAACTGATTGACTGCCAGGGTTCCCCGGTAGACGTCGGCGGCTATTTCCGTCCTGACCCGGTCAAGGCCGAGCCAGGCGATGCGCCCGAGCGCAACTTTGAACGCAATTATCGACAGCATGTAATTCAACACGGATGGGACGGCGCTGTGCTCCGTCCCTATCTCTTTATACAAACTTTTATAAGGAGAGAGAAAAATGGCGAGACCAAAAATTGCATTGATCGGTGGTGGACAGATCGGTGGCGTACTGGCTCAACTGGCGCTGCCTGCGTGAACTGGGTGACGTGGTATTGTTTGACATCGTTGAGGACATGCCTCAGGGCAAGACCCTCGACCTTGCCGAAGCCTCCCCTGATCGACGGCTTTGACGTTATCTTGCACAGGCACCAACAGCTACACAGACATCGCCGGTTCCGACGTCGTCATCGTTACCGCAGGCCTGCCTCGCAAGCCCGGCATGAGCCGTGATGACCTGATCGAAGTCAACTCCAAGATCATGACCTCGGTCGCCGAAGGCATCCGCGACAACGCTCCGAATGCATTCGTCATCGTTATCTCCAATCCTCTCGACGCCATGGTAACCCTGTGCCGCAAAGTCACCGGCTTCCCTGCAGAGCGCGTCATCGGTCAGGCCGGCGTTCTCGACTCCGCCCGTTTCGCAGCGTTCATCGCCTGGGAACTCGGCGTATCTGTCAAGGATGTCAACGCAATGACCCTCGGCGGTCACGGCGACACCATGGTTCCCCTGATCCGCTACGCAAGCGTTCAGGGCATCCCGGTTATGGAGCTGCTCGAGCAGAAGTACGGCTCCGCTGCCAAGGCCAGAAGAAGTCATGACGGCCATGGTTGAGCGCACCAAAGCTGCTGGCGGCGAAGTTGTCAAGCTGCTCAAAACCGGCAGCGCTTTCTACAGCCCGGCCTCCGCAGCCATCGCCATGGCCGAGTCGATCCTCAAAGACCAGAAGCGTGTCCTGCCAACCTGCGCTCTGCTCAACGGCGAATTCGGTGTTGATGGTTACTACGTCGGCGTTCCCTGTGTCCTCGGTGCCGGTGGTGTTGAGAAGATCGTTGAGTTCAAACTCGACGCAAACCGAGCAGGCCCTGATGGACAACTCAGTCAACGCAGTCAAAGGTCTGATCGCCGACCTCGAGAAGATGGGACTGCTGTAAGCATTATTTATCAAGCCGTACCCCCAAAGAAGGGCAATGGCGACATTGCCCTTCTTTCTTATCTGGCTGTAATTTAGCGACCTTTTTCCATTTTTTTTAAGTCTCGTTAAATATGCGGAAAAAAGTATAGCGTATACCAAATTAGTAGTGGAACAAGACGAGTCAATCATGCTATCTTCGCCGCAAATTTCGCTACGTTTACGCTAAAAATCAAGTACAAAGGAGACAGAACCAGAATGAGTGGTGCCAGACTCGAAATCATCGAGCGTAACTGCAAAGGATGCAGTATCTGCGTCGAATTCTGCCCGAAGAATGTCTTGGAGATGGACGTCTTCCTGGTCACGGTCCCACGGCCTGAAGACTGCATCAAGTGCATGCAGTGCGAATTGCTTTGCCCTGACTTTGCCATCAAGGTCCACGACGAATAATCAATCTATTTCAATACAGAGGAGAGTGAACGTGGCTAAAAAAGTTGCTCTGTTGCAGGGGAACCAAGCCTGTGCCGCCGGTGCCGTATACGCCGGGTGCAAATTCTTCGGTGGCTACCCCATCACCCCGTCGACCGAGGTCGCCGAGGAACTGTCGAATGAGCTGCCGAAAGTCGGCGGCAAATTCATCCAGATGGAAGACGAGATCGCGCGATGGCATCGGTCATCGGCGCTTCCCTGACCGGTGTCGAAGGCGTTGACCGCGACTTCGGGTCCCGGCGTCTCCCTCAAGCAGGAGCTGATCGGCTATGCCTGCATCGCCGAAGTTCCCTGCGTTATCATCAACGTCATGCGTGGCGGCCCTTCCACCGGCATGCCGACCGGCCCCGGCCAGTCCGACGTCATGCAGGCCATGTGGGGAACCCACGGTGACCATGCCGCCATCGCGCTGGTCCCTGATTCCTGCCAGGAGATCTTCACCGAAACGGTTCGTGCCTTCAACCTGGCTGAAAAATACCGTATGCCGGTACAGGTTCTCTTTGATGAAATCGTCGGTCACATGCGTGAGCGCATCGTCTTCCCGAGCCGGGCGAGCTTGAAGTCATTGATCGTGAAGCGCCAACCGATCGGCCCCGACAGACTACAAGCCTTACGACTAGCACCAAGGGCCAGGTCCCGCCTCTGGCGGCTTTCGGTTCCGGATACAAGTTTCATGTCACCGGCCTGAACAAGGCTGATGACGGCTTCCCGACCACCAAAGCCAGCCTGGTTGACGCCGAAGAGCGTCGCCAGATCGACAAGGTCATGGATAACATTGCCGACATCGAGTCGTACGAAGAGTACCTGACTGAAGATGCTGATGTCATCATCTGGGCCTACGGATCCACCTCCCGTTCTGCCCGTTACGCCGTCAATGAATTGCGTAAAGAAGGGATCAAGGCTGGCCTGTTCCGTCCGATCACTCTCTGGCCTTTCCCGGAGAAACGTACTGCTGAACTGGCAAAGCAAGCCAAAGCGATCGTCGTCGCCGAAATGAACCTCGGTCAGATGGTCCTCGAAGTCGAGCGCGTTGCCAAAGGCAACTGCGTTGTGGTCCATGAAGGCCGGGTCGACGGCGATCCGATCAATCCCGGTCAGATCATGGACAAGGTTAAGGAGGTACTCTAAATGGCTTACGATTACGAAAAATCAATCCGCCCCGGCAAGCTACCGCACATCTGGTGCCCCGGTTGCGGTCACGGCATTGTCATGAAAGGCCTGATCCGGGCCATGGACACTTGCGAGCTTGATCGCAAGAACACTGCCATCGTCTCCGGTATCGGCTGCGCCAGCCGTCTGCCCGGTTACCTTGACGCCTGCACCCTGCACACCGCTCATGGTCGCGCAGCAGCATTTGCAACGGGCGTCAAAATGGCCAAGCCTGAAATGAACGTTATTCTGCTGCGGCGGTGACGGTGACGGCACTGCTATCGGCGGCAACCACTTCATCCACGCCTGCCGTCGCAACATCGACATGACCTACGTATTGATGAACAACTACATCTACGGCATGACCGGCGGTCAGTTCTCGCCCTGCACCCCGACCGGTGACCATGGCGTCGACCACTCCTTACGGCAACCCGGACCCGATCTTTGATATCTCCAAGCTGGCGATCGGTGCTGGCGCGACTTTCGTCGCCCGCACCACCGCTGCCCACCCCCGCGAGATCGACAAGCTGATCACCCAGGGCATCCAGCACAAGGGTATGGCCATCATAGAGGTTGTCGACGACTGCCCGACCACCTATGGTCGTCGCAACAAGTTCCGCTCTGTCATTGACATGATGAAGCGCCTGAAAGCCAATGCCGTTCCTGTCAAGGCTGCAGCCAAAATGACCGCCGAGCAACTCGAGGGCAAGTTCCTCACCGGCATTCTCTTCCAGGACACCGAGAAGCCTGAGTATGCGCTCAGTACGCAGAAGTTATCAAAAAGGCGCAAGGCGCCTGATCACTACGAAAAGGAGAAAGAACCATGGCTGAACGTTATGAGCTTCGCTTTTCCGGTGCGGGTGGTCAAGGCCTGATCACCGCCGGAATTATCCTCGCAGAAGCAGCCTCGATTATCGAAGGCAAAAGTGCCGTACAGTCCCAAAGTTACGGTCCTGAAGCCCGCGGTGGCGCATCCAAGTCAGAGGTCATCATCTCCGATGCACCGATCGACTACCCAAAAGCAACAATTGTTGATGCCTGCCTGGCAATGACCCAGGAAGCTGCTGACAAGTACGCTAACGGCATCAAGAAGGGCGGCCTGCTCCTGATTGACGATGACTTTGTCAAGCGTGCTCCTGAAGGCGACTTCAAAGTCTTCCGCCTGCCGATCATGCGCATGGCCAAAGAAGACATCGGCCGTGAGATCGTCGCCAACGTGGTTGCACTCGGTGCGGTTATCGGCTTGACCGGTGTCGTCGCCAGAGAAGTCCGGCGAGGAAGCCGTACTGCGGAAAGTCCCTGCGGCATTCAAAGAGCTGAACAAGAAGGCCTACAGCATGGGCTACGAAAAAGGCAAGGAACTGGCTGAGAATTAACAGTCATCCCTTGTAAAACTTAAGGCCCGGCAGAGGATTCTGCCGGGCCTTTCTCATTTAGCCTGCAAAGCAAAAGGGGGACATGTCCTTGATACGTGTCCCCCTTGCTGCTTCAAGTAGACAATAACTCCTTTAGCCTTCTTCCTCCCGAATGCATTGTTCTGCAAAGGCAACAGCATCCTTGGTGCCGATAAACACCGGTGCACGCTGATGAAAAGACTCAGGCTCAATATCCAGAATCCTCTGCTTGCCGTTGGAGGCCGCCCCACCCGCCTGCTCAACCAGAAAAGCCATCGGACTCAGCTCATAGAGGAGACGGAGTTTACCGTCAGGAGCATCCTTCAGATGAGGGTACATGAAGATGCCGCCGCGCTTAATCAGAACCTGGTTGATATCGGGGACAAACCCACCGGAGTATCTTAATTTGGTGCCACTTTCCTCAAGAGAACGAACAAATTTCTCTGTCCCGTCAGTATATTTGCTGCGCAGACCTCCCGGCGCATAAATCTTGGCCGGCCCTGCCAACTGGATATTTTCCCTGACCAGGTCAAATTCCATCAGTTGATTCATGGCAAATTCATGGACACCATTGCCGGTCGAGACGACCATGGTTGTACGTGGGCCATACAGGACATAGAGGGCAGCGACCTGGTTTCGTCCAGGCTGCAGCAGGTTATCCCCTTCGAAAATCGAGACAATCGTTCCGACGGCAAGGTTGACATCAACCAGCGAAGAGCCATCGAGAGGATCGAAAGCGATAGAATAACGACCGTTGTTCGGTGTGGTCACCTCTATGATTTCATCCACTTCTTCCGAAGCCATCTTGGCAACAACACCGGAATACATTAAACGCTTCTGAAGGATACGATCCGACAGGACATCAAGTGCCAGTTGCTGCTCACCATAAAGGTTAGAGGTTCCCGCAACACCGAGGTCACCCGTACGGATTGCATTGATGATGTATTTTGATGCATTGGCTATTTCGCAAATAATACGGGTCAGATCGCGGTCGACATTACTTTCACGTAAATAACGCCGCAAATTGATCTGGTATTTGGTCTGTCCTCTTTCAGCTGAAACCATAGCAACCCTCCTTGAAATTATAATTCAGACATTCTAGACGATCATATTGGCTGGAGCAAGAAATCATATAACAATGATAGCCTTGACCCTTCATTAGGCGATGATAAACTTTACTCCAAATAACCTTGGAGGACGACATGGACGAGCAGAAAAAAACCAGAAGGAACAGACGCCTGACACAGAGCAGCCACAACCGGAACCACAGGAAGATCAGGTTGAAAAGCTGAAAGAAACCTCAGAAAAGATCTGGGGAAGCACCAAACATGCATGGAACACGGCCACCTTTAAAGCCAATCAGTACAAGAAGCTGGTGCAGAAGAAAATTGACCTGTCTGCTTTGCACAAAAAAATCATCGCAGCCCATGGTGACCTCGGCAAGATGATCGACGACTTACGCGAGGAGGGCCAAAAGAACATTATGAACCAGGGGCCAGTCAAAGAGATCCTGCAGAGGCTAGATGAATTAAAGGCTGAAGCCGCATCCCTGGAAGAAGAAGTCGAGAAGATCAGAACAGATGAACCGCCCCATGACGAACCCAAGGCTGAAGAAGCTTCAGAATAAGCGGGTTCTAGCATACAGACAACAAACAATAACAGTAAATGCAGGTGCTTGGCGATGCCAGGTGAATGTGAGTGCAGGTGTTTAATTGAAGCAATCGGAACTTGATCTGACAGACAGTGTCGATTTGTTCTACGCTCGCCGTATCCTAAATATCCCTAGGTAATGTAAGAAAGAGTTGCAGTAATACTTACAGGAAAGCCCCTGCCCTGAGAACCAGAGAGGGGCTAATATTTACTGAAAATCGTGACTTATAAAATAAGCCCCCAATCGTAATGTTGGGGGCTTTTCCATAGATCAACTTGCTTTTTTGAACTCAGGCAATTGGACTTGGCCGTCGTGTACATACACAATATTATGGCCTTGAGGCGATTTCATTACTGTGGGTAACAAAAATAATTGTTTTCCCTTGTCGATTTCGGTTCATAAGAACCTTCATGACTTCTGCTTCGGCCTCCGAATCCAGATTGCCGGTTGGCCCACGTGATGACTAGATCATTCTTCCTTATGAACCAACCCATCTTTGATATGTACGGTACGATCAGCACGTGCTGCAAGTTCTGGGTTATGGGTAATCATAATAATGGTTAGTCCATTATTTCTTAATGAGCGGAGGATTCCAAAAATCTTTTCGCTGTTTTCGCTGTCAAGGTTCCCGGTAGGCTCATCTGCCAGAAGAATTTCTGGTTCGTTGACCAAGCCACGTGCGATTGCAGTTCGCTGCATCTCTCCACCACTCAGTTGCGATGGGACGTGGTCAAGCCGATGCTCCAAGCCCACCATTTGCGCCAAGTGTGTGATCTTCTCGGGCGTCGCTGGCTTCTTACTGAAGAGCAGCGGGAGAGCGATATTGTCATACACGCTTAGCCCAGGAATCAGGTAGAACTGCTGAAAGACAAATCCAATCTTATCCCTTCGCAGCTTGACGACTTCCGCTTCGGGCATACGAGAGGCATCGACACCATCAATTATGACTTCGCCATGCGTCGGCTGATCGAGACATCCGAGAATATGCAGCAGTGTCGTTTTGCCTGCACCCGATGGACCGGTAATAGCTAACAGCTCTTTCTTATCGACGCTCAGGTCAACGCCACGCAAAGCGCGAACATCTTCTGCGCCGCGACGGTAATGCTTTTCTATTCCTTTAAGTTCAATCATCCTTTTATAGCCTCAACGGGGTTAATTTTAGACGCTTTACAGGCCGGGTAGAAACCCGCAAACAAGCCAATAACCATGATAAACAGCATACTTCCAAGAGCGAGGAATGGATCGAAGCTGATCAGGCTGCCGGTGGGAACGAAAGGCATCACAGACCGGACAAACGCTTCGATAAGTTTCGACCCCAGCGTTGCCATGGCGATGCCAAAGACACCTCCCGTCAGCGACAGAATGGTCGTTTCCTCCAGGATGATGCGAAAGACATCACGACGAGAGGCGCCCACAGCCCTCATCATACCTATTTCCTGGCTGCGTTCGAAAACAGACATAAGAATCGAATTCATTACGCCGACGGCACTGATGAGCACTGCAATCAAAACGATAGCCAAACTAAGCGCACGAGCAGATGCAGCCAGGTTAGATATGGAATTCATCACTTCGCCCATAGTCACAATCTGTATGCCTGGCACGGCTGAGGTCAGTTCATCCGTAATTTCGCTCATTCGTTCAGGGTCTGTTACTTTGACGCCAATCGCGGTTGCTGCGCCTGGCCGCTCAAGTATCCTCTGCGCTGTCTGGATGGGCAAATAGACAAAAGCATCATCCTGGCTGCCGGTCAGGCCGACGATCCCAGCGATGACCAGCGACGTCCCATCGGCAGTCTCCGTGAACACATCTCCAGGCTTTAAGCCTTCGTGCTTAGCAACTTCATGACCGAGTAGAATCTCGTTGTCCTGCGTTGGAATCTTTCCTTCAATTTCCCAGCTTGGCTTAATCGCAGACAAAACCTCCATATCCACACCGTAGATGAGGTCGATTCTCTCTCTTTCGGGATTCGGCTGTTGTGCAACAAGAATAGGTGTAGCCATGGCTATACCACTGGTTTCTTGAAGATGCCCCATGACGCCTGTATCGAGAAACTTAGGAATGACCGCACCATGCAGAACAAGGGCCGCTACCTCGTGAGCACATCCAGAAGGGACAACCATGAAATGCAAACCAGTGCGTTCCAACTCTGCTGCAAGGCCATTATTGAAACCACTGTTAAAAGACAGAACGGAAAACAGCACCCCTACCGAAGCAGCAATACCTAGCATTGTCAGCGAACTTCGTATTCTGTGCCGCAACAGATTCTTAACGGCTAGCTTTAAATATCCATTCATTTCAGTTCAACTCCTGTTGCAATAAGGACGATATTGTTTCGCATTTTACCAACAGTGCCACTGGCGACGACCTGCTTGTTTGGCATAGAAGGGAGGCTGAACTTGTTTGTCGCCATGTCTATGTAGACTTGCCCTGTGTCATCCTGAAGATAGAACCAGCAGCCATTTGACTGGCACTGAGATACGATCTTGCCTTCGAGGGTGACTTTCTGTCCTGTCAGGTTCTTTTTTAGGAAGATATCCTTGACCTTCACCGCTTGGGCAGAAGCATCTACGCCGTCACCGTATTTCTCATCACCGCAACCGGCAAGAATCAGCGTGAAGATCAATGTAGCAATCAAAAGCAAATGTTTCATTTTATGAATCCTTAAGATTTCGCAAATAAGTAATGGAGATCAGTGACAAGCGCAACGAGACGCACCACTGCCAGTGATCAAATAAAGTTCGATTTGTAATGTTAAAGCTTAGGAGTGTTCAGGTGGATAATCGATTAAACTAATAAATCCAGATGGGACCAATTGTGAAACCCGCCAAGAATAGACTGATGTAATGGATGCTAGGGTTTCGGTGTCGCCCAATTGCGTTTTGATAACAAATTGACAGGTAGGGCAATTGCAGTCGAAGCATTCCCCATCTTCAACCGGTACTTCAGGCACATTCTCCTTGTCGCAACACTGCTCAACTTCAACTTGACCAGCCATAACGGCAGGCGCAAGAGTTGCTCCAACGAAAAAAGAAAGCGCCAGCAAGAACGCCAGCGGAATCATAAATTTTCTAAGTACCAGCACCATAGTCAACATTATAGTTTGAACACACGACCCAAAGTCAACCCTTTTAGTAAAGTATCGGTGTGCACGACCGTTGACAAGAAGGAGTCAAACCTGAGACAATAAAACAAATGAATACATATGAAAGTGAGAATCTTGTGGCTGAAGATATTTGCAAAGTGAGCTGTCAGGTTAACGTTATTCATCAGAAACAGGTCATGCAGGCATCTGAGAATATGCCTGGTGATCATCTAGTCTCTGAGGCTGCGGAGCTTTTTAGCCTTCTGGGGGACAACTCGCGTCTTCGCATTTTGCAAGCTCTGAACACAACGGAATTGTGTGTCTGTGATCTTGCCGCAATCCTGAACACGTCATCATCAGCGGTCTCGCACCAACTCAGGCTACTGCGCACAAAGGGGCTGGTTCGCTATCGCAAAGAGGGGAAGATTGCCTATTATTCACTCGCAGACAGCTATGTGCAGGACGTACTGTCAAATACTTTTGAACATTTGAAAAACGGCTGATGCCGTAGAGTCACAAATTATGATTGAAGCATTCGTTGGTATCGCAAAAGAATGTTGGCTGGTCTTCAAAGAGGCGGCGCCGTTTGTCCTGTTTGGTTTCTTTGCCGCCGGTATATTGAAGGTTCTGATCCCTGAAAAAGTTATCGTCAAACATCTTGGTGGAAATGGTTTCCGTTCCGTATTCAAGGCATCACTGTTTGGTATTCCCCTGCCGCTTTGCTCCTGCGGAGTCATACCGGTTGCCGTCGGCTTACGCAAGCAGGGGGCAAGCAAAGGTGCAACAGCATCGTTTCTCGTCTCTGTTCCTGAAACAGGAGTCGACTCTGTCGCCATCACCTGGGCGTTGCTCGACCCGCTCATGACCATTATCCGCCCTGTCTCGGCATTTTTAACAGCTCTGGCAACAGGCTCATTGATCAATTTATTGCCTGAGAAGAAAGTGGTGTCTAAGCCGGACACAGAGATAGTTGCTGTTCGGCATCTTCTGACATGAGCACACAATTGGCCCGGAAGAGACCAATTTTCCAGCGTCTCAAGGACGGTGTCGTTTATGCGTTCACTGATTTGCTCAAGGATATAGGTGGCTGGTTGCTGCTTGGGATTCTGATTGCCGGGATCATCTCTTATTTTGTGCCGATTGATTTCGTAGACCGTTACCTTGGCGGAGAATACAGTTCCTTCTCATCATGCTAATAATGGGCATTCCTATTATATATCTGCGCCAGTGCATCCACACCGATTGCTGCGGCCCTTGTATTAAAAGGCTTGTCCCCTGGTGCGGCACTGGTCTTCTTGCTCGCTGGCCCGGCAACCAATGCCGCAACCATGACCGTTATCGCCAAACACCTCGGCAAGGCAACTACCCTTGTTTATGTCGCCACTATTGCCATTTGCTCTTTGGTCTTCGGTTGGCTCGTCAACCGGATTTACGGATGGTTGTCAATCGATGTACTGGACTGGGCATCTCATACTGAGCATGGTACTGATTCATGGGTCTACTTAACCTCAGCGTTCGTTCTGATTGGGCTTCTGCTTTGGAATTATCGCCCGAACAGCAAAGCGGAAAGTATGGATTGTGGTGGTGTTGCAAAAGCGCCTGGAGGTGGCTGACGGATAATTTGACCTGGCAGTTTGCCAGTTTTGGAATCAAATCATTGATACAACGGTTTTTATTTATCCTCTCACATTGATTTACTATGGGCGGTTTCAATCACCAAGTGCAAAAAGTGACGCATGATGCTTCTTAAAGTCAAAATCGTCCGGAGTGAAAAGCTCCGCAGGGCATTTGAAGCCCAACGACTTTCGTGGTCTGGTGTTCAATTTCCAGGCAATCGCGTCCAACTCATCTTGCGTATGCTGACTCAAATCGCTTCCCTTGGGAAGGTACTGCCGCAGCAGTCCGTTGGTGTTCTCGTTAAGCCCTCGCTGCCAGGGGCTGTGCGGATCGGCAAAGTAGACCTTGATCCCGGTGGCCGCCGTCAACTGTTGATGGGCCGTCATTTCCTTCCCCTGATCATAGGTCAGAGAAAGGCGCGTTTGTGCCTCGATCCGATTCAGCACATGACTGAAACCATGCAGGGCGGCTTCAGCGGTGGCATTCTCCATTCTGGACAGCACGGTGAACAAGGTCGTGCGCTCTACCAGCGTACCGACGGCAGAGCGGTTACTCGCTCCCTTGATCAGGTCGCCCTCCCAGTGCCCGGGAACCAACCGCTCTTCAATTTCAGGCGGCCGATCATGGATGCTGACCATGTCGGGGATTCGCCCCCGCCGGTCCTCACCGCGTGTTCGCGGTCGTCGCTTGGCATGTCCAAAACGCAACCAACCGATCACTTCCTTGCGCAGTTCACCACGTGGCATGGCGTAGATCGCCGTGTAAATGGTTTCGTGGGATACCTGCAATGTGGGCGTTTCTGGGTGCACAAGTTTCAGTGTGCCAGAAATCTGCTCTGGGGAGTAGCCCGATTGCAAATATTCCATAATCTGCTCCCACAACGCGTTCCCTGGTTGCAAGCGTCGCTGCTTACGCGGAATGATCCTGCAGGCACGGGCTCGCTTGTGGGCCGCTTCGGAACGGTATCCGCCAGCCACTGGTGGCCGCCCAGGTCCACGCTGCGCCTTTGGCCGCAACCAACCGTTTCGACGAAGTTCGCGAGAAATCGTCGATGGCGAACGATTCAGTCCTATGGCTATGGCTGCTGGCGAGAAGCCCGCCTCCAACTGTATTTGGATCTTCGTTCGCTCTTCAACACTCAACTGCTCATAGATTTTTCCCATGCAACATTATCTCCTAAAAATGTTGCACTTGGAAATTGAGCGCGCCATGTGAAAAATGACTAAGTCACGAAATTATTATTGCCCCTGCATTCCAGTAAAAGGCCACCAAGGAGCGAACCCTGATGGCCATAATTTCGTTTGCTGAATACCTCTATCAATAAGAAGTCTGTTTCCGTCTCATATGTCGTGACTTCTAGGACGCTGTCAAAGCTCTGGCTCAGCGGCGAGGTTCCAGAGACATCGCTGCAACCGTTTGTTATCTGGTAGCTGCCTATTTGATCAACTCGAACTCACCCGGCTTCCAGGTCTTGTCGAACCAGCTCTTATCGGGCCCATACAGACGCAACAGCACACTCCAGCCCCTGCCGGGAACAGTCTGGCCCCAATTATTTTCATGATCCTTGGGGGCCGTCGGGCCGAACCAGACATCCACCGAAGCATCGGTATTGATGACGATGTCTTTGTCTTTGCTGCCTATGCTTGGGAACTGCTGGTCGGTCTGCAGCATCGAGCGACTCTGGTTGTCATAGGCGACGAAGGACCAGAAGTTCTTGGCCGGGATGTTCGGTGGCAGCTGGACTTGTAAGTGTTGGCACCGTCCAGCGGCCTGCCCCCGGAATCGGTGGTCGCCATTACGTACTGCGAGCCTCTGTCCACCATTTCAAAGGCCATCGCCGGGGTGACGCCGGTGTAGTTGTAACTGTACAGGACGCGTGCTGCCAGGTTGCGCACGCCCGGTTGCGAGAGAAATTGGTAGCTTCCGCCGACAAAAGGGAAGAACCATACGCTGTTCGGATGGAGAGGGGAGTCTATCAGCTGCTCCATGATCAAAACCGTCTGGTTATCTCCCCCCTCGCTCTAGATGCCTCTGCCAGCCGCGTGGACCGACTCACCTGGCAAGGCATAAAGGAACGCTTCCACGCCATGCATGAAGTCCAGATGCTCATAGAGCTTCTCGGCAGTGCTGTCAGTCGGGAAGCCCTGCAGAAATTCGAGGGTGCCGAGCTGGCTTTCGATTTGGCGGGAGTAGTGATCTTCTCCGGGATGGAGTCGTCATCTTCATCTTAGGACTTGTCTGTGCCAATGCGCTTGTAGCGAACAACAGGCCGGCAATGACAGCGCCGGCCAGGCTGATGGTGGTGCGTGGGAATGCTTTCATGGGTTTTACTCTTGGTTGGTGCGCTTGCTTGTGTGTGTGCGTCTATTTGGGCTGCCCCGGATGGTTCTTGATCCGGGGCAGCTTACGGCTGAACACTTGATTCAGGCATCTCGCAGCGAATGCATTACCTGGCAACCTCAACATCTGGTGGCTTCAACTGCCCTTGCCGCCGGTAGGACCGAAGAATCCTCGGTGGCCGGCTTCGGCCAGTACAGGGGCAAGGCCAAGTAGACCGGTCGAAGCTGTTCAAAATCAAGATGCGATTACTTCACCAACACGACCTCGCTTGGCCGCCACTGTTTGGAGAAGAACGGCTCTAGCGGGCTGTAGAGGCGCAGTGCCGGTATAAAACCCTTGCCGGGCATCGTCTGGATCCAGTTGCCGCGCTTCACTCCTTCGGGTTGCTGCGGCCCGAAGTAAACTGTTGTCGTCCCGTCAGTTTTTGGCTCTGCGGCCGGCGATGGATAGCTCTGGCTACCGGCGCGCGGATAGCGTTGCGGGGTGGCGAGCATCGAACGGGTCATGGTGTCGTACAAGGTGAACGACCAGAATTTCCCGGTGGGAATGTCCTTCGGCAGCGTAACCTTGTAGGTCTTTGATCCATCGAAGTAGTTCTTGTCGGAGTCCACCATGGTCCACAGATAGGTGGAACCGATGTTGGTTAATCTCATGGCCATCGCCGGAGTAATTCCGGTGACGCCATAGAAGAAGGCCCGCCTCGCATCCAACTGGCGATACCCGGTCGTCGGGTAGGGTTTTATCCCATCCTTGGTGATCATCGGGATTGGGGTCTCGAATTCGTACCCGGTGGCGAACAGCATATTCTGCCAGTTACCACCCTCGTAGTAGTACCAGGAAGGATCACGCGGTGCCATGAAAATGCTCCGCGAGGTCGCGTTTGCTACCACAAGGGCTTCGGTTAGAATTTTTTTCATGCGCGCATCCGGAGCAAAAGGCTTGCCTTTTACGATCCCGATGGCGGCAATCGGCCCCATCAACTCAGGATCGAGCGATGTAGCCGGTTCCTGCTGAATCACCTCGTTCAGCATTTCGTAGTAGCTCCAGTCGTTCGGCGGAATGGTATTCATTACCTTGCCGCTGCCTTCATGAAAAACGGTTGACGGAGGAACTGTGAGCTTGCTGAGCGGTGCCTTGCCATCGAGGAATTCGGCGATCGGGGTGCCGAAACTTCCCGGTGTATACGTGTAGATTTTGGTGAGCTGTTTGATTCTTGCAACCACCGGTTTCGGATCGTTGTTGTTCTCAATAAAGGCGCGCGCGAACCAAACACCGTGGGTCGTTTTCGAGTGGGCGATGTTGAAGCCCCCCTCCGGCAAGGCTCCTTCGTACCCCGGGGGCACGATCAGATATTTTCCGCCTTCACCGCGGTCAGGACCCGGGAGACCAACATCGATGATCCATCGGAACCAGGCGTCCTGAACAGTACCTAGCACTTGAGGGGGAACTTCGATGACCAACGGCCCTTTGCTGAGATCAAATCCGCCGATGATGTAGACCGTATCCGCATTGGCCGTTAGAAACAGCGAGTTGGAATCCATCAACTCGGAAAACACGACTACTTCGTTGTCTTTCACCCCGATTTCATGGAGGCCTTTGCGAACGGCATGGATGCTGACGCCCTGCAGGGTATCCGCGAATGCGCGGGTCGCGTGCGTGAAATCTACATGGTCATAGACCTTCGCAAGAGTTTCCGGTGTCGGCTGGCCGTCCTGGAACTCCAGTGTGCCGAGGCGAGTTTCGAGCCTGGCGGGCGTCGTGAGCGATTCCGGGACCGTCTGCGCCCATGCGCCTGTAGCGAACAGCAGGCAAGCAATGACTACGCTGGTCAGTCTGATGGTGGTGTGGGGGAATGTTTTCATAATAATGGCTCCTGATTCATGACTTAGTTTGTGCCGTTTCAAACGACTGTTGACCTGGCCTTCATTGTCTTCAGACACGCAAGGCCAGATTGCAAAAGGTGCTGCAACCGCAAGTTATCTGACCATTTCAATCTCACCCGGCTTCCAGCTCTTGTTGATCCAAGGCTCTAGTGGGCCGTACAGGTGGCCACGCTTCGCAACTATTTCCAGTTTTGGTCTGGCTTGTGCGGAGGTATTCATGCAGAGAACAGCAAGCAGTGCCGCCATTCCGGTCATTAATATTTTGTATCGTTTCATCAGATTTATCTTTTAGGAACATGATTTGATTGTCCGGCAGCATACAAGTAAGGTACATGATACATTATAATGTTCAATGTTCAATCAGTGGCTGCCATAAAGGCGTTTCAGAAGATCTTGCAATTCAGGTTGGCTGATTCTGGTTGTATCCTGGATATCTTGATATCAGAAGCAGGGAAATCCCACTATTTCATGGATAGTAAGAATTGATTTGTTGCTGGCGAGGAGGGCCGTCGATGGAGAGTCAGATGTTCAGATTAATCCTCCTACATCGTTAGAAGTGGTCTGAGTGGCTGGAATGTGGAATTCTTACTACTCCTGCATTCCAGTAAAACGGCCAACAAGGATCGAACCCTGATGGCCATAATTTCGTTTGCTCAATACCTTTATCAATAAGAAGACGGTTTTCGTCTTACAAGTCGCGCCTTATAAAAAAAACGACCGGCCCTCGAATCGAGGGCTTTTTGTCCATAGGTCGTGATCCATGAAACCCCCAGGAAAATCTAAAAGTCGCGGGGTGATTCAATTTAACCTGCCAATATTATTGGTTTTGACAAAAGCAGTGAAGTCCGGAATACTAAAGGCGAATAAAGCTCCTATTAATAAAGAAAATCTTAACACCCAGACGATTTGCCAGCAGAAATGTTTTACCACACACATTCAACGCGGCAACCCCAGAAATGGCAGAAACCAATCTTTCTATTAACCATAAGCAGCAATTAGCTGAGATGGCTTTGAAATGAAATCAGAAACCTCCTCATCACTGGAATCCCGTCGGCTGTTATTTCGAGCTTTAAAGGTTGCAGGTTTCTATGCCCTTTTCAGCCTGGCCTGGATACTGTTTTCCGATCAGGCTCTCCTCTTATTAACCCATGATGCACAAAATCTGGCTCAATTGCAGACAATAAAAGGCTGGCTTTTTATATTTGTGACTGCTTGCTTGCTGTTTGTTTTGGTTCGTCAAGCACTGGAAACACAAAGTCAGGGACTCTACGCACTTCAAAAAAATGAAAAACGTCTCCAATCACTCATTGAAAAAATACCTGTGGCTATCATCTGGCTGAGTCTGGATGAGAAAAATATATTTAGAAATGAACACTTTGTTCAAATTTTCGGCTACAGCGAGGAAATCGTCCCGACAGTCGAAGAGTGGTGGCAGCGGGCCTATCCCGATCCGAGTTATCGGGCCCAAGCGAAGAAAATTTGGCAACAGGCCGTCGCGGTTGCAGCCGCGAGCAACAAGGAAATTGAAGCGATCGAATATCTCATCACCTGTCACAGCGGGGAACAACGGATCATTGAAGTTTCCGGGATCGTCCTGAAAGACGGCATCCTGGTCACTTTCTTAGATCTCACTGAGAAAATAAGGGTTCAAGAAGAGATCGCTAAAGATCGAGCCGAATTTGAAGCCATCTTCAACGCCATTTCCGATGGGATTGTTTTTGTCGATACCCAGCGTCGCATTGTTAGAATAAACCCGGCCTTTACCAGCCTGTTCGGTTATCACTTTGAAGAAATAGCCGGCCAGACGACTCAACTGATTTATGCCGACCCAGAGAACTATTTTAACCAGGGGCAGGCACGGTTCAATCCTGAGACAAAGGTCGACCGGCCGGTGTTTCAAAACGAATATCGACGCAAGGATGGAACGACTTTCTTCGGCGATACCATTGGCGTGCACGTGGTTGATGAATCAGGAAAACTGCTCGGTTATATCGGCGTCATTCATGATGTGAGTGAGCGTCTCCAGGCAGAAAGGGAAAGAAACCGGTTGGCCCGCCTGGTCGATGCCGCCCCTGCAGCCATTATCGTGCATAACTCAGAAGGAAATATCCTCTACGTCAACCAGACAGCACTTGATCTTCATGGATATACCCACGAGGAGTTCATGGCCTTAAATCTTCATGAACTGGACGATCCGGCCAGTGCCGAGATGATTGAACCCAGCATGCCTCAACTCCAAGAACAGGGTCAAGCTTCCTTCGAGGTCAACCATTTGAGAAAAGATGGGGCTAAAATACCTATGCATGTTTCCGTCAGAGCTGCAAAATGGGGTAATGAGGTGGTCTTTGAAAGTATTTTCGTAGACATCACTGAGCAGAAAAAAGCGGAAGAATCGTTAAGGGAAAGTGAATTTTTCTTCAAAGAATCTCAACGCTCAGCTTCCATAGGCTCCTATAAAGCTAATTTAACCGGGAACTGTTGGGAATCATCCGAAGTCCTGGACTCTATTTTCGGCATTGGTCCAGAGTATAACCGGACCATCCAGGGGTGGCTTGATTTGATCCACCCTGAAGACAGACAGATGATGGAGCAGTACCTGAAAGAAGATGTGGTCGGGCAAGGCAACCCCTTTGCCAAAGAATACCGGATCGTTCGCGACAATGATGGCGAAATACGCTGGGTCAGTGGATTGGGAGCAGTAAAGGTTGATAGTAAAAGCCAAAGCGTTCTCCTCATGGGAACAATTCAGGATATTACTGAGAAGATAATGAAGGATGAAGAGAAGGAAAAATTGGAGGATCAACTCAAACAGGCTCAAAAAATAGAATCGATTGGTCAGTTGGCCGGAGGTGTCGCCCACGATTTCAACAACATGCTGGGGGTCATCCTCGGCCATACAGAACTGGCCTTGATGAAAGCTGAGCCATCAAGCCCTTTTGTCAAGGACTTGGAAGAAATTCGGACTGCGGCAAAACGATCTGCCGACCTGACCCGGCAACTCCTGACATTTGCCCGCAAGCAAACGATTTCGCCTAAAATTATTGACTTGAATGAGACTATTGCTGGGATACTCAAAATGCTGCAACGACTCATCGGCGAGAATATTCAACTCACCAGGAAACCGGCAGCGAATCTCTGGCCGGTTAAGATTGACCCTTCTCAACTTGACCAGATCCTAGCCAACCTGTGTGTCAATGCCCGTGACGCCATCGATGGTATTGGGAACATATCCATTGAGACCCAGAACTGCACCCTGACTGAAAGTGATCTGAAAGCCTATCCTGCGATTCAGCCCGGGCATTATATACGCCTTTCGGTCACCGATGATGGGCACGGTATCGATAAAAAAATCATGAATCAGATTTTCGAACCATTCTTCACCACCAAAGAATTTGGGCAAGGTACCGGCCTGGGGTTATCGACCGTATATGGGGCGGTGAAGCAGAACCAGGGCTATATTTACGTTGTCAGCGAACCGGGGCAGGGAACAACCTTCCAAATCTATTTCCCTCGCCAACAGACCAGCGAGAAGTCCGTGGAAGGGACAACAGCGAAACCTCTACAACAGGGGACAGAAACCGTTCTGCTGGTTGAAGATGATCAGATGCTTCTAAAATTGGTGACAACCATGCTCGATGAGAGCGGCTACAAGGTCCTGGCCGCCGCGACCATCGATACCGCTATTTCCCTGGCAAAAGAACATTCCGACCCCATCCACCTGCTGCTTTCCGACCTGATCATGCCCGAGATGAACGGCAAAGATTTGAGGGACATCTTGCAGGTGATCCGTCCCGAGATGAAAGTCATCTTCATGTCCGGCTATACCTCCGACATTATTGCCCAACAGGGGGTGATTGAAGAAGGACTCAATTTCCTGCAGAAGCCGGTCTCGTTTGAAGCACTGACAACGAAGGTGCGTGAAGTGTTGGACTCTGCTTCCTAGATCACAAGGAGGGGGTTGAAAACTTAAAATGTCTTGGATTTTGTGCTGTATTGATTTCAAGGCCAAAAATCTGAGCAGATCTATAATTTTCGCATATCCTGACTTCTAAGAAAACAGTCCGCTAAACTCCTTCGGTTCAAACCAAAGCATACACTGATTGTCAGGTCGAATTTGAATTACGACAATTCAATGTCTTCAATTGCTGTAACTTGACAACGCCAGCATTGGGAAAAAGGACAAAGCAATACCCTTGAGAGATCAGATTTTTTTATTGTACCAAACTGTCCTGCCACTCTCTAAGAATGATCGACCAATCCAATCCATAGTCCTGATAAACATCTGAAATAGCCTCCTGCCAGGGGACTTGCCTGCCGATACTTGTAAGCAACTCAGAGATCTTATGCCAACCGTAGCGATCGACCATAAAGCTGACCAGAGAATGGCTTTGCTCGTAAGCAAGCATGACTTGTTCAGCAGGAAGACTTGAGAAGGGTTTGGCAAGGGTGTCCCAGCCAAGCAGGCCATCACCTTGACCGGCCAGCTGTAAATGAGGGGAAGCCGGTGAAAAGAGCCTTCTGCCGGCCATTTCCGCAAGCCCCTCGTTGAGCCAGACCGGGGCGCGACGATTTGCCATAAAGTGCACCAGAACGTGCATATATTCATGGTAAAGAACAGCTGCGAGTTGATCGGACATCCGAGACATGCCGCCAAGCGGCAGCCGGATTTTGCCATCATAGACGCCACCGGCCCAATCAGGCGAATTGGGTCACTGCTGAGAAATCTTTCTTCTGATAGAGCAGGACCGGCACCTTGATATTGGGGAAATAGGCCAGTTGAGAACCCAGCTCGGCATAGGCATCTTCGAGAGTCTCCAGAACCCTTGGGGCGAGTTCGTCGCCTTGTTCACCATCAACGAAGGAGAGTTGGAAATGACCACGACTCTCCTGACCCATATCCTGTTCAACTTGCCACTCACGTTGCACCTTTTGCAAAAGCTTATCGACCTCGGCTCCACCACCGAGTGAGGTCGCCTTTGTCAAGGCGTCAACGGCCTCGGCCATTCGACCGTCAGCATAATAGGCCTGGCCAAGCATGGCATAAAGACCGGCGTTCTCAGGATTGAGGCCGAGAGCCTGATCAAGGAGCGAAACCGCTTCCGAGTAATGACCCCTGTCTGATTCGCACCAGCGCCTCGCCCTGCCAGAGGCGGACATCCTCATCGTTGTAGCGTCGCCCTTCCTGAAAGGCTTCTCCGGAAGCAATCAGGCGGAAGCTCGCCAGCAATTGATAACCCCGGCCCAGGTAGGCAACCGCAAGCAGCTTGTCAAGTTGGTTCGGGTTAAGCGCGCTTTCCTGGAGATGCTGCAGCAGCTCGATCGCCTGCAGGTAGTCTTGCGATTCCAGCAACTTGACGGCTTATGGATCTGCTGTTCTGTTGCAGCAAAACTTGATAAAGGTAAAGCAGAGACGAGCAGAAGAACAAGCAATAAAGTTGAGAGAAATGTCTCGAGAGTAAAAAGCACCGATCGACACTGAGAGATAGCGGCAATAGAGAGCGCATCAGGGCCGACATCCCTGCTGCAGGATCTCCTGCATTTCTTTATGGATCAACCTGTTGCTGGCCATGCATTCCTGTGACTCAAAGGTCATGGGCAGGCCATCGAAATTACTGACCAGGCCACCGGCCTCTTCGATCAGCAGTATCCCGGCGGCAAGATCCCAGGGTTTCAGCTTCAGCTCCCAGAAGCCGTCAAAACGCCCGGCGGCAACGCTGGCCAGATCAAGGCTGGCTGCGCCCGGCCGACGACACGCCTGAGCCTCTTTCTGAAACTGTGTAAAGGAATCATAATTGTTCGCCTTGCACTTTTTATGATCGTAAGCAAAGCCGGTGGCCAGCAGAGAACGCTCGAGGCTGTCAATCGTGGAGACCCGCAGGCGACGCTCATTAAGGAAGGCACCACAACTCCGCTCTGCGAAGAAAAAATCTCCGACATAGGGGTTATAAACCACCCCTAGCTCGAGGCGGCCTTTGACTTCCAGGGCAATCGACACAGCGAACCACGGGAAAACCGTGAGCATAGTTCGTGGTCCCATCGAGAGGGTCGATAATCCAGCGGTAATCAGAACCGTGTCTCGCCGTAGTCATCCTCCTCGGCAAGAAAATCGTGATCAGGATAGCGTTGACGGATCAGCTTGACGATAAGAGCTTCAGCTTGCCGGTCGGCCTCGGTAACCAGATCATATTTGCCTTTGAATTCAACACGAATGCCACTCTCGAATTTATCCATGAGAAGCTTGCCCGCCTCTAAAGCCGCCTTTCTGATCAGAGCTTTCATTGATTGGCCTTTTGCTCGGGACTCAACATATTTGAGTTTTTTGAATCATAACGAATCAAGCCCTCCTCCTCGCACCAGAGCCGGGTCACCCCGATTACGGCAAGAGGAATGCAGAGCAACTGGAAGAACGGAATGGCCAGAATCGCCATAACTCCGCAGGAGAAGCCGAGCATGAGGAACTTTCGTGCAAAAATGTAGTTTTTCTGCTCACGGAAGAACTGATGTTTACGCACCAGCACAAAGCCCAGATATTCGAAACAGAGGAAAAACAGGGTCAGACTGATGGCAAGCACCGTGTAGAGCGAATTACCAACACCAGGCAGGAGATTCAACGGCAGGATCAAAACCATGGCCACAACAAAAATCCACATTTTTTTAGCTTCCAACAAAATCGTGCTCAAAGCATCGCGCATGAAACGGCCGAAGCTGAAAGACTCGTCGTTGAGATTGCCGCTCAAAACTTCTTCGGTGCGTTCTGACAACAGGTCGTTGAAAGGCGAAGCCAACAGGTTGCCGACCACCGTAAAACTGAAAAAGACCAACACTGCCGTCAGCAACACGGCGATCACCCAAAGGAACCAGTAAAGGACAGACCAGTACCAGGCCTCACCCTGGGGAATGTATTCCACCACGGTCGTACCGAAAAAATCGAGGCCCAGGTAGACAGCCCCGGAAAAGACAATGCTATTAATCAGAAAAGGGATCAGGATATATTGAATCAGGCGGGGATGACTGCGCAAGATCCTGACACTGCGAAAAGGTGCAAAGAATCCCCGGGTAAAGTTAACAACAAAATTCTTTCTTGCCTGCACAGTCATAATTTCTCCTTAGAACTAAAATCAACAAGTCCCATACAAAATATCACATCTACCTGCTCACGGCCAATGGCCGGCAGCAATACAAAACAAGCCTTCTTGATCATACCTCAGACCAGGTCGTGCCTAATTAACAGGCCCTCTTGCCTACTAATTAAGCACCATTATTTTCCTGCGTTCTATGCATATCAGTAAGCCTACTGGATTTACTAACAATTTATAACGGCACAAGTATTGAATAAGCCAGTGGGGCACAGCTCGGACAATGGCGTCTGCAGCGGCAGCACAAGACGAGGAGGTCTTCTTTCATGGATTCAGCAGTCCAATCTCTTACCAACTCCGGTGATGTTCTATTTTTAATGCTCGGCGCGGTCATGGTGTTCGCCATGCACGCCGGATTTGCCTTTCTCGAAGTCGGTACTGTCCGC
Source organism: uncultured delta proteobacterium (assembly GCA_963769955.1). Classification (GTDB taxonomy): domain Bacteria; phylum Desulfobacterota; class Desulfuromonadia; order Desulfuromonadales; family BM103; genus M0040. The sequence goes on from CAVYNW010000005.1 coordinate 182,211, forward strand.
AAGAAAAGCCAGACCAACGCTCTGGTCAAGATTCTGACTGACTGGTCGGTCTCCACCGTCGTCTACTTCCTGATCGGCTACCCGATCGCTTACGGCATCCATTTTTTCATGTCAGCGGAGAGCTTGCTCGGTGCCAATCAGGGCTACGAGCTGGTCCGCTTCTTCTTTCTACTCTGCTTCGCCGCCTGTATCCCGGCAATTATCTCCGGCGGCATAGCCGAGAGGACACGATTTTGGCCTCAGGTTCTCGCCGGAGCTATCTTTGCTGGGCTGACCTACCCTTTCTTCGAATCCTTGATCTGGGGACAAAACAGTTCGGCTCTGCAGGCCTGGTTCGAAGCAACTTTCGGCGCGCCTTTCCATGATTTTGCCGGCAGTGTCGTCGTCCACTCCATGGGTGGCTGGCTGGCCTTGCCCGCGGTCTTGTTGCTCGGCCCGCGCATGGGTCGCTGGGTGCGTGGCAAAAGCCATGCGATTCCGGTCAGCAATATTCCTTTTCTGGCCCTCGGCAGCTGGATTCTGGCTATCGGATGGTTTGGCTTCAACGTCATGAGCGCCCAAAGCCTGAATGGCATTTCCGGCCTGGTTGCGGTCAACTCACTGATGGCAATGGTCGGTGGTGTCATCTTCGCCGTCATCGCCACCAAGTGCGACCCCGGTTTTGCCCACAACGGCGCCCTGGCCGGCCTGATCGCAATCTGCGCAGGGTCCGACCTGGTCCACCCCTTCGCCGCTTTTTTGATTGGCGGCATCGCCGCCCTGATCTTTGTCTACGGTTTCGAGTGGGAGCAGGAGAAACTTAAGATCGATGATGTCCTCGGCGTCTGGCCGCTACACGGCATCATCGGCACCTGGGGAGGAATATCAGCCGGCATTTTTGGCTACAAGGGCCTTGGCGGTCTAGGCGGCGTTTCACTTTATGTCCCAGTTCGCCGGCAGCTTGCTGGCTATTGTTTATGCACTGGTCACAGGGTTTGTTGTCTATGGCATCATCGTTAAGGTCTTCGGTTTCCGCCTTGATGAAGAACAGGAGTTCCGCGGCTCCGACCTCTCTATCCACAAGATCGGCGCTTACCCCGAGGACAGCGTCAGTTAAAAGTTTTCACGGCACTAAGATCACAAACGGCCACCGGAGATTTCCGGTGGCCGTTTTTTTATCCTGCTGAAACAACTTTTTTTGCGGACGACAAAAGGGCTCGCTTGAGGCCCTTCCGGTTCTGACCCATTGCGATGTACCTGACCTATGCTCGCATGATTTACCGATGCAGCATACCGCAACCGTTTCAACCTAAGTTGTGCCGACCAGATTAAAGCTTCGGCTTGCAAATTGTACAGACCTGATTACGACCACCCTTTTTCGCTTTGTAGAGGGCCTGGTCGGCGGCCTTGATCAGCTGCTCCGAAGTCGTGTTTTTATCATCACGTGTTGCAACTCCAATACTCACGGTTACATGCAATCTGGCTTTTCCGGAAGATTTACCTTTCTGCCCTTCTGCATTCAGCTTCGATCTTTTACGCCCTCTCACGACAAAGCCGACGCTGGCGATGGTTTCACGCAACTCTTCAAGGTGCGGTAAGGCACGATCCAGGTCCTTGCTTGGAAAGATCACAGCGAACTCTTCACCGCCATATCGATACGCCCGACCGCCTCCGGAGACCCGCCTCAGACAGGTCGCTACCATACGCAGGACCTGGTCACCCACATCATGGCCGTGAGTGTCGTTGACTTTTTTAAAATGATCGACATCGACCATGGCCAACGTATAGCGCCGACCGACTTTAAGCAGGAATTCGTTCATTGCCCGTCGGGCAGGAAGGCCGGTCAGTTCATCATTGAACGCCATCTTGAAGCTGCTCTCTACCAGGGCAATCGTCAGCAGAAAAACCGCAACGCCCGCCCAGAAGAGGTACTCTTGCGGCCACCAGAAACCGGCAACAACGGCCCCCAACGACCAGCAAAAGCTCGCTTCGAGGGCCTCGACTTTCTTGCAGAAGCGAACAAACAAGGCGAGCAGGCTTAACAGAATGACCAGCAGAGACAACTGTGATAGAGGGACATTGACTTAAAAAAGAGCTCTCAATAAGGGGACGGTCCCAACCAGGCGACAACCTCACCGCCCCGGCTGAAATAGAGCCATATTGAGCCACCTAACTGAAGCAACAGAATAACCAGCCGCAGCAGGCCATGCAGGGTAAACAGGCCACGCTCTGACCACCAGCTGAACATGGCCAGGTTGAATGGGACCAGAACCGGGGCAAGCTGCAGAACATACTCGCGCCCAAAAGGAGTTGTCAGCGTCAAGGCACGTTCAACCAGGGCCAAAAGAACGATCGCCCAGAGGACACGGCTGCGATTAAAACGCCAGCCAAGGAAGAGCCCGGCAGCCACTGCCAGGTAAGGGAACATCTCCAGCAAGGGAATCCACGCTGGAGGGACTGTCACTTTAAATTGCAAATAAAGTGCTGCAGAAAAAATTGTCCCGGGAACGACCAGTAGCAGTATGGATCTCAATAGTTGCATGGTAAACGAATTATATCTCCAGAGAATAAGAATGCACGCTAATCTAGCACGACAAGGTTATCACTACCAGTACCAGCGAAAACCGACTCAACGCATGGCCAACGGTCAGAGTCCCGGAAGAGAATCTGCCTTTTGCGAGGATGCTAACCTTTTTCTCACAGTTTATTAGCTTCATTTATGGACTTGGGGGAAAATTACTCATTTGTGCTATGGACATTTCCATGTCAGGTGTTATGAGTTGAAGGGAGATCACTCTGCGGCCTTTTGTAGGTCCCTCCTTTTTTAGGCGCAGAGACTTTGCCCTGCCGCCCCCCCCTGCTGGCAGGGCTTTTTTTTGAGAAGCAACAGTGATGTTTAATTCAAATTACCACCATACAAGTTAAAGCACGCTTATGGCTGGTGGATTGAGTAAAGCCCTCATATCGAAGAGATCGACTCGTTATCAATGCAAGGATCGGATGATAGTTGGTCATAGAGTATTATCACTATGGCTCGTGGTGGCGGAAACAGGAACAGAAGGAGTCATCATTTCTTGTTTGTGAGTTGTTGGACATGTGATTTATTATAACCTGAAGCAAGAGCGACTCCAGGATTGCCATAGGCCCTTGAGTCGCGTTTAAAACCCTGCCTGGGAGCATCGATTTATGCATCAGGTGTCATCGATGGAGAGCAAATAATGAGTCATTCAGCAAACGATACGATCCTCAACTTCAACGCGCCCCTGACTTGCCGGTGGCAAGCTATTGACGATCGCATTATGGGAGGATCTTCCCGGAGTCGCCCAGAGTATACAGACGGCATCGGTTTACGTTTTTCCGGTGAGCTCTCCTTGAAAAACAATGGAGGATTTGCCTCGATTCGATCCGAGAACAAGCACTATGACCTGTCTGCTTACTCTGGCCTCACTCTCCGTCTGCGCGGCGACGGCAAAAGCTACAAGCTCAGCCTGCGAACAGATCACTTTTTCGACGGAGTCAGCTACCAGGTGAGCTTCAGCACCGAAAAGGACTCGTGGCAGGAAATCACCTTGCCCTTTACAGATTTTACCCCGACCCACCACGGCATCAAGCTTACGACGGTTCCCCCCATGGATACCGCCAAAGTAACAAGCTTCGGGCTGTTCATAGCCAGTCGCCAGGAGGGCCACTTTAAATGTGAGATCGCCTGGATCAAGGGCGCAGACTAATTTGTTGCCGTAATTTTGCCACAGCGGCAACCCAACCTGGTGGCGACGTCATTCTCTGAACATTTCCCGGACGCCCCGTCTGCAACATAAAGCAAGATATGATAGGATGAAATCAAAGCTCGAAAGGCACAGTTCTTTCGTTGATCTCAGAAGATAATCTTCTTGCGACGGAGGGGCCTATGCTTCGTAGAAGCTTCATGAAAATTTTATCAACAGGTATCGTTATCTGCGCGTAAGGTGTCTTGGCACGGTCGGCGACCTGTTTGCAGATCAAGCAGGTCAGCTGAAAGGATGGTCTGCGCCTACAGGGACATTCACCATGACCGGAAAAATCAATAAAACAGACCAGGAATGGAAAGAGGTCCTCACCCCGGAACAATTTAACGTCACCAGGAAGCATGGGACAGAGCGTGCTTTTAGCGGTGAATACGACAAGTTTGATGAAGAAGGTGTTTACCAGTGTGTCTGCTGTGGGCAGGACCTTTTCCACTCGAATCACAAATTTGATTCCAAAACGGGGTGGCCCAGCTACTACCAACCGATTGCGACTGAGAATATCGGCATCGCCAAAGACCGTAAATGGATGATGGTGCGCAATGAAGTTCACTGCAGTCGTTGCAAGAGTCATCTTGGCCACGTCTTTGAAGACGGGCCAAAACCGACCGGGCTGCGCTTCTGCATAAATTCTGTTTCTCTCAAGTTTGCCAAAGCTTGACGACATGAGAGTCCAGACCACTTTCATCGAGAACGAATAAAATACGGCCGCCAAGTCTTAGTGACATGGCGGCCGTTGTGTCAGGAGGCAACCTGACAATCAAACTAATGTGACCTGTTATCTTTAGAAAGTAAACGTCACTGTCAAGCCGCTAACCATTTCACTATCGATTGCCATCTTGGCGTCGTCGCTGATACCTGAAGAATACAGGAATGAAGGAGAAACCGAGAGCTGATCAGTAATTGCGTATTCAGCACTGGCGCTGAGCTCGTAGTCGTGCCAATCGGAGTAATCACCGACGGCATAGTCGCTCTCGTCATTGTAGCTAACCAAAGCACCTAAGCTCAGGCTCAGCTTCTCCATCAAGTCAAATGTGTGACCGACCGAAGCAGTGTAGTACAAGCCGTTTTTTTGTGCCTCATCCCAGTCGTAGTAGACAGTCAGAGTAGGCTCGAGGATCGTTGATAAACCAACGGACAGATAAAGCTCGTTGGTGTCATCAATGCCGTCGAGCATGTAATAGATATTACCGACACTGATCGAAACGAGGTCAGTGATGTCACGAGAGTAGTCGATAGTGAGGTCATTTTCTGTCGCTTCGCCGCTCTTGTATCCTTCACCACTGTCACTGCTCAGTTGAACATTAGTCCAGTAGCTCAAGCTGAAGTTTCCGGAAGTCAGATCAACACCACCCTGGGCAACCGGCTCACTGCCACTGAGATTAAAACCGCGCCACAAGTACTTGTCGTAGACGCCGGCATAGACATCGCCTTCGACTTCGATTGCAGCCATAACAGGGGAGCTGACCACAAGGGCAGCCAGGACAATCACAATTAGAGCAAATACCATCTTTTTCATTTTTTTCTCCTTAGGGTAAGTTAAAAATTGACAAAAAAATCCCGCGGGGCATCATACCCCGCGGAAAAACAGATTGCTTCAGTTCTGACGAACCGGCTTGGACGCTGCACGCATTGCCGATGAATCACCAAGACCAGGAGCAGGAGCTCCCATACCACCGAGATGCACAGTCTGGAAGTCCGGGTAGGCCTCCATACCGATCTCGGCAACGTCGAGGCCGCGATATTCATCTTCTTCGTTACAGCGGACACCGATGGTGAACTTTATCGCCAGCCAGACAATGCTACTGGCAATCAGCACAAAGGCTCCAGTCGCAGCCACACCGATGAACTGGGTGACAAAGCTGGCCTCAGCATTGGTGAAAGGAACAGCCATGGTGCCCCAGATACCGCAAACCAGGTGAACAGAAAGGGCACCGACGACATCGTCAATTTTAAGCTTGTCGAAGAAGGGAACAGCCAGCACAACCAGGATGCCACCGACAGCACCAATCAGCGTGGCAGCTCCAAGTGAAGGTGTATCAGGACCTGCCGTGATCGAAACCAGACCTGCCAGGGCACCGTTGAGGGCCATGGTGACATCGACTTTTTTGTAGAGGATCTGGACCAGGGCCATAGCAGCAATCATGCCACCGCAGGCGGCCATATTGGTATTAACCATAACATTAGACATGGCAATAGCACTGGCAGCGTCGCCGAGAGCGAGGACCGAGCCGCCGTTGAAACCGTACCAACCCATCCAGAGGATGAAGGTACCGAGAGTTGCGAGAGGGATGTTGGAACCAGGCATCGGGTTGACGCGACCGTCTTTGGAGTACTTACCTTTACGAGCACCGAGGATGATGGCACCGGTCAAAGCGGCCCAGCCGCCTACCGAGTGCACGATGGTGGAACCGGCGAAGTCAAGGAAACCCATTTCAGAGAGCCAACCGCCACCCCAGCCCCAGGAGCCCTGGATCGGGTAAATGACGCCACAGAGGATGGCGCAGAAGAGGAAGAAGGACCAGATCTTGATCCGCTCAGCAACACAACCCGAGACGATGGAGCAGGCAGCGCCACAGAAAACCATCTGGAAGAACCAGTCGGAAGCTGCCGCGTAACCACCGGAGTAGTCACCGGCCAGCGCCGCAGCATCATCAGCCGCCCAGAGGCCGAAGGAACCCATGTAGCCGCCGTCAACGCCGGCGTACATCAGGTTGTAACCACTCAGATAGAAGAGGATGCCTGCGATACCGAAGAGAGCGATATTTTTGAGGCAGATAGTAGCGACATTCTTGGAACGCACCAGGCCGGATTCAAGCATACCGAAACCGGCAGCCATCCACATAACCAGGATACCCATAACCAGGAATGAAAAGGTGTTCAGAATATAGCTCATCTCCGATACGGGAGCATCTTCAGCCAGGGCAATTGCCGGCAGAGCAAGCATGATACCGGTGATCAGAGCAACAAGTGATTTCTTCATGATAATTTCTCCTTAATATCTTTTTTGATTATAGCGATTCAGGGCCATTCTCACCGGTACGGATCCGGATCGACTGCTCAACGTCAGAAACAAAAATCTTACCGTCGCCAATTCGACCGGTACAAGCTTCCTTCTGTACCGCCTCAACAACGGATGCAACCTGATCATCTGCGACAACCAGATCAATCTTGATTTTGGGCAGGAAGTCCACCTGGTATTCTGCTCCACGATAGAGCTCGGTGTGACCTTTCTGACGACCGAAGCCACGAACCTCACTCACTGTCATGCCGCTGATGCCCAAATCGGTAATTGCATTTTTGACATCATCCAGCTTGAACGGCTTGACGATACACTCCACTTTTTTCATCATGTTTCTATCTCCTTTCCAGAGTTAAAAATAAAAAAGCGCCTTAAGCTTCCGCATCGGAAGTTTAAGGCGCCATTGCCTAGCAACTGAAATCGAGACGTCGTTGTCTCGTCGCTTGTGCTGATTATTTTACCCGGAGCAGTTAATTCTGTTCCACTGTGTTCCGAGTCTACCCCTTCTATAGCATCTGCCGTGCCAAATTTTTTTTATATCTTTATTTCAATAACTTAGCAAATATATTCAAAAACCATGTCAATAGTATGCTCAATTATTAAACAGACTTGCACAGATTAAAAGCTCAGTCTACAGGCAGGCAGATACGAAACAGGGTTCCTTCACCCAACTGGCTCTCCAAGGCTATGGTACCGCCATGCTCACGGATGATATTCTGGCAGATGTAAAGACCCAGACCGGTTCCTTCTCCCTCAGGCTTAGTGGTAAAGAAAGGGGCAAAGACCTCTTCCTGCATTTCAGGTGCGATACCGGGACCGGAGTCTCTGACCTGTAGTTCAAGCATCCCTTGCACATTGATACCAGTGGTCACAATAATCTTGCCTTGGCCCTGCATCGCATGAGCCGCATTCATTACCAGGTTGATAAGCACCTGCTTGATTTTGTTCGGATCAACGGCAACCACAGGGATCTCACCAAATTCGGTGGTGAACTCAATCGACTTACGCTGTAGTTCGAAACGAAGTAGCTTCAATACTTCAACAATCAGCTCATTCAGGTTGACGATGCGATTCTTCGTATCCCGGTTGCTGGAAAAAGAGAGCAGACCGCCGGTCAGGTTTTTCAACCGTTCGACTTCCATCTCGATCTTTTCAAGCATTTCCTCCTGAAAACTCGAGAGAGGTTTTTCTCGTTTCAGCAGTTCCGTGGCATAGGCCACCATGGACAGAGGATTGTTGATCTCATGGGCGATCCCGGCAGAGAGACGACCGACCTCGGCAAGCTTCTCGCTCTGAATCGTCTGATCAAGTAAACGTTTGAATTCGGTGATATCTTCAACGATGACCACCACACCGGAAATTTCGTCACCATCGCGAAGAGGTGTCAAGCGACGTTTCTGAAAACGATTGGTACCATCCAGTTGCCGATGCAAAAGACGCAGTTTTGCCTTGGATCCGCTCTGTAGAACTTCATTGATTCTGTCTATAACACCTTCTCTTAGCAGGTTGGGGAAAAGTTCCTCAAGTTGCGCCCCGAGAGCGTCCTCAGTAGCAACGCCACTCATTTCGGCGATACGATTATTCCAGGAAGTGATCACCAGATCGGTATCAACAGTATAGACACCAAGATTGACGCTCTTCAGTATGCGGTCATTGAATTCATGCAACTGTCGATAACCATCGGTCATCTTTCTGAGGCGGTCATAGAGCTTGGCATTCTCTATGGCGATGGCAGCCTGGCGGCCCAGGATCATCAGGGGCTCGATATCGTTGTGCGAGAAGGCGCCAGCTCTCGGGCTCTCCACGTTAAGGACACCGACCAGCTTGTTTTTACTAACCAGAGGTACGGCCAACTCGCATTGGGCGCCGGGAATCCCTTGAACGTAGTCAGGCAGGTTACGAATATCTTCGACAAGAATAGGCTTTTGCACCTCGGCGGTTCGCCCCATAACACCCTGGCCAATGGTGATCGGCCTCATGGCTTCATCGGTATAACCGAAAGCCGCGGCTGTAACAAGGTGGAAGCCATCATCATCAAGCAGACGAATAATCGCATTCTCGAAATGAAACACATCGCGGGCAACCCGCAACAGGGAATCGAGCAATTCTTCGATATCTGTCGTTGAAGCGAGCTCCTGACCAATTTCAACCAGCGCATTCAGTAACCGCTCTGATTTTTGTTCAGAGATATGTGGCAAGCTTGCAGTGATCATATTACCGTTTAATAACGCATAAGCCATGCCATTTGGTTGTCAACAAAAAAGACAATAAAATCAATACCTTTAGAAATGGCATTTTTCGTATAGCAAAAAACCTGACTTGAAAGAAGCATGCCATGCCAGCTTTTTAAGCATTATTCTATCCTCACAAAAGGGTTTCTACTTGAGTTGTTCAAGCATTTTTCCTATACTGTGACCATATTGGGTTATTCATTCTGCTCTCTACCCTGTATGTGTGGTTGCTATACCCACGCGGAATATTTTTCAATCGGGAAGGTTCTTGTGAAAGTGGTGTGCAAGCCTGCCTCGAAGCAGGACGCCTGAAGCGTTCACAGTTCCACCCACCTAGTTGACCGTCGTCGTGAGGTCACGAACCCACGGCAGGCGTGGAGGGCAAAAGAAAAGACGTCGGTGATTCCGGCGTCTTTTTCTTTCGTCCGATGGGCACGGATACCCATTCTGCCACACCGCTGTCTAATGCTATCTTTGCCCGGATTTTTCGGAAGGTTTCTATGACTACTTTAGAGAATGCCGATATACATCGTTTGACCATTGATAACCGGGAATTTGTCCTGGTCGGCACGGCACACATCTCCCAGGAATCGGTTGAGACGGTCAAAGCAGTCATCCGACAAGAGGACCCGGACACTGTCTGCGTTGAGCTCGATGAGCAGCGTCATCGTGCCCTGAGTAATCCGCGCCATTGGGAATCACTCAACCTGGTTCAGGTTCTCAAGCAGGGGCAAGCACCCTTTTTACTGGCAAACCTTGCCCTGTCTTCCTTTCAGAAACGCATGGGCTTGCAGACGGGCGTCAAACCTGGAGCCGAACTGGCGGCAGCAGCGGCAACGGCTCAAGAATTGGGAAAAGACCTGCAACTGGTCGACAGAGAGATTCGCACAACCTTGCTGCGAGCCTGGCGCAACGCAGGCTTCTGGAAGAAAATGACTCTTTTTTCAACCTTGCTCGCCAGCCTCTTCGAAACCCAGGAACTCGACGAAGAAGAGCTTTCCAAGTTGCGCCAGACAGATACCCTTACGGTTATGCTCGACGAAATGGCCGATGTTTTGCCGACCGTTAAAACGGTTCTGGTTGACGAACGCGACACCTTCATGGCTCACAAGATCAGTAATGCACCGGGGGGGAAAATCGTTGCGATCATCGGGGCGGCACACATGCCGGGGATTCTCAAGAAGCTGGGACAGGATTTTTCCAGTGAAGAGATGGATGAACTTTCTGTGATTCCGGAAAAGACGAGATTGTCAAAGGCTATCCCCTGGTTGATACCGGCGATCGTCGTCGCATTGTTTATCGCCGGGTTCATGACCGGCAACACCCAGCAACTGGCTGACGCTGCCATTGCCTGGATTCTCGCCAACGGTGTGCTCTCTGCACTGGGAGCCTTGATTGCCCTGGGTCATCCGCTGACAATCCTGGCCGCCTTTATCGCTGCACCCATCACCTCGCTCAATCCAACCATTGGCGCCGGTTTTGTCACCGGCCTGGTACAGGCATTTGTTGCCCCGCCGCAGGTTAAAGACATGGAACATGTCGCTGAAGATATCTCGGCTCTTAGCGGCTGGTGGCGGAACCGACTAACGCGAGTCCTGCTGGTCTTTTTGTTCTCTTCGATCGGCTCCGCGATTGGCACTATGGTCGCCTTCGGCTGGCTCAAAGATCTCTTTTAAAACCAGACTCACAACTCAAACAGAGGCAAGTCCTGATGTTTGCAGGGGGCCAGACTAGTGCCCCGTGCGGTTAATTCATCCCTTCAATTTTCGGCGCTTTTGCCCCCTGCCTGCGTTACGGTTCCTCGGTTTAAGCCGGGCTAGACCTGCGTCACCGCGCCTTGCCAGGAACCAAAATCACGCGCAAATTGTGCGGCGAACTAGTCGCACGGGACACTAGAAGCTGCTGTTTTTAGCCAGGTGTGAGCCAATATTCACTTGCAACTGATCCAAAACCCGGTAGGCCGGCTCGGTAAGGGCAACATCCAGATCAAGATCCCGGAAATAGACATCAGGCCGGAAATGAAGCAAACCTTCAGCAGAGACCCACGCCGTCCAATATTGAATATGGACCGGGATAGCTTCGATTGAGACCCGCTCAGGGGCCGTTGCCTGGAAAAGTTCTTGCAAACGAGCTTCACCAGGCTCACCTTTCAACAGGTAATATGCCAGCTCCCGTGGTCTCTTGACGCGGATGCAACCGGAGCTGAATGAGCGGACATTATTGTCGAACAGGTAAGTCTCGTTGGTATCGTGCAGATACACGTTGAACCTGTTTGGAAACATGAACTTAACCCGGCCCAAAGGATTCCACGGACCAGGTTCCATGCGGAGCAGGCCCGGGAAGCTATTTACCTCGACATTTGACCAATCTATCTGCGAAGTATCAACAAACTCCCCTTCAACATTCCTCGAAATAATCCGGAAATGCTTCTCTTCAAGATAGGCAGGGTTGCGCTTTATTTTCGGCAGCTTGTCTTCTCTGAGAATGGTCGGAGGAACGGTCCAGTATGGTGCAAATTCGAGATAACTCATGCGGGCTGAGAAAACCGGTGTTTTGCGGTATTCGGTGCCGACGATCACCGGCATCTGCATGACAACCTCACCGTCGTCGACAACCTCAAGAGAGAAATCAGCAACATTCACCCTGATATAACGCTCACCAAAGCTTTTCGGCATCCAGCGCCACCGCTCCAGGTTCAACTCGAGCTGACGAATGCGTTCTTCAACAGAGACATTCAGAGCGTTTAAGGTTCTGTCGCCGACAACACCATCATCAGCCAGGCCATGTCTGAACTGGAAAAGCCGTAGCGCCTGCTCGGTTTCATGGTCGTAATAGGTTTCCTTGTCAACAGCATTGGCAAGATCGCCGGTTGTCAGTAAAAGTGTGCGTAACAAGGGCAGCCTCTGATCATGACTGCCAGGACGGATTGATGGTCCAGAAGGGATCTCCGGCCAGCCGCCCAGAGCAGAGATTTCCTGATACCGACGGAGAGCGTCAACCAACTGGCGATAGTCTTCATGGGGGGGGCCAAAGCCATCCAGGACCTGCGCCATGCGATGTTTATCAGTAGCGTATTCAAGGAGCTTGATCAGATCGGCTTTACGTCGCCTCGCGTTCCAGTCGACATGGGCAAGGGCCGGGTCAACCTGCCCTTCCACCATATGCGTGGCGTAGGTAAGAAACGCCTGTGAAAGGAAAAGATCCAGTACCGCCCGGTTGGTTGGTGCCAGGGGCAGGTTATGGCGCGCAAAATCGCTCTGAATGCGCAGTAAGCCCTCTAGCTCGGCGAGCAGATACTCGTCGCCGCACAAACCGAGGGAACCGGCATCCCGGAGATATTCCAAGAGAGTCTGTGCTTCGGGCCTCAACTGCCAACCGTCAAACCAGACCGGCTGATATTCTCTTTGTTCGTAAAGTTTGGCGATCTGCCGGTGGGAAAGCAACTGAGAGATATTGACCATTGATGTTGATGATGAGTTGCGATTCTCGAGGAGCGTTTGTATCTGTTCCCTGTTCTCCTGGTCAAAAAACGCATCAAAGTCTGACGTCTGACCAGCAACAGCCGTCAGCACCCAGAGGGTTAGAAAAATCGATGACAAGAAAATTTTCAACATCGCTGGCCCTCGAACGCTTCATGATGCAACAACGGAAAGAATCAACGGTCAGACAAGTGAAAATCATCTGACAAATATAATTATGCCATAAACCGGCCACTCAGTAGGCGAAAACATTTAAAATTGATGGCCTTGACTTACAGGTTAAAGAAGCGACCAGAAAAAAACTGCCTTGATTGTCATAATGACAAGTAAACTTGCATAGTTAGACACCGAGCGTTATGATGGTCAAGTGGCTGTCTTTAACAGGTAAATAAACGCCATCGAAAAGGGTTTCGAACAACATCTCCATGATTTACAATTTAAAAACACGTATTACGATTTCAGTCTCGCTACTGATTCTCTGCGGCATGGCGTTACTGAGTTGGCTGGCCCTCTCTTACTTTGAGGAAGAATTCAAAACCGCGACCTTTTCACATTTTGCCGACAACCTTGAGATAAGAGCTAAGGGGATTTCTAGTAGCGTTGAACAATCTCAGCGGATACTGAAAACCATTGGAAAAACTTTTCCTGCCCAGATATTGGACAATCAGCAGAAGCTCCAACACTTCCTCGAACAACAAGAGACCAGTCTGCTGACTTTCGACAATGGCATCATCCTGTTTGGAGCTGACGGCCAACTGCTGGGGAGCAACCCTCGTCAGGACAATGTTATAGGTATGGACCTCTCTGACCGCAGCTACATTAAAACAACGCTGCAGACAAAACAGCCCTACATTTCCGCTCCATTCAAATCCCGACAGCGGCATCAACACCCGATCATAATGATGACAGAGCCCATCATAGACGAATACGGTAAAGTCATCGCGATACTTGGTGGCAGCTTTGATTTATACAATAATAATTTTTTGCATAGCATTAATCACCAGCAAAATTGGCAAACAAGGTCATTACCTGTTGGTCGACGAGCAGGGAATCCTGGTTGTTCACCCGGACAGAGACAAGATCCTCAGCTCAGCAGAAGCTCTCTTTTCGCAGCAGCAATTATCTGATTTTCGCAATACCGGTCGTGGCAAGATCGTGGATGTTCTTTTCCACGGCAAAAACATGATCGGTTCCTTTCAAAAGATCGAGCCACTCAACTGGTCTTTGATTGCCCTCTCCCCTCAGGAGGAAGATTACCAACCAATTCATCAGGCGCGAACCTACTTGCTGATCGCCCTCCTGTTCCTCTCCGTCGGCACGGTTTTGATCGTGCGCTTAATCAGCAACAGGCTGACCTCGCCACTGGTTGACCTGGCAGAAAAAGTCCGTCTTCAAATCAGCCAGGAAGACCTGCCCCTGGGTATTGAGACCCCTGAATATACAGAGTTGGGAGACCTGGCCGATTCCATTCAGAGTCTCATAACAGATGTCTCTGCCAAACGGAAAGGGTTGAACGATCAATTGGCTTTTCTGCAGAAGCTGATCGACACCATTCCCGGGCCGATATTTTATAAAGACATCGACTTCCGCTACCTTGGCTGCAACACTGCATTCGAGAATTTCATCGGCATACCTCGAGAGGAGCTGGTCGGAAAATCTGTTTTTGACATTGCCCCACCGGAACTGGCCCAGGTTTATCATCGAGCAGATAAAGACCTCTGGGATAGTGGTACCGAACAGGAGTACGAAGCGAACGTCAAATATGCAGACGGCTCCCTTCACGATGTCATTTATTACAAGAAAGTCTTTACAGATGCCGATGGTACCCCCGCAGGAATGATCGGAACTTTTCTCGACATTACCGATCGAAAAAAATCGGAGGTCGCTTTAGCCATCAGTGAAAAACGCTTTCGTTTGCTGGTCGAGAATGCTGCGGACGCGTTCTTCCTTGTCGATATGGACGGGAAAATTCTCGATGTCAATCAACAGGCATGTTCAAGTCTTGGCTACTCGCGACCAGAGCTGTTAGAGATGCAGGTTGAGGAAATTTCCGGCGATTTTACTGCTTCGTCTCTCAACAAGCTGCGAGAAGCAATCAAAGAAAAGGGCAAAGTGACATCAGAGGATCGTCATCGTCGCATGGACGGGACTGTCTTCCCGGTTGAGCTCAGGCTTTGCTACACAGACCAGGACGGCGGCAGGATCATTGCCCTCGCGCGAGACATTTCCGAGCGGAAAAAGACTGATGCGGCCCTGCAACAAGCCTTGCATGAGGCGCAAACAGCCAAAGAACAGGTAGACAATATTCTTCGCTGCGCGGCAGATGGCCTGGTTGTTACAAATCGGCATAATCGGGTTACTCACATCAATAAAATTGCTGAAGAGATGCTTGATTTGTCCGCTGAGGACGTCCTGGACCATCCTTTCACCAGGCTATTTGTCAACCGCAACTTGCGAGAACAAGCCAAAAACTTCTTAAATGCGGCCGATCAGGGAGCCCAGCAGTTTGACTTCAAGCTCAATCTCTCGGGCTGTCAATCCCCGCGCATTATCGAAGCACGCTCGGCCATGTTGAGGAAGGAAGATGGTGCTCAGGCCGGTATCGTCACCATCATGCGGGATGTCTCCAGAGAGCGGGAACTCGACCAGATCAAGAATGAATTCATTTCAACAGCAGCGCATGAATTACGGACCCCGATGTCTGTGATAATGGGTTATATCGAGATGCTGATGAACAAAGAACAGTTCGGACCTTTTACTGAGGCAAAAGAGCTTGAGTTTCTGGAAGAGGCCTACCGTAAGGGCGAAGCTCTCAGCCAGATCGTTGATGACCTCTTCGATATCAGTCGCATAGAAGCCGGGCTGCCCTTGCCTATGGAGAAAGCAAACTGCGATTTGAATGAAATTATTCGCGAGGTCGTGGCACATTACAGCAAGCACTCGTCAAAACATACTTTCAAGATGGCTCTCCTGGATGAAGCGAGGCATCAGATCGACCGTAATAAAATGACGCAGGTCTTTGATAACCTGGTCAGTAACGCCGTGAAATATTCCCAGGACGGAGGTCTCATAGAAATCACCATATCCCGCCAGAACGAATTGCTCCAGGTTGACATCAAAGACCAGGGAAGCGGAATGTCAGAAGCTCAGGTCGAGCGTATTTTCGATAAATTTTACCGGGTTGACAACTCCAGCACGGCAATCAGCGGGCTCGGCCTGGGGATGAGCATCGTCAAGGCGATCATCGAAGGCCACGATGGTCGCATCTGGGTTGTGAGCAGCAAAGGACAAGGAACCTGCGTATCCTTCACGATCCCTCTCTAAAAACCTCAACATGCTAATGACATAGAATACCCTATGAACTTTTGGCAAGGATTCACCATCGTTACATTTGTCCACCTCCTGGCGGCGGCTTCTCCCGGGCCTGATTTTGCCCTGGTAACACGACAATCACTGCTCCACGGACGGAAAGCCGGCGTGCTGACAAGCCTCGGTATTTCACTCGGCCTGGCCATACACATTGTTTATTCCGTGGCAGGTCTGGCAGTCATTGTGACCCGCTCAGTAAAATGGATGCTGGTTGTCAAACTGGCAGGAGGAAGCTACCTCTTATATTTGGGATTCAAAGGCTTGCGAGCACAACATCATACATCAGGAACTCTGCTGGAAAAGCCTTCTTTGGCGAATAACTCGTCATTGCGTCTGATTTCATCAGGTTTTTTCTGTAACGCCCTCAACCCCAAAGCACCGGTATATTTCCTATCACTCTTTACTGTGATACTCTCTCCGGAGATTCCTTTACCGAACCTGGCGATCTATGGCCTCTGGATCATGGTGTTGCAGATGCTCTGGTTTACCACCCTGGCCTGTTTTTTCACCAAGCCGTCCATTCGTCACAGGCTCGTCAAGATCGGGCCCTGGGTGGACCGTATGCTTTGGCGTGGTGATGCTGGCTCTGGGCCTGCAGGTTCTAAACTCTATCAGATAACTGCAACGGGTCGTCATGCTCTCGATTGAAACCTTGTCTGCTTTTTTTCTTGCTTCTGCCCTGCTCGCAATCGCACCGGGCCCGGATAACGTTTTCGTGCTTACGCAATCTGCCCTGCATGGCAAACTATCCGGCCTGGTCGTTGTCTTCGGCTTATGCACAGGCCTACTCGTGCACACTGCGGCCGTAGCTTTCGGTGTCGCTGTTATCTTTCAGGCATCGGCCTTCGCCTTCACCCTGTTAAAAGTCGTTGGCGCCGGTTACCTGATCTACCTGGCCTGGCAGATCTTTCGCGCTTCACCGGAACAGATCCGTCATGCAAAACGACCGGCAGAAGAGCCTGGCGAGCCTCTATCGTCGTGGCATCATCATGAATATCACCAATCCGAAAGTGTCGATTTTTTTTCTTGCTTTTCTGCCGCAATTCGCGGATCCGGGCCGGGGTTCTATCAGCCTGCAGATGATTGTCCTTGGCGGAATATTCATCATCGCGACCATCCTGGTGTTTGGTTCGATTGCTTTGCTTGGTGGCGTTCTGGGAGACTGGCTGAACCGCTCGGAAGCTGCGCAGCGAATCCTGAACTGGACTGCGGGGACGGTCTTTGTCGGCCTGGCTTTAAAACTGGTCACTGCGGAGAGATAACATGACCCTGCACGCGACGATCGAAGCGATCGGCAAGATCGCCACACCTTACAAGGCGCTTGCTGACTGCCCGAGAAACATCGACCCGAATGGTCCACCATGCGAGCTGATCCTGAGTGATGAGTTGCGCGATGGTCTGCTCGGCCTGGCTACCGGGCAACGCATTCTGATTCTCTATTGGCTTGATCAGGCGGACCGCTCTGCCATCCGTCAGAATTCACGTCGAACCGGAGAACTTGCCGGTGTCTTTGCGCTGCGGACACCGAATCGTCGTAATCCGATCGGTGCCGCCGTCTTGACGATCGAAAAAATAGTTGATGGGATTATCACTGTCCGCGGGCTCGACTGCCTCGACGGAACATCTTTATTGGACATCAAACCCGCTATGTCGGGCGAATGACTTTAACTAAGGTCAGGATTGAGACTCATTATGGACTGGAAAAGTTTTTTTGACCGCCTTGGTATGAACGGTACCCGCTGGCAATGGAAAATCATGAAGTGGGAACGCAAGGTCAAGCAGCTTAAGGGAGGCGACTTCTCGACTCTCGAATTTTCTGTGCACCGGTCGATCCTGTATCTTAAACCTTGGCCTCTTTTCCCTGATGGTGATTCACGGGGCCCTGGCAGGGTACGGCTTCGGCGGCTTATTCAGACCTCCGGTGGAGTTATCACTTGCCTGGGGCGGACAGTACTGGCCGGCGGTTTTGCAGCATGGTCAGTGGTGGCGCTGCCTGACCTATGCCTACAGTCACGGTGGGATTATTCATCTCGCATTCAACATGATGGTGCTATATCAGGTTGGGCCGATGGTTGAGCGAGAGCTTGGCCCGGGCCGTTTTATGGTCCTCTACACGGCAACGGCAATCACGGCGACGGTCGCAGGGCTGATCTGGCACGCAAACGTCCCGGTCGTTGGAGCTTCCGGGGCGCTGTTTGGTCTGATCGGCTTTTCTATCATCTATTTTCACCGGGTCGGGGCCGCAGGGCTTCAACTACGCAACTTCATGCTGCAATGGGCGTTATTCGCTTTCATCTTCGGCCTCCTGGTCGGAGCTGACAATGCCGGCCATTTTGGCGGCGCAGTTGGCGGCGCACTACTCGGCCTGCTGCTGCCACCGAGAGGCCTGTTTCGTCCCGGGCTCAACAAGATATGGAACGCTCTCGGCCTGCTTTGCGCCCTTGCGACACTTCTCGCCATACTCAGCATGCTAGTGTCCATTGCTACAGCATAAGGGAGCATCGAATGGCAAAAGATAAAACCCCCGTCACTCAGGCGACTCGATTTTTAAAGCAGCTCAGTGTCAATTTTTCTCCGCACCTCTATGCCTACGAAGAGAAGGGAGGCACAGCTGTCTCTGCCAGGGAACTCCGGGTCGATGAACATCAGGTGATCAAGACTCTGGTCATGGAGGATGACTCGAACAGCCCCCTGATTGTCCTCATGCACGGCGATCAGGAAGTCTCCACCAAGGAACTCGCCAGGCATATCGGAGTCAAAACGATCTCACCCTGCAATCCGGAGATCGCCCTCAAGCATAGCGGTTACCAGGTTGGCGGCACCTCCCCTTTTGCCACCAGGAAATCGATGCCGGTTTACATGGAGAAGACGATCGCCAGCCTTGCCCGTATTTACATCAATGGTGGAAAGCGTGGATTCCTGGTCAGCATGACGCCCCAGAGTGCCATTGATTTATTACAACCAACGATGGTGGAGGTGGGGATAAAAAAGTAGGTTTATGTATGGTTAAGGGTTAAGGGTTAAGGGTTAAGGGTTAAGGTGGTTTCTTGACCTTGAACCTTTAACCCTTCACCCTGAGCCAAATGGAGAAAAACATGCCTCTTTCCGAACGTTTTGCAAAAGCGGCCGAAGCGGTTAAGTCAGCCAAAGCCATGATCGTAACTTCAGGCGCCGGGATGGGAGTCGATTCCGGCCTGCCTGACTTCCGTGGCGACCAGGGGTTCTGGAACGCTTACCCGATGTACCAGCACCTCGGCATCAGCTTCATCGACGCGGCAAACCCGGCCAACTTTGAAGATGACCCGGCCTTTCGGTTGGGGCTTCTACGGCCATCGCACCAACCTCTATCGTGAAACAGAACCTCATCATGGTTTTCAAATGCTACAGGACTGGGCCGCGGAGTTCGGCCAGGACAGCTTCGTCGTGACTTCCAATGTCGACGGCCAGTTTCAGAAAGCCGGCTATCGCGAAGACCAGATACTCGAGGTACACGGCTCTATTCATCACCTGCAATGCCTCACCCCCTGCGGCAATGATATCTGGGACAACGACGAAGTCATCCCTGTGGATTTTGAAACCATGCGTGCCCGGCAGGTTCCTCAGTGCCGTCATTGCTCCCGCCCCGCGCGACCGAACATCCTCATGTTTGGTGATTACTCCTGGCTCTCGAACCGTACCCGTGGTCAGGAGATGCGCTTCGACAGTTTCCTGACCGAACATCAGCATGCACCGATCGTGGTGATCGAGATGGGAGCCGGCACGGCAATCCCGACCATCCGTTACATGAGTGAACGCATCGGACAACGTCACGGCGCCACGGTCCTTCGCATCAATCCGAGGGAAGCACATATCGCCGGTGGACATACCTCCCTGCCATGTGGCGCGGTAGAGGGTTTGGAGGGCATAGATGCGTTGCTGTGAGAAGTTGAGACAAGCTGAAAGAATCGTTTAATCAAGAGCAATTTGCATGCATTTTTTGCGCAACTCGCAGCAGAAGTGGGCAGATTTGCGCCCCTCCTGAAGCTAATCACAGTTTACAGCCATTCTAAATAACCACTTGTTATCTCGTGAGTTCCTTACAATACCGGCAACCAGGAAGCTTTTCGACGCAACACAATAAAAAAAGGAACAACTTTTGCTAACAACAGGACAGGTGCAAAACTTTTTTGCAGTCTCCGCAGAAAAAGACCCTATAAGTCAGGAGGATATCATGGAGAAAAGACCTGTCGATATTTTATACCTGCAGGACCTGATCTTTGAACGCCGGCAGATTGTCGCTCTACTCGAAGACCGGGAACTATGGCGACAGCTGACCATTGAACAGCGCTTTGCCATTGTCGAATCAACTGAGTTCGTGGCCTTGATGGGGGAAACATTTACCGCTGAAACGCGTTATCTTCTGGAAAGCGAAATCGAAGCCCTGACGGCGACGACCCATTAAATCAACAAACAAGTAACAAAGACAAAGCGGGGGCAGATAAATTCTGCCCCCGCTTGCCGATTTTAAGCAAAAGCTTGCAACACATTTAACGCTGACGCAGTTTGGACAACAACCTCAACAGTTCAAGGTAGAGCCAGGCGAGAGTGACAACAAGACCGAAAGCCGCATACCACTCCATATAGCGTGGAGCGACACCATCGCCCCGCTCAATAAAATCAAAATCAAGGACAAGATTCAATGCGGCAACTACGACCACGAAAAGGCTGAAAAGAATTCCCATCGGCCCCGATTCATGGATCACAGGCATATTCCAGCCAAACATGCCGCCGACCATACTGATCAGGTAAACCACGGCAATACCGCCGGTCGCGGCAAACACACCGAGTTTGAAATTTTCCGTCGCCCGGATCAGGCGGGTTTTGTAGGCCAACAAGAGCGCGAAGAGGGTGCCGAAGGTGAGCCCTACAGCCTGAATAACAATACCCGGGAAGCGGGTTTCAAATAATGCCGAAATTCCGCCCAGGGCCAGACCTTCCAGGACCGCATAAATCGGTGCTGTCTTCGGCGCCCAGTTCGCTTTGAAGATAGTGATCATGGCAAACACAAAACTGCCTATGACCCCACCGATCATCCAGGGTTGCACCGCTGCAGGGCCCTGATTATAAAATAGGTTCCAGGAATAGCCGGCGCCGATCACGACAAGCGCAAGCAAGGCAACGGTTTTATTCACCGCTCCCTGCAAGGTCATGGTTTCAGCACCTGAAATTGCCCGGGTAAAAGTGCTTTCTTTCATCATCGGGTTGGACGTGCGCATTTTGCTCCTCGTCAATGTCTCTAGGGGAAATAATTACGACTGACACAGTGGTTTTAATGCGTCGCTATTATGTCTTTATTTTTGACTCCTGAGTTAACATTCTGAATTTACACACAGGTCATTTTACTCCTCTCAGCTAAAGCTTACAAGCCCAACTCAGCGTCTATCCCCTGCATTGCCAGAAGCGAGATGTCGCAGAAATCCGCAAGAGGAATTCCGCCAATCTCACACTCGCGGATAATGTCGCGATTTGCTCCAGCAGCAAAGGCTTTTTCCTTAATGCGCTTGCGAACCGATTTCGGCTTGACGCTGGCCAACTTCTTGTCCGGATAAACCAGAGCCGTCGCAACAATCAAACCGGTGATTGTCTCTCCTGCTGCCAACAGATGTTGAAATTGTGTGCTGCGCTTTTCGCCTGGATGGGCCTGCTCATTATGCAGACGGATGGCCTCTATGATCTCTGCGTTAACCCCTTTCTCTTCGAGCATACGTGCTGTCTCGCGGGTATGATACATCGAGATCGGTATGTGATTCGGCATCCAGATCGTGAAGCAACCCAGCCAGTCCCCACTTTTCTGCATCTTCACCGACATGCTCCGCCAAAGACCTCATAACAGCTTCTGCAGCAAGGCAATGGTTGAGCATATTCGGGCTTTTGACATGTTGTTTAACCAGCTCAAAAGCTTCTTCGCGCGTAATTCCGTAGCTCATAAATACTCCGAGTAACGGGTTAAAGGTTAAGGGCGAAAGGGAAAAGGTGGTCCCTTAGCCCTGCTCCCTGAACCCTTAACCTGACATCACTTCTTCGCTTTCTGAATCGCTTCGTAAGCTTCATTGATTTCACGAAACTTCTCTTCTGCAAACTTGATGAAATCCTCGGGAAGCCCCTTGGAAATCACCTTGTCCGGATGATATTCGCTGACCAGCTTGCGATAGGCTTTTTTAACAGCGCTCGAGTCAGCACCATTCTCCAGGCCAAGAACTGCATAGTAATGGGAGAGGTCACTGACAAACTGGCTTTTGACCATCTCATAGGCACCGCTTTGCAGGCCAAGCAGAGGAGGCGCGGAACGCAGAATCTTCTCCTCCGCCGGGTGCAGGACACCGTCCGCCAGAGCCACAGTAAAGAGCATTTCAAAGAACATTGTCCGCAGTTGCGGCTCACCCTGAAAGACCTGACCGAACTGACGGGCATAATCTTCAAACGGAGTGTTATTGTCCTTTGCCTCATTGAATACGCCCATGGCGAATTTCTGCGTAACCGGGTCGAGACGCAACTTGTCACGCATAAAGGTACGTACGACACTGATTTCATCCTCGCAGACACGACCATCGGCTTTAGCCATTTTGCCAAGCATGGCAAAGGTGGCCGTAAAGAAAACCGCCTGGCGCTGCTCCTGTCCGGTCAATCGGCCCTGCTCTGCATAACCGGCCCGGGTTTTGTCGTCGATCAGGGCATGCCCGAGCGACACTCCAACCAGGGCTCCGATCGGTCCACCGAGCATGAACCCGACGCTTCCTCCCATTATCTTGCCAAACCATGACATGCTCAATCTCCTTATACTTATATGCTCAACGCTGATTGTCAGTCTTGCATTGTTACCCTGAGCTTTAAAACGACGTGCATGTTAACACGTCAACATATTCATCGCCATAACAACTGAATCGGTCACCAGGACAATAGAAAGTCTTCTCCAATGTTTCTACGAGACGTTATTTAGAGCAGCGATGGTGACAGCTGTGGGCATTTTGCCTCACCGGATATGGCTTAAAGACAACAAACTCAAACTCACAACATCATGGGTGTTCAAAAAGCCCTGAAAAACAGAAGAATTTAACATTTTTAATCTTTCCCCAAGGACGCTGAAATAATTAACCTTCTATGAAGGAACAGGCGATTATATGATCACTTTAGTCAACATTGGAAAAGTGCAACCATTATTGGCATATCACTTGCTCTAATTACGTAGGTTAATTCAATTCGATACTTCTCGGGGGAGAAAAGAGCCTGCAATGCTCCATAAGCTGATCATCATCGTAATGCTCGCACTGTTCACCAGTGCCTGTGCGCAACAGGCGGCATTTGTCTCCACGCCTCCCGGTGCCCAGGTGTATATTGACGGCGAAGAAATTGGCGTAACGCCATGCGCTTTCAATTACAAATTGAGCAAAACAGAGAGTCATGACGTCAAGATCACCAAGCAGGGCTACAATCCCGTCGAGTTTGTCGTCGTTGCCGATGAGGTGGATACCGAAGCACGAAACAGTTGGGTCGCCGCAGGTGCCGTCTGGAGCCCGCTCTGGATTGGAACAATCTTTACCAAAAAGCTTAAAGACATCTACGATTTTGCATTACTGGCAGAACCGCCGCAGATGACGGCCTCGGCAGGACAGATTGCAACGGATAAAGAGCTGTAATCCTCACCCGAAAATCACCACCAATAAAGACCAGGGCCTGCTTCGAAATAAAGCAGGCCTTTTTGTATCTATCCATCAGGCGCAATATCGATCCTGGGCGGCGCCATGTGTGTGCTTCCACCGCCCGGGTCCCCAACACTCAATGTAACTCGGCAAACTGTTGCTGAAGCTTGTCGACTGCTGAAGAAACTCCGATCAGCACCAGCTCACAAGCCGACAAAGTCAAACAAGAAGAGGCTGCCCCGAATGGGAGCAGCCTCTTTATAATGCCTTGTTGATCAATTAGTTCAGAAGATCGTCAATCGATGCATAGGTCATGTTGAAGGCTTCCGCAACACCCGCGTAGGTGACCTTCCCCGCGACAATGTTCAAGCCAGCCCTGATGCCCGGGTTGCTGCGAGCCACCTCCTGCCAACCCTGATCCGCTATCTTGACAGCGTAAGGTAGGGTTGCGTTGGTCAGGGCGACGGTTGACGTCAAAGGAACAGCTCCGGGCATATTGGCAACGCAATAATGGACAATACCGTCAACTTCAAAGGTTGGTTCACTGTGGGTGGTCGGTCTGGAGGTTTCAAAGCAGCCACCCTGATCAATCGCCACATCCACCAGCACCGCCCCGGGCTTCATGGTTTTAAGCATTTCCCGGGTCACCAGTTTTGGTGCTTTGGCGCCATGCAGGAGGACCGCACCAATCACCACATCGGCTTCCTTAATAAGCTCCCGAACTGTCGCCGGAGAAGACATGATCGGAAAACAATTCTTCGGCATGACTTCAGAGAGATGACGCAAGCGCTCGAGACTGGTGTCAAGCAGGTAGACCTTGGCTCCCAGGCCACAAGCCATCTGGGCAGCATGTGTGCCGACCGTACCGCCACCGAGAACGAGAACGGTCGCCGGCTGTACACCCGGGACACCGCCCAGTAGAATACCACGTCCACCCTGGGTGCGTTCAGCATACTTTGCCGCTTCCTGAGCGGCCATACGGCCAGCGACCTCACTCATGGGCGTAAGCAGTGGCAAACTGCCGTCGGAGCCAACGATAGTCTCATAGGCGATACAGACC
Organism: uncultured delta proteobacterium; assembly: GCA_963769955.1. Lineage (GTDB taxonomy): Bacteria > Desulfobacterota > Desulfuromonadia > Desulfuromonadales > BM103 > M0040. The sequence continues at coordinate 206,809 of CAVYNW010000005.1, forward strand.
GCACCGCTGTCAATCATTGCCCGGGTCAAAGCTTCTGATGCCGCAAAATGAAAATAGGTAAAGACAATCTGACCTTTACGGATCAATGCGTATTCAGAAGGCTGAGGCTCTTTAACATGCATCACCATCCCCGCACGAAGATAGACCTCTTCAGCGCTAGCCACGACCATCGCGCCGGCAGCGACATAATCATCATCGCTGAAACCGCTGCCTAAACCAGCATGGGCTTCGACCAACACCTCATGGCCATGCTCAGACAAAACTTCAACACCAGCAGGGGTCATGCACACCCTGTTCTCTGCAACCTTAATCTCTTTAAGAACACCGATAATCATAAGAACACCTCTTCATCAAATTTCGTTAGATTGCCTGTCTGAAGTGAATTTTATCAGCAACACACCTGAATTTTCTTGCAAACATTGCGCAATATACATATTTATTTAATGATAATTTCATAAAATATCATTATCGGAGAATTTAATGCTTAATATGAATTTAGACACCATTGATTGTTCTATTCTTAACAAGTTACAGAAGAATGGCAGACTGTCAAACGTACAACTTGCTGAAGAGGTTGGATTGTCTGAATCCGCATGTCTGCGACGCGTCAAAATTCTCGAAGAAAGCGGCATCATCGATCGATACGTCATGTTGATCAACCAGAGCGCAATCGGTAAACCGGACAACGTCTTTGTCATGGTCAGCCTGGACGGACAGCAAAACGATAAGCTGGCGGCCTTCGAAGCCGAGGTCTCGAAGGTCGCTGAAGTGATGGAATGCTACCTGATGTCCGGGGCTTTTGACTATTTGCTGCGTGTCATCACCAGGGACAACGCTGATTACGTGCGCGTCCATAACAAACTGACCAGCCTGCCCGGGGTCTTGCGGGTGCAATCGTCATTTGCCTTGCGGACAGTGTTGGGGAAAACAGAGATGCCTTTGGATGCTGAGGAGATAATCGATGAATATATTCAGTTCATCATTCTTCATGGCGACAGCTTTCAGGAGAAAATCATCTTGCAAATTATGGGCGTGGGGCTTTTCCCTTAATTTCACACCAATTCAGGCTGATCAACAAGTGACGTCAAAAGCTTAAAAGAACGGTCTCTCCATTTAATCTGAAAAGGGCCACCTTCTCATAACAGAAGATGACCCTTTTATAATTTGGCTCCCGGAGGGGTTCGAACACCCGTCGATGCGAGTTAGCTTCGCAACAACGGCACCAATCTTGGCTTAACCTTTATCAGGATATTGTGCATCAAGTTCCGATTTAATTAATCGATACAATTGTTTGTATCCAAAATCCTGGAGAGGTTTGCCATTAACAAAGTAACCTGGCGTTTTTTGAACATTAAGAGCTTTCACATCAGCCATATCCTGTTCTATGATTTTTGCAATCGCAGCATCATGCATATCTTTTTTGATTCGATCAATGTCGAGCCCTGCCTGTGGCAGAAGAATCCCAGAGCCTTTCCGGTTGATAGTTATGATGGCTGGCCCAGACATGCTGCGATTTAAACATAAGATCCAGGGTTTCCCAGTATTTCCCCTGCAGCCTGGCGGCTTCAAGAATTTTGACAAAAGTGTCGGCACCGTCATGGAAAGGGGCGTAGCGAATCACCAGTTTGATCTTGCCGGGATTGGCGGCCATGACTTCTTTAATAAAAGGCTCAAAAGCAGCACAGGTCTCACAAGCAGGGTCCATGAACTCGACGAGATAGACTTTCGCATCGTCACTGCCGAGCGTCGGCGAATGGTCCCGCACGAAAAGTTCCGCGTTCTCTTCGGCCATAAAACCGTATCTTTCAACCTGCTGCCCTTTATAGTAAGAACTGGCAAAAAAGAATATCAAGCCCAACACAACACATGAAAGACCGACCAGCATGTACTTCATCATGATGTTCTCCTCTTTAAAATGAGTAAAAGAGTGACTATTGCTGAAAATCCAAAGAAAGAAAGCATGGGTATCGACACAAAACCAAACAGTTCTATATATTTTTCCGTACAGGAAACACCCTTTGAACACGGCTGGATGTTCTCCGGGATGATCCCGCCATACAGCAAGGTATGATAGAAGGCAGTCAAGCCACCCACTATTGCCAGAGGCAGGGCATACTTACAACTCCTTTGTCAAAGGGGAAAAGACCTGCCCCTAAAATCAGCACCAAAGGGAACAAACAGATCCTCTGATACCAACACAAGACACAGGGTTCAAACTCCAGCACAGAGCTGAAAAAGAGACTTGTTGTGGTCGACACGCTGACTAAAAGCCAACACAGGAAAAGCAGCGTCCAGTTTGTTTTGGCCGCTTTATCAATTTGAGACATTTTTAAAGTCCTCCAAATCAGGGAACTGATTGACACAATGATTGTGGTTAAGAGGTTTGTATTGCATTACGAGATTATCCTCTAACAGGAACCCACTGGTACAAAAACATAGTGACCGGCCCGAGCCATTGAACATGAGCATGATGCCAACCACCATCAGCATAACGCCGGTACCGATTTCAATGAGACGAATGTGCTTGCGGAACCGTTTGAACGCCAGCAGAAACTGGTGAAACAAAAGACCCGAAAGCAAAAAGGGAAGCCCCAGGCCCAGAGAATAGACCGACAGCAAGGCGACCCCTTCACCAACCTGGCCGGAAGATGCCGCCACCACCAGAATTGACGCCAAAATTGGGCCGATGCAGGGCGTCCAGCCAGCGGCAAAAGCAACACCAACCAGGCAAGTCCCGGCAAAACCACTCGGCCTCTTATTCAGATGGATCCTTTTTTCGCCGAGGAGGGCACTAAAGTGAAACAACCCGGTCATATGAACTCCAAACAGGAAGATCAATATCCCGCCGATCTTTTCTACCCAGCCGAGTCCCTCGCGAAGGTAGGTCTGGATACTATTGGAAGCGATACCGGCGATAGCGCCAAGCAGAATAAATACGGCGGAAAAACCGAGGATGAAACACAAGGTGTGCAGCAAAACCGTCAGACGAACCTTGGCATCAGGATGCTCATCGTCAAGTTGGCTGAAAGATAGCCCGGTGATGTAGGTCAGGTACGAAGGAATCAACGGCAACACGCAGGGCGAGGCAAACGATAAAATCCCGGCAGTGAACGCAATCCAGTATGTGATATCAGCAGTTTGTTGTAGCAATCTGGTTATCCTTTGATAAGGCCTTTTAAGTAGGAGATAGTTTTAATACTGGACCAGTCCAGTGGACCAATGACTTTCTCTGCAACGGTCCCATCTTTGTTAATGACGAAAGATTCAGGAAATTTGAACACGCCGTAACGCTTCTGCACGACACCTTTGTTGTCATAAAGAATGGGAAAGGTGTAGGGAGTCTTTTCAAGAACGCAGGAACAATATCAGGACCATTTTCTTCTGTATTGATCGCCAGCATGACAAAATCATCACCGGCAAGGACCTCGTTGAGTCTCTCCATTGAAGGCATCTCTTCTATGCATGGCGGGCACCAGGTTGCCCAGAAATTCACCAGGACAACCTTGCCTCGCAAGTCCGACAAAGAGACCTTGTTACCTTCTGTATCTTCAAGCTGGAAGTCGGGGGCAAGATCGCCAACAGCGACAGATTTGACCCATTCACCAGGTGATCGTGAACTGCTTGAAGAGACAAGATAGACAGAAGCACCAACCAACGCGACAACAACGACCAGTACCAAATTACGCATAAGGAATCCTTCTATTTCTGACAGCAACAATATGGGTATCTGTGTTTAAGGCACAGCTTACAAATTTCCTCAGTCTGCTACCGGGGTCCATGCCCATTCTCAAGGTGATCGAGCATCGTCCTGACGTTATCAGCACCTTGTCCGGTTGGAGAAATCTGCAGGTAGTGATTCCAGGCTTTTTGGGCCTTTTCAATCTCCTGAAGATCATCGCGATAAACAAGCCCCAGGTTAAACAGTGACTGTGGATGGTTGGGATTCAACTCATTCGCCTTGGTGAAGTTGGCGATAGCTTTATCGAACCAACCGATACGGCGATACATAACCCCCTGGTCAGTCAAAACATTGGCATCATTCCCATCCAGCTGCAACGCCTTGTCATAGGCTTCAATTGCCTCCAGCGGCTGGTTTGAATCGAAATAGTTATGGCCCAGCTGAACCCAGGCTTCACGATTCTTCGCATCGCTGCTGACAATATCTTGCAACGCCTTAATCTTCTGCTGATAGTTAACAGCAGGCGCCGATGCGGGTGATTGATTGACCATTGCCGTTACCGGGCTTTTATTTGTATTGGATAAAATCATGCCGATCAGAGCTCCGACGACCAGCGTGACGACCATGAGTAAAACGATTTCCCTTTTCATAAGTCCTTCCATGACGGTTCTATAACCAAAAGGGTTCAACGCAGAGCCGCAAAGAACGCAGAGGTTAAAATCCCGAATATAGCAATGATCTCGGTCAGACTATTATTCTCTGCACATCCGCGCCTTTGCGTTAATAAATGTCTTAAATGTCCCTACATTTTTTGGGTTACAAGTCCGTTCATATATTTTTAGAGTGAAATGATTCTGGCAAAGCAAACAACATCTCTAGCCACCGTAAGAGTGCAGCCCCGAAAGCACCAGGTTTACGCCCAGGTAGCAGAAGATGGTCGCGGCAAAACCGAAGATCGACAGCCAGGCCACGCGTCTCCCCACCCAGCCACGGGTAAAGCGCGCGTGCAGGAAGGCGGCATAGATAAACCAGACAATCAAACTCCAGGTCTCTTTCGGGTCCCAGCTCCAATAGGTGCCCCAGGCGTAGTTCGCCCAGGCGGCGCCGGTGATGATCCCCAGGGTCAGCATCGGAAAACCGACCATGATCGCCTTGTAGTTCAAATCATCCAGCACCTTGGTACTGGGGAACAAACCCAGGATACCGCCGATCGGCGATTCTTCTGCAGACTTCTCTTCCTTGTTGATCTTGATCAGGTACATGATCGACACGCCGCAGGCCATGGCAAAGGCCGCATAGCCGATAAAACAGGTAAAGACGTGGTAGGTCAGCCAGTTGCTCTGCAAGGCAGGAACCAGCGGCTGAATGGTCGCGTCCAGACTCCACTGCGCCCAGATCATCCCGCCAAAGGCAAAGGGGATGACAAAAGCACCGATGGCGCGCTGCTTGTACTTGAGATCGAAGATCAGGTAAATCATCAGAATCGACCAGCAGAAGAAGACGATCGACTCGTAAAGATTGGACAGCGGTGCCTGCTCGTAGCCCATGGCGTAGGCTTCGTACCAGCGCATACCGATGGCGCCGGTATTGGCGATAAAGCCGACCCAGCAGATCAAAGTGGCAAAGAAGCCGACCGACTTGTTCTTGGAGGTCAGGTAAACGATAAAGACCACCATGGCGGCAAAGTAGGCAACCGTAGTGAGGTTAAACAAAAGCGAGCTGGTCATAGTTCCTCCATCAGGACGACAGGGTGTCGTTGAAATCTTTGCTTAATTCGTCAAAGTATAGTGCAAAGGCCGGCTGGTTACGATGAGCGTTGCCACCGAACTTGACGCCGATGCCTTTATCCAGTTGCTGAATGCTGACCCAGATGCGACGGTGCGACAAGAAGAAGGCCCCACAGGAACCGAGCACCATCAGCAGACAACCGAGCCAGACGACCCAGACGCCGGGGTCTTTGGCGACCTGCAGGCCCGTATAGTAGCTCTGCTCGGCCTCAGCAAGCTGATGGAATAAGCACCGCCGCGTTTCTCATCAAACTGCGGGTAGTTTTTAAAGACGATAAACGGAGTGAGCGCCGGAATCGATATTCACCTGGGCGGCCGGGCCGAAGTTCTGATAGCTATCGGCATAGCCCATGGGGATCAAGGAAGCGCCGCCCGGCAGAGCCAGACGTTTGCCTTGTGCGCCCTGACGGTCACCGTCTCGCCAGTCTCGCGGTTCTTGACGCGGAACCTGTAGACCGGGTCACCGGTCGTACCGTAGCTGGACTGGTAAAAGGTCAAACCCTTGTAGGTCAAGGGATCGTTGACTTCGATCGTCTTCTTCAAGACTTCCTGACCGTTTTCGAGAACGACCAGGTCACTCTTGAAATCTTTCGGACGACCGCCGCCTTCGTAGAAGGTGACCTCAAAGTTATCACAGCGCAGTTCAAAACCGATCGGGATCTGCTGCTCTCCGGCCCGCGGCCAGACCGAGTTGATCGATTTGCCTTCAACGATATTGACATAGGCCTTGTAGCCCCAGATATTGCCAATCATAGCGCCGAGGAAGATGATCAGGATCGAGGTATGGGTGACGTAGACGCCAAAACGTGACAAGGCACCCTTTTGCGAGAACAGGTAAATTTTACCGTCCTGCTCAGTGACCACCGGCGAAGCAAACTTGCTGCTGAGCAAGGCGACCACTTTATCGCGCACGCTCTCCAGGGTGCCTGCGGCAACCACTTCGCCTTTATTGGAAAAGGTGCGAAACAGGTTGTCTTCGGCCACAAGCGTCGGCTCACGCACGATCTTGACGATCCTGGGCAGGCGCTTGATCGAGCAGCAGATCAGGTTGACGGCAAACAGGCCCATCAGGGAGAGGAACCAGTAGGAGTGATACATATCGAAGAACTGCAGGGTGTCGAGCGCCTTGTAGGTCGACTCGCTCATGCCGTAGTTCTGCATGTATTCCTGGGGAGACTTGTTCTGCTCAATCACCGTGCCGATAATCGACGTCGTGGCCAGCAGAATCAAGATGATGATGGCCAGCTTCAGGGAACAGAAAAAGTCCCATAACTCGTCGGTGAAGTTCTTTTCTTTATTCAAGATTATTTCTCCTGAACCAATTGTTGGCAATGGGAAGCGTGTACATGCTGACCATTGCGGATCAAGACATCCGGAAACCATACGGTCTTGCGGACACCAACTATTTAAAATTATGGTTGCTTAGTTCACCAGGATAGCGGGAGAAAACCGTCTTGGCTCAACCGCGTTCATATGAAACGTACATCAATTCAGCAGAACAACTGTGCGATGGACAAGAATGGCATGCGAAATACGGGGGGAGAGAGAGGTTAACTTAACCTCCCCTGGTGCACTCTGGACCACCTTTGGGGAGAAAACATTTGCGGACAAAGCCTCAACAGAAGGGGCTGAAACACGTTTAACGCGCTTAAAGAAAACCGCGTCACACGACTGTGCCGAGAAATCCAGGCATGAACTGCAGGAGTTATCACTCGCTTGCTTTATTGTCGGAACAAGCTGTCTGGCAGCAGGACGATTTCCAACGTTCATGGTCGCAACAAGCGCTAATCTTGGTGTTACTGACCTCAACATGACCATCATCGCCGAGACACCATACATAGCCGAACACACTGGCAGCGCTGGCGAGGAGAAAGGTCGTTAGTAGCAGGCAAGTCACTAATTTTGAAGAATATCTATATTTCATCGCGTCGGAAGATAACACAAGAACAGGTTGGCTTGCCAGCCTTATCGAAAGGAATGGATTGCGAAAATGCAAGGAAAACATCCGGATCTAATCCTCAACCTTGCTGTTGATCACCACAACTCGGGCAGTAGAGCCAGGAATCCTGCAAACCTGAATGGCATGAAGCGCAGTGAGTCTCCTCATTCTTCGTCTTATTATGCCCTTTAATCAGGAAATATGCCAGGGCAGCAACCAGATTCGCGCCGATCAGCCCCCAGCCGATCAGCGGGATGCGCAGAAAATCATTAAGAACACAATGACCCCAATAGAGAGACCAGAGATTGCATACGACGATAGATGCAATCGCCGCCAGACTGAAGACGATGAAGGGCGAGTATGTATATTTGCCGAACAAGCTCTTCATAAGATTATCGTTTCATGCAAATATTTGCACCAGGGACAATATTTCATCCAGACATCGTGAGCTTTGCCGCAACCAGGGCAACTTGCCCTCAAGACAGTTTGACACTGTGGGCAGACCAACCATCCCGTTTCCACCGGCTCTGCACAACCAGGGCAGGGACCTGACAAAACCGACTCAGGTGGTAAAGGCTTCACAAACTCCATGCAGATGAAGTAGAAGATGATCGAAAGACTGATGATAAAGAGTAAAAACATACGGCCTCACACCGCCTCCGAAAAGCTGCCACTGACTCCGGCAGAGTCCTTCTCGATCATTCCGTCACGCAGATAAAGAGTGCGATCAAACCACTCCAGGTTTTCCCTGTTATGCGTCACCATAATGATGGTCTGGCCTTCCTGATGAAGTTCAGACAGAAGAGTCATCACTTGCAGGCTGGTCGCCGAGTCGAGGCTGCCGGTCGGTTCGTCGGCAAGCAGGAGCGGCGGGTTGTTCACCAGCGAGCGGGCAATGGCCACCCTCTCCTGCTCTCCCCCCGACAGCTGCTGCGGCAAATGCAGCATGCGATCGGGAAGCCCGACACGCTTGAGCATATTGCTGGCACGCTCACGCTTCTCGGTTGAGGAAAGTTTCGCCACGGCCAGAGGCAGCATGACATTTTCCAGAGCATTCAGGTATGGGATCAGGTTGTGGGATTGAAAGATAAAACCAAGATATTCACGCCTGAAGTCCGCTTGCTTCTCCTGGGAAAGACTGTAGACGTCGATACCATCAATCTCAACGTTTCCGGAAGAGGGGCTGGTCAAACAACCCAGTACGCTTAGCAGTGTGCTCTTACCACTACCTGAGGGCCCCATAACACCGAGAAAGGTTCCTTCCTCCACAGCAAGGGTCAACTCCTGTAGCGCCGTGACACAATCAGTACCGTTAAGGTAACGCTTATTCACCTGCTTCAAATTGATCAGACTCATAATATATCCGTATCTAAAGAGCCCGGAGGGCTTCACTCGGTTCGAGACGACTGGCACGAAGAGCCGGCTGTAAAGATGCGAGCAGGCCAACAAAAACGGCCGCAACAACAGCGGCAACAGCGAGCGTTGGATTCCATTGCCAACTCGCCTTACCGCCATCAAGCAATGGAAGAGCCACAAGGGTTGCAGCCACTCCGGTCAGGTATCCAAGCACCCCGGCCAAGGCACTGACGATGCCAGCTTCCATAAGCACAAGATGCAGTACGTGCCGACGGCGATAACCGATCGCCCGAAAAATTCCTATTTCACGGGTTCGCTCGCTGATGGCGCCCATCATGGTCACAAACACCAGCAAGGCACCGATAACCACAACGGTGACAGCCACACCCCAGGCAAACAGCCGGAACTGCCCAAGGGCATGCATGCGGGTTTTCACGACTTGCTGAACCGCCTGGACATCTGTTCCGGGCAAAACCGTTTGCAGTTGATTGACCATGTCATCGACAGGGCAATCGTGACATAGAGCAGCAATTTCAACCATGCTGACCTGCCCTTGCTTGCCTAAGGTGGCCTGGGCAACATCAAGTGGAGCAATCAAAAGCTGATCATCCTGAGAGCCTGTCTTGGCCAAAAGCCCGACCACTGTGAAATCCTGGCCATTAACTTTAAGCATATCTCCCATGTTCAGATTGAAACGCTCGACAACCGCATCACCGACCAGCAGCTCATGGCCTTGCTCAACGGGACGCCCCGCAATCGACCACCAGCGCTTCAACTTGAACTCTGCTGCGGGAACAACGCCCATCATCATTATCCGTTGGCCGTCAACCTCAACGGCGCCCAGTACCTTGGGAGCAATTGTAGCAACATTACGGCGGTTGGGGATGTCATCGATGTTGACAAGGCTTGACTGTTCAAGCTCTTTGGCCACAAGGTTGACACCCGCGAGTTGAATGCCGCCATAGCTCAAAGCAAGCTGATCACTACGGGGAGTGATGATGATATTGGCACCAAAATTCTCCAGTTCGTGCTGAGCACGCTGACCCAGGGCATCAGTCAATGACAGCAGGGTAACAACCGTGGCCACACCAATTAACAGACCGATCACCAGAAAGATGGCCCGTCCCTTGCGCCGCCTGAGATTATGTAAGACGATATGCTCTAAACGCACGATGGCTTCCTCTGATTATTTTTTAGAACCGTTGAAGTACCAGGCCCCTGCCTTGATGTCATTTGCAGCAATGACAATCTTTTCACCGGACTGCTGACGATGCAACGGCGCAGGATTACAGCCGCCCTTGACCACATTGACCATGTCTGTCTTAAAGTGTTGATCGCAGTTATTACAGACCATATCGTCGCCTTCCTGGCGATAACCCTTTTGAGCTTTGTAACAAACGTCACAGGTGTCGAAGGCACTGCGGATCACACCATCACGGCTGCGCACGACAAAGAAATCGACCGGTCCCAGAATCACCTTTAAAGCGGAAGAACCTGGCTTTGCCATCATTGAAGTCAGCTGCAGCAAGGGAAACCATGCCATCCTGACCCGCTGAAACAACCTCTGGGCCACCGACGGACTTGGGCCCAAAGAGGAACCAGCTGCCAACGACAACAGCAAGGACCAGTACTGCAACAGGGGCCATCAGTTTTTTCCCCGAAGTGGGCTTTTCGTTAAATTGTTCTCGTTTGCTTTGGCGTTCTGACATGATCATCTTCTCCTGTACTTACTTGGTTTAAAGTGATTCGTGTTCGCTCAACAATCAACTGCTGCAACAGCCACCGCCACCGCTGCCACAACCTCCGCCGCTTTGACTGACAGCTTTAAGCCGGCTGTCAAAGATAACAACGTCGGTGTTGCTCTGCAGTTCTGCATACCACTGCTGAAGCTTGATTTTTTGTTGACCTGGATCGGTGACGCCGGCATAGACATGGTCTTCAATATTACGGTTGATGATCATGTCTTCATGGATGCGCGCACGAAAAGTCTCCATACTGCCGTAGCGTTTGACGACCAGATCGTTAAGCCCCTGATGACCCTTGCGCAACGCTTCCAGTTTCACCTCAACTTCTCCATCCTGAACAACGACCTTGTTCTGTTCTGCAGAGGACAGCATCAATTCACGCTGCAGGACATCCTGCCAGACGGTCTTCCAGAGCTGATCATTCTGCCCCGCGGCAACGGCGCCACGAGAGCGTTGTTTAACCCACTCTTCAAAATCGGCTCGCGCCAGAAGACGATCACCGATACGGGCAAGATACTCCTGGCCGAGCTGGGCCTGTTCCTGCTGCAAGGCAAGATACTCGTCCTGGTCCAACTCCAGACGAAGTTTTGCCGGATAGCCGGCAGAAGAAATCACTGCGGCAATGGTCTGGCTGTCAAGCTGCTTCGGATCGTAGGTGATGCGACCACGGTTGCTGGTCAGATTGATATCAACGGAGCCAACGCCATCAAGACCAACGAGTGCTGTTTCAATGTTGCTGATACAGGAGCCACAGGTCATTTTTTCGATCTGGTATTCAGCCAGAGCGGTGTTGGCCAGGGTTGATGCCGTAGGATAAAAAAACCATGCAGCAATCAGAACAGCAAGACCAAGACACAACGGTAGGTAAAGCTTGAGACTTTTGATCATAGTTTCAACTCGACTTGATTTAAGGGTTTTAGTCAGCAAACAAAATCATTAAATTGTTTGCTCAACATATCAACTTTCATGCCAATGCAATTTACGCCACGCAAACACCTTAAATCATTGGCATAAGCAATTTAGCCTTTAAAGTACATAGTCGAGCATTCTGTTTTTTGTGGGATATTATACAGAGGAAAGGAGACTATTCTGCAGTCTGGATAGGGAGGGTAGCTAAGGAGGCACAACATGAGGGTGTAACGCCTCCGGGTTACAATCTCGAGTACTGCCTGAGTTCTTATTTGTCAGTAAGAATTTCGTATTTTGGCCAATTTCATACCCCTCAAACAATCTGATTTATAAGAGGAAATTTTGACTGAGTATCCCCTTTCCGCTAGACTCGAAGTGCACTATTCAAAACGTTCCAGGGGGATGGAATGACAGACCACCAAGAGAATAAAACTTATTCTTTACAAACCGCTTTTTGGCTATTTACCGAACTGCGGTTTTTTTATTAATGTCGATTATGTGTGCACCTTTTAGCAATTTCACTTTTGATCCTCCCTCGGGAAAATCAATTGATTACACGCTAACTATTGATTTCGATTACATCACTCATGATCAAAATTTCTTTGAAGTCTTGACGCGCGGTATCGCAGGCATTTGGACATTCGGCCTGATCAGCTTCTGCCCTGAAGATGAGACAATACTTAACGCAACAATCAAAGATACCAATGGAACATTATTAAAACAGTATCGCTATAGGGAGTCAAAGAGGGCATCAGCTCTCAATGATTGTACTTAAAAGGTTGAACCTGCCATGGAATAGCGTTTACTGCGTCGATTATTTCGTCAGGTGAAAGAAGATAGGTTAATCTAGGCTTCGTAAATGTTGTCTTTTGAAACTACGATTAATCAATTATAAATCACGACTGCCAGGAAGCTTTTGGCGTTACTGGAATGCAGGAGTAAATGATACAGCAGTCTTTACCCCACGGTTAGCTCTGCAGTAGATTGGAGTAGCCATGCCAGCTACTTGCCATGCAGGAGGAACATGTTGAAGAAGCGACATAAACACAATGCATTTATTTTTTGCATTTTGATTGCCTTTTTCATCCTTTCGTCAACAACCACAGCGCAGTCACAAAAAAATGATGAATTGATTGAAACGGTAAAGCAACTTGAGAAGAAGTTTGGAGCACGAATTGGAATTGCAGTTTACGATGAGCAGACTGGTCGAAATTGGCAATACCACGCTGACAACCGATTTCCAATAACAAGCACTTTTAAAACTCTGGCATGTGCGACACTGCTTTCACGTGTTGATGCTGGACAGGAGCAACTTGACCGAGTTGTGACGTTTGATGAGAGCAGTCTTGTAACATATTCACCGATCACAGAAGAACGTGTTGGTTCAAAGGGCATGTCGCTTTCCGAACTTTGTGAAGCAACCATGTTTATGAGCGATAATTCCGCGGCAAACCTTATTTTGGATGCAATCGGAGGACCTGACACACTAACGGCATTTGCTCGTTCTGTCGGAGATGAGTTTACTCGGCTAGACCGTAGGGAGCCTGATCTGAATGAAGCAATGCCTGGCGATGAACGTGATACCACGACACCAAATGCCATGGCGCTAACACTTAAAACCTTGATGCTTGGTGATGCATTATCACTGAAATCACGCGAACAACTTGCCGAATGGCTCAAGGGTAACAAAGTCGCCGATGATCTGTTTCGCGCCGGGGTACCACGTGACTGGATCGTTGCAGACAGGACTGGGGCGGGTGGCCACGGTTCGCGTTCGATTGCCGCGATTATGTGGCCCCCAAAACGAAAACCTATTATCGCAACCGTCTACATAACCGAGACTGAAGCTTCGTTTGATGCTCGCAATGCCGCGATTGCGGAAATTGGTGAATTCATTGCAATAGTGATATTAGACCAGTAAAAGGGATGACTGCACAAAAAAGTGGATAAACACGAATGGTGATAGTTTTCAAAATGCCGTTTACCTCGATCCCAAGCTTTTATTCTGATATATCACCAGCTCTAGGACAGCAAAAGCCCACGAAAACCAGATCGTGGGCTTTTCTCGTATAGCGGCATTTATCAGGCACATTGCTGGTGGTGGTCTGCATATAACCGGTAGACGGATGATCTGCTGATTCCGTAATGTTCTGCAATTTCTGTCTTGCTGCATCCGGGAGTCTCGTAATCATCGATGAGTTGCGTAAGCTCTGCCTTGGTTCACTTCGGCCTATCCCCAAATTTGACACCTCTGGCCAAGGCACGCTGCCTACCCTCGTAGGAACTTTCTCGGATGATTACCCACTCAAATTCACCAATGGCCGCCAAGATATTGAATTGGAGCCGGCCATAGATAAAGGTCGTGTCTATCCCTTGATCCAGAACCACCAACTCGACATTTTTGACTTCAAGTTTCTGGACAATGTTCGCAAGATCGACAACAGACCTTGCGACCCGATCCAGCTTTGTAACCACGAAGACATCACCGTCCCGGACAAAATCGAGGGCATTGTGCAACTCTGGGCGATTCTTGGCTGATTTGTCGGATACCTTTTCGTGGGAGGTCCGATCGCAATCCGCCAAGCGTTCCAGTTGAAGATCTAATTTCTGGCCAGACGTGCTGACCCTCGCGTAGCCAACACGCATCCCCTTGTTCATAACCATCTCCTTTCTTACCCTCGTGGCATCTATGGGTTAGTTACAAACCTAGCTTGATTCTGGAGAGTAGCCTCGGAGGGCAGGCAATTCTGGAACGGCTCACATTTGAAGCGAACGTTGACAAATGAATATCGAAGGTATAATTTCTATACCATGAGCTTCGAATTCGATCCCAAGAAAAGTGAGTCGAACCTATCCAAGCATGGAATCGACTTCGATGTTGCGCAGCAGTTGTGGAACGATCCTGACCTGTTAGAGATTCCGGCCAAGGTTGTTGACGAGCCACGATACCTATTCATTGGTAAGATAGACAAGAAGCACTGGTCGGCTATCATCACTTACCGCGATAAAACGATTCGCCTAATTTCAGTCAGGCGCTCCAGGCAAGAGGAGATTGACCTTTATGAAAGCTAAAGACTTCGACAAGAAATTCGATGATGGTGAAAGCATTATTGACAAAATCGATCTCTCCAAGGCCCGCCGTCCTGAGCAAGAGCAAAAACGGGTCAATGTCGATTTTCCCGTCTGGATGATTCAGTCACTCGACAAGGAAGCCAGACGCCTCGGGGTTCCCCGGCAATCGGTCATCAAAATGTGGCTTGCTGAGAAGCTTGAAAAGCTTGCCGGATGAAACTGCCCACTCACACCAAACAAAAAGCCCTCTCGTGTTTGCCGTAATCAAACCCTGAAGGGGTGATGTCATGACATTCACAACATCAAAAGTCCTCCTGATAATCCGGGTGGGCTTTTCCGGTAATGCAGGGGTAGTAAGATTTTCGCAATTCAGCCAATCCGAGCATGTCCAATCAATATAAGAGGACTTTCAGTAAATTTCTACGGACGTCACTCACATCGGCCCCTATCTCCCCAAAACTCAGGGTTATAAAAATCACAATAAAAACCGCATGCGATTTTGGTTTGTTTGGGGTTATGATAGGCTTCTCATTTACCGGAGATGGCGATATTGCGAAAACACCCCTGGCTTGGTCCCTTACTTTTTATCACCCTGCTGTTCTACCTGAACTTTGTCGCCCGTATTCTTCTCTCACCGCTGGCGCCGATAATGGAGATGGAACTTGGATACTCCCATGCCGGCACCGGGAGCCTTTTCCTGATTACGTCGCTGGGCTATTTCTTCGGCCTGTTTGTTTCCGGGATGATCTCCTCCCGCTGGACCTTTACCCAGACGATCCAACTGTCCGTCTCCGGTTTCGGCCTCTGCCTGATCGGCATTGCCTTCAGCTGCAATTATTGGCAGATTGGAGTTCTCATCGCCGTATTGGGCTTCATGGCGGGGCTCTATCTACCAGCGGGCATGGCCAAACTGACCGAGCTGATCCCATCGGCTCACTGGGGGATGGGGCTGGCCGTCCACGAACTGGGACCGAATTTCGCCCTATTCCTGGTCCCTCTGCAGGTGGAAATTCTACTTCGCTTTTTTGACTGGCAACAGGTCCTGATGTTCCAGGGATTGCTGACCCTGGGAATTGTTGCCGCGTATTGTTTTTATGACGGTCAGGGTGGAAGCCGAGGCGTCGCACCAAAACTGAGTACTTTTCAAGACTTTTTCCGGCAAAAGAATTTCTGGAAGCTGGTTCTGCTATTTGGCTTGGGAGTGGGAAGTACGCTCGGGATTTACTCAATGCTGCCAGTCTATTTTATCGATCAGGGTATTGAACGGGGTCTGGGCAACAGCATGCTGTCGGCATCGCGGACGCTGAGCATTCCTGTCGTGCTTATCGGTGGCTGGCTGACAGATAGGATTGGCGTGCGCCGCTCCCTTATGATTATCCTCATCACAGGAGGGGTACTAACTGCTCTCATCGGCGTGCTGCAGGGGTATTGGTTGTTTGTGCCGGTTTTTCTGCAACCGTTGTTTGCCGTCTGTTTTTTCCCTCCGGTGTTCAAGACCTTGGCTTTGTCGGTTCCGGCAGAGTTGAGAAATCAGGCCGTTGCCTATACGGTTCCTTTCGGTTTTCTACTGGGGGCCGGTGTGACACCACTCGTACTTGGTATGCTCGGCGATGCCGGGCTGTTCCAGTTAGCGTTTATCGCTATGGGATGTCTGATGGCCGCGGGCAGCTTGATGACCAAGGAGTTGGCGGAACAATAGTCGCCTGTTGGTGTATAAGATGACCGGAGAGATGGATTAGCCATTCTTACATTGCAGGAGTAGTAAGAATTCCATATTCCAGCCACTCAGACCACTTCTAACGATGTAGGAGGAATAATCTGAACATCTGACTCTCCATCGACTGCCCTCCTCACCAACAACAAATCAATTCTTACTATCCATGGAATAGTGGGATTTCCCTGCTTCTGATATCAAGATATCCAGTATACAACCAGAATCAGCCAACCTGAATTTGCAAAAGCTCCTGGACCGACTGTATAGCATCCACTGACTTGACCATTGGACATCATATTGTATTGTTTACCTTACTTGTATACTGCCGGACAATCAAATCATGTCCCCAAAAAATAAATCTGATGAAACGACACAAAATAATAACGACCGGAATGGCGGCACTGCTTGCCGTTCTCTGCATGAATACCTCCGCAGCCGCACCAAAACTGGAAGCAATCGCGGAGCGTTGCTAGCTGTACGGCCTGCAAAAGGCGATTTACTATGGCCCGCTGGAGCCCTGGATCAACAAGAACTGGAGACCGGGCGAGATCGAAATGGTCAGATAACTTGCGGTTGCAGCATCTTTTGCAGTCTGTCCTTGCATGTCTGAAGGCAATGAAGGTCAGGTCAACAGCCGTCTGAGACGGCACAAACTAAGTCATGAATAAGGAGTCATCATTATGAAAACATTCCTTCACACCAGCTTCAAACTGGCCATGGCCATCGTGTTTGCGCTGGCCATGCTGCCGGCGGGGACTACCAATGCTACTGCTGCATCCGCTGTCACGCCAGCCGAAGCCCGCGCGATCGCCACGGAGGCGTACATCTACGGCTACTCGCTGATGACCACCGAAATCACGCGGGTGCAGATGACCAATGTTCCCAAACCGACAGAGGAGTTAAAGGCACCGACAGGGATGTTCAGCAATGTCCCTCGCTATCCCGCAGCCAACTATCGTGGCGTGTCGGCACCGAACGCCGACACGCTGTATTCGTTTGCCTGGCTCGATCTCTCCGAACCGCAGGTGTTCAGCCATCCGGATTTTGGCTCGCGGTACCATTTGTTCGAGGTCGTTGATCTCTGGATGAGTGACCTGGCGAACTCGCCGGGTTCGCGGACCGGCGACGGCAAGGCCGCAAACTATCTGTTCACCGGCCCGGGCTGGAAAGGCAAGGTGCCGGCCGGCATGAAGCACATTCCAGTGGCCACGCAGTACATGGTCATCGCTGGCCGCATCTTCGCCGACGGCACCGAGCAGGATTACAAGGCGGTCAATGCCTTGCAGGCGCAACTGAAGATCACTCCGCTGTCGGCTTGGGGCAAGAATTACACCCCTACGGCTGCGCCAGTGGACAAAAACCCGGCATTCTCGATGACCGACAAACCGCAGCAGGTCATTATCGACCTGGGGATCAAAGGCTATTTCGATATGATGGCAAGACTGCTGGTTAAAGCCGCACCGCCGGCCGCCGCAGATGCCCCGATTCTCGCCCGCATGGCACGCATCGGTATCGAGCCGGGCAAGGAATTTGATCCGAGCGCTCTCGACAGTGCCACCCAGGAGGCGTTGAAGGGGGTGCCCCAGCAAGCACTCAAGACAATCGAGGGCAATGTCCATGCGATGGGTGAAATTGTGAACGGCTGGATCATCAGCAAGGGCTTGGGCGAATACGGCACAAACTATCTGAAGCGGGCCACGGTGGCCGCGTTCGGCTGGCCCGCCAATAGGCAGGAGGATGCCGTCTACCCCTACGCACAAGTGGACAGCACCGGTGCCAGGCTCAATGGTGCAAACCAGTACACGCTGACCTTTCCCAAAGGGGAAGAACCTCCGGTGAAGGGCTTTTGGTCGATCACCATGTATGAGATTGACAATGGCTGGTGGTTTGTGCCGAACGTGCTGAACAAGTTCACCGTCAGTCCGCGGGACAACCTGAAGCGCAACGACGACGGTTCAATAACCCTGTACTTCCAGAACGAGTCTCCCGGCAAGGACAAAGAATCCAACTGGCTGCCAGCACCAAAAGGCGACTTCCTGCCGATGCTGCGCATGTACTGGCCGCAGGAAAAGAAACCTTCGGTCCTTGACGGCACTTGGAAACCGCCGCAGATCATCAAGACCAAGTAACTAATTGTTTGCAAGCAAGCCCCTGGTATTTAACCCCGGGGGTGTTTTTAGACTGCCCCGGATTGAGAGCTATCCGGGGCAGTACAAACACAGACAAGCAAAAGTGTAAACATAGTAGTAGACCCTATGGAAATGATATCGGCAACGCCGGGCCGGACAAGGGCAAAAGCGGAAAATACCTGCTGCTGCCACCCGGCTACGAGGGCCTTGTGCCGACGGGGTATTTCGTGTTGCGTTCCAGCACGTACCAAGACCTGTATTTCTGGCATGGATTCATCAAGGACGGCAGCACCGCCACTGCGGTCGAGGACGCCAGGAAGTTCGCCAAGGTCTACCCATTGGCTGACGCCAAGAACCCGCCGCCGATGAAATTCATCGATGTTTCCGGCAAGGCTTTCAACACCATCGGCGGCAACGACTTCAGCTTCTTCGAAGATATCAACGAGATCGTCCAGGCTGAGCCGAACGAGGCCTACAGCCCGGAAATACTCGGCATGCTCGCCGCCATCGGCATCGAGAAGGGCAAACCCTTCAACCCGGACGAAAAATTCAAGAAGACGCTCACCGAAGCCGTGGCCGTGGGTAATCCACCGCGCGAACCATCGCCTTTAAGACCCGGATGAAGGACGCCTATCTCCATCCGAACAATGCATGGTTCTTCCCTTTTGTCGGCGGAAGCTACCAGTTCCTCTTGCAACCGGGCGTGCGCAACCTGGCAGCACGCGTCCTGTACAGTTACAACTACACCGGCGTCACCCCGGCGATGGCCTTCGAAATGGTGGACAGAGGCTCGCAGTACGTAATGGCGACCACCGATTCCAAGGGCAGGCCGCTGGACGGTGCCAACACCTACAAGATCCAGCTGCCACCTAACATCCCGGCCAAGAACTTCTGGTCCTTCGTCGCCTATGACAACCAGACCCGCTCAATGTTGCAGACCGACCAGCAGTTCCCAAGCATAGGCAGCAAAGACAAAGACATCGTCATCAGTGCCGATGGTTCGGTGGATGTCTGGTTCGGCCCGACGGCCCCCAAGGGGCATGAAAACAATTGGGTCCAGACCGTTCCCGGAAGGGCTGGAGTGTGCTGCTGCGCCTGTATGGGCCCGAGAAGAGTTGGTTCGACAAGGCCTGGAAGATCGGCGAGTTCGAGTTGATTAAATAGGCAGCTACCAACTAACAAACGGTTGTAGCGACGTGACTGACACTTCGCCGCTGAGCCAGAGCTTTTGCAGCGGCCTAGAAGTCACGACTCATGAGACGCAAACAGGCTTCTTATTGATAGATACATTTAGTAAAAAGAATTATAGCCATCAGGGCTTAAACCTTGGTGGCCTTTTCTATCTGTCAGGGCATATACTAATTGTGTGATTCAGGCGTTCTTTCTTCTAAGGAGTTTGCTGATACGATTTCTAGACCACTCTGACTTTTGACCTGATCTGCTTTGCTCTAAGTTTCTGGCTGATTCAGTTAGTTGGTGAGAATGCGAGAACTTGTGGTATTTATCTTCATGGCCTATGCTAACCAAGCACGTTTAGTCAATTATTATGTCTCCCCAAAGAACGATCTCTGCCCATGATCATCCATATTCTATCGGCTCTCTTCATCCCGCTGGCATTCGCTTGTGCGGCATATTCAGTCGCCAAGGGGAAAAACCGTAACCCGTACATTTGGTTTTGTGTCGGGCTTGTGACTGGTCCTATTGCATCAATTCTTCTACTCTTAATGAAACCGGGGCCAGGCCCAGATCACGGCTACGATTAAGTGGCAAGAAGCTTCTACAGTCCGCCATTTAAAGTAAGAAGTTGAAAATTAAATAAGGGTCTATCCGATTGGATAGACCCTTCTCGTTTTGCACCATCCCCAAGAAAAACCATCTAACGGCTAGATGCTGTCTTATATATCCTTCTATAATTGATTCTCAAATGTCTTTAGGATTTAAAATAAGGTTTACTCCAACGAAACAAGGGTCGGTCATTCATGACCGACCCTTGTTTATTGAGAATATGTTGTCCAAGTTTTTAGTGGTCGAATATTTCACGACGTCATACCATTGTGTCCCTGCTGTATTTCACTTCTAAAAAGTGCCGAAGGAACCCTTACAAAATGATCAATTCATGGTTAGAAAAAGTCAGATGTTTCAGGCCGTCCTTACCAACCCAGAAGGTATCTTCCACACCGACCGCTCCCAGACCGGGATAAACCACCTTGGGTTCAAAGGCAAAGACCATGTTCTCTTCTAATTCGTGATCGTTAAAGCCCCTGGCGATAAAAGGGTACTCATCCAACTCTACGCCAACACCATGACCGATAAAGGAGACCTGAGCACCCTTTGAGCCCATGAAGTGATCCTGATAACCCATATCGCAAGCCATCTGTAGACATTCATCGTAGACGCCACCCCAGCTTGCACCCGGTTTAGCAATTTTTTTGGCATGCTCCATAATAAGGACCATATCGACATAAGCCTTTGAGAGTTTCTCCGGCAATTCACCGATACTGAACATCCGGGTTTGATCAACGATGTAACCGTCAAAAACTCCTGAGAAATCAACCGTTACAGGTTCATTCTTGTGCACGCGTTTATAGCTGGCCCCCTGGGGAAATGAGGGGTTGAGACCAACACCGCCGAGAGGGGTGTCGGAATAGGTCGGTACAGCGCTATCGGCACCGGAGAATGCATGACCGTAGAACAACTCGTTGTTAAAGCCTCGCATGCGCACCAGACCTTGATGCCCCTCTTTCCTGGCGACGAACTCGAGTTCTGCCGTCAGCTCAAGATCGGTCATGCCTTCCTTGAGAATCTCTGGCACCCTTTTACAGACCTTGTCGACAATCAGTGCGGCATCTTTGAGAATGCCGAGTTCGTAATCCGACTTGACGGCCCGCACCTTGCGAATCATTGGCGTGGCATCGCTGATGTTGACGTCTCCGAGTGCTTTGTGAAACCTGTTCATCACTGAGACCGGCACAACATCCAGCTCCATGCCGATGGTTTCCGGTAGAGCATAACCGAAATCAGCGAGGATCCCGGGGATATCTCGCGGGCTCTTGAATGGTATGATCTCCTTGAGGCCCGATTCCATTCTGGCGCGCGAGAAATCTTTACGCACCAGGTAAAGGGCTTCCCCTGCTGCCGGGACATACAAGGCTCCCTGCTGAATAGCTCCGGTAAAATAAAACAGATCGGCATTCTGCAGCATGAGAATCGCTCCGAGGCTGTGGATAGCCATCTCTTTCTGCAGCTTTTCAATGCGGTTTTTCAGTTCACTAGCAGGCGTAATGCGCATTCTTTACTCTCCAGGCTGAAGTACCAGCAAAAGAGGGTTTAAAAGGTACAACAAGAACTTTAGATAGGGGATAGAACTTATTGATTTATATAGGACATATCTCGGCCAGAATCACTTCTTCGCCTAAAATCAGGGAGCAGCGCCCAGAAGCTCAAAACACTCACGACATCGTAATAACTTGTTGTTATATATGGGTTTTTAAATAACACAATGCCTTATGGAAGGCAATCAAATTGCAAAAAAGACTTATTACAGTTATGGTATTCAGGCTCACAGGTTTCGCTTTTCATTTGGGCTGTAGAAGAATTATTCAATCTAATCTGGTCATGATTGTTTTATGTGCAAAAGGCTAAAAAGTCATACGGCTAAAGTGTTTCACCTGCACCCTTCTCCTCTTTCCACAAATCTATCCACAGGCAGCTGTGGACTGCATACAATACTCACAAAAATCTTACAAAAAAACCGGCCGGGCAATTGCCCGGCCGGTTGTGATCTTGCACTTCAAAGCGATTAATTTACATCCTGCTGATAACGCTCCCTGTAGTAGGCCTTCATTTCTTCCACCTTTTTCGGATCGAAACCCTTGGTGTACCACTCATGCTCTTTACGACCGTCGATGTACTTGGCAATGATCTCTTCATAGACTTCCGGCTTGCCAGCCTTTTCACAAGCCTCTTTGGCTTCCGGGAGAAGTTCCGTGTAGAAATTTTTGGCGACGTCGTAAATGCCGTGCCACCAGGCGTAGTCAGGACCGCTCATGGCTGCTCCATGCCGGGCACGACGCCCTTCATGGTGCCAGAGCTCCCAGTAGATCCAATCGATCTTGTCGTCAAAATTGCCTTTCGAGATAACGCCTTTGTCCATCAGCATCTCGCGAATCTCTTTTGCCGGGATACCGAACTTGTCATTATAAAGAGCGACAAAGCTGTCAAGTTGATTGTAGAAACCATCAACGAAGGAAGCGCTGTGGCAGGCAGAACAGACATCCTGCATATCAGCAAGCTTCTTCTCCCAGTTCTCTGTGCGTTTCGAAACCGGTGCACGCAGATTCCACGACAGGCGGGTGCCGACATCGTGAGTCGCCGGTTGATTGGGTGTGCCGCTCATATGACAGGTGGCACATGTCGCCGCATCGTAGTAATCCTCACCGGCAATCCACTTCGGCTTGTCCATGTTCATTTCATCTTCAAATGCACGATAGAGAATGCCGTGCTTGGACTCCTCATAAACTTCTTTTTGTGGATGATCCGGGCCAAGATGACACTTGCCACAAGTCTCGGGCTTACGGGCTTGTGCTTTGCTGAAACGATGACGGGTATGACACGCGGAACAGGTGCCCTTGGAGCCGTCGGGATTAACACGGCCGATACCTGTGTTCGGCCAGGTATTGGTGTCAAGGGAACCATCATCATTGACCTTGACGATAGAACCGTGACACTGGCGGCAACCAACCGCTACCGCAGGCTCGCCACCGATTGTTTGACCGAGCATACCGTCTTTGGTGTTCAGAATATCACCGGCCTGGGCGTGATGGCTTGCTTCCTGCTCTGCCGTCTCCTTGGGATGACACTGACCACAGTCACGCGGAGAAACGATAATCGCTACCGAGAATCCGTTGTGATCAATTGCGTCGACATCACCCGGCTCTGCCTTGTGACACTCGTAACAACCAACACCGGCATTCCAGTGTGCACTGTCTTGCCACTGGCTGACGATACCCGGCATACCTTCATGGCAGCTAACACACTCCTGAGTCTCTAGCGAAAGACGCTCTGAGGCCGCCAGTGCAAAGCCCGCCGTCAGCAGCACCAGAAAAGTTGCCAGAACCCCTTGCAAACCCAATGTCCTTCTCATGTTTAAACCTCCTCGATTTTTAAAAATAGCCACAATGGCTGCTAATAAATTATTCCGCAACAAACCTGAACATCGCGTGTGGATCACGACAATGAATAAAGTGAAAGAGATTAAAAGATAACTTATATTAGATATTTCTCAATCCTACTGAATGAATCATGTTAAGCATTTGACGCAAGTCAATTTTCGGGCACAAAAAAACCCGGACAGCTTGTCCGGGTTGGGAGAGTCTAAACGATTGGTCAATTCTACCAGGCAGTTTCCAGCTCATTTTGCTGCAGTAAGCTGCTTCAGTTCAAGTGAAAGTTCAAGGTCAGCGGCCGGCAGGAGCGACTCGCTCTTCACCGTAAAGGCTCTCCGCAGACTCATCATTATCAGCAGCACAAGGGCTCTTGCCCTTATGCGACTTCAAGTCTATACTGCATTCTCCAGAAGCGGGAGTGACTCCCGTTTCCCTGTAAGCTATCTCCCTGGAGACACTGAATGTCTGAACAATGGTGGCAGGTACTCACTGCCGGAAGCGTTGCCGGTGCAGCAACCTTTGCCGGGATGTTTCTGGTTCTGCTCAAGGAGGATTGGAGCCGTCGCCATTCTTCGTCTCTGGTCTCCTTCTCCGCCGGAGTGCTGCTTGGCGTCGGAGTTTTACATATCCTCCCGGAAGCCATGGAGATGACCACGCAAGCCCCGCTCTTTATCCTGCTGGCTTTCGTGCTTTTTTATTTCTTTGAGCATCACCTGCTGATCCACGCCGGACACGAAGAACAGCATCACGTCAATCTGGAGGTTGCCGACTGCCACGGTGACTGCTGTTCCCGCCCTCACCCCATGGGATGGGTAGCCTTTGTCGGCATGGGACTGCATTCGATGATTGATGGCATGATTATCGGCACCGGATTTGAAGTCAGTCACGATCTTGGTTTACTGGCCGCGCTTGGCGTTATCGCCCATGAAGTTCCGGAAGGGATCGCCATGATCGCAATCTTGCTGCACTACGGCTGGCAACGTAAGAAGGCGATACAATTGACGTCCTTTGTCGCCCTGGCGACACCCGGTGCGGCGATCCTGACCTTTGCCCTGGTCAACAACCTTTCTCAATCGACCCTCGGCGCACTGCTGGCCACGGCAGGCGGCTCCTTTGTCTATATCGCTGCATCCGACCTGATCCCGGAGTCTCATCGCAGCCGCGGCTTCTCAGCCACGCTTGCCCTTTGTGGTGGCATTCTGCTCGCCTGGACTGCGGGTTTTCTGGCCCATTAAGGCGGGGGCTGGGGGCTGGGGGCTGGAGGCTGGAGGCTGGAGGCTGGAGGCTGGGGACTGGAACTGGGAACTGGGAACTGGGGGCTTGGGCTGGAATAAAGATCAGGGTTTTGCCAGTCACCAGCCCCCAGTCTCCAAACCCCGGATATCAGGCACAATCAGAGGGCTCACGGCCAGTTTGGCGAGAGCATGGAGTAAAACCGGCGACAAGATTTCCAGGTCCTCCCTGGCGGCTTTGGGACTCCTGATTTGTTGCATTTATCCACCAGATTTCTTGATACGCATTTGCAATTCCTTGCGGAGTGCATTCGCAACGATACTCGATACTTGTCGGCTCTTCGCCAGTTCCTTGAGATCCTTCATCGTCAAATAAGTGATGAAACGTAAAGCTTTCGGCGGCGGTGTTTTCGGATGAATCAGCAAGGCCTTTTTAATTTCATAGCTCTTTACCCAGTCTTTGTTAAGCAAAATCATCCGAATCAAATCATCGCTTGAGGTCCTGGTCTTGGCAATCATCAGAACTTCACCGTCACTGATTCTCGGATTTTTCAAAACGGCTGCCTGCACCAGTTTGTTCGACTCCTTCATCATGATGGTGCGCCATTCCTTGTCGCCGGTGAGAGCCATTTTGATCTTCTCTGCGACCTTGAGCTCAAGAGCAATCTGGTATTTCGACAGACCCTCGCGATCAGCCTCTTCCATCAAGGCTTCGATCTCGGTCTGGCTGCGATCATCTTCATCAACATTTTCACCGCCCTCGGAAGCCTCCTGCCCCCGTTCCGGTTCCATGCTCGATGCTGAATCCTGCCAACCCAACTCGAGTTTTAAAGCTTTTGCCGCGGCAGGGTTGGCAATTATCGCCTCAACGACCTCAGGATGCTCAGCAAGCATGTTCTGATGACCCGCCAGTCGTTCCAACACCTCCGGGCCAGCCTTGTCAGCAAGGTAGAGCAGGGTTTTTAGGTTAACCGCAGGGTGCTTAATAACGGCCCCCATCAAATCCCCGTCGGCCATCCGGGCTCTTGCCATAAGTTCAATTAACTGTGGGTGCAAGTTCTCGTCTTTACATAGGGGGGTCAATATCGTTGCCGGCAACTCACGTAAAGTCTTGATTGCAGACTTCTTGATCTCGGCGTCACTGCTGCGACAGAGAAAGAAGAGAACCGTCAGGAGATCTTTCCCTGCAAGGGGGAGAGCCCCCCGCGCTGCCGCCAGCTGGGCATCGCGGGGGGCCCCCGGTTTAACTAGCCGTGCAACCTCTGGTGAGACTTTCAGTCGCAGGGTACTGGTTTCAGGTTGTGACATAAATCAATACAGCTCCATCACTTGGCTTTGACGACAACAGCCTTCAATCCGTCCGTGGCAACAGTGCTGGCGGCAGCTGCAGCGTCTTGCCTGGTGGCAAAACTGCCGAAACGAACGCGGCTCAAGGTTCTGACAACTTGCACCGGTTCAGATTTGACCTGGATCCCTTCTGCCAGGAAGCGTTCTTTGACCTTCTTCAGGTTATTTGTCTTGAGGAAGGTACCGGCATAGATTACGTAACCATCACCGGCGGGGACACTGTAGGAGCCAGGTTCGATCTCCCGGGCAAAATCCAGTGAGGCCTGAACGTCTTCCTTGCTGTATGTTCCAAGGCGCAGGCGCGTCATGTCAATCCTTGCATCTACAGGGGTGACAAGCGGTTCGTATCCGAGTTGCTTTATCTTTGCAACCAGGGCATTCCTGTTTGAGTCCAGAAGATAGGAACCGGCGTCCAGTGCATAGGCGCCATCCGCTACCTGCTCAGGCGCTGCGACAGGTTTAGGGGGTTCCACTGGTTTTGCTGCTGCTGGCTTTGGCGCTGTTATTGGTTTGACTGTCTTGGTCTCTGCAGCCTTAACAGGGGCAGCCTTTTCTGCGACCGGTGTCACTTGTTTATCAGGGCCTGGGAGCAGGAACGGGCACCGGCACGGCTACAGACTTCGATGCGGGGCTGGCCGCAGTTGTATCAGGCTGCCTGGCGGCTGCCGACTTTGACTCCTCGACTGGAGCAGGCTTGGCCTCTGCCACAACCGGCTTCGCATCCGTCTTGGCTGCAACCGGAGCCGGCGGTGGAGGTACGGCCACCGTTACCGACTTATCTTTCACGGCAGCAGCTTGTTCTGCAGGAGCTTTGTCCGCCGGTGGCGGAGGCACCGCGACCGTTTTAACCGGTTTTTCTGCAGGCACCTGCACGGTCGGTACGGCAGGCGTTGAGCTTCCCAGCCCCATGAAATAGTAAGCCCCCCCCGCGGCAACAATGACCAGCAACAGAACCATCAGCAAGGTCCGGTTTTTTGAACCGCCTCCGCTGTTCGCTTTCGGCTCAGGAGCAAAATCAACCTGGTCGTCGATTGCCTCCTTGTCCTCGGGGAAACCGGCATTCAAATTGTTGTCGTAAGAGATCCTCATCCACGGCAAAGCCGACCTCCTCAGTCCTCAGACTCAGCCTCAGCCTCGAAAAGGTCAGGCTCTTGATCTTGCCCGGACTCCAAATCGTCGGTGTCGAAAAAGAATTCTTCACTGTCGTTGTCGGAAGCCTCAGGTCCCGTCTGGTCACCAAGGCTGGTTCCCGGAAGTTCTTCTTCCGTAGCAAAGAAAACTTCACCATCGACAGAATCAGACTCTTGAGGCTCCTCATTCTTCGATACGTTGCTCTCGGGACTATCATCCTCATCTTCAAACGTGAACTGATCCTTGTCAGACATACACTACCTCCCGTTCTGCTACTTAATCACTGTTGACAAACATGACTCTTCAGCAGGTATCAATCCTCTTTATTCAGTTCTGCCAGAAGTTTAGCCATCAGGTGGGATGGCACCTCTTCATAATGCGTAAATTCCATGGTAAAAAGCCCGCGATCAGAAGTCATGGAACGCAGGATCGGTGCGTACTTCAAAACTTCCGACATCGGCACCTGTGCTTTAACGACCTGGCTGTGTGCCCTGAGGATCCATGCCCAGCACCTTGCCCCGGCGAGAGTTCATGTCGCCGATAACGTCGCCGACACATTCGTCAGGAATGGTGATCTCCATTTCCATAACCGGTTCGAGGAGGACCGGGCTCGCTGCTTCAATGGCTTTTTTGAAGGCCATCGAACCGGCAATCTTGAAGGCCATCTCCGAAGAGTCGACCGAATGGTGGGAGCCATCAAACAGAGTGACCTGAACATCCTGAACGGGGAAGCCCGCAAGAGGCCCTTTGCCCAAGGTCTCCTGAATGCCCTTGTCAACTGCCGGGATGAACTGACGTGGGATCACGCCCCCGACAATCTTATCAACGAATTCGTAACCGGAGCCCCTTTCAAGCGGCTTGACCTTGATCGAAACGTCGGCAAACTGGCCCTTGCCGCCCGACTGCTTTTTATGCCGATAGGCCTGTTCGACGGATTTCTTGATCGCCTCGCGATAAGGAACCTTCGGCTCCTTGAGGAGGACCTCAACACCGAACTTGCGCTTGAGTTTTTCGACCGCGACCTCAACATGCACCTGTCCCATGCCCGAGATGATCATCTCCTTGGTTTCAAGGTCGCGCTGCAGCTGCAAGGCGGGATCTTCTTCCGTCAACTTCGAAAGCCCACTGAAAATTTTCTCTTCGTCACCTTTACTCTTTGGTTCCAGGGCAAATGAGATGACCGGCTTCATACTCATCGGACATTCGTAGATGATCGGATTATTCGCATCGCACAAGGTATCACCAGTCGTAGTCTCTTTCAACTTGGCAACGGCGACGATGTCACCGGCAACGGCTTCACTGACCGCTTTCTGCTTTTTGCCTTCAGGCAAGAGGATCTGACCGAGACGCTCGCTGCAATCCTTGTTGGGGTTAAGCACCGTGCTGTCGGACTTGACTGTCCCTGAATAAACGCGGAACAGGTTCAGTTTCCCGGTAAAAGGGTCACTGACTGTTTTGAAAACCATCGCCGAGAAAGGTTCTTTCGGATCGGGGCGACGCTCCTCGGGCTCATTGGTTTTCGGGTTGGTGCCGTACTGGATGCCTTTATCAATAGGGGAAGGCATGCAGAGAACAATGTAATCAAGCAACTGGCGAATGCCGATATTGGCCACAGCGCTGCCGCAGAAAACCGGGGTAAAGACACCGGTCAGAGTCCCTTCACGCAAGCCACGCAGGACCTCCGCTTCGGACAACTCCTCGGTCTCGAGATACTTTTCCATCAGCTCGTCATCCGCTTCGGCACAAGCCTCCATCAACATGACATGCAGACGCTCGGCCTCCACCTGATACTCTTCAGGGATATCGCCTTCATCATAGGTGCCCTTTTCGTCGAACTTGAAAAGTCGCGCCTTCATCGTGATCAGGTCGATAACCCCTTTAAAATTCTCTTCCTCACCGATCGGCATATTCACCGCAACAGGGCGACACCCCAGAGAGGTCTCCATGTCGTCGACAGCCTTGAGATAATCAGAACGTTCACGATCAAGCTTATTGATAAAAGCGATGCGGGGAACCTCGAACTCCTCTGCCCATTTCCAGAGGGTCTGGGTCTGGGCCTTGACGCCGTCAACGGCGGAAACCAGCAGCACGGCCCCACCCAGGACCCTCATGCAACCGCGAGTATCATGCAGAAAGTTCGTATAACCGGGAGTATCGACAATATGCAGTTCGTGGCCGTTCCATTCGCAATGATGCAGTTTCGATGAAATCGTGATCT
The DNA here is from genome assembly GCA_963769955.1 of uncultured delta proteobacterium. Classification (GTDB taxonomy): domain Bacteria; phylum Desulfobacterota; class Desulfuromonadia; order Desulfuromonadales; family BM103; genus M0040. The sequence continues at coordinate 236,232 of CAVYNW010000005.1, forward strand.
TGCGCTTGGTCTCTTCGGGCTCAAAATCCATGTTCGAAGAGCCATCATCAACTTTACCGAGGCGATCGGTCATTCCGGTGTTGAACAAGATGGCTTCGACCAGGGAGGTTTTGCCCGCATCCCCTTGTCCGACGATGCCCAGATTCCTCAACTTTTCAGTTTCGAACTTTGCCATGATCTCTCCTTTCAGTGTTCCTCATGATTTCCAATAGTCAGATAATCGTAATGATTTTCAGATTATTAAATGACCACTAAGCGACATGGTTGCGTTCATAAATGATTCGCAAACCTTCCAGGGTGAGACTGTTATCCACTTCATCAATGGTCTGGCTGTAGGGTGCAATCAGCGTTGCCAGCCCCCCGGTCGCCATGACATGGGGCTTTTCTCGCGACTCCTGCTTCATGCGACCGACGATACCATCCACCAGGCCGACATAACCGTAGAACAAACCGGACTGCATGCTGTTGACTGTGTTTTTGGCGATCACCTGCGGCGGGCAGACGATTTCAACCCGGGGCAATTTGCTGGCCCGCTCGTAGAGAGCTTCCGCCGAGATGCTCAACCCCGGAGCAATCGCGCCCCCCTGATATTCGCCGCGTTTGGAGATATAGTCAAAGGTCGTTGCCGTACCGAAATCCACCACAATCAGGCTGGTTTGCTGTTTTGCATAGGCAGCCACGGCATTGACGATGCGATCGGCGCCAACTTCTCTGGGATTATCATAATGGATCGGCATTCCGGTCTTGATCCCAGGGCCAACGACCAGCGGCTGCAGCTTGAAATAATTGTCGCAGAGTGTCTCCAGAGTGTTCAACAACGGCGGAACCACACAGGAGATAATCACATTCGAGACATCAGGGAAATGCAGTCCGCTGAGGCTGAACAGCTCATGGATCACCATCGCCCATTCATCTGCAGTACGCGCTTTATCAGTTGTCAAGCGCCAACTGCGTGCAAGATCCTTGTCGCGATAGAGCCCAAGCACGGTGTTGGTGTTGCCGACATCTATAACGAGTAAGCATATTAAAACCTCGGAACGCGGCACGTGGCGCGTAAGCATATAATGCGGAAAACACCATACAACATTACTTAATTACAAAGCTTGGTTTGCTCTTTCGCGTCACGCGCTACACGCCCGCGTCACTCGACCGGCTTGCGCCGGTCTAACATCCCCCGCATAAATGGTCTCTATCTTACCGGTCGCAGGTTCGCACCAGCAATGCGCCATCATCACCCAGGCCGACCATGGTGCCTTCGATCAGCAGATCATTGCAATCCACCAGAACCTCTTGACCGGTCAGGTCGCAGAGCTCGGTCCAGGCAGCGAAAACTGGAGCAGCTGCCCTGCTCCAGGTAGAGTCCGGTAGAGAGCATCCAGCTCCTGCAGCAAAGCTCCGGGTAAAGGCCAGGCGTGAAACAGGTTGACCGGATGGCAATAGCAAGCGAGGTTGCAGGGTAACGCAGATCATCAGGGAACTGTTCGGCGCGCATGTTCAGATTAACACCAATGCCGAGCACGACATAATGGACCTGGTCGGTCTCGGAGCTCATTTCGTTGAGCAGGCCGGCCACCTTGGCGCCGTTGAGGAGAATATCGTTGGGCCATTTAACCGCCGGCTGCAGGCCGGTACAATTTTTAATCGCACGACAGACGGCGACAGCAGAGAGGAAGGTCAGCTTGGGCGCTTCGAAAGGCAGAACGGGAGGCCGCAGCAAAATCGAGGCGTAAAGATTGACCCGCCCGGAGATTCCCAGCGGCGACCCATCCGGCCCTTTCCCGAGGTCTGCCGGTCGGCAATCACCACCAGGCCATCGACGGCACCTTCGTCACCGAGGCGACAGGCCTGCAGGTTAGTGGAATCCGTCTCATCGAGAGAGATGATCCGTGATCCGATCAGCCGACATGTCGAGGCCAGCCTGGATGGCTTCCGGCATTAAAACATCGGGAGACTGCTGCAATTGGTAGCCTCGTGAAGGAATCGCTTCAATCTGGTAACCGGCCTGGCGAAGATTGCGAATGTGCTTCCAGACCGCCGTGCGCGAAACGCCTAATTCCTGACTAATCCGTTCACCGGAGACAAAACCGTCTGGCGTCCGGTTAAACAGTGAGAGGATGGTTTCGCGTGGGGCTGGTGTTTTCATCGAATCGTTAGATTCACGCCCTAATGGTCTTAAGTAAACAACATGGAGATATCAACGGCCCGGTAGGAGTGCGTCAGTGCGCCGACAGAAATCAGGTGAACTCCGGTTTCGGCAATGGCCCGAACACTGTCCAGGTTGACCCCCCGGAGGCTTCCGTGATGGCGCGGTCACCGACCAGTTCGACGGCGGCAGACAGTTCGTCCAGCGACATATTATCGAGGAGCAGGATATCAGCACCGGCCTCGAGAGCTTCGGCCACTTCATCCTGGTTTCGAACTTCAACCTCGATTTTCTGGGTATGCGGCACACGCTGCTTGGGCGCGGCTGACAGCGGCGCTAATGCCACCGGCGGCGGCGACATGATTCTCCTTGATCAGGACAGCATCATAAAGAGCCATGCGATGGTTCCCTCCGCCGCCCATGCGTACCGAGTACTTTTCCAGGACCCGCAGCCCCGGCGTGGTTTTCCGGGTATCGACAATCGACCGCCCGGGTGCCTTCGACCTCTTTCGCAAATGCAGCGGTCAGGGTCGCGACACCGCACATCCGCTGCAAAAGATTCAGCGCAACACGTTCACCCTGCAGAAGGACGGCAGCGTCACCCTTGATCCAGGCAAGCACCTCGCCACGCTTCACAGGCTGGCCATCACTGATCAGATTTTCAAATGCGATGTCAGCAGAAAGCAACTGGAAGACACGTTGCGCGACATCGATGCCGGCCAGCACAAAATCTTCCTTGGCGACCAGCTCGGCGCTTGCCTGCGTGCCAGGCTCTATGGTTGCCAGGGTCGTGACATCGCCGGTGCCGATATCTTCTTCAAGAGCACGACGTAGAATGGGATCGAGAATAAATGAGTTCATAATTTATGTTTCCAACGGGTTTACAAAGGTGAAAGTTCTTCGTCTCCTCGCGGAAACTCTGAATGGCGCACTTTAATATAAAGGTGTATTTTTATAACATATTGAAACTTTTACAAGCAACTGAAAAGCCTGTAACCATGCCTATTTCCAAGCTTTACATTTATCCTGAAATCGCCAACAATAGAGTCTATTGGCAAATTTGCAGGTTTCTATACGAACCCTAAGGAGCTGCTTGTGAAATTCTACTTCAAATTCAGTCTTGTTTCTGATTATGGCCGCAACTCTCTCAGCTTGCGTCAGCCAAACCGAGCACCAGCAGAAGCTGGATGAGAACCATTACCTGCAATCTGTCATCAAGGGACTGGAGGGTGATTACGAGAACCTGAAAGAAGATAAAAACCAGCTGGTTGATCGCAATGACAGCCTGAATCAGCGCCTGCTTGAAGCCATCGAAAGGAACAAAAGGCTCCAGGAAGACCTTATGCGGGCACGTGCTGACCTGGACCGGGTAGAGAAGGTCCTGGCCAGTCGCAGCGCAGAAGCCGGTACGGCCATGGCAGAAATGCGCCAGGAGATTGATCGACTGACCGAGGGTTCCAGCGAGTTGCAGCAGCAACTGGACGTGGAACGACAGGAGCGTGAAGCCCGTCTTGCCGAGGTTCAGGGCACCTACGATGAGCTGGTGGGGAAACTCGAAGATGAGATCCAGCGAGGCGAGGTCAAGATCTCCGAGCTCAAGGGGAAGCTGACGGTTAACGTGGTCGACAAAATCCTCTTCGACTCCGGCCAAGCAGTTCTCAAACCTGCGGGAATCAAAGTCCTGCAACAGATCGGCGACATCCTCAAATCGGCCGTCGACAAGGACATCCAGGTCGAAGGTCATACCGACAACGTACCGATCAGCGGCAGCCTTGCCCAGAAGTACCCAAGCAACTGGGAACTCTCCACGGCACGGGCGGCCACAGTGCTGCACTTCCTGCAGGAGAAAGCGGCCATTTCCGGGGAAAGACTCTCTGCGGTCGGTTACGGTGAGTACCGTCCGGTCGCCAGCAACGCAACAGCACAGGGAAGAGCGTTGAATCGTCGCATCCAGATTGTTCTCACGGCAAGCAAGGACCGCTGACACGACTCCATGTGATCATAGGTGCAGGGTGAGCCCTGCCAACAGGTTTAGATCAGTCTTCGACCAGGCCAGGATGAAACCGGGTCCCTTCAGTGGCGCGAAATTATCGAGGGCCTCTTCGACCGGCAGGGGTGAAGGGTATAGCCTGTTAGTGCATAGCGCGTCGTAGGTGTCCGGGCAGCGGAGATAACGGCTAAAACACGACTGCCAATCCCTCAGGAGACTGCTGAAAAATTGCCAAAGGCCTTAATCCCCCCTTCTGTCAATACCTGCATAACAGTCAAGAAAACGACTCGGACAAAAAGTCTCTGAGACGCAAGGCTCAGATTCACGATCTTTGCTCTTCTGGTACACTGTCAGCTGGACATTCATGGAATGGAGGAGAAGATGGGGCAAGAGCTGGAAACAATCCAACAGATCTATAACGTCGTCGTAGAATTCATAATCAACTATAGCTTCCAGATTCTGGGCGCCATTATCATACTAATCATTGGCTCCAGACTGGCGAGTTGGTTCGGCCGCTTTGTTACCGGCCTGTGCGAGAGAAAGCATGTCGACATCACCCTTTCTCGGTTCCTCGGCAGCGTCGTTAAAATCCTGACTCTGACCTTCGTGGTTATCATCGCTATCGGCAAGTTTGGCATCTCAATCGCACCTTTCATAGCAGCTCTCGGTGCCCTGGCCTTCGGCACCAGCTTTGCCATCTCCGGTCCTGTCTCCAACTATGGAGCCGGACTGGTGATCATCCTGTCACGGCCGTTTGTCATCGGCAATACGATCACCATCAGCGGTGTCAGCGGGGTGGTCGATGAAATACATCTGGCGGTAACCATCCTCTCGACCGAAGATGACGAAAAAATCACGATCCCCAACAAGCATATTGTCGGAGAAATTTTATCCAACTCCTTTGCCAATAAAATCGTTGAGGGGACGGTCGGAATCAGCTACCGGGACGACCCTGAGAAAGCCATAGAGGCAATACAAACAGCACTAATGGGGATTGATGATATTTGTCATGAACCGCCTCCGCAAATCGGCATTGAAGCCTTCGGCGAGTCTTCCATTGACCTGGGGATGCGCTACTGGGTACCGACCAAAAAGTATTTCCAAACCCTCTATCGCGGCAACATGGCGGTCCATAAGGCGCTGGAGAGTGCCGGCATCACCATTCCTTTCCCGCAGAGGGATGTGCACCTGAACCGAATCGAGGATTGACACTTCTCTGATTCCTCTAAAAAAGCCTGTGCGAACAAATAGTTCAGGCACAAAAAAAGCGGAGCCCGTAACGGCGTCTCCGCTTATTTTTTCCAATATCTGTCTGTCCCTGAGTTTGATCCGGTCAAACTTTTTATCTGCCGACGAGCAACCGATCTTGCCAAGATGCGCCAAAGCCAATCACTGAAAAAGTTTCTGTGTTTTTATGCCTGATCCGACTCCTTCGTCTCCAGAGTTTTATTCGCAGCATTTTACTGTTCTTCGCGCTGTCGTCGACGATCAGCAACAGCAGCACTCCACATACCGGCAACATCTGCCGTTTCCATAAGATCGGCCAGAGACTTTTCGCCGTCACCACGCGTCACCAGAACATCGACCTTGGCACCGGGCTCTTTGGCGACCGACATGGAGCTGTCAGCCGTGGTTTCGATGTCTGTCGAACCGTCGTGGAAGAAACCGAAGGGGTGACCGTCACGATAGAAGATCAGGGCAATATGTTCTTTGGAATAAATGCGCAGGCCTCCGCTGCGTTTCTCTTCACGCATGCGAATAAGCAGGGATTTAATATCGATCAGTTGCAGGTCCTGTGCCTTGTGCAGCACCTCACAATGCAGAAGGGTATGAATACTGTACGCCAACTTTGTGGAGAGTCGATAGATATTCAGCTTACCATTGCCATTCAAGGCATCGTCGAAGGTTCGGTAGATGCCATCATAGGCGATCAGGCTCTCCCGTTCGTTCTCATAGAGGGCACTGATGAGACGACCCTCCTGGTAAATAAAAATGCCCGTTCCGTCGGGGAAATCAAAACGCATATAGCCAGTAAATTTACCCCGACGCATCTTGCCCAACGCATCCGCAAGATTCACTTTACCGGGATTGATATTTTCCTTAACAGGATTGCCTCGTGGCAACAGCATCATAACTTAAAGACTCGTTCTCATTAGCATAATTATTCGATCCTGATTTTTTAGAGTATTTAATCCAGCATGTCAAGAAAGTTGCGTCAGCAAGCAAGAGCACCGACACGAACTACTGTTCACTGCAATTTAATGATGAGAGTTTTTCAAAACAAGCCGGCAAGGCGAAGTTCCCGGGCAACTTCACGACGACGAAGAGAGAAAAGACGGTAATGATCATCACTCAACTGCACAGACGGGCTCATAAGGTTACGATTGATCAGAACAAGTTCACGGTAGGCGGCATCGAGAGGGCGACCAATCATCATCGACAGAGCTTCTGAGAGATGTTTCTTCTCCTGATCAAGCTCCACACTTGCAACAAGGCTTGTGTCGGTATCGAACAAATGAGCCGTTAAGCGGCTCTCCGCACTGACCAACCCCGGACCTTCAATTGTCAAGGCAAGCGTCTCTTCCGGCGACTCCAGGTCCATGTCGAGTCCGGAAAAAAATTGCTCGAAACATCCAGGGTGGAGAAAACCTCGTCTGCGACTGTTCAGGTCAAAAAAGAAATGACCGTCATGAGTCAGCGACTGCTGACAACAGAAAGGACATTCCGGGACCAGCCTGCGGCGACGAGCGGCGGGTAGTCCAACGAAGTCACCGCCATCGGTTCCTCGACGCTTGTTCTCGAATATTTCAGCAGCAAAGTTCGACAAGACGAATTCTGCCAGGGCTTTAAACTGACCATGTACGGACGTGTTACGGGCATGGGTGAGGACTGGCCGGATGCGACTGGAGAAGCCGGAAGAGAGCCCTTCGACTTTGGGGCTTTTACTGATGCAGATATCCAGGACCCGGTAGTCACGTTCCCGGGCGGCATAGATTAGAAATTCATGGACACGCACTTCAGCATTCAAACGGGCACGGCTATCGACCAGGCTTGGCAGCAACCAGAGATTTTCGGCACGACCGGCATCGCTCATAACCTGTCTCAGGGAGCCTGCATTAACCAGCGCTGCGCGATCCTTGATTGGTACCAGCACCAGGTCTGCAGACAGCAGGGCCGCTTCTGTGAACCAGTCGAGAATCGGTCGTGTATCAAGGATCAAAATTCCGTCAAGAGTCGACGACGACACCTGCTGCCGCAACCAGCCTGGAGACTGGGTTGGCGGCTGCAGGCGCCGGAATGAGGCGATGTACTGCACGCCGTATTGCCCCTGTACGGCAAGCTTTTCAAGCGGGCAGCCTTCGAGGAGATCGGCAATAGTCTTCTCGGGATGTGGACCGAGAGCAAACATCTGGTCAACGCTGAAATGATTATCGAAGGAGGCAATCGTAACCGGCAGGTCTTCACGCAAGGCTTTGAGGTAGACCGCGAGGTTGGTGGCAATCGTGGTTTTACCCACCCCGCCCTTTTCGCTGGCAACGGCGATCACAAACGGACGGCTCACGACAGGTCACCCTCTGCAAGCAGCTCCTGCAAGGCCTCCCAGCGTTCCATGCAAGCATCCAGCTCAGCTTGAAGAAGTGCGTGCTGATCAATCAGCAGGCCCAGACGGGCGTGGTCAACTGCCATAACCGGATCCTGCATTTCGGTGGTCAATTCAGAGAGGTCCTTTTCCAGGCTCTCGATTCTCCCCTCCACTTGAAGAAGTTCTTTTTTTCGCTTCTGCTCTTCACGTCTTGCCGCCTTGCGCTCCTCATGCGAAAGCGCCCGCGAGGCCTTGCTCTCTTGCGGCGCAGAAACCGCCTTCGCTCCGGCCTGTTCGACCCGCAGTGAGGAGTGGCTGGCATCGCCTTCACCGCTTTTAACGCGCAGGAAATCTTCATAATTGCCCAGGTAAGAAGTGGCGTGTTGATTGGCAACTTCAACAACCCGACTGGCCAGGGCGTCGACAAAATAGCGATCGTGGGAAACAAAAATGAGCGTTCCCTGGTAGCCCATCAAGGCATTCAGAAGGACCTCTTTGGAGGCCAGGTCCAGATGGTTGGTCGGTTCATCAAGCAACAGTAAATTCGCAGGCTCAAGGAGCAGAATGGCCAGAGCCAGCCGGTTACGTTCACCGCCGGAGAGAACTGACACCCGCTTGTGAACATCATCGCCATGAAAAAGAAAGGCGCCGAGCAGGTTCCGCACCTTGGGCACCATATCGAAAGGGGCGGCCCTGGTGATTTGTTCCAGCACGGTCAGGCTGGCATCGAGAGTGCGCGCCTGATCCTGGGCAAAATAAGCCATAACCAGGTTGTGACCTTCCTCACGAACTCCCTGCAAAGGGTCTTCAACCCCGGCCAGCAGCCTCATCAGGGTTGACTTGCCGGCGCCGTTGGCACCGACCAGGGCGATCCGCTCGCCGCGGGCAACAGAGAGGTTTACCTCCTCGATGACGGTCTTGTTGTTGTAGCCGTGCGTGACATCGGCAAGGCCAATCGAGAGTTGGCCACTTTTCGGTGGCGCGGGAAAGGAGAAACCGATCTTTTTCCGTTCTGGAGGCAGTTCTATGCGCTCGATCTTATCCAGCATCTTGACGCGACTCTGTACCAGTGCTGCCTTGTTGGCGTTGTAACGAAACTTGTTAATGAAGGCCTCGAGGCGGGCAACCTCTTCATCCTGGCGTCGCTTTGTCTCGCGCAAAGCGGCAACGCGTTCATCCCTGGCGGTCAGGTAGCGGGAATAGTTGCCGGGATAATCGGTGAGTTGAGCGTGCCAGATTTCAACGATCCGGGAGACGACCTGGTCAAGGAAGAAGCGATCATGGGAGACCAGAATCACAGCGTAGGGATAGGACGCCAGGTAGCCTTCAAGCCAGTCGCGGGCAGGCAGGTCAAGGTGATTGGTCGGTTCGTCCAGCAGCAGCAGGTTGGGCTTCTGCAGCAGCAGCTTGGCCAGGGCAATGCGCATCTGCCAACCACCGGAAAACTGTTCACAGGGCTTGTGCCAGTCCTCCTCGGCAAAGCCCAGCCCTTTGAGGACCCGACCGATCTCCGCTTCCATGCTGTAGCCGCCGCGCTGTCGGTAGAGTTCCTGCAATTCTGAATAGCGATCGAGATCAGGCTGCTCAGCCTCACGACTGATCCGGCCCTCGAGCTGTTTCAGCTCAGCCTCAACCAAAAGCAGCTCCTCGAGCGCTGAACGCACCTCGGTAAAGAGGTCACGGCCTGTGTGCTCGAGACCCTCCTGAGGCAGATAGCCGATGGTGGTGCCGCGGGCCAGCTGGACATGACCGGCATCAACATCCGACTGTCCGGCCAACAGGCGCAGCAAGGTGGTTTTACCGGCACCATTTTCGCCACAAAGCCCGACACGGTCCGTGGGACGAACATGCCAGTCAACATGGCGCAGGACGATCTGGTCTGCAAACTGTTTGACAACATTCTTTAGCTGTAACATGGCGCATGTTATAGCACATCTGTGGACGGACGAGAATTACCATCTTCACCATTGACAGGGACGATGAAGATTAGCAGAATGAATTCTTTCTCACTCACGATGAAAAGAGCTGTCGCAGTTCTTTCAGGGAGGCCTCAATGGCACGTAAAGTCTTCATCGCTGCAACCGGCCAGGATTGCGGGAAAACCACTACCAGCCTCTCTCTCCTCCACCTTGCACGCAAAAAATATCGTCGGGTCGGATTCATCAAGCCGGTCGGGCCGAAGCCTGCGCTCTGCAAAGATCTGTGGATCGACAAAGATGCAGCCCTGGTCGCAAAAGTGTTCGATCTGGAGGACGACATCCATTTGATGTCACCCATAGTGATACAACCAGGTGATACGCGAGACATCATTGACGGCATCGTTACCAAGGGCCAGCTCGAGAAACGGCTGATCGAAGCCTGTCATGAGCTTGAGAAAGCTTTGTGATTTTCTGATTATCGAAGGCGCCGGCCACAGCGGTGTCGGTTCGGTTCTCGGCTTGAGCAACGCCCGCGTTGCTCACCTGCTAAAAGCCCCGGTCCTGCTTGTCACCGGCGGCGGGATCGGCCATGTCATTGATGATGTTTGCATGAACCTGGCACTTTACAAGATGGAAGGCGCCCGGGTCCGTATCGTCATGCCGAACAAGCTGATTGCCGAAAAACGGGCAAGGACCCTTGAATACATGAGCAAAGCATTTGTCGATGAAAATTTTATAGTTCACGGCGGCTTCAACTTCTCGCCGATCCTGGCTGGTCCCACCCTGCAACATATTGCCGAGCTATTTAATGTAACGCTACGTGCAAACCATAAGCAGTCGATGCAGATTATTAAACAGATCCAGCTCGCAGCAGCATCGACGGAAAAAGTCGTCGAGATCCTCAAGCAGTCAACTCTGCTCCTGGTCAACAGCAGCCGTGACGAACTTCTGGTCATGCTCGCGACTCTGTATCATATTCCGGAATATGCTGAGAAGCTTGCCGGAGTACTGATCTCCGGGGCCAACCCCATCGCCAAACTGACCCAGCAGGTCCTTGATGACAGCCAGTTGCCCTACATGCGCACAGAACAACTGACCTCGCAGGTTTTTCAGACGGTCACCCGGGATGTCTCCAAGATCACGGCTGACGACCTGGAGAAAATCAGCCTGGTCAAGGAACTGGCAGAGCAGGAACTTGATTTTGACTTGATTGACAGACAGCTTTGACAGGTCATTGTTCTCATACCAGCTTTTACAAGAAACATTCATCAGGCCAGAGCCAGAAGCTGAAGACATTACCGGCGGCCTTAACCTCTGGCGCCAACTCAGACCTGAAACAATTTGTGACCCGCTTTCAGCCAAGACGGACAAGTCCATGCACGCCTCATTGCATTATTTACGTGCAATTTCCAATTAATTTGTTATAGTTCCGCCGTATCTACCTTTTTTAAAAGGTTTTTTAGATCTCAAGGGTTTAGCAACCCCTGAAGATATACCGTTTTGGTATTAATCCTGTTTTTGAGCGCGCTCCCAGTTCCGGTCGAGCCAACCATCTCGAAGCAGGGTTTATGCCCCCAACAGATTAAGGTTGTCGCATGCGGCAGCCGGAAAGATTTACATGTCCAAGAAAATGATGGTTAACGCCACTCATCCCGAAGAGAACCGGGTGGCTATTGTAGAAGATGGCATCCTCACTGAACTTGATATCGAGGTTGCCGGTCGTGAGCCCTCCAAAGGGAACATCTATAAAGCGGTTGTGGTCCGGGTTGAAACCGGTCTGCAAGCCGCTTTTGTTGATTATGGTGGAGAACGTCTCGGCTTTCTGCAAATCGACGAAATCAATTACACCACGGTCAAACCTGACTACAAGTCCGAAGATGGCCGTAGGCCCCGGATCAACGATCTCTTGAGCCGCGGTCAGGAAATCCTGGTCCAGATCACCAAGGAAGAACGCGGCACCAAGGGTGCGGCCTTAACGACCTACCTCTCCCTCGCCGGACGCTACATGGTTCTCATGCCAGGCAGCCAGACGCGGGGCGTTTCGCGCAAGGCCGAGAGCGACGCACAACGAAAAGAGCTGAAGAAAGCCATGAGCTCCCTCGATCTCGCCGAGGGCGTCGGCTATATCGTGCGCACGGCCGCCCTTGACCAGACTCGCGAAGAACTGGAGCGCGATTACCGCTACCTGATCCGACTCTATGAAAGCATCAGGGAGCTGGAGCAGAAAGCCAAGGCCCCGGCCCTGATCTACAAGGAATCCAACCTGATTATCCGCTCGATCCGCGATTACTTCACGACCGAGATGGATGAGGTTCTGATTGACGACGCGCAGGTTTTCAAGGAAGCCAAAGATTTCTTCGAGATGGTCATGCCTGATCAGGTCAAACTGGTCAAACTCCATCAGGAACGTCGACCGATCTTCTCCCGTTACCAGATCGAAGACCAGATCGAAACCTTGAGCCACAACAAAGTCTCCCTGCCCTCCGGCGGCTCGATTGTCATCGACCCTACCGAAGCCCTGGTTGCCATCGACGTCAACAGCGGCAAGATGGCTTCCGAGCGCGGCGTCGAAGACACGGCCACCAAGACCAACCTGGAAGCCGCCACTGAAGTCGGCAGGCAGCTGCGACTGCGCGACCTGGGTGGCCTGATCGTCATAGATTTCATCGATATGCGCGACCGCAAAAATAATCGCGCAGTCGAAAACCAGGTCAAAAAATCGCTGGAAAACGACAAGGCCCGGGTCAGTGTTGGTCGGATCAGCAAATTCGGCCTGCTGGAGATGAGTCGTCAACGGATTAAAGCTGCCCTGACGGAAGGCTCCTACCTGCCCTGCCCGCACTGTAACGGCAGCGGACATTTGAAGAGCCCTGAAATGCAGGCAGTCTCCCTGCTGCGTAAGATTCACGCCAGCGCCGCCAAGGGCCAGGTCAGCCGGGTCGACGCCAAGCTGCCGATCGAGGTGGCCTCATATCTGTTGAACAACAGCCGTGAAGAGCTTGTCGATATGGAGCGGCGTTACCAGCTGCAAATCCATATCCACGGCAACCGTGATTTTCTGGCGGACCAGGTTGAAATCGAGATCCAGAAGAAAGAAAAAAGCAAGGCGACCCAACAGGAATTCGTCGAAGCCAGCTCCGTGCCTCTGGTCGACAGAAGAGGAGAGCAAGCAGGAGAATGAGGAAACGCTTCAACCTGAGACGGCAGAAGCCGTCACCGACCAACCAAAGAAACGCCGTCGCAGGAGGCGCCGTAAGCCTTCAGGAGCTACAACAGCAGAAACAGAACAGAGCGCCACTGAGGTCGAAGAGTCAACTTCGGAGGCCGAAGGGGATGATTCTGCTGAGGGCAAAAGCGCGACGATAGAAGACAAAACTGATGATGAGACTCCGGCGAAGAAGCCACAACGACCGAGACGTTCACGCAGCAAAAAATCGACCGAGGAGACGGTAGCAACGGAAACGCCCGCTTCAGAAGCTCCTGCCGTCGAAAAATCTGCAGATGAAAAACCTGTGGAGATTGTTGCAGAAGGACCAGACCACGGAAGCCAAGCCGAAGCGCCGACGCGGCCGTCGGAAACCAAAAGAGGCGGCAGACGAAGCCAAAACGGAAAGATCTTCTACAACGGCAGAGCAGGACCAGCAAGAGACAAAAGCCATCGTTTCAGAGTCTCCGGCAGAAACAGCTGTCGCAGAGAAACCAGAGACAGAGGCCAAGCCAAAACCGAGACGTCCTCGTCGTACAACTAAAAAGGCTGATCTGCCAGCAGAAACAACAAAGGTTGCGACAGAGGCCCCAGTTGTGGAGAGCCTAGAGAAAAAAGCTGAGAGCGAAGACAAAGCTGAGCCGAAGAAACCGGCCGGCCGCAAGCCTCGCCAGACTAAAACGAAAGTAACGGAAACGGCGAAGACAACCGAGAAGAACGAAGAGGAAAGTTCTCCCCACTGAAAGTAAAGAGGCCGTCAAGAAAGCACTTGCCCAGCGCCCACGCAAAAAACCGGCAGCCAAAGAAAGCGCCTCGACAGAGAAGAGCGAAACAGCAGCAGCTGACACAAAAAACAGCGCAAGCGAAGAGAAACCCAAGCCGAAAACACGTCGGACCAGTACGGCGAAAACAAAAACAAAAGAACCGCAAGCGGCAAAAGCGGAGGCTGAAGCTAAACCTGCGGCAGCAAAAACCGCAAAAAAGACTCCCGCCAAGGCGAAAGCGAAAGCTCCGGCTAAAAAGACAACCAGGAAGACTGTTGTTAAAGAAGAGGGAACGGCAAAGCCTGCCGATGAGCCGGTTAAACCGAAGCGTGCCAGAGCTCCTCGGAAGAAAGCTGTCGAGAAGGACTCTGACAAAAAGGATTAAATAAAAAGTTACTCAGCTAAACAGAAACGGTCGACGTTATAAATATAACGTCGACCGTTTCATTTGGTTGACCAACCACACTTTTTGTCATGTTTTTTGGATGTTGTGTATTTTGAGTTTATTAGAATTCTTTTCGTAGACTGAGGGTAACATTTTTCCAAAACGTTACCCTCGGGAAAAGTCTAACTGCTTTACGAAATTCTTAGAAGTCAGGATATTTAAGAATTTCACATTTCGACCAGTCTAAGCATGTCCATCAATGCGAGAGGATAAAAAGTAAACTCCGATCTTATTCTGTCCGTGGCACATCTGGTCACGTTGCTCGTCTTATAAATCAAGACTTATAAGCCCTGAGCTTTATTTCTTTTTGACCTGATTTATCCATACAACAGACTGTGTCAGGCAAGTGTATGCCGTCTGCCAAAAAAAATATGGCACCTTGTCAATAGTTGACTTGACAGGTCAGGTATATCGGGTAGATTGAAAGTGTCCCGATAAAGTCAAACCTGCCGTGAGGCAGGGGCGGAAAGCGGCGGATCTTATCCCCTCTTACCTACAAAGATGGCCGAGCTACCGAAGGATGCAAAACATCCAGCAGGTGGCTCGGCTGTTTTCGTTGAAGGCAGCACGAAACCGGTGAGGGGATCACCGGGGCTGTGGTTGTCATAGCAGTGTGGGATGGCCCTGTGATCACCAGAGCCAGGTTAAGGATAAGCAGCAGGAGGTTGCGCAGCGAGTTTTTCATCGGCAATTTAGTTCGTTAGGGGTTTTCCAGACTATACCCAAAGTCAGAAACGTTCGGTAGTGTTGATTGCGGTGAAGATGAGTATGGGTCTTATTTTTTTAACGACTTCTAGAACACTAAAACCCGCCCGGTTTGCCATGCAGGTTTTTTTCTTGGATTACAGCCCAAATAGAACACCTTTGACCTACGAATACCAGATTGTGGCCAATTTATTTAATGTAGGAATCAAAAATGTGGCTTTGATGTGAAGATGATCACAACTTTAAAGAGTTTGGGACACTATTCCCTTGTTGCACTTAAACTGATACATTTAGTTTTGTAAACAAGCGCTGCGTGTCTAGGAGCCTCATCATGCGAATCGGCCTGTTCATCCCTTGCTACATGAATGATTTCTACCCCGATATCTCAATGTCTACACTGGAAATTCTGGAACGATTAGGGCTGGAGGTTCATTACCCGCTGGAGCAAACCTGCTGCGGGCAGCCGATGGCCAACAGCGGATGCACCAAGGATCTGAAAGAACTGGCGCTGCGGTTTCTGCGGATTTTCAAGGATTACGACTACGTCGTCGGCCCCAGCGGCAGTTGCATCGCAATGGTGCGCGTCCATTATGCCCCGTTTATCGAAGGGGAACCGGGCTTCGACCGTCTGAAAGAGCGCACCTTTGAACTCTGTGAATTCCTCCACGATGTCATCCAGGTGGAGAAGTTCGACGTCTCCTTTCCCTACAAGGTCGGGTTGCATAATAGCTGCCACGGCCACCGTGATCTTCGCCTGGCCAGCCCTTCGGAACTACACATCCCTTGCTACAACAAGCTGGAAAACCTGCTGCGCAAGGTCAACGGCCTGGAACTGGTCTCCCCGCAGCGGCCGGATGAGTGCTGTGGTTTCGGCGGTACCTTCGCAGTGAGCGAAAAAGACGTTTCAGTCACCATGGGCAACGATCGGATCGCCGACCATCTGAACGCCGGCGCCGAGGTTATGACCGGGGCCGATGTCTCCTGCCTCATGCATATGGACGGCCTTATCCGGCGGCAAGGCAAACCCTTACGGGTGATGCACATGGCCCGTATTCTCAATGGGGAGGCACCCAATGGGACATCCTGAAAAAGCCAGGGAATTTACCCGCGACATCGAACGGACCCACTGGCACGACCAGGCGCTGTGGTTCGTGCGCGAAAAGCGCGACCGTGCTGCCAAAAGCGTCCCCGAGTGGGAAGAGCTGCGCGAACAGGCCGCCAAGATCAAATCGCATACCATATCCCGCCTCGACGGCTACCTGGAACAGTTCGAAGCCAATGCCCAAGCCAAAGGGATTCATATCCACTGGGCCGAAGACGCCGAGGCACATAACCGGATCGTATTGCAGCTTCTGCAGGACCATAACGCGACCCTGCTGGTCAAGAGCAAATCGATGCTGACAGAAGAATGCGGGCTCAATCCGATGTTGGAGCAGAACGGCATCGAGGTGATCGATACCGATCTGGGCGAGCGGATTGTGCAGCTGCGGCACGAGCATCCCTCCCATATCGTATTACCGGCGATTCACTTGAAAAAGGAGGACGTCAGCAACACCTTCCACCAACACCTGCACACAGAAAAGGGCAATAACGATCCGACCTATCTGACCCGTGCGGCACGAGCACACCTTCGCGAAAAGTTTCTTGCCGCCGAAGCCGGGCTCACCGGCGCCAATTTCGGTATTAGCGAAACCGGCGGGGTGGTGGTCTGTACCAACGAGGGCAATGCCGACCTGGGTGCCAGCCTGCCCAAGCTACATATCGTTTCCATGGGGATCGAAAAGATCATCCCCCGGCTTCAGGATCTGGCGGTCTTCACTCGTCTGCTGGCTCGCAGTGCCACCGGCCAACCGATCACCTCCTACACTTCCCACTACCATGGCCCGGTGGAGGGAGGCGAGATGCATATCCTCCTGGTCGATAACGGTCGCTCGGCATTACTGGGCAAGCCGATCTTCAGCAAATCGCTCAACTGTATCCGCTGCGGTGCCTGCATTAACACCTGCCCGGTCTACCGTCGTAGCGGCGGGCACAGTTACGGTTATACTATTCCCGGGCCCATCGGCTCGATTCTCGGAGCCTTCAAGGATCAAAAGGCCTACCGCACACTCCCTTACGCCAGCACCCTGTGCGGCTCCTGCACCTGTGTCTGCCCGGCCAAAATCAACCTCCACCAGCAACTCTATGACCACCGTCAGGAGATCGTGAAGGCCGGGTTGATGGATCGCAAAAAGGAAACCGCGCTAAACCTGGCAGGCTGGTTGTTCAAACACCCGAATCTGTTGGGGTTTACCGGTAAGGTTGTCCGAACACTGGTACCGCGGCTGCCCCGATTCCTGGTGTACAACCGTTTCAACCCCTGGGGTGAAGAGCGAGAGTTGCCCGAAATGCCATCCAAAAGCTTCAAGGAACTGTACCGGGAGAGAAAAAGGGGGCGACCGTGAGTACGAAGGATACGATCTTAAAAAACATCCGGGCCAATAAACCCGCCGCAGAGGTTCCCTTGCCCGAGATTGACTTTGAACCCATGACCTTTAATGACCTGACGAAACAGTTGGGAGAGATGGTCCAGGTCGCAGGGCCAGTTGCTGCTTCTCAATGACAAAAAGGATGTCGCTGCCAAAATAAAAGAACTATCCGGACGTCTCACGGATGGTGTGCAACGTCCTCGATTGCAACCTTTCCGATGATGACGGGAGCAGAGTTGAGCGCCCTCATGAATTTGATTCGGTGGAACTCGCGGTGATTCAAGGGGAATTTGCCGTCGCTGAGAACGGAGCGGTTTGGGTTAAAAACCCCAACAATCGTCATCGCGCCCTTTATTTTTTGGCGGAAAATATCGTTCTGGTAGTCGACAAGACCCAGATCGTCCCGACCATGCATCAGGCCTATAAGCTGATCGACTTTGAGGAACCGGGGTACGGTGTCTTTATCTCAGGCCCCTCCAAAACAGCCGATATCGAACAGTCGCTGGTCATCGGTGCTCACGGCCCCAAATCCGGGATTGTCCTTCTGGTGTAAATGGGCGTGGGCGTCAAGATTGAAGATTTACAAGTTTCAGATGAAGGTAAATCCTTTCGACTTGACCTTTAGGTGGATTGTTGGTTTGTCAGTCTATTTCCAACAACTCACGACTTGTAAGACGGAAATCGGCTTCTCATTGATAGAGGTATTCAGTAAACGAAATCATGGCCACCTGCACAGGTGGCCTTTTACTATACATTCAAAAGTTTTTATCGAGTCCCTGTTTTTGGATGCACTCTGCTCTTTAAGGCTCTGCGGGAAGACGAACTTCCGTTTTCTGATAAACTGCAGTTGGTAACAGCTACACTTTCCCGTATCGTTGGATATCCTGAAAGTGTTTCTAAAAAATGACACACACCTGAACACATTTACCGCGAGCAAACAGGGAAAGGAATCATTATTTTGTCTGACTCGGAATTCCAAAATCAAGAGACTCGGCCCGAAAGAGCCCCGGAAAATCTCGCCATCGATGGACTCCGCATGACCCCTGTCAAAATTGCGTTGATTTATGCGTTGGTCGGCGTTTCCTGGGTTAGTCTCACGGACCTGGTCGTGACCCGTTACTTCGGGAGAAGAGATCTTGCTTGCGGAGACCTCAAAGGGTTTTTGTTTGTCGGGGCAAGCAACAGTCCTTGTGTATTGGTTATCTCGCCGCGCTCTTCTTGAGGTGGAATGCAAATGGACTGAAAAGCAATTGAAGAAGACGCAGAATCTTCTGGAAAAAACCCTGGCAAGCTTAGGGGATGCGGTTTTTCTGATCAACCCGGCTGACCGGACGATTTTGCAATGCAATCCTGCGGCGGAACGTCTGTTCGGATACACCGCCGAAGAAATGATCGGCCGGAACACGCAGTTTCTTTACAAACAACCCAAAGATTATGGGAATTTCGGCCAAGAAAGTGAAAACGTCCTCGATCAGGGAGGAGACCTTTCGCGGCGAATTCCATATGCAAGCCAAGGATGGGACCCCGATCCAGACTGAACATACCATTACGGCGATCGACAAAGGGCTCGGCTGGCGGGAAGGCGTCATCAGCATTATTCATGACATTACCGAGCTCAAAAAGGCGATCGAAGCTTCGCGGCAATCCGAAGCCCACTACCGCACTTTGGTGGAAACCATTCCCGATCTGGTCTGGCTCAAAGATACTCAAGGGTTTATCTGCGCTGCAACAGGGCGTTCGATCGGTTTTTCGGCGCCAAAGAAGAGGAGATCATCGGCAAGACCGATTATGATTTCAAAGACGGGGGACAGGCCGATTTTTTTCGCGAGCATGACCGTAAGAGCCTGGAGATCCAAGGACCCAGTGTCAATGAAGAATGGTTGACATTTGCCGATGGCGGCTATTCCGGATTGTTTGAAACCATCAAGACGCCCATGCGGGATCCGAAGGGGAAATTGTCGGTATCCTTGGGATTGCCCGGGACATTACCAGGCGTAAAGTGGCCGAAAATACCCTGAGGCAAAGTGAGAAAAAATTTCGTGCGCTCTTTGAGAACAGCCCTGAAGCGGTTTTTCTCACTATTCCGGACGGAAGGATCAAAGCCGCTAATCCTGTGGCTTGTGCTATTTTCGGCTGGTCCGAGGAAGAATTTACAGAACCTGACGCGTTCATCCGTACTCGATACCGACGATTCGAATTTGGCCAAAGGGTTGGAGGAAAGAAGACGGACAGGACTCGTCCGGAGACGTTGCGTTGACCGCGATCAGCAAAGATGGCACAGACGCTTTCCCGTAGAGGTCGATTCGGTCATTCTTCCTGATGACGGAAATCAATCATTCGTTATTATCCACGATATCAGCCGACGTAAAACAAGAAGAACAGGAAAGGCTGGAACTTGAGAAACAACTTCACCAGGCCCAAAAAATAGATTCGGTAGGCCGCTTGGCAGGAGGAGTGGCCCACGATTACAACAACATGCTCAGTGTCATCATCGGTAACACGGAGTTGGCCCAGATGAAGATTGACGTTCTGCTCCAGCAGAGGAAAATCTTGAACAAATTCTGAACGCGGCACTCCGGTCGAGGGACATCACCCGACAACTACTGGCTTTTGCCCGCAAGCAGATCATTCAATCCCAAAGTGTCGAATCTGAATGCGTCCGTTGAAGGCATGCTCAAAATGCTGCGCAATCTCCTCGGCGAAAATATCGATTTGGTCTGGCACCCAAGAGGGACTTATGGCCGGTCAAAATCGATCCCTCCAGCTTGACCAGATTCTGGCCAATCTGTGCGTCAACGCCCGCGACGCCATAACCGATATTGGCAAAATGACCATTGAAACCGATACCGTGAGCTTTGACCAGATTACTGTCATGACCATCCGGGTTTTATCCCTGGGGATTATCGTGATGCTCGCAGTCAGCGACAATGGCTGCGGCATGGACAAGAGATCATCGAGAATATTTTTGAACCGTTCTTTACGACCAAACGTTGGGGAACGGCACCGGCCTTGGGTTGGCAACGGTTTACGGTATCGTGAAGCAAAGCAACGGTTTTATCAACGTCTACAGTGAAGCCGGGCAAAGGCACGACTTTCAAAATTTATCTTCCGCGTTGTGACGAAGAAGCCATTGATGAACAGAGACAACCGTACGTCAAATTCAAAAAGGCCAGGGAGAGACAGTGTTGTTGGTGGAAGATGAAGTCGCTATTATCAAACTGGCCACGGCAATGCTTGAAGAGCTTGGCTACCAGGTTCTGGCTGCCGATTCACCTTCTGAAGCATTGAGGCTTGCCGAATTTCATCAAGGTAAGATCCAATTATTGCTCACCGATGTCGTCATGCCGGAGATGAATGGCCGGGAGCTGGCCAAAACAAATCAAAGATATGAATCCTAGATCTGGAAGTTCTTTATATGTCTGGCTACACAGCGGACGTTATTGCCCATCACGGTGTTCTTGACGAAGGTATAAATTTCATTCAAAAACCTTTTGCACGAGGGGACCTAAGTATTCGTATTAGAGAAATTCTGGACTCCAACTCTTAATCTTTTAGCTGTCTTATAATTCACGTACTTCTGAGAGGAAAAACCGTTTTTTTTGATAGTGACATATAGGACGCTGTTTAATGCGCAAAATTATGGCCACCAGGGTTCAATCCTTGGTGGCCTTTTTCATTTGTCAGCATCAGTGAGAAGAAAGTGAGATTTGTATGCTATACATTAATCCTCATTTCCTTCCTCCTATAGAAAATGAACCTGAACCCTACGGTTGGTCGATACCGCTGTAGGGTTCTTGTATCTCAGGGTCAGCAAAAATTTCGCATTTTGGCCAATCTGAGCATCGCCAAACAATGTGAGAGGATTTACAGTAAAGCTTTGCTGGGTATTATCGCCCAAAATCTTGTCTCGGATATCCTTAAGATAATATAGGAATTGCTGCTGGCATAACTTGTAAGAATATTTCGATGGAGTATATCAGGACCTAGGTTTATAGGAATTTTGCAGACTTGTGAAACAGGCTATCGGTGAGGATGATTAACTTGAAAAGGGGAGTGTCAGTACGGTGCAACTGACACACTCAATCGTTGCTTTGGTTTACCAGGTTAACAACAACCTTAACGATGGTGTCCTTCTCTTCCGGCCGACTTTCGGCGATCAGCAGTGTGAGCGCCACCAGAGCATTGTCGGCCAGACGCTTGCTTCCATCGGGGCGATAGAGGATTCCGTTGCGCGCCAAAAAGTAGATGAAGATAGCGGCGGCGATTCGCTTGTTTCCGTCGGTAAAAGCGTGGTTCTTGACGATGAAGTAAAGCAGGTTGGCGGCTTTCTCCTCAATACTGGCATAAACATCCGCGCCATCAAAGGTTTGATAGATGGCACCGAGAGCGCTCTTGAAGCCTTGGTCCTTTTCTTGACCGAAGAGACCATCGAAATCGTTTTTCATCGACTGCACGATTGAGATCGCTTCGTTATATTGCAGCATGAAACTTGCCAGGCCGCTGGTTGCCTCTACAGCCAAGCTACCGTGATCGTAACGGTCAAGGGTGTCCAGGGCGTATGCATAATCTGTGATGACTTGCAACACGTCTTGTCCGGCATCGTTGACAAGTTGTTGCTGTTCCAGCGTTCGGGACAACAGATCAACTACCTTCTGCAACTCAACAAAGTTTTGTGCCTGTTCTTCTAAGCGTTGCTGGTTGACAGTATAACCTTCAACAATGTGACTACGAAGCGTGTGGGTGGCCCATTGACGAAAACGGGTGCCCTGAACAGATTTTACCCGATATCCAACGGAAATAATGACATCGAGATTGTAGTGGCCCGTATTATATGATTTGCCATCAGCGGCAGTTATCCGGAATTTCCGGACAACTGAGGCCTCATCCAACTCACCCTCTTTAAAAATGTTTTTCAGATGCTCATTGACAGTTCTAACGTCTTTATCAAACAGTTCAGCCATCTGTTTCTGGGTCAACCAGACCGTATCTTGATCCAACTGGACTTGTAGTCCAGTATGTCCGTCATCGGCCTGATAAATAACGATATCGCTCATTGGTCTTCTTCTTTTATATGCAATAAGATCAGTTGTGAGCTGTGTGTCACGGCCATGGTGGATAGTACAATCAAAAGCATGTCCCAGTAGCGTGGTTCATGAAACTATTTCACTAAAAAAATTATCAATTTTTTCAGTGTCGCCAATATAAGCGATACGAGCATTATATTCACGGTCATAACCTTTTTGGTTTAAAAAAACACTCCAGCGTTTGTCAGTTATAAATAAGTCTGAAAAAGGCATCAGTGAAGAAATGTGGGAGATGTCCATAGTGTCTCCAGATTTGATTGGTTGTGGGTCAATCATAATTTTTGCCATCAAGGCACTACTGATTTTTTCATAAGGACATTCTTTTTTGTAGTTAGATTTGTGAAAAGCGATCAATCCTTCATAGTCATCATTTTGACCAGTAATAAATCCCCAAACATGAAGCTGCTTACTTAGGTTGAGCAATGCTCCGTACTTATTGAATTGATCACGTTCGTCTTTTACCTGCCCAGCGGTCAATTCATAGACCATTTTTACAACTTCCTTAAATTCACCTTCAACTTCATTGGCTAACTGTTCTTCATAGCCTATATTTCGGCTTACATTTCTTTCTCTCTGCTCATTCAGCAATTTCAGTGTTTGTTTATTAGAATCACGCCGATAATCCGCACCCAAGAAAATATCACCATTAACAGTTAAATAGTAAGGCTTCTGCAAAGTCTCTTTTAATTCGTTAACCGGGTCATCATAGAAGGCATCTAGGTAGCTGAGGGTTATCAATGACTCATCTTTAACATATCCCCCCATCGCTTTTTGTAGCTGGCGATCTTGAATTTCTTTTAGAGCAACGCACTCAATACCAAGTGACAGCTCATTGATTGTATCCAGCCAAGCTTCTCTGCCAACCCACACCTCACCTTCTTGCTCTGCTAGAGGACAAAGGATTTTCCCAGCACGGACATATTCGTAAACCTGGCCATATAGTTTCTCGATTCTTAATCGCTGTTCTAACTGAAGTTTATCTGGAGATTTTTTATATTTTGTGATGTCTGTGATGACTGATGTGTCTAGCCACACAATAGGTATGCTGGATTTTTCTATCTTAAAAGTAGGTGTTGTCATAAATAGAAACTTACAAAAAAGCCACCCGCAGTCTAAACGGATGGCTTGTAGTCAAAGTCATATATTCCCCCTAAATTCTCATTCACCAAGCAACTGACACACTCGGCAATTTACCGGAATTATTACATTTGGTCAAATTTGAGAAGTCTTGAAAGTTGTGTCAGAAGGCTCATTAAAGAAAAATCGGCTCAATTGTGCAATTCTTACATACCCTGCGACTGACACAACGCAAATCAGACAATACCACCATTGACCTGACAAGTTCAATCCAGCACACAAGTCCAAAAGCTGATCTTTTACAAATCCCCAATAAATCCTTTCGCAACTAATTCCTATTTTATCTATGGATTTATAGTACGCTGTACTGAAGATCTAGAACCTGATACTGAAGAGAAAGCTGAATTACAACGAGAGTAACAGTTTGTTAATCTGTTGCGCTGAAGATGTGATTTAGCAGAAGCGTTACTCTATAGTTTCTTTAAAGTCCCGACTTTTCAACCTGCCGCAAAAAAACCACCAAAGCCCCGCTCCCACCATAACGCTGCGGCGCCACCCCCCATTCTAAAACGAGTTCTCTTTGAGAATCCAGAAGCTTTTCCACAGCCTGACGCAGAACCGGCCCATCGTTCGAATGCAAGCCCTTACCGGTGATAATAAGCAGGGTCCGGTGACCCAGATAAAGAGCATCCTGAAGAAAAAACCGCACCTTTGCACAAGCCTCTTCAACTGTCAGACCATGCAGATCAAGATCTGCTTCGGGCTTGAGCTGACCACGTTCAACCTGCTTCACACGACGAGGAACGGCACGTTTTATCGACTCCTCCTCTGACCATTCATCGATAAAGGTCGTTTCCATAGTCCCCAGAGCCTCGAGAAAAAGCTCCTTGTCAGATGCTTCCTTATGGACCTTGGACCCTGGCGGTGGCTGTAGACTTTTGTCCCGCTTCAAAGCAGGCTCTTGAATCGTTTTTCCTGGCAGCGGCTTGACACCAAGAAAGTTCATTTCGTCGGCAAAAGAAGCCACATCATTCAAAGGTCGCGCTGTCGCGTCAGCCACAACAGTTTTCTGACCGTCGTCATTTTTTGGCAAAGCGGTCTGCTCCGTCAACGCAGACAGCCCCTTCAAATCCTTGAAGGGGCTGCTGGAAAACTCTTTGGTGGGTGAGGCTTTCTTATGAGACGATTTTTTCCTGGCCATGACGCTTATCTTCTGACTATTTTTCTACGACCCTGCATGGCCTTGGTCTGTTTACGAATCATCGCCCCCTGCTTCTCGAGCTGGAATTGCAGCCAGAGATCACCGTAGCCCTGCATCTTCATCTTGCCGCCGGACTTGAGGGCCTCGAGATTGGCGCTCATCAGTTCGTCATTGCCGACTTTTTTCAGACCTTTTTCCATGACAGCGACCGCCTTGTTGCGATCGCCGATCTTGTCAAGACAGAAAGCATAGAGGCTCCAGAGCAATGGTTCCTTGCGGGTGCCTGCGACGGCTTTGTCGAAGGTAGCAATCATGTTCTTCGACTGGTTGCGCTTCATCTGGATAATCGCCAGCATAGCCATGGCAACCCAGTGACGCACGAAGCCTTTATCAAGATAATCGTAGGCTTTGCTGAAATCGCGGCGCAGGTAGTAGACCATGCCGATCTGGGAGTTCATCTGCTTGTCGATAAAGAACTGCCACCATTGATATTTCTTCTTTAGACCCTCCAGCTTATGCACCGCCGCCTCCGGACGATTGGCCATGATGTCTTTTTGCACCACTTCCATAGCGTTGCCAACGGCCTTCATGACCTGCTTGAGGATAAGAACATAGATGAGGGTAAAGCCTGCCAACCGGTAATGGCGGAAACAACCGGGTGCAGACTGGTAGTGAAAAACAGTGCGGCGCCGAGCGCCGAGCCTGCCACTAATGCGATAAGTACAGACAGCATGGAAGCAAAGTCCTTTCGAGTAGTTTAGAGCGACGTATAGTATCAGCCTGTATCGAGGTTGTCAAAGCAAACAACGTATTGGCAGGGGCGCGTGGAGTGTGGCGCGTGGCGTGAATAATCTTTTAAAAATCTTCCCTTGATCTTTTTTTATGTCAGGCAATTAATCCTGTAAAGACAAATAGTTCCTCAGCCAATGATAGTCTTCCCTCACGCCACACCCCATGAGCAACCTGCGCCGGGGTTCAGGTAAAAGTGTAAGGCCTTGCAGGAGGTTCTCCTGTTCGACGCGCTGAATCTTTTCAGCAGCGGGAAGACGCCAGAAGCAGAACTCGGCGTCACAATAAAGACGGGAGCAGCCCGTTGGGCGGCTCCCTGGGGAGGTCCTTTAAAAAAGCAGCATGTTCAAGCTCAGCCACGGTTGCTGCTCACGTGCAGGGTCAGGCTCTCACCTGGCTGCAGCACATGGTTTTCTGCAAGGTTATTCCAGCTACGAATCTGGCCTGTCTCAACCGCAAACTCGCGGCCTATCGCCCACAGAGTATCGCCCGGGCGCACCGTGTAGACCATCTTGGTAACCGGACCAGTGCTTTTCTGGCCTTCGCCACTCGCTTTGTCAGAGCTCTTTTTCGAAGAGACAATCAGGCTTTGACCCGGCCGGATGGTATTACTCCAGCCCAGTTTGTTCCAGACGCGCAGTTGCTTCTCCGAGACATTGAACTTGCGGGAAATCTTCCAGAGGGAGTCACCGGAACGCACCGTATAGCGAGAGAGTCGCGAACGCTTGTAATCATCCTTGAGTTCGGCGAGGGGTTTCTTACCATTTGAATCAGGGTTCAGGGGCACGATCAGGTTGGTGCCGATCTGGATGGCCCGTGTGTTACGGATGCTGTTGAGGCGTTTGATGTCCTGCAACACGGACGCCATAACGTTTGGACAAGGCCAGCAGCGTGTCGCCCGATTTGACCTTGTGCCGCACATAATTGGCCCGTTGCCGCTCGGGGAGTTGCGCATATTTTTCAGCAAAGAGGGGCTGCGAGCCCACCGGCAGACGGACCTCGAAATCCATTGGCTGCAGGGGGTGTACACCAACGCTTCAGCTCCGGGTTGAGCTTTTTGATCGAATCGTAGTCGGAACCGCTCAAACGCGCGATCACATCGAGATCAGTGCTGCTGGGCAGGGTCATTGTCTCGTAAGCGATCGGCTCCTGGTATTCGAGATCGGTAAAACCGTACTTTTCAGGTTGCTTGGCGATCAGGATAACAGCAAGCAGTTTGGGCAGATAGTTCTTGGTCTCAGCTTTCAGATACTTGCCACGGCTGAGCTCCCAGAAATCCGTGGTCTTGTAACGTTTAACGGCCTGGCGCAATTTTCCGGGGCCGGCATTATAGGAAGGAACAGCGAGGTACCAGTCGCCATCGAAGCTCTCGTACAGATCGCTCAGGAAACGTGGCGGCGGCACGGGTCGCCTTCTCCGGGTCACGGCGCTCATCTTGCCACCAGTCATTTTTCAGACCATAGCGACGACCGGTGCTTTCAATAAATTGCCAGGGTCCCACAGCATGTGCCCAGCTGTAAGCCTTGTCATTGAAGCCCGACTCGACCATGGCCAGGTAGGCAAGGTCTTTTGGCAGCCCGTCCTCAGCAAAGATTTCACGCATCATCGGCAAGTAGCGGCCGGAGCGCTCCAGCCAGGTTTTGAAGGTTTTTCTCGCCCGCCCCGTGTAGTAATCGACGAAGTAACGAACTTTTTCATTTTCCACAACCGGAAAATCATACACCGGCTCCTGGTGGGCAAGCGTTTGTCCCGGGTCCTCCGGCGGAGTTCTGATCTTCACCTTGCAGCAGCTGATTATCGGCCAGAGTTTCGGCGTCAAGGGGCTCGTCCTGTTCGGCCAGGGTCTCTTCGACAACCTGTCCTCGAACAGCGGATCGGCAAGCAGCTCGTTATTGCTCTGTTCAGTCGCTTCAGAGCCTCAAGGTCAACGGGCGCTGCCATCCTCAATTGGGGGCTGCACAGCGAAGCCCTCCTCCGGAGAATCAGAAGAAAGGAAAGGGCATATTTGCCATGGAACAGCCTGCCAGGAGAACCCCTGCCAGGAGATAGATCGTCATTTTAAATCGCATTATATAAAACCTCCAAAAGCGGCCACAGGCTACACGAAAAACGCGCTAAGTGTCAATTACTGCGTAATTCTTCACCCCAGCAGCGTTCTTCCATTTCACGCACAGATCAGCAAAAGTTTTTCTTCTGCCGGGCACTCACTGCGATGGCATCAAAACGTCGGCAAAGCGGAGCGATTTCTTCTTCAGGGACCAGGTCAATTTTATTAAAGACCAGGATCCGCGGTATTTCTTCCAGATCGAGATCCTGCAGGATGCGATCAACCGCGCGAATCTGCTCTTCAAAACGTGGATTGGAGATATCAACAACATGCAGGAGAAGGTGCGCATCGACCATCTCTTCGAGGGTCGCCTTGAACGCCCCCATCAGGCTTTTTGGCAGCTGCCGGATAAAGCCGACGGTGTCGGTGATAATCACTTCACGATCTTCGGGGAAACGCAGACGGCGAGTCGAGGTATCCAGAGTGGCAAACAGCAGGTCTTCGGTAAAGACCTCGCTCTGGGTCAGGGCATTGAGCAGGGTTGATTTCCCGGCATTGGTATAGCCGACAATCGAGACGATCGGCACGCCCTTCTTGATCCGTTTCTGGCGTCGTTGCAGTCGCCCCTTGCTCAGGGATGCGAGCTGTTTCTCCAGCCGGCTGATACGATCACGGATCCGCCGCCGGTCGGTTTCCAGCTTGGTTTCGCCGGGGCCGCGGCCGCCGATGCCACCCATCAGGCGTGACATGGCCGTGCCCTTGCCGGACAGGCGCGGCAGAATATATTTGAGCTGGGCAAGCTCAACCTGGACCTTGCCGTCCAGGGTATGCGCCCGGCGGGCAAAGATATCCAGGATCAACTGGCTGCGGTCGATAACCTTCAGGTCGGTCATGGCCGCAATGGTGCGTGCCTGCACCGGGGTCAGATCCTGGTCGAACACCAGCAGGGTTGCGCCGCTTGATGCAGAGCACTGATGACAACCTCCTTGAGCTTGCCCTCCCCCATCAGGGAACGTGGGTTCATCTTGCGCGAACGCTGCATGATGCGATCGAGGACCACTACGTCTGCAGTGCGGGCCAGCTCGGCCAGTTCATCCAGTGCATCTTCCGCTTCGCGTAGCGGCGCCTGGGTCACGGAAAGCAGGATCGCCTTCTCCCGGGTGTCACCCAGGTCGACGGATTCCGAGCGTGAGCGCTCCAGTTCAGCATCAAGGGCACGGATGAAAGCGCCGTAAAATCCAGATCCCAGGCGTAGATCGAGGGGATTTTCTGTAGCAGGTGAATCTGCCCGTCGGGATCGGGCGGGATCAGATGGGCATAATTGACAACGGCCCGGGCAGACCGTCATCGCCAACGGCAATGCTGACCATCATGTCGAGACGCAGCAGGGCCAGGTCATTGAGATCGTCCTGGGAAAGAGGCTCGCCCTTGAGATGGGTATGAATACAGCGCAGGCCGCGCAAGCCGCTGCGGCCCATACCATAACCGCTCAGGTCCGGGAATGACGATTTCACGGTCATCACCCAGCACGACATACTTGACTTCACCGCTGCGATCGATAATCAGGCCGATCTGGCGACGTAATTCGCGCGAATGCTCGGTGAGATAGCGGGCCAGTTCAGGGGTGATCACCTCAGCCAGCGGGCAGACGCCGCTGGTAGATTCTCTCGAGAGCCTTGATCTGGCTTGGTTTCAGTCCTGTGGTACTGCCGTGGATCATATTGAAGTTCCAGTCGATCAGTTATCAGTTGTCAGTGACCAGTTTTCAGAGATTGGCTGTCGCATGCAAGTCTGCGATTCTGAAAACATCTGCTACTGCACACTGTGTTCCACTTGTCAGATTTTACGCAAAAAAGGCCCGCAGGGGGCCTTTTAAGATCGTTATATGTGACGCAGCAATATCATAAGGCCGAGATATTGAAACCACCATCGACGTAGTGAATTTCACCGGTGACACCCGTGGACAGATCGGAGAGGAGATAGAGGCTTGACTTGCCGACCTCCTCCTGGGTGACAGTGCTGCCGCAACGGGCTGCGCTCTTCCATGATGTGCAGCTTCTGCTTGAAGTTGCCGATACCGGAAGCGGCCAGGGTCTTAATCGGCCCTGCGGAGACGGCGTTGACCCTGATCTTCTGGGGGCCAAGCTCAGCGGCCAGGTAGCGCACAGAGGCTTCCAAAGCCGCCTTGGCAACCCCCATCACGTTGTAATCGGGAACGGCCATCACGGCGCCGAGGTAGCTCATCGTTACGATACTGCCGCCCTCCGGCATCAAGGGCATGGCATAGCGGGTCATGGCCAGCAGCGAGTAGGCGCTGATGTCCATCGCTAGAGCGAAACCTTCCCGGCTCGTCTGGGAGAAGGGGTTTTTCAGGTCTTCACGGTTGGCAAAGGCGACAGCATGGACGACAAAATCGATTGTCCCCCACTGTTTTTCCAGCTCTTTGAAAACTGCCTCGATCTCTTCATCGGTACCAACATCGCAAGGCAGAATAATTTTTGAGTCAAGACTCTCGGCCAGCGGACGCACACGTTTTTCCAGCGCTTCGTTCAGGTAGGTAAAAGCCAGTTCGGCTCCTGCCTCATGCAATTGCTGTGCAACCCCCCAGGCAATACTTTTATCGTTTGCGACACCAAAGATCACACCACGCTTGCCATCCATCAAACCCATGAATCATTCCTCCTGAATAAAATTTCACGGAATCCATCCGCTTTACAGATGGCAATTCCGGTAGGTTTCTTACCAGATAGAAGCATCGAAGGCAAGTTTGCCGCAATAATTTATTGTTTCGTCACCTCGAGTCGACATTTCATTGATTAAGCGTCAGAAGATCAGCCGCATTTTTATAGCCCGGCACAACCAATCCGTCGGGCAGGATCAGCGTCGGTGTTGAACGGATACCCAGCTCCGGACCCAGGGCAAGGGTCTGATCAACCACACTTGTTTCGCAGCTGGCAGGCGGTACCGGTTTGCCGGCGAAGCTGAGTTCAAGGAACTCCATGGAATTATTGCAGACGATGCTCTTGGAGATGCCGTAGGCATTGGGATGCATCTTTAATGGAAACAGCTTGATCAGAAAAGCGATATTCGGATCGATGCGGACAACCTCTTTCAGCTCGGCATGCAGCTTCTTGCAAAAGGGGCATTCCGGGTCAGTAAAAACCACGACCTTGATTTTGGCTGTCGGCTACCCAAGCAGAAGTGCGTCATCGAGAGGGATTTTGCTAATATCGACCTTGTTCATCTGCGCGCTGCGCTGCTTGGTCAGGTTTTCCTTGTCGCCAAGGCGAATCACGTTTCCGGACACCAGGTACTGCTTGGAGAAGTCGATATAAACCGGCAGCTTCCTCTCGCCCTTCTCCACTTCAGCCACCCACATGCCAGGGACTTCCGAAAACTCAACGCTATTGACCTTATCAACCATACTGCCAAGCAGCAGTGCCGTTTCTTCCTTGGTAATGCTGTGGCAATCGTTGCAGGTCCCAGCACCGCAACCATCAGCAGACATGGCAAAAGTATTCTGGGAACAAAAAAACAGCGCAACAACAATAAGCAGAAAACGCATTTAAAACCGTCTTTCCCCGACCCGGAGGCCGGCAGTTATTTGACAAGCAATTTCTATTAGACAAATGGACTCTGGTCTGCATAATAACGAATAGCACGATCACATTACAAGGGTTAGACGCATGAAAGGGGAAAGGGTTGACAATTAACCCGGCTTCCGCAATAACTCGCTGCAGACAGAGCAGAACCTTCACGTATAACGACCATAGAGAAACAGAGCAAAATGGATGCTATTACCTTAACAGGACTCGCCCTGGCCCTGGCCATGGATGCTTTTGCCGTAGCACTCGGCACCGGAGCCGTGTTGTCACGTCTGACCGGGCGGCACCTGTTTCGACTCGGCTTCCATTTCGGGCTTGTTCCAGGCGCTGATGCCGGTGATCGGCTGGCTGGCCGGGCAAACCATCATGCAATGGATTGCCGCCTGGGATCACTGGATCGCCTTCGGCTTGCTGGCGATCATCGGTGGCCGCATGATTATTGAGGCCTGCAGCGATGAAGAAAAGACCGATGAGCGCGATCCGACCAAAGGCCTGAGCCTGGTTCTGCTCTCCATCGCCACCAGTATCGATGCCCTGGCCGTCGGCTTCTCGCTCAGTATCCTCGGCGTCTCGATCTGGATGCCCTCCCTGGTGATTGGCCTGGTGGCCGGTGTCCTTACCATTATCGGCATGCTGCTCGGTGGGCGCATCGGTGATCGTTGGGGCTCTCGCGTGGAGATCTTCGGCGGGTTGGTGCTGATCGCGATCGGCAGCAAGATTCTGGCGGAGCATCTTCTCTCTTAACAGACCAAGCAATACCTCCAGCAACTACCATATTCTCCTCAAAGCATAAGCCTCCCAAAAGTTGACTTGTCAACTCATAATTAGCAGGGTAGGATTATATCCTAAAAGAAGCAAATGCAACTTTTCCCAGGGGGAGCCATGGACATACTGCTAGAACCCTTGTCGGAATCACGTCTCGAACAGGCCAAGTGGGCTTACACAACCCGGCGCATCAACCAGAAACAAGTGAAACAACTCCTCCAGGGAACACTCAGCCCCGAAGCTGGCGACCTTCTGCTGGCCCGCGTCGAGGAACTGGGGCAGCACAAACGTCTTGAACTGGTCAGCAGCCGACGGGCTTCCCTTTTCGAAGGGGATGAGATCGTAGTGGTTTACGGCAATCGCTACGCTCCGGACCAGTTTGAAGGAATCGTACCCGAGCACCTTGGCGCCTGTCGCCTGGTTGCCGCCGGCGGGGTTGCCGCACGCCTGTTGAACCGCCATGACCGTGTCAAGTCGGCGACGCGCATTACTCCTCTCGGTTTGCTTGCTGACGAGGCAGGACACCGCATCAACTTAAAGACTGCGCGACTATTAAAAATGGAGCAGATCGAACCGGAGCCCCTGGTTCTGGTGGTCGCCGGCACAGCGATGAACTCGGGGAAAACAACGGCCTGCGCCAACTTGATCAGGGGTTTGGTCCGTCAGAAAATCAAGGTCGCCGCAGCCAAGTTTACCGGCACTGGCGCCGGTGCCGACTATCGCTCGCTGGTTGATGCAGGGGCCAGCCCGGTCTTCGACTTTATCGACGCCGGCTACGTCTCAACCTACCGTGTCAACCGTGATGTGCTGCTCGATATTGTCATGACCCTCGGTTCACAGATGGCAGCAGCACAACCGGACGTCATCATCATTGAAGTTGCCGACGGTTTGCTGCAACGCGAAACATCCCGGCTTTTTGCCACTCCGGAGTTCACCAACTGGGCCGATGGAGTCATCTTCGCAGCCAACGATGCCCTGGGAGCCCAGGCCGGGATCTCCTGGTTAACAGCACGTCAGCTACCGGTTTTTGCAATTACAGGTGTTTTAACTTCATCGCCTCTGGCACAGAGAGAAGCTGAAGATATTTGCGGTCTGCCTGTCTATCACACAGCGGCCTTAGCCAGGCCCAGTGTCTCCAGCTATATATACAACTGCCTTAAGTTCCGCCGGCAGAGTCAGAGAGTCGTCGTTGCCAGGGAGCATGAATGAGCCAACTACCTGCTATTTTTTCCGATGCAAGACGCGGTCTTTTTTTGCGGTTGGTTGCCAACGGTGTGCTGCAGGCCGCGTGCATTATCGGGTCGATGCTGTTGGTAAGATATGCCTTCAACATCTTGCTTAACTCGGAATTTGATGATCCGGAAATCCACATGTCCGACCCTTCACAGGTCTGGGAAATCGCTCTTTTTGCCCTGGCTTTGATGGGTTGCACAGGCTTGGCCGCGTGGCTGCGTTTTCAAGAGAGAATTGATGCTGAACGCCTGGGACAAGCATATATTCATCAGGTTCGCCTGGTCGCTTTCGACCGCATGAAACACTTTTCCACCCGGGCACTCAGCAACCGCAGCACCGGGGCATCAATGCTGCGTTTTGTCAGCGATCTCACATCGATCCGCCGTTGGGTCAGTCTTGGCCTGGCACGAATCGTAGTCTCACTGATCGTCACGGTGATTTCCATCAGCTTTCTGTCCTTCCTCGACCCTTATCTGGCCCTCAGTTCAGTCATAATCCTGTCCCTCGGATTGATATGGAATCTCAGGATGGGCACGAATATGCGCCATGTCATTGCCGAAGCCCGACGGCGACGAGGCTACCTGGCTGGAAACATCAATGAAAAAATCAGCTCATATATTGTCATCCAGGCGTTCAACCAGAGGCTGAAAGAGCGACGGCGCTTTAAAAAACATAGTCAGCTTTTGAGTGGGGCAATGGTTGATCGAGCCCGTGCTTCGGCGGGCATGAGGATTGTCAATGACGGAGCCACGGCCCTGTCGATGGCGGCAATACTTTCTATCGGGTCACTGGAAGTTTTTCACAATCTGACCAGTCGGGAAACGTTGTTGCTGCAATGGCGGTGGTAGGCTTTCTTTCGACAGCGTTTAATGATCTTGGCCGGGTCCATGAATATCTGCAGGCCTATCGTGTATCAAAAGAAAAAATTACTCGAGTTTATGGACACCAAGCGCCTGCGTGGTCGTTCCTCAAAGCGCCCGTCCCTGCAAGTCAGCAAAGGTGAGATAGAATTACAGAACATTGAGATTCGAGGAGTATTGAAGGATTTATCAGCCACGATTCCCGGTGGCGCACGTCTGGCTGTCATCGGCGACAACGGTGCCGGCAAATCAACTTTATTGCAGGTTATTGCCCGACTGGTCGACCCGGACCGAGGCAAGGTTCTGATCGATGGACAGGACATCCGCAAATGCAATATGTCTTCGGTCCGCAAAGCAATCGGCATTGTCAGCCCTGACTTGCCCTTGCTTAAAGGGTCTGTTGGCTACAACCTGCGCTACCGAAAGCCTGATGCCGCAGCAGAAGAATTGGCCAGGGTTCGTCAACTCTGCAAGATCGATGATTTATTGGCCCAATTGCCAGGTGGCGAAGATTTTCGCGTCAATGAAGGCGGCAAAAATCTCTCCCTTGGCCAACGCCACAAACTGGCCTTGGCCCGCGCCCTGCTTGGCCAGCCTTCCATCCTGATTGTCGATGAAATCGATGCCAACCTCGACCGGCAGGCGGTCAAAACCTTTGAGGAGGTATTAAGAAATTTCCCGGGGACAGTCCTGATGGTCAGTCGCTTCGAAGACCGTCTGGCCCTGGCTGATCACTACTGGTACCTGGCAGAGGGCAGACTGCAATCGCAAGCAAGAAATAATATGCAGGTCACATTACCGTAGTTTTTATCGCTTAACACGAGGATCTACTTATGGTCGACACATTACAGATGGGCAAGGTTCATCATCGAACGATAGATGGCATGTCACAGATGAATTATTTTGTTTATATTCCTGAGAATCGTCAGGGCGGCAACAAGATTCTTTATACGATCCACGGTATTTCCCGCAACGCAGAAGAACATATCCATGGCTTTATTGCCCAGGCGGAAAAGCATGGAACAATTCTGGTTGCGCCACTTTTTTTGAAAGAGAATGCACCTCGCTACCAGCAGCTCGGGACCAATGTTCAACAGGAACGCGCCGACATGGCCTTCGACCATGTTTTACAGGACGTTCACGAATGGCTGGGAATCCCGCCGGCACCGATGCGGATGTTCGGGTTCTCCGGCGGCGGCCAGTTTGTTCACCGCTATGCCATGTTCTACCCGAAACGGGTTGCCCGGATAGTTCTGGCTGCACCCGGCTGGTACACCTTTCCCGACCCGGACCGGCAATATCCTTATGGTTTAAAAGCCACCAAGGCCTGGCCTCAGCTATCCTTCTCCCTGGAAAAGTTTTTGCAGCTGCCGACCATGGTCCTGGTTGGCGAAGAAGACGACCTGCGCGACAAAGATCTCAACAAGGACCTGAAAATTGACTCATTTCAAGGCTTGAACCGTATTGAACGCGCCGAGCGCTGGGTCAGCGCCAATCGCAACCTGGCTCGCTCTTATGATATTGCGGCAGACTTTAGACTGGAGACGATTCCGAATGCCTCTCACAGCTATGAAAGCTACATGGGTCATCCACCCTTTGCCGAACAGGTGTTCGACTTTCTCTTCGAAGACAAGGCATAAAGATAAGGCCCGCCCGATATTCCGGGTGGGCCTTTGAGGAGGGTTGCATGGTAAGGATCAAAATGTTTTGCCCGGAGTAAAGTTCCGATACGAAACACTGTGTTGGTGTTGACCATTCTTCTTGACGATATATTTTTTAACCTTGCCCTTCTCCTTGACAATAATGCGGCATTTTTCTTCAAAACCTTCCATCTCGAGACAGATCCTGGCATTTTTACTCACCCGCCATTTACCTGTCCGTTTGGTCCCGTTTCTGACCTGCTCAAGAGTACCGTCCGGGTTGTAATAGGTGTGACTGACCCGGCCCTTACTGGCGGTTACCGATTCAACAGTCTGCCCGGAAAACAACTTGATGACTTCCTCACGCGTCAATGTCCCCGCGGGCAGAAGTGGATCCTTTGACAATTGCGCCAGATGCTGACCCTTCTGGAAAACGCCGTAGGTCATCTCGTAGCGGTGATCACCGTCTTTCTTCACGGCATACTGTTGATACTGCCCGCCCTGCTTGACGATGATCCGGCAATCGCGCCCTGAGCTTTCCAGGTCTGTACAGAGACGTCCGTCATCGCGGACCTCCCACGTACCGATCTCCTGAAGGCCGTTGCGAACCTGGGTCAGGTGCCCATCCGCGGCAAAGAAAAAAACCAGTTCCTGATCTTTTCCTTCAACCGTGGCGTGGGTGGTATTCCCCGAGAAAAGCGGCATGATCTGGGCGGCAGTTAAAGTGCCTTTCGGCAGAGTGATCGAGGATTGACTTGCCTTGTCCGCGGCAGAAGAGAAAGTCGACGACAGCATAACGAAAAGGAACACAGCAATCTGGATAAGAAGTGAGAATCGATTCATATGAATTACTCCTGTCAAATGGAAAAGCGCAAAGAAAATTAATCAAGAGCAATTCTATCATGTTTCTTGCTAACAGGAAGTAGCATCAAGAGATAATGTTCGCTGCTCTCCTGCACTCAACCGCGGACCTGATCTCCTCGACACAGCGGTAAGGAATTTTCAGATTCCCCCTACCCTTGCCCATCTCAACACCGCCTTTGAGCGGTTGATGGAAATCGGAACCGCCGGTGACGATCAGATCCCTCCTGCGCGCCATGGTGATATAGCGATCGATACCATCGTTGGTGGTTCCTGAGCTGTGCGCTTCCACACCATCAAGGCCCAGCTCGATAAAAATATCCAATAACTCGCCGAGCCTGGCATCATTAACCCCGATAAAGACCGGATGAGCCAACACCGTGCAACCACCGGCATCGTGAATCAGCTTGATCGCCTCTTCGAGGGGGAAAAACCTCTTTGGTTCGTTGCAGGGCACCAGATAGCGGGTGAAGGCTTCTTCCATATCTTTGACATAACCGGCAGCGAGCAGTGCCTGTCCGATATGAGGCCGCCCGATGGTGCCTCCGGCACGTTTTGCGACATCGGTGTAATCCAGGGGTCGTTTGCCCTCCCCGGACAACCGCTGGTTGATGTTGTCCAGGATGCGTTCACTGCGCCCGGCACGAAAATCCCTGAATTCGCCGAGCGCCTTTTGCAACGCGGCATTTTTGTGGTCAAAAGCGTAACCGAGCAGGTGAATGTCGCTCAGGTCTTGCCACTGTACAGAGAGTTCGACCGCAGGGATAATCTCAACGTTGTGCTTGCGACCGGCGACAAGCGCTTCCGGAATGCCATCGACATTATCATGGTCCGCCAGCGCAATCGCGCGCAGGCCCAGGGAAGCCGCTTCGGCAACCAGCTCAGCAGGCGTTAAGACGCCGTCGGAAAAAAGGCTGTGCAGGTGAAGATCAACCAGGTCATGCATAGAATTACCGATCTTTGAAAGGAATAGTCTCTGAACATGTTAGCACAGACTGAAAAACGAGGGACGAGGGACGAGAAAGGGTAAACATATGGAACAAACAGCGGCAATTCTATAAATATATCGTAAATAGCCTGCTTCTTATGAAGAGAAGTATTCTGGAAGCACCTGTTTACAAACTATTGCTACCAGGATCAGTCACTTAGAGGCCGTCAGAGATCACTCATTCTGATACACTCACTGAAGCCGTCTTGGTTCCTCGCCAATTCATAAGATTGACATGGGATTGACATTGCCAAGCTTCTCTTTAGAGATATAATTGAGAACCAGTTTTATCGGCTATAATTTCTGCTAAACGTCGACTTGGAAAGGAGATTGTCCATGTTAAAGAAAATGATAAGACCAGTGAGTTTACTTTTGGTTTTTTCATTCCTTCTGCTTGATTTTACAGTACATACGGCTCAAGCAAAGATGATTGGAACGAATACTGTGATCGCAGGCCAACAAGAGGCTATCAATCGGCAGCAGGTTCTCACCTTTCTCGCTCGTGATGATGTCAAACAGATCATGATCAAGCATGGTATTGACACTGTTGAAGCACAAAAAAGAGTGGAGAGCCTTTCCAGTGCGGAGCTGACAAAAATTGCCAATTCGATGGAACAGTTGCCTGCCGGTGGCGATGGGCTTGGGACAATCATAGGTGCCGCTGTCTTAGTTTTTCTGGTTCTATTGATTACCGACATCCTGGGCTTTACCCATGTTTTCTCATTTGTTAACCCGCAACGCTAAGCGCAATTTCACAATACATTTGGTTCAGGTCGGCAGTCGTATGATTGTCGACCTGTTGTTTTTAGTACTGCCTGTATTGCTGTCTGGCTGCAGCCTCTCCACGACAGGAGACTTGTCCACCGTTGCTGGTTTGGAAAATACCGGACATTGGCAGGCCGCTGCAATCGGTTATGCCACGGCACTGAAACGCTGGGATGAGAGTTTTGTCGCCTGGATGGGTCTAGGTAACAGCAACTATAATCTGCACCAACTTGATGCCTCTGCAGAGGCCTTCTACCAGGCAACTCTGCTCCAGCCGGAAAACGGTAGTGCCTTTAACAACCTGGCCCATGTCCTGGCTGAGCAGGGCAAACGGCATGAAGCTTTGTCTGCGGCACTGCGCGCTGTGGCTCTTGGCGGCCAGTCCATCGACACATTTCGTCAAACCTTGAAGGAGGTTAAACAAATGAGGGCGCAATAAACGATTAGTAAAAGTGTCTGAAGACTTCTTATTGCTCGACGCGAATGACAATTCACACAGGACATTTAGAATGCCTGTTACACAAAACAATGGCCACCAGGTTTCGATCCCTGGTGGCTATTGTTATTTTCATTTATCTGTTGACATACCTGACCGATTCAGTTATATATCAACCACAGAACATAAGTCTTCATGTTCTACCTCCTAAGCAAAACCCATAGAACCCTTTGCCCCACGGTCTCCCCCCTCCTGACCGTGGGGCTTTTTTTATGACAATGCAGAGCTAGTGGGAATTTTGTATTTGTGCCAATTTCCCAGCACCAAACGAATGTAGGAGAGCAAATAAAAAGCCCTCTCCTTTGACCACAATCCCCGACTGGGTATACTTTATTAATGCCGCAATTCAAGGATCAGTGTTTAGGCATTACAGCGCCACAAATGAGTCCTGACCAAGGCCCATTTTTCTTTTTGACCCACGTGTATTAAGGAGAATCATGTTCTTTCGTTTATCGGTTATGGGGTGGCTGATGACCGGTCTGCTTTTCGGCGGGTCAACGTTTGCCTCAGACAGGCAGGAGGCAAGTCCATCGCTGCTGGAAAGCCTCCGTCTGGAACAGACGCTGTCCTTTTGCGGTGAGGTTGTCCCCCTGGAAGACCCGGAAGTGCGAGAGCGTATGGAAAAGGAACTCCTGCTGTCTCTCTGGGATCGGGATCAGGCCATTTTGTGGCTGAAGCGATCCAGCCGTTATCTCCCTGCCATAGAAGCCATGCTTTCCCGGGCCGGGCTACCCGATGATCTGAAATATATCGCCCTGGCTGAAAGTGCTTTGCGGCCGCATGTCGGTTCGCCCAAGGGCGCTATCGGCTTTTGGCAATTTTTACCGGCAACAGGTCGCCTATACGGCTTGACCATCAATGACCAAATCGATCAGCGTAGAAGCCTGACCGCTTCGACCAAGGCTGCAGTGACTTATTTCACCGAGCTATACGAAAAATTCGGCTCCTGGAGCCTGGCGGCAGCGGCATTCAACATGGGGGAGGAGGGCCTGCAGGCGGAGATCCTGGCCCAGGGTGTCAGTAACTACTACCGTCTTTACTTACCCCTGGAAACCCAGCGGTACCTGTTCCGGGTTCTTTCGGCCAAACTGATTCTGACCCAACCGGAGCGTTACGGCTTTCACTTGCAGGACGGGGATTATTATCCGCCCCTCAAATTTACCACCGTCGAATTAACCTGCTATGAGGAGACCAGTCTGACGGTGGTGGCGCAGGCGGGGCAAACAGATTTCAAGCGGATCAAGGATTTGAACCCGGAGTTGCGCGGTCACTATCTGGCGGCAGGAACCTATACCTTAGCCGTCCCCGAAGACACGCCACCTGGATTTCAAAAGCGTTTCGACAAGATCCACCAGGAATGGAGTCAGCAGAGGCAGGAGCGAATCTACATCGTCCAGCCGGGAGATAATCTCTCGACCATTGCTGAACAATTTCGCGTACCCCTGGCCGCGATCCTGATATGGAACCGCATTAACATGAATAGCCCGCTTCATCCCGGCGATCGTCTGATTATTTACCCGGTTGAAAGTCGCACCGACAGCCCCTGAGGTCAGTTTTCTCCTCTGCCTCAGCAGAGACCGTTGATTACCGCTGTGCAGGTTTGGTGAATGGCTCTCTTGATCATGAAAACCGCGACAGATCTGCTGGAGGCTTTGGAGCAGACAGGGAGACCGTTCAGACGTGTGCCTCGCCGTAGGTCAACTCTCCCTCCTGTGTCCGATGCCGGATCATTACGTAGAACAGCCAACCATAGAAGATCAGCACGCCCGCCAGGACGACCCCGCCCGGGATGTAGCCGATCGCGGCGTTGTGCAGAAACTCATTAACCGAGTGGATGAACTCCCCCTCTCCTGTCCTGGGCTGCAACACCGCGGTGGTGGTCTTCAACAACCATGCCCCCAGCAGAATCAGGAAAATCCAGAAGTAGTTCCGTCCCAGGCGGCGCGCCATGGCCTGGCGGCGGCTGATGGTGAACCTTGGATGCCGCAATGTTTCCGCAAGTTCAGCTGCCCAGCTTCGGTCCGTGGCTGGTTTCTCGTGATCGAAAAACGGGCTGATAGTAATTTCTTTCCAACAGGCGCACGCGTGTCCGAAACAGGTGAAAGAAACGATATCGCCGTGACTCGATCTGAAGCAGCAGGAAGACCAGCACCATTGAGAAGATGAGCACGCCGTGGTGTGCAGTGGTCGAGGCCAGGGTGACGGAAAGCATCGCGGCCACGGCGCCTATGGCCCAGTTCGTCGTGCGGTCAAGCCGGTCGCGCCAGCTCATCATGCGCGCCATTTCACCGCGGTAGTAGTGTGCCAGAGTGGTAATATCGTCCTTTCCCAGCACCGGAAATCTCAGAGAGGAGCCTCCCTCCTGATCATCAACGAGGCCGGTCGGTGAGTATCCGCTCACGGGTTCACGTGCGTCAGTCATGGCTATCCACCGATGGCGCATGCTGCTTGTCGAGGAACCCAGCTTTCGAACAAGGGCCTCCGGCTGAGGGCTGACTTCTCCATAGTTGTCGTTCTGTACCTGGCATCGACTTCGGACCTCGCTGATAGTTATTTTTCGGGGACCACTCCTGCGGTTCTGTGAACCGCCCCCCTGTCAAAGCTTGTCTTTTACTAGTATCAGAGGCTAATGAAAGATCAAGTTCTTTGGTAGTTTTTAAGTCTCTGGGTAAATCTCCATGTCTCAGTACCAACCATTATGAGACAAATTCAGTCATTGAATGACTTCTCATGTATTCATTTGACAGCAAAGAGAATGACATCTGACTTTGACTTTAACCGTTGCCAAAGTAACAATTTACGGATAATTTCCACCGTTGCCGAAGGTAATTTATGAAAACTGAAATTAAAATCTATCAATTGAACGCAACCAATCAATACGAATTTTATGGCACTGTGTCAGGTTTTTGAGTGACTGGCTTCTTAATTGGGAGCTATTTGACAGGCTCTTTATTACTCTGAAAATGGCCACCTGGTAACGGGTGGCCTTTTCTAATATGGAAAGGTTACTGGATCCTACTTGATCCATTTACAATTCGGGCCGACAACGAGCATATTATTCGGAAGATTGCTCTGTATCTTCTCCATTGTACTGCCGAACAGGGTGTCGCGAACCAGACTTTGCCATAAGCGCCCAGCATCACCAAACAGTCATGCGAAATAGGTACAATTGATAAATCGATATCGCCCTCCGTTAAAAATTTGCCAATCGAGGGATTTAATTTGTGCTTCTGAAAAATCCTGCGATAGTAATTGGCTTTCACATTCGCTTCTGACACCTTGACTGAAGACTTGCAGCGGGGTTTTGCTGATGCGGTTAATCTCCAGAGCCAGGCGCAGAGCGCCAGCAGCACTTTCGGAGCCACCATAAAGCATGGCAAGATTGGTCCAGGGATTGAAAACGGGTGACGGCAGATAAATTGGAAAATTTGCGATTCTTACTATATTTCGCAACTTCGAGCCAATCTTTCCAAGTGAATTTTATGCATATAATTGCTAATTGATTCCGGACAGGTCATGAACGAAGAATAGGTTGGGAGGTCAGGCAGGGTGCTGGCGGTCATCCCGGTCGGTTGCAAGGGAATGTTTCACTTGGTGCTGAGTAAGAATTTCTCGAATGTGCTCTTCTACAGAATCGGGATCACTCAGATAACTATCATCCAGATCGATCTGAACTATGTTCTGATCAAAATAGAAAAGAAAGTTTTTGAATTGAGGGATGTAAATGGACAACGGAAGTTGCATAAGATGACAAAAATTGGCTGATTGTAACAAGGTTTCGCGCCCAAATGGGGTGTTACGGAAAAAGTGTAGCAATGGCATTGTCATGACGACTCCAATTGAGAAGAATTAACGCATCATAGCGCCACTGGAACTAAGGTGCGAATTTTATGGACATAATTACTCAGGATAAACGACTTTGTGAGTAATTGGCTTCTTATTGATAGAGGCATCCAGGAAGCTCTTTAATCTACAAAATGATGGCCACCAGGATACGGGTGCTTTTTTGTCCCTTGAAAAAGCACTTGGAGCAGTTA
The DNA here is from genome assembly GCA_963769955.1 of uncultured delta proteobacterium. GTDB lineage: Bacteria > Desulfobacterota > Desulfuromonadia > Desulfuromonadales > BM103 > M0040. Next base: position 278,902 of record CAVYNW010000005.1, read on the forward strand.
GGATTGAATTAACCTGTTTTTTTTTAAAAGCAGGCCCTGCTGATGCGGCCCCTGGGGATTGTCCTTAGGGGTCGTTTCTTATTTGTCAGGAATGCTGAGAGTTGAGGCGACATCTTTGCTGTCACAGGGTTTCTTCCCTCGGCTTAAGGATATTTAGTATGTGGAGATGAACGATAAAACCGACCTTTTTCGCTCTGATCAAATTCCGATGGCGACACATTTTATTGCTGTATTAATTTTCCGCGTTCCACGTACCGCGTCCCACGTACCTGCCTTTAATTGCCTTTAATTGATTGACATCCCCAACGTGCCATGCTTCCATTTACAGATCGACTTCAACCAGTAACGGAAGATCATGAGCACACTTCTCTCAGTCAGCAACCTGAAAACCTATTTTTTCACCAGGGACGGCCTGACCAAAGCCATAAACGGCATCGATTTCACCATCAAGCGTGGTGAAACCCTGGCCCTGGTTGGCGAGTCCGGCTGCGGCAAATCGATGACCGCCCTCTCTCTGCTGCGTCTGATTCCTGAGCCGGGCAAGATCGTCGAAGGCGAAATTCGTTTTGATGGCCTGGACCTGCTGCGTATTCCCGAAGAAGAAATGCGCCGGGTGCGTGGCAATCGCATCAGCATGATCTTCCAGGAACCGATGACCTCGCTCAACCCGGTCTTTCGCATCGGCGAGCAGATCATGGAGAGCCTGCAACTGCATCAGGGCAAGAGCAAGCAGCAGGCGACAGAGATCGCCACTGAGCTTCTGCACAAGGTCGGCATTCCGGCGGCGGCTCAAAGACTCAAGGATTTCCCTCATCAACTCTCCGGCGGCATGCGGCAGCGCGTGATGATCGCCATGGCGCTGGCTTGCGATCCGCAGCTGCTGATCGCCGATGAACCAACCACCGCGCTCGACGTCACTATCCAGGCGCAGATCATGGATCTGCTTGCTGCGATCAAGGCCGAGCACAACATGGCGATGCTGCTGATCACCCACGATCTCGGTGTGGTCGCTGAAAACGCCGACCGTGTCGCCATCATGTATGCCGGCGTCATCGTTGAGACAGCCCCGGTTAAAGAGCTCTATGCAAGCCCACAACATCCCTATACCCGTGGCTTGCTGGCCTGCATACCGCGTATTGGCGAGAAGAAGCAACGTCTTGTTCCTATCGAGGGAACAGTTCCCAGGGCCGGTGCAACAAATGGAGGCTGTTCTTTCCTGGAGCGCTGTGCTGAATCCTTCGCCCCCTGTCGAGGTCAGTTGCCGCCTCTCAAGGAAGTGCAGTCGGGACACTGGGTGCGCTGCTGGCAGGAGCAATAATGTCGATACTTCTCAAGGTGGAAAATCTGCGCAAAGCCTTCAAGGTCAGTTCCAATCGACCCGGAGCTGCAAAACAATCGCTCAAGGCGGTGGACGGCGTCTCCTTTACAATCAAAAGCGGCGAAACGCTCGGCCTGGTCGGTGAATCCGGCTGCGGCAAATCGACCACCGGCAAGCTGTTGTTGCGGCTGCTTGAGCCGGACTCAGGCACGATTCAATTTGACGGCAGAGATGTCGTCGGCATGGGCCACCGCGAGTTGACAGCCATTCGTCGTGACATGCAGATGATTTTCCAGGACCCCTACTCTTCTCTCAACCCACGCATGCGGGTGGGAGAGATCATCGGTGAACCGCTGGTGGTCCACGCCCTGGCCAAAGGGCAGGAGGTCAAGGAGCAGGTTCTGACCCTGATGCAGAAAGTCGGCCTGGCCCCCGAACACTACGATCGTTACCCCCACGAGTTCTCCGGCGGCCAGCGCCAGCGCATCGGCATAGCCCGCACCCTGGCCGTGCAACCACGCCTGGTCGTCGCTGACGAACCGGTCTCCGCCCTCGATCTCTCCATCCAGGCGCAGATCGTCAACCTCCTCAAAGACCTGCAGGAAGAGTTCGGCCTGACCTACCTCTTCATCTCTCACGACCTTGGTATTATCGAACACGTCTGCGACCGGGTCGCGGTGATGTACCTGGGCCGGATTGTAGAATTCGCCACGGCAGAACAGCTTTACCAGCAACCCTGCCACCCCTACACCGAAGCCTTGCTTAACGCCGTGCCGATCCCGGATCCCCAGCGGGTCCGCAAGCACCAGGTCTTAAGCGGCGAGATCCCGTCACCGATTGATCCTCCCAGCGGCTGTCACTTCCACCCCCGCTGCCCCTATGCTCAAGACATCTGCCGCAAACAATATCCGGCCTTAACAGATCATGGCGAGGGGCATCAGTCGGCCTGTCATTTCAGCGGCGAGGTCGGCAGATTTCGTCAGACCAGCTGACAAATATCTCCAGAAGCTAAGGGATAAAAGACAACCGGGAGACAAAGCCTTGCGCCCTGTCTCCCGGTTTTTTTATATTCATAGAGCTGCTTTGGATCAGTTCATCTTGTTATCATTCACATAAGCATAGTCAGAAATAACCGTCCAGGCACGCGCCTTGGCAAGATATTCCCTCTGCGACTCAAGGATCTCCCTGAACTGCTCATCCTTGGCCGCGGCTTCCTCGAGCAGCTGGCTGTTCACCTCTTTCATGGCGTCGAGAATTTCAGGTGCAAAGGTTTTTACCTTAACCTCCGGGTAATCGGTACGAATCGCCGCAAAGTTGACCGCATTGTCATTGAACATGCGGGCATAGGAATCCAGGGCCTCCGCTTTCATAGCCGTCACGAGGATCTCCTGAAGGTGCTTTGGCAACTCATCAAAGGCCTTGCGGTTAATCATGAACTGCAGCTCGGAAGCCGGCTCATGCCAGCCGGTGTAGTAGTAGGGGGCAATCTTCTGGAAGCCCATCTTCAGGTCAAGCGCAGGGCCGACCCACTCGAGCGCATCGATCGTACCGCGATCCAGAGAGGTATACAGCTCTCCCGGAGGGATGTTGGTCACGGCCACACCGAGCTTGGCAAAGATTTCACCGGCGAAACCGGGGATGCGCATCTTCAGCCCTTTCAGGTCATCAAGCGTCTTGATCTCCTTGCGAAACCAGCCGCCCATCTGCACGCCGGTATTGCCGCCGGGATAAGAATAGACATTGAACTTGGCGAACACCTTCTGCATCAACTCCATGCCGCCGCCGTAGTAGAACCAGGCGTATTGTTCCGGAGCCGTCATGCCGAAGGGCATGGTGGTAAAGAACATGGTGCTGGCGTCTTTGCCCTTCCAGTAATAGGCCGCCGTGTGGCCCATCTGGTACTGCCCGGCATTCACCATGTCCAGAACACCCAACGCGGCCTTGTGCTTGTTGGCCCCGTCGATATCGATGAGCATTTCACCGTTGGACATGATCTTGACTGTCTCGGCAAAATGCTTGACCGCATCGCTGAAGATCGGGAAATTATCCGGCCAGGTCATGGCCAGTTTCCAGTTATAGACTTTCTTTTCCGGCGCCTTTGCTTGCGGTGCGGCTTCGGGTGCTTTGCGTCTGCTGCTCACTGCAGCCGAACAGGAATGACAGGCAGACGACAATTGATAACAGCTGTATTGTACGGAAGAACATGGCACGCATGATAAATCTCCTTAGATGGCATGTGACAAGGGAATGTTTCGCCAACAGTCTGAAATAATATAACTTTCTGGAAGATTTTCTACACAATTATCGATTTGTAGGCAATACATATAAATAAACATAATGGAACGCTGATCAAATCTGATGAGCGCTGATAATAAAAGCAACTGATCTTTCTTTTCAGCGTTGATAGGTTTCCCAACCTTTCATTTTTAACGCCTGAAGATGCCATTGTTTTCCGCGTACCTCGTACCACGTCCCGCGTCCCGTTCTCTACGATTACGACAAGATCCTTGGGATACTGTTTATCCTGCCAGGAGAGGTAGCGTTTGATCCACTGAATGTAGGTTTTCTCGGTACGTGGACTGTAATGACGAACCCGGCACTTTTCGCGCACCGGGTCCAGAAGACGTGGTTTCTGCATGAGCCCCTCCGATGTGATGAGTCAATAACAATTGCCAAAGGCATTAAATGCGACTAAGATAGCGAAATCAGTGAATTCTGTCATATACAAATGTGAACGACACACTGAGGGGGACAATACTGAGTATCCAAAACAAACCGAAACAGTCTTAACTCGGATTTTGTTCTGGATATTTTTGTTTTCGAGCTACGTTTTTAACTTTTTTACAAGAACTTACAGCCGCTTACTTAAACCACTAGGTGCGTCGCTATATCAAGCGTACTCACTAGTTCAATCCATGTTAGAGCCATAGAAGCAAGCCATACTTCAAGCCATATAAAAATATGGCCTTATTGCCATTTTGTGATAGAGTGTTGCCATGACCATGACGCGCTTCGAGTGGGATCCTAACAAGGACCTGGAGAATCAGCAGAAACACGGCGTCCCGTTTGCCAAGGCGCAATACGCCTTTTCTGACCCACACCGCGTCATCGCCGAAGACGTGACCCATAGCAATCAGGAACAGCGATTCTACTGTTTCGGCAAAGTGGGTGACGGTATCCTCACGGTACGATTTACTTACCGCGAGCACGTCATTCGCATCATCGGGGCTGGATACTGGCGAAAAGGAAAGGTGACTTATGAGCAAGAAAATTCAATACACCGATGAACCCATTGGAGATCTGCGGGTGGTTTCTGACTTCCTCCCATCTCCCGAGGAATTGGCGTTCCGTGAAGAGTCTGTGAAGGTAACCATCGCACTCAGCAAAAAGAGTGTCGATTTCTTCAAAACGGAAGCAGGCAAGCATCATACACAATATCAACGTATGATTCGGCAACTGATTGATGCCTACGTCGAGACCCAGGAGCAGGCTCTAACCAATCGCAAGAGCTGACGGGGAACGCGGTCTTGCTTCTCGAAAGATACGCAGTAGTTAGGCAAAATTCAAGTCGACTTGGGAGCAAGGGTTGTTGTTATCGATAACTGCAAAAAAGCAGATGTTAAGATAATGGCAGATTTAGCCAATAAGTGGCTCAGAGTGCTAAAAAAGCAAGGTGATACTCGAACGGGAAGTGAATCAAAAGAGACTCTTTCTCAAATGCAAGAGAACGCGGAACTTGTCCTCATACAGATTAAAAATCAAGAAAGGATTATTTCCCTACTCGAAGAAATTAGAGATAATACCGCGTCATAATAGGCTCTTCAGGGACGTGATATCAAGTTAATAGGAATCGGGGGATAATACTAATTCTTATGATTAAAACAGGTATTATGTTTGAATGCATAAGTAGATAAAGCGGGAGCCTCCAGGTGGCGGACAGCTCATAATGAGTGAGCGGGTCGAATAAATCGCCCCGAGTCAGACCCACAAGGAGGCTCCCATGGAAAGTATTCACTACATCGGACTGGACGTCCACAAGAAAACCATCGCCTACTGCATCAAAACAGTCAGCGGCAAGACGGTGCGGCAAGGGATCGTCAGCGCTGAACGCAAGGCCTTGCGGCAATGGCTGAGCGGAGTTACCTGGCCCCTGGATGGGCGCGATGGAAGCAACCATCTTCACCGGCTGGATTTACGATTTCCTCAAGCCCATGCGGTTGAGCTGAAGGTCGCGCACCCGGAGATGCTCAAGGCGATCACGGCGGCCAAGAAGAAGAACGACCGGGCCGATGCGGAGAAACTGGCAGATCTGCTACGAGTCAATCTGCTGCCGGAATGCACCATGATGTCCGAGGAGTTGCGAGAACTGCGCCGCATCCTGCGTTACCGGAATCTGGTGGTCCGTACCAGCCGTCAAGATGAAGAACAAGATCTCCGGGTTGTTGATGGAGGTCGGGGCGACTTACGACAAGCGACGGCTGTATGGCCGGAAGTATTTCAACGAATTACTGGAACGAGGTCGAAGATGTGCCGGATTCGGTCAAGGAATTGTTGCAAGTTGAGCCGCGGCAATCTGGAGCTGTTCACCGCGGTTCAGAAGAAACTGATCAAAACCTTGCGAGAAGCAGCCCCTAATTCAGGGAGCGGGTTGAACGGTTGATGAGCATTGCCGGGGTCGGAGAAATCATGGCTTTGACCTGGGTTCTGGAGGTTGGCGATCCGACACGGTTCAGCAACTCTCGCCAGGCGATCAGCTACTGTGGTCTGTGCAGCGCGCAGCGGGAGTCGGCAGGGAAGGAACAGCGCGGACCGATCTCCAAGAAGCGCAACAAGCATTTGCAGACGATGCTGATCGAAGCGGCCAAGCTAGCGCCGAACTGGAATCCGCAACTGGCTGCGTTGCACGAAAAAGAGTTGGCACGAGGAAACCGCAACCGGGCGACTTTGGCGGTGGCACGCAAGCTGGTGGAATACCTGCTGGCGGTTGATCGGCGCGGCACGCCCTTTGTTCAGGAGGTGCCACCACAAGTCGCCTGAGTCAAGGAGAGTGACGACATAACCCTCTTTATCCAAACGATCTTCCCGCCGGGCCTTGCAGTTCTGGGGACTGCGTGAGCTGGAAGCTGCACGCCATTTAAAGTGTTTCAAGGCCGGCGGGTTGGCCCAAACTCAATCTTCCGTGATGGGGTAGCTCCCTGAGACGGCAAATGGATGTCTGGTCGCAAGATCGGGCGGACCACAAGAATAGATCAAAAAGATTGGACGGTATGAAGGGTTCGCAAGTTAAACGAAGCCACCGGAGGACATCCGCGAGGTAAAGGGAAATCTCCGTTTTCCCCTTGACTTTACTTATCATGGATGTCCCCAGTTTCTCGTTATGCATCAGAATGAGGTTTTTATTTGCCAACGAGTACATCCAAAAAAACGAGAAACAGCCTCACGTTTATTTGCTGGATTCCAATCCTCAGCCTTGTCGCGATCGAATTCTACGTTCGTAACTTCGACGGATGGGGTGCATGGTCAACAGCGCCCCTTTTCTTGCTTCCACTTATTCTCAGCGTCGTCGCAGCTGGTGTGGGTGTCTGTAACAGTTCATATCAGAGTTGCGCGCAGGAGCAGCGCGAGCCTCAACTGTTTTTTTTATCGCCATGGCGTTGATCCCATTCTTATGGTTGCTTATTAGACGGCACGTCACCTAGGCGGTTGCATAACCAATCACTCAAGCGGACTGTTTGATACAGGGGTGGTTCGCGTAAAGGTTTCTACACACTTGAAAAGGAGCCAGCCAGCTCAGCTCCGGACCGTTAGCCTTACAACAACCAACCCATCTTGACAAAGTGGTACCACAGCAGTACCATACATCCATGCCGAGAAAAATCCGCCAACTCATCAAAGACCTCGAAAGTGCCGGATTTATCAACCGGGGCGGCAAAGGCAGCCATCGCAACTTCCTGCATGAGAAAGGTATTGCGCTCACCATCTCTGGAAAACTCGGTGATGATGCGAAACCTTATCAGGAAAAACTGGTCAAGAAGATGATTGAGGAGTCCAAATAATGAAAGATCGTGATCGTTATTTGAAAATTGTTGAATGGTCAGAAGAAGACCAATGTTACGTCGGATCGGTTCCGGGCTGGATTGGTGCTTGTTGTCACGGTGACAATGAAGAAAAGGTCTATCATCAACTGTGCCGCATTGTCGACGAGTGGGTTGAAATCTACAAGAAGGATGGGAAACCATTGCCGGAATCTACCGTTGGCAGAACCTTTTCCGGCAAATTTCAACTCAGACCGGGAAGTGAACTCCATCAAGCCCTAGCCATCCGAGCACTGCAAGTCGGCGAAAGTCTGAATAGCTACTGCATCAACGTTCTCCGCGATTCAGTCTCTCATCCAGAAAATTCATCAGGCTAACCAATCACTCAAGCGGACTGGGTGTTACATGGGCGGTTCGCGTAAAGGTTTCTACACACTTGAAAAGGACCAGCTCCAGCCCGCTTAGCTTGGTCCGTTAGAACTCAAGGCAATTATGTATATACCTAAGCATTTTGCAGTGACCAACAGTGATGAAATATTCAAATTCATCCGAGAAAATTCTTTTGGCCAACTCATATCCTCAGTTGAAGGAAGGCTCTTTTGTTCACATCTTCCCTTCATATTAAGTGATGATCAAAAATTCCTGTTTTGTCATTTGGCCAAAAAAAATCAACAGTGGGAATCCATCGAAGGTCAGGAAGTGCTAGTGACCTTCCAAGGTGCGCATGACTATATCTCACCTTCATGGTATAGCACCCCCGGAGTACCAACTTGGAATTATCAGGTAGTGCACATTTATGGCAAATGCCTCATCATTTCCGAGACAGAACAACTTGCTGCCATTGTTAATCAACTCTCCAGAATCAATGAATCGTCATTTCAAAAACCATGGTCGCCTGAATATAAAGAATCAATGTTAAATGCGATCGTCGGTCTTAAAATCAAAATATCGGAAGTTCAATGCAAATACAAACTCAGCCAAAATCGCTCGGAACAAGACAGGGGCAATGTTGCTACGAAACTTGAAGAAAAGGGCGCTGTTTCCCTATCGCATGCAATAAAGAATGAGTTCTAACAAACTAATCAACCGGACGGAAAATACGTCTCTGCTATTTTAAAAACAAAACCAAATTGCGGTGGTGGCCGAACCTTCGCGTCGCCGCCGGTTATCATGAACCGTTAGGCATTCAAATGACAATCGCCCTTATCACCATGGTGTGAATTATGCTTTCAATTTTTAATGCTCCAAGAAACTATCCAAAAGCTTTTGCCTGTAGCGGAACCGGTTCCTTGGACACAAGTTTAGATTATGCCGCCTGACGAATTTCATTGGGCGACCTGAAGCCATTTTTCTCGACGCGCCATTCGTTGTTATAAAGGTCCACGAAGGTCTTCACGGCATCACGGACATCCTCTACGGTCCGGAAAACCTGGCCATAGATGGCTTGCTCTTTCAAAGTACGGTTGAAACGTTCAGCAACTCCGTTGGTCTGTGGTTCGGCAACGAAGGCAAAGCTGGGAGTGATTCCCCAGAACTTGATCTGATTCAGAAAATGATCTGAGAGGTACTGGGTGCCGTGATCCATACGCAGGGAGAGTCCTCGGGCAATACCTTTCTCTACGCCCCCGTAGAGGTTGTCTAAAGCCATCGAAAGAGGTTGAAGAGCAGCATAACGATCGCCGGTCTTGCAAACATGCCAGCCGACACATTCGGAGTTCCAGTGCTCGACGGCGGCAAAGATCCAGACCCAGCCTTCGTCGAGAGTAAAGACGCGGGTTCCGTCGGTGCCCCACATCAGGTTCGGAGCCATGGTAATGATCTTGCCATCATGCGCCTTGGCTGCTTTGGGCCAACCCCGGTGAGGAGACAATAGATGGTTCTCACGCATCAATCGCAGAACCTGCTTGCGTGAGACGTGAATGCCGTCGCGAAACCGCAGCCGAGCCCAAACCTTGCGGTGACCTTCGCCGGTGAACGGGGACGTGGCCAGATCGTGACGGATCAAGGGCAGCAAATTCTCGTCACCGATCAATGGACGCGGACCACGGCGCTTGGGAGCTGCTTGCGGAACCTGGCGCGAGGCATGGTAGAACGAGGAGCGAGCCTGCTCCCAAACATTGCAAACCCGCTGGACGCCGTAGGGCTTTTCAGCCTCCGGAGAGATCGTTTGGCTCATTTCGACGACCTCCGTTTGGCTAAAGGGCCGGGTTTTCTAACCCGTTCCCAAAGGAGTTCGTTTTCCATGGTCAACTCGCCGATCCGGCGCATGGCCTGATTGAGTTCCTCTTGAGTCGGATCGTTCTGACGTTGCTTCAACGACTCATCGATTCCGGTCAGCGCCTTCTCCCGCCACTGCTCAAGGCGGAAGATTTCGATGCTCAACTCGCGGGAAAGGGCATCAACCGATTCGCCCCGCAGCAGACGCAAGACAACTTCACGCTTGCGGGCAGCACTCCAGCGCTGTCCTTCGGCCAAAGGTCCAGTGACTGTTTCGTTCTTGTTGTTTGTTGTCATTATTAATCTCCTTGGACATGGGAATATTATCCCAAATCAGTGTCCAAGAAAACTGGTGTCGCTATCCAAAAGCTTTTGCCCCTTATCACGAGCAGTTTAATTTTTATGAAGGGCGCGAAGCATGGCTGGAATCTATTCAGAGCATTCCTCAAAAGGCAGTGTACCTATATTCCCTCCATTGGCTTCATCTGGAAGTCTACAACGGTGGGTTTTGGCAGTATTTTTATAATTCAACTTCAAACTCATATCCAGAAGCATTAGAGGGCTTTTCCACGATTGGTATGCCAGAAGTGGCTAATATCATAAAAAATGCTGTTGGAAAGCTTGGCGAAGAATTCCCTTTTGAAAAGGAGTTAAGAATTTCAATAGTTGGGCAACCTAACGAGCGAATGGACTTTTCAGAAAATGACAATGCTTTCTATGAAATAGCAGACACAAAGCAAATTTTTCGAAGAAAACCAAAGTTCGTTGCCTATGCTGACAAGTATGCGCAAAATGACTAACAAGCTAATCAACTGGACGGAAAATACGTCTGTGCAAAATTGAAAAGCAAAACCTAAAATTGTGGTGGTGACCGACCCTTCTCGTCACCGCCGGTTATCATGAACCGTTAGGGCTCAAAATTGGTCGTAGTGTCCGCCAATTGCGAAAATGTAAATGTAGTTGTCGTCGAATTTGTAAATGACACGGTCTTTTTGGCTCAGCCTCCGTGACCAAAAGCCAGAAAGGTTGTGCCGAAGAGCTTCGGGCTTTCCCGTACCAGTAATCGGGTCTCCCCTAAGCATCTCCTTTAAAATTGAACAAAGAGATTTATGCAAACGTTTGTCTTTCGTTCTGAGCTCTTCGTAGGTAGCCCATGTGCTACCTTCAAACACCAAGGATCTCATTCATTTCTCCATCCGTTGGTGTGTATCCGGAACGTTCGACATGCGTGCGAGCAGATTCAGAAATTTGCTTCATCAAGCTGGAATTTTGGAGAACAAAAAGGGTTTCCTGGTCCCGCTCCCAATCTTCGGCACTAATAACAACAAAATCTCCCCCTCTACGGCGGGTTACTTTAAGTGGCTCATGCTCACTGGCCGCTTGCTCAACAAAATCTTTCATGTTTGAACGAAACTGGTTTACGCTAACTGTTTCCATAGGGCACCTCCTCTCATGTACTGACTTTCGGTACACAATATCACACCCTAACAAACGAATCAACCGGACGGAAAATGCTTCTGTTTTTGGCCGAAAAGCAAAACCAAATTGCGATGGGTCACGCAAGTTCGCGTCGCCGACGGTTATCATGAACCGTTATGCCCTCCCCGAAAACATAACGTTTGACGTTATACGTTACGGCGATTACAATGTAAATCATGATCCAGTCATTCAAATGTAAAGAAACGGAAAAAGCGTTTAACAGGGCTTTCTCCAGAAAATTTCCCAATCACATACAACAAGTCGCCTTGAGAAAACTCCGCATGCTTAACCGTTCCACAATTCTGAATGACTTAAGGGTCCCACCCTCCAATCGCCTCGAGCCGTTAAAAGGTCGCAGAAAGGGACAACACGGCATCAGAATAAATGATCAGTGGAGAGTCTGTTTCAAATGGCGAGAGGGAGACGCCTTTGATGTAGAGATCGTTGACTACCATTAGGAGATAAAATCATGAATAAAATGAGCCCCATACATCCTGGTGAGATTCTTCTTGAAGAATTTCTGACCCCAATGCACTTAAGTCAGAATAAAATTGCTAACGATATGGGAGTCCCTCCTCGCCGTATCAATGAAATTGTGCACGGTAAAAGAAGAATAACTGCGGACACAGCTCTTCGCCTGGCTCACTACTTTGAAATGTCACCACAATTCTGGCTTGGCTTACAAATGGACTATGACCTTGATGTTGAAGAGGACAGACTTGCTGACCGCTTGCCTGCCGAAGTCAAAACATATAACGCGGCATAACCAAATGCTCAAGCGGACTGGGTGATACGTCGGTGGTTCGCATAAAGGTCTCTACACACTTGAAAAGGACCAGCTCCAGGCCGCTTAGCGCGGTCCGTTAGACTCGCCCTCCAACTTACCTGATGACAAAAGGCACACGTCACGATATACTTCCACTATGAAGATCTTCCGCTGGAACCACGAGAAAAACGAAACACTCAAAATTGACCGAAACGTCTCCTTTGAGCAGATCGTTCTGGCTCTTGGTGGAGACGGTTTGCTTGACATTTTGCGGCACCAGAACGCTGAGAAGTATCCCGGTCAGCAAATACTCGTCGTCAACATGGCGGATTATGTTTACCTGGTTCCCTTTATCGAAGAGGAAGAGTTCTACTTTCTAAAAACGATTATCCCAAGTCGTAAGGCCACCAGAGAATACCTCAGAGGAGGCAATGACCATGAAGAAAGCCGATAAATTTGAAAAAGACATCTTGCGTTCCCACGAAGATGGCGAACTTGTGTCCACTTCCCCCACCAAGAAAGACAAAGAACTTTTCCAGTCTGCGGCGAGAGCGACGTCGCTTAAAGACCGTCGTGTTAACATCCGTCTTTCCTCTCCAGACCTATTGGACATTCAAGCGCGCGCGCTCGAGGAAGGGGTTCCATACCAGACTCTTATTGCCAGCGTTCTCCACAAATTTGTAAGTGGCCGACTTGTCGAAAAAACCTCACGTTTAACCAGTCGCTCAACTCGGACCGACAAAAAGCGGTCGACCAATTAGCTCTAAACCGTTATAGCCCAGGGGTTTTTACAATAGAGGTATCGCTGTTTGAGGAAAGTTTTTGAGTACTTTCTTGTCCATTGTGATCATCTGAATATTCATGTTTTGCGCTAATGCCACAAATTCACAGTCATATGCTGAGCATTCGCTCTTCTGCACAAGTTGCAGGACATCATGTGAATTTACAATAAACTCGTTATCTTGCAGAAGGGCCTCAGCTTCACCTTGGATTGCCAAAGCTTGATCAAAGGTCAGTAAGTTCTTGCGTAAATAAAGTGCTAAAACACTTCTGAACTCACTGCGCCAAAGGGTTGGGGCAATCCATTCAGGATCATTAGCCAGAAGAACTTCAACCTTCTGAGTGTGCTCAGTGGGGAGATATAGAGAGGCCAGAATATTTGTATCAACAACTATCATGGCCTCCCCTGATTGATTGCATCATCAATGTCGGCAAGGGCGATCTCCCCAGCAGGAATTTGAGCTCTTAGATGTTGAGCTCTTTGTAATCTTTCTGCAATATCCATTTTTTGGGGTACCAGAACGGTTTCAAGACAATGGATAATTTCACTGTTGAGGCTTCTGTGATGGGATTGAGCTGTTTTCTTTAGTTTTTCATAAAGGCTGTCGGGGATATTTTTGATCGTCAGTGCTGGCATATTGGCCTCCCTGGCTTTGTTTTATACCATTATGGTTTCATAATGGTATCGTGTCAAGGGCGGGCCATAACCAAACCCGGGAGTTTGGACGGGTGAATCAGTGGTGGGTTCTCGTTAAAACCCTGCTAAATCCACCTCTGCAGCCCGCCGCCCAGGTCTAAACCGTTATATGAGAAAATCAATAATGGTAGCGAGTCTGAGCAATAAAAACTGAATCGTCCGTAGCTTTATAAACGATTCTCTGTTCATCGTTGACTCGCCTGGACCAATAGCCCGACAAGCCGTGCTTCAGCGGTTCGGGCTTGCCGATACCAGAAAAAGGTGAACGCTGTATGTCCTGTACCAAAGCATTCATCCGCTTGAGGATTTTCTTATCGGTCTTTATCCAATACTGGTAATCATCCCAAGCATTTTCAGAAAATATGAGCTTCACAGAGAAAGCTCCCGCTCGGATCCGTCGCCTGATTCCAACTGAGCAATCGATTCCAAAAGGCGTCGAGCATTTTTAGGGCTTCTCAGTAAATACGCGGTTTCTTCAAGAGCTTGGAAATCTTCGAGAGACATCATAACAACCGAGCTTTCGTTACGGCGCGTGATAATGACAGGATCATGATCGTCACATACTTTATTGCGATGGTCGGCAAGCAGTACGTCGCTGCCGGTTATCATGAACCGTTAGGCGTCAAAAATAATGAGCAACTTACCACACAGGTCAAATCAAGCATCTTCACAATCGGCCATTGCCCTCGGTGCAGCTTGTTCTGCAGGCTTTTTCTGGGGTACTGGCGCAGTGGTAGTAAATGTGCTCATCGCAAATTATGGCTTCACACCTGAAAACATCTCATTCTGGCGGTTCACAGTTGGCTCCATTGTTCTGCTCGCAGTTTTCGGAAGACGAATTTACTGGCAACAACTGCGACCACTCATGACAACAGTGCTCGCCGCTGGTACTGCTATGGCCGGATATGTTCTGTTCTGGTTTCTTGGAATTGCACACATTGGTGCCGCAATTCCAACATTAATTGCTTTGTGCTTGCCGCCAGTCCTGGTGACAATATTTGCTCTTATTCGTGGCCAGGAAACACTAAACGTCCAACTCATTGCGGTGTTAGTGGCCGCCTTAACTGGTACGGTTCTGATCGTTTCTGGACATAACACGGGAGTAGCCGCTACTGATCAATACGAACTGATCATTGGTGTTTCGTATTCTTTCGGGTCAGCGGTTCTCTATGCAGGCTTTGCGCTCATCAGCGGCCGCCTTTCTAACCGACTCGGCGCCGGGCAAACAACCACATGCTTAACTGTCGTCGCAGCGTTGGTAATGGGCCTCTCATCATTGTACCGACCTCTTTACTGGCCAACGGGCATTCCACCGCAAGCTTGGTTCCTTTACCTTGGCGTCGTTACTGCTGCACTTGCACTGCTCGCTTTCAGTTGGGGAGCCGCGCGGTTAACCCCAACAGCATTGACCATTGCCACATTGGTCGAACCGCTCACCGCAGTATTGTTGGCGGCTGTTTTTCTAGGCGAACAGCTTTGTACTTTGCAGTGGCTCGGCGGATTTCTGCTTTTGCTTAGCATATGGAGTCTAAAAAACAGGTATACTTTGCCGGCGCAAGGTTTGTATTGAGGTATGATATATCTGCATTTATTACAGCACAAATACGCCTAAGCCAGTATTCAACCTGACCGCCGTGACGCGCTGTTTTTTTCGCCAAGTTCATTGCCGGCGGCAGGTTAATTTTGTTGGGCGGAACCAATAAATTATGGAGGGACAAGATGACAACTTTAAGCCCTGATTTGTTGTGAGAGAAGCACAGAATACTTTGAGAAGGACTTAGCAGTATTCGTGAAATCATCCTAAAAAGGCTTCAGTGGGGCGCCACATTCTTGGCAAGTATTCAAACTGTAATATTTTTCTTCCGAAAAGACATGTATGAAAAAATAATTGAAACTGGAGAACGCGTCGCCGACGCTTATCACTACCGTTATAATTCAGGGGGGAGAGCAGAAGTTAAAGCTACAAGAGCTTTTTATAGACGTCTTTCCTGTGACCTATTTTTACTACGAGGATGACAAGCCGTTCACCATGAATTTCATAAATTATCCGATAATCACCGGAACGTACTTTATGAAAAGAATTGTCCCCCTTCATTTTGGTTGTCGTGGGCTCTGGCAAATTCTCGGCAATTTCGTCTATCTTTTTCTTGATCCGCTGCAGATCTTTCTTGGGAAGTCGTTTGATACTCTTCAAGACAGCGGGTCTAAACTCGACAGAATATTTCATGGGTCAGATAAGCCCCAAATCTTTCCATACTTTTTCCGCCGGAATATTTTCGCCTGGATCAGCAAGGGCTTTTTTGGCGTCTTCTATGTCAATATGATCTTCAACAAGCTGAAGCAACTCCAGTTCTTCCATGGAAATCAGAGCTGCCATTTTCTCGCCTCTGCGAGTCAGCACAATGGGCTCTTTTCCGTACGCCACCTTATTGACGATCTCGGCAAGTTTTTTTCTAGCTTCAGCTGTGGTCACTGTATTGTGCATGACAACACCTCCTGAATGTACGTTATGTACAAATGGTACATAGCGTCAGGGCTGCTGTCAAGGAATTATAACCACTCCCACGAGCTGACATTTTAAACATTGGTGGTTTGCGGATAACATTCCACAGGCTTGTACCTGCACAGCAAGCAGCTCAGGTCAGAACCTATATGTGTAAACAGAGATATGACACTCAGTGAATTTGAAATAAGAAGATGTGAAAAGCTGGTTGGCCAATACGTTGAAAACCATCGACCGCCTGCTCACATTCGAAACGAACTTGATCTCGCCTTTCGCATCAAAGGGCAAAGTGTCGAGATTTTTGAAATACGTCCGGCATGGCGTGAACCTGGGGTAAAGATAGAGTCGCCAGTAGCAAAAGCTACCTATGTCAAAGCTCAACAGATATGGAAGGTCTACTGGCAACGTGCAGATTTAAAATGGCATCGCTATGATCCTGACCCAGAGGTAAAAACAATCGAACAGTTTCTTAAAGTTGTAGAGCGAGACGAATACGGTTGTTTTTACGGGTAGGCTACACATAACCAATCACTCAAGCGGACTGGGTGATACGTTGGTGGTTCGCGTAAAGGTTTCTACACACTTAAACTCCAGCTCGCTTAGCTCGGGCCGTTGATGTGCTCTCAACAATCTGAACAGAGATAAAAGGTTGAAACGCCATGAGCAAGTCCAGAAAAGGAACTCTCGGCTACTGGGAAGTAACAGCAATTGGGGTCGGCGGCATGGTCGGGGGCGGAATATTTGCCGTTCTCGGCCTGTCAGTGGAGTTAACTGGCGGAGGAGCACCATTAGCATTCTTGATTGCGGGTATCGTTGCACTCGTTACATCCTATTCGTACGCACGACTCTCCGTCACTTATCCGAGCCAAGGAGGAACAGTCTCATTCCTGGATCGGGCATTTGGCCCAGGCCTGCTGACGGGGACGGCAAACATCTTGCTGTGGATAAGTTACATGGTCATGCTATCGGTCTATTCCTATGCTTTCGGAAGCTATGGCGCATCTTTCTTTTCCCAAGCCTCACAGCCTTTCTGGAAACACATTCTGATCACGGGCAGCATCGTCGGCATTACCGGGCTTAACCTGTTGAACGCCAAGCTGATTGGTGAGGCCGAAGACTGGATTGTGCTCGTTAAATTGTTGATTCTGTCCCTTTTTATAGGGGTTGGTTTCTGGGGTATTGACGGCACCAAACTGGCACCGTCGACATGGTCATCGCCTCTGCATCTGATTGCAGGCGGGATGATCATTTTTCTTGCCTATGAGGGATTCGAGTTGATTGCCAATACCGCCCAGGATGTGCGGGACGCACCCAAGACCTTGCCCCGCGCTTTATATTCAAGCGTTGGTTTTGTGATCATTCTTTATGTCCTTGTTGCCATAGTTACCGTTGGAAGTCTGCCTGTCGACAAGATTGTAAATGCCAAAGACTATGCCCTGGCTGAGGCAGCCAGGCCGTCTCTGGGGCAAACAGGTTTCATCTTGATTGCCATCGCAGCCATGCTTTCAACGGCTTCGGCCATGAATGCCACTATTTACGGTGCGGCCAGATTGAGTTATGTCATTGCTAAAGACGGAGAGCTTCCAGGTACATTGGAAACAAAGACATGGGGAAGACCAATAGAGGGGCTGTTGATCACCTCAGGAGTCACCTTGTTAATCGCCAATCTGGCCGATATCTCCAGCATGTCAATGATGGGCAGTGCTGGCTTCCTCTTGATTTTTGCAGCGGTTAATTGCGCTAACGTGGTACTGGCAGATGATACACAGAGTAAGCGCTCACTCTCGTTAATCGGAGTCGTCCTTTGCCTTGGTGCTTTAGGGAGTCTGATCTGGCAGACTGCAAACAGTTCACCCGGACAGCTTTGGTTTCTGTTCGCAATGGTAGGAGCAGCCTTTTTTATTGAAATCACATTCAGGTTGGTTACAGGTCGAACAATGAACCTTTCGAAAACCAGGAAGAAAAGTGCAAGCAGATCTTAAGAACGATCTGAATTTGAAGGAAAGAGAGATTTCATAATGCTGAAACTCAAGGAATCACCCTACATCTCACATGTTTTTATCTGCACGAATGATCGCAAGGGTGCAAGAAAATCATGTTCAGACAACAACAGCGAAGAGATTAAGGCTAAATTGAAGACCATTGTTAACGACAATGGTTGGAAAGAAAAGGTCAGGATTTCCACATCAGGGTGTATGGGGCTTTGTGCTAATGGCCCAAACGTGATGATTTACCCCCAAAAGATATGGTTTTCTGAGGTTTCCATTGAGGATGTTGACACAATCGTAGCAACCATTGAACGCGCCATCACAGAGCACTGATACGAAACAGCGTCTTCAGCAAAAACAGCCGATCATGAACACATTATCCATGTTGCCGAAAATGGGGGAAATGAACCAGGTAACCTCATCGCACTCTGTTCCAATTGTCACGCTCTTTGCCATCACAACCTCACTGAGAAAGACGCCATGATTTTTTACAAGTTACGTTTAATGGCAATGTCGCGGCATGGCTACTGTGAAATTGAAATGCCAAAAAAAGGAGACAAGAGGAAAAAGTTTCCAGTCGCCGTGAAGTGCGATGATGGTAATCAGATATTCTGTTTCGACGATAGGGCAAGTAGCCGTTCATTCATAATGGAGGTTAGAAGTAGGTGCGTGGAAGATTTGATCTCTGAACCAAAATCAAAAACGCTAACAAAAAAAATCAATGCAGATAGACAATACGTCTATGCAATATTGAAAAGCAAAATCTATAATTGCGGTGGGTCGTGCAAGTTCGCGTCTGCACCAAGGTACTATTAACCATTAGAAGATTAAATCATGAATGATGATCAAATAATGTGGTGCCTTGCTGCAGTGTTAATGTTGCTGTTCTGCTGCCACGGTGGCCTTCTCCTATATTTTTGCAGGTACTTGAAAACTCGTGGTGTGGCCGATATCAATTTTACCCAAACAATCCTTCTGGCAGTAACAGGAAACATAGAAGGTTTTTACAAAACGTTTTACGCAACACACAGCCATGAGTATGGCAAAGCGAAAACAAAGGCATTGATCATCGGGCAGAT
Organism: uncultured delta proteobacterium; assembly: GCA_963769955.1. GTDB lineage: Bacteria > Desulfobacterota > Desulfuromonadia > Desulfuromonadales > BM103 > M0040. The sequence goes on from CAVYNW010000005.1 coordinate 297,764, forward strand.
AACTTCTGTTACCTTAATTTTCGTGCTACCTGTTTTGCTGGTATTTGTGTTGTAAAAGCTTTCTAACCATGCAATCAAGCGGATAGTATAAAAACCCACTTAATTCGATAAATCCGGCAAGTTAAGTGGAATCTTCTGAACATGGTCAAGAAATATGATTGAAGAAACAAGCAACATAATCTACCCAATGGTATTAATTATTCTTTGGATACTTTGGACGTTTTTTAGCGATACTCGTTACAGCCATGGCAAATTGGTGGCGTTTTTTTTGCCCTTAGGGCTTATTATATTTCCTGTAATGGCCGTGTTTTTTTATGCAACTAAAATAGTTATGTTGCCTACTTTTGTAATGTTGGGAAAAAAGAAGGCATACGAGAAGACGATAGAAAAAATCAAGAATATATTTATGCCATTTTAGCAAAGCCTGCTATTCAGGGGATATCATCTCAATCGTATAATGCTTGAAATTTAAGGCGATTGTCTCCTGAAGGCAATCAGCGCAGGTGGTATATACTTCTGCATTGAGTTTGAATAGTTCGGCGGTGCACAAGCAGAGGTCGTCGCCGATTAAGATGAACCGTCAGGCAATAGCTATGAAAAGATTGCGAGCTTTTTATCTCTGTTCTTTATTGTGTTTTCTCTCTGCGTGTCTGGGCCAGGCGACCATTCAAACAGAAACACCTGATCTATGTACGGAGTCTTGGTACCGTGCTGTGGAGTCAACCATCCCTTCTGGTGATGGCATGGGGCATGGACCAGATGTTGGCTCCGAGGAATGGAAGTCTGTTATAGAGTTCAAATTAGGCATCCGGGGCAACCCGACTGCACCGGATCGTAATAGCCCAGAATGGTGCAACTATATTGATGAGGTTATGAAACCTAAATGAACCGGAGCAATCACTCAAGCGGACCGGATGATACGTCGGGGGTTTGCGCAAGGATTTCTGCACACTTGCAAAGGATTAGATCCTGCCTGCATAGCTTGGTCATTATGCATTTTTTCATTCGGAGAGATGCTTGATTAAGACACATAATTATTGTGATCTGAATCAAAGCTTCAAGCCCTCGAACTGAGAGCCTTTTTAGTCTGTTTGCAGTCTATGAACACAGGGAGACGTTGGTATGAAATCATTCCTCCGCGAGAACCCCACCATCGCTTTTGGCCTGGGTTTGCCGCTGTTGCTCGTTGTGGTTTTCCTGCTGATTTCGGGAATCCCCGCTTTACTGGTAGACCCACCGCAATACGACGTGCTTTACGCGACCGAATATTACAATTACCAAAATGGTGTACAGATATCCGTCGTTGACCAGAAGGTCCAGGTCATCTACCAAGGCGTGAACAGGCCAACCGGAAGCCGCGCCTCTGGCGCTACAACCCAAAAACCGGGGCGGTGAAAGAGATCGCCATCATCCTGCCGCCCGGCCTGCCTCAGGCGGGTAAAACACCGGAGTCTCCCGAGGAAGGGTTAGCAAACAACCTTGATCAATGTTCCGGACCTTGAAGGGCTGACGGTTGATTCGTCCAGCATTGCTCCCGATGGCTACGAATTCAGATCAGGGAGCAATCGTTACTCGGGGAATGTCTTCGGCGACCTGTTTTATTCTTCGCGCTATCGCCATGAAGCGGTGTTGACGAAAAACGGGCGCAGCATCCGCCTGCCGAATGCCGCCGGTCAATATTATAGCAACAACACCCATTTCATCGGCTGGGTCGTCTCATCATGATTTTGCTATTGGCTCTCATTGTCATAATACTGTTGATTGGCGGTGGCATCTGGTGCTGGCCGCTGGTGGCCGGGGTCACTCGGTTTGTCGACGCGTCACGGACAAGCCTGGCGCGCTAAAGCAGATATCGCAGCTCATGAAGACACATGACATCACTCTCGCCGAAGTCGAAGCCGCACTTAATACGCCTGCTTCAAGCAGTTCTTCGTCCACCGGGCGCAGCAAAAGCGATATTGCCAAGACGCTCTTTTCCTATCTCGGGGCGATTTTTATTCTCGCAGGCATCGGCACTTATATCGGCATGTTCTGGCACAGTATGGGCAGTGCGATGCGGGTTTTCGTGACGCTGGGCGTTGGCTACATGCTCCTCATTGTTCTGGTGTCCGCTCTGCACGAGAAAAAATTTCCAAGGCTGATCCTGCCACTTGACGATCGCCTGCGTGTTTATGATGACCGGCGGCTGGTTCGTGCTCATCCACGAGGTGTTTCCGCACGGCGACAACTGGCGTGCTGCGACGCTCTTCGTCTTCGCCATGATGACCCTGCACCAGGGTGTTTTATTCGGCAAATACAGGCACACCGTGCTGGCATTTACGGCACTCTTTTTCGTTTATGGCTTTATGCATGTCGGCCTCGACATGCTGGGCATCCCGACCACTTACATCGCCATAACTCTTGGCGCCTCGCTGTTCCTGGTGGGTGTCGCACTGGAGAAAACTCTCACCGTGTACTCGCAGAGCCGGCCTTGTTGATTGGCGGTCTGCTGGCTGAACGGTGGTTTGTTCGACCAGATGGCGCTGCTCACATCCGCCAACTGGGCGAGCCTGATCACCGGGGTGTGCGTGATGTTGACGGCTTACGGCCTGCAGAAGGAACAACATTCATCGACTGGCAGGGCTCTACTATTTGATTGGATCGATCATGTTCTATAGCGGCTTGTTCGATCTCGTGCAGGACACGCCCGTTGAACTCCTCTACCTGGCAGTAACGGCGTCGATTCTCTATGCCTGTGTCGTGCTGCAAAGCCGGACGCTGTTGTTGACCACTGTCATCGCGATGCTCGGCTTCATCGGGTATTTCTCTGCAGAGCATTTCGCAAACTCATTGGGCTGGCCGGTCACGCTCGTTCTCATGGGTGTTGCCTTTCTGGGCGTCGGCACAATTGCCATCAAGGTCAAGCGGCGTATCTAGACCGGCGCAGCTCGCTAAGAGGACCGTGAGTATCGACTAGTGCCCCGTGCGGTTAATTCATACCTTCAATTTTCGGCGCTTTTGCCCCCTGCCTGCGTTACGGTTCCTCGGTTTAAGCCTGGCTAGACCTGCGTCATCATGCCTTGCCAGGAACCAAAATCACGCGTAAATTGTGCGGCGAACTAGCCGCACGGGACACTAGATTCAAACAAATCACAAACTGAATGTCAGAATGGATTTCTGTTTTTCCTCCCCTACAATCCTCACTGTCGTCTGCTACAATGGATAAATCCGTTTTTAGTTATCTTTCCGTCCACAATCAGGAGCTTCAATGAAATTCAAAATACTCTTCGTGCTTTTAGTGCTGTTTGGTCTGATCCAGCTGGTTCCTTACGGCAAGGAGCACCAACCCTGCAGTTTTAAGTGAACCGGCCTGGGACAGTTCTGCCACCCGCGACCTTTTTTTCCGCGCTTGCGGCGACTGCCACAGCAATGAGACCAAGTGGCCCTGGTACAGCAGCATTGCGCCGATATCCTGGCTTGTGCGCCTTGATGTGGACGAAGGGCGTGAGCATTTCAACGTGTCTGCCTGGGCCAAGCAGCGTAAAAACAAAGGAGATGAGGCAGCAAAGACTATGCGTGAGGGTGAAATGCCTCCCTGGTTCTACCTGATTCCTCATCCGGAAGCCAGACTGTCAGAGGCAGAAGAAAAGTGCACTGATTCAGGGGTTGGTGGCAACCTTCGGTGAAAAGCATTAGAACCGCGGGGAAGGTAACTGCCGATCCAGTAGAATCGATGTAAAATTAAGACAGAACTGGATGGATAAGGATTGGGCCGGTAACTGGCAAAAAGGACAAACACTTGTTCAGACTTCAGGCAATATTTTTAGTTATTTCTGCGGCTGTATTTTTCCTGACCGGTCTGCCTGGAAAGTATCCTGTAAGGGAGAGGTTAATATTTGCAGTCATAGCCTACATAGTCTTGTTAGCCTCTGTTTTTGCAATGGTGTTTTTAACTGGCGACAATCCTTATTAAAAGCAGTGTGTGCAGCGCCAGTGAACCGAAGACATGTGAAATGTCTATTGTGACTTGAGAGCCAGTCACCCCGTTGCACGCCGAGCAAGCCAGCCGTTGAGCTTAATCGTCAGTCACCGAATTAGAGAGAGAGGAATAGACATGACGAAGAAAATAGCGTCACCTGAATATCCCATTCACCAACTGCTTGCTGATCGCTGGAGTCCCTATGCGTTTGCTGACAAACCGGTTGAAGAAGCGGATTTAATTTCCCTGTTTGAGGCCGCACGCTGGGCTCCATCGTCTTATAACGAACAGCCGTGGCGTTATATCGTTGCCACCAGGGATAATTCGCAACAGTTCCAGGAGCTGCTTTCCTGCCTTAACGAAGCAAACCAGCTCTGGGCGTGCAATGCTCCAGTCCTCGCTCTGGGCGTGGTCAGCCTGAAATTCGCGCTTAATGGCAAGGATAATCGAGCCGCCGTTCATGACCTTGGCCTTGCAAGCGGCAATCTTTGTGTTGAGGCAACAGCACGAGGTCTGTTTGTTCATCAAATGATTGGCATTCTGCCGGACAAGGCACGCGAACTATTTGCGATTCCTGAAGGTTATGAGGCTTGGACGGGGTTGGCAATCGGTTATGTGGGGAAGCCGGACAGCATTCCCGAGAATCTGCGTGAACGCGATCTAACGCCAAGGCAACGCAAGCCATTAAGTGAATTCGTCTTCAGTGGAAACTGGGGCACCCCACGGCAGTGATGCCAAGAGGAGAAAGCCTGGCAGGGCGCTGCAATAGATTGACTGCTTGCTACGCACTTCACAACTTTTGAACTTAACCGTTATAGCTTAGATCTAGCCCTACTCCAGTCCGCCTGGCCTGGGCCAAAAGGAAAGTTCATATGAAGCCAAGAATCAGTATGATCACACTGGGGGTTGAAAATTTAGCTGCTGCCATTGAGTTCTATGAACACGGGTTGGGCTTCCCTCGGATGGAATCGCCCCCGGAAGTCGCCTTCTTCACCCTCAACGGGACCTGGTTGGGTTTGTATGGCCGGGAGGCTTTGGCGGAAGATGCAACAGTGCCGTCCAAAGGTGAAGGCTTTGAGGCTTTTTCCCTGGCACACAACGTGGTTTCGGAAAAAGAGGTTGATGCCATCGTCTCACAGGCTGTCTCTGCCGGTGCAACCCTGGTTAAAAAACCGCAGAAGGTTTTTTGGGGAGGATACAGCGGCTACTTCTCAGATCTCGACGGGCACCTATGGGAAGTGGCTTACAACCCCTTCTTCTGGGTAGGCCCAAACGATGAAAAAGGCTAATTTGGCACTGAATCGAAACGAGTGATAAATCGAAGGGTCACATAAAAGGTTTATGAACACTGAAAAGGACAAATTCCAGACCGCTCAGCCTGGCCCGCCAGCAAGTTAATAACGGAGTCCAATTGCAAACTCCTGAACAGAAATACCTGCCAGCATTACGCTTCCACTGGCTGACCCCTCACTACGACGCCATCGCGTCCCTTGACGACGCCTGAGCGACGCTTCAAGCAAGCCCTTATCACGCAAGCAAGGTGCGAACAGGACCACCGGGTGCTTGATCTGGCCAGCGGCACAGGCACCCTGGCTATCAGACTCAAACAACTCCTGCCTCAAGCTGAGGTCATCGGCGTTGACTGTGATCCGGCCATCTTATCCCTTGCCATGAAGAAGGCGGAGGAGGCTAAGGTCTCAGTGCTATTTGACCGCGCAATGTCCTCTGCTCTACCCTACCCTGATGAGCATTTTGATCGTGTCGTTTCAAGTCTGTTTTTTCACCATCTGTCGTGGCAGGAGAAAGAGCAAACAGCGAAAGAACTCTTTCGGGTTCTCAAGCCGGGAGCTGAGTTCCATGTTGCGGACTGGGGACGCGCTTCCAATATGTTGATGCGCGGATTGTTCCTTTTTGAACAACTGTTCGATGGATTTGAGAACACGCAGGACAACGTATCTGGTAAGCTCATAACACTTTTCAAGCATCAGGGTTTATCGAAGTCACCGAGGAACAAACGTTCGACACCCTCTTCGGCACACTGGCGCTCTACAGTGCCACCCGGCCAGGCTGACCATTCTCTTAAGCGTAAGGCCAGGCAGGGAAGAAGATATTCACCGGAAACGGTAAAGGCTGTCCTGTGCTCAAGACCATACAAATCAACGACCTGATGCAGACGGGCTACTCTTACCTGCTGACAGAGCCCGTGGGAGAAAACTTCGACAAAGATTTTCTGCCGGAGTTGACGCCGAAAGAGATGCTTGAGATGGGCGTATTCGGCGGCAAGTATATGACTGACTGCAGAGATGAATTTCCCGCAGAGTGGTTTAGCAGCGCCCGTCTGTGCCCGGAGCGCCATGATCCTGAGCTCAACTTCTTTGGCATCAACGCTTCACAGCCGTTGGCGGTATGGCAGAAAAAGGGTTGGATCTACCACGAGGACCCACGTGGCTGGTTTCAATGGTATTGTCGCTATTATATGGGACGTCGTTGTCAGGATGATGGGCGGCAGATCAAACGCTGGCGTGCCATGCGCAGGCACATTGCCCAGGTCAAGCACAATTGCCTCAGCGGCGACCTCAACTGCCGCCGCAAGCAGCGCCAGGCACTGTTGCACTGGGCTTATGATTCCCGAAAGTTCTGAGCAGAAGGAATGACCCTCATCTATGAGATGCTTGGCATAAGCCCTGTTTGAGGCGTTTAAAGCGCCTGTCGGCGCCGCTGAGTATAATAATTGACCCCCTTCTCATAACGTGGCACTCTCACTTCAGATTTGACACTCAAAAACCATTTATTTCGCACAGGCAGGAGATATTGACATGCCGAGTTTTGATATTGTTTTCAAGGTTGACATGCAGGAAGTTGACAATGCCGTCAATCAGGCCCGGAAAGAGATCAATCAACGTTTTGACTTCAAGGGCACCCATAACGAAATCGACCTGGAGAATGAAAGCATCGTCATTCTGGGTGCTGATGATTACAAGCTGACCGCGGTTGTCGACATCCTGCGCGGCAAACTGGCAAAACGCAGCGTCTCGCCAACCTGCCTCGATTTCGGCAAAAAAGAACCGGCCTCACATGGCGCCATGCGCCAGCGAATCAGTCTGCTCCAGGGGATCGACAAGGAGCGCGGCAAAGAGATCGTGAAGGCGATCAAGGATTCCAAGCTCAAGGTTCAGGCACAGATTCAGGAAGACCAGGTGCGTGTGAGCGGCAAGAAGATCGATGATCTGCAAGAGGTTATTCAGCTCCTCAAAGGGAAAGATTTCGGCATCGATTTACAGTTCGTCAATATGCGGAGTTGAAAATAGATATAGGGCTGTAAGGCTGTATGGTTGATAGCTGATCGCTGATAGCTGAAAGCTGATCTCCATGGATTTGCTGATAGCTTATAGCTGACAGCTTTACAGACAGTTTACAGCTTAGATCGTGCCACTGCCTTTTCAGAACGCCTCGACAACAACAGGCACATCCTCCTCATCAATATCGTGATGCGTCACCAGTCGCAGCTGGCCGTAGCCACCGACCAGAACACCAGCTTCTTTCAGCGCCGCAATCAACCGGGGTTGAGTCCAGGATCAGACGACACAAAGACCATGTTGGTTTCGACCTTGTCCAGTTCAACATCCAGCCCTTTAATCTCCACAAGCCCCTCGGCGAGGCTCCTGGCCTTCAGATGATCTTCAGCCAGGCGCTCGACATTGTGTTGCAGGGCATAAATGCCCGCAGCCGCCAGGATTCCCGCCTGTCGCATGCCACCACCAGCCATCTTGCGCCAACGGTGAGCCCGGTCAATAAACTCATCTGAGCCCACCAGCATTGAACCGACCGGAGCTCCAAGGCCCTTGGAGAGGCAAAAAGAGACAGAGTCATATGTTGGGTAATATCTGACAATGGGACCTGTCTGCTGAACCGCCGCATTGAAAACACGGGCACCATCCAGGTGCAGCTTTAGATTGTGCTCATGGGCAAAAGCTGCCGCCTCGGCTTGATATTCGTGAGTCAGGACTTTACCTGACTGGGTATTTTCCAGGCAGAGCAGGCGGGTGATGGCAAAATGATTGTCATCGGGCTTGATCGCCGCGGCGACTTTACGCCAGATCGAGCCGGCCATCCTCCGCGAAATCGACGTGGTTGGGGCTGTACACCGCCAAAAACTGCAGCACCGCCTGCTTCGTAACGATAACAATGGGCCTGCTGCCCGGCAATAAACTCTTCACCACGCTGGCAATGTGACAGGATCGCCAGCAAATTTCCCTGGGTCCCCGTTGGCACAAACAAGCCAGCTTCCTTGCCAGACATCTCTGCGGCCAGCTTCTGCAAGCGATTGACAGTCGGGTCCTCGCCGTAAACATCATCGCCCACCTCGGCATGGAGCATCGCCTGACGCATGGGCGCGGTTGGCCTGGTGACCGTATCACTGCGTAGATCAATTATTTTCATTCGTTCTCTCTCATTAACGTTCAAGATTCGTGCACAAGATAACATACAGAGAACGACACTATAAAGTTTGGACTTGATGCTTTACACCTTACGGCTTGACAGCCCTGTCGCTGACAGTTGGGGAGATCTCTCCTGTTGACACAATCGTGCCTGAAATGGCACAATCCCTGCCGACTAAGACAGACAAGGAACATCATGGACCCGATTATCACCGTCAAGGAAAATTGCCGCAAATGTTACGCTTGCGTCCGCAACTGCCCGGTCAAAGCGATACGCGTCGACCAGCATTACTCAGCAGTCATCGGCGACCGCTGCATCGGCTGCGGCAACTGCGTTAAAATCTGCTCGCAGAAAGCCAAGGTCATCTCCGACCATGTCGGTGAATGCAGACAACTTCTCGAAGCCGACAACACAACCGATCGCCATTCTCGGCTGTTCGCATCCGGCATTTTTCAACGACCTTAGCACCGGCCAACTGGTTACAGGCCTGCGTCGACTCGGTTTTTCCGAAGTCCATGAGGGTGCCTGCCGGTATTGACCTGCTTCGCGACAGTTACCGGAGCAAGGTCGAGAAGAACCCGATTCCCCCTGATAACAACCCACTGTCCGACGATTGTCGACCTGATCGAACGGCACTACCCGCAACTCCTGAAAAATCTGATCGGTATCGTTTCACCGATGGTCGCGATCGGACGATTTATAAAAAGCCGTACAACCAGAGAGACCCCGATCGTCTATATCAGCTCCTGTATCGCCGGCAAGTTCGAGATCACGGCCGAGGAGACCGCAGGTGCCATCGACTGCGTTATCTCCTACCAGGAACTCAGCCAAATGTTTCAGGGCCGCAACCTCAACCTGAAACGTCTTGGCGAGATGGCCCTGGATGGAATCGAGCCCAAGCGAGGTCATCTCTTTGCCATCTCTGGAGGACCGTTTAAGTCCTTCGACATCTCGAGTGAAGTCATCAACAAGGATTACGTAGAGACTGAAGGCGAGCAGAACACCATGGAGGTCATCAAGGATCTTGCTGCCGGCAGGATTTCACCGAAAGTGGTTGATATCCGCTTCTGCAACGGTGGCTGCATAGGCGGCCCCGGCAAGAATAACCGCCTGACAACTTTTTCCAAGCGCAACCTGATTATCGATCAGCACCTCAACAAGAACCTGTATTACAAAACCAAGTCGATCTATCTGACAGACATACCATTGCCTGATTTTTCCAGAACCTTCTCGAACAAACATGAACGACAGAAAACACCGAGCAGTGAACGTTTACGCCTGATCCTGCAGTCAACGGACAAGTACGAGACCAAGGACGAGTTGAATTGCGGCGCCTGCGGCTACTCCACATGCCGCGAACACGCAGTTGCCGTTTATCGAGACCTGGCCGAGGGCAACATGTGTCTCCCCTACTCGATCAAACGTCTCGAAGAAGATCACATTAAACTCACTCAGAAATATGAGCTCGCCCAGCACGCCCTCCACCAGGAATTTGGCGCCACGGTGATTATCGGCAACGACCAGCGGACCAGGGAAGTTATCAAGCTGATCCATCAGGTCGGCCCAACACCGACGACCGTTTTGATTCGCGGTGAAAGCGGAACCGGCAAAGAACTGACCGCGCGCGCCATCCATGCCCAGAGCAAACGTGCCGACAAGCCCCTGGTGTCGGTGAATTGTACGACTTTGACAGACAGCCTCCTTGAGAGTGAACTGTTCGGCCATAAGAAGGGTGCGTTCACAGGTGCAGTAGCCGAGAAGCGCGGACTCTTTGAAGCGGCCGATGGCGGCACCATCTTCCTCGATGAGGTCGGCGACATTACGCCTAAACTGCAGGCGGAACTTTTGCGGGTCCTTGATAGTCGGTGAGATCCGACCCGTTGGCGGCAACACCGCGACCAAGGTCGACGTTCGTCTGATCGCTGCCACCAACCGTAACCTCGAGCAGGGGGTCGCCGAAGGCTGGTTCCGTGAAGATCTCTTCTATCGACTGAATGTCTTCACCATCACCATGCCGCCATTGCGCAACCGACTCGACTCTCTTGACGAACTCTTGCAGACCTTCATTGCCAAAGCCAGCACACGCGTCAACAAAACCTTGGTCGGCATAGAAGACCGGGCGATTTATGCCATGCGTCAGTATCATTGGCCGGGCAATATCCGGGAGCTGCAAAACATCATTGAGCGGGCAGCAGTTCTGACTCACGATGAGGTGATCAGGCTCGAGAATCTACCCGTGATTTTTGGTGAACTGGCCTTGCAATCGCCCGACGTAAGCAGCCAGGACAGCCTGCGCAGCCAGCGGCAGAAGCATGTCAATCAGGTCGAGAGGAACCTGCTTAACGCGATATCTCCGTGAAGCAGATGGCAATACTTCGGCTGCCGCGCGCCTTGCCGGGAATCCCGAGGAGAACCTTCTACAGGATGCTCAGTCGCAATGGCTTGAGCGGTGCAGACTTCAAACGTTCACACAATATGAGAGCATTCTAAGACAAATTTTGTCATAATTCGCATCTCGATTGTGCCACTAATGGCACAGTCAAATGACGCTGGTATTGCGGTGTTTTCCCCGCAAGACGCAACAACCATGTGCCACATTCGGCACACTTCCTCAAAGAAGGCCAGCTTCAAACCTCCCGAAAATCCCTACAACAAGCCACTGAAAACGGTACCCCACAGAACTTGTCAAGATTGACCAGCTATTGGCACAATAGTTGCTAATATAATTCTTCAACTGTCTAGGGACATCAAGTTTCCATACCTAAAGGATTCCTGTTCCCTTGTTTGCGCCGCCACGGGACCTCTCTCCCCCGGGCGGCGTTTTTTTATCCATCTGGCCGACCGGAACCTCATACTGAGAAAAGCGGAGATCCGGGCGGCGGAGCACCTCTGCAAAAATTCTTGTTTTTTAGTTCGCCAAAACAGCGTTCCTCAGCTATCATATAAGGCATAACAATTCCCTAATTCAGACAACTTATGCCACGGACAGCAACCTCCAAAATAGGTGTCACCACACTGGAGGATATCAGCGCCCTGATCCTGCAGTCACATGACCTCGACGAAACCCTGCGCAACATTGTTAATCTCGTCGCAAGACGTACCCGCACAGACGTCTGCTCGATCTACCTTCTCGATGAAGACAATGAAACCTTGCGGTTGCAGGCATCAAAAGGTCTTTCGCGTAAGGCCATCGGCAGAGTCACCCTGCGTATCGGCGAAGGACTGACCGGCATGGCGGCGCAAAAGCGCCACGCCATAGCCATCGAGGAACCACAGGAACACCCTAGCTACCGTTATTTCAAAGAGACGGGAGAAGAGAAATTTCACTCATTCCTGGGCATTCCACTCTTCGATCGCGACAAACCTCTCGGTGTTATCGTTTTACAGACCAAGACCTCCCGGCAGTTCAGCAAAGAGGAAATCAGCGCGCTTTCGACAATAGCCTTTCAGATCACCTCAATTGTCGTCAACGCACGTCTGCTCGACTCAATTCGCCACCACCAGGAAGAAAGCCAGCGTGTCAGCCATGCCCTCGCCATGGCGCAAAAGTCCGCAACTGACTTTGACCAGGCCACAGAAAGCTGATCACCAGAGCAGCTCTCCGGCGTTATCGCTTACCCGGGTGTTGCAGTCGGCCCGGCGGCAATCCTCGAAGAGCGCCTCGGCTTCTCCGACATTCTTCACGAGGGAAAGATCGACATTACTGAAGAGTTGAAAAAACTTGAAAGTGCTTTTGAGAAGACCTGCATCCAGACCATCTTTCTTGAAAAGCGCGTCGCCGAGCGCCTCAGTGAAAGCGACGCAGCGATCTTTCACACGCATCTGATGATTCTCGAGGATCGCAGTTTTATCAAAAAACTCCAGAAGCAGATAAAAAATGGGCATAGCGCTGCCTACGCTCTCGAAAAGACCGTTGCTGAATACATTGAAGTCTTCAAAAATATGGAAGACCCCTATCTCCGTGAACGCGCAGCGGACATGGAGGATATCGGGCGACGTATCCTCGCCAACCTGGTCGGTGAAGTCTCTGACCAGGGTCTGCATTTGAAACACCCGAGCATTCTGGTCGCCAGACAAATCCTGCCTTCCGATATGGCAGCCCTCGACAATGAGCACTTACTCGCCATCGTCACCGAAACCGGAGAGAAAAATGCTCACGCCGTCATCATGGCCAAATCGATGGGGATCCCGGCTATAGTTGCGGTACGTGGGGCGCTTAAGAATATTGCTCCGGAAGACAGCCTGATCGTCGACGCCAACACTGGGCTGATCTACATCAACCCCCTGGATTCGGTCAAGGAAGAGTACCTTCGTCTTCAGGTTGACCAGACCCGGGAGCTCTGCCGACTGGAGCAATACCGCGACGAACCGGCCAAGACCTCTGACGGACAACGCATTATCCTGCGCGCCAACATCGGCTTGATCAGTGACATCAATGTTGCCAAGCGCTTCGGCGCTGAAGGTGTCGGACTTTACCGAACTGAATTCCCCTACATGGCCCGCGGAGATTTCCCCTCCAGAGAAGATCAGTACGAGCTCTACAGTCGCGTGGTCAAAGCATTTTCCGGTGACAACGGTCACCATTCGCACCCTGGACATCGGAGGAGACAAAGGGCTGCCTTACTTCAGCCCTCCAAAGGAGGACAACCCCTTCATGGGTTGGCGCTCGGTGCGCGTCTCCCTCGATAACCGTGATATATTCCGTACCCAGATCGAAGCAATCCTCATGGCAGGCCAGCACGGCCAGGTCAAGCTGCTCTTCCCCATGATTTCCAGCATGGATGAAACAAATGCCTGCCTCGAAGTCATCGAAGAGGCCCGCGCCAACCTGACTCGAAGAAGGTATCAAGTTTGCCGAAAACGTCCCGGTCGGCGTCATGATCGAGGTCCCCGCAGCAGTCAGGATCGTCCCACGGCTCGCTGAAAAAGTTGATTTCTTTGCCCTCGGCACCAATGATCTGGTGCAATACCTGTTGGCCACCGATCGTAACAACCCTCTGGTCAGCAAGTACTATGACCCACTCCACCCTGCTGTTTTACAGGTGATTCATGAGGTGGCAGAAACAGCCCTGGCGATGGGCAAAGGCGTCAGCCTCTGCGGCGAGATGGCGACAGACCCTCTCACCCTGCTGCTGCTGATCGGCATGGGTCTGCGCGAGTTCTCCATGCCGGCACCTTTCATTCCTCGAACCAAGGCTTTTATCAAAGGGGTTTCACTGGAGACGGCCTGTAAATGCTATACGGAAATTCACCGCATGGACAGCAGCACGGAGATTCGCGCCCATCTTGCCGGGGTTCTTGAGGAAGTGGAGTTGGGGTATTAAAGGCTTTAGGGCCTTTAGGGCATTACGACATTAGGGCTTACAGCATTAAAACGGGGTCGCTATCTGCGACCCCGTTTTATCATTTCAAAGCCTGAATTTTCCCCAGACTCTCCTGAGCACAGCGATCTTCTCTTCGGCATCCTTCAACTTGCCACGATCCTTTTCCAGCACATGTGCCGGGGCATTGGCGACGAATTTTTCATTGGCAGAGCTTCTTGGTAAAGAGGTCGACATCTTTCTGCACCTTGGCGATCTCTTTCTCCAGCCGCTTCTCCTCTTCGGCAATATCCACGAGATCCTGCCAGAGGCAGAGAAATCTCCACCTCACCGGCAACCTGGGTCGCAGACTGTTCAGGTCGGTCAAGACCTTGTCCGATGGTCATTTCGCCAACCTTGCCAAGAACCCGAATGGCCGCCGCCCCTTCTTCAAGGATCTTTCAGGCTTCTGCCGGTTTTGCAGTCGAGCAGCGCAGTCACCTGCTTGCCAGGAGGGACATCCATCTCACCGCGAATATTGCGAATGGCACGGATAACCTCCATAACCAGCTCCATCCGCTCAGCGCCAACAGTGTCGATCGGCAGTCCTCTGCCGTCCGGGTAGTCAGCCTGCATGATCGATTCACAGGGGCGCTGTCCGGGCAGAACCTGCCAGATCTCTTCTGTGATAAACGGCATGATCGGATGCAGCAAGCGCAGCAACTGTTCAAGAACCGTAAAGAGAACGCTCTGCACCCGCAGCTCTGGCCTTGGGATCATCACCATAAAGATCATCCTTGGCCATCTCGATATACCAGTCACAGAAGTTGTGCCAGGTAAAGGCGTAGAGCGTGCTGGCGGCCTCATTGAACTTGTAGTCTTCAAGGGCGCTGCTGGTCTGGCGAATCGTTTCTTCCAGCCGCGTCAGAATCCAGCGATCGGCATCGGAGAGATCGAGAGCTAGCAGGTCAATGCCGGACGGGTCGAAGCCTTCCAGGTTCATCAGGGTAAAACGGCTGGCATTCCAGAGCTTGTTGCAGAAATTACGATAGCCGGCAATGCGATCCGTAGAGAGCTTGACGTCACGCCCCATGGCGGCAAAGGAGGTCAGGGTAAAACGGAAGGCGTCTGCGCCATACTCATCGATAACGTGCAGCGGATCAATGACATTGCCCTTGCTCTTGCTCATCTTCTGGCCCTGTGCATCGCGCACCAGAGCATGAATATAGACATCCTTGAAGGGGACCTCTTCCATGAACTTGAGGCCCATCATCATCATCCGGGCAACCCAGAAGAACAGGATATCAAAGCCGGTCACCAGGCAGGAGGTCGGGTAAAACTTGTCTGAGAGTCTCGGTCTGCTCGGGCCAGCCCATGGTCGAGAAAGGCCAGAGCGCCGAAGAGAACCAGGTGTCCAGGACATCCGTTTCCTGATGAATATCAGTGCTGCCGCAATGGCTACAGGCCGTCGCATCTTCACGGCTAACGGTCAGTTCCTCGCAGGCGTCACAATACCAGACCGGTATACGGTGCCCCCACCAGATCTGTCGACTGATACACCAGTCCTGGAGATTGAACATCCACTCGAAATAGGTTTTCTCCCACTGCTGGGGAATAATCCGTGGTATCACCCTTCTGAACAGCCTTGATCGCCTCTTCGGCCAGAGGGCCGACCTTGACGTACCACTGCAGCGACAGGTAGGGCTCGATCACCGTTTTGCAGCGATAACATTCGCCGACAGCATTGGCGTAATCATCGATCTTTTCCAGCAGGCCCAGCTTTTCCAGGTCGGCAATCACGTTGGCGCGCGCCTCGTAGCGCTCCTGGCCCTGATAAGGGCCGCCATTTTCATTGACAATGCCCGATTCGTCGAGAATATTGATCTTCTCGAGATCGTGCCGCTTACCAAGCTCAAAATCGTTGAAATCATGGGCCGGGGTGATCTTCACCGCCCCGCTGCCGAACTCCTTGTCGACATAATCATCGGCAACAATCGGGATTTCGCGGTTAACCAGGGGCAGGAGCACTTTCTTGCCGATCAGATCCTGATAGCGTTCATCTTCCGGATGCACTGCGACGGCCGTATCACCGAGCATCGTCTCCGGACGGGTCGTCGCAACCACCAGGTAACGATCCGTACCGACCACCGGGTAGCGCAGATGCCAGAGATGCCCCTTCTTGTCCTCATGCTCAACTTCGAGATCTGACAAGGCAGTGTGGCAGCGGGGGCACCAGTTAATCAGACGATTGGCCCGATAGATCAAGCCGTCTTCATAAAGCCGGACAAAAACTTCGCGAACAGCCGTGGACAAGCCTTCATCCATGGTAAAACGCTCACGCTCCCAATCACAGGAGGCGCCCAGGCGTTTCAACTGTTCAATAATCTGCCCGCCTGACTCCTCACGCCACTTCCAGACCCGCTCGATAAACTCTTCACGGCCAATGGCGTGGCGATCAAGGCCTTCTGCAGCCAGTTGTTTTTCAACCACATTCTGGGTGGCGATCCCGGCATGGTCGGTTCCCGGCATCCAGAGAACTTCATAACCGCACATGCGCTTCCAGCGAGCCAGGATATCCTGCAGGGTATTATTAAGAGCGTGCCCCATATGCAACACGCCGGTCACATTCGGCGGCGGAATTACGATCGAGTAATGCGGTTTCGCAGACTTCTCATCGGCACAGAAAACGTCCATCTTCTTCCCACTTTTTGTACCACTTGCGTTCAACATCATGCGGTTCATAGCCTTTGTTCAACTTCTCTTCCATCAGTGTCGCATCCTTCCAACATGGCGATTTCGGCATTTTACCCTGGAGCCGGACAAAAAGAAATGGGGATTTTAACAATCCCCATTTCACACGTCAATCTATTGCCCGCAGAGATAGCTATCAGGCGGCAGCATCCTTGATCTTGCGGATCTCTTCACGTATCAGATTTTCGGCAAGATCAGGGACGACTTCCCAGGCAACCCGTTCCAGAATTGACCCGGCCAGTTTCTCTACGACCTTGGTGACAACCTTTTCAATGATCTGCTCAATTTCTTCCTCACCCAAAGCAGTTGCTTTCGCCTCTAGATCCACAGCAGATACCGCTGCAGCAACAGGCTCAGGTTCCTCGACAATAGCGGCAGGAGCTTCTTCAATAGGAGCGGGCTCGGCTACAGGCTCGACGAAGGCTGGAGCAACATCTGCAACAGGCTCATCAACAAACGCGGCAACCTCCTCCATCGCGGGAGCTGGACTTACACCTGAGACCTCGGCAATCGGTTCCTCGGCGGCAAAAACATCTTCATCTTCTACAGCGGGGACTTCAGCAAGAGATTCGGCAAAAACATCTTCAGAGGCGTCATCACGCGACCAAGCGGCAAGAGTCTGCTCCGGCATCACCGGCTCAAGGTCTTCTTCGCCAAGAATGTCATCATCGCCGAGAGGCATGATTTCGCCATCGTCCATATCAAAAGCGTCAAAATCAGCGCTGGCCGTCGGCAGCTCTGCCACTTCGTCAAAGACTGCGGCAGGAAGCTCTTCCACCTCTTCGAAGTCAGTAACCGACATGGGCTCTTCTTCATCGAAACTGAAGTCATCTTCAACTGCGGCAACCGGCCCTTCCGCAGCAGGAACAGCTTCGCTAACGGCTTCCGTTTCGGCGGCCAGATCACTCCAGTCATCGGCGACAGAAACTGGCAGCGGCTCTACGACCGGGGTTTCTTCCTCGAAAGAGATATCTCCGAAAGGATCCTCTGCTACAGCGCTCATTTCCGGTTCAACAACAGCGGCTTCATTGGAAACAGGCAGGGGTTCCTCTGCAACAGCAAAATCCTCGACAGTCGCCGACTCTTGCGCGACAGCCGGAGCAGGCGAAGCTTCGGGTGCCGGCTCAGTGACAGGGGCGGCAACAGCAGCGGCCTCTGGAGCAGCACTGAGCAACTCTGCAACCTTGTCGATCAGGTTCTGTGACTCAAAGGGTTTTTCAATCCAGGCGTCTGCCTTGCAGCTACGCGCCTTATCCTCATCAAAAGGCTCAAACGAACCCGCCAAAAGCAAAACAGGCACATGCGAAAGAGCAGGGTCCTGTTTGATCGCGCGGGTCAACTCGTAGCCATTCTTACCCGGCATGTAGACATCGCTCATTATCAGATCAGGTTTGATCTCCTGAGCTTTAGCCAGAGCGGCATCGCCATTATCTGTGATGGTAAGCTCATAGTCTTCATGTGCAAAGGTAATCTGGATAACCTTTTGAATTGTTATACTGTCGTCGGCCAACAGCAGTTTCTTGCTCATGCCAACCTCCTTGAGACCTTCAGTCCGCAAAGCGTAAAATCCGGATCTTCGACAACACGGTTCCGATCCAGCAGACGATATTCACAATGATTGATTTTAAACGTTTCATGCTGAAGGTCGAATCCAGAGATATCCTCCGAATCATCTCTTCGGCCTTGGCTACTCTTTAAATCTTCCAACAAATCACACCAGTGCTGCCAAAAGATCATCATCTTGACCACGAGCTGCCAGTAAATCGGCAACCGGTATGGCAGGATAAACACCGTTAACGCGAAAAATGACACGCAACCGGTCGGCATCAAGCATTATTTTCTCCATTTGCATGGACCGTCAAATAGCTGTAAAGCCGCTGAAAAACTACCATATTGCCTTCTCAAGTGTCAAGCTTCGCGACTGCTTCGGCTACTTTTGTCATCAACCCTTCAAACGGCTTTCCAGGGTTGAGGGAAAAACAGCTTCTGGTAGAGGTTCATTGCATATCGATCCGTCATCCCGGCAAGAAAATCAGCGATTGCAATTTCAACCTTTTCGCTGTCCTCACAGCAGCCACCATAAACGAGCAATTCACTCGGCTTGGTTCTGAAATATTCAAACAGTTCGTAAAGCACTCGCCTTGCCTTACGGAATTCCCCCTCTAAGGCGGCAGCCATATAGACATGAGTATACAACCAATCGCGAAGACCGACGACCTGTTCGGAGACCGGGGCAGAGAGCTGCACGACCTCATAGTCTCCGGTCATTGTCGTCTCAATCAGGTCGGTAATCATTGTGTTCAGTCTTTGTGAATTGTTCTCACCGAGGGCCTCTCGCAACGCCAAAGGCACATCTTCCGCTTGGATCAAGCCGCCGCGGATCGCATCGTCAAGGTCATGATTAACATAAGCAATCACATCAGCAAGCCTCACCAACTGGCCTTCGAGTGTTGCCGGGAGGCTTTCTGAACCCTGCCCTAACAACCTCCCACGACCTTTTGAGTGGAGAAGTATTCCATCCATAACCTCCCGGGTCAAATTGAGGCCGACGCCATTCTTTTCCAGCGTTTCAACGACTCGCAGACTCTGGTTAACATGATGAAAGCCCCCCGGCAGAAGCTCATCCAGCACGCGCTCACCGGCGTGGCCGAATGGTGTATGGCCGAGATCATGTCCAAGGGCAATTGCCTCTGTAAGATCTTCATTCAGTCGTAATGCCCGGGCCATGGTTCTGGCGACCTGACTGACTTCGAGAGTATGAGTTAATCGGGTTCGGTAATGGTCGCCTTCCGGTGCAAGAAAAACCTGCGTCTTGTACTTCAGGCGCCGAAAAGACTTGCAGTGCAGGATGCGGTCACGATCGACCTGAAAGGCGGTCCTCACCGGGCAGGCGTCTTCAGGCACCCGCCTGCCTTTAGAAGACAGACTGTGGCAGGCATGTTCACAAAGAAGACTGCTTTCAGCAGATTCTATAACCTGTCTGATAATCATGTTGTTTGATCTTTCGTAAGAATAACAACGGAAAGGCCATTTTCGTTAACAAACAAAACGTCCTTAAATCTTCACCTCGGTCATATAGCTTTTACATAATTACACAAAGATACTATACATCGAACTTTTTTCTGCTTGATTATACATATAAAAGTTGTATTACTATAAGGCTTATACACTCACAATCATCACCAATAGAAATATTATCAATACTGGAGGACATGATGGCAACTATTTTAGAGATGGCAGCGGATATCGTCGCTGCGCATGCATCAACAACAAACATGACAAAAGAAGAGCTGGTTTCCGAGCTGAATGACGTTTACAACGCTCTTAATAGTCTGGAAAAAGGTGAGACCATTGCTAATGTCGTAGAAGAGGAAGAGAGTGGTCCGGCGGTCTCCCGCAAAAAAGCTTTTGGCAAAGAAAAGATTTTTTGCATGATCTGCGGCAAAGGGATGAAAACCCTCTCGCGTCATCTCAAGACAGCCCACAAAATGACTGCTGCCGAATATCGCAGGCAATTCGACATCCCTCGTTCACAATCACTCGCGGCCAAAAGCTACTCGGAAAAACGGCGCCAGATGGCCATTGACCGCGGTCTGGGTGAAAATCTTGCAAAAGCCCGTGCAGCAAGAGGTAAGGGGAAAGGCAAAAAGAACAGCTAGACAATTATTGGGGACACGATTAACAATTAATCGTGTCCCTATAATTGTGTAAGGACAAGATTTTTTACACCATCAAAGAAATTCAAAGGATCTGTCACGGGTCGGTCCTGCAAATACTTCTGCACAGACCTGAGCCTTAATTGTTTAAAACTTTTACGGAAAACTCTACAAGCCATATCAAAGGCCCTCCAAGATATTTGCCGACAGAAGGTCACAAGGATTTTTACTCGGAGGATGTTCGACAGCAGCGGATAACACAATATGCCATTTTCTCCTTTGCTCAAATTGGCAAATACGTTAGATTACTCATCATTTCAGGGGATTTAGCAGTCAACAGACGATCAATCGGAATGAGATCGTCGTGTAATCTGATTCGCAAACAGAAGACAAATGAAGAATATTCTTGTTGCAGACAACCGCCCGGAACTTTTGGCGACCCTTGAGCCAATACTCAAGCACTGGGGCTACCGTGTCTTGTCAACCAGCAAAGCAGATCAGGTCATGCCCTTCATCGGGGAGAGCAGACCAAGCCTTCTGATCATGGGCGAAGAGATTTTCGCCGCTAAAGACTTGGCCCTGGACTCAAAGACGACTGAAAGCATCAAATCGGGAGAACTGCCAACGATAGCTCTTAAGCAAGACAATGCAGAAACAACGGGAATAACTCCGGGCGCCACCATCACCGTTCCGTTTGAACTTTTTGAACTCTTTGCTTTTATCCAGCGTCAGGTGGAAAAACACCCCCGTCAGAACCTGCGTCTTCGTTTAAAGCTTCCCGGAATGTACAGCATCGTGGAAGGTGACTTTATCTTAGCAGACGTCCTCAACCTGAGCATGCACGGCCTGTTCTTCAAAGCCCCGACCAGGGCCAAAAAAGGCGACCGGATCAAGGTAGTCTTTCCACTCTTTGGCCATTGCAAAGAGATTGAGATCACCTCGACGGTCCTATACACAATCCAACCTGATTCTGAAAACAACTTTTTTCAGGGTTTTGGTGTCGTCTTTGACGACCTCGCGGAAGACTATAAGAACCAGCTGCAAATGTTCATTCGGGAGCATTTTCTCAAAGAGGTCTCAGCTAGTAATGCAGGGGTCGGTGATTTTAGTGCCGGGCAACTGCAAAACTGACTCAGACGGGCAAATTCAGCAGCTCGACAAAACTTTCGCCGGTCGCAATGCCGGACACATCGAAATACTCAGCCAGTGTCGCTCCGATATCGGCAAAGGACTTTCGATCTCCCAGGGCAATCCCACTCAACATCGATTTTGACCAGACCAGAGCCGGAACATACTCGCGGGTGTGATCCGATCCGGGAGTAGTCGGATCACAGCCATGATCAGCAGTGATGACCAGCAGGTCGTCCTTGCGCATTTTCTGCTCAAGCTGTGGCAACCAGGCATCAAACGACTCTAACGCCCGGCCAAACCCGGGCGCGTCCTTGCGATGGCCATACACCATATCGAAATCAATCAGATTAACTGCCAGCAACCCCTGCCCAAGCTCTTCCAGAGCAGCCAGGGTTTTATGCATGCCATCAGCATTATCAATTGTCGTGATACTCCTTGAGATCCCCCGACCAGCAAACAAATCATCTATCTTGCCAACGGCCGAGACATCCAAACCCTGACCGGACAGACACTCCAGGAGCGTTTTCTGCGGGGGTGGCGTAGGAAAATCCTTCCGCCGCGGAGTTCGACGAAAGCCCTCGGCTTCGTTTCCATTGAAGGGTCGAGCGATCACACGGGCGATGCCGTAATCATCAACCAGTCGCCGGGTTACCTGACAAAGTTGATACAACTCCGACGGCGGCATGATGTCTTCATGAGCGGCAATTTGAAAAACGGAATCAACACTGGTGTAAAGAATCGGACGTCGGGTTCTGATATGCTCAGCCCCATACTCCTTGAGAATAGATATGCCACCGGCGGATACATTGCCAAGCGGTTGCATTCCGATAATTTCGGCAAACGCATCCACCAACTCGCCGGGGAAGCCTTGCGGGTAAGTCGCAAAGGGTTTGTCAACGATGACACCAGCAAGCTCCCAGTGGCCGATAATACTGTCCTTGCCTGCAGATCGTTCAGCAAGGCGACCATAAGCACCAACGGGGTCAGCCACGGGTGGCACCCCTTTGATCTCAGCGAGAGAGCCTAAGCCAAGCTGTTGCAGGTTCGGTAAATTCAACCCACCGCATGCCGTTGCAACATGGGGTAAGGTTGCCGCGTCTTCATCGCCATAAGCTTTCGCATCGGGTAAAGCTGCGAGCCCGACACCATCAAGAACGATCCAGATTGCCCGCTTTCCTGTCATCGACATCGCAAACCTGCCTCTTCCTGCCATTCCCGCATAATGACAGCCCCGGCGCTGGTACCGATCCGGTCAGCGCCCGCTGCGAGCATTTCCCGGCAACTCTTCCAGTCTCGAACGCCTCCTGCAGCCTTGACCCGGATCCTGCCGGCGCTACATTCTGAAAGCAGCTTGACATCCTCAACGGTTGCTCCGGAGAGAGCAAAGCCCGGTAGACGTCTTGACATAATCGGCACCGTTTTCGACAACAACCTCAACCAGTCTGCGTTTCTCAGCATCATCCAAGAGGCAGCATTCAATAATCACTTTGACAACAGCGTGCTCAGCAGCAGCAACCACCCGACGGATCTCATCACCAACAGCAGCATAATCTGCGTCTCGCGCAGAGCCGAGGTTGATAACCATATCAATCTCAGCGGCGCCTGCGGCAACAGCCTGGCGGGTTTCAAAGACCTTGGTTTCGGTGCTCTGGTTGCCAAGAGGGAAACCGACCACCGTACAAACGACCGCCTCGGAGCCATAGAGAAGCTGACTTGCCAGCGGCACAAAACACGGCGGGATGCAGACCGAGGCAAAGCCGTATTCGACAGCTTCTTCGCAAAGTCTGGCGATATCCGCACTGGTCGCGTCAGCCTTGAGCAGGGTGTTGTCTATCTTTTTTGCGGGTGAGTTCATCAATCTATTTCAGAGGTGGCTCCAAAGCTTTGCAGCGGCCACTTATCAGCTGCGATAATCTGCGTTGATCTTGACATAGTCGTAAGTCAGGTCAGACGTATAGTAGTAGGCGCTGCCTTCACCCAAGGCAAGATCAACCGTCACTGTAAACTCCGGTTTTTTCAGGATCTCACTCGCCCTTGCCTCCTGAGCGGAATCGAGCCCAAGTCCATTGGTCACCATGGCGACATCATCAAACGAGATACTCACCTTGTCCGGATCCACATCAGCGCCCGAATAACCGACGGCAGCAATGATCCTCCCCCAGTTAGCATCCTCACCGAAGAAAGCGGTTTTCACCAGCTGTGAGGTGGCAACAGAACGCGCGGCAAGCAAGGCATCGGCATCGTTTGCTGCACCATTAATCTGGATACGCACCAACTTGGTTGCACCTTCGCCATCGCGGACAATCATCTTCGCCAGCTCGAGCATAATTTCATTCAGGGCACCACAAAACTGGCCGAGCGCAGCGGACCCCTCGGATAATCTCCCGGTTTTCAGCATCACCACTGGCGAGCAGCAGCACCATATCGTTGGTCGACGTGTCACGGTCAACAGTAATCCGGTTAAATGAGGCGTTGACCGACTGACGCAAGGCCTCGTCCAGCAACCCATCGGCCAAAACCGCATCGGTCACAACAAAAGCGAGCATGGTCGCCATGTCGGGATGGATCATACCGGCGCCCTTGGCAAGGCCAAGCAAATGGACATCCTGACCGTCGACATTGATGGTCCGACCACACATCTTCGGAAAGGCGTCAGTAGTCATCATCGCCTTGGCGACACCATCAAACTGGTCGTGGCTCAACATTCTGCACAGGCTCGGGACATGCTCTTCAAAACAGTGCATCGGCAAGGGCACACCGATCACTCCCGTTGAAGAGACGGCAACCAGCTCCGGGGCAATATCAAGTGTTTCCGCAACCAGGTCACCGCAACGACGTGCATCCTGCAGCCCCTGTTTGCCGGTACAGGCGTTGGCGTTGCCGCTGTTGACCAGGATGGCCTGGCAAAGGCCCTGGCGCATCCGCGACTCGGTAATTATGACCGGTGCCGCGACAACTTTATTTGTCGTAAAGACACCGGCACACTCAACCGGTTTATCCGCACAGATCAGGGCAAGGTCCAATTTACCGGACTTTTTAATTCCCGAACTGTACGCTGCCGCCTTGAATCCTTTCGGAACCGTAAATAAAGATTCAGCCATTGTTCAACTCCATTCTGGTTGGCAAAAGAAGACCGATTGATGTCCCTTCACCATCGGTAGGCTCAAGAAAAATCTCACCTTGCATCTGACGCAAGATCGCCCGGCAGGTGGCCAAGCCCTACACCTATGCCTCTCGGTTTGCCTGTGTCAATCTCGCCGAGCTGAGAATATTCCTGAAAAATGTCTTCAGCATTCTCCCTGGGCACCGTTTTGCCCTGGTTGGTGATCTGCAGTAAAGTGTCGGCTTATCGTGCAAAGTCAGATTCGCGGCAGAGACAGAGAGACGGCCATCCTGCCGGTTGAACTTGACAGCGTTATCAACAAGGGCATCAAACAACAATTCCAGCTTATCATGATCAAGTGGCGCACGAGAACATCATCAGCGCCCTTTCGAAAAGCGCTGAGGCCTAAGGAAAATCCTCTTCAGCAAGAATGGCGACCAGAGGAAGGTGTGGATGAACACGACGGATTTGCGACAGGGTATCGAGAGCGACACTGTCGCTCCCCGGCAGATCACTGAACACAATCTGGATTTTTTCCCGGGAGACCAGGTCGGCTACGCCTGAGCCCAGAGGGCGGCAAACCTCGGCGGCAGGCCAGGCAAAACGAGCCTCGGCAAGGCTGCCGGGGGATTCCTCCAGGAGCAGCATTTCTCCCTCTGCCTCCTTGGTCATACAGTCCCTCCCTGAGCACCAGGAACACTTGAGCTTCGATCTTTATAAGATCACAGAGACAAGCCTCCTATTGCCCGCAACACTTCTTATATTTTTTACCGCTGCCACAGGGGCAGTCTTCGTTACGACCAACTTTGTCAGCATCACGTTTCATCGGGGCTTGGACCGCAGGCTTCGGCCCAGCCTGTCGGGCCAGCGCAAGACGTTCGCGACGCTGCTGAGCCTCCATTTCTGCGACCTCCTCCTCACGCGCAAGCTGCACCCGGAAAAGCTTCTGGGCAACCTCCTGGCGGATTCGACCCATCATTTCCATAAAGAGCGCGTAAGCTTCACGCTTGTACTCTTCCTTGGGATTTTTCTGCGCATAAGCGCGCATGCCGATGCCCTCTTTGAGATGATCGATCGACAGCAGGTGGTCTTTCCACTTGGTATCGATGGTCTGCAGAAGCAGAACCTTCATCAGATGCTCCATAACAGGCGGCGTAAACGTTTCGGTCCGCTCTGCCAGACGCTTTGCAACCTGCTCCTTGAAGCTGTCTTCAAGAGTCTACCGGCTTAAGATCTTTATCAGCATCCGGCAGATTGGCCACAAAATTGAATTGGTTGACAAAATCAGTCGTCATGCTCTCCCAGTTCCATTCGCGTGACGGGGTTTTTTCCGGACAGAAAGTCGCGACCATATCTTCAACCATCTCATCAAGAATCGAATCAATCGTTTCCCGGATATTTTCACCGGCCAGCACCTCTTTACGCTGGGTATAGATCACTTCACGCTGGCGATTCATGACATCGTCATAGTCAATCAGGTGTTTGCGGATTTCAAAGTTATGCGCTTCAACCTTTTTCTGCGCTCCTTCGATCGCCTTGGAAATCATGCCATGCTCAATTGCCTCGTTCTCAGGAACCTTGAGCTTCTCCATCACATAAGAGACCCGGTGAGAACCGAAGATGCGCAGCAGATCATCTTCAAGGCTCAAGTAAAAGCGGCTTTCACCGGGATCACCCTGGCGACCGGAACGGCCGCGCAACTGGTTATCGATGCGCCGTGATTCATGCCGCTCGGTACCGAGGATGTATAATCCCCCTGCTTCGATAACTTCCTGCTTTTCTGCAGCACAAAGAGCTTTGTATTTTTCCAGAGCCTGCGCATACGCCTGCTCCGGGTCTTCGGCCGCGGCGGCTTCGCGCTTGGCCATCATCTCGGGATTTCCCCCCAGAACAATATCTGTACCACGGCCGGCCATGTTGGTTGCGATGGTCAGTGCCCCCTTGCGGCCGGCCTGGGCAACGATTTCTGCTTCCCGCTCATGTTGTTTGGCATTCAATACATTGTGTTTAATGCCACGTTTTTTCAGGAGTTCGGAGAGGGTTTCTGAATCTTCGATGGTGATGGTACCGACCAGAACCGGCTGCCCGGTCTCATGTCGGCTGACGATATCTTCGATGACCGCATTGAACTTTTCCTTGCCGGTTTTATAGATCACATCAGCCTGGTCAATGCGAATCATCGGCTTGTTGGTCGGCATGACGACGACGTCAAGACCGTAAATTTCGTTGAATTCGGCCGCTTCGGTGTCCGCCGTACCGGTCATGCCTGCCAGCTTTTCATACATGCGGAAATAATTCTGGAAGGTGATTGTTGCGAGAGTCTGGTTTTCCTTCTCGATCTTCAGACCTTCTTTTGCTTCAATCGCCTGGTGCTGGCCATCACTCCAGCGTCGACCCGGCATCAGTCGCCCGGTAAATTCGTCAACGATGATCACCTCGCCATCCTTGACCACGTAATCAACGTCACGTTTAAAGATGGCATGTGCTCTCAAGGCCTGGTTGACATGATGCAGAATCGCCATATTCCCAGGTTCATAAAGGTTATCAATGCCCAGCAATTTCTCGAGCTTGCAGGACACCCTCTTCGGTGAGCGTCGCGGTCTTGGATTTTTCATCAACCGTGTAGTCGCCCGTATAGCTCTTGGAGGTACGGCCGATTGTGCCGTCGCGCTCCTCGATCATCTCGCCTTTTTGCAGGCGCGGGATAACATTGTCAGCCTTGTAGTAAAGCTCGCTGGTTACATTGCTTGGACCGGAGATAATCAAAGGGGTCCGGGCCTCATCAATCAGAATGGAATCAACCTCGTCAACAATCGCGTAGTAGAGATCACGCTGGACGTAATCCTCGAGAGCAAACTTCATGTTGTCACGCAGATAATCGAAACCGAATTCATTATTGGTTCCATAGGTGATATCTGCACGATAGGCGGCCTTTCGCTGCTCATCGTTCAAGCCGTGTACGATGCAGTCAACCTCAAGACCTAGAAAATTATAGACCTCACCCATCCACGCAGCGTCACGTTTGGCAAGGTAGTCATTGACCGTAATAACATGTACACCTTTACCTGCCAGAGCATTGAGGTAAACGGGCAGGGTCGCCATCAGGGTTTTGCCCTCACCGGTCTTCATCTCGGCAATTTTACCTGAATGCAGCACCATGCCGCCGATCAACTGGACGTCGAAATGACGCATTCCCAGGACACGCAATGCAGCTTCTCGCACAACGGCAAAAGCCTCAATCAGGAGGTCATCGAGAGTTTCACCCTTTTCCAGACGGGAACGAAACTCAAGCGTTTTCGCTTTCAATTCATCATTTGAGAGAGCCTGTATGGATGGCTCCAGTGCATTGATCGCCTCGACCTGCTGCTGCAATTTTTTCAGTTCACGATCATTCTTACTGCCAACGATCTTTTTCAGAAGACTTCCAATCATTTATAGCTCCATGGACACGGTATTTATCACAAGCAAAAGCGCCTGTTGGCGCTCAGTTCAGAATTGCAAATTTTAACACAGCAGAGAGTGCCCTCACAAGCGCTAAAGGGGGTCGGTCAATACAGCCTGAGAGCTTTCCTTTCACATCGCGAATAAATACAAAAACGGCACAACTCCGAAGAAGCATTATCGGAATTGTGCCGTTACTGTTTAACGGCCAGAAACGCATGTGACTGTTGCAGAGGTCCTAGTTCCAGTTTCCCTTGCGAAAACTGAAGATGTGTCGGTTTGGAATAATTTCCACAACCGCAAACATGTCGGGTTCAAACTCTTCCGGAGCACGTGCTGAAGACTCGAGAATTTCTTCTTTATAAGTAATGATGCCGACGTAGGGAGCAGAAGCAGATTTAGAACGACGCACCTTGACCTTCATTGTCGTGTCATCAATCTTGTGATA
The DNA here is from genome assembly GCA_963769955.1 of uncultured delta proteobacterium. Lineage (GTDB taxonomy): Bacteria > Desulfobacterota > Desulfuromonadia > Desulfuromonadales > BM103 > M0040. The sequence goes on from CAVYNW010000005.1 coordinate 325,992, forward strand.
GCGAGCGCGGTAGGTCCCATCTTTCAACCGGGTGACTTTCATATGGGAACGAGAATTTATATGATTGCGATCCAATTGCTTCACCTTTGAACGGGCAAAGTTTTCGAAATCTGCAAGCCTGACCATAAGCTCATTATCAGCAGTCAAACCATTGGTGGGCGCATCGCTAGATGCAGCCGGCAGAGCAAAGAGAAAAACAATGACTGCCACAGTGAATACTTGAAACAGACTTTTCATAAGGCACCTCCAGCAAGGGATTTCAATCTCCATGCTTACCTTATTGAGCAACGATCGTACCAGAAATTCAGTGACTCGGTTAAACAACTGATATTACGGAGAAGAAAGCAAATCTCATGCAGATACTGACAACTCTCAGACAGGTTTCGTCTCCGTCAGATGACACTTTATGTCATACTCAGCCGTGAAATCAAAGGATATCCCTCTCACTCCTTAAAGTACAACAGGAGAGGCGATCACAACTAAATATCGGCCGGGTGCTTGTAGCACCCGGCCGATATCGATTGAACCTATCGGTGACCTGTAAAGCTGTTATTTGGATTGCAACTCGACGCGACGGTTGAGTTTGCGACCTTCTTTGGTGTCGTTGTTATACTTGGGCCGAGTCTCACCATAACCGACGGCTTCCAGGCGAGACGCGGCAACGCCATTGTCAGTGAGCCATTTTTGAACGGAAGCAGCACGCCTTTCCGAGAGCGCCTGGTTGTAGGCTTCCGTGCCTATCGAGTCAGTGTGACCGGAAAGGACAAACTCTGTGTCCTTGTCATTATTCAGGATCTCCTTAACCTCTTCGAGAACCGGAATCATCTCATCCTTAATATTCGATTTGTCAAAATCAAATAGCAGGTTGAAGGTGATGACTTCCTTGACAACCACGATCTCGGGTTCGGGAACCTCAACAACGACCACCTCCTCCACAACAGGAGCAGGCTGAACTTCGTCATAAAGGACATCTTTAGCAAACTGAGCCATGGCAGCATCAGACTCAAGAGACTTTGGCGTCAACAACAATGGAACAACCGGAAAGAGCCTTGATTGCATCGATCGTCTGTTGCCCGACAGGGGTATCAGCATAGCTTACGACATGAATACACAGGCCGGGATTCTGGCTATAAAGCGTCCTGGCTGCAGCAACAGGATCAACGCCAGCATTCCAGGCGCCATCGGTAAACATGATCAGGGCAGTCTTCCCGGAGAGATTGCCTACAGTTGGGCCAATGGCAGTCAAACCATCTGCCAAGCGTTGTGAAGCTGTTAAATGCAGGAGTAAAGCTATCTGCAGCAGAGCCGATAGAACCGGTCTTGTAGATCGCAGGCTGACTGACCGTCTTGTAGGGCGCAAAGAGAGAAACCGAGCTGGTATAGCCAAGTTCAGGGACGGCCTGATCAAGTCGTTTAACTGCAGCGATTGCCTTGTCAAGCTTCTGCTCACCGGGCTTGGCCTTGGCTTGAGCCATGGATCCTGACTGATCCAGAACAACTATAAAATTGTCAACCTTCTTGACCATCTCCGCACCAGCCACAAAGGGCGATGGCCAAACAAATAGCCAAAGCCAGGGATGTCACTGTCAAAAAATACCTGCAAACCTGTTTCATTGTAATTCTCCTTATACGTTTTAGAGTGTCCACTGCAACAGCATGAGCCGGCACCGCTCATTAAGTTTAAAATTATTATGAGTTAAGATTAGCGGAATACGGCGATTAGTCAACTCGTCGAATGACACTTAAAATCACAGGAGAAAACAAGTCAGGACGAATGCAGCAAAAATCAAGATCGCAACAAAATAAAAAAGGCAGAAATCAAGGAAGAAGAAACAGCTAGCAATGACACCGGGCAAACAAACACAAAAAAGCCCGGCGTATGCCGGGCTTTTTGTGTTATCTGAAGAAGAGTTAGAGATATTTATTAGGGTTGACTGGAACACCGTTGAGACGAATTTCGTAATGAACATGAGAACCGGTCGAACGACCGGTATTCCCCACCGAGGCGATACGATCACCTCTTCTGACCCGCTGGCCGACCTTGACGTGAAATTTTGAATTATGCCCGTAGAGCGTCCGATAGCCATAGCCATGGTCAATGGTTACCATTTTGCCATAGCCGGCTTCAGTCCTGACACTACTGACGATCCCATCTGCCGTTGCAACAACCGCGCTTCCAGTCCGCGATGCGATATCGAGACCTTCATGCATCTTGCGCCTGCCATTGAAAGGATCACGGCGCAAACCAAAGCTTGAAGTCAGCCAGCCTTTGACAGGCCAACCGGAAGGCTTCGCAGCAAGCAGTGAGCGTTGATCGTTAAGAATGCCCTGAATCTCTTCCTGGCTTTCCCTGCGCAGATCAATCTGGCGCCGCACTTCGTCAATGCGCTGCTGAATCCCACTGAACTCGCGATTGACATCGTTTTCCCGGGCAGGCCCGCCGACACCGGCAATACTATCACCTTTGGGTGCCGAAAGCTTTGCCATGACACGGACTTTGGCATCATTCTGTGCCAAAACAACCATCTCCTGGCGCAGGTCTTCGAGCTTGACAAGCAGACGGTTCAACTCTTCCCGCTGCGACAGATTCTCAACCTGCAGACGATGGAACTCGTTGCTGTCCAGATTGGTCATCAGATAATCAGCAATCAGTCCGGTCAGGCCAAGGGCCAGAAGGACAGAAAACGCCAAAAGCCCTTTAACAACAGAACTCCTCACCGCAAAGCGACGCACCTGGTGGGACCCTTCCGGTATAATCATGATGGTAAAACGTTTTGCCGGCAAATCCTTAAACCTCCTGAACAACTTGTGTTTACTGGATTTCAACGCTAACTAATAAAGGATTGTCAAGCTCACTGTCAAGATTAAAGACAAAACTGGCGGTATTATTGAGCCTCAAACCTGATATCAGGAAAAATATACCTTAAAGGGAAATACTCAGAGCAATCTCATCACAGTCTGGAAATTTCACGCACTTGATACAATCTCCCCAGATTTTTTGCGGCAGCTCAGATTTCTCAATGATCTCAAAACCTAGTTTTTCGAAGAAGCTTTGTTGATAAGTTAAAGCAAAAACCCTGCCAATACCAAGCTGCCTCGCCTCCGTAAGACAGGCCTCAACCAGATGCCTGCCGATGCCACGACCAGAGGCCTCTTCATGGACTGCCAGGGAACGCACCTCGGCGAGGTCTTCCCAACAAATATTCAAGGCAGCAACACCAACAACCCGCTCATCTTCGACAAAGACATAAAAATCTCTGATTGACTCAAAAATGTCCATCAATGAACGCGAGAGCACCAGACCATCTTTGACATAAGCCATTAACAGCTGATGGATTTGTCGGGCATCCTGAAGAATTGCTTTACGAATCATAAGTTTTCCTGGCGATTAAAGGTGTATCAGGAGGACACCGATGCATGAATCAACTCTTTTGCATGTAGCAAGGTTTGTTCAGTCACCGTAGCCCCACCAAGCATTCTTGCCATCTCTTGCACTCTCTCATCATCTCCCAGGTGCTCCATAGCTGTCAAAGTGCGGCCATCAAGTTCACGCTTAACAACCCGATGATGGTGGTCAGCAAAGGCCGCCACCTGTGGCAAGTGTGTCACACAAAGGATTTGCGAGGTGCGACTCACGACTTGCAGCTTGCGGCCGACCGCGGTAGCAGCGACACCACCGATTCCGGCATCCACCTCGTCAAAAATAACCGTTGGCACGCTGTCAGCGTCCGGGGCGAGACGCTTAAGAGCCAACATCATGCGGGAAAGTTCACCACCGGATGCGACCTTGGCCAGGGGAAGCAAAGGCTCCCCGGGGTTTGAACTGACCATAAACTCGATCCTTTCATGGCCGTCCGGTCCGGGATGATCTAACTTGTAGAAAGCCACAGCAAAAGAAGCCCCCGGCATGGCCAAAGCGGACATCTCTTCCAGGAGGCCTACTTCGAGTGCTTGAGCCGCCCTTCTGCGCGCATCTGAGAGCTCTGCGCCCAGAGACCGGGCCTCTTCAGTGCGTGCAACAAGCTCCTCTGCCAGAGTGTCCCGGGTTTCTTGTGCATTTTCCAGCTCAGCAATCTCTTGTTCAAAGCTCTCCAACAGGGTCAGGATCTCTTCTAGAGTCGGCGCATACTTGCGTTTCAGTCGGGTCAAGGTCGCAAGGCGTTCTTCAATGGCTTCCAGACGATCCGGTTCAAAGGCAATGCGACCCAGGTAGGAGCGTAATTGCACAGAAACATCCTCCAGATCGAACAGGCTGCGCTGAACGGTCTCGCCTAGCACTGCCAGTTCGCTATCGACCTCTCCAACAGACTTCAATTCGGAGGACAGGCCACCCAGGACCTCACAGACAGCACCAGCACCCTCATAGAGTGCTTCGTAACCACCACGGGTCACAGCCTCAAGGCGCTCGGCATTCTGCAAAAGTAATCGCTCGGCAAGAAGGTCCTCTTCTTCACCGGGAAGCAATTGTGCCGAGCTCACTTCATCAACTTGATGACGCAGAAAGTCGAGTCGCTGATGGCGGTCACGCTCAGCGTCTTCCAGACGTGCGAGTTGCTGAGCTATGTTCTGCATCACGGCATAGGACTCGCGGTAGAGATGCAAGGGTTCGTCAAGCCTGCCGAAACGATCAAGAACAGTCAGGTGAACATTTCTCTGCAGTAATGATTGATGCTCGTGCTGACCGCAGACAGTCACCAGCAGTTCACTCAAAGGCTGCAATTGCGCAAGCGTCACAAGGCTGCCATTCACATACGCGCGACTTCGCCCCTCGCTTTGCACAATCCTTCTCAAAACCAGCTCTCCATCGACAGAGAAACCGGCAGACATAAAAGCCTGCTGGATATCATCACGCCCGGTCAGATCGAAAAGAGCTTCCACAGTCGCTTCACTGGCGCCGGCACGAACGAGGTCCGGACGCGCCCGGTCACCCAGCAACAGGCCAAAGGCATCAAGGATGATCGACTTACCCGCACCGGTCTCTCCGGTGAGGACATTAAAGCCTTCCTCGAACTGCACTTCGAGTCGATCAATAATGGCGAAATTGGTAATGGTCAGATTGAGGAGCATATCAGCCTGGAACGCGGCACGCGGGACGCGACAAGAATCAGGATCAAGTTAACATCGAAGTCATTCATTATAAAACGGCAATTTCATAGCAGTATAAAAAGCTTATTCAGAAGAGGCAAGTTAAACAGAATCGCTCAGGGCACAGAATTCAGGTGCTAAAGGAAAATGATTTTCGCGTCCCTTGTTCCACGTCCCTCGTTCCTGCCTTATCTTTCTCCCCAGTGCAACTTGGTGCGCAGCACCTGGAAATAATCTTTACTCGGGCTCTTTATCAGCAGTGTGGAATGATTTGACTTACGCAATTCAACCACATCACCACACTCGAGCGGCATCCCCTCCTGTCCATCGGCAGTAAAAACGACATCCTGGTCCAGAGATTTGACGGCAATCCGGATCGTTGCGTCATCTGAGACCACGATGGGCCGGTTTGTCAAGGTGTGCGGACAGATGGGCGAAATAACATGACAATGGTTGCCGGGATAGATAATAGGCCCACCGGCCGCAAGATTGTAGCCGGTCGAACCGGTCGGTGTAGAAACAATCAGGCCATCGGCCTTGAAGGTGGTCAGGTAGTCTTCATCAACCCAGGCCTCCATATCGATAATCCTGGCCAGGGCGCCTTTATTGATAACAACATCGTTAAGAACCCGGTAGCGTGCGACTTCCTCTCCCCTGCGACGGATAATTGCCAAAAGACGCATCCGCTCGGAGACAGTAAAGTCACCTTTCAGAACCTGCTCCAACATCGGAAAAAGTTCAGAACGGGTGATTTCTGTCATAAATCCGAGACTGCCGAGGTTCACTCCCAGAATAGGGGTGCGCAGATCACCGACCAGACGGGCAACCGAAAGCAGGGTACCGTCGCCACCGAGGACCACGACCATATCAACCAGAGGAGGAATCGCCTGTTCAGGGTAGCCTTGCATATCAGGCATGGCTCCGGCCAGCGCCTCATCGACGTAGACTTCGACCTCACGTTCCACCAGCCATGCCACAACCTCTTCTGCAAGACTGACGGCGTCTTCGTTATGGCGTTTGGCAAAAATTCCGATGCGCTTCATAGAAGGAGCCCTCCAAGTGAGCGAACACTATCACAACAAACCGTCAAAGTCTATGCCTATCAATGACTTACGCCATCCACTCTTGTCCACGCTGACCCATTGTGCTAAGGTTCATTCTCTCTAGTTTCAAGCCCTACTTTAACCTTAAACCTCACACGGCGACGATGGATCTTTTTTCCTCAACAACCTCCGGGAAAGCCCCGGCACCTCTGGCAGAACGCCTGCGCCCACAGCGTATCGACGAAATGGTCGGCCAGCAGCACCTGCTCGGTGAAGATGGCGTCCTACGACGCCTGATCGAGCAGGACCAGCTTACCTCGGCAATCTTCTGGGGACCGCCGGGAACCGGCAAAACCACCCTGGCCAGAGTCATTGCCCAGACGACCCGCAGCTACTTCGTCGCCTTCTCGGCTGTCCTGCAGGGCGTCAAGGATATCCGCGAAGTCGTCGCCAAGGCTCAACAGGAGAGAAACTACTACGGACGGCGCACCCTGCTCTTTATCGATGAAATCCATCGTTTCAACAAAGCTCAACAGGACGCACTGCTACCCTGGGTGGAAAATGGCGACATCATCCTGATCGGGGCAACCACTGAGAACCCATCCTTCGAGGTTAACTCCGCCCTGCTCTCCCGATCCCGGGTGTTTGTTCTCGAACCCCTGGCCGCTGACGATATAGCAAAGCTGCTCAAGCGCGCGCTTTCCTCCCAGGAAGGACTTGGCGAGCAGCAACTGAGCATAGACGACGGAGCAATCACTTTCATCGCCGAGCAATCTCATGGTGATGCACGCTCCGCCCTGAACAGCCTGGAAGTCGCCGCAGCGACGGCCACCGAGCAAAACCATCCTGCAGAGCGATGCGGCAGCAGCCATGCAGAAGGCCCCCCTCCTCTATGACAAAGGCGCTGAAGAACACTACAACGTCATCTCCGCTTTCATAAAAAGCATGCGCGGATCAGATCCCGATGGCGCCATCTACTGGCTGGCTCGCATGATTGAGGCCGGCGAAGACCCCCTCTTCATCGCAAGACGCATGGTTGTTTTTGCAGCAGAAGACATTGGCAACGCCGACCCACGTGCACTGCAGCTCGCCGTGTCCACCCAGCAGGCCGTGCATTTCATAGGCATGCCGGAAGGCCGCATTCCACTGGCCCAGGCCGTCACCTACCTGGCGACTGCCCCTAAAAGCAATGCCGCCTATGTCGCCATTGGCGAAGCCCAGAAAGAAGTCCGCCAGAGTGGCGCACTGCCCGTTCCCCACCACCTGCGCAACGCTCCAACGGGCCTCATGAAAGAGCTCGGCTACGGCAAGGATTATCAATACGCACACAACCAACAAAACAGCGTCGTCACCCAGAAGCATCTGCCTGAAACGCTTGGCGACACTCGCTACTACCGGCCGAAAGAGTCCGGTTACGAAAAAACCATCCGCGAACGACTCGACTGGTGGGCCGCCCAGAGGGAAAAACAGAAAAAAGACAAGGAGGCTGGGGACTAGGGCCTGGAATGAACCACCAATGAGGACTCCAGCCACCAGCTCAAGCCTCTAGCCTCGCACCGCCCTTGCCAGCCAATCACGCCATGTCACTAGCCGCAGCACTAACTAGACCAGTCACCAGCCTCCAGCCTCCAGTCTCCAGCCTCCAGCCTCCAGCCTCCGCCTCCAGCCTCCCCAGCCTCAAACGCCTGCAAAAAGTCCCAATATAAGGGATACACTTGAATATAACTTCTTGACAATTATTTTAATTTACCTATAATTGTGCATAATTTTAATAAATTATAGTGCAATTAAATAAACATTCGCACCCAACTTATGGGAGAGCTTCGATTGGCAGAAAGTATGGTCTGCCCACACTGACCTCGGCCAGGGACCTTTGTGCAAAGCGCTGACCTGAAACACACCAACCAAGAAACGAGAAAAACGCATCGACATTCGGACGATGTACATGAAGTACCTGTCACTCCAACAAACCAATCCGCACGCAAAATCAGCCGTGAAACACTGATTAACCGGCTCAATTTTTTACACTTTCAATCAGACGCCATAACCGTTCTGCTCACTCACAGACTGAATGGTCGCAGCTTGCGACTGCCTGCTATTCCTGATCCCTGCAGCGACGAGAACTTCACCTGTCACTGGGTTGCCCCCCTGCCCACGAGTGTCGATCGTGGTGACTTTGAGCTGCGCAACCTGGAAGTTCCTCACGGCCATCATATTCTGCAGGTCACTCTTGAAAAGACCAAGTTGAGCGAAGCAGGATTGTCCGGCCTCCTCCCGGAAGTCTGTCGCCAACTGACCTCTCGTCGGATAAGAAGGCACCTCTGCTCAGATATCGAGGTCAACGTTATACAGAACGGTGCGAGCTTTTCCGGCCGTCTGAAAGACTTCAGTTCGGCAGCTTTTCGACTGGAGTTGCAAGCAAAACCACCACAAACCTTCCAATGGTTAAAACAGGAAGAACCGCTGACTGTGATCTTCACCCAGGCAGGACAGACCCTCCTGTCAATCCCGGGGCAGCTGTTGCGAAGTCATGGCAAACGTGACAGTCATACGGTTGTAGTGACGCCATCACTTGCCCAGCAGAGCCGTTTCGCGGCAAAGAAACATCGCAATCGCCGACTTGCACTTTGCCCTGCACCGGAAGCCGTTTTCACTCACCCCTTGACAAAAAACCTGATTCGCCTCGACGTAACCGATTTATCCGGCGCGGGCATGGCCTTGGCAGAAGCACCCCAGGTGGCACAACTTCTGCCAGGAATGCTATTGGAAAAGTTGGAGCTGCGTCTTGCAGACTCTTTCAGCCTGTCCTGCCAGGCACAAGTCGTCTACAGACAACCCCTCGATGGTTCTGACGAAGCCGCCCCCGTGCGCTGCGGCCTGGCCATCCTCGACATGGAAGTCTCCGATCACACCCGCCTCATGTCACTCTTGCACCGCGCCGACGACCGGAGCAAAGGAGTCTGCCCGAAGATCGACCTCGAGCAGCTATGGGAGTTCTTCTTCTCCAGCGGTTTTATCTACCCGCGGAAATACCTGTCACTAAAAGACTACAAGGAAGAGTTCAAAGAGACTTATAGCAAACTCTACGACTCAACTCCGGAGATCGCCCGTCACTTCATTTACCAGGAGAACAGCAGGATCGTCGGCCACATGGCGATGCTCCGTCAGTTCAGCAATTCCTGGTTGATCCATCATCACGCGGCCGACCGGACCCATTCACGCAAAGCAGGCATGGAAACATTACAGCTGGTCGGTGAAGCCGTCAACGAAGCCCAGGCACTCTATTCGGCACACATGGATTACGTCATGTGCTTCTTCCGGCCGGAGAACAGATTTCCGCAACGCATTTTCGGTGGAGTCGCCAAACACTACGACGATCCTTCCCATTGTTCCGTCGACACCTTTGACTACTTCCACTATCGCAAGGAATATGACCTCAAATGGCGAGACAGTGGCGCCTGGGAGTTGGCCCCGGCAAAAGAGGAAGACCTGCTCGACCTCGAGGCATTTTACCAGAACAAATCGGGAGGGTTGATGATCCAGGGGATGGATCTCAACGTTGAGAGCCAACAGGATTCATCATTAAAGGAGTGCTACGAGAAGGCCGGTTTTCAGCGCGAGAAGTCCCTCTTTGCCCTACAGAAAGAAGGCACGACCGTTGCGCTCTTCATGCTCCTGCGCACGGAAGTCGGGCTCAACCTCTCAAACCTGACCAATGCCATCACAGTGATCGTTCTAGACAATAAGGCTTTACCACGCGAGGCTTTTTTTACGGCAGTCTCCATGCTGGCGTCCAAATATCCCCAAGACGAAGTGCCGGTCTTGACCTACCCGCCGGACTACGCGGCCAGCCAATCGATCCACGTTGAGAAACAATACAATCTCTGGGTCCTCAACTGCAGCTACCTGGACCCCTATTTCGAGTTCTGCGGCAACTACTTCAAACGTATCAACAGAAGCAAGGAAGAATCGAATCCATGACGCCGAAACTATCTAAGGACCTGCTTTACAACAGCCGTATTATCGATACGTACGTTAAGCTGTTGAAGAAGAAGCACCCTGACATCGACACCTCTATAACACTGGAATATGCAGGCATGCAAAGCTATGAGGTCGCGGACCAGTCCCACTGGTTCACCCAGGCGCAGATCGACCGCTTTTACGAAAAAGCCGTCGAATTAACCGGCAACGCGCAAGTCGCCCGCGATGCCGGTCGTTACTCTGCGTCACCGGAAGCCATAGGTGCCATGCGTCAATACATCCTCGGCCTGGTCGGGCCGGCGCATGCATTCGGATTGATACGCAATGCCGCGAGCAAGTTCACCCGCTCAGCTCAATACCAGTCCAGACGCCTCAGCGACAATAGCGTTGAAGTCGTAGTTACCCCCTATCCCGATATCGAAGAAAAGGTTTTCCAATGTGAGAACCGCATGGGCTTCTTCGAAGCCGTTTGCATGATGTTCAACGACAAGATGCCCATCATCGAGCACCCGGAATGCCTCTTCGATGGTGGCCAACATTGTCGCTATGTCATCAGCTGGAAGCGCTCTGCAGCAGACCTGTGGAGCAAGACCCGCGACATCACAACATTCACCCTGGGTGGGGCCTGCATTTCAGCAGCCTTCTGGAATCCCGCATTGACCGCCCAGACTCTTCTGCCAGCTTCATTGGCCACGATCGCCGCCCTCTCCTACACGGCACGCACCAAGGAGAACCGTGAACTGCGCCGCAGCCTCGACAACCTGTTTGATTCAAGTGAAAAGCTGATCGAACAGATGAATATCAACTACAGCAACTCCCTGATGAACAACGAAATCGGCCAGGCGATCAGCGCCCCGACCGAAGTCGATGAGATTCTGGCTAACGTTATTCAGGTGCTGGAAAAGCGGCTCGATTTCGACCGAGGCATGATCCTGCTTGCCAACAAGGATCGCGACCAACTGCTTTTCCGCACTGGCTTCGGCTACAACAGTGAACAGCTACGCATGCTTAACAGTATCGCTTTCCACCTGAACAAACCGAACTCACGCGGCGTCTTCGTGGTAGCCTTTCACGAACAACGGCCCTTCCTGATTGACGACGTGCGGGATCTGCATGGCAAGCTCTCCTCACGCAGTTTGTCGTTGATAGAAAAACTGGGGGCCTACTCCTTTATCTGCTGCCCGATTATCTGCGAAGGCCAATCGATCGGCTTACTGGCTGTCGACAATCTCAAATCAAAAAGAGCTCTACAGCAGAGTGATGTCAGCCTGTTGATGGGAATCGCTCCGATGCTGGGGATCAGTATTCGCAACGCCGACCTGCTGCAAACCAAAGAGCGCCAATTCCACTCAACCCTCGAAGTTCTCGCCGCCACCATTGACGCCCGGGATCCTCTCACCGCTGGTCACAGCAAAAAAGTCACGGAATACGCTGTTGGTATTTGCAACATCCTGAATATCAGCGAAGAGGAGACAGAGCGGATTCGGGTCGCGTCTCTGTTGCATGATTACGGCAAGATAGGAGTTCCAGATGCGATTCTCAAAAAGGAAGGCCAACTGACTGAAGAGGAATACGATATCGTCAAGACCCATACTCGCAAGACCCGGGATATTCTCGAAGGAATCAATTTTGACGGGATTTACCACAACATCCCTGCGATTGCAGCGGCACACCACGAAAACATAGACGGTTCCGGCTACCCCTGGGGTCTCAAAGGTGACGATATCCCCCTCGGGGCTTTGATTATCTCCGTTGCCGATTTTTTCGAAGCAATCACGTCGAAACGTCATTACCGTGACCCGATGCCTACAGAGATTGCCTACCAGTTGCTGCGTCAGCACAGCGGCACCCGTTTTGACTCGCAGATCGTCGAAGCCTTTATCCGCTACCACAAGGAACAGCAGGGGCCCTTCCCGAGCTGCGACATCAACCGGCCAAAGCGCGTGCCTTGCAGAACCAACGTTTCACTGCGTGCCAAAAGCCATGCGACCAGTGGTTTATCGGAAGATCTCAGCACTCAGGGGATGTTCGTCAGCGTTCCAGAACCTGTTCAAGAGGGGACGTTGATCAAGTTGCACTTCAGCCTGCCGAACGTCGACGCCCCACCAATCGAGGCCCTGGCCAGAGTGGTCTGGACCAACAACAGCTGCAAAAAAGCCAAACCTGACTTCCCCACAGGCAATGGCATGCAATTTACAGAACTCGCCAAGCAGTCTGAAACGACCTTATACAATTACATAGCCCAGGTACAGGACGGCCTCATTCACTAGGCAAACTCTCTGCAAACAATTATTAGGGTCTGAAGTGGATGTGCTTCAGGCCCTCTATCTCATTAAATCTAAGACAATAAGAATTTACCGCTTCTGACCAGTGCAGCAGATCAACGGGGTATAAGTAAAACGTCGAGGATCCTTGAAAGTCTCGGCAAACTCCTCAGCAAACTCGTGAAAACCACCCGGGTAATGTTTGAAATCACACCCTGACCTGCGTGCCGCGACCAGCACCTTGCGTTCCCAGTTGTAACGTTCCACCTCACTCAAGGCCCCGTAAATCAGATGGTGGCTCGACATGTCGAGCCGAATGTCCTGATAATCGAGATCATAGAGATGACCGTAAAGTCTTCGCCCCGCATAAGGATCAAAATCCGCGCGTTTTTCCAAGCCTTTAATAATCTCCTGAATGGTTTCATTGACACGTTCAGGCAAACCGGCATGGCTCAGGCAGTTGTAGTCAAGATCAATCAGACAGAGGAGACCACCGGGCTTGACTAACCGGCTGAGATTTACCACCAGTTCGACAGCGCGGTTGCGATGGAATTCCAGGACAAAACGAGCCCAAACGAAATCGAAAAGCCCCATCGCAGACAGATCGCTGAAAAAATCTTCTTGCTGAAAAAACAAACCGTCTTGTTGATAGCGAGCTCGCGCATGCTCAATCCGGTCAAGAGAGAAATCGACACCAACCACCTGTCCGCCTGGCTGCACCGCATCATAGAGGATTCGGGAAGTCAAACCTGGCCCGCAACCGACATCCGCAACACGCATGCCAGTTGCGAGTCCGGCCCAGTGCGCCTGATTGAGTACCGTCTCTGGGTCGGTCTTGAGTTCAAGACGCTCAATCTCCTGAGTATCTTCCATTATGTATTCAAGAAAGTCAGTGGTCATAGTGCTGGGATGTTAACGATGATATGGAGGGAATGCAACGGAATAGATATCAGACAAAAGCTATTTAGGTGACTGCAGAGCCTGCGAACTTGGTCCTTTGAGCAATCATCAAAGTTATTCGTCTCCAGAAAGGACCACACCAGGAAGCTCATACCCACAGAAATTACAACGGTTGCCAGTCAGATCGGTGTCAACAAACTGCATGCCCTGTCGACGAACGACGGTTTTTCCACAAGCCGGGCAAACTGTATCGCTGGCACCGGGATCGTTAACATTGCCCAGGTAGACATACTGCAAGCCAGCCCTGAGACCGAAATCACGAGCCTGGTATAAAGTGCCCATCGGCGTCGCCGGGCGGTCGAGCATCTTGTAGGTGGGAGAGAAAGCGGAAATATGCCAGGGAACATCACGACCAAGCTCATCGGCAATAAAATGGGCAATCTGTTTCAGCTCGTCTTCACTGTCGTTATGCCCCGGGATCACCAGAGTGGTCACTTCGAGCCAGATGCCAAGCCGTCGATAATCGCGCAGACAATCAAGGACACCTTGCAGAGACGCGCCGGTGACTTCCCTGTAAGCCTTGTTCGAAAAACCTTTTAAATCGACGTTAGCAGCATCGAGATAGGGCGCTATGGCCTCCAATGCTTCGGTTGTCGTATAGCCATTGGTGACAAAGACATTCTTGATTCCGGCAGCCTTGGCAAGGACAGCAGTGTCATAGGCGTACTCGTAAAAGATGGTTGGCTCGGTGTAGGTATAAGAGATACTTACCGCGCCGCTTTCGACAGCACGACGAACGACTTCCTGCGGGGAGGTATCCGTGCCGGGGATACCCGAGCGCTCATGAGGCCACTGGGCAATCTGGAAATTCTGACAATGCAGGCAACGGAAATTACAGCCGACAGTGGCAAGCGATAAGCTGTTTGAGCCAGGGTGAAAATGGTAGAGGGGTTTTTTCTCGATCGGATCGATATTTTCAGCGACGGCCTGACCGTAGACCAGAGTGAAGAGTTCACCCCCGTGGTTTTTTCTCACTCCACAACGACCCAGATGACCATCGGCGATCAAACAGTGAAAACGGCAGAGGTTGCAGCGTACCTTGCCCTCATCAAGCGCTTCCCAGAATTTTGCGGGATGGAGGTTCATGGAAACATTATAGCAGGTCAGGTACAGGGTGCAGGGTTCAGGATCAAAGGGTTCTCTTAACCATGAACCTTTCTCCCTATTCCCGAATTTTAAAACATAAACCGGCGCATATTCACGTTCATCAGTAAGCCGACCCCGGTCATGGTCGTGACCATACTGGTGCCGCCATAAGAGAAAAGCGGCAAGGGGACACCGACGACCGGCAAGAGTCCGATGACCATACCGAGATTGACGACAATGTGCCAGAAGAGCATGGCCGAGACACCGATGGCGAGATACATGCCGAAACGGTCGTTGGAACGCAGGGCAATGTTCAGACCCCAGATAACGATCAGGCAATAGAGTGACAAGAGCAAAAGACAGCCGAGAAGACCCCACTCTTCTGCGAAAACAGAGAAGGCGAAGTCGGTATGCCGCTCCGGCAGGAAAGAGAGTTGCGACTGGGTTCCCTTCATAAAGCCCAGTCCGGTGAGACCGCCACTGCCCACGGCAATCTTGGACTGGATAATATGATAGCCGGCGCCGAGAGGGTCTCGCTCCGGGTTGAGAAAGGTCATGATGCGCTGTTTCTGGTAATCGTGCAAAAGAAACCATCCACCAACCGCACTGGCGAGCCCTGTCACACCCAGAAAATAACGGCGGAGCGTTGAATTCCGGCGTACAGGGCCATGGTGCCGCCGATACAAAGGACCAGCAGGGCGGTACCCAGATCGGGCTGTTTCATAATCATCAGTGCGGGCACCGCAAGCAGTAGACCCGGAGCAATCAGTTCTTTAAGCGAGAAACCGCGCACAGGGGCTTTCTCACTAAAGAATCTCGCCAGAGCGATAATAATGACGATCTTCATGATCTCGCTCGGCTGCACATTGAAACCGGCCAGGCTGATCCACCGGGTTGCGCCCATACTGGTCTTGCCGACAAGCAGAACCAGTATCAGCAAAAGTACATTGCCGCCGTAAAGCGGAAAGCTTAGATACTCCAGGTGCCGGTAATCGAAAAGGCAAACCAGAGCAACAATCATCAGACCGAGACCCAACCAGTAGAACTGTTTGATATAAACCGGCTGGGCCGCGATGGTCCAGGAGGACGTGGAGCTGTACATGTTGGCAATGCCGATGACTGCAATCAGCAGAATCAGCAGAAGATATGTCCAGTTAAAATGTGTGAGGAGACGTCTGTCAAACATAGTTCAATTCCTGAATACAACCTTGCCGGTTTCTTCGTTAACGTCCACGTCCTGGAAGTAGGCATCATACATCGCTTTGGCCACCGGCGCCGCTACGCTCGAGCCGTGACTGCCGTGTTCGACAACCACGGCAATGGCAATTTGCGGATTCTTGGCCGGCGCGTAAGAGACGAAGAGCGCATGATCCCTGTAGCGATACGGGATCTCGCCATCATCGAGCTCTTCTTCATCGTCATCCTGACGACGAATAACCTGGGCTGTTCCGGTTTTACCGGCAAACCTGACCTTTTCCAAACGGCTACGCCAGGCGGTGCCGCCGACATCGTTGACAACAGATTCCATGGCATCCTGCACCGCTGAAATCGCAGTTTTTGGCCAGGCAGTTTCATTCAATTTCTCTGGTTTAAGCATCCACTCGGTGGTACCATCAAGATCGACAAGCTTCTGCACGATCTGTGGTTTCCAAACCGTGCCACCGTTTGCCAGTGCCGCAGACATGGTTGCCAGCTGTAGAGGGGTCGTCAGTACAAAGCCCTGGCCGATCGAGGTGATAACGGTTTCACCATCATACCAACTGGTGCCGAAACGTTTCTTTTTCCACGCCCTGGAGGGGATCAGCCCGGAACGTTCCGCCCCGAAGGGAAAACCTGTCTTCTGGCCCAGACCCATCCGCGTTGCAGCGCTGTAAATTCTGTCAATTCCTGTTTCCAGACCGACGCGGTAAAAATAAACATCACAGCTTTCCTTGATGGCTTTATGCAGATCGACCTGACCATGACCGCCTTTCTTCCAACAGCGATATTCATAGCTTTTGTTGAGTTGGAAGCTGCCATTGCAAGTGTAGGTGGTAGAAGGCGTTATAATGCCGGCTTCCAGTGCGGCCAAGGCAACGATCATCTTGAAGGTAGAGCCAGGAGGATACTGACCACGCAACACTTTGTTGGTCATCGGTCGTTTGGGATTGTCGATCAGTTCACGCCACTCTTCACTGTTGATACCGCGTGCAAACAAGGCAGGATCAAAGGTCGGGCGGCTGACGAAAGCCAGGACTTCACCGTTGTTGACATCCAAAGCAACCGCAGCACCGGCCTGATCGCCAAGAGCCTCTTCTGCGGCCTTTTGTAATTTCGTATCTATCGTCAGGTAAAGACTCTGACCGGGCAGCGGGCTGCGTGTCGTGACCTGGCGAAGTTCCCGCCCCCGGACATTGACTTCGATACGTTTCTGTCCTGCAGTGCCGCGCAAGCGATCTTCATACATCCGTTCCAAAGCTGTTTTGCCGACCATTTCACCAGAGCGATATCCCTCAAAGTCCGGGTTACCCAGTTCTTCTTCAGTTACCTCGCCGAGGTAACCGATCAGATGAGCAGCCAGCTCACCATGAGGGTAGTCACGAAACGGCTTGACCTCAACCAGGATACCGGGCAGATCAACAGAGTTTTCCTGAACTTTTTCCATGGCCTCGCGGCCGACATCCTCAAGCAACGGCAAGGGCCTGTAACGGGGCAAATGCTGGCCCGCTTTCCAACGTTCGGCGAGCTCTGTCTCATCGACGCCAAGTAGTCCGGCAAGATTAGCAAAAAGCTGCTCACGGTCGCCAACTTCCTGACGCAGGGCAGAAACGGTAAAAGCCGGGCGATTATCTACCAGCAAGGCCCCATGTCGATCAAAAATAGCACCACGCGGAGCCTCGATAGCCACGTAACGAATACGATTGCGTTCGGAAAGGTTGCGGTAATGTTCAACACCCAGCACCTGCAGGAACCAGAGGCGCAGCGCAAGGATGAAGAAAACTCCGGCGATAATGACGGAAGAGACGATAAACCGGCGACGCAGACCGGGAGTTTCTTCTGGAGAGGGGTTAAGACTCATAGCGGCTATCAAGCTTGCGAAGGCCAGGTAAATCTTTACGTGGCAGGAAGGATCGCTGCAACCAGACGGTCAACCGCAGCAGGATCAGAGCTGCGGCAAAATTCAACAGCAGTTGCACCGGCAGGTGCCAGACCATTTGCGGCCAGATCCGTTCTGCGTGACTGAAAAAATCAATGGCAAAGGCAGTGAGAACCGAGTCAAGTACCGTTCCACAAAGGACCAGAAGCAGCAGGAGTGGAGAGCTTTCGGTGTTAACCCGCGTCACAATGGCACGCACCGCAAGAAAGATTCCCAACAGGACAAAACCATGCAGACCCGGAAAAGCTCCGGCGACGCCATCGTAGAACCCACCAAAGAGATAAACCAGCAAACCGCCCCGCCAGGGCCCTTCATGCAGGCCCAGGTAAACCACCAGGATCAGCAGCAGATCGGGCTTGTATCCTCCGGTAATAATCAGCGGCAAGAGTACCGTTTGCAGGATGATGCCGACCCCCGCCAGGGCAAAATAAATCAGGGTGCGATTCATTGCGCCCTCCTCAGCAGGACCAGAACCTCCTCCAGGTGAGAGAAATCAACAGCCGGGACAACCTCAATGGCTTGAAAAAGGCCGAATTCCTGTTTTTCCACACTGCCTACGCTACCGACCACCAGACCCTTGGGGAAGACCCCGCCCATACCGCTGGTGACAACCCGGTCACCGATCTTGACCTCTTCCTGGCGTAGCACAAAATCAAACACCAGCTGCTCACCCTGTCCGCGACAGACCCCGCGTGCACGGTTATCCTGCAACAGGCTGGCGATCGCCGAGGAAGCATCGGTCACCAGAAGAACCCGTGAGAAACGAGGACTGCTGCGCACAACGCGGCCGACAACGCCTTCAGCAACCACCACGGGCATCCCCTCGGTAACGCCATGCTCCTGACCTTTGTCGATCATAACCGTCCGAAACCAGCTGGAAGCGTCTTCTGCAATCACGCGTGCAGGCAGTGTGTCAATCTCCTGGGTTTCCTTGAAATCAAGTAATAGCCGCAGTCGATTGTTCTCCAGGCGGACCTCATCACTCTGCGTCAAAACTGCACGCAGGGTACGGTTCTCTTCAATCAGTTTGCGATTCTCCTCTGCCGTGTCAATCAGGTAGAGATAATGCCCCCAGGCATTTGCAACACCCAGGATCAGGTTGTTAAAACCTGCCTGAACCGGGCCAGTCAAACGCAGCACCACACTCTCGAAAAAATTCGTTTCTTCCTGCTGACGCAGACTGACCGAATACCAGAGCAGGGCGACCAGAAGCAATAAGCCTCCGAAGAACAAAGGTCTATTTTTTTGCCACCATTGCCACATGCTTCTATTCCACGAAAAAAGAGGGCAAAATGCCCTCTTTCAGATACAGCAAAATCATAGCGGTTACAGAATAAAAAAGTTCCCGCCTTAGCCGAGGACGATTAAGAAGTTACGGTGACCTGCTTGAGTAGATCCAACTCATCGAGAACCTTCCCTGACCCGAGGACAACACAGGAGAGAGGGTCTTCGGCAATCACAACGGGCAAGCCGGTCTCTTCACGCAGCAACTGGTCCAGGTTGCGCAGCAGGGCGCCACCGCCGGCCAGGACGATGCCTTTGTCAACAATATCGGCAGCCAGTTCAGGAGGAGTCCTCTCCAGGGAGATCCTGACCGCTTCAACGATGGCATTGATCGGTTCGGAGAGAGCCTCACGAATTTCCTGAGCGCCGATTTCCAGAGTCTTGGGAATACCGCTCACCAGGTCACGACCTTTGACCTCCATGGTATCAACCCTGCCCTCAGCAGCAGAAGAAGGGCTGTCCGGATAAGCACTGCCGATGGTGATTTTGATCTGTTCCGAGGTGCGCTCACCGATGAGAAGATTGTACTTGCGTTTAAGATGCTGGGTCAGGGCTTCGTCCATCTTATCACCGCCCACCCGAACACTTTTCGCATAAACGATACCGGCAAGCGAGATAACAGCCACCTCAGTGGTTCCGCCGCCGATGTCGACAATCATGTTACCGGAGGCTTCAGTTATCGGCAGACCGGCTCCAATCGCTGCGGCCATGGGCTCTTCGATCAGGTAAACCTCGCGTGCACCCGGCAGATTCAGCGGATTCCTTGACCGCACGTTTTTCAACCTGGGTGATTCCGGAGGGAACACAAATGACGATGCGGGGACGCACCAGCGCTTTGCGATTATGAATTTTACGAATGAAGTAACGCAGCATTTCTTCGGTAATATCGAAATCAGCGATGACGCCATCTTTCATCGGCCGAATGGCGACGATACTGCCGGGAGTTCGACCGAGCATGTTTTTGGCATCGGTACCAACGGCCAGGACTTTCTTCTGCCCCATGCGCATCTTTCTGTACCGCGACGACCGAAGGTTCGCTGACAACTACCCCTTTGCCCTTGAGGTAAACAAGAGTATTAGCGGTGCCAAGATCAATCGCCAGATCGTTGGAGAACATACCTAATATTGCATCAAACAAGTTGACCATAATGAGTGGCAACTCCTTTCAGGAGAGCGGTGAGCAAGGAAAAGCAGGAAAATGTTGTTCACACTAGCAAAAGCCCCTCGGCTTTTCAAGCGATAAACCTTATTCTCATGGTGACTTAAGAGAAAAAAAGCAGCGTCAAACCGCCTGTAGCAGCTCAAAAAATACGGCTCCAACTCGGGTCACGACATTCACGAACACAATAACATTTAATTTCAGCAACTTATAACAAGCTCAAGACTGCAGGCCCAGATTCTTAGAAGCAGGAAAAACTGTTGCATTTCCACAGGCGATTGTCTAACATTCGTCCCTATTGCTTTGCAGACCTTCATTCCATCCAAGAATCAGCCAGAATGGATGGTCCTACAAACACCAAAATGACTTAAAAATTCATTCGAGGAGAACACTGAACTCATGCTCGACTTTGTCCGGAACAAACAGAAATCAATCATTATCAAGATCGCCTTTGCCATCATCATCCTCAGCTTCGTCATCGGCTATGCCATGCTCTCCTCGCCCGGGGGACCCGTCGGCGAAGACCAGAGCGCTGAAGCGGTGGTCGTCAATGGCAAGCCGATTGCCTATAATGATTTCCAGAGCACTTACAGCGGCCTCTATCAGGTCTATCAGAATATCTACCAGGACCAGTTTACACCAGCCCTTGAAAAGCAGTTGAAACTGGCAGAGAAAACGCTCAACAGCCTGATCGATCAGGAACTTCTGCAGGAGGAAGCAGAGCGTCAGCAGATCAAAGTCAGCGGCGAGGAACTGGTCGATGCCATCGCCCAGATCCCGGCCTTTCAGGAAAATGGTGTATTCAACAAAGATCGCTACCTGCAGGTCCTCGCCTATCAGCGTCTGAACAGCGACCAGTTCGAGGCGATGCAGCGCAGCGAACTGATAACTGCCAAGGTTCGTGAGCAACTGCAAGCTGGCGTTACGGTCACCGAGGCAGAAATCGATGAAGAGTTTCGCGACAACAACGAGAAGGTCAACCTCAACTTTGTCAGCCTGACACCTGCCTCATTTGAAGAAAAAGTCAAGGTGACTGACGAAGCCCTCGCAGCCTACTTTGCTGAGCAGCAGGAGGTTTTCCGCGTCCCGGAAATGGTCTCCCTGCGCTACCTGCAATTCGTTCCAGAGCGTTACCTCGATGAAGTCACTTTCGACGATAGCGAGTTGGAGAAATATTATCGTCGTCACCTCGACAAATTCGAAATACTTGAGAAGGTCAAAGCCTCGCACATCCTGATCAAGGTCGACGAAGGTGCCGATGACGCAGTCCGTGCAGAGAAGAAAGCTTTCGCTGAAAAATTGCTTGAAAGAGCCAAAGCCGGTGAGGATTTCGCTAAACTTGCCAGAGAAAACTCCGACGACGCAGCAAGCGCTGTCAATGGCGGCAACCTTGGCTACTTTACCCGTGGCTCCATGGTCAAGCCCTTCGAACAAGCAGCCTTCAGCATGAAGCCAGGTGACATCAGCGACCTGGTTGAAACAATTTTCGGTTATCACATCATCAAGGTGGAAGAATACACCGAGCCCGGGGTGCGGTCCCTGGCAGAGGCCATGGACGAAGTCAAGGAAGGACTGCGTCAGGAAAAAGCCAAACAGCTGGCTTTCGAAAAGGCGATGGATGCCTACAATATCAATCGTAAAACAGGCGATCTTGAATCTGCGGCCAAAGCCAACGAACTGGGGCTGAAGGAAACCGGCCCCTTTGCCCGCGACGGCTACATTGATGGCATTGGCCGTAACGAAGAGATCATCAACGCAGCCCATCTCCTTGGAAGAGAACACTCTGGCCAAGCCGGTCGCTACGGATGACGGCGTCATCCTCTTCGCTCTCAAGGAGCGGATCCCCAGCCACATTCCGCGAACTGGACGAGGTCAAGGATCTGGTCACCGCATCCTACAAGGCCACGGAAGCGGTTAAACTGGCAAAAGCAGCCGCCGAAGAGCTGGTTGCCGACCTGGCTGACGGCGCGTTCGCTGAAGAAGTTGGCCAAAAGAGGCAAATATACAGTCGAGGAGACTGGCGATTTCACCCGCACTTACAAGCCCTTTGTGCCACGCCTCGGCACTTCTGAAGAGCTTTCAGCAGCAGCCTTTTGCTCTCAATGAGGGAGAGACCGCAATCGACCAGGTCTTCGAGATCCAGAAACGCTACGTTGTCGCCGAAGTCAAAGCGCGTGTTCCCGCCGACCTGACACTGCTGGACGAAGCCAAACGCGAAGAACTGAAAAAAACCATTCTCACCCGCAAGCAAAACGAAGCGGTTGACAAAACGTCTTGAAGAGCTCCGCAACGCTGCAACAATCGTCATCGCACCCAGGGTACAAGACCTGATCAACAGGGAGAAATGATCGTGAGCGCTATTGTCCTTGAAAGCAACATGCCGACCCTGAAGATGGTTAATCGCGGCAAAGTCCGCGACATCTTCGATCTTGGTGAGAATCTTCTGATCGTCACCTCCGATCGCCTGTCCGCTTTTGATGTCATCATGAATGAAGGCATCCCCAAAAAAGGTCAGGTTCTCAACCAGTTTTCGATCTTCTGGTTCAACCAGATGTCCGACATTGTTCCAAACCACGTTGTTGCGACCGAGGTCAGTGACTTCCCGGCAGAAACCCACATCTACCGTGATCAACTCGAAGGCCGCAGCATGCTGGTCAAGAAGGCCACGCCACTGCCCGTAGAATGCATCGTGCGCGGCTACGTTTCTGGCTCGGGCTGGAAAGAATACAAGCAAACTGGCAGGCATCTGCGGCATCTCATTACCAGAGGGCCTCCTCGAAAGCGATCGACTGGACAAACCGATTTTCACACCTTCGACCAAGGCGGAACTGGGCGAGCACGACGAGAACATCTCTTTCGAGGAAACCGTCAAGCTCTGTGGCCAGGAGCTCGCCGAGCAGGTTCGCGACAAGACTCTGGAAATCTACAGCCGTGCCCGTGATTTTGCCCGCGACAAGGGGATCATCATCGCTGACACCAAGTTTGAATTCGGCACCATGCCAGACGGTAGCCTGATCTGGATTGATGAAGCAATGTCTCCTGATTCTTCACGCTTCTGGCCCCAGGAGTTGTACAAGCCCGGTGGACCTCAGCAGAGTTTCGACAAGCAGTTTGTACGCGACTATCTGGAGACTCTCGACTGGAACAAGCAGGCTCCACCCCCTCCTCTTCCGGAGGAGATTGTCAAAAAAACTTCGGAGAAGTACCAGGAAGCACTCTTCAAGCTGACCGGCATTACGCTCTAAGAGAGGCAATCTTCCCGGGAAGGAATGCCGAGCCGAAGAAACGCAACATACTCAGAGTTCATGATCACAATCAGCTGCACACTCACCTTGTTTCCAGGTGGCTGTGCAGCTTTATCTGTTCAGAGAATACAAGCGTTCAGAGGTCGTGCTCAGCCATACAGAACAACTGGTCAAAGCCAAAGCCTATGCGGCGGCAACGGAAGAGGACGTCATCAGCAGCAAAGTACCGACCATCGCATTCATTACCTGCGCCGTGCCGAACTCCTTGAGAGCATTGATGAGGATAAAGGAGCTTATGCACCGGCTGGCCCTGGTCGAAGCAAACCACCTCTTCAAGCTCATGAACCGCCTGAGAGTGTAGAAGATTTCCCCGAAATCGTGACAAAGGTCTACGCCGATAGGGAAGGTGCAGTTATCTTCCGACTCTTGTCAGGCAATGATAGCGAATTCAAAACCATTTACCTGTTGCCACAATAAGACGGGCATAGGCTATCTGAGTAAAAAAGCAGTTGACACTCCGATACCGCTCTGTTATAAATCTGCACCTGTTCGGGGCTATAGCTCAGCTGGGAGAGCGCTTGAATGGCATTCAAGAGGTCAGCGGTTCGATCCCGCTTAGCTCCACCAAACAAAATCAAGGGCTTACAAGAATTAATCTTGTAAGCCCTTTTTGTTTATTCTAACTTTGTCCCCACCCTGTCCCCACTTATTATTTTCCATCCACTTTATTTGACTGACCTTGATCATGATCCCTTCGCTGTGGCCAGCCAAAGTCTCTCAGAACTTGACCAGATACCAACCCTCCGATCCGTTGAGGAGAACCCCGCTTTGAGCCTTGGCAGATCGTGGGGTTTGTTTTTTATCAGGGTCAATAAGAATTTCGCATTTTGGTCAATATGCGCATATCCAATCAATGTGAGAGGATTTCCAGTAAACACCATCTCGCAAATATCCAGAGTCTTATCTGCATCAAATTCATTCCTATATATCAAGACAACTAATAATATTTGCCGTGTTTCAGTTTGCATCATAGCCCTTGAATGTAAACACATAATGGAACGGGTAAAATAGCGAAAGCCATGATGAGAAAGTATTTATAGAACGAGACCAGTTTGCTCATTCCGACCACGAGACCAATGCCCCCACCACCGCCAATCAAGGCATTTCCTGGTAGGTTCAGAACTACAGCTAAAGTTAGAAAACGATGCTTGAGTAGAAAAGGGGCGATCTTCGTTGGTGCTTTCCTGTTTAAAAATTCCAGTCTTTTTTGTTGATCAAGGGGCTCCAGTTGGTTGACTAGCTCACTTGCTTTTTCTAAGTAAAGCCATTTGAGAAACCGGCGCACTATATGTAGGGGGAAAAATCGCCCTATTGTGTAGCTGATTGACAAAGCAATTAGCGTGCAGAGATAAATCAGTAAAGCACTTTTACTGCCGAGCATCAGCATGACAGCCATCCCAAGCTCAATCCCTGGCATGAAAGGAGTCGCCATCAAAAGAATGTAAGTCAAAAGTGCAATTAGTAGTGCGACTTGAAGCATAGATTCATGGCGAGGAAACAGCTGAAAGTTGATCTGGTGTCCTATCCAGGTCCCTGCAACATTGAGCAGGATTATGATTCCCAGAACAACAGCGATTCTGGAATAGCGTTTTTTCTTAGAAGGGATTTTGTAGTCCTGGCTTGTAATGGCCAATCCTATACTCCAGATATTGTTATACCTACACAAATACTCCAGGAAAAGAACAGGTCATTCCTTTAATTTTCCCCGGAACCAATACTCTCTACGGGTGTCCCAGTACCAACGTTCCTTGGTCCAAACAAAGCTCACCTCGACTTGTTCGCCATCGATGACACCTTGCCAAGAGATCTTCCCATGTGTCGGACTTTCCGTGACAGCGTCAAAATGAGTTTTGTCACCGACGACTTTCACGTTGTACGGACTGCTGCCGAAGTTGTAAGGCTCGCATGAAACAGAAGTGAACATACCGTCATGAAAGATGATCTCTTCATCTTCATACTCCGCAAGTTCTTGACCCACCTCACCATTCTTACCTACATAGGATCTGCCATCTAAAAGGTTTGACTTCTCACCTGCCCAGGCTGGACTGACCATGCACCAAAACAGGGTCAGGACAATCAAGACCGAAGAATAGAGTGGCAGATGACCTATGAAAGTCTTCTTGTATGAACTGTTTATGCCCATAACAAACTCCATGCGTTAATCGTGTTGGTCTTGTCTCCTTTTGGTTGCTAACTACGAGTAATAATATCAAACTGACAGCCCTTTGCAGGATGCCTGCTCTATCGCTAGCTTATCATTGATAGATATTCAGGAAGCTCAAAACTATGGCCACCAGGGGTAATACCTTGGTGGCCTTTTCTATACGTCAGGGCAGTAGTAATTTTACGTTTTGTCTAATCTGAATACTTCAAAACAATGCGAGGGGTTTTGTGAGAAGAAATTAAGAAGCGTTTGTTACAATGCGCAGGTCTTTTTGGATTTCCCTTAATGGCCGTTTCTCAAGGTAAGTGTCGATGACAGAAAACGACGGAATACCAATTACAAAATCTCTCAATAATCGTATCAAAATAGAGACAACTGTACATTACGGGCCGTGTCAAGAGACGATCCTTTCCGGACTTAGTGATGATTTAAGTGTTGGGGGGCTTTACCTTAAAACAAACTTTCCATTAGATCTTGATGAAACCTTAATGGTCTCATTTTCTCTGCGGGGTCAAGAACAAGAAAAGGCCGTCAATTGTAAAGCGAGTGTTGCGTGGACCAATTATGACATAAATCTACGTAAACCTGATTTGCCCTCTGGCGTAGGCTTGCAATTTATAGATCTCTTGCGTGAAGACTTAGTTGCTATATCAAGCTTTATAAATAAGTACGATGAGGATGCGAAAATGGCAATGACTTGTGCCTGGTGTAACGCCGATTTAGGTGAACGTAGTGGCCCTGCTGGCACAATAAGCCATGGGATTTGTCGAGTATGCTTCGATGGATTAAATGACAACTAAGAAAGAAAAGCTTGGAGTTATTACGTTGTACGTCTGCCAAGACGCATTAAAGGCTGCATCCAGATTCTTGGATTGCAGGTAAGAATTATTCGATTTTGTGATTTTGACTGCATCAAAACAATATGAGATTTCTGATAATGTTAAAGTGTGTCACTCGCACGCCGTTGAGTCATGATTTTATGCGTGTCAGGACCGAGGGTTTTAGGAGCCTTGAAACAGACCAAAGCCATCCTGTTTATCTTGGTGCGTTATGAATCAAAAAGGAAAGTCATTGTTGAGTTCTGAACCAAATTTTCAAAGCATTTGGGAGTACGAAGTCATTGATAAATATCGTACTGAATTTATCGAAGCTTATTGTTCAAATGGTTTATGGGTTAGTCTATTTGAGCGATGTGAGGGCTATATCAAAACAGAACTTAAGCAAGATGTTGAGCATCGCAAAAGATTCCTGACGATTGACTATTGGCAATCACAATCAGCATTCTCAGGGGTGAAACAAATTATAGGTGACGAGTACAATAAATTAGACAAGCAATGTGAATCATATACGTTGACCGAAAGGCACATTGGATTTTTCAGTACTGAATGATTCAAATTTTATCACTCGCGATCATGACATGGGGTGATTCATTTCCTACCTACCAGGGTTTTCTGGGTTCCTGAATTTGGTCAAATTTGAGCACCGCGATTTGATGTAGTACGATTAATTGGTGAAACACTATTGTTGACAGCTTCTATTGATTACCAAATTGCGAGGATGAAATGGACGTTCAGGTCTTGGTTGTTAATGCTTTTACAGACAATGGCCTTGGTGGAAATCCAGCCGGAGTGGTTGTCGATGCCGACAATCTGAACATTCAACAGAAACAAAACGTTGCTTCTAAGATAGGTCTTTCTGAGACAGCCTTCGTTTCATCTTCATCCTCTGCTACATTCAAGTTGGAGTTCTTTACACCAAATAGACAGATTGCACACTGTGGTCATGCAACCATCGCAACGTTTAGCTATTTACGGCAGATCAATCGTATAAAAGATGGAGTGAGCTCAAAGGAAACCATTGATGGGAATCGGGATATTTTAATTGATGGCGAGATGGCTTTTATGGAACAGCTATCGCCAAGATATAAAGACGTTGGTGACCGAAAAGACGAGGTGCTTTGCTCATTGGGAATTACAGATAATGATCATGTCGCAAATTCTCGACCCGTGATCGTCAATACCGGCAATTCGTTTATGCTCGTACATATGAAAAATGAGGATGCCGTTGCGAATGTTTCTCCCAATCTTGAGAGTATCAGTTTCATCAGTGAAGAATATGATTTGATTGGTTACTACATTTTTTCAGAGATGACAAAAATACCAGGCAGAGATGCTGGGGCTAGAATGTTTGCACCACGTTATGGGATCAACGAAGAATCAGCTACAGGGATGGCAGCGGGTCCTTTGGCCTGTTTTCTACATGACAAAACAAAAATAGATAAAGACGTTTTTTTGATTGAGCAAGGGCACCTGATGACCCCAGTATTACCCAGCATGATAACTGTTAAACTTGACTTGATTAACCAGAAGATAAACAAGGTGATGGCTGGTGGTGAAGCCAAAGTTATGAAATCAATGACGGTCAGAATATAATTAAGCATTAAAGTAGAGTACTTTTGCTGAGACGGAATAGATACGGTAATCATTTCTTTATTTTCACGAGATGTTTAAACCCGCCATGTTCTGACAATTTTTCGTGATTTGTGAACTTCCCTTTCGTTCCTTTGCCAGCAATACTATAAGAATCCCACCTAAGACCATTAAGGAAGAGATAATTAAGCGACCAGTAATTACTTCAGAGAGAAACAAGGTGCCGCCAAATGCTGCAATAACAGGTACAAGTAACTGCAAAGCTGCGGCTTGAACTGTAGTAAGGCCACTTAAAGCGAGATACCAGACAACATAAGCGCCACTTGTAGCAAGACTTCCGGAGATAAAAGCTAAAAAAAACCCATAAGAAGATATCTCAGCATTGGCCATTTCAAAAAGAAACAGAAAGGCTACGAATGGCAAGCTTTTGACAAAATTACCGGTTGTATCTGCAAGGCTATCATCACTAAACTTGCCCATGAGTGTGTAAGAACCCCAAGAGCACCCCGCAACTGCCATTGTCAGAAAAACTGACAAATGTGGTGCGGTGACTCCAGGCAGGACTAGAACGATGAATCCACCAAATGCGCAGAAGAGACCGAGCCACTCGCCAAATCTGAGACGATTTCCCATTAAATAGTCAATCAAAATCATGGTTATCTGCACAGAGCCGAACAGTATTAACGTACCGGTTCCAGATTCAAGCGAAAGATATGCAAATGAAAAAGATGCTGCGTAGGTAAAGAGCATCAATGCCGATGTCCAACGACCCTTAACGTTTCTTTGACCCGTTCTTCTCCTGGCTAACAGGATGATAATCAGCGTCAATGCTCCAGATAAAAGTCGAATGGTAGCGAAACTGGCGGCATCAATCGATTGGCTGCTTAAGGCCATGCGGCAAAGTAATGAGTTTGCAGCGAAGGCAAGTAGGGCAACAATGGTTGTGATGATTGTTCTTTGCATTTTTACAAATCTCGGTAATGTTCTTTTAGTAACTCCGTCAGATTCTGGCCTCAGTATGAATTATGACTATGGAACGACAGGGAAAAGGCAACTTAGTAAAAATTTTGTAAACGGAGTTATCAAAAATAGTTGGGATATTAGGAGTTAAACCGGAGGACATTGTCAAAATGTCCCCCGGTTATTCAACCCTGCGAAATCAGCCTGTCGTCGTAGGATTGATCCCCGACTTGACTTCTTCAACCCGGTTTACAGGGAACCCACCAAGGCGAGCGTGCTCCCGAACCGTTGCTTCATCAGGTGCAATGTGAACGCAGTACATCTTGTCATTGGTCACGAAACTCTCGATCCAGTGATATTCCGCATTCATACTCTTGAGGGTCTCATTTGATTTGCGAGTGATCGCTTGCATTTCTTCCTCGCTCATATTTCCAAGACCTTTGATATCTCTTTCAACTATAAATTTTTTCATGGTTTTTCTCCTGTTATATAATTTTAGAAATTGTTTTTGCTACTATGATCAATCACCGAATTAGATGATCATGGTTGACCATTTAGCTTTATCCTTTATCCAAACCCACCTTCACGGTTACCGGTTTGGATACGGTGTTGTACACGGGTGAATACTTCTGTGCCATTTCGATCAGTTCCTGTTTCTGTTTTTCTGAAATGTCTGCATCGATTTTGAAGTTGACCCTGATTTGCTGGTATTCAACAGGAATGTCTTTAGACAATCCCAGAAACCCTTGCACATCGAGGTCGCCTTCCAGCCTTGACTCGACCGAGCGCAACTTAATTCCTTTGGCTGCGGCATGTGCCACCATTGCTGTCGTCAAACAACCTGACAAACCAACCAGCAGATATTCAACGGGGTTGGCTCCTTTGTTGCCACCGAGCAAAACCGGCGGTTCGTCAATGTCAAAATTTAACGGATCGCGGGTATCATCTTCTTGCAGAGCTCCGTAGAAATCCTTGACTACCGCCTGGCTATAGGTCCCGTCTTGCCATTTATTGGTTGCCCGGAATTTGAATCGCGAAATTTCCGGGGTTTCTTTGATGAGGTTGATGGTTTCTACGAGCCCCGTGACATTCACGCCATTCACTGTTTTAATGTTTTGGTTATCAGTTTTCATTGGTCTTTCCTCTCATAAGACAGGCCTAAATACCTGTGTTAATCAGTTAATAATGATAATTTTAATCACTTTTTTAGGCATTATTTCCTCATTCGTCTGAATTATTTTTTCGATCACTTTATGCCACTTTGCGCTCATGGTTATGTGCTGCAAAGTTCGGTCGCTTTGTTGCAATGCTGGATCAGGTTCGAATTTTGTCTGCAGCGGAGTGAGCTGTCTCTAGCTGGACCAATGTCCCAAAAATGGCGATTCGCTTCACGCTGGGCGTCTGCGCGACTTATGCCGATGTCTTTCAGTTGGTGATCACTAAGGTTTATCAGTTCCCTTCGCTGCCAAGAAACCTCTTGCCAGGCTTTTACTGTTGCCCAAACTTTATTTATCGAACGCATCAGTTCCGTCATGTTTGTGTATATGCTGTTGGTGAATTGGGACAGGCTTCCATCATTTCCTGATATATGTTTTTTTGCTTCCATTGTTATGTTCCTTTCATGTAAACAGACATGTCTGTCTTTTTTTAGCCCAAAAAATATATTGGACTATTCAATTAAACGTTTAACCATGACAACTGCATGTCGAACAGGCCAAAGGTCGTTATAAACTTCGGTCATGGCGATGGCTCCAACAAGGATGATCATATAGTCTTTTGCCAATTCTTTTGCATTCAAGCCCCCATAACGTTTCTCGTCGGATTCGATGAGTTTCTGTGCCAGACTCTGGATCAGTGCGCGCACCATATTGTAGTGTTGATCACCCTGACGACGTAAACGGCTCTCGGGATCGGGAATCTCGGCAACCATGTTCAAAAAACAGCACCCACGCATGGCGTTGGCTTCGAGCCAGGGTTCAGTTGCTTCAATAACGGCTAAGAACTTGGCCCGTGGGGTCTTCTGCTCGTTGACAAAATTGATGATGCTGTCATATTCAGAAGTATTACGCTCTTGAAGGTAGGCCAGACACAGATCTTCCTTCGTCGGGAAATGATGGTAGAAAGTGGCCTTGGCAACACCTGACTTGGCGATGACTTCATTAATCCCCGTGGCTCGATACCCTTGAAAAAAAAAGAGTTCTTCTGCCGTTTCTAAAATGCGCTCACGTGGAGCTATGTTGTTTGTTTTTGACATGTTCGAAAGTTAACATATCCAGACATGTCTGTCTAGTTGCTTTAAAATTATTTCTATTTAACTTTTTCAATCGATCCCTAACTGCTTCTATTTCTTTAAATTCCTGTAAATCACGATTTGTAAGAAGGTTGATTGTCTTGGCCCATAGGCTTACTTTAAATCCTGCTGCAACTCATTCTTACATTACCCAGGGATATTTAGTATGCGGATGGCAAGGTACAAAACCAGACCCTGTCTGTCAAATCAAGTCCCGATTACTACAAATGAACTACCCGCCGCAAGCAGCGGGGTATCAAGTGTAGATAAAAATCACATCGAAGCAAGCTTCGGGGAATTAGACCCTTCGAATTAAAGAGTCGGTTTTTATCTCGTTTGCAGTGATTTATGCAACAGACGGGCTGGCATTAGAAGGAGTCGCCAGAGCTTTCCTTGTACTGACGATACGGGCTATTCGCTGTTTCCAGACAACGGCTACGCTCCTGGGCGTCATCGATCTTGAAGCAATGATTACGTTGCCACGCTTGACCGACACCATAAACCTGCTGACTCGTACAGGAGGTCGCAACACTGACGATTGCAAGGAAGACAAGGGTCAGACAAACTTGCATTATCATTTCAAAGTTCAGACCCTTTACAGAAGACATAATTTTCAAGCAAGGCCTGCTGTCGACCGGATTAATAAAGGGTTAAACCTGGTCATGTGCTTTGCCATAATGCTTATACAAAGCCAACTCATAATCACGGTTTATGATTTTGGAGGCATCATACTCTGGAGCCGATTGAATCAATCCACTGTCCAGGTTGACGATAATCGCCCCTTCTGCCCAAACGATTTTCTCAATCCAGGCAGGTGAAACAAGAACCTTTTTACCAGGCAACCATCTCCCCGTGTCGATGACCAGGTAACGGACTGTCCAGTCATGATCATCAAGGATGAAATCCTCCACTTTGCCAATCTCATCATCCTGTTCGTGGATGCGGTAACCGGTGACCTCCTTGCTGCTTCGCAAATGCGGATCTTCTGGGAGTTTCGGCAGGCTGTCATCTTGAGGAGTAACCGCCAGGGGTGGAATGCCTAGAAAGGTGTCCGTATCCCAATAGGGTTCCCAGCCATAATGACGGTAATATTCCATTTCATAATGTCTCGAAACCGGCAGCTTTGAGTCTACGGGAGGGGACTCTTCAATCTGCCGGCGCTTCAGCTCAACATCCAGGCGTTGCTTTTCTTCATCCAGTCCTTGAATCACCTTAGGAACAATCAGGACGTCTTCGCCAAAAAACCAACTGCCCGTGTGCACCACAAGGTAGCGTATGGCCCAGAGACGGTCATCAAAATAAACCTGTTTAAGTTCCCCGATGACGCCATCGCGTGCATTTAAGTGATAACCTGCCAAGTCTTTCAGTTTTCGTAATTGTCGCACGGTTAACCTCTTTGGTCGGAAATTCCAGTTAATTCACTATGTGATTTATTATAACAAAAAAATCTGCAGTCACGATTTGGGCGGCGGCAGGACGAAGGAGTGAGAGCAAAGCAGAAAAGGAGTTATCTTTCGCTATAAACGCGATAATTGAGTCGTAATCCGGGCAGGAAGTGCTGAAGAGCTTTTAGGGCTCCTGATTGACCGGGTCGTCTGGCAAAAAAAGCAAGCCCCCGATCTTGGGATCGGGGGCTTAGGTATGTTACGGAAGACAGACCGGTGAGTGATTACCAACCCGTCGGCACAAAGTCATTGTTTTTAATTTTTCATACAGCTTATTGCAGCACGAGCAACGCGAGTGCTACACACTTCTCATTTTTTGCCTCATGGCAAGATCGAGCAGAACCAGAGCCGCCATCGATTCCACGATCGGCACAGCACGCGGCACAACGCAGGGGTCGTGTCGACCCTTTGCTTCCAGGGTTACCGGGTTGCCGTCAAAATCAACCGTCTGCTGAGATTGGCCGATCGTCGCAACCGGTTTGAAGGCCACCCGGAAGAGCACCGGCTCACCGCTGGAAATCCCGCCCAACATGCCGCCGGCATTATTGGTTAGGGTACCGAGACGATCGCCCTTCTTGACGAAAGGATCATTATGCTGTGAACCGCGCAGGCAGGTGCCGGCAAAGCCGGAACCGACCTCGAAACCTTTGGTCGCAGGGAGCGACAACATGGCGTGAGCGAGCATGGCGTCAAGCTTGTCGAAGACCGGCTCACCCCAGCCGACCGGGACGTTGCGACAGACACAGCTGACCACGCCACCGATCGAGTCTTTGGCGTCACGGATCTCCCGCACCTTCTTTTCCATGCGCGCGGCAGCAGAGGCATCGGGGCAGCGGATCAGGTTACCATCGACCTGCTGCCGGCTAATGGACAGAGGATCGATCTCACCCGCCTGCTCTTCACCCACGGCGCTGACCCAGGCGACGATCTCGACACCATACTCTTCGCGCAAGATCTTTTCGGCGATCGCGCCCGAGGCGACACGACCGATCGTTTCACGGGCACTTGAACGACCACCGCCGCTGCTGGCGCGGGTGCCGTACTTGGCCTGGTAGGTGAAATCGGCATGAGAGGGGCGCGGCACGGCATCCATCTCACCGTAATCGCCGGGGCGCTGATCCTTGTTGCGCACCAGCAAACCGATCGGGGTGCCGAGCGTCCGGCCATTTTCAACGCCGGAGAGGATGGTCACCTGGTCTGCTTCTTCCCTGGGCGTGGTGAGATCACTCTGCCCGGGGCGTCGCCGATCAAGTTGCGGCTGGATATCAGCTTCAGACAGTTCCAGTCCGGCTGGACAACCATCAACGATCGCGCCGACACCGACACCATGAGATTCACCAAACGTGCTAATGCGAAACAACGTACCGAAAGAACTGGACATCATTGAACTCCCAAAATAATTTTCGTAAGATTTTCACTGTGAATTGCATTATAAACAATTCGGCGCCCCAGGGAAGCCCGTAAGCTTTTATTGTGTAATTTAGCGAAGCATGTTTACAATAAAGACCGGTTTTCACATTTAAACAACATTGAAAGAGGACAGCCCTTTGCAGAAAGTCTCCATAGAACTGGTGCCGCGCGATCAGGACGCATTACAGCAGGAAATGCTGTTGGTGCGAAATAACTTCGCAAAGATTGACACCATCAACATTCCCGACCTGCTGAAATTCCCCCTGAGGAGTTGGGACGCCTGCAGTCAGGCCAAACAACTCTTTGCTCACACCATCCCTCACCTGCGCGCCATCGATTTCGACTTGAGCAAGCCCTTCCCCCTGGTGGAAAATTTCAGGGCGAATGGTATCGACAGTGTTCTGGTGATCGCCGGAGACCAACCTCAGGACATGTCGCGGCGGGTCTTTCGAACCTCGTCCGTCGAGTTGATCCGTGCGCTCAAAGCCCAGATGCCGGAGCTCAAGGTCTATGCCGGCATCGACCCCTACCGATCAGGGATCAAGGCCGAACTCGATTACGTCAAGCGCAAGATCGACGCCGGAGCAGAAGGTTTCTTCACTCAACCCTTTTTCGATTTGCGTTTGATGGAAATCTACCATGACCTGTTATCGGGGATAGAAATCGCCTGGGGCATCAGTCCGGTCATGAGCGTACGCAGCAAGGATTACTGGGACAACCTCAACAACGCCATCTTTCCTCCCGATTTTGCACCGACGCTGGAGTGGAACCGCGACTTTGCCAGGCGCGCGCTGGACTTTTGCCAGAGCAAAGACTCAAGTGTCTATTTCATGCCGATCCGGGTTGACCTGGTGAAGTATCTGGAAGGGATTATTTAGATCAAATCGAAAAGATAATTGGACGCTGATTCACGCTGATCAACCCAAGACAAAGCCGTCAAGCTCTGCCTTTAGACGTTTAAGCCTTATCTGCGTCAATCTGCGTAATCAGCGTCCTAATTTTTGTTTTAATTTACTCTTCCAACCCGTTTCAATCAAGCGGATCGAACATATCCATCGTCGCATAACACAAAGGACAGACCCAGTTATCCGGGAGATCGGCAAAAGCCGTTCCCGGCGGGATGTCGTTCATCGGGTCACCCTGGTCCGGATCGTAAACGTAGCCACAGTTTGCACAGATATACTTCATTTCAGCCTCCTCAATTCACTCGGTTAAAATTCATTAGTTACTTGCGCAACCTGTAACTCAAAGTCAGTTCGACTTTGTGCTCAACGAATGCTAAACCGCAAAATACTTCGCCTGCGGATGATGTGCAATAATCGCCGAGGTGCTCACCTCGGGGACCATCTCCATTGTCTCGGTCAAAGTCACCCCGATCTTCTCCGGCTCGAGCAGCTTGAACAGCATCTCGTGGGCATCCAGGTCGGGGCAGGCCGGATAACCGAAGCCGTAGCGCGAGCCCTGGTAGCCCTGGGTCACGTAGCCGGTCATATCGTCGGGCTTATCTCTGTTGATGCCGAGTTCGCGACGCATCTCCTCATGCCAGTATTCAGCCAGGGCATCGGTCACTTCAACACTGAAGCCGTGCAACATCAGGTAATCGTGGTAGGCATCAGCCTCAAACAGACGCTTGGTCTCTGCTGCAATCCGTTCACCGATGGTGACCACGAAGAAAGCCGCCACATCCCCGCCCTCTTCGCGGCGTGCGGTAGTAATCAGCAATACAGAGATGCGGTGGCGACTGCTGGCGCGGGAAACTCGAAGGCCATGACATCCTCGCCCGCTTCGACAAAGACGGTATCGCCTTCGCTGTAGCAACGGAAATAGCCGTAAGCCGCCTTCGGCTGCAGCAAGCCCTCTTGCAAGAACGCGCTTTGAGACTTTCGTAGAGCGGGGTGACCTTGCTGCGTGTCAGCTCCGCGTACTCTTCTGCGCTGGTACTGGCGGTGCGCCGATAGCCCCAGCGGCCGCGAAAAAGCGCCTGTTCGTTGACATAGGGAAACAGCTTGGCCGGATCGATGTCGGTGACATGGCGCAGGCCGATAAAAGGGCGGCTCCGGAACCGGTTGGCTGCGATCGATATTGACGTCTTTCACCCCCGGCTTCATGCGCGGCTTGCCATT
The DNA here is from genome assembly GCA_963769955.1 of uncultured delta proteobacterium. Taxonomy (GTDB): domain Bacteria; phylum Desulfobacterota; class Desulfuromonadia; order Desulfuromonadales; family BM103; genus M0040. The sequence continues at coordinate 362,116 of CAVYNW010000005.1, forward strand.
CTTCGGTGCTGCGACGGTGGCGGTTCAACTGGCCGGCCTCGAAATCCTTCAACGCCTTGAGCCCGGCAAAAGCGTCGGCGCAGTAGACCACCGGCGCATCGTAATGCGGCACACAGGAGGTGGCGACGAAATCGCTGGTCAGCGCGGCACCACCGAGCAGAATCGGCACATCGAGCCCGGCCTCGCGGTACTGCGGCATGCTCTCCTGCATGACGATCGCCGACTTCACCAGCAAGCCGCTCAGGCCGATCATGTCGACCTCCAGCTCGCGGGCCTTGGCGATAATCGTTTCGGCCGGCACCTTGATGCCGATATTGAAGACCTTGTAGCCGTTATTGGAGAGCAGGATATCGACCAGGTTCTTGCCGATATCGTGCACGTCGCCCTGCACCGTGGCCAGCAGGATCTTGGTCCCCTCTTCCTGATCGACCTTCTCCATGTGCGGCTCCAGCCAGGCGACGCTCTTCTTCATCGCCTCGGCCGACTGCAGCACGAAGGGCAGCAGCAGCTCGCCCTTGCCGAACAGCTCGCCGACATGGCGCATGGCCGGCACCAGGATCTGGTTGACGATGTCAAGGGGCGGATAACGATCGAGCAGGACAGCCAGGATGTCCTCGATACCGTCCTTGTCGCCGCTGACGATCTTCTGGTGCAACGCCTCCTCGGGGCGTTGATCTTGCAGATTCTTCGCTCGTCAGCACCGTCAACCCGCTCCGAGAAATGTTCGATGAAACGCATCAGCGGCGACTCCTCTTGACCCTGGCCACGGTTGTAGATCAGATCACGACAGAAGATCGCGATCTTCTTCGCTGATCTGCGCCAGCGGCAGGATCTTGCCGGCATCGATAATCGCGGCATCAAGACCCTGCTCGATCGCCTCGTGCATGAACACCGAGTTGAGAATTTTCCGCGCGGCTGGCGGCAGACCGAAAGAGATGTTGCTCAGGCCGAGCAGCGTATAGACCCCCGGCAGCTCTGCCTTGATCCGCCGGATGCCCTCCAGGGTCTGGATCGCCGCATCGAGCAGGTTTTCATCACCGGCGCCGATGGTAAAGGTGAGCGGGTCGAACAGGATGTCCTGGGGCCGCAGGCCGTGCTTGCCAACGGCCAGGTCGTAAATCTGCCTGGCCGTCGCAACTTTTTCGTCGGCGGTCATCGCCATGCCCTGCTCGTTGATGGTCAGGGCGACCACCGCGGCGCCGTACTTCTTGGCCAGCCGGCAGACCTTGTCGAGGGTCTTGCCGCCGTCTTCGAGGTTGATCGAGTTGATGATGCAGCGCCCGGGATAGAGTTTCAGGCAGGCCTCGATGCAATCGGCGTTGGTCGAATCGATCATGATCGGGATCTTCAACGACTCGGCGTGGAGCTTGACCAGGCGGGTCAGATCGGCACGCTCGTCACGACCGACATAAGCGAGCACAGAGTCAAGCACCTGCGCCCCCTTGGCCTCCTGGTCCAGGCCGATGCGCAGGCAGCCATCGAAATCATCGGCCAGCAGGCACTCGCGGAATTTCTTGGAACCGTTCGGGTTGGAACGTTCGCCGATCAGCAGCGGCGGGATCTCCTGGGCGATTTCAACGGCCTGGTAGAGGCTCGAAATTGAAGGTTTCATATCGTCACCTCCCGCTTCGCCGGAGTCAATTCGGAGCAGGCCGCGGCAAGCTGGCGAATATGCTCCGGGGTGGTGCCACAACAGCCGCCGACGATGCTGACGCCGTCCTTTTCGATAAACTGGCTCATGTGATGGACGAAATCCTCCAGGCTGCATCGGGTAGTGGGTTTTGCCATCGACAACCTCGGGCAACCCCTGGTTCGGCATGCAGGAAATGCGCTGCGGCCAGTTATGGCTGAGGTAACGGATGTGCGAGGCCATGTCGCTCGGCCCGGTGGCGCAGTTAAGGCCAAGCGAGAAGATCGGGAACGGCTCCAGGGTCGCGCAGATCGCTGCGATATCACTGCCGACCAGCATGGTTCCCTGCCGTTCCATGGTCACCGAAACCAGCACCGGCAGCTCGCGCCCCAGCTCTTCGAGCACCTCGAAGCAGGCCACCAGGGCAACTTTGACCTGCAGCAGATCCTGGCAGGTCTCGATGGTCAAAGCGTCGACTCCGGCCTCGACCAGCGCTCGTATCTGCTCGGCCAATGAGGATGACAACTCTTCGACAGTGATATGGTTTAACGACGGCAGCTTGGTGGTCGGGCCGACGGAACCTGCCACATAGCAGTTCGTTCGCGCCCCGATCGCCGTCCGGGCATTAGCCACCGCAGCACGGTTGATTTCTACGGTCCTGTCAGCCAGGTCATACTCGGCCAGAACAATGGAACTTGCACCAAAGGTGTTGGTTTCAATGACCCTGGCCCCGGCATCCAGAAACGATTCATGCAGCGCAACGATCGTCTCCGGTGAAGTGATATTCAACAGCTCGTTGCACCCTTCACAGCCTTGCCAGGCAGTCTCCGCTATCGACATCTCCTGAAGATTGGTGCCGCAGGCACCATCAAACAACAGGAGTTTCTCATCAACAAAACTCATAAGATAACTTTCCTTTGCTTAAGCACTTCAAAATATTAGCCTTTTTCATTGAATTTACAACAACAGAAAAGCTGAATAGCTATTCAAAAAATTTATCGAACAGAAACAAACTATAGATAAGGGCTAAGTTCGATTCTCAGGAAGGAAGGCAAGTATAAACGCTTTTTTTAACCAATAAGGACATTGGCCGCTGATTACGCTGATAAGTCCAGATCAAAAAACAAAATCTTTATGATGAGAAGCCTTCAAGCCTTAATCAGCGAGGAGCTGCGTTAATCGGCGTGCCAAAAAAAGTTTAGATTATACTCAAGAATTATAACTGCCTTTTGCGAGCATTATCAACCGCACAGGAAATGCAGACAGCGGCCGTTTCGTAAAGGCCATTCTGTGGATTCAGGATGGATGCCGGACGCAGGTGCAGAGAACAGGTCACACGATAACAGAGATCACACGCCCTGCTCTCGGTATCGTCAGATGTATAATCACAGATGTGGCAAATCCAGGGGGATCTTTCCATGTCGTTGCTGCAGCCCATAGCCTCACTTTTCAAATCAGCTTTTCTGCTGAATCTGCCAGGTATTATGCCTTTGCTTGAAGACAAAGGCAAGGGATCGAAAAGCAAAAAAGGCGTCGCCTTTGATAGCTTCGCCCCTGCCTTTACTTTAGCTGAGCATAATGACTGTTAACTGCTGCCAATGGGAGAATCTTCAACACCTGTCATTCGACCTGGCCAACGGAAACCTCACTTGAGTGTTTCGACGCGTCTATCATTTTGCCTGCCTGAAGAGAGACCCAGCCGAGCAATATCAACATGGCAACAACTGGCAAGATATCCCACCTCAGGTGATAAAGAATTCTGTCTCTGACGTGAGCACAGCGATCTTCACGCATTGGATGATACTTATATCTGAGAAGATTCAAGCTCCGGTCTCCTGTCATCAAATTGGCTTAAAATACCATGATCCTGAATTATTAAAATGCATAAGCAGTGCCAATGGGCTACAAGTTAACAAAAAAACCGTAAGCTGCTGTAAATATGACATAAAACGTCTTCGTTGGCCTGACAGGGTCGCATTAAAATAAACCCGTTAAAGTCGTCAAAGTGTCGAAATTGAACAATAATTACTGAATAATCTAACAATTTAACAACAGTACGAGAATCATCTCCGGCTCTTGACCCACAGGGAGGAGCAGGTATTATCTTCATAGTTTTGCTGGTCTTCACAAGCTGACAATCACTTCTTGCAAAAGGACAGACCATATGTTGATTCACTCTTTCAATCCACCTGTCCGGACTCTCATGGGCCCTGGCCCTTCCGATGTTCACCCACGGATTTTAGAGGCCCTTTCCCGTCCCACAATCGGTCACCTTGATCCGGCCTTTATTACTATGATGGATGAGCTCAAAGAGCTTCTGCAGTATGTCTTTCAGACAGCAAATACAATGACCATGCCGGTTTCGGCGCCTGGCTCGGCGGGCATGGAAACCTGTTTCGTTAACCTTGTGGAGCCAGGAGACAAAGTCGTCGTCTGCCAGAACGGGGTCTTTGGCGGGCGGATGAAGGAGAATGTCGAGCGTTGCGGCGGCGAGGCCGTGATGGTGGAAGATCCCTGGGGAGAGGCGATCAATGCGGACAAGCTCGAAGAAACCTTGAGCGTCCATAAAGACGCCAAGATCGTTGCCATGGTCCAGGCCGAAACTTCAACCGGGGCACAGTCTGATGTGGAAAAGCTGGTCAAGCTGGCCCACGCCCACGATTGTCTGACTATTGTCGACGCGGTTACATCGCTCGGCGGCACACCTGTCAAAGTCGATGAATGGGATATCGACGCGATCTATTCCGGTTCACAGAAATGTCTCTCCTGTACTCCCGGACTCTCTCCGGTCAGCTTTAATGAACGCGCCCTTGAGAAAGTGCGCAATCGCAAGAGCAAGGTTCAGAGCTGGTTCCTCGACCTCAACCTGGTGATGGGCTATTGGGGAGAAGGCACCAAGCGCGCCTACCATCACACGGCGCCAATCAACGCTCTTTATTCGCTTCACGAGGCACTCTTGATCCTGCGGGAAGAGGGCCTTGATGGCGCCTGGGATCGCCATTACAAAAACCATCTGGCGCTCAGGGCCGGCCTGGAGGCCATGGGGCTGTTATTCGTCGTCAACAAAGCGGACCGCCTGCCGCAACTGAATGCGGTCACCATCCCCGAGGGGGTTGACGATGCCAAGGTGCGCAGTCGCCTGCTCAATGAGTACAACCTGGAGATAGGCGCCGGTTTGGGTGCGCTGGCCGGCAAGGTGTGGCGGATCGGCCTGATGGGTCATTCCAGCCGGGCGGAGAATATCCTGCTCTGTATCGGCGCCCTGGAATCAGTGCTCGGCGACATGGGCGCCAATATCAAGCGTGGGGTGGCTTTGCCTGCGATGCAGAAGGCGCTGGACAAAAGATAATTATACAATTTGACCAACTCTGTTGCTTCTCATGTGTTTTTGCGGAGGGGTCAATTGAATCTTTTTGAATTATTCCTCGACCAGGAGCAACAGGTTGTTAATCTGTTGCTCTGTTTCTTATGGTTTACAGCTTTTTGACTTTGACCTTGAGGTTGCCCGTTTTCCCGCCCACGTTGCCCAGCCGATGACAGAATGAAATTAATCAGCGAAAAACGAGGGCGAACTGTTTGAGGCGATAGCCGAGTTTTTTCTTCGCGGCATTGATCTTTATGGCATGAGGGTATCCTACTTACCGAAGGCATTATGGCAAACGGGGCGCGTTTTTTTGCTTACTTTCTTTCGCGCGCGCAAAGAGAGTGAGGCGCCGGCCGGGGCGCGACCAGGCTTACTGCCTGCGAAAAGTCAGGGTCAGTCTCTGGTTCACACGCAGTGTAAGGGGACTGTCCCGAAGCTTTTACGAGATTGTCCCAACGGCGTGGGACAGTCCAGTGAAAAACGGGACAGTCCCCTCAATTGGTGTGTGACCAGAAGACTGACTCCGCCTTTTCGCAGAGGGCAAGCGCCAGGGTTGCGCCCGCCTGCCGTCGCCTCACTTTTTTTGCGCGCGCAAAAGAAAGAAAGCAGAAAAATACGCCCTCCGAATGCCATAATTGCCTTCGGTAACTATGCGGGGCCCTCGATGTCGATAAAGATGAACGTCGGCGAGTGCGAAAACTCGGCTAACGCCTCAAACAGTTTGTCTTCGTTGTTCGCCGATTAATTCCATTCTGTCATCGGCTGCGGCAACAGGGACGGGAAACCGTGCAACCTCAGGCAAAACAACAAGCTAAAACCATGTAAGACAACAAGAGCAACAGATTAACAATCTGTTGCTCTTCGAATGACATCTTGCTCTGTAGCTAGAACAAATTGTATTGCCTGAAGTTTATAAGCGACCTAAAAATTGGGGGACATTGCTAATGTGTCCCCCAATTTTGTCAGTAATTTTCATGCCCGCTTTTTTGCAGGTAATAGTCATAGTTCCCTTCGTAAGGGATCATCTCACCATGATCAATCGCAAAGACCCGGTTGACCAGTGAACGCAAAAAATGGCGGTCATGGCTGACCAGGATGACGGTGCCGGCAAAGTTCTTCAGAGCTTCAAGCAGGACCTCGCGGGACTGGATGTCCAGGTGGTTGGTCGGCTCATCGAGGATCAGGAAATTGATCGGTTTGGCCAGCAGCATGGCCAGAACCAGGCGGCTCTTCTCGCCCCCGGAGAGACGGTCAATGCGTTTGTCAACATCGTCACCCTGGAAGAGGAAGGCCGCACAGAGGTTGCGAATCACTCCGATGGAAGCCATCGGCATTACGTCCTGCACCGTCTCGAAAACAGTTTTTTTCGGCTCGAGCAGCTCCATCGAGTGCTGACTGAAATAACCGAGGTTGACGTTGGCGCCGATCGTCACGCTGCCCGATGTCGGTTCGGTCTGACCGGCCAGGCATTTGAGAAAGGTCGACTTGCCGGCACCGTTGACGCCGACCACGGCAACCTTCTCACCACGCCTTACCAGTCCTGACACGCCACCGAAAACCGACTTGTCTGCAGCTTCGGCCAGCGGCCAGCTTTTTGCCAACGCTTCTATCTTCACCACATCATCACCGGAGCGCGGCGGCTCGGAGAATTCGAACTTGATGACTTTCTGTTCAGCCGGAATTTCAATCCGCTCGATCTTCTCCAGCTTCTTGACCCGCGACTGTACCTGGGCGGCGTGCGAAGCCCTGGCCGCAAAACGGGCAATGAAATCCTCTTCCTTGGCGAGCATCTCCTGCTGGCGGCGGTGACTGGCCAGCAGCTGATCGCGTCGCACTTCACGTTCACGCAGGTAAAAGTCATAATTACCGCCGTAGGTGGTGATGGTGCCGTTGCCAACCTCGATGATGCGCGTCACCAGGCGGTTCATGAACTCCCGGTCGTGGCTGGTCATCACCACGGCACCGGTGAATTCAGTCGACAGCCAGTTCTCCAGCCAAACGATCGATTCGATATCGAGATGGTTGGTCGGCTCGTCCAGCAGCAGGACATCGGGATTAATAGTCAGAATTTTCGCCAAAGCGATGCGCATCTTCCAACCGCCGCTGAAACTCTCCACCGGCCGCAGATAATCTTCCGGACCTATGCCGAGACCGGTCAAAACTGCCTGGGCCCGGTTTTCAAGGTCGTAGCCGCCGCGATGTTCAAATTCTTCCTGGGCGTCGCCATACTTCTCCAGCAGCGTCTGCAGAGCGTCATCATCCATCGGCTCGCACATGGCCGTTTCCATCGCCTTGATCTCTTCACCAAGCTGCATGGTGCGAGCGGACGCCGCCATAACCTCTGCGAGTGCCGAACGTCCGGACATCTCAGCCACATCCTGGGAGAAGTAGCCGATGACGGTCTTCTTGTTGCAGCTGATCTCGCCGCCATCGAGGTTCTCCTCGCCGGTGATCAGACGAAAGATCGTCGACTTGCCTGCTCCGTTTGGTCCCACCAGACCACTTCTGCTCCCGGCGGTAATCTGGAAACTGGCATCTTTAAAGAGGATCTGGCTGCCGTGCTGGCGGGTTATATTAGTCAGATGAATCATGATCTTCCTCAAAAAGCCAGGGAGCAGCCGAGTTGGCTGCTCCCTGGAGAATCGTTGTTTATGGGTCTGCACTCACTCTTCTACAACAGACGATAATCTTTGTCACGCGCAAAACGGCTCAAACAGCAAGGAAGCTTTTTGAAAAGCTCCCTATGGTCTTTCCAATCAGACAATTTACGATATCCTCAAAGTCATGAATTCACTGCAAAACAATCAAGATGGCGAGGACGTCGACAATGCACGCCCTAAAAAAAGTTCATATCTGCAAAAAAACATTGACCTGAAAGGTAAAAATCTATTAACTGACTAAAATGGTCATATATAGATTCTAACCGAAAATCATTCGGTGAAACCTTTTCACCGCTCTGGAGGGAAAACAGATGAGCACGACAGTAACAACACAAGAAGGCGTGAATCTGCAAATCCGGGATGATCTCGCCAAGCAGTATTCAGCCATTTACACAGCGGAGGCACTCGCAGCGCTCTCTTCCATGTCTCAATACAACGCAGAGCGCAACCGCCTGATGATCGAGCGAAGCCAACGACGCGCCGCACGCATCAAGGCAAAAGAGCCAATCACCTTCCTTGACCCGAATTCGGAGATCAAGGGCACCGGCATCAAGGTCCAGGATGCCCGCGACGGCAAGTTCGTTGGCGCCGTCATTCCTCACGACCTGCAACGCCAGTGGCTGCAGGGCACCGGTCCGGCGGCCAAACCCAATTCTCCGGTCAAGGCCAACCTGCGCAACGTCGCCTACGCTCTGCTTTCCGGAGCAGACGGTTGGATGTTCGACGGTGAGGACGCCCTCGGTCAGATCACCACCATGTCACTTGACAACCAGGTCAGCCTCAAGCTCGCCATCGCCCGTGACCCGCTCTTTCTTGAAGTGGCCCAGGAGGTTTCCAAAGAGATGAATGCCTGGGCAAACGATTTCTTCGGCCACGACATTATCAACGACTGGCACGCCCAGCTTGACTTCACAACCAAGCTTTTCCGCGCCCGGGGCCTGCATCTCGATGATCGCCACATCCGGGTCAATGGCGCATCATTCTCAGCTTCGATCGTCGACATGACTCTCTATGTCGTCAATAATCATAAGGCGCTACTCGCTGCCGGCTCATCCATCGTCCTCTACCTGCCAAAGATCCAGACCGCCGAAGAGGCAGGCTTCTGGAACAAGCTGCTGAGCGCTCTCGAAAGCCACCTCGGCCTTGAAGATGGCACCATCAAGGTCTACGTGCTGGTGGAACAACTTGAGCAGACCTTCCAGCTGATGGAGATCCGTGCCGCCCTCGGCCGCCATTTCGTCGGGTTTAACACCGGCCGCTGGGACTACATCAACAGCGTCTCCGATGCCAACTGCTGGGATCCGGAGTTCATCAATCCCAATATCGAATCGATCGTCATGACCTACGGTTACATGCGCAATTACGAGGATCGCGTGCGCCGCGCGGTCAACACCCCGGACAGCAATGGCAACTACGCCCTCTGGCAGGGCGGCATGGAGCCCAACATCCCGGTTGGATCAAAAGAAGGGGTTGCCAACAGCATGAAAAAGGCTCGTGCCGGAGCCGTGCGCGAGCAGCAGGAAGGCGCCAGCGGCAAGTGGATCGCCCACTGGAAGATGGCGCACATTATCCGCCCGGTCTGGGAAGAAATCGGTGAAGCCAACCAGAGCGGCCGCAAGTTCCCAGCGCTTGACTTACACGACCGAAGACGCCGCAGGACTGACGCTTCTCGAACCAGCGCCACGCACGGTGCGCGGAGCCCGCAACCTGCTGAGCGTGGCTCTGCAGTACGGCAACGCCTTCGGTCAGGGTCTTCAGGCGGCGGCCTTGAAACCGGCCGACTTCTTCGGCAACGACGACATCCTCTACCTGATGGAAGACATGGCGACCGGCGAGATCCGGCTGAGCATTCTCTGGGAGTGGATGCACAAGGGCGCCGCCCTCACCGAAGACGATGACGAAACCGGCCTCAAGGCCGGTGAGGTCTTCACCGTTGAAATCTTTGAGCGCCTTCTGGAAGAGGAATACGCCAAGCTGCTCGCAGCCGGCAATCGCGATGTCCATGACAATTCCAAGACGACCACACTGCCGATTGCCCGTGCGATCGTCGAGGCTTACGTTCACGACACGGTCAAGGCTCCCTGGTACATCGATCTGCTCAACATCAACCTCAACAACCATGATCTGGCTATCGCCAAACAACGCATCAGAATGTATACAGAGGCCTTCAAGAAAGAAGGCGTGCGTATCACCGAAAACCTGGACACATTACCCGCCGGGAGGGCCGCATGAGTACGTTCAATGACAAGGTAAAATCAATTCGCAAATGGTTCGACAGCCCTCGCTTTGATGGCATCCTGAGGCTCTACACGGCAAACCAGGTCGCCGAACAGCAAGGCACGATCGCCGTGGATTACACCATAGCCCGGGACGCCGCGGCTGCATTCTTCGACCGCCTGCGTGAACTGCGTTCACAGGGCAAGTCGATCACAACCTTCGGCCCCTATTCACCAAGCCAGGCCGTCGCCATCAAGCGTGTCGGCATCGAGGGGATCTATCTCGGCGGCTGGGCGACCTCGGCCAAGGGTTCCGGCAATGAAGACCCCGGGCCCGACCTGGCCAGTTATCCCTTGAGCCAAGTGCCCGATGAAGCGGCGCCGCTGGTAAGAGCCCTGATCGCTGCCGATCGCAACCAGTACTTCCTGCGCCTGCGCATGACTGAAGAAGAGCGCGCCCAGATCCCTGAAGTCGACTACCGTCCCTTTATCATCGCCGACGCCGACACCGGCCACGGCGGAGACGCTCACGTCCGCAACCTGATCCGTCGCTTCGTCGAAGTCGGCGTTCCCGGCTACCATATTGAAGACCAGAAACCTGGCGTAAAGAAGTGCGGACACCAGGCCGGCAAAGTTCTGGTGCAAGTCGATGAGCAGGTCAAGCGCCTCAACGCGGCGCGTTTCCAACTTGACGTCATGCAGGTGCCGGGCATTATCGTCGCGCGTACCGACGCCGAGGCCGCCACTTTCCTCGACGGTCGTGGCGACGAACGCGATCATTGCTTCATCCTTGGGGCGACCAACACCAACATCCCCAATTACAAGACCACCTTCCTGGCGATCATGCGCCAGTTCCATAACAAGGGTGTTGCCGAGATCAACGGCCATCTGATGTACCGTATCTCTGAGCAGGCTTACAGTGTGGCGGATCAGTGGCTTGATCGTACCGGTCTCTCGGCAGAGATTGATGCCGCGATCAAGGCAATGCCGAGCCGGAATACGGCCGACATCAACGCAGCTCTTGACACCGCGTCGACACGCCTGCTGGAACTCTGGCAGATGGAGGCCAGCCTGAAGACCTATTCTGAAGCGGTTGCCGATGTTATGGCCTTCCACATTGATGAAGGATCCGAGTTGCCGATGACCGTGGAGGAATGGAAGACCTTCGTGGAGAACTCTTCCTTCGTCGAGGCACGCGAGAAGGCCCGCTCCATGGGCTTCAACATCATCTGGAATTGCGACATCGCCCGCACCCCGGAAGGTTACTACCAGGTCAAAGGCGGCCTCCCCTACGCGATCGCAAAATCACTCGCGGTTGCGCCCTTTGCCGATATCATCTGGATGGAAACCAAGACGGCTGATCTGCACGACGCCAAAATTTTTGCCGACGCCATCCATGCGGTCTACCCCGACAAGATGCTGGCTTACAACCTCTCACCATCCTTTAACTGGGATACCACCGGCATGAGTGAAGAAGAGATGCGCCAGTTCCCGGCAGAGCTTGGTAAACTCGGCTTTGTCTTCAACTTCATCACCTACGGCGGCCACCAGGTCGACGGCCTGGCCGGTGAAGAGTTCGCCACAGCCCTCAAAGAGGACGGCATGCTCGCCCTGGCCCGCCTGCAGCGTAAGCTGCGCCTGCTCGACTCACCCTTCAAGACGCCGCAGACTTACGTCGGTGGGCCACGCTCCGACGCCGGCCTGATGGCGGCTTCCGGCGGCACCGCCACCACCAAGGCGATGGGCAAGGGATCCACCCAGTTCCAGCACCTGATTGAAACCGAAGTACCACCGAAGCGCCTCGCCGAGTGGCTGAAAATCTGGACGGGACATTATGGCCTCGACGATCAGCTGAAAGTTGTTCTCAAGCCCCATATCGCAGGTTCGGAACTTTTGGAACTGACTCTGATCGATGACAAGAACAACAAGATGGCCAATATCATCTTTGCCACCTTGCAGGATCGCCGTGACCGCAGCATGCTGTCGATCCGCGACCAGAACACTTTCAGCGAGGACTTCCGGCAGAAACGCCTGATGACCTTGGTCTCACTCTTCCTGATTCACCGTTACAAGGTTGACACGGTCCACTACGTCACACCGACCGAAGATAATCAACGGCAAGCAGAAGGGATGCTTGGACTCGGTCTTTACGAAGATATCCAGACTGAAGTCGGTCAGATTATCGTTGCACGCGTCAATACTGAGCGGGTTAAAACGTTAGTAAAGCCTGATAGCGAGGAGTTGAAGAAGCTGATCGCAAAGAGCTGAACTTATTTCGCTTGAGAGCAAAACAAAGCGCCGCCGGACGATCATCCAGTCCGGCGGCGCTTTTGGGTTCACAGAAGTTTTTTTATACCGTGATTTCCATCGCCCAGACACCACAGGGGCAGATGCCCGAGCAGATGCTGCAGCCGATGCAGACGTCATCTTCGGAAACGTACTCGAAAGAACCATCCTCTTTCTCGATACGACTGATCGCACCTTCGGGACAGGCCTCGAGACACATGGTGCAGTCACGGCAGGTTCCGCAGGAGAGACAGCGCAAGGTCTCGTCCCTGGCGTCAGTGACACAGAACTTGCCCCGGTTACGCGGCTTGAAGAGCTCCTTGGAAAGACAGCTCTGGTTGATCATTTCAGGTTTGACGATCGGCTCAAGCTGCTTGCCCGCAAGGTAATCGTCAATCAGCAGAGCCGCTTCCTGGCCACCGCCGATTGCGTGCGTGAGCAGACCGGGCTGGACAGTGTCACCGATCGAGAAGACACCTTTGGCCTTGACCACCTGGTTACAGGCGTCAACGTCCATCATGCCACGATCGCTCAGCCATTCACGTGGCACATAGGAAAGGTCTGGCCGCTCACCAATGGCAATAATCACTTCGTCGGCTTCGATCAGTTCGCCGTCTTTGGTCAGCAGGCCTTCGGCAGTGACTTTCTCGGTGAAGACCGGCCAGCGGATTTCACCACCGAGAGCCTTAACACTGTCGATTTCGTGCTTGTAAGCTGCAGGACGTTGGATATCAATTGCCAGGACCTTTTCTGCGCCCATGGCGTAGGCGCCGAGGCAGACGTCCATGCCGGCGTTGCCGGCACCGATGACGATGACGCGTTTGCCGACCTTCGGCTTCCTGCCCGCGTTGACATCCTTGAGGAAATCAAGACCTTTGGTCATCAGCTCGTGACCCGGGAAAGGGATCACCACCGGGTTATGCGCACCCGAGGCAATAACCACGGCATCACTCTCTTTATGGATATTGTCAAACAGAGCAGCGTCAACCTTGGTGTTGTTTTTGACCGTGATGCCGACATCCTTGATGCGTTGGATTTCGGATTCGAGAGAATCGGCAGGAAGACGATCCGTCGGGATAACCTGGCGCAGCTTGCCGCCGATCTCTTCGTCGGCTTCGTAAACGGTCACACCATGACCGAGCAGACGCAGCTGCCATGCCGCAGCCAGGCCGCCAGGGCCGCCACCAATAACCGCAACCTGCTTGCCGGATTCCGGCTTCAACTCCGGTGCGGGAACATCGCGCGACAGCCGACCGAGTTCCTTCATCGCCACCGGCTTGTCAATATAACGGCGGCTGCAGGCGTCCATACAGAGGTTCGGACAGACTTCACCGCAGACACTGGCCGGAAAGGGTGAGTACTTGAGCACCAGCGCGAGGGCCTCTTCATACTTGCCCTGGCGCAACAGGTTGATGCGGTCCTGGGTCGGGATATTAGACGGGCAGGCCACCTGACAGGGAGCACCGAAGCGCTTGTCCTGCCAATGCGGGATCTTGATGCGATCAGCACCGGCATTAACCAGTCCGGCCACATGCGCGTAATTGTCCTTGACCACATCGGCAAAGATGCCGCCGTCGGCGACCCATTTCTGGCTGCGGAATTCACGCAGGGTGATGCGTGAGCGGACGTTGCGCTCCTCGTAGGTCTTGGCAACTATTTTCTGCCATTGCGAGAAATCGGTCAGTTCCTGTTGCAAATGAGGCCGCCCGATCTTGCCCAGGAAGACCGGCATATGCTCTTTCAGGAAAGCCGTGTCTCCGTCGTCCAGAGCGAGGACCCAGACATCGTCAGAGAGGCCATCGACCGGGCCGCGCACATAGATGGTGCCACCGACCATGCCCATGCAGGACCGGTCACCGAGGACTGAGGGAAGATCTTCACGACCATAACCGCAGACAACACCGATACCGCCGCCCATGAATTCAAAAGAGAAGGATCCGGTATTTTTCAGGATCCAGAACTCCGGCACATCGTAAGCCGGGTCATGCTTCATCAGCGAACCGGAACGAGTGCCAACGCGACCGGCAACATAAATTTTGCCGCTTGCAGCACAGTGCGCCGTGGTGTCGCCGCCATCGCCAAGAATGGTCAGCTCAGCGCCGGCGTTCAACCAGCCGGCATCGGCAGGAGCCGAACCCTCGACGACGATCTCAGTCCCTTCGAGACCGAAGGAGCCAACCCTCTGGCCCGGGTTTTTTACCCGGAACTTCAGCGGGCGACCGTCCTCCGTCCACAGTGGCCCACCGATGTTGTGATGCCCTGAAGATGTTACCTCAAATTCCGTCTCACCCTGCTCCAGCGAGCGATAGATCTGCTGTAGAAGCGCCTGGGTAGAGATGCGGCGTTGTTTCTCGTCATAGCCTGTAATGATTGCTGCCATAGTAAAACCTCTAAGAAGGTTCGGGGCTGGAGATTGGGGACCAGGGGCTGGATTTAACCAGTCCCCAGACCCCAGCCTCCAGCCTCAGCCTTTAACATACGTACTGAATATCCAACCGGTCAGCGACGGCCTTGTCCGTTGAGATCAGGGCATCGGAACGACCGACCGGTAACGATGAATTGCCGATCGGCGCCATCAGTTTCTTGAACTCGGTGTCCATAGCCAGAAAGTAATTGACGATATTCTCAGCAACCCGATCGACATCGAGACGATGGACCAGCTGCTCTTCCTGGGTGGTAATGCCAACCGGGCAAAGACCTGTATTGCAGGCGTTGCAACGCCCCATGTCATTACCGACGCAACCGGCCATCTGCAGAATCAACTTGCCGGTGAAAACACCGTTGGCGCCGAGGCACATCATCTTGAAAGCATCGGCGGCCAGATCACCGGTTTTACCGAGGCCACCGGCCGCCCAGAGTGGAATCTGCCCCTGACGGCCCTGAGCCGTGGCGGCCTGGTAGCAGTCACGCAGCTTGGACACGATCGGATGCCCGGTATGATCGAGGGAAACCTCGTGGGCGGCTCCGGTGCCACCGTCGATACCATCCAGGAAGAAGCCGCCGACGATATTGTAAGGATCCCGCACCAGGTTGTTGAAGACGCTGACCGAGGTTGCCGATGCTGCGACCTTGATCGCAACCGGCACCCGGAACTTGAAGGCCGCGTTGAAGGAGAGGAACATCTTCTGCACACTCTCCTCGATAGAATAAAGACCCTGATGGTTCGGTGGCGAGAGCAGGTCCGCCTTGGGCACACCGCGAATCGCCTGGATATGCTCGGCGACCTTGCCGGCCTGCAGCAGGCCGCCATCGCCGGGCTTGGCGCCCTGGCCGATCTTGATCAGGATACCGGCCGGATCTTCAACCATGTGCGGCATCGCCTTGGCGATCCGGTTCCAGCCGAAATGGCCGGATGCGATCTGCAGGATCATGTACTTGAGGTACCTGCTCTTCAGCAAACGCACAGGAACGCCACCTTCTCCGGAGCACATGCGCACCGGCATGCCGCACTCTTCGTTGAGATAGGCAACAGCCATGGCAACCGCTTCCCACATCCGCCAGGAGAGGGCCCCGATCGACATGTCACCGATAATCACCGGGTAGATCCAGCGTACCGGCGGCATGCAGGCTTCCACCTGCAGGTTGTTCTGGTCGTCGACGCTGAACGGCAGCGTCTGTGCGGGCATGATGCGGCCAAAGGGTGCGAGGAGATCGAAGGTGTGGCGCTGGGCATCGAGACTCGGGTCGGTCATCTGCGAGATTCGACCGATGCGCATCTTGTCGAGGGTACGTACTGATGATTCAAGATTTTTACGTCCGCCACGTTTGATCGAATCACCGCCAAGACAGCGAGTGATGATCGGATGCCGGGTATCCTGGTTACGTTCCGGAGCGATGGCATCGTTAGGGCAGACCTTCTCGCAAATACCGCAGCCACGACAATAGTGCTGCACGTCCTTGACCTGACGAATCACCGGCACAGCGGAGAAACGCTGCTGCGGATCGGGCATCTCGCCTTCGGAGAAAACCATGCGGCGGCGCTCGACCTTGCATGCTATGGCCCGGAAGGAACAGGCTGAAACACAGGAGCCGCAGAGAGTGCAGCGACTGGCGTCATACTTGATTTTCCAGGGCATGTCATTCGGTGTGACATGCTGGACTCTCATTGTCTCCATCGCTGCACCTCCAGATCGTTGTCAATGGCTACGATTTCCCGCTCATGAGGGTAGATATCCGTTTCCCAGTCGCGATCAGGCAGGATGTCGTTGATACCGCAAACCTCTGAGGAGATAACCACCGTGTCATCGTTTCTGCCAACCACGACAGGACGCAGTTTCTTGGCGTCGCAGCAGGTGAACATGGTGAAGTCGGGCAACACACCGATGATGGTGTTGGGCCCATTAATCTCCAGGTGGGCCAATGACTGGCGCATTGCCAGAAGCTGTTCTTTGTCCTCACGCTGCTCCAGGTCACCGAAAGGCAAAGGCGTGACCACATGTTTGTAATAACGCAGCGGCCAACGCAATTCACGATGCACGTAATGGAGCGTGTAGAGGAAGCATTGGGAGTCAGATTCGAAACCGATATAGCCTCGATGCAATTTGCGTTGAGCTTCGACGTTTTTCAGATAAAAGGTATTCTCGCCATTAGCAAGTGCCGTGTAACCCTGCATGAAAAACGGGTGAGCAGCATAACGCACGATATCGTAATTGGTGTTCTGGCGACACTGGGCGGTGATCACCTTGGCAGTGAACTTCTCGTCCGGCGTCCAAAGTTTGAAGTATGTGCCGATATCACGGGGATCGCCTATCTCCTTGAGGGTGACGACATCGGGCCAGAAGGAGTAGACAAAGCCCTGTTCATCCTTTTCAAGAGCCTTACGCAGTTTGAGACGCATATCAAGGAGCAGTTCCTCTTTGTCCTTCTGCTCACCGTTACGGAAATAACGCGGATAATCGAATGTCTCGAAAACATAGTTCGGCATGGCATGAATATCCAGACCGGGCTGTGGGTCGGTTTCCGGAACCCACTGCATAACACGCTGGAAACCTGCCTCATGCAGCATATCTTCGGCGAGTTTGAGACCCTCATCCGTACACGCCATAGAGAGCGTAGGCAGATGCTTGTAGTTTTCGAAGAGACCGCCGAGATTGTGCATGACCATGGCAAAGCCGGAGTTGTCATGCCCTTTCTGCTGTGACTCCATCAACTTCAGCGCAAGACTGGGATGGACATAGTTTGAACTTTTAATGGCACCAATTCGGCACATCGAGAGGACCTCCTGACAAAACCTTTATTAAGCCCCTGTTCGCGGAAGACTTCCAGGAAGCCAGAGACCTTACTGTTAAATTTCAAGCAATGCAGGCGCTTTTAAATAGCAATCGGCATGCCACATAATCGACTCGGCAGAAAGGTTTATTAAAAAACGTCCAAGTGACTGGACTTATTGATTTATTTATTAATCAAGGGACTCTTCTTACCCATCGCTAAGGAGGACACAACGCAAGCATTGAGTTATATTCTAATTGAAGTGAGTAACATAGAAACACAAACGCCCCCTGCGCTGGACAGGGGGCGTTTTTCCGAACTTCCTTTTTACGATTAGATCAGAGCAGATCAACCCAGTCATGCGGGTCAGGCATGCGGCCATACTGGATATCGGTCAAGGTATCGTAAAGCTCCTGCGTCACCCGACCCGTCGTTTTGCCATCACCCAGGACAACCGTACGATCTTTATAGGTAAACTGTCCAACAGGCGAGATCACCACCGCGGTGCCGGTACCAAAGGCCTCCGTAATCCGGCCACTTTCGACCCCGGCAAAAATATCGTCAACAGACAGGGCGCGCTCTTCAACCTCAATGCCGTTGAAGCGGGCCAACTCCAGCACTGAGCGGCGGGTAATACCGTCCAGGATCGTCCCCTTCAAAGGAGAGGTCACCAGCTTGCCATCACAGACAAAGCAGATATTCATGCTGCCCACTTCTTCAACGTACTTCTTTTCTTTGGCATCGAGCCACAGGACCTGATCGTAGCCCTTCTCAGCCGCTTCACGCGCAGCATACAAACTCGCGGCGTAGTTGCCTCCGGTTTTCACTTCACCGGTACCACCATTGGCGGCACGCACGTAGTGATCGGAGATCCAGATTTTAACGGGTGCCAGACCACCTTTATAGTAGGCGCCCACCGGGCAGACGATGATATAACATAGGTATTCTTCGGCAGGGCGAACGCCCAGCATCGGCTCCGAGGCGATCATAGTCGGTCGAATATAGAGGCTGGTACCCTCATTGCGCGGCACCCAGTCGGCCTCAAGCCGGAGCAGTTCTTTAAGAGAGCTCAGCATAAAGGCCTCATCGACCTCGGGCATGCACATGCGGCGGGCGCTGTGATTGAAGCGAGCGAAGTTATCCATCGGTCGAAATAGTGCTATCTGGCCATCCGGACGCCGGAACGCCTTCAAGCCCTCGAATATCTCCTGGGCGTAATGAAACACCATGGCGGCAGGATCGAGAGAGAAGGGTTGATATGGCTGGATGCGGGCATTATACCAGCCCTGACCGGTCTTGTAGTTCATCACGAACATGCGGTCGGTGAACTGCTTACCGAAGATCAAAGCATTTTCGTCATCAGGACGAGGCTTGAGATTTTCCAGGGGAAGAATTTGCAGGTCCATGCGCTTGTCGCCCTCTCTAAAAGTGCTGTTTTTACCAAGACTTCAAGGTATATTTTTTAGCACAGGGCGAAACATTAGCGCAAGGGCTTAAGCAGGAAGCGCGGTAGCTCAGCAAAAAAACTACCGCTATGGATCAACCTTATCGGCCGGTCGCAAGCGAACGTCACCATAGAGCAGGTTGCTCTTATTATCGTTGGCCTCCTCCTCTTTAAAACGATCGAGGAAACGATGATATTCAGCCAACTCGGCCAAGTCTTTCATATCGACCGAAGAACCTTTAATACGCCAGAGATCTTCCATGAGAGCCTCCTTAAAATGATCACTGCAGATTGAAGACAGCCAAAGGATAACTCTTTTTACATGTTTTTCAAGGTATTTTTTACCATATATATTAGAACGTAGTCTCACCAACCTGATTCATTTGCAGCATAGTCGCCATTACTACTTGAAATGACAAGCAATCTGCTGTTCTACTATCATCAGGGTTCGGGATAAGAACAGGAGCAAAAAAATGATTTACCGGGAATTCAGGAAAGCCATCGCCATATTTCAACTGGAAGAAAGAGCGACCCTTAAGCAGATCAGGGCCAGGCACCGGAAGTTAGTCAAAAGCCATCACCCTGACCAGGCAAAGGATGCCGATCAAAGTGCGATTCGCGAGATTAATTGGGCCTACGGGATACTGATGGAATACTGCAGCGGTTACCAGTTTTGCTTTAGTGAAGAGGAATTTCTGCAACAGACCCCGACCGAAAGGCTAAAGCGCCAATTCGGCTGGGATGCGGTCTGGGGAGGGCAAGGAGAAGCCGAAGGGGATTGAACTAAGGGGCCGACACCAGTTCAAAGGTTTCAGTCTGATCGTTAAAATTAAAGATTTCACCGGTTTCAATGATGTAATACCAGCCATAAATCTTCAAAAGACCCTGCTTATAGCGCTCCTCCACGTAGGGGTAGGTCAGCAGATTGCGCATCTGCACCAGGATATTGATCTGCTCGGTCATCCACTCACGTTTTTGCGCGGATCCGCCAGAGCCTAACTGACGATCAACGCGCGCACGCACTTCTGAGGAAATAGCAAGCCAACGCCTGACATGTGGCAGATGGGCCAGTTCTTCCTCTGACTGATTCATTGCGGAACAGCCACCACAGTTGGAGTGACCACAAACAACGATGTTTTCAACGCCCAATGACTGAACGGCATATTCTATCGATGAAGTCGTGCCGGCATATTCCTCTGTATCTCGATAGGGCGGGACGATATTCGCGACATTCCTGACAGTGAACAGTTCACCGGGCATGGTCCGCGTAATCAAATCGGGAACAACCCGCGAATCGGCACAACCGATAAACAGCGTATGTGGCTTCTGGGTCCGTCCCAGAGACTCAAAGAGCTCTTTATGAGCTTCAAAATCTTCTTCGCGAAACTTTGCAACCCCCTTAAAAAGCTTATCCATATCCCCTCATCAAATTAAGTTCAGAGTTTTCACTTTATGGTCCATGCCAAGCATGCATAAGGCTGTCAAGCCACGAAAGCCACTGTTTCAGGCAGAGCGACTGACTAATTCCGGCCTCCAAAATGGTGAGACCACCTCAAAGACACTTTCCAGAAGTTCTTTCAGCAAAACATCCTGGTTGCGCTGAGGAAGCAAAACCACACTTCTACCACGACGATGATCAAAGCCTTGCACACGCAAACCGACTAACTCTCCGGAAGTCAGGTAGTTGCTGACAAGGGCCTCAGAGACGTATGCGATCCCTTCACCGGCAATAACAGATTGAATGGTAAAGCGCAAATCGTCAGAGACCAGGAGGCCATCAAAATCATCAAAATCATAGCCGCAAACGGCCAGGTTTATACGCATCAACTCCTTCGAACTGCAGCCATCACGACGCGCAAAAAGCCTCAAACCTTTAAGATCTTCCATCTTTACAACACCATCAATATTCGGCAGAGAAAACGAAGGCGAGGCAACGATCAAGAGACTGTCATCAGGCAATGAGTAGCGATCAAAGCCAATGAAGTCAAGGTCCAGGCGGTGTTCGATCACAGCCACGTCAAACTCCTCATGACGCAAGCCGTTCAGGGCTTCCTCCGGCTGTTTAAAAATAAACGTCAGATCATTCATGTCGGAATGCACACGCAGGAAGGAGTTCAGGACCTGAGGCAGATAGGCCATGCCGAAGGTTGGCGTGCAACAGAGGGAGAGGCGTTTTTTGGCATTGGAACTCTGCAGGCAGGACAACAGTTCCTTCTCTTTATCAAGAATATCTTTTGCCTTGGAGAAAACAACCTTGCCCGCAGGGGTCAAAGCAAGCCTCTGGCCGGAGCGGTCCAGTAGTTGCTGACCAAAATGATCCTCCAGGAACTTGATCCTCTGCGAGACAGCTGACTGGGTAATATGTAGTAATTCCGCAGCCCTGGAGAAAGTCCCTGCTTCAAAGGAAGCAACCAGAGTGTTCAAATATCGCGTTTCCATCTAACAATCCATATATTACATTAATAACTATAAATGCTGCTTATGCATGCCATAAGAATGATTCGTTTTACCCTAGCATCAAAGCCTCCTATTATACAATTCATTCTAAAGCTTTAATGAATCACTTCACACTTCTCTGGTCGGAAGTTTTAGAAAGGAGGCTTTCATATTTCATCGACCGGAAATCGTTATGTTCATTCCATTGAAGAACTTTGTTTGAAAAGGAGAAATCATGCATAGGAAGGTATCACGATCCAGGACGTCCTGGCTGGTCAAGCTCCTTCCCCTGTTACTATTGCTGGGGGCATGCGCCACCGGAGCAATCAGGGAGAAGCAGTTAACACTACCAGTCATCGAGGGCGCAACTTCAGTAGGCCAAGAGGTCTGCGCGGAGTGTCACGAAGGTATGAGCGCAGGGGTTCACTCGCGCCTGGCCGGGTTCGAATATATGGGCGGCACCGAAGGGTGCGAAGCCTGCCATGGCGGCGGCAGCCTGCATGTCGACGCCGACGGCGGCAAAATTCTCAACTTTGGCGCACTGCTGCCGGAAGAATCAGAAGCGATCTGCGCCAAATGTCACAGCAGCGGCAAATTGATTGACTGGACGCACAGCGAGCACGCCCTCACCGACGTGAGCTGCACCGACTGTCACTCTATTCATGCCGGCGGGAAGACGGCTCTTAAGCAGCAGGACCCGGACCTCTGCTATTCCTGCCATCAGGAGCAGCAAGCCAAATCAAATTTCCCATCCCACCATCCGATCAAGGAAGGCAAGATGACCTGTGGCGATTGCCATAATCCACACGGTGAACTGCAAACTGAAGAGCAGGCTCGAGACCTCTGCCTCGACTGCCATGCCCGGCATCAGGGTCCCTTCGTCTTTGAGCATGCACCCGTTGAAGAGGATTGCAATATTTGCCATGACCCCCATGGCACAGTTGCCAACAACCTTTTACAACAGAATGAACCGTTCCTCTGCCTCCAATGTCATGAGAGTCATTTCCATACAACCCGAGTTGGCGGTGCTGTCCCGGCAAATAATGTTGCGTTTAATGCCTACAATCCTGATGGCACTTTAGCACCTGCACCGACTGTCGGCGATCTCGCCGGCGCCCCCACTTCAAACACCGTCCAGATTACCAACACCCTCGGTGAGCATAGCTGGCAGATGGCTTTTGGTACCAAGTGTACAGTCTGCCACAGCACGGTGCATGGCAGCGACTTGCCATCACAATCCTCACCATCGGTAAACAGAACCCCGACAGTACCAGGCCCTATTGCTGATCCGGGTAGTGGTGATGGACAAGGCTTCCCTAGTGGCGGCGCGGGGTTGACTCGCTAATGACATGCTTTCGAAATAAGGAGGAACAAGATGGTTAACTACTGGAAATGGCTTCTCGCCGTGTCAGTAGTCACCCTGATGGCTCCAATGCCATTATTGGCCGCCGAAGACACAGACAAGCTCACCAGCTTTATTGAAGCCGGTGCCGCTTCGGTGGACATTAAGGATGACAAGACACGTGTGAACGAGTATTCAACGACGCTGCCCGATGACAACACAGGGGTCTACGGAAAAGTCAAAGTGGACGCCCACAAAGGTGACATGCTCATCGATCTGGATGGTGAATTCTACGATTCAGACAGCATGAACTACGAACTAGAGTTCGAGGCATCAAGACGCTTCAGGCTCAAGTCAAGCTATGATGAGTTTACTCACTGGCTCGAGCATGACGAGCTGAACTACATCAACGCAGGGATCCCTTCCGGCGCGAACGCAGCACAAACATTAGGCGGCCTGGCCTATCCGAAGACAGCGGCCACAAATGCTGGTGGAGAAACAATTGGCGCCTTTTGGGAAGTACCGGACTACGAGTGGCTTGATGCCAACAACGTCACCGGCTACATTGGCAAAGGTGCAGATGGGACGCTCTATGCCTTCAATCCTGCCTCCCCTGCTTACAAAACCAGCATGATCGGCAATGCTCCGCAGCCAATCTCATGGCAGCAAATAGGTCGTGCTAGTGTACTGGCCGAAGATTTCGTGCCGAACAAAGACTTCTTTATCGTTTACAAAGAGTTCAAAAACGAAGCTGACATCGAAGTCATTCCAAATATTACCCTTCATCTCGGTCAACGTCTTGAAAAACGTGACGGAACCGACCAGTCGATTGGCATGAGCAAATGTACCTCCTGCCACGTTACCGGCGACTCAAAGAGCATCAACGAGGAGACAAAAGACTTTACCATCGGCGCAACCGGTAAATTTGGCATCGTCACGGTTGACTATGAATACCTAGATCGTGACTTTAACAACAATGCCAACGACCCGAACCGCTACTACGATCCGGCACTGTCACCAAACCCTAAAACTCCATATACGCCGACGAATGGAACCTTCGACAACCGCCTTCTGTATGACTATGAAGATGGCGCACTGCCTTACGACACAACGCCTGATTCGGAAAAGAACAGCCATACTTTAAAAGCTCGCGTCGATCTTCCCAAAGACACGACCATGACCGGTAGCTACGTCTATGCAAAGATGGAGAGCAACAAACAGGATGCCGTGGGACTAACTATCAATAAGAACCACATCTCGACCACCTACGATGGTTATGGCCTTAGGGTAGCCATGAAGCCCATGGATCGGTTACGTCTTAACATGAAGCTCAAAGTCGAGGACCTTGATTCCAGCAGCTTCACCTACGACATGGTCCCCATGAACACCACCAGCGGAGCAAGTCTCGGCGGCGCTGCAGAGGCAAGCTACTATACAGACATTGAGCGTCATGCCGCCAACGATGGCGACACCCTCACCCTCTCGATTGACGGCATCTACCGTTTAGGCCGCAAAACAACCTTGCGGGCCGGTTACGAGTACGAGGACTTCGATCGCGACATGAGTGAGTATGGGAAGACAAAAACCAACACGCTCAAGACCAGTATCAAGACCCGCTTTGCTAAGGATTTCACAGCTCGTGCTTCATATAAATTTCAGGACATCGATGATCCGTTGCAAAATCCGGATGCGGCCATGTACATTGACCCTAATACAGGCTTCGCTTACTACGATAAGGACCAGCAGCTCGGTGATGGATCGATCGTTGACGGCTGGACACCTGGCTTCCAGATCGGAACCGGACCCACCTACGGGACCGACTTCTACGACCTGCGCCAGGCAGACATGACCAACCAACCTGAGACCGTCAATGAAGTGAAATTAAGCACGACCTGGTCTCCTGCCTCGAGTTTTTCCGCAACGATCGCTTTCCTCGGCCGCTTTAAAGAAAACGACCTGTCTAACTCGAACTGGAAAGAAGACACCTACAGTCCTTCCGTGTCTTTCTGGTATGCACCGACGGAAAAGCTCAACCTTAACTTCCTCTACAACTACATGGGCCAGCGCTCAGAATCCAAATTCTGTCAGGGCTGGTACGATGGCTGAGCGGGTGTAATTGTATCGTCCCAGTTCGGGGCGACCTGCGACACCACCGATTATGACACAGACACACACACTATTTCTTTAAGCGCTGACTACCAGGCGAGCGAGAAACTGAATCTCAATGGCGGCCTGCTGTTCAATGACACCAAGTCTGACTGGAGAGGGCTTTCTCTCCAGACGCCCGCAAACCTTAACGACCCGGTTATGCAGCAAATTTATTCACTTGAAGCGACCAGCGTTGTTACATCCTACTCTGATCTGCACTACCAGCAGACAGAAGTTAATGTAGGCGGCAACTATCAATTCACACCGCAACTCTATGTGGCTGCTTCACTTGGTTATCAAATTTTTAATGACAAGTCGCCTTATGTCTATGGTGATCTGGATGGAGAAGCATACCGAGGCTCCTTGGGGCTTGGTTACCGCTTCTAAACAACTAAGCTAAATATTTTGTCTCATGTTAGGCCCGGCGGGATATCCAGCCGGGCCTTTTTCCCGACAACATGGCAAACAAAAGCCCCCGCGGCTTATAGCAGCGGGGGCCGGCTCAAACCGCAAGCAGAAGAAACTAGTGCCCCGTGCGGTTAATTCATACCTTCAATTTTCGGCGCTTTTGCTCCCTGCCTGCGTTACGGTTCCTCGGTTTAAGCCTGGCTAGACCTGCGTCATCGTGCCTTGCCAGGAACCAAAATCACGCGCAATTTGTGCGGCGAACTAGCCACACGGGACACTAGCTGACTTTAACCGTCGTATAGAGCAGGGTTGCCTTACGCTGAATCAAAAGGCGCAAGACCTTGCCTTTCTGCAGGGTGTTCAGAATCTGCTTAAAATCCTTTACCGAAGCAACCACTTTGCCGTCGGCTTCCAGGATCAGGTCGCCTACATGCAGGTTGGCCTCGGCGGCAGGGCTATCGGCATCAATCCGGGTCACGAGAATACCCTCTTTAGCCTCCAGGCTGTAGCGCGCAGCAAGCTCAGGGGTCACATCGGCAGCGGTGATTCCGAGGAAAGCATCGCTGTCCTGCTTGTCTGCAGCGACAAATCCGCCATCGCCTTCGTCGAGCTTGCCAATTTTGACCTTCACTTCGCGCTTCTTGCCATCCCGGAAGATTTCGACCTTGACGGTTTTGTCCACAGCCGTTGCCGCGACCAGCTGCGGCAAGTCATTCAAATCTTTGATCGCCTGGCCATCAAAACTCAGGATAATATCGCCACGCTTGAGGCCGGCCTTGATCGGCAGGAGAATCCTTGACGACCTCATTGACCAGGGCACCCTGGGTGTTTTCCAGCCCGAAAGAATCTGCCAGCTCCTTGTTCAGAGCCTGCACGGTCACTCCGAGCCAGCCACGGGTGACATGACCCTCGTCACGCAGCTGAGGAATAATCTGCTTGGCCATATTCACCGGGATGGCAAAACCGATCCCCTGACCACCGGCGATGATCGCGGTATTGATGCCGACAACCTCGCCCTGCATGTTGAAGAGAGGTCCTCCCGAGTTGCCGGGGTTGATCGAAGCATCGGTCTGGATAAAATCATCATAAGGTCCGGCACCAATACACGCCCCTTGGCCGAAACGATACCCACTGTAACGGTCTGCTCCAGGCCAAAAGGATTGCCGATTGCCATGACCCATTCGCCGACCCTGATGCCGTCACTTTCGCCAAGCCTGGCAAGCGGCAGATCTTCTCCGGCTTCGATCTTGATCAGATGCCAGGTCAAGCTTTGGATCAAGACCCTTCACCTCACCACTGAACTCACGACCATCGGAGAGCTTGACGGTGATCTCATCGGCCCCATCAACCACATGATCATTGGTCAGGATATAACCGTCTTCGGAGATGATAAAACCGGATCCGAGCGATCGCGCCTTACGTGATGATTTCGGCATTTCGTTAAAAAAGCGATCAAAGAACTCATCGAAAGGTCATTCCCGCCAGGAGCTCTCGGGCCACGAAAGGCAGGAGTGCGTGATTCGACCGTTTTGGCGGTACTGATATTAACCACTGACGGCTTGAGCTGCTCGGCCAACGAGACAAAATCAGCGGGTTGGCCGCTGGCCGGCAGAACCCAGCAGAAAGCCAGGACAAGAGCCATAAACAGGACTTTGACAGATGCAGCTTACACATAGTTTCCTCCATTGAAACCTTGACGATAGCATCCGTTCGCAAGAATTGCTGACAGGGCTAAGATTAAATGTAATAACCCTTTATCGGACTGTCAATTGCCGGGCTTGAAGAAAAATGAAAATCGGCCAACCAGACAAGTGGTTGGCCGAAAGTTTGCAAGGCTTGTGAGTTATGAAGTTACTCCAGAATCGTTGACCGGGGGTGCTTGCCCTCTTCAGGGCCCTTGATCGGCAAGCGCACAGAGAAAGAGCTGCCCTTTCCAACTTCGGAAGTGACCTGAATACTGCCGCCGTGAGCTTCGGCAATCCACTTGACGATTGCCAGACCAAGCCCGGTACCGCCATCCATGCGGTTACGCGCTTTATCGACCCGGTAAAAACGGTCGAAGATATGGGCAAGGTGCTCTTCCGGGATGCCTATGCCTGAATCATTGATGGCAACGACGGCAAAGCCATCGACCATTTTCAGGCCAATCTCCAGGCGCCCATTTTCAGGGGTATACTTAATGGCGTTGGAAATCAGGTTGAGAAACATCTGGTGCAGGCGCAGTTCATCGCCGCGGAGACGGATTTCTTCTTCAACCTCAAGAAGCAATTCAACTTCGATCTGCTTTGTCTCACAAAAGGATACGACTCTGCAGATAGAGTTCCTGCACCAGGTCACTCAGGCTGAGTTCCTTCATCTCCAGCGTCAGTTCACCAACCTCGCTTTTTGCCAGAGTCAATAAACTTTCGATGATCCGCTCCATGCGATCGATCTCCTCCATGTTGGAGCGCAGCATGTCGCGAAATTCTTCCGGCGTCTTGGCCCAGCGCAGCGTGACTTCTGTCTCGCCACGTAGAATCGTCAGCGGTGTGCGCAGTTCATGGGAGGCATCTCCGGAGAACTGCCGGACCCGGCGAAACGATTTATCGAGGCGGTCCAGCATCTGGTTCAAGCAGACAACCATCTGCGAGAGCTCATCCTGGTAATTACCCAAAGGCAGGCGACGCGAAAGATTATCAGCCGTAATCCCCTGGGCCGCCTCGGTGACTTCGATAATCGGCGCGATGAGTTCTCTCAGCCAGCAGCCAGCAACCAAGACAGAGCCAGAATATCGCGAAAGGCCCCACGACCAGGTAAATCAGACGCAGCTCTTCAATCGTTTCCTGTAAAGGTCCAAGCTCCTGAGCAACCTGGATAACACCCAGCAAACGGGAGTCTTCTACCAGGGGAGCGGAGAGCAGGCGCACAAGGCCGCCATTATTCAACTCCACGGTTTCCAGATGTTCACTGAGCCAGCGCACCTGCTGACGCGCCACCGGGCCAAAAGGCAGTTCGCGCTCAAGCAGGTTATCCGAAGCACAGATTTGCTGCAGACTCGAGTCTCGCAACTCCAGGTAGGCTCCCCAGTTGTTGCTGTGGGTCAGATTTTGCAAGCCACTGACAACTCTGTATCTTCGCCATTTGCTGCAATAATTTCGGAATGGTGCTGATTTATAGTGCGTGCGATTTCCCGGACCTGACTGATCCACCTGCTCTCGGAGGTTGTGGGAAAAATAGTGGTACGAAAAAAGAGCACTGACTGCCAGGATGACAGCCAGTGTCATAGCGTACCAGAATGTCAGACGAACCCGGATCGACCATAGTGAGCGAAGAACGGCCAAGGCTACTCCTCCTTGAGGACGTAACCAATTCCGCGTACGGTATGAATCAATTTCTTGGTGTAATCGCGATCAACCTTCTTACGCAGGTAATTGACATACACATCGATGATGTTAGTGAAGGAATCAAAGGTGTAATCCCAGACATGCTCGGCAATCATGGTCCGCGTCAGAGTTGTCTCCGGGTTACGCATGAAGAACTCCAGCAGGGCATATTCCTTGGCAGTCAGATCAATCTCAGATTCACCGCGCCAGACCTTGTGCGCTACCGGATCAAGGCGCAGATCCGCGTAGGTAATTTCCGCACCTCGCTCTTGGGTGCCTCGACGCAGCCAGGGCACGCACACGGGCCAGAAGTTCGGCAAAAGCGAACGGCTTGGTCAGGTAGTCATCACTGCCAGAATCAAGGCCTGAGACAATGTCTTCAACCGTATCTTTGGCGGTCAGGCAGAGGACCGGGCTGTCAACACCCTTTCTCACGCAAGGTCTGGATCGCCTGCAGGCCATCCATCTTTGGCAGCATAACATCCATGAGGATCAGGTCGTAGCTACTCTGGCTGCCCATCTCAACACCCGACTCGCCATCGTAAGCCACATCCACCGAGAAGCCTTCACCTTCCAGACCACGCTGAATAAAGCTGGCAACTTTCTTTTCGTCTTCCACTACAAGAATTCGCATAATATTTCTCCTCTGATTTCTGTTCTTTATGTCCTGTTTGACAACAGATGACCATGTTAACAGCTTTCTTTAAATGAATGAGCCAAGCCCTCTTATGCAGTTTCCCAACAACTTATTTCAGCCCCAATCGAACCAGGACCTCATTCGCAGTTTCTTCAACCGCCTTACTCGAAACATCGATCACCGCCCAGGGATGACCCCGGAAAAACTTCTTGGCAAATTTCAACTCCTCTTCAATCTCTTCATAATCAGCATAGGCCGCCCTGGGGTCCTGCCCCAGATTGCGCAAACGTGCAGCGCGCACTTCGACCAGGCGCTGGGGATCAATAATCAGAGCTGCAATCCGTTTCGGGTCAACCTCAAAAAGTTCCGCCGGCGGGTCGATACCTTTCACCAACGGAACGTTGGCAACCTTCCAACCGCGGTGCGCCAGGTAGATGGAAAGTGGCGTTTTGCTGGTCCGGGAAATCCCCACCAGTACGATGTCGGCCTGATAGAGGTTGCGAGGTTCCTGTCCATCATCCTGTTTGACGGTAAACTCGATCGCTTCAATACGTCGGAAATAAGCTTCATCAACCCCATGCAACAGCCCGGGGGTTTCTTTCGGTGACCGGCCCACAAAGTGAGCAACTTTCATCAGAAGTGGTGTCAGCAAATCAATGCTGATCAAGCCTAAGCTGTCACATTCATCATGAGCCAACTGGGCGAGCTCTCGATTAACGATTGTGTAAACAACGAGAGCACCACTGGCGAGGGCCTCATCGAGGGACTCATAGACCTGATTCTTGGTCCGAACATTGTTAACACGAATCATTCGCACCGGCTTGTCGCGAAACTGGGTCATCGCTGCCAGAACCATTTTTTCGGCGGTTTCACCGGTTGCATCAGAAAGCAGATAGATTGCCTGGCCAGTCGACATCACAAATCCTCATGAGAACACCGGTGAATTCTAACAGAGTCTAATGAAAAGACAAACATCAAAGATTACAGCCCGCCGTGATTACAATGACAAATCAACAACTTCCAAGAGATTCCTGTATTATCATATTTCGCATAATATACTACTTATAGGCTTTACTCTCATTAACTCAAGACCATTATTCCAGAGCTCCCGCTCGCAGGTCAAGAAATTCTATTGCAATAGCCCATAAACTTCGCTAAACAACATCCATGACAAACAAATGGCTGGAAATAAACCTCACCGTTCCCGACCAGACGGTCGACATGGTCTCGCAAATCCTCCTGGATCTTGGCTGTACGGGAATCACGGCCGCGGAAAAAGCTCTTGACACTTTTATCGTACCGTCTCCGGAAACGCTTGCCAACGACCCGGTCCTCAGAGCCTATTTCAATTATCCCGAAAGTGTCGAAGTCCTCTGTGAGTCAATACTGCAGGCGCTATCCCCCCTGGCCAGTTTTTACCCCGAGCTTGCAGATCTCCAACTGGAGCATCGGCAGCTGGCAGACCACGACTGGGCAAGCGACTGGCAGCAACATTTCCCACCTTTTAAAGTCGGCGACCGTCTCGTTATTCATCCCTCCTGGATCGACTGGCCCAGTACAGGCAGCGAGGTCGCTCTGACCCTCGACCCTGGTCAAGCTTTCGGCACCGGAACCCATGCCACGACAGGACTCTGCCTCGAAGCCGTTGCTGAACACTTTGCCGGCGATTCTCCGCCGCAAAATATCCTTGATGTCGGTACCGGTTCCGGCATTCTGGCCATGGCCGGCGCTGCACTCGGTGCAAAAGAAGTGCTCGCCATCGACATAGACAGCGACGCCTGCCAGGTCGCAACAGAAAATGTGCAAATGAACCAGCTCGACCCAATTGTAACCATTAGCGAACAAGCCACTGGAGCAAATCCAGGGTCAATACGACCTGGTCCTGGCAAACATCCTGGCAGGAGAAAATATCCGTCTGGCACGCCAACTGGTTGATCGACTGGCACCTCTGGGCCGCCTGGTTCTCTCCGGAATCCTGATTGAACAGGAGCAGCAAGTGATCGAAGGCTTTAGCCTCCTTCAATTTAAAACAACTCTCAACAAGCCATCGGGACGAATGGACCTGCATCGTCTATCAACGCCCATGAGTGACCCTGTCCGATTCTTTGTCCCCGCAGAAAGTCTGCAGGGGGAACAGATCGTCATCAGCGGCGAGCCTTATCATCACTTGCGCAAGGTCCTGCGCCTTAAGTTGGGGGCCATCGTTTTGCTGCTGGACGGCTGCGGCCACTGCTGTGAAGTACAGATCGAACAGCTGCAGGCAGAACAGGCAACAACCAGGCTGCTTCGCCAGTGGCATGAGACTCAGGCCAGCCTGCCGATCACTCTGCTTCAGGCGCTGCCCAAAGGTGACAAATTTGACCTGGTCCTGCAAAAAGGCACAGAGCTTGGAGTGAGCAGTTTTCAGGCCATAGAGACGGAGCATGCCATTCCGAACCTGAATGCAGCCCGGCTGAAGAAACGGGAGCAGCGCTGGCTGCGTATCGCCAGTGAAGCCGCACGCCAGTGTCGGAGAACATTTTTACCGGAGGTGAGATCTTTGCAGAAGCTCTCGGCAGTCCTCGAAGAATCAAGCAGCGATCTCAAGCTGGTTCTCTGGGAAGCCGGGTCGGTATCCTTGGCAGAAGCCCTCCCCACCACTCCCCCTGCAGGTATCCGCCTGCTCATAGGTCCGGAAGGCGGTTTTTCCGGAGAAGAGCTCCAGGCGATAACTGCTGCAGGTTTTCAACCCGTCCATCTGGGCCCAAGAATCCTACGGACCGAAACTGCGGGCTTGGCAGCAACCCCCATTTTGCAGTATCTTTATGGCGACTGGCAGAAAGCTCCTGCCGGAAGCAAGTGTAAACAGCACAAGGAGAATCTATGAAGTGCCCAAAATGCGGATATCACAGCTTTGACCACCTGGACAGTTGCAAAAAGTGCAATAACGACCTGGTTGAACATAAGGCCAAATTCAACTTGCGCGGCTTCTTTTCTCCCGGGCAGGCGTCAGTGGCCGCACCTGAGCCTGTCATCGACGAGTCAGATGAAGACCTGGAAGAAACCGCTGACGGCTCAGTCGACTTCGGTTTCGACTTTCTCGAAGAAGAGGACCAGTCAGTCGGGGCAAAAGCCGGCATACCTCTCGGTGATGATGAGCAGGATATCAACATTGACCAGCCTTTCGGTGCCGACAGTGAAACCGTTCCGGCAGACAGCCTGGATTTCGATGATGAAGATAACGATGACGACGACAAGCCGGGCAAAGGCCCCGAGTTCGCCTTTTAGCCGATAAAATCACAGAAAAGAATAGAACAGCCCTGCAACCATGACCGGTTGCAGGGCTGTTCTATTGTAAGTTCTGATAAAATTCGTGGTTTTTAACCTCTTGGTGCAGATCAGTACCGAGATTACTGTGCGAAATTCACTGAGCCAGCTGAGTTCTTGCCTGCCAGAGACCTGGTTAGACAGACAACCGGTGCTTCGCTAATTGGAAGCACCTCCCCCCAGAACCTTATATAACGTCACCCGATTCGTGAGCTGGCTGAGACGGGTTTCGATGAGGTTCTGTTGGGAGAGGTAGAGGGCACGTTCGAAGACGAGGACGCTCAGATGGCTGTCGACCCCCTTCTGATAACGTGCCTGGGAGAGACGATAGCTCTCAGCGTTGGCATCCTTGAGGGACTTCTGGGCTGCCAGTTGGTCGTCGATGGTGCTTCGCTGGGCCAGGGCGTCGGCCACCTCCTTAAAGGCGGTCTGGATCGCTTTGTCGTATTGAGCGAGCGCAATGTCCCGGTCGACCTCTGCCACCTTCAGCTTGGCCCGGTTACTGCCGGCATCGAAGATCGGCAGTGAGATCTGCGGGGCGAATAGCCAAGTCGAGGAGCCGGACTGAAAGAGACCGGAGAGCTCGTCGCTACCGGTGCCAACAGAGGTGGTCAGAACGATGCGGGGGAAGAAAGCGGCTCGAGCAGCGCCGATATTGGCATTCGCGGCCTGGAGCCGATGCTCGGTCTGGAGGATGTCGGGCCGGGTGAGCAGCACCGCAGAGGGGAGCCCGGGGGAGAGGTCCTGCAAGGTCGTGAACTCGGCATCGAGCGCCGCTGGGAGCAACTCGGCATCGAGTGGTGCGCCAACGACCAGGGTCAGGTTGTTGACGTCCCGGGCGACCAGGGTGACTAAACGGGCGATGTCGACCTTCGCCGCATCGACGCTGATCAGTGCCTGGTTGAGGTCAAGGGCCGAGGCGACACCGGAATCAAAGCGGTGCTTGACCAGGTCGAAGGCCGTCTTCTGGCTGTTCAAGGTTTCCCTGGCCAGCTGCAGCCGCTCTCTGTCGGCGGCAAGGGTCAGGTAAGCGACGGCCACATCAGAAATCAGGCTGATCTGCACACTTCGCCGGCCCTGTTCCGTAGCAAGGTACTGCTGCAGGGCCTGGTCTTCGAGACTGCGCACTCGGCCAAAGAAGTCGAGCTCGTAGGCGCTGACGCCGAGGCTGGCGCTGTACTGGTGCACGGTTTCAGGCTCACCCCTCCCAGAAAGGTCCTTGGCCAGACGCTGGGCACGGCCGCCGGCTGTGGCATCGATGTTTGGGAAGAGTCCGGAACGCTCAATTCGGTATTGCGCCCTGAAGCGCTCAATGTTGAGCGCTGCGATACGCAGGTCGCGGTTATTTTCCAGCGCCTGGGAAATCAGTGCCTGCAGCTGTGCCCCAATGAAAAAGCTCCGCCAGGGGACCTCGGCCACACTTGGTTCAGCCTGTTCTTTTCCCGGCTGGGTGATGTCACCCGCGGGCCAGAACTCGGCGACCGGTGCGACCGGGCGCTCATAATCGGGTGCCAGGGTGCAGCCGGCAAAGCACAGTAGCAGGGCAATCAGAGAGAATCTTATGAGAGTCATGTCAACGTACCTCCATCTGTTCGGCGACAGGTGTCCGTTTCCTGGCAAAAAGCTTCGACACCAGGACGAAGAAGAAGGGGATGAAGATCAGGTCGATAAAGGTCGCCGAAAGCAGGCCACCTGTCACGGCAGTGCCGATCGCGTTCTGGGCCCCGGCTCCGGCCCCCTGGGTCAATGCCAACGGCAGGGTGCCGAAGAAGAAGGCGAGCGAGGTCATGATGACCGGCCTCAGCCGGATGCGGACCGCATGCAGTGTCGCCTCCACCAGCTCCAGCCCCTCGTGCAGCTGAGCCTTGATGAACTGGATGATCAGGATGGCGTTCTTGGTCGACAGGCCCACCGTGGTCAGCAGACCGATCTGCAGGTAGATGTCGTTGGGCAAGCCCCGCAGGGTTACCGCCGCCACCGCCCCGACCAGCCCCAGCGGGAGCATCAGCATGTTGACGAAGGGGATAGTGATGCTCTCGTAGAGGGCAGCCACGGCGAGGAAGACCACCAGCAGCGAGATGGCGTAGAGGGCCGGGGCCTGGGCTCCCGCCTTCTTCTCTTCGTAGGAGAGGCCGGTCCATTCGTAGCCGACTCCGGCCGGTAGCTTGCTCACCATGTTCTCGACCTCGGACATCGCCTCACCGGTACTGATGCCGGGCGCGGCCTGACCGAGAATCTCCATGGAGGGGATGCCGTTGTAGCGCTCCAGGCGCGGCGAGGCGTACTGCCAGTGGGCGGAGGAAAAGGCCGAGAAGGGGACCATCGCCCCGTCTTTGTTGCGCACGTACCAGTTGTTAATGTCCTCCGGCAGCATGCGGTCGCTTGGATTGGCCTGGAGGTAGACCTTCTTGACCCGGCCGTTCTGGATGAAGTCGTTGACGTAGGTGCTGGCCCAGGCAGTGGAGAGGACGCTATTGATGTCGGCGATGGCCACCCCGTGGGCGCCGGCGCGCACGTCGTCGATGTCGAGCTTGAACTCGGGGGCGTCGCTCTGGCCGTTGGGACGCACCGCGACCAACTTGGGATTCTGCGCTGCCATGCCGAGCAGCTGGTTGCGGGCTTCCATCAGCTTGTCATGACCGATGCCGCCGCGATCCTGCAGCTGCAGATCAAAGCCATTGGCCACCCCCAGTTCAAGTACCGCCGGCGGCGCAAAGGCGAAGGCGAGACCATCGCGGATACTGGAAAAGGCGCGCATCGCCCGCCCGGCGATGGCTTTGGCCTTCAACTCAGGGCTCTGGCGCAGATCCCAATCCTTGAGCTTGACGAAGGCAAGGCCCATATTCTGGCCGCGGCCGGCGAAGCTGAAGCCGGCCACGGTGATGACCCCCTCGACCGTCTTCTGCTCATCCTCCAGGAAGTACTTCTCCATCTGGCGAATGGTGCGGATGGTCCGCTCCTGGGTCGCCCCGGGCGGCAACTGGACCTGGCAAATGATGAAACCCTGGTCCTCCTCGGGGAGGAATGAGGTCGGCAGATGCACGAAGAGCCAGGCCATGGTAGCGACGATGCCGCCGTAGAGCAGCAGGTAGCGCAGCGGTTTGCGCAGGGAGTGGCCGACCAGCCGCTCGTAATTGTGGCGGAAGAACTCGAAGCACCGGTTGAAGTAGCGGAAAAACCAGGGGAACCAGCCGTGCTCGCCGGCATGGTGCCCCTTGGGGATCGGCTTGAGGATGGTGGCGCAGAGTGCCGGGGTCAGGATCATCGCCACTAGCACCGAAAGGATCATGGCGGCGATGATGGTGATAGAGAACTGCCGGTAGATGACTCCGGTCGAGCCGCCGAAGAAGGCCATGGGCAGGAAGACCGCGGTCAACACGGTAGCGATCCCCCACAGGGCGCTGGTGATCTGCCCCATCGACTTGACGGTGGCGTCATGGGGGGAGAGCCCCTCCTCGAACATGATGCGCTCGACGTTTTCGACCACGACGATGGCGTCGTCGACCAGCAGGCCGATGACAATGACCAGAGCGAACATGGTCAGGGTGTTGATGGAGAAGCCGGCAGCCGCCAGCACCCCCATGGTGCCGAGCAGCACCACCGGTACGGCGATAGTCGGGATCAGCGTGGCGCGGATGTTCTGCAAAAACAGGAACATGATAATGAAGACCAGGCAGACCGCCTCGATCAGGGTTCGCACCACCTCTTCAATGGAGATCTTGACGAAGGGGGTGGTGTCGTAGGGGTAGACCACTTTCATCCCGGCCGGGAAGTATTTTTCCATCTCGACCATCTTGGCCTTGACACGATCTCCGGTCTCCAGGGCGTTGGCACCGGAGGCGAGGCGGATCGCCATCGCCCCCAGCGGCTTGCCGTTGAAAAACGCCAGAGTTTCGTAGTTCTCGGTGCCGACCTGGGTCTTGGCCACGTCCTTGAGCAGAACCGTCGAGCCGTCGGGATTGGTGCGCAAGATGATGGCGTCGAATTGCTCCGGGGTATGCAGCAGGGTGCGGGCGGTGATGGTGGCGTTGAGCTGCTGCCCCTTCACGGACGGCAGACCGCCGAGCTGGCCGGCCGAAACCTGGGCATTCTGGGCTTGCAACGCTGCGACGACGTCGCTGGCGGTCAGGTGGTAGCTATAGAGTTTGGCCGGGTCGAGCCATACCCGCATGGCGTTCTGGGTGCCGAAGACCTGCAACTCGCCGACGCCGTCGAGGCGGCTGATGACGTCCTGAATGTTGGAGACCATGTAGTCGGAGATGGCGTTGCGGTCCATCGAGCCGTCTTCCGAGACCATGCCGAGGATCATCAGGAAGTTGCGGGTCGACTTGACCACCTGGATTCCCTGGCGCTGGACGATCTCCGGCAACAGCGGCACCGCCAGCTGCAGCTTGTTCTGAGTTTGCACCTGGGCGATGTTGGCATCGGTGCCGGCCTTGAAGGTCAGGGTGATGGCAACTGCACCGGTCGAGTCGCTGGTCGAGGACATGTAGATCAGGTTGTCGATGCCGTTGAGCTTCTGCTCAATCACCTGGGTGACGGTGTCCTGTACGGTCTGGGCCGAGGCGCCGGGATAGACAGCGCGGATGGCGATCTGCGGCGGCGCGATTGGCGGATACTGGGAAACCGGCAGGGTCTTGATCGCCAGCAGGCCGGCGAGCATGACGCCGATCGCAATCACCCAGGCGAAGATCGGGCGATTGATAAAAAATTTGGGCATGGTTTACGCTCCTCTACTTCGTCTCAGCTGGCTGCGGTGCGGTGGGGGCTGCAAAGGGGACGGTTTTGACCACCGTCCCGGGGCGAGCCCGCTGAATCCCTTCCATGATGACGCGGTCGCCGGGCTTGAGCCCGTCCGTGACCAGCCAGTTGTCGCCGATCGTTCGTGCCACCTCGATCACGCGCGGCTCAACCTTCTCCTCGGCGCCGACCACCATCACCAGCGCCTTGCCGGCCGGGTTGCGGGACACGCCCTGCTGCGGCACCAGGATCGCCTGCTCGTTGACCCCTTCGTCCAGGACCACCCGCGCAAACATCCCCGGCAGCAAGAGCTGCTGCGGGTTGGAAAAGAGGGTGCGCAGGGTGACCGATCCGGTGCTCGGGTCGACCGTCACCTCGGAGAACTTCAGCGTCCCCGGCTCGCTGTAGGGGGTACCGTCCTCCAGCACCAGTTTGGCCTTGGTCTTCTGCCCACCGTCGCTCTTGATCAGGCCGCTGGAGAGATTGCGCTTGAGCCTGAGAAGATCGGTGCTCGACTGGGTGACGTCGACGTAGATCGGATCGAGTTGCTGGATAGTAGCGAGAGCCTGATCCTGTTCAGCCTTGACCAACGCCCCGGTAGTGACCGTCGAGCGGCCAACATAACCAGAGATGGGCGCCTTGATCTCGGTGTAATCGAGATTGATACGGGCCGCTTCACGGGCAGCCTTGGCCGCCATGACTTCGGCATCGACCTGTTTAAATGCCGCCGCAGCATCGTCGTATTCCTGTTGACTCACAGCATTGATTTTCACCAGGTCACGCAGCCTCCCCTCGTTGATTCTTGCTAATTCAAGCTGCGCTTCCCCCCGCGCCATATTCGCCTCGGCACTGGCATAAGCGGCCCGGTAAACGGCGGGATCAATCCGGTAGAGGACCTGCCCGGCCTCGACCCTCGAGCCTTCAACGAAGAGTCGCTTCTGGATAATACCGCCAACCTGGGGCCGCACCTCTGCGACCAGATGCGGGGCGGTGCGACCGACCAGCTCGGTAGTCAAGACCACCTTTTGCGGCGCAATCGTCATCACGGCCACTTCAGGAGGCGGCATCTGTGACGGCGCCTCGGCATGGCTTTCGCCACTGCAACCGTTGAGGGTGACGACAGCCAGCAACATAACGCCGGCGGTGAGTAGTTTGGTTTTTAACGGGATCTGCATAACAACCTCACGCTTAATGTTTGAAAAATAATGTTCCATACTGAAAAAATCCCCGCTGTCAGACGCGTACCGCGTCCCAACAGGCGGAGATAATGTTATTGATCAGGGGTGCATCGACGTCGATGAAGCCAAGGATATGATCCCGGGTTGTCGAGAGAAGCGGACCAAACGTTAATGCACACAGAACCGGCAGCGGCAGTCCTTTAATCTCGCCTCGACGCATACCTTCCTCGAAAAGCTCACGATAGACGTCGTTCTTTTCTCCCTCGCCCAAGAGTTTCTCCCGGCGGCATTCGACGCCGTAAGGGGAGTTGTGATACTGCTCCAGATAGCGGAAATCAAGCGGGTTCAAGATAAAGTAGCGAAGCAGGGCTGTGCCCAGGTGCAGAAAACGCTCGCGTACAGATCCTTTGGCGTTGTAATCCTCCATTAATACCGGGAGAATCCGCTCTTCAAGTTCCCGATACAACTCAGTGATCATGTCATCCTTATTGGCAAAATAGCGATAAATCGTCCCAGCCCCGACACCGGCTCGCTTGGCAACCAGCGCCATTGGCGCACCATGAAAGCCCTTTTCGGCAATCAGCTCAAGAGCAGCACGGACTATTTCTTCTCTTTTGATGGGTTTGGCCATAAACTCCTCACGGTCGCGGAATGAACGTTCATTCCTACCATAGTAGAATTTCAACGGCAAGTATTTTTTCGGCAACAGGGGGCGTACAAAAAAACCGGGCCCATGCCCCGAAAAAAGGTTCTCTGCAGGTCTGTTTTAAACCTTCTTTTAGATTATAAAACCGTAAAAAAAGGGGACAGGATACTTTCTTTCCTAAAAGTATCCTGTCCCCTTTGGAGCGCCCAGGCCTGTACAGTTTAACCCATGCGAAGCTTGATAAAACTCCTTAGGTCCGGACATTTCATATACTCGTTGTGCTCGAGTTCGAAACCGATCGTCGATTGCGGTTTTGGGCCGTAGTCGTGACCGGGATAAACTTTTGTTTCAGGTGGAAACGCGGCCAGACGCATCAGGCTGCGGTACATGGCCTCCGGATCGCTGCCGGGGAAATCGGCGCGTCCGCAACGCGTCACAAACAGGGTGTCTCCGGTAATCAGCGCCCCGGCCGGGTTAAAAACCAGCCCTCCGGGCGTATGCCCCGGAGTATGCAGGACGTCGATCGTGAGCGAACCAATCTGCAGTTGACTGCCCTCTGCCAAGGCGATCTCCGCCGCCGGCACATCAATCGGGTTGGCCGCCAGTTTCGCACCCGTCACCTTGAGAACCTCACCATTACCGGCGATGTGGTCACCATGACCATGGGTGTTGGCAAGAATCTCCAGGATCAGGCCACGCTCCCGGACAACACTCAGCAGGCTCTGCGGCGAAATACCGGGGTCAACCCCGAGCGCCTTGCCGCTTTGCGGGCAGACCACCAGGTAAGAAAAATTATCGGCACCAGCAACCGGGATCTGGATGATTTCGGGGGTTATTTCAGCCACTCTTCCCCCTCGTAACGGCTTGTTGCCAAGCTTGCAGATTTCGCCATCAATAATTTTAAACAGGTCGCCGGTTTTCTTGACGTGCCATTCATCACCCTCTTCCGGGGGCAACGGGAATTCACGGCTGCCGAGATAAACATCTTCATTATCAAGCATGGCCCACCAATCGAGTGATCCGGTTTGCCAGATGCGGGTTTTCAGATTGAACGCCATAAAAAATCTCCTTGAAAGATTCACAAAATCACAGACCGCCCGAGAAGTCGGACGGTCTGGTTTCATTATGGCCTGAGCTTCATTTCGTGGCAAGTTCTGAAAAAATGTCAAGGTGTCCGCCCGGCAATCAAGAGGGACAGTCTCCATGCGGGGACAGTCCCTAGTCGTTCAGTGGATCCTCACCCGTCTGCCAGGAAGGCAGAACCCGGTCACTCAATTGAAAGTCCGGGCCATCATGCTCGGTAT
Organism: uncultured delta proteobacterium; assembly: GCA_963769955.1. Taxonomy (GTDB): domain Bacteria; phylum Desulfobacterota; class Desulfuromonadia; order Desulfuromonadales; family BM103; genus M0040. The sequence goes on from CAVYNW010000005.1 coordinate 402,431, forward strand.
AGACAATATATATATGCTCCTTCGGCATCCCCCAACGCGCACCTGATTTCGTCCATGATCGCCAAAGCCAGGCGCCGCTTCTGATCAGCTGTTCTGCCAAGACGTATATCAGCATTGAGAAAGGCGATCTGGCCATCGTCACCGGCACGCCCGAAGACCAGGTCATCATGATGATAGCAGCGGAAGGTGATACCGATATGGTCGGTACCGGTACTCATGATCGTGGCGAAATGGTTACGCACGGCGTCAGCAAAAGCGGATTTCTCTTCACGCTCGGGGGTGAAATTGAGTTCAAACTGTAAGTGCGGCATTGTTTCCTCCTCTAATTCTCTTGTCAGTTAATCTTAACAGAGACGAAACGATCAGCAATGGACGGTTGTGAAGGGGTCCCATTTCCCCCTATAATGATTCTTCGAACTGCACTCATAGATGAGGACAACCATGAAATTCGTCAAAATGCACGGTGCCGGCAACGACTATGTCTATGTTGATTGTTTCAGGCAAACCATCGACGATCCGGAGAGTCTGGCGCGGGAAATCAGCGACCGGAATTTTGGCGTGGGCGGCGACGGACTGATCCTGATCGAACCTTCGAAAAAGGCCGATGTGAAAATGCGCATCTTCAATTCTGACGGCAGTGAAGCAGAGATGTGCGGCAACGGCGTCCGCTGCGTGGCAAAATATGCCTTTGACCACGGTCTGGTGGATCGCACCGAGATCAAGATTGAAACCGGTGCCGGCGTCCTGCCGCTGACAATGTACCCGAACAAGCATGAACACATCGACAAGGTCAGGGTCAATATGGGCCCGCCGCGTCTGACGCGCGGCGACCTGCCGATGGTCGGAGCTGCCCATGAGCAGGTGATCAACATGGAGCTGGAGATCCTCGATCGCACCTTCGAGATCACCTGCGTCTCCATGGGCAACCCGCACTGCGTCATCTACGTTGACGATCTTGCCAACTTTCCGGTCAAACGTTACGGCTACGCGATTGAAAACCACGAACTGTTTCCCCGTCGCATCAACGTTGAATTTGTCGAAGTCATCTCACCGAACGAAGTTCGCCAGCGCACCTGGGAGCGCGGCGCAGGCGAGACCCTGGCCTGCGGCACCGGTGCTTCTGCCGTCACCGTCGCCGGCGTACTGACCGGACGCACAGAAGGCAAGCTGCTCAACCACTTGACCGGCGGCGACCTGGAAATGGAATGGGACGGTAAAAACGAGGTCTTTATGACCGGCCCGGCCGTGGAAGTTTTTAGCGGGGAATATATCCCACGCTGAGTAAGCAATTGTCAGCGTCGAAAATTTTAACGCCCGTTCGCTACGCTCACTCAAGACGCAGAGAATGCAAAGTCGCAAAGAAAACGTTTTAAGTTATAAAATCTAAACCTGTTCCTTTGCGACTTTCTTTAGCCCTTTGCGCCATTGCGTTAAGTGCTTTTTATTCTTTCAATAACCCGGAAATCATGATATGGACGTTCTGATATTCGATCTCGACAACACCCTCTACCCTGCAGAGAAACAAGCTTTTCAATCTCATCGATGTACGCATTAACCGCTACATGACAGAGATCGTGGGCATTCCGGCTCCGGACGTCGATGCCATGCGTCGCGAATACTGGCGCCTCTACGGCGTCACCCTGCAGGGCTTGATCCGCCATCATGCGGTAGACCCTGAAGATTATCTGCTTTACGTCCACGACATCGATGTCGCTTCGCGGCTCGCTCCTGATCTTCACCTGCGCGGGTCCTGGAGAAGCTGCCCCAGCGCAAGGCGGTCTTCACCAATGGCTCGGTCTGCCACGCTGACCGGGTTCTCTCGGCCCTCGGCATCGAGGATATGTTCGAAAAAATTTACGACATCCGCGTCGCCGGCTACCAGCCGAAACCCTTCCCTGAGCCGTACCATGCGGTTCTCGACGAATTGGGCGTAATTGCGGAGAGTTGCATCATGATTGAAGACTCGCGTGACAACCTGCAAACAGCGAAGAAGCTCGGCATGGGGACAATCCTGGTCGGCGAAGGGCATAAAGCCGGACTTCGTTGACGTCCATCTCGACAATGCCCATCAGGTTCTTAGCGGTCTGGCTTTCTGGGAAAAGCATCATGACACGTTTGCTCGGCGCCCATGTGTCCGTTGCCGGCGGACTGGAAAAGGCTTTTGCCCGAGGTCTGGAAAGCAACTGTACGGCATTACAGATCTTTACCAAGAACGCCAACCGCTGGCAGGCCAAGCCGATCTCAAACGACGAGGCGGCAGCTTTCAGGCAGGCATGGCAGGAGAGCGGCATCGGCCCGGTGATCGCCCACGACGCCTACCTGATCAATCTGGCTTCGCCAAAAGATGACGTCTGGGAAAAATCAAAGGCCGCCTTACAAGATGAACTGCTACGGTGTGGCCAACTCGGCGTCACAGGCCTGGTCATGCACCCTGGCGCGCATCTGGGAAGCGGTGTAGAAACCGGCCTCGAGAGAATTCGACAAGCCTTTCGCGAGATTCTGCCGGAGACCCCGCCGGAGGTTCGGCTGCTGCTGGAGAACACCGCGGGGCAGGGCACCTATCTCGGCGGCGACTTTGCCCACCTGGCAGAACTTGCTGGAGGGCTTTTGATGGGGATCGTTTCGGCGTCTGTTTCGATACCTGCCACGCCCACACGCGCAGGCTACGATCTCTCCAGCAAAGAAAGTTACGCGGAGGTTATGGCTGAGTTTGACCGACTGGTTGGCCTCGAACAGATCAAGGCCTTTCATCTCAATGACTGTCTGAAACCCTGCGGCAGCAAGGTTGACCGCCACGCTCACATCGGCCAGGGCACCATTGGCGAGACCGGATTTGCCTGCCTGATGCAGGACCAACGCTTCGCTGAAGTCCCCATGGTTCTGGAAACCCCGAAAGGCGATGACGGCGAGATGGACCGTGTGAATTTGGCGCTGCTTCGCCAACTGGCAGGAGAAAGCCTGTGAGAGCCGTCATTCAGAGAGTTAGTGAAGCCTCTGTCTGCGTCAACCAACAAACAGTTGGCTCTATTGCCCAGGGGCTGATGGTGCTGCTCGGCGTGGCCCGACAAGATACGTCTCAGGACGCGGCCTCTCTTGCCGAGAAAACTGCAGGCTTACGTATTTTTGAAGATGCTACCGGCAAAATGAATCGTTCTGTGGAAGAGATTGGCGGGGGCATCCTGGTGGTCTCTCAATTTACCCTGCTCGGCGATTGCCGCAAGGGTCGCCGGCCAGGCTTTACCGACGCCGCACCACCAGAGCTGGCAGACCAGCTTTATGAAGAATATGTCACTGCCCTGCGTCGCCGGGGAATTAATATTGCCACCGGAGTGTTCAGGGCCGATATGCAGGTGGCCCTGATCAATGATGGCCCCGTGACCATGCTGCTCGACAGCCGAAAGCAATTCTGATGCATAGACATGATGAAGAGGAAGTCCGATCACTGGGCCGTGGCCGCAGCGCAAAAAAGCGCGAGGCCAAGGCCATCGAAGAGTTGGCCCAACGCCTGGCAGAGATCACCGACTCGGAACTTGGCAAGCTGCCGAATAGCCCGGAACTGCGCAAAGAGATCGAACTGGCCCGCAATACCCGCGGCCACAGCTCCCGTAAACGCCAGATCAAGCACCTGGCGGGAATCTTGCGCGGTCACGAGGAACAACGCCTGGCGATCGAAGTCGCTCTCGATGGCCAGGCGCTCGTTCAGCGCCAGGAAACTCTCGCCTTCCATCATCTTGAAGAATTGCGCGATCGCCTCTGCGCCAAAGAGACTTTCGAAGCGGCCCTGACCGAGGTGCGCACTCTTTATCCCCATCTGGATAAGGGCAAATTGACCCGCCTCTCCGGATCGGTTCACGAACATAACGATAAAAAAGCGGCCCGGGAAATTTTCCGGCAACTGCGTAAAGCGGCCGAAGTGACGGATGTCGAGACCTGAGAAACGAGTTAGAGATAGCCTAACAAAAAAAGGCCCGGCGCTCATGCCGGGCCTTTTATATTTTTTCAGAGCAAAAAAGTCTCTTACAGAGCCTTCTTCAACAACTCTTCTAACTGGTTTTTGGGTACTGCGCCGACAACCTGATCAAAAACCTCGCCATCTTTAAAGAGGATCAGCGTCGGAATACCCCTTACTCCGAATTGCCCCGGCGTGGCAGGATTCTCATCAACGTTCAGCTTGCAGATTTTGACCTGGCCATCAAAATCTTCAGCGACCTGGTCCACAAGCGGGCTGATCGCCTTGCACGGTGCACACCAGGAAGCCCAGAAATCGACCAAAACAGGAACCGCAGGATTGCTTGACTTCGCTCTCAAAAGAATCATCCGTTACATGGATGACTTTATCACTGGACATAATATAATCTCCTTATTCGATTGGACCTTTAAAATATTCAGTTTTCATAATAATCGACCTGCATAAAAAATCAAGGGATTATCCATACTCAGTATTGAAAGTTAGCAACCCTTGACACTTCACGGGCCTCCCCCTAAGATGGCCGCAAATCATCTGACGAGGCAGCTATGACTCAGGACAAAATCAGTGCAGCGGTCATGCAGCAGATTGGCATACTCGACCCTTTTCTGCTCACCCAGAAACCTCTTTTAAACAGTCTTGCCGAGAACCTGGTGGCAACCTTCCACCAGGGCGGGCGACTCTTCCTTATCGGCAGCGGACCCTTCGGCGCTATTGCCGGAATCATCGGCCAGACCTTCCTGCATAGGCAAACCCTGGAAAGACCGGCACTGCCGGCAATTTCTTTGACCAATGATGCAGGGTTGGCAACATTTCTCGGCCGGTGATGACCAGGGCAGCCAACTTTTCAGCCGTCAACTGCGGTGCCCTTGCCACAGGTCAGGATACGGTACTGGCTCTCGCAGGTACCAGTTTAAGCCAGGCAGACCGCGAAGCCTTAAACACCGCCCAGCAGATAGGTTGTCGTACTATACTGATTGCCAGCGAACAGGCAGAGATAGCAGATTTCCTGCCAGACACAAGCCTTGCCCTGCCCAGCGATTCATTGCCACGGCTTCTGGAGAGCAGCCTGTTTATCGGCAACCTGCTTTGTTCTCTCGTTGAGGGAGAGCTTTTCGGCATCTGACCATCACGATTACAGGCCTGGCTTGATCTGCTCTGCACTATGGCCCAAATAAGATAACCTAGCCTTTTACCGGAGGCGCGGAAGTGTCTATTGAGATTCGAATTGACAACTTTTCCCCCGCAGCGCCCAAAAGCTTAAAAACCTCTGGCTTTTATCAACAAGAAAATTGACAGACAAGTATGAAAAAACGTATCTTCATGAGGTTTTGATTAAGTTTTAGGAAATTGGCTTGGCAGTGACTCATGCCGGTGACCTTTTAAACAGATTAACAACTTGCTGATCCGGGTTTCTGGCAAACAGCATATTGCCTGAAAATCAGGACAGGTCTTCGAGACGTTTCATTATGACTGCAAATCTGCTGCTGTTCAAAATCACCCTGCTGATCTACTTTGTCGCCACCATCTGCTACCTGATCGGCGTGATCTCGCGCAAGGAAAGCTTTCGGCAGACAGCCGTCTGGATACTGGTCGGCGGCTTCGTTGTGCACTGCTTGACTATTGGCACCCGCTGGGTTGGCACCGGCGCAACCCCGGTCGCCAGCCTTCATGAAGTCACTCTCCTTTTTCGCCTGGTCGCTGGTTGGCACCTACCTGCTGTTCTACCTGCGCTATCGCACCGTCATGCTCGGTGCCTTGATCACACCTCTGGCCCTGGTCCTGATGATCATCGGCACCAAAGAGTCCGCGCAAGCACCGGCTCTCAATCCAATGCTCGACAGCTGGTGGTTTCCGGTGCACGTGACCCTGGCGTTTCTCGGCCACGCTGTCTTTGCGATTGCTGCCGCCGCCGGAATCATGTACCTGCTTCAGGAGCGCATGCTGAAGAGCAAGAAGTTCTCCGGTCTCTTTTACCGACTGCCCTCCCTCGATACCCTGGACAGCATGAACTACAAATGCCTGACCTTCGGTTTCCCGCTTATGACCATGGGCATAATTTCCGGAGCCATATGGGCCAACTCTGCCTGGGGTGGTTACTGGCGCTGGGATCCCAAAGAGACCTGGGCACTGATCACCTGGTTCCTCTATGCCGCCCTCCTGCATGGCCGGCTCACCATAGGATGGCGTGGCCGTCGCGCAGCAATTTTTGCCATTATCGGCTTCTGCTTCCTGCTCTTCACCTTCTTTGGCGTCAACCTGTTCCTCTCCGGGGAACACAGCTTCCGTAACTTTACGGGGCAATAACGGAGACGGAGAGGAGAACGCCATGCATATCGTTATCGTCGGGCTGAGCCACAAAACAGCGCCGGTTGAAATTCGTGAAAAACTCGCCTTCGCACCGACCGCCATGGAGCGACCGTTGCGGCAGATGCTTGAGTTGCCGAGCATCACCGAAGGATTGATCGTCTCGACCTGCAACCGGGTCGAGCTCTGTGTCGTCACCAAGGAACCGGATGCGGCCATCGCTGCCCTGCGAAGATTTCTGGCGGAATATCACGAGGTCCCACCGGATGAAATCAACGACAATCTTTTCGACTACCAGGGCGAAGAAGCGATCCGTCACCTCTTCCGCGTTGCCTCAAGCCTCGACTCGATGGTCCTGGGCGAGCCGCAGATTCTCGGTCAGATCAAAACCGCCTACGGCTATGCCGCTGAATTCAAAACCGCCGGGCTCATCCTCAACCGTTTCCTGCACAAAGCTTTCTCTGTCGCCAAACGGGTTCGCACCGAAACCGCGATTGCCAGCAACGCCGTCTCGGTGTCCTTTGCGGCGGTGGAACTGGCGCGCAAGATCTTCGATCGCCTCGACAACAAGGGCGTCATGATCATCGGTGCCGGTGAGATGTGTGAACTGGCGGCCCGCCATTTTGTCAACAACGGCATCTCCAAGGTTCTGGTCACCAACCGGACCTTTGAACGAGCCGAAAAACTGGCCGCCGAATTCGACGGCAAAGCCGTTCCCTTCGACAGCTTTGTCGACCACCTCGCCGAAGTTGACATCGTCATGACCTCGACCGGGGCACCGAACTTCATTCTCGGCAAGCGCCAGATGGAAGAAGTCCTCAAACGCCGCAAGAACCGGCCGATGTTTTTGATCGACATCGCAGTACCGCGCGATATCGATCCCAAGGTCAACGACCTCAGCAACACCTATCTCTACGATGTCGACGACCTTCAGGGCGTGGTTCAGGCCAATCTCAAGGAGCGCCAGAAAGAAGCCGGCAAGGCTGAAGCGATCGTTGAACAGGAGATCGGCCAGTTTCACCAATGGCTGGGCAACCTTGAAGTCAAACCGACCGTCATTGCCCTGCGCCGCAAGCTCGAAGAAATTCGCCAGCAGGAGCTGGAAAAAACCTTTGGCAACCTCAAGGACCTGACAAGCAAGCAGCGCAAAAGCATCGAGGCGATGGCCGGGGCAATCATCAACAAGATTTTGCACAAACCGACAGCGATCCTTAAGAAGCGCCAGAACGACATGAGCGGCGAAGACTATGTCGATGCCGTGCGCACCCTCTTCGATCTACCCGCACCGAATACCGACGACCAAGAAATCAAACCCCTGGACGATCCTGACCAGGCATAAAGGAGTTAGATAGATGGCTAAACAGCAAATGCGCATCGGCACTCGCGCCAGCGCCCTGGCACTCTGGCAGGCAGAGTGGGTTAAATCCGAACTGGAAAAACGTTATCCCGAGATGGAAGTCACCCTGACCAAAATCAAGACCCAGGGCGACAAGATCCTCGATGTGCCCCTGGCAATGGTCGGCGGCAAGGGCCTTTTCGTCAAGGAGATCGAAGAAGCGATGCTGCGCGGCGAGATCGACATCGCCGTGCATTCGATGAAAGACGTACCGACCATCTTCCCGGAAGGGCTTGGCGTTGCGCTGCATCACCGAACGCGAAGACTGCCGCGACATCGTCATCCTGCGCCCGGGCGTAAAGACCTGGAGAGAGCTGCCCCAGGGGGCCCGTATCGGCACCAGCGCCCTGCGCCGCAAAGCGCAGCTGCTGCACATTCGCCCCGACCTGCAGATGGTCGATATCCGCGGCAACGTCCAGACCCGCATCAAAAAGCTGACCGATGAGAACCTCGACGCCATCATCCTGGCGGCGGCAGGCATGCATCGCCTCGGCTACAGCAGCCAGATCGGCGAATACCTGCCGGTCGATGTTTCGATCCCGGCCATCGGCCAGGGGGCCCTCGGCATTGAGAGCCGGATCGACGATGACGAGACCAACGCGCTGATCGATTTCTTCAATCACGCCGAAACCGATTGGGCCGTACGCGCCGAACGCGCATTCCTGAAGACCCTCGAAGGTGGCTGCCAGGTGCCGATCGCCTGTCACGGCACAGTTGCAGGCGACACCCTCACCCTGACCGGCTTCGTTGCCGACTGTGAAGGGGTGCAGTGCTTGAAAAAGGTCATCACCGGATCCGTTCACGAAGCGGAAAAGATGGGCGTCTCGCTTGGCGAAGACCTGCTCATCCAGGGTGCCGGCAAGATTCTCAACGAGGTCTACCAGCACGAGACTTTCAATGTTGACAAAGAGGAGGTCTGACACGACCTCCCCGACAGGGCGGCGAGTGCTGATCACCCGCGCAGGCGACCAGGCGGCTGCTCTGATGACGGCGCTGCAGGAGAGCGGTGTCGAACCCGTTGCGGTGCCGACCATCGAGATCGTTCCGCCCGACTCCTTTGCGGAACTCGACCGGGCGATCGCCGGGCTCGATCAGGTCGACTACCTGATCCTGACCTCGGTCAACGCAGTCAATGCCTTCTTAGATCGTCTGGCCGCTCAAGGTCGCAGTCACCAGGATTTGTCCGCCTTACAGACGGTGGCGGTCGGGCCGAAGAGCGCCGAAGCCCTCGCCGAGCGCGGCATCACCGCAAACCTGATCCCGCAAGACTACTGTGCAGAAGGGGTGGTCGCGCTCCTCAAGGACCAGGTCGCAGGTAAACGACTGCTCTATCCCAGGGCGGCTCTGGCCCGGGACCTGATCCCGACCGAACTGAGCGCGGTCGGCGCCAAAGTCATCGCACCCGTGGCCTATGCCAGCGCCCCCCCTGTCGACGCAGCTGAACAACTGCAGCAGGCTCTCGCCGGAGGGCTGGAGCTTCTGACCTTTACCGCTTCGTCAACAGTGCAGAATTTTGTTGACCTGCTTGATCACGAGTCCATGACTCTGGCCAGGCAGATCCCGGTGGCCTCAATCGGCCCCCTGACCAGCGCGACAGCCAAAAAGCTCGGTTTTAACGTTGTTATCGAGCCTGACAAGTCGACGATTGAAGCATTGATCACAGCAATCAAAAACTATTTTTCCGGAACGCGATAAGGCGTTTTAAATATTCCCTCGCTCCGCGTCCCGCTTTCCTCGTACCAAATTTTTAGGAGACTTTTATGTTTTTCCCCGAATTTCGAGCCCGCCGACTGCGCCGCAACGACGCCATCCGCCGCATGGTCCGTGAGACCTTTCTGCGCCCTGAAGACATGATCTACCCGATGTTCTCAGCGTTTGGCAAAGATATCAAAAAAGAGATCGTCTCCATGCCCGGCATCTACCAGCAGTCGATCGAACACATCGTCACCGAGGCCAAAGAGGTCTACGAACTCGGCATCCCGGCGGTCATCCTCTTCGGTATTCCAGAGACGAAAGACGCCCTCGGCCAGGACGCTTATTCCGACACCGGCATCATTCAGGAAACGATCAAAGCAATTAAAGCTGCAGTGCCAAAGCTTTTGGTGATCACCGACGTCTGCATGTGCGAATACACCGACCACGGCCACTGCGGCGTGATCAAGGACGGCGACGTCGACAACGACGAGACCCTCAAGCTGCTCGCCGCCGAGGCCCTCTCCCACGCCCGCGCCGGAGCCGACATCGTCGCGCCCTCCGACATGATGGACGGCCGCGTTGCTGCAATCCGCGAGGTCCTCGACGCCAACGGCTTCACCGACATCCCGGTCATGAGCTACGCCGTCAAGTACGCCAGCGCCTACTACGGGCCCTTCCGCGATGCGGCCGAATCAACACCGCAGTTCGGCGACCGTCGCAGCTACCAGATGGACCCGGCCAACCGTATCGAGGCTTTCCGCGAAGCGGAGCTGGATATCCAGGAATGTGCCGACTTCCTCATGGTCAAACCGGCACTGGCTTACCTCGACATCCTGCGCGACCTCAAGGAGCGCTACAATCTGCCTTTGGTGGCCTATAATGTCTCCGGTGAATACTCGATGATCAAGGCTGCCGCGGAAAAGGGCTGGATCGATGGTGACCGTGTGATGATGGAGACCCTGATCGGCATGAAGCGCGCCGGCGCCGACTTGATCATCACCTATCACGCCAAGGAAGCCGCCCGCCTTCTGAAATAAGCCTGACGTGGCGTGCGCGAGTCGCGAGTGGCGCAAAGTCAGCTCCAGATCCTTGCCAGTGTCCTGCTGCCTCTAGCGGAGCAGCAGGAGCCTGTTCATCATCTTGTTTTTGCTCTTCGCGCCACGCGCTACTCGCCCCGCGCACACAAGGGATTTCATGCCAGAATATTTATGCGACACTCTCGATAACGGCCTGCGTGTCATCAGTGTGCCAATGCCGCATCATCACAGCACCGAGGTGATGATCTACATCGGCGTCGGCAGCCGTTACGAAACGCCCCGCAAAGCTGGAGTGTCGCACTTCCTCGAGCACATGCTCTTCAAAGGGACGGCAGATTTCCCGACCGGTCTCGCCCTGGAACGAGCCTTCGAAGCCATCGGCGGTTCGGCCAATGCCGCCACCGACAGCGAGACCACCTGTTTCCACTCACGTGTTCATCCGAACCATTTCGACGCGGGCATTGCCCTGTTCGCATCGATGATGCAACGCCCCCTGTTCAAGGATATTGAAATGGAACGCCGGGTGATCCTCGAAGAGGCCATGGGCGACCTCAACGAAAGCGGCCGCCAGATCAACTCAGACAACATCGTCGCCAGCCTGCTTTTTCCCGATCATCCGCTCGGCCAGCCCACGGTCGGCAACCGCCCCGCGATCGAACGACTCACCCTGCGACAGCTGCAGAATCATCACGCTGCCTACTATACCCCGCTGAATGCTGTCCTGGCCGTGGCCGGCCCGGTTGAACATCAGAAGGTCGTGGCTGCGGCCAAAGAAGAGTTCGGAACCTGGCAAGGTGGGGCAACCCGGCAAGCAAAAGCATGGACCGATTTTTCCGCTGTTACCAAGCCCCTGCGCTGGGTGCGCGATGCCGGATCACAGGTCAGCCTGCAACTGGCCTTTCTGCTGCCCGGGCGCGACAGCGAGCACGCCGTCAACCTGCGTGTGCTGCGCCGCCTGCTCGGCTGGGGCGGCATGAGCCGCTTGATGCTGCGCCTGCGCGAAGAGCTGGGCCTGACCTACGCCGTTGACGCCGCTCTCGCACTCTACGCCGACGCCGGGACCCTGGCCATCGACCTGGCGGTCACTGCCGAGCATCTTGCTGAAGCCACCACAGCGATTCTTGATATTTTTACAGAATTACACAGTACGGAAGTCGGCGACGACGAGTTGCAGCACATCCTCAATTGCTATCGTTGCGATCTCGACTATTCCCGTGACCAGGTCGACGAAATGGTTTTGCGCTACGCCTGGGGAGAACTCACCGGCAGCCACAGGACGATCGCCAACGACCTGGCCGACATCGAAACGGTTACGCCAGCCGGGTTACGCCAGACAACCCGGGAACTACTCACCCCCGTCAACCTGCGCGGCGCCATCGTCGGACCCTACCGCACACAGGATCGCAAGGCCGTCGAAAAAGTTATCAGCAACTGGCAGCCTGCTCATGGATAGTCCGACTGCAGACTAGCGTCTTTTGCGGTGAGATGTTCGTTTTGCTGCAAGCAAATGTTATAATGTTCGGTACAGGAATGATTTCAGAACTTTGTCTCACTTCACCATCATGAGACAGGTTACCTTTAGATCGATTTCTTCTCTGGACTGTCATGACCATGCACACAGCCGAAGCCAAGCATTCTGCAGCATTATCTCAAGCCCTGGCACTCCTTGCCCGGTCGCTCCTGCTAACGGCTATTCTATTTTATCCTACAGTGCCGGCCTACGCTGACGACCTGCAGCCTGCGGCCTCCATCCGCAAGAGTATTTTTGCCCTCGACAGCGCGCGAAAAACCGCTTTACAAGAGTTTGAGAACCCAGCCCTAGCCCATGGCGAAAAAGCCGACTACAAAGATTTCATCATTTTTCTCAATACCCGGATTATCAACTACTGCACGGAACTCGCTGAACAGGAAGGCACAACGGCACTGCAGGAACTGCCCTGCCCGGGCACTGCCATGACCGGCACCAGGACCACTTCACAACCTTCGAACGGAGAAATTTTTTATACAACCTCATTGGAAGAATCAACGGCTCAGACCCAGGCAGAGAAAACCGGGCAGCTGGAAGGTGATTTTCTCTCCGCACTGGGAGAGTTTGACGAGATGCTCCTGAAAGAAGAAGAGAGGGTCGCCGCCAGGGTCCCCAGCCAGAGAGAAACCGGAAACGCTGGTCGGCCGGGGGCCAGCGGTGCCACCGGAACAGCTGATAAGGCAGGCGCCGGAGAGGACAGCACAACAAGCGAAACGGGCGATGGTGTCAGCAGTGGCGCCGAAGGGCAAGCGGGGTCGACTTCGACAGTTCAGCACAAAACCGGCCCCGATTCCGCGGGAGGGCGTGGTGACGCCAGTGTGAAGCCTTCTGTCTACGGTGCCCCGGGCGGCAAACTGCCCCCGCCGGAAGACGACGATATCGTTGCCAGACAGCTGCGGGAAGCCGCCGAGAAAGAGCCTGACCCGGAGTTGCAGAAGAAGCTCTGGGAAGAGTACTGGAAGTACAAAGGTGTCAGCAAAAAGGGGAAGTGACAAGCAATGCAACGATTTCTCGTACTGTTTGCCGCACTCCTGGTGCTTTCCGGCTGTGCCTCGCTAAAGGGTGAGGTTGCAGAGAGCGTCAGGCCGTTGACAGCAAAAACCGAGCTCAGCAGCTCGGAGCTGCTCGATGTAGCAATTGCCGTCTTTGACTCAAAGCCCCTGACGGACAAAGAGATCCGTGAGATGGGGTTATCCGAAGAGATTCGCAGCGCCGAAGAACGGTTCATGCCGATCCACCTCAAATACACCATGCAGCGCACCGGCTACTGGGGTGCAGTACGGGTCGTGCCCGAGCCAAATGATGCCCATGTCCAGGTCCGTGGGACCATCTTGCAATCCGATGGTCAACGTCTAACTCTCAACATAGAGGCCTTCGATGCGCGAGGCATGCAGTGGTTCGAAAAAACCTATTCCGAAGCCCTTGAGCCATCGGATTATCACAACCTCTCCCCCGGTGAAAAAGATCCGTTTCAGGATCTTTACAACACCATCGCCAACGACCTGGTGACCTATCGGAACAAACTGTCGGCAGAAGAGCTTCTGAAAATCCAACAAATTTCCGAACTTCGAACCGCCAGGGATATGGCTCCGGATGCTTTTTCCGGGTATCTCTCCGAGGATGAAGACGGTGAATATTCGCTGCTTCGACTGCCGGATAAAAACGACCCCATGCTCAAACGTGTGCGCGCCATCCAGGTTCGCGACGACATGCTGCTCGACGCCATAAACAGCTATTACGAACGTCTATTACGACGACCTCTGGCAGCCTTACGAAGACTGGCGGAGACTCTACAGTGAAGAGATCACAGCCCTCAACGAAGTCAAAAAACAGGCCTTGACCCGTCAACTCTTCGGCCTTGCCGCTATTGCCGGCGGGGTCATGCTCAGCACCAGCAACAACAACGTCTCCAATTCGGGCCTTCCCGGAGTCATGGTCGCCGGTGGTGCTGCTGCGATCTACAGCGGCTTCCAGAAACAGGAGGAGACCAAGATCCACAAGGATGTCATCGAAGAGCTGAGCTTGTCCTTTACCTCAGAAGCAGAACCCCTGGTCGTGGAAGTCGTCGGCGAAACGGTCAGGCTCACCGGCTCGGCCGAGGAACAATACCAGAAATGGCGCTTGATGCTTCGCGATATCTATGCTTCGGAGACCGGCCTGCCTCTCGATGCAAACGGCGAAACCGCGAGCCAGAGGACTGAAGACTCCTCCGAGTCCAGGTAAGGCAGACAGAATGGCCGACGCTTCCGAGCGAAAAAAAAGCAAAGCAAGCACCCGGGCGGTCCGCCGGACCTGGTCCCCCCTGATGCCACGCAACCAGAGCAAAAGAAGTCGTCCGGGACCCCGCTTCTGCTCTGGGGCGGGGGCTTATTGCTGATCGTCGCCGCCGTACTGGTCCTCATCCTGCCCCTGATGCAAGAAGAGCCGGTCAGTCCCCGACAGCTTGAACGGCACGAGGTCAGTCCCGCTCATCAAACCGCCCAGCCCCAAAGCCCGGTTACCTCCAGCCAGACTGCACATGCAAGAGGATTCCGTCCGGGAAATCGAGCTCCTGATTGAAAGCTGGCTGCAGAAGCAGGCCGAGGCAGAAGCACAGAAGGTTGCCGTCTGGGGCGGTGACGACTATGCGAGTGTCGTCACTCTCGCCAAAGACTGTAACCAGAGCCTCGACGAGAAAAATTACCTGACGGTCAGGCAAGCCTGCCTGGCAGCGCTTGACAAGCTCGAAGAGCTGATGGCCTCTCGAGACCGCTTGCTTGAAGACGCCCTGGCTGCCGGAGCCCTGGCCATTGAGCAGAGTAATCCAGAAGCAGCTACGGAGGATTTCAAACGCGCCCTCGCCATCAACGCCAACGAGGAAAGAGCCGTCAACGGCCTGCGCAGGGCGGAACAGCTTCCCGCCGTTCTGCAATTTTTGCAGGACGGTTTGACCATGGAGAATGCCGGCGACCCCGATGGTGCTCTGCTGGCCTTGACCGAGGCAGCACACCTCGACCCGGATTTCACTCCGGCACGCGAAGCCCTCTCTCCGGGTACAGGCAACAATCGCAGAGAGGGACTTTGAAGAGGCGATGAGCCATGCCCTGCAGGCAATGACAGCGGGGAAAATTACTGCCGCCAGGGCCGCGTTGCAGAAAGCAGCGGCCATCAAGCCCGGAGATCCTGCGGTCCGTGACCTCAAACAACAGCTTGAACAGAAGCAACTTACGACAAGACTGGCCTCTTTGCGAGAGGAGGCAACGCGTATGGAAAAACAAGAACGCTGGCCGGAAGCGTTGAAAAACTGTGAGCAGGCCCTGACCCTTGATGCGCATGCAGCTTTCGCTGTCAGCTGTAAAGAGCGGGTAAGTCTGAGAGTAGACCTGGACAACCGCCTCAAGAACATCCTCGCGAAGCCGGAGCGTCTCTTCGAGGAAGGCCCCCGGCAGGAGGCTCAGGGGCTTTTGACCCGGGCCACGACGATAAGCCCCCGCGGTCCGCGCATGACGGCGCAGATCAGTCAGCTGCAAGGGTTGATCACCCAGGCTCAGGCGGAGGTCGAAGTGGTCCTGATCTCCGACAGTCAGACCGAAGTGACGATCTACCACGTTGGCAGGTTGGGCCGTTTTGAGGAAAAACGCCTGGTTTTGCCTACAGGGAATTATACTGCAACGGGCAGCCGCAATGGTTTCCGGGACATCCGACAGACCCTGAAGGTCAGACCCGGGTCAGGCAAGCTGGTTTTCACACTGCGCTGCGAGGAGCCGATTTGAGCCGCTTTATCGAGATATTCGACAAAGCAGAGGTCTACAGGCTCGACGAGTCCAGCATGCCTCTGCTGATCGGCACAAGTGCCAAGGCCCACATCCGCCTGGATAATGGCCACGACATCGTCGCCTATGTCGCCGAGTCACGCAAACACCTCTTCCTGCAGCCTGCAGACAACGAGCCAGGACGTTGCCTCTATCACAATGACGAATCGGTCAGCGGCTCGGTATGGCTGAAGTCTGAAGATGTCACCCGCTGTGGCGATACAGAGATTCGCTGGTTGTTTTCCGGAGAGCGGGTCGAAGTTCATGTTGCCAAGGCGTGCCGAAAAGCTTTTACGTCCACCCATTGAGCCGCCACCCGGGCATCTGGAGAGCGCGCAGCAAATGACGCTGCCGAAGTCCCCCTTCTGCCTGTTGCGGAAGCTCCCGCGCGGAGCCACGGCAAGGCCCGCGCAGCTAGTCATCAGTTTGTTCCTGCTGCTTCTGGCCGGGGCCGCCTTCGTGCTGCTGGCCAAGCCCCTTGAAGTCACTGTCACACCCGCCCCGGACAGCATCTCCGTCTCGGGTTTCCCGCCGGTGATGACCTTCGGTGGCAATTACCTGGGGTTTCCAGGCAGCTACAGGCTGCATGCCGAGAAGACAGGCTACCTGCCTCTTGCAGAGGAGGTTGAGATTGCCGGCACCGACAGCAGCTACAACTTCAAGCTGGAGAAATTACCCGGGCGGGTCGATCTGACCAGCAGCCCGAGCGGGGCTACAGTTCTGGTTGACGCAACCCGGGTCGGCGAGACACCGCTGCAGGAATTGGAGATCTCCGCCGGCAGCCGCAGAATCCGTTTCGAGCTCAACCGCTACCTGCCGGCAGAAAAGACCCTGGAGATCAAAGGCTTCGGTGAAAGACAGGCATTGCAGGTCGAGCTTGAACCGGCCTGGGCCAGGGTCTCGTTGCAGACGGAACCGCAAGGTGCCAACCTGACCGTTGACGGCGAGATCCGGGGAGTGACGCCCCTGGAGTTGGAGCTGCTTGCCGGCAAACGCCAGCTGGTCTTCTCCAGGGAAAAGTTTTCACCTCTCGAGGTTGAGCTTGCCATCGAGGCGGGGCAAGACAGCGCGCCGGCGGTTTACCAGCTCACGCCCGCACCGGCCGAGCTGGTCATCTCAACGCAGCCGAGCGGGGCGACTGTCGCCATAGACGGAAGCTTCAAAGGCTTGACCCCCCTGACGATATCGTTGCCGTCCGACAAAACCCAGCAACTCCGCATGACCCTGGTCGGTCATCTCCCGGCACAGCAAAAGCTGCAACTCGAGCCCGGTGAAGAACGCAAGCTCGACCTCAAGCTCGAACCGGAGTATGGAACCGTCTTTATTGTCGCCAGCCCGGCAGGGTCAAAGCTCTCTATTGACGGCAAACAACAGCAACAGACCACCGGTCGCTTCCGGCTGACCACCAGGCCTCACACTATTGAACTGAGCTCTGATGGCTTCCAGAGCGTGACCAGAACGGTGACCCCGAAGACCGGCTACAGCCAGCGCATTGAGCTCAACTTAAAACGCCAACAGACCGCAGGCCAAACAAAACAGGCAAAAGCTTCCGGGACGTCCCCTCAAGCGGGTCTCAAACAACGGGCGGCCCCCACGCTAACAACGGGCCTTAACCAAAAACTGGTCCTGATCTCACCAGAGCCCTTTCTGATGGGAGCCTCCAGAAGGGAAGCCGGGCGCCGCGCCAACGAAAGTGAACATCAGGTGGTTATGCAGCGCAGCTTTTATCTTGCCGAACGCGAGGTGAGCAATGCCGAGTACAAACTGTTTCAGGCGCAGCACTCTTCCGGCATGCTGGGCAACCGCTCCCTTGAAGGCGACTCCCACCCGGTGGCCAACGTCTCCTGGGATGATGCCGCACGCTTTTTGAACTGGCTCAGCCGTAAAGACGGTCTGCCGCCTTTCTACCGGGAAGAGCAGGGTGTCATGGTGGCCGCTGAGCCAGGCGGCAACGGCTATCGCCTGCCCACCGAAGCGGAATGGGCTTTCGCGGCCAGGAAGGCCGGCCGCACAGAGCGGGTGCGCTACCCCTGGCCCGGCAACTACCCGCCGCAGGTCAAAGCGGGCAACTTCGCCGATGAGTCATCCCGCCACCTGCTGCCTGTGGTCATCGAGGGCTACAACGACGGCTTCCCGGCGAGCGCCCCGACCGGGTCCTTTCCTGCCAACCCGGCGGGTCTCTTTGACCTGGGCGGCAACGTTGCCGAGTGGTGCCACGATCATTATGTCGCCAACCCTGCGGATAATGCCGGGGTCGATCCCATGGGCCCTGCGACGGGAAACCATCATGTCGTACGGGGCTCAAGCTGGCGCGATGCAAGCATCACCGAACTACGCTTCAGCTACCGCCGTTACAGCCGTGAACCGGCCAGCGATATCGGCTTTCGCATAGCGAGGTATGCACAATGAAACAGGTCGTCATAATCTTCACCCTGCTCCTGATAAGCGCCAGCAGCTTTGCAGCTGACAAGGACAAGGAGACGGTCAAACAGCCATTGAATGCTCCCGGAGTGGAAGCCACAAAAGAGGGCTCCCGCCAGGAGATTCATAATGAGAAGAAAGCCCCTGAATGGCCGCGGCCCTACAAACCAAGTGAGAAAATCAGTGTGGACAGCATAGTCCCCTTTCCAACTGACATCTGAATGAGGTGATACGTCTTATGCGTGGAAAAAATTTTCCTGTCGAAATGGTCTACCAGGTGTTCAGCCTGCTGCTGGCCTTCATCATCATCCATGGTGCTTATGTCTCGCTGATCCGCCCCAGGGCAGATGCCTTTCTGGCCATGGAACATGCACGACTGATCGAGCAGCCTAATGCGGTCGAGGAGCAGAATTTTTACGTCGTCATCCGGGATTTTGAACAGGAGGCCTGCCTGATCCTTTTCTTGTGGGCGTTTGCAATTCTCGCCTTCAAAGGCGTCACTACCTGGCGTCAGCAGGGCCAACTGGACGAAGACCTGCTGCAGTTGCCGGCGAATATGCCGATCGGCCCGGAGGACACCCGCGAACTGCTGAGCAACCTGCAGGGGTTGCCCGAGGAACGACGTGATTTCCTCTTGCCGGCGGCGCTCATCAACGCCGTGCAAAGGTTCGCCGCGACCCGCAATATTCAGGACGCCTCGACGGCCATGCGCGAGACCTGCGAGAGCCATGGCGACCGGCTCGACTCGGAGCTCTCGACCATCCGCTATATCGCCTGGGCCATCCCGTCGGTCGGCTTCATCGGCACCGTGCGCGGCATCGGTGCCGCACTAGCCCAGGCCCACCGCGCCGTCGAAGGGGACATCACCGGCGTTACGCAAAACCTCGGAGTCGCCTTCAACTCGACCTTCATCGCCCTGGTGCTGAGTATCGTCCTGATGTTTTTCATCCATCAGCTGCAGCATCGACAAGAGCGGCTGATTCACGATATCGGCGCCTATTGCCAACGCCACCTGATCAATAAACTGCGGGTTAAACCGGCACCCTGAGCCGGCAGAGCTAAGACAAAGGTTCCTTACGTGGCCAATAACCGACGGAGTCCTACACAATTCAACCTGTCGTTCCTCGACGTCATGTGCTGCGGCTTCGGCGCCGTCGTTCTGCTGGTAATGTTGCTTAACGGCGACATGCTCTCCACCCGACGGGAGATCGTTGCCGATTTGCGCAGCGAAGTGACGAGGATTGAGCGCGAAGTCAAAGCCGGCAAACAACAGCTGGCCAGTCTGCAGAACAGCATGCAGCAGACTGAAGAGGAGCTGGTCAGGACGGAAGGCCTGTCCCGGCAGGTACTCGCAGAGGTTGAGCAAACCAAGCTTGAACTGGGGACCATGAGCGGCAAGAGCCAGGCGAAACAAAAACATATCAATGCCCTGCAATCAGACCTCCTCTCTCTCGATGCAGAGAGCCGCCGCATCGGCGCTCAGCAGCAGACGGAGTTGGCCAGGGGGGCGCAGGTCCGGGAATTCATCGGCCAGGGAGACCGGCAGTATCTGACCGGCTTGCATCTCGGCGGCAAAAGGACCCTGCTCCTGGTCGACGCCTCGGCCAGCATGCTTGATGAGACCATTGTCGACGTTATCGTGCGTCGCAATCTCGATGACCGGAGCAAGAGGTCGGCCCCGAAATGGAAGCGCACCATCCGCACCGTCGAGTGGTTGACTGCCAACCTGCCTGCGGACAGTTCACTGCAGCTCTTTACCTTCAATACCAGCAGCTCTCCATCAGTGGCGGACCTCAAGGACACGTGGATTGCGACCTCTGACAACAAGAACATCAACCGAATGCTGGCCGCGCTCAAACAAACGGTTCCGCAAGGAGGCACCAGCCTCTACAACGCCTTTGCGGCGGCCTCACGGATGAAACCTCGTCCGGACAACATCCTCCTGCTGACCGACGGGCTGCCGACCCAGGCAGAACGAAAAGGCTTGAAGAACACCATCTCTGGCGACGAGCGACTCAAGCTGTTCCGCCAGGCCATCGCTGTCCTGCCCAAGGCCGTGCCGGTCAACACCATCCTCTTCCCGATGGAAGGCGACCCCATGGCAGCCGTCTCTTTCTGGAAGCTCGCAGTCGAAACAAACGGTTCATTCCTCACTCCAACGAGGGATTGGCCATGAGAAATCGTCGTCGCCCGATCGAAGTCTTCAACCTCTCCTTTCTCGATGTCATCTCCTGCGGCTTCGGGGCCATCATCCTGTTGCTGGTCATCTCCAAGATCTCCGAGCCCCGGGTGATTGAGCAGACCAACGTCGACCTCTCCGGCCTGGTGATTCAGCTCGAAGAGGAGCTCCATGAGATCCGCGGCGAGACACAGATTCTTAACCGGCAGTTGATCGCCAGGCAGGAACAGCTCTCTGAACAGAAAGAGAAGCTGGCCAGACTGCAGGGTGCCCTGACCAACATCGAAGGCCAATATCACCTCGCCAGCACAGCGGCCGACGCGCAAAGCCTGATCGAAAATGAGTTGAAAAGCGCCAAACAGGAACTGAGCGACGAGATGCGGCGCCTGCATACAGACTACCAGCGGCCGAAAGAGGATGCGTTGATCGGCGGCATACCGGTGGACAGCGAATACATCGTCTTCGTCATAGATACTTCGGGCAGCATGCAGCGCTTCGCCTGGCCGCTGGTCCGCCGCAAGATGAAGGAGATCCTCGACATTTATCCGCAGGTCAAGGGGGTGCAGATCCTCAATGATATGGGCGACTACATGTTCTCCCAATATGCCGGGCGCTGGATTCCCGACTCAAAGGCACGTCGCCGGGCGATCCTTGACCGCCTCTCTTCCTGGGCGCCTTTTTCCAACTCCAGCCCGGTCGAAGGGATCACCAGTGCGATTCAGCGCTTCTACGCTTCGGACAAACGCATCAGCCTCTACGTCTTCGGTGACGATTTTTCCGGCGGCCTGATGCAGACGGTGGTTGATAGCGTCCGGCAGAAAAACACCTCCGGCAGCAGCGGCAGCAGGGTGCGCATTCACACTGTCGGCTTCCCCGTGCTTTTGGCCCAGCCGGGAGCTGGACAGAACGCAGCCCGCTTCGCCGCCCTGATGCGGAAACTGGCCGAGGACAATAACGGCAGCTTCGTCGGCTTAAACAGCTTGCGATAGAAAGGATTACACAATGAAACATGTGGTCATTACAGGAGCCAATCGTGGCATCGGTCTGGAACTGGCACGCTACTATCAAAAGGCTGGCTGGCGTGTCACGGGAGTCTGTCGGCAAAGTTCGACCGAACTTGATGAGGTCGCTGAGCAAGTCATTACAGGCATTGATCTCACCGGCAAGGGCTTTATCGAGCCGCTGGTGACCGCTCTGCAGGGGCAAACCATCGACCTGTTGATCAACAACGCCGGCATCATGCAGGATGACATCCTCGGGGAGTTTGATTTTGATTCTCTGCGCCTGCAGATGGAGATCAACGCCTTCGCACCTTTGAGAATCAGTGAGGCCCTGCTGCCCAACCTGCCGTCTGGCAGCAAAATTGCCAATATCACCAGCCGCATGGGCTCGATCGCGGACAACTCCTCCGGTGGCCGTTATGGCTATCGTGCCTCGAAAGCAGCTTTCAATGCGCTTGGCCGCAGTCTGGCGATTGACCTCAAACCACGCGGCATCGCCGTGGCCCAACTGCATCCCGGGTTTGTCAAAACCCGCATAGTCAATTTTGGCGGTCTGATCACCCCGCAAGAATCTGCAGACGGACTGGCCGCAAGGATTGCAAACCTCAGTCTTGAGAACTCGGGGTCTTTCTGGCACAGCAACGGTGAGGAACTCCCCTGGTAAAATGAAACAGTCATTGGCTTCCGGGCGGCAGTGGTGACAGCCTGTTCGATGCAGAGCCGACTGATCTTCCGTCCGCACGGCCACGTTGAAGTTATTCGCACGACTTGCCAGCTTGACGGAGGCCAGGAATTAAGCTCAAAGGCTGGCCAAATTCACAGCATTAGAAACATTTGAAGCAGTGGCAGGAGCAACCGGAAACGTGTATGATTGATACAATTCAGGTTGCTTCATAACTCATCTCCAACACGACTCTGACAGACGAGAGGGGTCCATAATGAAAACGACTTGCGCCGTTCTGATTCTCCTGACGAGCATCGCCTTTGCGGGATGTTCCGGCCCGAAAAGACCGGTTCTCTATCCCAACCAGCACATGAACATGGTCGGCCAACAGCAGGCAAATGCAGATATAGATGCCTGCATGCGTGCCGCCGAGGCCAGTGGAGCCAACGCGGGGAAAGGTGAGGAACTCACCAAGAGAACAGCCAAAGCCGGAGCGGTCGGTGGCGCCACAGGGGCCGTTGCCGGGGCGATTTCTTCAGGCACCAGCACCGGACGCGGGGCTGCCATAGGCGGCGCCGGGGCAGCCACGGCAGCATTGGTGAGTGGCGCCTTCGATTCCACGGAACCAACTCAGGTCTATATTCGATTCGTTGAGATCTGCTTAAGCGAGAAAGGCTACCAGACGATCGGCTGGCGATGACAGTGGCATCTCCTGCAATGGTTTTCCTGTGAAAGCCTCAGCACGTGCTCTGACAGGCAATGACTGATTTTGCCATGCGCGTTGAAAAGGCGGAAGATGTCCATGAATTGCTTTTAGGTGATCAGGGGCGTTATTTGTATGACTCAACACGATCCAAGAGAAAACTCAGGAAAGTTTGATTGGCCCGCGATAGGTAGCCATCTTTTTTCCACGCAATATGTAGATCGAGATAGAGCGGTGGATCGAAGGAGACTGCGGTAACCTTTGACTCGTCGGCGACAACCATCCGCAACAAGGTCGAAACTCCAACCCCTTCACAAACAAGCGATCGCACCAGCGAGAAGAGATTTGTTTCAAAAACCACTTGTGGCTTTTGGGGCAGGTCGCGTTGCAGATCGTCTGTTAACTTGCGCATGTAATAACCCTGTCTGAACAAGATCAAGGGTTCGGATAACAGTTCTTGCAAACGGATGTTCGTCCGCTCTGCAAATGGATGGTCAGAGGACACGCAAGCAACGATTTCCTCGCGCAGAAAACACGTTGAGGCCAAGCCCTCCGGGATCTTACTGCCGGCAATCACACCCAGGTCTATTTCGCCCGAGCTTATCTGCCGCTGGATGTGTGCAGCCCCTTCGCCCATGACAGTAAGTTGAAGGTGTGGATATTCGATATGAAAATCTTTTATCACCCTTGGAAAATAATACGAGCTCATCATCGGCGGGATTCCGATGCGCACCTCGCCAGATGACAACTCTTTCAACTCGCTCATTTCGGACTCTGCGGTTGAAAAATCGTCCAGGATGCGTGTCGCATGTCGCAGCAGGACTTCCCCTTCAGCCGTGAGCGTAATTTGTCGACTGTGCCGGTTGAAAAGAGTCAGATCCAGCTCCTCTTCCAGCTTGCCAATCGAAATGCTGACCGCCGATTGAGCAATGCACAGGGCTTCAGCCGCACGGGTAAAGTTCCGTGCCTTTGCCACCTCAAGAAAAACTTTTATCTGACGCAGATCCATAGGCACCAACGATATACAATTATTATTGTTATTATAATTATAATATATTTCTCTTATGGTCAAGGGGGCGCTAGACTCTCAAATCATGTGCCTTAAGCTGTATTGAAGGACAAGGAAAGATCATGGACCGAGAGAACAGATGGTATCGAACGCGGGACCCGGGAATACCGGCGCGCCAATCTGGCGTTGTTTGTTGCCGGATTCGTTACGTTTTCAACCCTTTATACTTTTCAGCCGTTATTTCCCCTCCTGGTGACTGAATTTGCGGTGTCGCCCGCCATAGCCAGCTTAACGTTATCGGCAGCGACCTTCGCGCTCGCATGGATGTTGCCGATCTCCGGATCACTCTCTGACGTTTATGGTCGCAAAACGCTCATGGGAGTTGCCCTGCTGTTGACCTCTCTGCTGTCCCTGGCGTGCTACACCAGCACGAGCCTGACAACCTTGCTGCTCTTCCGTTTACTCCAGGGGCTTGTGCTGGCCGGAGTCCCGGCAGTGGCTATGGCATACCTCAACGATGAGATGTCACCCCGGGCCATTGGTGCGGCAATGGGACTGTATATAGCCGGTAACGCCTGCGGCGGGATGGTCGGCCGTATCCTGACCTCATTTCTGGTTGACATATTCTCCTGGCGACAAACCGTCGCTATTGTCGGTCTCCTCGCCTTGTTATTGAGCAGCCTGTTCTGGTTGTTACCGCCATCAAGGAATTTTCACCGTCAATCATTTCGACTGAAACAAGTATCGACCTCGATGCTGAACCATTTGCGTGAGCCAGGACTGTTCTGTCTGTTCACGCTGGCCTTCCTGCTGATGGGCAGTTTCGTCACTGTTTACAACTATGCGACCTTTTACTTGCTGTCACCACCCTACAACCTGAGCCAATCACAGGTTGCCCTGATCTTTTTCGCCTATGCATTCGGTGCCTGCGGTTCAGGTATTATGGGCGAGTTGACATCACGATTTGAACGACCACGGATTCTTTTGGCTGCTTTGGGGATCATGGCTGCAGGAATTATTCTGACCCTGCTTGATTCACTACTTGCAATCATTCTTGGCATTGTCATCTTTACGATCGGTTTCTTCGGCGCCCATGCAGTCGCATCGGCCTGGGTTGGTGTGAGGGCAACGACGGCCCGGGCGCAGGCTTCGTCTCTCTATCTCCTGGCATATTATCTCGGCTCCAGTATATCCGGGACCGGCGGGGGCATAGTCTGGAGCGCGATGGGATGGTCTGGAGTGGTTGGTCTTGGTGCTGGTTCTGCTTGGCTTATCAGGAGCCGTTATTCAATTCCTGACATCTCTGAAAGATTTTAAATCAAGCACTCATCACACAACGCAAATCGTCAAAACTCAGAGGGCTCTAGACATTGCAGCAACAGACTCATCAAGCCAAAGCAGGCCGAGTTAGCCAGCATCGTAAAACTATCTAATCCAATACGCCCACCCAATTATGGCATACTTGACCAACCAAAACTTAGCCGGCAGCCCTGCTCTTTATGAAAGGCGATTTAAGAATGGCCAATGACTTTTATTTTTCGCTTTCGATCACGGCGCCGATCTTTTTTATTCTCATTTTAGGCGTCCTGTTCAGACGCAAAGGATTGGTCACCGAGGAGTTTGCACGGGTCGGCTCGGAACTGGTGTTCAAGGTCACTCTCCCTTGCCTGTTGTTTGTTAAACTGGTTGAAACTGATTTTCTTGAGGCGTTGCCGCTTAAATTGCTCGTCTACGCCGTTCCTGCCATTGTCGCTATTTTTATCTGCCTCGACCGTCTGGCAATCATGTTTATCTCTAAGGCCAAGGATCGCGGTGTGTTCATCCAGGGAGCGTTTCGCGGCAACATGGGGATCATCGGTCTCGCCTACTGCCTGAGCGCTTTTGGTGAAGATGTGATCTCTATTGCCTCGATCTATCTGGCAATCGTCACGACTCTCTACAATATCCTCGCCGTCATCGCCCTGACTCGACATCAGGATCTTGAGACGCAAGGGAGCCCGCTGCCGATGATCCTGCGGGGAATTGCAAGCAACCCCTTGATTCTGGCAATTGTCGCCGGGGTTGCTGTCTCCGTAAGTGGATTGTACGTACCAAAGATCGCTCTCGATACCGGAGCCTATTTTGCCCGCATGACTTTGCCCCTCGCCCTTCTCTGTGCCGGTGCATCGATTCGCTTGCATGAATTTCAGACAGCGCCGCCACTCTATTGGGCGACCCTCGGTAAACTGGTGCTGGTGCCACTGCTGATGACCGGAGGCGGCATCTTGCTTGGCCTGCGAGGAATGGAACTTGGGGTATTGTACCTGATGAGTGCCTCGCCGACAGCGGCTGCCAGCTACCCAATGGCACAGTCACTAGGTGGCAACCATCACCTTGCAGCGGCGATCATCGCCTCCACCTCTCTGGTATCAATCGTGTCTTCAACGTTGGGAGTTTTCCTGCTGCGGGTGTACGGATTAATCTGATGGTGAAATTACCAAGACCGTCCTCAATACAGTAACAAATGAGACACTCAATCAACGTCTATGATTTTTGCTACCGGTACAAATGGAAATTCTCAGGAATCTCTTATATCTTGGCCCCAATGGCTGCTAACTGTATTGCATTCCGGCATGGTTGCCTTCATCTCTTTATTATCACCCGTTTCCCCAAAAAGCTTGTTTGTCGCTCAACTGATAAACTTCATTGGATGGCTGGTCATTCGGCTTAAAGTCTGACTCAAAATCATGAGTGATGTCCTGTATTGGCATCGCGGTACTGGCATCAGCCTGGTTGGATGAAATTCCTATATGCTTTCTGCGACAAGTATCATTCACGGTAAAGAAGGCGATGATTTCAGATAACCGTTCCGATTGAGCCGACAGTTCTTCGGCGGTTGATGCGATCTCTTCAGAAGCTGAAACATTTTGCTGGATGACCTCATCAAATTGATTGACACTCTTGCTGATCTGATCGGCTCCAGCATTCTGCTCCTGGCTCGCGGCAGCAATTTCCTGGACCAGTTCTGCCGTCTTCTGAATGTTGGGGATTAACGTATTTAAGGCAATGCCCGCCTTCTCTGCCACCATAACACTATTGGTCGAGAGTTCGATGATCTCACCTGCCGCCTTTTGACTACGTTCGGCCAGCTTGCGAACTTCCGCAGCCACGACCGCAAAACCTTTCCCTTGTTCGCCAGCCCGGGCGGCTTCAATCGCCGCGTTTAGAGCCAGCAAGTTTGTCTGGCGCGCAATCTCCTCGACAACGTTGATCTTGATAGCAATTTCATGCATCGCCGACACGGCTTGGTGGACCGCATCGCCGGCCTCTTTCGCCTCGCCTGAAGCCGTGACGGCAATTTTTTCGGTCTGCATGGCGTTGTCGGCATTTTGCCGGATATTGGCCGTCATCTGCTCAATGCTGGAAGAGACTTCTTCCGCCGCCGCAGCCTGTTGAGAAGCCCCCTGTGACATCTGTTGCGAGGAGTCGCTCATCATTTGACTGCTGACGTTGACGTTGTCGGCCGCCAACTGAATCTTGCGGGTCACATCTTGCAGGACGTCTACCATATGCTGCAAGGTCTGCCCCTGCTCATCCTGTTCGGAAGCCTGCTCGACCTGTACCGTTAGATCCCCGTTCGAGATGCTCCGTGCCACTGCTGCTTTTTGGGCCAGACTTTCTGACATCCGGTCAACGGCCGAAGAAAGGATGCCAATTTCATCTTTCTGATTCAGGTTGATCCGCTCTGAAAACTGGCCCTGTTCAACTTTTGAGATGGTCTGTATAAGTTGATTCATGGGGCGACGCAAGCTGTTGGTGATGATAAATGCCGCAAACATGATCACTGGCAGAGCAACAAGGTTCAGGATGCCAATTCCCCAACGCAGTTGAATTCCTTTGCGTAGCACGGTCTCATCAGTCATACCATATTGCACGGTCGTATCGATAATTTCAGCAAACAACTCCTGCATCTCATTCATGTAAGGGGTAGTGATGCCGGCAAAGATGCCGTTCATGGTGCTGGTTGCCGACACTCTGCCTCGCCGCTCAGCGATCTTTTGCGCCGATTCATGTAAGCCTTGATGGGGGGCTTCAATTTTTTGCAACACCGGGACCAACTCCGGGATAAGACTTTCCGCCTGGCGGCGTCCCTTCACCATAGAACCAGAGCCCGAAAGCACACTTGTGAGGGTCCGTTTCCAGCATCAGCTCTCCCCTTAAATCCTCGTCCACATAATCTGCGAGTTCAGCCGCCCAATTGATATGTTCAATCTGCCGCTGAAGGATCTGATTCCGCAGGTTATTTGTCTGGGTCACTTCCACGGCGCTGCCAATAATGTCATTGATCCCGACGAGGGCCCAGCCGCTGAGAAAAACAACCAGGAGAATAAAGACCGTGGTGCCGAGAAATGACTTCTTGGCCAAGGTCAGGTTCTTCCAACTCATATCGTCTCCAATGTTTGAGAATTTATAGGCAATGATCAGAGGTCGCAGTTAAGGGATAATTTATATAGGTCGGGTAATCAAGTCAAAATCGAAAGGGGGCTATCATATTCTCTAGTGAGGCTTACCTTTCAACACATTTTCACCTCATCGCCTTTCACTGCCTCTGCTGGACCCAAACGTCGCACTACACATCTACCCAACGCCAGTTATTTATGCAGGTCTTACTTTGTTGGCCTATATCTCCTTTTGAAGAATTCGACGGCCTCTGCATTGTAATAAAAAAAGCCCCACAGCCAGGAGGGACTGTGGGGCAAAGGGTTCTATGGGTTTTCTTAGGAGGTAGAACATGAAGAAGCATGCTCTGTGATTTATATCTTACTTATTTCGTCAGGGATGTCAACAGATAACTGAAAATAAAAAGGCCACCAGGGATCGACTCCTGGTGGCCACAGTTATAGCCGACCAAAAGCGTATTAGAGATTGAGCCAATCGGACACTGTTTGTCAAAACTGAGCCCGAGCAATAGACGATACTACCATCTACAGCGACTTCAGCTTTAGTAATCTATCCCCGGTTGCGGTTCGATATCCTTCTGATAGGCATGCTTGACTTCGCAGACTTCGCTGACCGTATCTGCCAGTTCAATGATCTCAGGATGAGCGCTCCGTCCGGTTAAGACCATGTGCACCAATGCCGGCTTCGACTTGATCAAGTCCATGACCTGTTGCAAATCGACCAGCTTGAGCTTCAGCGCATTGTTAATCTCATCCAGAATAATGATCTGATAATCACCGCTGAGCAGTTTTGTTTTGGCAAGCTCAATGGCGTGCTGGGCGCTGGCGCGATGCTCTGCATGGGTGTAGGTATTGCCCTGAATGCCGCAGAAACCCATGCCGGTGGCATGCAGCTCCACCAGGCCGTCAAGCCGCTTCACACCGTCCCACTCCCCGGTATAAAGGTCACCCTTCATAAACTGGATGATGCAGCTTTTAAAGCCATGGCCGCTGGCGCGCAACACCATCCCCATGGCGCTGGTGGTTTTACCTTTGCCATTACCGGTGATCACCACGACCAGTCCGTGGGGTTGTTTCGGCACAAGTTTGTCAATCTTGATCGGTTTCGGTTGTATCGGCATGAAAAGACCTCCTGTCGAGCCAGTTTACAATGTAACGGATGAGAACTAAAGGGCTCATCGAAAAGCGCACAATTCAAGCACAATCTTTCACTGCAAAAAATTCTGATTGGGTATAATGTTGCGGATAGCATATTACTTTCACCTAATCGGTTCATACCACGAGGAAGCTACTAATGAGCGATTTTTTTCTGCAATTCAGTCCTGTGATGCAAGCCTTCATTGCGACCCTCTTCACCTGGGGAGTGACCGCCGCAGGAGCAGCCCTGGTTTTCTGCACCAGGGATTTAAAACCGAAGTTGATGGACTCACTGCTCGGCTTCGCCGCCGGCGTCATGATCGCAGCCAGCTTCTGGTCACTGATTGCGCCGGGGCTGGAGATGGCGGAAAACCTCGGCCACACGCCCTGGCTGACGGCAGTCATCGGTTTCATGGGTGGCGGGATTTTCATGCGCCTGATCGACAGGTTTTTACCTCACCTGCACCCCGGACTCAGCAGGGACAAAAGTGAAGGCGTAAAAACCTCGTGGCAGAGAAGTACGCTTCTGGTGCTGGCAATCACCATGCACAACATCCCTGAAGGCTTGGCCGTCGGGGTTGCCTTCGGCGCGGTTGCGGCAGGACTGCCATCTGCCACACTCGGTGGTGCCATTGCCCTGGCTATCGGCATCGGCATCCAGAATTTTCCGGAGGGCACGGCCGTATCAATGCCTTTGCGCAGAGAGGGCATGTCAAAATGGAAAAGCTTTTTCCTCGGCCAAGCGTCCGGCATTGTTGAACCGATTGCCGGAGTCATCGGTGCCCTGTTTGTCATTCATATGCAAAATATTCTTCCCTATGCACTCTGCTTTGCCGCCGGTGCCATGATTTTTGTCGTGGTCGAAGAGCTTATTCCCGAATCACAAAGGAACTACCAGAACATAGACCTGGTGACGATGATGACCATGGCCGGCTTCTCAGTCATGATGATCCTTGATGTGGCCTTGGGGTAACCATCCGGTTTGTCAGTTGTCTGACCAGGCCAAAGACAGGGCTCCCAGAGAACAGGATAATGCATTTGTACGTCCATGTGCTCTCTGTATCCTCTGTGGTAAAGTCCATTTTTGCTTTATCTAAATCACCCTATTGATCGATAAGGTCATCATGTTCCGTTTAATGCTCCTCGGTCTGGCCGCTGGCATGTTCTTCAGCGCGACCTTCATCCTGAACAGAGTCATGAGCCTCGAGGGCGGTCACTGGTATTGGTCGGCGGCACTCAGATACGCCTACATGATTGCATTTCTCGGCACAGGGCTGAGAGTCTTTAAAGGCAAAGAGTATTTCAATCGGGTTCTTGCCGAACTGAAGAAAAACGGGGTGTTCTGGATGGTGAGTGGCACGATTGGGTTCGGCGGTTTTTACTCACTGATCTGCTTTGCAGCCGATTATTCGCCGGGTTGGGTGGTGGCAACAACCTGGCAGATGACGATCATCGCCTCCTTGTTTGTTCTGACGCTGTTCGGCAAAAGCTTTTCAAGAAAGATCTGGCTTTACTCGGCCATCGTTTTCAGCGGGGTCTTCCTCGTCAATATCAGCCAGGTCGAAACGACCAACATCATGAGCCTGGTTTGGGGAGCCTCTCCCGTGCTTCTGGCGGCTTTCCTCTACCCGTTCGGCAATCAACTGGTCTGGGAGGCAAAACATGGTCGCAAAGGTCTGCCTGAGCTCGATGTTGTCTTGCTCGACAACGCCTTCGCCAAAGTCTTTCTGCTCTCCATCGGCAGCGTCCCTTTCTGGCTGCTGCTTTACCCATTCACCAGCGCAACCCTTCCCAGCCAGGGCCAACTTGTCAATGTCGCCCTGGTCGCCCTCTTTTCAGGCGTCATCGCCACCTCGCTGTTTCTCTCTGCTCGCAACGGCGCTGACAATGCCAGCAAACTTGCCGCCGTTGACGCAACCCAATCAAGTGAAGTGATCTTTGCCCTGGCCGGAGAAACGCTGCTTTTGCAGATCAGCCTGCCGAACGCGACAGCTGTCCTTGGCATGCTCATCGCCTGTGCAGGATTGATCGCCTTTGTCCGTCACGAGCACATCTGAACCTTACTTGGAATAGAGCTCGACGATCAACTGCTCGTTCGCTGGAGAGTCAATCTCATCGCGTTGCGGCAAACGATTAAGCAAAACGCTCAGAGCTTCACGATCGACACTGAGCCACTCGGCACCGGCGAAACGCGGGTTTTCCATCAGGTAGCGGGTTGCCAGGGCTTTCGATGCAGCAGCATCTCGCACAGTCACCTGGTCACCAACCCTGACCCGGTAGGATGCGATATCCACCCGCCTGCCGTTGACCTTGATGTGACCATGATTCACCAGCTGCCGCGCCTGCATGATCGTGCAGCCGAACCCGGCTCGAAAGACCAGGCTGTCGATCCGGGTTTCCAACAGGACCAGGAGATTTTCACCGGTAATACCCCGCATCTGCTGGGCCTTGCGAAACAACCGGCGGAACTGTTTTTCCAGCAGGCAGTAACTGTATCTCAGCTTCTGCTTCTCAATCAGCTGCTGCCCATATTCGGAGACCTTGCGCCGTGCCTGGTTGGGGCCATGTTGACCGGGGCCGTGACTGCGCCGCTCGAGTAGCCGATCATACTTGGGGTTGCCATATATGTTGACGCCGAAGCGGCGGACAAGCTTGCCTTTGGGACCTGTAAATTTTGCCATAACGTTAATGCCTCGCTGTGTTTTTGAAATAATGCTCAACAGTCCTACAAAAGATGACTCTTTTTGTCAACTATTTTCACAAGCCCTGAACATAAAGAACAAGGACAGCAGGCCCTCTCCTCAACAGCAGTTACGAGCGAGCAAGAAGAATTAACTATGGTGTCCCCATATCTAAAGTGATACCCTCACGCTTATCGATTAAAAGCTACTGCCGGGACAGCACGAATTCGAGGAAACGATGCAAAACATCACACCCTACCTTGGGTTTCTTGCGGTCAGCCTGATGATCGCATTATCGCCGGGCCCAAGTTGGGCCTACACCATTTCGACGACGCTCCGCCATGGTCGCAAAGCCGGCATGATCGGCAACCTCGGCAATTCCACCGGCATCCTCTGCCAGGCCCTTGCCGTCGCTCTTGGCCTCGCCGCACTGCTGCAATATTCAGCGGCGGCCTTTCATACACTCAAGTTCCTCGGTGTGGCGTACCTGGTCTACCTGGCCTGCAAAGCTTTTCGCGGCAACTCAAGTGTCAATGTGGCCACGGGCATTTCCCGAGCCTCCAGCTGGAAAATCTTTCGCAACGGTGCCTTCGTCAGCATCTTCAATCCAAAAATTTCATTATTGATGCTGGCACTTCTGCCACAGTTTGTTAGTCCTGCAGCTGAAAATCCGGAACTGCAGATCGCCGCCATGGGTGCCATGCATGCCCTGACGGCAGTGATCGTTCATAGCCACCTGATTCTTTTCTCAAACGGCATTTCCCGACGCCTGAAAAAATCAGGTCGGGTGCAAAAAGCCCTACGCTGGGCCACGGGTGCCGTTTTTCTCGGTTTTGGTGCACGACTGGCACTGACGAACAACCACTAGTGTCCCGTGCGGCTGGTTCGCCGAACGGAGCGCAGCTTCAACACAATCCAGGCAGAGCAGCTCTCCCTGCAACGGATAAGAAAGGTCTTTTTGTGGAAAAAAAGCAGCCATTGAAAAAATTCTTCATCATGCTTGTCGCCTGGCTGGTTGTGGTCGTTGGCGTGATCGGCGGGTCAGAACTTTACGATCGATACAAAACCTCGGAGTATGATGCCTCGGCCGAACCTTACATCAAGCAAGTGATTCCGGAAATTTCACAATGGGACCCTGCAGCAACCAAAGGCCTGATGGCCCCTGAAATTGCCGGGACCATCTCGGATGAAAAGTTTGCTCAGGCGATGAACTTATTCTCCAGACTCGGTTCACTGCAAAGCATAGACGAGCCAAAATTCATAGAGGTTCACACCGGCAAGCAGGGCGACCTCGGCGAACAGACGATTGTCGAATATGACATTGATGCCGAATATACCAACGGCGACGCCACGATCAACCTGAAGCTCCTCTTCAGAGATGGCCTCTTCGAAATCTACAACTTCAACTTCAGCTCAGAGGGCCTGCTCAAATAGTACCAATCATGAAAAAAATATTCATCATCAAGGCGGGTTCGGCTTTCCCGGACACCGCCGCCAAATATGGTGATTTTGAAGAGCTGACGAAAAGGGGCCTCGCCGGCAGCAATGCCGAGGTTGTCACTGTCGCCGCCTGCCAGGGAGAGCCGTTGCCTTCACCGCAGGAATGTGATGGAGTCGTCATCACCGGCGCGCACTGCATGGTCACCGATAATTTGCCATGGAGTCTGGCGATAGAGGCGTGGATCCCGGCCCTTGTCCAGTTGCAGGTTCCGCTACTCGGCATCTGTTATGGTCATCAACTGCTCGGTCGCGCCATGGGCGGACAGGTCGACTTCCACCCCCGCGGCAGGGAAGTCGGTACCGTCGAGATAAGAAAGACAGCGGCAGGTCAAACGGACCCCCTCTTCAAAAAACTGCCTGATCAGTTCCCGGCGCATGCCACCCACGCCCAAGCTGTGCTCATCCTGCCGCCTGGAGCTGTCCTGCTCGCGGAGAATGATTTCGAACCACATCATGCTTTCCGCGTCGGCCATTGTGCCTGGGGGGTACAGTTTCATCCCGAGTACAGTCTTGACGTCATGCGCGATTATCTTTTCAAGCAGCAAGAGCTCCTGACCAGAGCCGGGCAGGATGTTGCCAGGCTCTCAAAGGATATCTGCGAGACATCGGTAGCCAACTCACTGCTAACCCGCTTTGCATCATTGGCAACGAAAGGAACCTGCTGATGACCATGATCACCGGAGCCTGCTTCTGTAAAGCTATTCAGTATCGGATCAAAACCGGCATTTCCATGGCAGTCAACTGCCACTGCACCCAGTGCAGAAGAGCTGGCGGCGCTGCTTTCTCCAGCCATGTTGTGGTTAGAGAGAGACGCTTTGAAATTATCTCTGGGGAAGAAAGTCTTTCACTCTTTCACCTCGGAGAAAGTGTTACAAAGCACTTTTGCAGCCATTGCGGCACACCGATCTTCAACCGCAATAAGCGTTATCCTGGTCAGTGCATGGTTTCTCTCGGCTCCCTCGACGATCCGACAATGGTCACACCAAGCGCCAACATCCACTGCGACAGCCAGCTGGAGTGGGTCTTTCTGGATGAACAGGTGCAAAACTTTCCCCAGGACTACAGCTGAGCCTCGGCAAGGAAAGCGTCTACTTTCAGTGAAAACAAGCCTTGCTTCCAGGCACAGGCTCTGCCACTTTTTTTTGCAAGGAATCGGAGATGAAGAAAACAAGTTTGATCGGAGTTTTTATCAGCATCATGATGGCCTGCATCTGTTTAAGCGATCAGGTCATGGCCGCCGAGATCGATCAGGGTCAGGTCATCATCGCCGACGAAATCAAGGCCCTGTCGGCAGCGGTCGACAATCTCACCAGGCAAATTGCCCAGCAGACGTGGAGATTCCAAAGAAGCTGCCAAGCTGCGCAAGCTGGATATCGCCATCGCCTACCTGAACTTTCGTTCCAGACGTATAGAGATGTTCGAGCAGGATTTGCAGGCCAGTAGAACCAATCGCAATCGCATAGAAGATGTGCTGGAGCAGTTTCAGCGTGAAGAAGACAACCTGTCTCTCGCTTTTGATTCCAACCAGCAGGAGGATCTGGAAAGAGCCCGGGAAGAACTTCACTTCCGTAAACAGGCAATCAAAGACCGACAGAATCGGCTGGACGAGGAGATCATTCTGCTAGAAAACCGGGTTATGGATATGCAGAGCCAGATCGACAGCGTGGAAAATTTCGTGCAGAAGAACCTGGAGTTTTACAGATAACTTAAGAGGCCGCAAGGAGAGCTGACTGTAGCGGCGGTCTCTATTCATCTGTTGGCTTCTCCTGCATACTCTCCAGCAGCTCCCGTTCTTTGTGCAGGGCGGCGTTGCTATGTGTCCAGAGATAAAAGTTCTCCAGCCCCATCACACTGATACCGGCAAAGAAAACCGCCCAGAAGTTGTCCTGCAAGGCCCCCGAAAGATGATAGAAAAGATAGAACGCTGTAAAAAATGCGGCGTGCATCAAGCCCAGGTACGGCTTGATGTTACGGCTCATGCGGGCAAGGGTGCGGACAATACCGGAGAAAGCGTAAACGACCAGGGCCAGGCTGATCATTTCCGCAGGAGGTGGTGCACCAAGCAACCTGCGCATCTCAGCGCTGAGTTCGGGAAGGAAGGAAAAACCTTTATAGGCGGCAAAGCTGACCAGCAGGAAACAGACCATCGACCAGAGCCCGTTTCCGGAAGCCCTTTCAAGCTTGCGAATCCGCGCTTCGATCCTGAGCCGAAGGTCTTCGCGTCCCGGAAATGGCTGTCCTTCGGGCTTTGACTGCACCTGGCTCATCGTCGGCTCCTTCTGCCGCGTGACAGAATGGCTAAACAGTGACAGCAAGACATTTAAACATCTGATCTGGCGTATCTTTGTTACGAGGCGTCCTTTTGCCCGGACGACGCTTTTGCTTCGAGTTCATGGACCCGGTCAGTCATCTCCTGAAAGGATTTGGCCAGACGGGCAATGTCACCACTCACCTCAGGGAACTCATCGCTCAGCCTACCATTCAGCGGGGCTTCAGTAAAGTCAGCAAGCTGCTTGATTGGCAAAAAGACCTGTCGATACAAGAGCGCACAAACGGCTCCCACGGTAAGAATCAGGATCATACCGCTAAAGACGATCATGCGGTTCTGCAATTGGCCCAGAGTCTGCTTGAGGGGATCCTGGGAAACGCCGATATCGAGGGTCCCCAGGAGACTCTGCTCAGGCTCGAATGAAAATGACAGGCGGCGTTGGAACATTCTGTTTCATTGTAGATCGGAGCCGTGATAGCGAGGACGTCCTTGCCCTTTTTGTTGGTATACTGGCGGGCCTGGGCCATGGTCCCCAGGCGGTTTTTTGGTTTCTCTTCGGCGTGACATTCGTTACAGCCGGCGGCTGACTTGTCGATAAAATTATTCAGCTCAGCTTGGTCCCGGGAAAACATGATCAAACCCTTCTTGTTGAAGATTCTGACATGTTCTACCTGCTTCTGCTCACCGATGCTGCTGATGATGTTACTCAGGGTTGCCCGGTCGTCATGCAGCATCGCGTAGCGTGTTGATTTGATAACGGTATCGGCCAGATCGGCCGCATGTTGAACTTCGCCCCTGATCAGATCTGCCTTGACAAAGGTAAACAGAAGCACACAACAGGCGATGACAAAGCCTGTTACGGCACAGGCGACCGGAACGATAGCGCGACTGTTTATGCTGCTCAACATGGCGATTCTCCTTAGCCTGGCCTTGGTGCCACGGGGCTTTTTTAAGCCCCGTGGCCATCGTTTAATCAATCTTGCGGTACATGGCTCCGATGGGAGAGGTTGAAGTTTTTATCGGCGCCGGTCTTGCTGCTTCAGCGGCGAGGGCCTCTTGCGGCTGCTCTTTCCAGGCATAGAGGATCGGCAGACGATAGAGGATGAAGCGATAGACCACCACGTAGATGGCAAAGATCGTCACCGCGATAATCACTTCAAAGATATGCGGAATTTCCTGATAAAGGTTCCAATTAAAGGCAATCAGTGCCGTATTCAGCCGGTTCAGGACGATGCCGAAGATGGTCACGAAGGCGCCAACTCTGGCGATGGCAACGATCTGGTGACGAACAGCATAGGCAAACAGGATAATCGGCAGGACGACCCCCACAGCCATCTCAAACAGAAACCAGGCGCCCCATCCGGTTGCCAGGTAGCCCCATTCGTTATCATGGGCGACACCGATCAGCTTGATCACCAGGTAAGTGATCAACGCCATGCTGGCACCTTTGGCCAGACCGAGGGTGCAGCGATCCAGGTTTTCCTTGAAGTTATCATCGCAACGCCAGGCCATGGTCTTCTTAACCACGGTACTGACAGCAATCACCATGCAGAGTCCTGCCGGGATCGATGAGCAGAAGAAAAAAATCCACTGGAATGACCCCGAATACCAGAGCGGATGAACCTTGCCCGGGGCGTAGTTGAAGAGTGCCCCCAATGCACCTTGATGTAAGGTCGAAAGGATGATGCCGGCGATGGTCAGGCCGATCGCAATCCGCCTGATAAAGCGTTTGCCACCCAACCAGCCGATCCATTCGAAGAAAGACACCGAAACTTCGGCGACCTGCACGGAAAGGTAGGTCGCCACGTGCCAGGCCACCAGGAAGAGCACCGCCGCCGGGCCGAAGGAGACGACCATCGGGTAAGGCAGTCGCCAGGGCTGGCCAAGGTCAACCAGCAGATAGATGACGGCAAACAGATAACCGAGCAAACCGTTTAATAGTGCAAGCCTCTCGATCGGCTCGAAATCGTGTCGGCCAAAGATCTCAACAGTGGTGCCAAGCATGAAACCGGAGGCTGAAAGCGGCACCATGGTAAAGAGACCAAAACCAAGGAAAAGTCCCCAGGGGTAATCGTTGGAGGCGTGGGTGACAGCGCTGAGGCCGAAGAAGAAACGATAGGCGATCAACGGCAGACCAACGGTGAAGATAATCGCCAGAATCCAGTTGAAAGGATTGCGTAAAGCCTGGCCAAGATATTGACCCGGGGTCAGGCCAAGCATCAATTTACGGAGCAAGGACCATTTCTGGTCATTTTTTTCGTCGATGTGTGAATCAACAGGTTTCACACCCCATCCAATCAGGCTTTTCATTGTTCGCCTCCTTCCTCACCATGCTGCTTCTCGGTGTCTTGATCCTGCTCAGCATGCTCTTTCTTCTTTGCCAGCAGATGAAAACCGGTAAACATTGCCGGCCAGATCGCCAATACCATCGGTACGGTACCGAGGAAATCTTTGACATTATTGATGATCGGCTCGTTACCCGGGTTCGGATCGAAGCCAACCTCGTCAAAGGAGACAGGAGACAGGTACATCCAGCTGGTGCCACCCAGCTCGTTTTCTCCATAGAGGTGGTTTACATAGCGGCCAGGATGAGTCTGGATACGCTGATGACCGATCTTGATCAGTTCCTTACGCTTGCCGAAGGTCAAAGCTTCCTGGGGACAAACATCGACGCATGCCGGAGGCAAGCCATTCTTCAACCTGGTTTCGTGGCAGAAGATGCACTTTTTGACAACCGGGTCGAAGGCACTGGAGTAACTGTAGCCCGGGATATTGAAGGGACAAGCGACCATACAGTTGCGACAACCGACACAAACCTTGGAATTATAGACAACTGCGCCTTCCTTGGTCTTGGTGTAGGCGTTGACAAAGCAGGAACTCAAACAGGCAGGCTCGTTGCAATGGTTGCACTGCACCTTGCGGTAGACCGGTTGCTCACTGTCATCAGGGTTGTAACGGTTGACCACGGTATAAGCCTTCTCATCAGGCCTGCGCTTCTGCTTGCCGCCATGAAAGGTTTCATCAAAAACCGACTTGTCATCAAAGGGCCGGTCGGGAGCAGGCAGGTTCTGCTCTTTGTTGCAGGCCGCCTCGCAACTGCGGCAACCGATGCAACGGCTCAGGTCTACCAGAACCCCCATGCCATCCGGATAGCCGGTAAAGGATCCGGCTGCCAGAGCCTTCTTTGGCCCGGCCAGGGTTGTGGCGGCACATCCTGCCACGCTTGCAGCAAGAAATCTCCGTCGACTGATTCCACTCATAACGACTCTCCTTATCGTGAAAATCCTGATTCCAAAATTAACAGCTCAACTGCAGTTATCATCAGTGCCCGCTCTCGCCCGCCGCTGCGGCTGCATCCTTGTGATAGAAGGCATCACCTTCAGGGGTCAGGGCATGGCAATCCTGGCAACCGGTCGGACCATCCATCTCTTCATGGCAACCAAGACAATTCCAGTGATACGCTGCTTTCAGTCCGGGGGTATCAATATGGAACTGGTAACGATCAAGAGCTTGCTTGTTGATACTCTCTGCTGAAAACGGGTTGGCGGAATGACAGTCACGGCAACCGACGATCGCGACTTCATCGCTGTCTGCATGACAGCGGATACAGCGCTCGTCAGCCGTTCCGGTCCCGGTTGTGTGATGATGACAGGCGGAACAATCCTCGCCCAGATCGATATGCATGGCGTGATCAAACTCAACGCCCTCAAACAAAACGACCATGGAGTCAAGAGACACCTGCTCCGGCATTTCATCGGCAAGCGCCAAAGAGCTCGCCGCCATCCCAGCCAAAACCGTCATCAAGGTAATCAAAATCTGCTTAGCGCTCATGATTCTCTCTCCTTTTCCTTGTGAGCCTGACGGCAGGCTCATTTGCCAATCTCTTTGGGCTTCTCATTCAGGTACTTGTAGAACATCGGAAAACCGATAAAGAAGGCAACACAGATGAGATATTCAATGCCCTTGATGTACTGGTAAAAATCCACCAGCGTGTAAACCTTGTGAACTTCAACTATGTTGTCGAGTATCTGGCTGATCATAGCCTCCTCCTTTTATTCG
Source organism: uncultured delta proteobacterium (assembly GCA_963769955.1). Taxonomy (GTDB): domain Bacteria; phylum Desulfobacterota; class Desulfuromonadia; order Desulfuromonadales; family BM103; genus M0040. The sequence continues at coordinate 442,214 of CAVYNW010000005.1, forward strand.
CTCAGCTTTAATACGGCAGAGATTAGCCTTTGCTGGCATGATGACTGGCCTTCTTATCTGTCCCTTTGATCAGGCCTTTGATGAAGCCGACCAGAAGCATGATCGTCGGCATCAACTGCACAACGACAACCAGTGCGCAGAATGCCAGGAAGACACCAACCAGAATCCCACTGGAATAGGTCGTAGTCGTATCTACGGCAAGAACCGGGCTGGCCAGCAACAACATCAAAATTCCCATTCCTGTACTTTTTAAAGTTTTCATGATCTCCTCCGTTCCGTTGAGTTTTTTTCTTATTGCAAACGTTCGCCTTCAGAGCCATTGGTCACTTTTTCAAAGGCGCACTTTACTGCTTCGCGCAACTCGTCTTCATCACCGGGACGAGTCGGTTTAAGGGCATGATAAAAAATCCCTTCGCTGCGCGCCTTGCGGATCAGGGCCAGCGGCAATTCGCTGGCCACCAGAATAATTGTCAGGTTGCGATTGCACTTTTTCAGAATCGGAATCAATTCCGTCGCCAGCAGTTCATCAAACCGGGTGCTGATCAAAACAACCTGGGCGGTCTTCTTGAGGATTCCGTAGAGGACTCCGGCTGCCGTGTTGGTGACCGTGACCTGGTAGCCGGCGTTAATGAACAAGTCCGCCATGCGCTTCCTGGTGAAGAGGTCTTCGTCTGCGATGAGTAGTCCTGGCATGTTCATCATGGTTTTTCTCCTGCCAAAGGCCAAATTGCCCCATATAAAGGGGCCGCTCCCATCTAATCGACTTTAGCCGAGGTCTTTTCCGGGCGAGAGAAGATTCCCTTGACCAGGCTGTAGAAAAGAATCATTGCCGGCACCAGCTGCGAGACAATAATCAAGGCGAAAAAGCCGATGAAGAAGTAGGTCAAAATCCCTGCTCCCTCATTATGAGTGCCCACTGCCGCATAAGCAGCAGAAGCGCTGCCAGCCACCATCGATATCAACATCTGCATCGTTTTCATAACGGCCTCCTTCCTTTTGCCATGTTCGTTGACATGCGTTCCTGACTATTAGGTATTGCATCGGCCATACCACTTCTTAAATTAAATCTAATTATAGTTATAAGATATTGTTTTTAAAGGGATTTTATGTCAAGGAAAAGCTAGAAGATTGCCGCAGATGGAAAGACGATCGTATATAAAAAATATACGTTCAGGATCACCCCACAGCAAAGCCGGGAGCGATGAAATCCTGTAACTGCTTGAATGAAAAGGGATTGTAATCAGAAACTTGGGCGTATAAGAGAAGTATACAGCGTGATGTTTTTTATATATTCCCTGAGGTTACGAATTATACGATATGCAGGAGAGGGCAAAGCCTCTGATTAGAGGCTTTGTTGATCGTTCTTCAAGAAGAGGACAAGAGCATTTATTTAACGATCCGCATGCGGACACTGATACCCTGTTTTTTCAGCATGGCCTGAAAGTTCGGTCTTTGCATACCGACCTCTTCAGCCGCACGGGTAATATTCCAGTCGTTGCGATCAAGGGCGCTGAGCAGGAAAGCACGTTCCAAAGGAACCACGGCTTCTTCCCGGAGTTGTTGCTTGCGCGCTTTCAGTTCGTTTGCGTCATGCGGAACAGTATTGTCATTGACAGCAGCAGAAAAACCATCGTCTCCCGGCAACTCCAGGTCCTGCCTCTGCAAAAAATCAGACTGCGACAGAACAACGGCACGTTCAATCAGGTTTTCCAGTTCACGAACATTGCCGGGAAACCGGTAATTCTCAAGCTGCTCAATCGCATCCGGACTGAAGCCTCTGATTTCTTTGCCATTTTCCTCTGCAAACCGCTTGAGAAACTGGCTCGCCAGAAGCATCAGGTCACCCTTGCGCTCGCGCAAAGGCGGCAGATCGATCGGGATGATATTGAGCCGGAAGAACAGGTCATCACGGAAGCTTCCCGCTGCGACCATCTCCCGCAAGTTTGCATTGGTTGCGGCAACCAGGCGAATATCGATTTTAATCGGCGCAGTGCCACCGATGGGGGTCACCACTCGCTCCTGCAGCACACGCAGTAATTTGGCCTGGGTCGACAGACTGATATTGCCCACTTCATCAAGCAGCAAGGTGCCGCCCTCGGCAACCTCAAAGAGCCCGCGCTTGGTTTGGGTCGCACCTGTAAAGGAGCCTTTTACATGACCGAAAAGTTCACTTTCCAGAAGAGTTTCAGCCAGAGCGGTACAATCGATCGCCACAAAAGGTTGTGAACGCCGTGAACTGTGAGCATGGATAGCTCGTGCGACCAGCTCCTTGCCCGTGCCGCTTTCACCGCTGATCATTACCGTGCTGTCCGTGGGAGCAACCTGCATGATGCGCTGGTAAAGCCGTTTCATCTCTCGACTGTCGCCAAGCAGTTGATCAAAGCCATGTGTCTCGTTCATTTCTCGCCACAGGCAGATATCATCGATGAGCACAGCCCTCGATTCAATGGCATTCTTGACCTTGCTGATGAGTTCGTCATTGCCGAAAGGCTTGGACAGGTAGTCGGTTGCCCCGTTCTTCATGGCCTCTACGGCATTATCGATGGCCGCATATCCGGTAATCAGGACCACGGGCAGCTCCGGCTGACAGATTCTTATTGCCTGCAGCACTTCCAGGCCACTCATCCCCGGCATCTTCAAATCAGTGATCAAGAGCTTGAAATTTTTTTGGTCCAGACGTTCCAGGGCAGCGCAACCATTGCTGACCGTTTCAACCTCGTAGCCTTCGCCGGTGAGAATCCGACGCAGACCTTCCCGGATCACCGCATCATCATCAGCCACCAGAATCCGTTCAATTCCCTTGTTCATAAAGCCCTCGTGATTGTTGTAAATCATTACCCAATGCGTTATTAACGCAAACGGCAAAGCAGGAGTGCGGTTCAGGCACTCTTACCAGCAATGTAGTGATCTGCCTCGGTGTGCTGCAACGAAGAGATCGGCAGCTCAACGGTGAAAACCGTGCCATTCCCTACGGAACTCTGCACCAGGATCTGGCCACCATGGTTTTCGATGATGCCGTAAGAAACGGACAGCCCCAATCCCGTCCCGGCGATACCATTAAGTTCCTGGTTCTTGGTCGTAAAAAACGGGTCAAAGATGCGACCCAGATGCTCTTCCGAGATCCCCTGCCCGGTATCTTCTATGGTTGTAACCAGACGATCACGCTGCAAATCCGCACTCATGATAATCGTCATGCGTCCTCCAAGGGGCATGGCATGACAGGCATTTACCAGCAGGTTGATAAAGACCTGCTCCATCTGCGTCGGATCAACTTCTATTTCCGGCAGATTTACACCGTAGTGACGCACAATCTCCACATCATTGACACTGGCATGATGGCTCACCAGGGCCAGGGTGCTTTCCATGATCTCCGAGAGAGACCTGAGCCGCTTGTCGGGAATCGACGTGCGTGAAAAATCGAGCAGGCGTTTGACAATGTCAGCGCATCGATTTGTCTCGTGGACAATCGTCAGGGCGTCTTCACGTTGCATTTGGTTCAGCCGTTTATCATCTGCAAACATATTGGCGAACATCAGGATACCTGCCAGCGGGATTATTGATCTCGTGGGCAATACCGGCCACCAGCTGACCGAGAGAGGCAAGCTTCTCCGAGCGCACCAGCTGGTCGCTGACATTGGCGATCTGTTCCGTTCTCTCAATCACCTTGGCCTCGAGAGTTTCTGTCAGTTCTTGATATTCGTCACGCGTTTCTTTCAGCTTCAGAGTCATATCGTTGAAGGCTTCGGAGAGCTCGCCAATTTCATCGTTTGATGTCAGCTGCAGTCGACTATCGAGCTCCATGTTCGAGACCTTATGCGCGTGCAGCAGCAGGTCGTGAACCGGATGAATAACCAGGCTCTGGGTCATCCAGCTCAGGCAGATAATAACCAGCAGCAACAGGGTCACGCCAAAGGTCGCAATGCTGTTGCGATAAGAGCTGGCCTGGACACCAATTTTGACCAAGGATCCCTGCACCTCGAGGAAGCCAAGGACCTTGACGTCGGCTGGATGAACATGGCAGGCCGCCGTGGAACAGCTTGGCTGGTTGCGGATTTCCGTGGTAACGCTCAAGATTTCCTGGCCCTGGGCGTTGTGAAAGATTCTCCGGCTGTCACCCAGGGGGTGACTCGAGGGGAGAAACAACATCGCTGTCACAATCCTCGCAGGGTGTGTTGATCTCTTCAACTCTTTTGCCTATTTCCTCTTCGCTGGTCGAGAAGTGGACAAGACCACTAGTACTGAAGAGCCGTATGCGGTCTATTTTTTCATGCGAGCAGACTTCTTTTATCATATCGTAAACTTGCGGACGGTTGTCCTTGAGCATTTGAAAGTGTGTCGTATGCAGGATGATTTCGCTAACGGTTTCAATATCATCCTTGGCGTCCTGCAGGAAGATCTCTTTGAGGGTACTGATGTTGAAGAAAGCGAAGAGCGAGATGGTAACCAGCAGGACGAGACCGGTTCTGAGAATGTACTTGCTGATCAGACTGTTGCTGAAATGCTTGAGCATGATTATTGAACCCGCTCTTGTCCCTGCAAAAAACCGGGCACTGAGAATGAACCCGACAATCCCGAACCCTTTCTGGCAACCCGGCGCGCTTGTATTCAATATCCCGAGTTTTCCGGAACTTCCTCACGAAAGGGGGAGGTCTTGACAGAGGCTTAATATTTACTAATTATCATCCTCCAATCATAAACAAGTTACGCTTCGTGTCAAGTTTTCCCTGCTGACTCCCTGCCGACAAAAAGAACAAGATTAAATTCTGACAGTCTTATAAAGAAAATTCTTGAACTTGTAGAACCTGCGCTGTTCATCGACAGCCTGGCTGTGCGGTTCACAGGCCCTGAGCGCAACGGCGATATCAGGCATATTGCGCGCACCATCACGTCGTGTTGCTTCAATTAACGCACAGACCGTATCCCGGGTCAGCTGATTATCAATAAAGGGTCGGTGGACCAGGCTCCAGAAGTCTCCAAGCTCCTCCTGAAGAGATCTCTGAATATGGCGAACGGGGTCTTGGCCGGTGTCTTCACTGGCAATCGGCTGTGGACCTGAAGCCAGGGCGCTTTGCAGATCTGTTCCTGTGATAATCGGCCCCTGGCGAAACAGCAGGGCACGCAGAAGAATTGATCGCAGCTCCCTGATATTTCCCGTATAATCATGACGGGTCAGGAGGCTTTGAGCCTCTGCGCTGATCGTTGGCACCTGATCGACCGGTTCATCAGCGAGGCGATAGATACGGTAGAGTTGACCGAGGAAGTGAACTGCCAGGTCAGGGATGTCTTCACGGCGCTGATTCAGTGACGGCACCGCAATGGTCAATTCGGACAGGCGATGATAGAGATCGGCACGGAAACGACCCTCCGCAATCAAACGCGGCAGATCCTGATTGGTCGCCGCCACCAGCAACACCCGGGCGAAACGGGTCTGGTTGTCACCGAGGCGGACAAAGCCGCCGTTATCAAGAAAACGCAACAACTGCACCTGGGTTTTCGGGTCAGCGTCACCGATTTCATCAAGGAATACCACGCCACCGCTGGCTTCTTCGATAATGCCGTGACGATCAGCGTGGGCACCGGTAAAAGCGCCCCGCTTGTGACCGAAGAGCTCCGAGTAGGTCAGCTCTCCGCTGTAAGCGGCAATATTGGTTTTGGTGACCGGCAGCTCTTTAGCTGAGCCTGGGCCGGCGCGATGCATCTCGTTGAGACGGGAGTAGAGATTGTTGAAAAGAAACTCCTTGCCGCTACCGGTATCTCCGGTAATCAGTACGGTGGGCAACCCCAACACGGCTTCGCGCAAATCGGCCCTTTGCCACAGGAGGATTCGCCGATAGAGCGGCGGGGTAATCGTCTCTATGGTCGAGATGATTTCTCCAGCTTTGCTCGAATTACCAATAATGTTGCCGAGTCGATATGAGGATATTTTCGGATCGCGATAGGTCACATCTGACTGCAATCTATGGACTTCCGAGGTCAAGCGTTCAATCTGCAGCAGGCCGGCCAGGTGACGGGCAATCATTTGCACGATGATCTGCAGAATGCGCTGATGTTCATCGGTGAAGTAGTGTAACGTCAAGCTGCTCAGACAAACCACAGCGAGGACTTTTTCTTCCACGGTGACCGGCACGGCGATCTCGCTGCGGATTTCCTGGGTGACCTGGCGGTAGAAACCTTCCCCGACCATTTCCAAAAACGAGTCATCAACGATCAGGGGCTGTCCGGTCGACGCGACATAACCCGTCAGACTACGCTCGCCACGTGGCAGCTCAATTCCTCCGATCGGCATCAGGGGGATATTCTTCTTCAACCATTCCTTACTTTTGGCTCCCACCAGCGTACCATCTTCCTCTTCAACAATAAGCCAGTCATTGCTGTCACGTTCCTGGACCAGCGCGATACTGCCGGTGTCGGCACCGATCAGTTCCGTTGCTTTGGCCAAGACCCGGTTCAGGAAGGGCTGCGTACCCTCGAAATGCTCCTGAAGCAGATCGTTGATTTCCGAAAGGACCTGGATCTCCATGTGCTCATCACCGATTTCCTGGATGACCCGTTCGGCCATTTCGGCGTGCGCTTCCAGCAAGCCGCGCTCAAAATCACTAAATTGGTAAGCTTCGCGGGTGAAGTAATTGACCAGGCAGCGAATGCGTCGGGTTCGCCCATCGTAGCGGGGCACAACATACAGAGAAGTCAGGCCGATTTTCTCAGTCAGGTAGCTCTTCTGCAGAGACTGGGCCTTGAGACTCGGCAAATAGAGCGGCCTTAACAAGGTTTCATCGGTGATCACACCCTCCTCGTTGATGTACTGGGAGAGCAGCGATTTGCCGGAACTCAGGTCGATCAGCTTTTCATCCTCGTACAAACGCTGGATTTCTTTCTCCTGGGCGTAAGAAGCAAGGACCTGGAGACCACGACCATCGTCTTCAGCACCGATCCGTGAGGGTACCAGCACCGAGGCCAGCGAGAGCTTTTCAATCAGGCGCACTGCCGAACGCACCATGGTTCGGGCGGCTTCTTTCTTTTTAGAACCATCGATCCGGCGAGCCACGATAATCTGCTGATGATACTTACGGGCCTGGTCGAGGATGGGAGTCACCTCAGCGAGGAAATCCCCGAGATTCTGCCGGCCGGTTTCATCCAGTGGGCGACCGGTCCGGGCACTGTCAACACAGACGACACCAATCGAACGCCCCTTATGCACCAGTGGCAACTGGGTCGAGGCCATGAGACCAAAGTCTTCTGCAAGCTGCCGGGCCCGGGCTGGCAGCAGCTTTCGATCCGCAAATTCGGCAACCTGCTGCTCAATATAGACTCTGGAAACCAGGTAATTTTCATCAGTGAGAGAAAAGACATAATCGCGGACAAATTGCCGGGTACGTCCGGTTGCCAACACGCAACTCAGAATGCCACCGGTCAGATCTTCCAGGTAGAGTCGAAAACGAGACTGTCCAGTAAGCAATGGCACCGCTTCACCAATTTCATGGAGAATATCGGCAAGGTTTTCTTTACCGTGACTCCTGATCTTCTGCAGAGACTCTGCGACACGTGCCGAGACGTTCATATACACTCCAAAGGTTTTCAAATACATTGTGAGTAGTTTTTATACACGGCCGAGTTTAGCCTGTTTGCTGACAGCGGTCAAAGCCTATACTTATCACCACGACATAGTGTTGTGAGGAGCGAAGCAATAAAGGACGTACAGAGAGCGGAGAAGTGAGTCGGGAGACAAAACAGGAGGAAACTGCATGCAGGGTCTGAAGGGGCCAAGCTTTCACCCGCCAGGCTAGACCCCAAAAGCATTTGACGACAAGTGCGCACGATCACACAGGGACTGCACCTATCAGGCCCGGTGCTTAATCACGCCTGAGTCGAGAGCGGCAGGTTCGACCGCAGCCGTCACTTTCTTATGCTCACAGGGACGGCACTGGCTCACTGAACCGGCACTGTTGTTTAATTTCGGCGATCTTCTTATCAAGCATCTTGAGTTATTTTAGGCTTGGACTTCAATGATTAGCGCATCTTTTGAATTTTATAAAAAGCTGCAGGTGCAACGCATAGGGACATTCATCTCCCGCGCAAACTCATCTTAATTCCGACCTGGACGAATAATCAAAAATTCAGCTATTCGTTGATCTGATCAATGGTCTTCGTATCTTCCTGTTCAACGGGAGTTGCTTCATCCTCATTGGAACTCCCTTCATCGATCTGATCGATCGTTTTCACGTCACTTTGCTCAATCGGAGTTGAGCGATATTCAGAGGGGTTACCTTCATTGGTCTGGTCAATGGTGTTCTGATCTTCCTGCTCAATCGGGGTTGAATCATCCTCAAAATCTGAGCCGACGACGTAGAACGGGTAAAGGAATAAAAAAATCATGAATACTGCGACAACGCTTATTCTCATGCTTTTCTCCCTGTCTAACATCACTATCCAGTGACCAGCGTTGAGGGATGAAAACTTTCTAAATACGAATACCAGGAAAAACTCGCGCCCACAACCTTCCACTGCTGATGGCATAATCGACATGGCACGAGCCAGTTGAAATATAATTCATTCTCAGAACTTGAAACACAGCAGTTCACTCTACTTTGATAACCCTGTAAACAGTTTTTCCCTCTGCCTCCTCGGGCTTAAGCGCGAGATCGTAATGACAGATATAGATATTGCCGAGCGTACCATGACTGGCCGGGTCGCAATCTTCAGGCAACACACCTATGAGCATGCCTGGCTTGAGATACTCCATAATATGCGGCGGTGTATTAAAAATATCCTGCATCGAATCGCCTGTCTGCGGATAAATAATGCCGCCCTTGCTGTACAGGTAATCCGGGAGCTCCCCTGCAGCAATATCGAAGGCCAGCAGAAGGGGAAACAACATCAAAAACATCATTGTGATTATTTTATTCATGATTTCACTCCTTAAAGCCTATTTGGTCAGCTTTTTATACAGGTTTGGTCCTTTCCCTACAGGCTTGTGGAAAGCGTTTCAACTTGTGCTTACTGATGTCGCGATTTGGCTAATACCTGAAACTAAGGGCGTGTCCTCATTCCACCTCCTTCAGCAGGCGGACCTCGCGTTGGGGGAAGGGGAAGTTCATGCCGGCTACGGCCACTGCATCATAGACGGCTGCAGCTAGCTCACTTCTGATCAGAACCCAGTTGTCAAATTGGTCAGTCCACGCTCTCAATTCGTAATTGATTGAACTGTCGCCGTAGCCAACGATTAAACCTTGTGGTGCCGGATACTGGATTATCCTGTCGTTCTCCTGGGCCACAGTCTCCAGCAAGCTCATCACCTCTTTAGGCTTGGAACCATAACTGACGCCCACCGGCAGGTCGATGCGCCGCAAATTATCTGTGAGTGTCCAGTTGGTCACTTTTTCTGCCACCATTTGAGAATTAGGGACAATGATGTCGGCACCAAGAAATGTATGCACGGTGCTGGCCCGAATACCTATTCTTCGAACAGTTCCGACCAGGTTACCGACCTCAACGGTATCGCCCACATGGACCGGTCTTTCGAACAGCAGAATCAGGCCGGAGACAAAGTTGTTCACGACGGCCTGCAAACCAAAACCGAGGCCGATGCCGAATGCGCCGGTAAGCACGGTCAATTTTGTCAGGTCTACCCCTATAGCTGCTATAGCGACGGTGAAACCGATGGCCAGAATGACATAATGCAGAAGACTGGAGACTGCATAGGAATTGCCCAAGGGTATCTTCGTCCGAGGATAGATGTCTTCCCTGAGAACAAAACGAAGGAAGGCTGACAATAAATACGCAGCATAAATAGTTAGAAGGAACTCGAGGAGGCCTCCGAGTGTAATACTGAGTACGCCGCGCTGTATTTTAATCTCCAGAAGAGACGTTCCGAAGTTCAGAACCGGTGCGAAGAGCCCGAGGTAACCGAGGGACCGGACAAGCAGGCTGGCGAGCGCCACAAGGATCAAGAAATAATAAAGTCGTTTTTGCAGCAATATTCGATGGTGTTGAATCATACCAAGAGTGCGCAACGGCCACACCTTGAAAGAAATAGCGACAATGCCGATGGCAATTTGCAGCGTGGCATACAGTATCAGGGCCATCGCACCGACGGCAATGACCCCCGGTGTGATAAGCAGGGACAAGCGGACATAACCCATGACGCGGCCACACCGCCGGTCAAAAGAAGCAGAAAAATAAGAACCGTCAAAAACTCTGAAAAATTCAGACGCAGCCTTTCGGTTCTCTTGCTGAAGGTTGATCTGAATTTGCGCAGGAACCAGATTGTCACGGCGGCGCCAATGAGAGATTCGGCGATCAGCAGGAGTTGTCCGTAAAATGATTCATCGTAGAAGAGTTCGCGACAAGTATCGAGAGCGAACAGCACCCCTAGCGCATAGAGGCATGGTATCAGACTAGTGAAGACGAAAGGTCTGACCAGAACGATCATTGGCGCCAGGGCAATGAGCTGCAAGGTTTGCCGGATGGTTGACGGTAACTGCGACCAAAATGGAGAGGTTATAAACAGCAGAACGATGGTCAGACGCTGCGGATATGGGATGATCAAAGGTTCTGATTTCTGGAGACAAGACCTCGCCTAGGGTCGACAGCTCGCGGGCCTTGAAGCGGAGAGTTAAAAAGAAAATAAACAGGATAAGAAAGCTGGCAAATGCATACAGGTATCGCGAGGATGAAACGAAATAGTTCGAGAACCTCGTTTTGTAGGCTGCCAATGCATCGCTGCTAACCTCAGGCAAATTGTTTGCAACTCTCGCCCAGAGTTCCGTGCTCCAAATCGGCAGGCTGTCCTGCACCAGGGTTCCCGACATGGCTTTTGTCTGAAGCTGGGTGACTTTTGCCAAAAGATCTCCACTTTCCGAGGCGGCAGACCCGACCTCGCTCTGAAAGTCGATTATCATGGAAAGTTCAGCTTTCACGGGCGTTATTGCGTTACCAATCGTTGCTAAAATTTCATTGATTTGTTGTATACCCGCAGCAGGGATACTCGACTCTTTTGCTGATTTGAGAGTTAATAACCAGGTCGACTGCAATTCGATCAATTGATTCAGGTCATCCTGCAGTTCCTGTGACCGCTCTGTCAAAGTTGTCAGCCATTGAGAAAAGGCAAGCTGCGTCTGCTGCCATTTTTGCTGCTCTGACTGAAGCGTAGGAAGAGCTGGTTGCCCCTGAAGGAGCTTGCTCGTTTCCTCGCTGTCCACTTTGACCAGCTTTGCGGCTTTTGAAAACGATTGCTTGATCTCGTCGATCTGGTCGCTTTGCGTAAGACGGTCTGAAAGATTGCGTAACAGATTCGTGACCTGGGTCGCCCTGGTTGCGATATCTGCCGCTGGTATGGCTGCCGGACCTGAGGAGTTGGGAAGGCTTTGCGTCTCGGCTGCAGTGACAGAAGACTTCCCGACATCCTGTCCGGCAGCGAGGACTGGGGGCACAGCAAAGCCAATCAGCAAGAGCATCAATCCGAATCGGCATGCCCACTCAAAACAGCAACGCAAATGTTTTTTGGGTAAAACGTTTCATTGGACGGTTATCTCCTGATACGTTCGAACCTTAAGCATTAGCTGGAGACCCGTATATCTGTTCATAATCAGACAAGAAACGTTTTTCCCGGAGTTTCCTGCTTCCTGTCATCTGACTTTACCACAAGTGAGTTCGCAATGTTTCATCAAGCTGTCCGGACTTTGGCCAGGAGAACTATCTAGCCTGTAAAGCATAAGCACCACAAAGTTTTATAGAGGGTTGATTATTGAAGCCTGGCGACAGCCGCCGGAAGGTCAGTGCCAATGAATCTGCAACATGACTCCAGCAGCCGCGCCATTATCCTCGGCAAAAACTTTCTTGCCGGAGGAAACTTTTACTGTAGGTTGCACTGCTGCTTGATTTCAGCAATTTTCTTGTCAAGCATCTTGTTGTATTCGCCTGTGGCGACCTCGTAATGGTCTTTCTCTTTTCCGGTCGCGACGTTGGCCACCAAACTGATTGGCACGATAGCTGTCACCCCAGCGGCGATTTCGCTGCCAACATGATCCTTCTCAGAGTTAAGGGCCCGCATGTCTCCTTCCGCCGTGGCACAGTTGACAGGCTTTGCCAGGTCCTGCTTGGCTTATTTGGAGATGGGAGAACAGGCGGCCGACGAGGAAGAGTATAGCAATAATCAATACGTTGTATTTCATTTGATAATCCTTTTTTTGATGTATTAGTGGTTATGATAACTTTACTGTATTGAAGCAAAACCTGAGCGTTATACCTCGTCACGCGGGATAGTCTTTCAGAAGTAATACCTGAAACCAATAATGGGTCCACTGATATAGATATCATTTAAGACCTCACCGCCTTTATTGCTGCTGTCGAAGTTCCATTCCAGGTGACGATAGCCGGCGATCAGGTCAAGGTTGGTGAATTTGTAACCGACCCCGCCAAACACCTGCCAGGTCAGATCCGTATCACCGGTTCCGATATCGCCTTGGAACGGCAGATACCACTTTTCGTTGACTTTGATTTGCCCCATGGCGCCAACGATACCGTCCCAGTAATCAGTTGACCCTGAAACCGAGAACTTCCTGGTCGTCAAAGGTCCCTGATCTTCAAAGTCCGTAGTGGCTTTCAGGTAGAAATAGCGCGCTCCGGCGAGGAGATCGAGTTTCACCCGGTCCGATTGCACAACATTATAAGCCACCGCGGGAGTCACAACCCAGGCCTTGAGTTTCACATTAGTGAGAGACAGGTCGACCAGGTTCCCCTGGTGCAGTGTGGCGTTAGAAGTATCTTCAAGGTTCATGTAGATCACATCAACCAGCAGAGTCAACTTTTCTTTACGTGCCGCCACACCTCCCATATAGGTAAAGTCAAGATTGTTGAGAATGTCACTGAAAGAGATGTCAATATCCTTGCCGGTGGTTGACTGCCCCTTGATTGCGGGCATCCACGCATAAATGTTTGCTGAGAACGTCCAACTGTTGGGCGAGGTTTCTTCCGCCAGCACCGGCGGCGCTGTCCAGATGAGTGCGACCACCCCCAAAACGACCAAAACAAAGCACTTCAAAGCATTTTTTCCCATAAGACACCTCTCTTTCTGAACCTCTTGTTAAGACCAGCATGTGGCCACTAATGATCCCTCAGCACAGTCCTACCTATGCTTTAACCTTGCCTCCGCAGTTCCCGGTAGCCCTCAATTTTTCGTTGATGAATTCACTTTTTTTCTGATTATTTTGTGGCCTCTATTTCGCGCTTCGCTGTGTATAGCATGCGGATCGAGTCGTACTCGAAAGGCGTTCCGTTCTGGTAATAGCGGAACGACTGACGGTGACGCTTGTCTACTGCCGTGACCAGGTTGAAGATCAGGGTCGCATCATCGTCATCCACCCAGGCCGGTGGACCGGCCAGACTGAAAGCCAGCGTGTCAGTAATCAGTCCAGTGGTGTCACGCAAATTGGACGGGCCTAAAATCGGCAGGACAAGATAGGGCCCGTGGCCAACTCCGTAGTGTGCCAGGGTCAACCCGAAGTCCTCGGTTTGGCGTGGCAAACCCCAGTGGGTCGCCGGATCCCAGAGCCCGGCAATGCCGACCGTTGTGTTGATAACAAATCGAGCCAGGGTGATGCCGGTGTCTTTGATCTCAAACTGCAAAAGGTTATTGACGAAGTTATTGAACTCGAAGACATTATCGACAAAATTGGACACCCGGTCTTCGACGTAATTCGGTGTGATGAACTCGTAGGTGTTGACTATCGGCAAGTAGATGAATTTGTCAAAATAGTAGTTGAAGGTGTAGACCCGCCGGTTGAATCCTTCGAGTGGATCGTAGACATCCACCGAGTAGACCACGGTCTCCTTGAGGATGTCGGAGGACACGTGCAGCGGTGGCTCCAAGTCGGCAGTCGGTTTTGGTGTCGTGCTGCAACCTGCGGCAAATAGTACGCAAGTCAGGGCCAGCAGCATCAAGATTAAACGTGAACTATTATTCTTTTGTATCGTCATTGTTATCCCCTCCCTCAATTCTGTTGAGATGCCTGAAAAAACCCGACCATAGCTTTGACGTTGTCGGGATAGGCCATGTTGCCACAGTGTCCACCGTGCGGGAAAATCTGCGCGCGACTGCCGAACAGATTGCGCAGGTAATCGATCTCCCCGGGGAGCAGGATGACATCATCTTCATTATGGATCAGGCCGAACTTGGGAGAGGTGCGCAAATAGTCCTCGATATAACGCAGACTCATCTGCCGGATCAGTTCGGGCTCGGTAAGACTTGGATCCTTGGACTGATAAGTACGGCAGGAAGATCCCCCTGAAGTAATCGAGAAACGAGAGGCGCCCGAGCATTTTGATGTAAACCGCCCGGCTGTCATGACGGCCCAGCTCCAGGCCCTTGGGTACCACGTAGCCGGCCTGGGTAAACACATCGCTGGTAAAGACCATGTTTTCGGAGGAAACCCTGAAGTCCATACCTATCAGGGCCTCAAGACTTTCGTCTTTCGGCTTGCGTTGTTTGTAAACCTTGAACAGGAACTGGTCGTTGAAATCAACGTCCTCTCCATGCCGATAGACCTCGGCGAAGGAATGGATAACATTTTGATAGAATGCATTAAAGTTATCGAGACCTCCGGGTATGTTGTGCTCCAACATCTCGTCGAGAATCAGCACCGAGTTGTAAAGGCTGACCGGCGGGTTGATGAGCAGTACCTTGGAAAAGTTAAAGGCTTTTTCCTGCTCATCGAGTTTGGCTATGAATGCTGACTCGGCGGCACCCAGGCTGTAACCAGTCAGGAAGAATTCGGTCGCTTCCATCTTTTTCTGCAGTTTCTGCCAGACTGCCTGCATGACGCGGTAGAGATCGGCGGAATCCTTCTCCAGATGACCGGGGACACCGCTGGTGGACGCTGCAATTATAAAAGGTGGGTAGGTCGGCGATGAAATCGAGACGACATGAAAACCGGCCTGGTAGAAGGCCTTCTGCATAAGCTGCATTTTTTCACTATGGTAGCTCGCCCCGGTGCCAGCCACCAAAAAAATCAACGGAGCTGGGCCCTTCTGCCTTATGTAGGAATAACGCATTTCCTCAAAGTTCCAGAGGATGTCTGGCACCTCGCGATCGGGGAACATCTTGATCGTGTCGACTTTGACCGGCACCTCTTTCGGCAGCTTCTCCGCGTATTCCTCGGGAGTTCCGAGTACCGTCGCCACATTTGGATCGGCGAACGGGTAATCGTACGCAGAGACCTGCCCAGCAGCCAACAGGCTTAGACATACGAAGGCCAGCACTATTATCCTGGTTCGTTCGAACATGGTCCCTCCTTTAAAAAATATTAACTTCTACTCAAGTTTGATGACCCAAAGCGGGTCTGCCCACATTTGGCCCTACACGTTTAGAGCTACGATCAGTTCTTAATTCAGCAAGGCCACAGCACTAACGGGTCAAAAACCCGGAGGCGGTGCAACAACAACGTAGTTCACGTTGCCGTTGACATAGCCGCGGCTGTACCAGGTTGACCCACACCGGTAAAATGTCGATCCATTGATAAAAGCCGTGGTGTAGCTACAGGGTAGACTTGTAATGTAAGTTGTCGTGGCCGGCCGTGCGGCCGCTGTGGCTACGGCGCCGACAGTGGCTCCCGCCACAAATGCTGCCCCGGTATTTCCATAACCGTGCCAATGGCTATCCCAGCGCTGATCCTCGCCGTAATCCTGCCAGTCTTCGCGGTTTTGCGTGCGGTAATTCTGGTTGCTTTGCTGCATGTCGCCGGCGGACTGCTGGCGTTGGGTTTGCCGATCAGCCATCGAGCTTTCGCTTCCGCCTAAAGCCTGCTGGCGTTGGCTCTCAAGTTGCGAGGCACTTGACTGACGCTGTCCCTGCCGTTCGGAGGCACCGCCCTGCCCGGCTTGGAACTGTCCAGAACGCTGAGCACCTTCACCGCCTCTGGAGAAGCTGCCACCACCTTCACCGCCGCCGCGGGAGAAACTGCCGGCACTTGCCGCGCCGCCACGTGAGAAGCCACCACCACCGCGCGAGAAACCGCCGCCACCCCGCGGAGAAGCCGCCCCCGCCACCACGTGAGAAGCCGCCACCACCAAAGCCTCGCGCCTCTGCAATCCCTGAAACGGACAACAGGAACAACGTCAGGGAGAAAACCGAAAGTATCTTGAATAGCGAATAATTGCTCATGGCTTGCCTCCTTCCTGCACAACGGGGAGGGTTTCCGGACGGACCGGCGCGAGGAACAGGATTTCTTCAGCCCCCTCCGGTGGGGTTAAGGTAAATGCATCTGCGGCTATTTCCGGGGCAAGATTCCAATCGAGAAAATCGGCACGGAACTGCGGCTGACCCGGATCGTTCTTGTAGGTGATCACAACCCGCCGGGGCAGCGGCTTGTCGCCCTGGTCAACCCAAAGCTGAAAATCGACATCGGCCGTGCGTGCAGCGAGTTGATCGACGGGCGCCTCGTAAAGCTGGTTGACCTCGACATAGCTGACAGACTCGACCTGTTGCTTGAGCTGCTCTGTCAGGGTGGTCAGCAATAGCCGGGCCAAGGGAAAGCGGATCTGCAGGTCCTTGACCAGGAAGACGATGGCAGAATCAATGGTGCCGGAATGTTCCGCCCGGGCATAGACATTTTCGGCGGCTTTGTAGGCCGTAAGCGCCTGCCCATCAAACAACAGCAGGTCGAGGTCACCGTCACTGCTTCAGCACTTCAGCACTCAGCCGATCGGGCCGTTGGATCAGGATGTTGCGAATTTCGCCGAATTCGATGCGCTGCCCGTCATCCTGGATTGCATCATAGCTGCTGCGGATGGTTACGCTGAAGGACGACAGCTGGCTGAGAAAGTCGCTCGTTTTCAGCAGCAGCTCTTTTGCCACTGCTTCCTGTCCGGGAGTTTCCAGAGGGTGCTGCTCCTTCATCGGCAAAGGCCCCTGCCGGGCCGAGCAGAAGTGTTACGGCAATTATCTGGGCAACCAACTTCAGTGGTGTGAGCAAATGAGAGCTTCTGTTTCGTTTCATTTCTGACCTCCTTTACGACTGTTTCGCTACGAACATTTGCTTCTCATAAGGACTCGATCATTCTCATGAGTCTCCGCACTGAAAAGCTATTGTGGCCCTTTGTGCCCAGCCTTTTCACAGCAGGGCTCCCGCGCGGAAAATTGCTCCGCTCATTTCGGGAAGAGCAGGGTTAGGACAAAGCGCAGACCCAGTCCGGTCCGTACTTCAGGGCATCAGCATAATAGCGGTAGCCAAGTTGCAGGCTGATCAGATCTGAGCACCGGGTTCTGGTTTTTTTGCTGATTCGGCCTCCTCTTCGGCAGCAAGGGCTATTGTCGCCAGTAAGAAAAATATTGTCACTGTGAACAGGCCGATGATGGCCATTACAACGTTTTTCATGTTATCCACATCATTTCTCTCAGAGATTACTGTGGCACGACTCGTGCGGCTTCACCACTGCCCTCGATATAAACTCTCTCCCCCTTCGACAGGCTCGGATTCGCCGGTTGGGTGACCGAGACCAGCACCCCGTTCGCCATGCGTACGAAGATTTGTTGTCCGGGGACTGGTTTATCGTACTTTTTCTGGACCTCGTTTCCGGCCAAGGCGCCACCCAGAGCGCCAACCACCATAGCCACATCGTGGCCGGTACCCCCGCCAAACAGGCTGCCCAGACCAAGGCCAGCAATACCGCCGACAACGGCACCAATCCCTTGGTGGTGATTGGTCTCTATCTGAGTCGCGTTAATCTGCTCAATGATCCCACTGCGGATCTCCATTTCACCGGGTTGCTGTCCCACGGCGGCGCAGGCGACCAACATAACCGACAAACTGATTATAGACTATTACTGATTGAAGTCTCATAATACTCACTACTCCTGTTCCTTTGTAGTAGGTTCCATCGATTAAAAATAGGCCACAGATGAAAGTCGGCCATTATATTATCTGGTTGATGAGCCTTATAGAGAAACGGCCTAACCCTCGGTTACAGCGGGCGAAGTTGACACTCCGCTACCAGACCAGTCGTACCTTTGTTTAATTTCGGCGATAGTCTTATCGAGAGCATACCCTTGTATTCGCCACTTGCAACCTTGGCCTTAGATCACCTTCATCACCTCTGTCCAGGCAGGCCGATTCTCCAAAAGGGTGAGCATTGCATGTAAGGAGCCCTGTCGTTTGGGGTGCGGCGATCAAAGAAGGACCATGTCCTTCAGAGTGATGGAATTTTAAATTCCGTTGAATTTAGTTCCACAAGATTGTCCTTATTAAGAGCTTTCGTCAACAATTCCGATAGTTTCCAGCACATCTCGATCTGGTCGTTATCAGAACCGGCAACGCTGCTCATCGCTGTCCAGATCAGTTTTTTGCTTGAGGCATCGAACAGATGGGTCTGAAGGGTCGCGCCTTCCTCATCCATTTCTCCAGGAACATAGCCGACGCCACTCATGGCAATGGTTGTGGATGAGTTTGCGGTTGTTTTGGTCTCGCCAACCACTCGATATTCAAGATGCCCGGTGGAAAGCGTGTACTCCGTATTCTCAGAGTGCGACAGAACGCGTGTGATCATAACCGCGTCTGCTCCCACTTGACGGGCCACGGCCTCCAGCTTGGATTCGTCAGCCTTTTTGATATCGCTGACCACGCTGTGACTGGCAACAGCACCGACACCATGTTCTTTCAGAGTTTCAGCAAAAATGTTTTCAAATGATTGACGAAGGTTGTGGGTCGGGGTAATCCCAACGACCAGGATTTTCTGATATTTGCTCGCGGGTGGCTCAGAGGCCATGTTGGTCTCATTGATTTTGACAATAGCAGAGCAAGAACACAGCAAGGCGGCTGTTAGCAAGCAGAGGAATATTTTAGGAGCCCTCGTCCAGAGAGTGCGGTGAAATTTCCTGTAATGTCTGAATGTTCAGTATTCATATCCACCCCTGCTCCTTAAAGCGTTTTTCAAGCTGCTCAGCTATTTCCTTGGCGGTCTGCTTGGCTCGTCCGTCGACCGTGCTTTTGCCGCTTTTTTCGTCATACACCTTCATCCCGGTGCTGATGATCAGACCCGCCGGATTATGCGTGGCGATGAGGGCGGCTAGACCAACAGCCATCCCCGGAGTTTTGTTGCCACCGGAGGCTGTAGACCCGGAGCCGAGGAGGCGCAAGCCATGGGTTGTCATTTGCAGACCTTCGACTGCCGCACTGAGATGGGACGAACCTTTCCCCAGACCAATGCCAATACGTTGCCTTTTATCCCCTTCGACATAAGAGATGATATAACCCTGAAGGACCAGATCGTTGACCTGGGGAGTCGTTCCCTTCATGGCATGTTCTGCTGTCATCCCCATGTTGCGGATTTCATAGACCAGCTCGGTTTCGATTTCGGCACCAAGTTTTCGTCCTTCCGCGACCTGTGCAGTCGTCTGGGGTTCGTTCTGGGAAAAGTATTCCCTGTCAAGCGACGTATGGATAGGCAGGTCTGCTGGCGTAGCAACAAAGTCGTACACCCAGATGGTGGCAGGGCGAGCCAGCGGACCGGTCACGTCCTGCTCGCGTTCAGTGACTTTGGTTTTAGCGCATCCTGTGATTGCAAGCAGAACAGCCAGGCTCAGGATAATGCAAAGGCGAAAGTTCATCTTAGTTCTCCATTAGCAACAGTCAACAGGTTGCGTAAAACCGGGCAGCCCCACGTGGAGCTGCCCGAAAAGGTGTAGTAAACTACTCGCTGCTCTTGTTGTTGCGTTGAGCCGCCTGGAGCTTCTTGATATCCTCCGGTGAGAGCTGCGGCCGGTCGACCTTGATCGTCAGCTTATCCAGTTTGGCAGTCAGCGGGAACGGCGGCTGGTAGTCGGCATCGTTGACGCCGGTCAGAGTGTCGGAGCCGATGTCAAAGCTTTCGTCCCATTGCAGGATCATCGGCAGGGTCTTGGGCATTTTGATAGTCTGCACGGTCTTGCCATCCACCATGAGAGTGCCGGTGCCAGGCTTGGCCAGGCCGCTCATGTTGTTGAACGCCAGAGTGCCGGCGCCGAGGCCGTCATACTTGAAGTCAAATTCCAGCGTATGCTTACCGGGTGCGAGCGCTTCCTGCCCTTGCCACTTGATGCGTTCGAGATCGATCATGTTCCAAAGGAACACCGGCTTGCCTTTGAGAAGGTAAAAGCCGTAGCCGGCAAACCGGCCGCCGGAGGTCAGGATCATGCCCTCCGCGCCACCTTTCGGTACGTCGATGTCGGCGGTGATCGTGTACGAGCTGTTGAGCAGCATCGGGGAATCGCCCTGAGGCAGGCCGGTCATCGGCAGGGTGTAGACAAACTCGGTACGACCGGCAGTGATGTTCGGACGAGGCGCCACGATGCGCGCCGCAACCGAGGCATCCAGCGGGAAAACCTGGTACTTCGTGGCTTCCTCGATAAATATCTTCTTCAGCTCTTTGACCTTGTCCGGATACTGGGCCACGAGGTTCTGGGACTGGCTGAAATCGGTGTTCAGGTCGTAGAGTTCGAGCACCTGGTTGTTGAGCGGGTCAGGGTTGGCGGCGCCGAAGGCTTCCCAGGGTGCACGATTGACCTTGGTGCTGAGCAGCCAGCCTTCGTGGTAAAGGGCCCACTGGCCCATCATCTCAAAGTACTGGGTTGTGTGCCTGGTCGGAAGCTTGGCGTTCTTCGCATCAAACGTGTAGGCGAAGCTGGTGCCTTCGATCGGCGCTTGCTTGATACCGTCCACTTCCTCGGGGGCGGGGATGCCCGTCACTTCGAGGAGGGTGGGGACTACGTCGATGACGTGCATGAACTGCTCGCGCAGCCCGCCGACGTCTTTGATGTGGCCTGGCCAGGAGACGGTCATGCACTGGCGAATGCCACCGAGTTTCGAGGCGTTCTGCTTGAACCAGGTGAAGGGCGTGTCAAAGGCCCAGGACCAGCCGGCCGACATGTGGTTGTAAGTCTCCTCGGTACCCCACACGTCATACCACTTCATCTGCGTTTCGACCGGCATCATGTTGACGCCGTTGAAGAATGCCACCTCGTTCGGTGTGCCGAGTGGACCGCCCTCGGCGCTGGTGCCGTTGTCGCCATTGATGTAGATGATCAGGGTATCGTCGAGCTTGCCCATATCTTCGACGGCCTGGATCACCCGACCGATCTCATAGTCACTGTAGGCCTCGTAAGCGGCAAAGACTTCCACCTGTTTGATGAAGAGTTTCTTCTCCTCCGCCGTCAACTGGTCCCAGGGTTTAAGCACCTCCTTGGGCCACGGCTCCAGCTTGGTGTCGGCGGGGATCACGCCAAGGCGTTTCTGGTTCGCAAAAATCTGTTCCCTCAGCTTTTCGTAACCGTCATCGAAGAGGTGCATGGCGTGGATTTTGTCCACCCATTCCTTGGTGGGATGATGCGGCGCGTGCGTCGCGCCAGGAACGTAGTAAACGAAAAACGGCTTGCTCGGATCGATCTGGTCAATGCGGTTCATGTATTCGATGGCGTCGTCGGCCATGCCGGTGATCAGGTTCCAGCCAGGTTTGTCCTGGAAAGGATAGATCTGGGTGGTGTTGCGGAACAGGTTCGGCTGCCACTGGTTGGCGTCGCCGCCGACAAACCCGTAGAAGTAATCGAAACCCTGGCCGATTGGCCAGTTTTCAAAGGGTCCAACCTGGCTGGCCGCGAAGGCCGGCACGTTGTGATCCTTGCCAAACCATGAGGTGGCGTAGCCGTTCTCCTTGAGGATGCGGCCAATGGTCGCCTTGTCCTTGGGGATGATGCTGTTGTAACCCGGGAATCCGGTGGACTGCTCGGAAATGACGCCGAAACCGGCCGAATGATGGTTGCGCCCGGTGATCAGCGCAGCGCGCGTCGGCGAACAGAGGGCTGTCGAGTGAATGTTGTTGTAGCGCAGACCATCCTCCGCCAGGCGATCCATGGTCGGTGTCGGGATGACGCCGCCGAAGGTGCTTGGCACACCGAAGCCCGAGTCATCGGTCATGATGAGCAGGACGTTGGGCGCTTTTGGGGGTGGTACCACGCGTGGCGCCCACCAGGGTGTCGAATTCAGGGCATCATTCTTGATCACGCCGCCGAATTGGGGGTCTGGCGCAGGCAGTTGTTTGCCACTGATGGTCGTGGTGGCACCGGGTGATCCAAGCGTGCCGGTAACTTCCTCGGCCGCAGTCGTCGTGACCGCCAAGAGGAGCAGCGTTGCACTGAGCGCTGCGACCATAAGGGCGTAGTGCTTGTAGAACTTTGCAAAGTTGGTTTTCATGTTTCCTCCTTAAATCCTGTTGTTGCGCTGTCGCGCATAAACCTGTTAAGAGCCTTGCAGAATCGTCCGTGCCTGTTCAACCAACTCCAGGCCACCAATCCCGCGCAAAGAATAGAACGCGACGTCCGGTGGCTTACATGACCATTCCATGGCTTCCAGCACCCGGCTGAACAGAGTGGAACGCAGGTGTTGATCCAACGCCTCGCGTGTCCGCCACTGCTCCGAGTAGCAAACCGCTCCGGTTTCGTCGGTCTCGAGCGTGATCGTGCAGGCCATGCAATCGGCGATCGCCGCGACCGGCCCCTTCAATGAACCCAGCACGTCGATGATTGAGTGCTCATTGCCCTGGGAGGGATAGATCCTGATCAGCGACAAGTACATAAGGTTTCGCTCCATGATCCGTAATCAACGAAGAAGAGCCGTGAGTTAAACAAACGAAAACCACCCTTTAGTAGCATTTCATGAAATATGCCAAATCAATGACTATTTCAGTAAACTTATGTAACTACCTAATCAGTCGGAAGATTTGTCGCGCAGGAGAAAATATATTGAGGTCGATTAGACGACATAAAGTTCTAAATGCCGAACCTGGGTCGAAATGTCGGACTTCGTGTCGGAGAGAAGTTATTACGAGAGAGTTGGACGTATGCCGAGTTTAAGCATCCGGGAAGTGAGCGTAGAAGGGTTGATTTCAAGGAGTTCTGCCGCCCCGCCCGGGCCCTTGACCTTTCCAGCTGCGACCTTGAGGGCTTTTTGAATGTGTTGACGCTCGGCATCCTCGAGCGTTGCTATGCTCGCGGGCTGGCAAGATGCGGGGATCAAAGGCTGGACTTCAAGAACCTCTCCCTTGCTGACAATCATCGCCCGTTCAATAATGTTGCGAAGTTCGCGTACATTGCCGGGCCAGAGATAAGCCTTGAGTCTTTCCATGTCGTAGCTGGTAACCTGGCGAATACGTTTGCCCATCCTTTCACTGAACTCAGCAACGAACTCCCAGACCAGGTGTTGGATATCCTCGGTACGCTCCCTGAGCGGCGGTACCTTGACTGGAAAAACCGCTAGGCGATAATACAGATCGCGACGGAAGCGCCCCTCTTCGACTTCCTTTAGAAGGTCGCGGTTGGTCGCGGCGATGACTCGGACATCAACCTTGATTGTCCGTGAACTGCCTAATCGTTCGAATTCCCCTTCTTGCAGAACGCGCAGCAGCTTGGATTGTGCCTCCTGCGGCAATTCGGCAACCTCGTCGAGGAACAGCGTCGACTTGTCAGCAAGCTCGAACCGTCCCGCCTGCTGGCTGAGCGCGCCGGTAAAAGCCCCCTTCTCACGGCCAAACAATTCACTTTCCATTAACGATGCCGGAAGGGCAGCGCAATTGACCTTGATCATGACCCTTTTGCCACGATCACTTTGACGGTGAATGGCCTGGGCAACCAGTTCTTTGCCGGTTCCGGTTTCTCCCTCGACCAGCACCGTGGAATCAGTTCGTGCCACTTGATCAATCTGGGTGAGGATCATCTGCATGCTGTTACTGGCAGCGGAAATGGCATGCGAGTTATAAATAGTCGTCGCTTCTTTGCGCAGATAGACATTCTCCTTTTCAAGTTGATCATGGAGTCGCTCAATCTCCAGTAATTGCTCCTTGAGCTGACTCTCCATCCGCTTGAGGTTCGTGATATCGAGCGTCACACCCGTCAGCAAAGGGTGCCCAGGATGATCGGTTTCAGACAAGCGCCCGCGGGAATGCATCCAACGCAAAGTGTCGTCTTCCCCAGGGGTTCGGTATTCGACATTCAGCAACTTCTGATCATCAGAAAGCGTGTCAAGCACGGATGTAATCAAAGTCCGATCTTCAACGTGCACCTTCTCCATAAACACGTCCAGCGTGATCTCCTCTTCCGGCGCAAAACCGAAAAGCTGTCGGGCTTTTGGGGTCGCCCACAACTGACCTGAGGTAAAATCCAGCTCCCAGAGGCCTGCATTGGCTGACGCCGCTGCGAGATCAAGGCGGTCTCTGGCCTGACGATAACTCTCGTTCGGAGTCACGTCGTTGCAGGGCGCTGACAAAAATCTCGCCAAGCAGGCGCAGGTTCGAGATGACCTCCTCAGGCCAGAGACGTTCAGCTGCCTGTGCGTTGGCTGTCATCAGGTGATGGACACGAGAACCGATAAACAGGGGAATGGCTAATGACGACAAGGTGCCCAGCATGACATGTGATTGCCGGTCTATCTCTGCCTCGGGAGGAAGATCGGTACGCCGGGCCATGACCATGGTGCGACCCTCGACGACCACCTGCCGGTAGGTCCAGGGAAACAATTCAGCCAGATTGATCTCGCTGGAGACCTGTTCGACTCCTTGTTCATACCAGGCATGGGAGACCGTGATGATTGGGGAGCCCTCCTCGACCTGCAGCAGGCCACCACGGTCCAGCCCAAGAGGTTGTATAAATTCCTGAATTGATTTGATGATCTCATCATCAAGCGTCTCGTTCGTGGCACGCACGATGCGCGCTGAGATTTTCGCAAGCTGCTTATTTAGACGGACAATCTCTTCATCCGAGAGATGGGCTGAATCGGCAAGCTCAAACATTGCGGCGCTTTCACGTTAAAGATAATTTTCAACCGAACAGGAACAACGAGCTTAATTGTAGCAGACAAAGTGAGTGTCTCAAGAGAACCTAGCATATAAAGTTCGATATTTCGTCCCAAAACTTGATAAAAGTTTATGATTTTCAACATTTGCCGGTTAAGGGGTGATCTTGAGCTCAACGTCCGGAACTTTGAAAATGGATTAACTTGATCCAGGTAATCCCAGGCAAACGTCAGACACGTCATTAGAATTTTAACTCCAGTCATTGAATAATCATTGATAAAAAGGGGCTGGCCGTTTGATTGCCAACCCCTTCCTTTTCAATTTACCCCCCCCTTTCTTCATCGGGTCAATCCCAGTGCTTGACGTCCCCGGATTCGAGAGCGGCACGTTCGACCGCAGCCGTCACTTCCTTGTGGACGTTGGGATGGAGCAGGGAAGGAACCAATTCGTTTTCTTCGGCATGCTTGGCGATCGCCTTGGCGGCGGCGATCTTCATCTTGTTGTTGATACGGGTGGCACGTACATTCAGTGCACCGCGGAACAGTCCCGGGAAAGCCAGAGCGTTGTTGACGCTCTTGCCGTCGGCAGCAAAAGAGGCCCCTGCCTGCATGGCCAGATCCGGCTTGATCTCCGGGTTCGGGTTGGAGAGGGCCAGCACCACGGAGCCTTTACGTACCATCTCCGGCTTGATGAGCCCGGGGCAACCGGTGGTGGCGATGACAACGTGGGACTTCTTCATTACCTCATCCAGGGACCCGACTGTCCCTCCGACCGCCACCAGACGCTGACAAGCCGTCTCATCAAGATCTGTTCCGATTACTGTCTTTACACCATAGGACAGAAGCAGCTTGCTGATGCCCGTGCCGGCAGCACCTAAACCGATCACACCAACCACCGATTTCTTCAGCATCAAGCCGGAGAAACGGGTGGCGTTGAGCAAGGCGGCGAGAACCACGACAGCCGTGCCGTGCTGATCGTCATGCATGACCGGAATATCCAGTTCGGCATCGAGCACATCTTCTATCTCGAAGCACTCAGGTGCCTTGATATCTTCCAGCTTGATGGCTCCGAAGGTCGGCGCAATATTTCGCACCGTGTCAATAATCACCTTGGGGTCATGGTTCTGGATCAGTATCGGCACGCCGCTGACCCCGACCAGGTGGTCAAAGAGTACGGCCTTGCCTTCCATGACCGGCATGCCGGCAACGGCGCCAATATCTCCAAGACCGAGAATTGCCGTACCGTTGGTAACAATGGCCACCTGGTTGGGAATCGACGTGTATTTGTAAGCATGCTCGGGATAGCGTTCAATATCTTTGCAAATGGCCGCGACACCAGGCGTGTAAATCTGGCGAACATCGGTAATTGTCTCAATTCTGACCTGGCTTTTGGTGGCAATCTTACCGCCTTCATGGACCTGGTGAACCAGATCAATCTCGTCCTCGATGATGATGCCTTCCAGATTGGCGATCGCTTCGACCACTTCTTCAAACTGCTGATCGGTATCAACGTAAACTACGATCTCGCGGGTGTTATGGGTTCGTCCGACCCGCAAAAGATGGATATCGCCGACGCTGGCGTTCTTCGATGCAATTGCAGCCATCACGCTCGCCAGATGCCCCGGCTTATCATTGAGCATTAATTTCAGGCACTTGGCGATCTTACCCGCTCCCCGTTCGATTTCCATAACATCTCCATTCAATTTTCGTTGTCAGCAGTCGGACCAGATTTCGAAAATTACAGAGTATTATAGATATTCAGGCATCTTACGCAACGTCAAAGCACATAAATTGTTTTTCTGCCAAACCCTTAGGACCTAAATGAGCTCAAAAAAAGAAACAGCGACCTGATCAGATCGCCCCGAGAGAATCAGTTTTCTGGTTTTGACTGCGTCAGTGCCCACCGACATGCAACAAAGCCAGGGCACCACAGACAGCGGCAATGGTCACAAAAACGTAAAGTTCACGAGCAACAGATAAGCAAAGAATTATTTATATGGATTTATCATATTTAACGACAACAAAAGAAGCCGATGAAAGACAGGCCAAGAGTTTAAAAAGTCCAGACAAACCGCTACACTGTCTCTGCGGGAGGAATTTCATACCCCGGTTGTACTCGAAGTTATTTCAGCCCAAGTCGCTCCATGACTGAATCAGAGACTTTATTGTAATGGCTGAATTCCATGGTAAAGGATCCGCGTCCCTGGGTGGCGCTGCGGAGTTCAGTCATGTAGCCGAACATTTCCGAGAGGGGAATGTGAGCGCGGACAAGATCGACAACTTCCTGAGACTCCATCCCTTCAACGCGTCCACCCTTCTGCTGCAAGCCACCATATACCTTGCCGGAGAATTCTCCCGGCGAGGTAATTTCCAGGGCCATGACCGGCTCCAGCAAGACTGGCTTTGCGGCCCGGAGGGCCAGGGTCAGGCCTCGCTGGGCGGCAGCACGCACACCGAGCACGGACGTTACTCCCGGGATCACCGGAACCGCATCGACAACGACGCGCAAATCAACCATCGGGTAGCCAATCTGCACCCCGGAGCCAAGGGCCATTTGCAAGGTTTCCCGCAGCGCGCTCAGGAACTCTTCGCTTAAACCTTCCTCGTCAAGGTGATGGCAGGACAATCTCCGTTCCGGAGCCACGTTCACACGGCACGACCCGCAGGCTGACTTCGCCTCTCTGCAGCTTGCCATCGATCTCGCGTTCAAAGACTTCGGTGTGGCTGGCCTCGGCAGAAATACTCTCGCGATAAACAACCTGCGGTTGACCGGCGTTGACCTCGACGCCAAAATCATCGGCCAGACGACGCAGGACAACCTCCAGATGCAACTCACCCATACCGGTCAAAACCGTCTGCCCGGTGTCTTTGTCTTCCCGCACACGGAAGGTCGGATCTTCCCACTGCAGTTTTTCCAGTGACAGGAGCAGCTTGTCACGGTCCTGAACCTGGCGCGGCTCTACCGCCAGAGAGACGACCGGCTCGGGAATGGAAAGGCCAGCGAGCATAAGAGGCTGTTCAATGCCGCAGAGGGTGTCTCCGGTTAAGGCTTCTTTAAGACCTGCGACAGCGACGATATCCCCGGCACGGGCAGCATCAATGCGTTCGCGCTTGTGGGAATGCATGCGAAAGAGCCGCGCCGCCCGTTCCTGAACCTTGCGCGTCGCATTCAACAGGGTGGCGCCCGCCTGCAACTCTCCGGAATAGATGCGCAGATAGGTCAGCTTGCGGCCTTCATCGGAGAGCACCTTGAATGCAAGGGCGCAGAAGGGTCCCGAGATATCACAGGGTAGCAGCATGCTTGCGCCCTCTCCCGGAGGAGTGACTGAAACAGGCGGCAGATCGAGCGGCGAAGGCAAGAGGTCGGCCACTGCATCGAGGACCGGCTGCACGCCTTTGTTGCGCAAAGCTGATCCGAGAAAGACGGGAAAGAGCTCTCCGGCAATCACGCCCTTGCGTAAAGCAGGCAAGACACGCTCCGCTGCAATCTCCCGACCTTCAAGGAAATCTGCGAGCAGTTCGTCATCCCAGTCTGCAGCAGCTTCAACCACCGCCTCTCTGGCCGCGGCGACTGCTTTCTGGAGCTCTTCGGGAACAGCTGAAGAGGCAACAGCGACGCCCAGGTCGTCTTCGGCAAAGCTCTGGACAACCTCATCGACGAGATTAACGACACCGTGGAACTCGCCCTCTTCGCCAAGAGGCAATTGCATCAGCACCGGACGCGCACCGAGGCGTTCCCGGATCTGTTCCAGAACGGCCTGATAATCGGCGCCGATGCGATCCATCTTGTTGATCAGACAGATTCGCGGCACACCGTAGCGATCAGCCTGGTGCCAGACCGATTCACTTTGCGGCTGGACGCCTTCTACGGCGCTGAAAATGGCCACGGCGCCGTCAAGGACACGCAGGGAACGCTCCACTTCAATCGTGAAGTCGATATGCCCCGGCGTATCGATCAGGTTGATCCAGATGTCCCGCCAGCGACAGCTGGTGCTGGTCGCCGTGATAGTGATGCCGCGGTCCTGCTCCTGAGCCATCCAGTCCATGGTCGCCAAGCCATCATGAACTTCGCCCAGCCTATGGATTTCACCACAGTAATAGAGGATACGCTCGGATACGGTCGTCTTGCCGGCGTCGATGTGCGAGATAATGCCGATATTGCGGATCTGCTTGAGGGCTGGTTGGCTCATGATGAAGTTCGCAATCGGAAAGAGGAAAATTTCAGTCCGCGTAGCCTTTACGGATCAGGTAGAGGTTGTCCATGTCGAGATCATTCAGTTCGAAGTATTCCCGCTCAAGCTCTTCAACGTAGAAACGGTCAAGGCCACTGTTATCGAGGAAATCTTCACGCAGGCCGGTGTCACGCTCTGCGATGATTCTGGGCAGGAGGTTATGCAGGTAAATCGCCTCCTTCTTGATGTTCACCACCACATTGTGGAACTGGGCAAGCGGGATGTCACCGGTGTAGAGCCCTTTATTATAAAGCTCGTCGGCCACCTCGACCAACAGGGCCTCCTGCTCCGCGCGGGTATTGTATTTGGAGTAGAAGTTGCGAATGCGCTCCTTGACGTGGCCGAGCAGGATCGCATAGAGGCGCTCCTGCTTCTCCAGCACGAGCAACTGGTCCACCAGGGCGGCAATCGTCAAACGGCCGTCTTCGATCAACGCCAAGCCTTTTTGCAGGCAGACAATCTTCTTGCGACCGAACTGACCCAGGTACTTGTTCTCAAAAACCTGCTGAAAAAAGAGGTCCTTCCAGAGCTGGTCGTTGAGTTCGTCAAACGCCTTCTTGTTGCCCAGCAGGCTGCGGATATGTTCTTCGCCAAAATGGACATTCTCCATAAAGGCAAGCTCGTTGATCAGTGAGGAGGTATTATCGTAACGATCAAAGTAAGTGATGATGTAAGAGAAATGCTCAAGCAGAGTCAGGTCGGCACCTTCATGGATCTTTTCGTCACATGCCTTGCCGGTTTCCAGCAAAATATGCTCGAAGGTATGATCGCGGTTCTCGCTCGCCTGGCGCTTGGCGTGCAGCAGCAGCGACATATCCTCAGAGTTGATGCTGGCATCGATCTGGGCTTCGGTAAAAAAGATCCCTTCAAGGACCTGCCGGGTTTCTGCCAGGTAATCCTGTTCATCGAGATCAACTAGTTTGTCATGCTTGAGCATCTTGTCGAGGGTATAGAAGAGCGCCGCGGGAATCTTGTTGCGCACCGAAAGGGTTTTCAAGCGGGTCAGACGGGCGTTTTCCAGCTGGTTGATGCTGCCTTTCAGGTTGCACTCGATCAGGATGTTCTTGTACTCGTCGACAATCCTCTGATTGTTCGGATGCTTGTACATGACATCGATGCGGATTCGTTCCTGCTGATAGCGATCGATCTCGAGCTGGTTGGCAAGTTCCTGCAGTTTCTCGAATTCGTAGTCCGGGATCGTTTTGTATTCGTCGTAAAGTTCCTTGAATAGGTCATGATACTGCTTGTGCTTTTTATTGATCAACTTGACCAGGTAAAGGGAACTGCGGTGGCCAAGCATGGAGTAGATTTCATCAATCAGATCGGAGTCGTCACCAAGGCCGACATAGGCCGAGCGTTTCAGCGTTTTACCGAGCAAACGGGCAATATTCTCCTGCTGCTCCTGTAATTTTCCGGATACCGAACCGGTCATAAAAAAGTAATAATTGACCGTGGCGTTACCTTCAAAGAAAACCTGTTCATAGCTGCTTTGACCATCGGTCTTCGGCGTAAAATCGAGATGGCTGCCATCGGTTCCCTTGTAGAAGGTTCCGTACAGCACCAGTCGATTACGTACTTCGGTCTTAGCCAGGTCGGAAAGGGGCTGGTCAACACCGAACATATATTCACAGAAAGATCCGCCGTTGCCGCGATGACTGATCTGCCCGGAGCCAAGAATAAATTCGTTGCCCGGCGAGAAAAAACGCAGCTTGTCACTATCGGCCTCGAAGAAGTATCGACTGTAGGCATCACGTGAAGCCGCCATGGCAAAGTACTCGATGCTGTCGTTAAGATGGCCGTGGAGGCGTATTTCCTGATGTTTCGGCATAGCTCTCTATCGTTCTGTTATTTTCCGGACAGCGGCAGGGTCAGGGTCTGCCCGTCATAAGCAAACTCGACACCATCGGGTAAGCCCGCAGCATGCCGCGGATAATCGATATCATGAGTCAGGTGGGTCAGCAGGGTTCTTGGAACCCGCAATTTCCTGGCCACCTCGATCGCTTCGTTGATACTGAGATGAGACTCATGCTCGCGGAATCTCAAGGCATCAATAACCAACACCTCCACCCCTTCCAGAAGCCGCCAGGACCCTTCAGGTAGAGCGCTGCAATCAACCACGTAAGCCAGATTGCCAACCCGGTAGCCCAGGGATTCTCCCGGACCATGCAGCAGAGGAATCGGCACCACGGTTTGACCAAACAGCTGAAAAGGGCCGACAACCTCGTTTACCTGTAAACGCGGTCGATAACCCGGCGTATCCGACTCGCTGAAGATATAACTGAACAACCCGCTGATTCGATCGAGCACGCCACGATCCGCGTAAACAGGGATCGCGTTGCCGGTGCGCAGTGTGAACGTGCGCAGATCATCAATGCCGTGCACGTGGTCAGCGTGGGCATGGGTAAAGAGAACGCTATCGATCTGTTCGATGCCCTCACGCAAAGCCTGCTGACGAAAATCGGTCGCCGTATCGATGAGGACTTTGCGATCCGACCATTCGAGCAACACGCTGCAACGGGTTCTGTTGTTGCGTGGATCACTCGAGGAGCAAACAGCACAGTGGCAACCGAGTACGGGAACACCGGTACTGGTCCCCGACCCCAGCACTGTCAACTTGAGAGCTGGCCCGGTCATATTTTAAAGACTCCGACCTCCTCCTCGAGAGCTGCCGTCAGGCGTGTCAGGGTCTCAACCACGTGGTCCAGCTCCGCAGTGCGGCTGGCATTGCTCTCGGCGACTTTGTGGACACTGCCCACCGCATCGACGACGTCACGACTGCGTTGAGTCAAGGAACGGGTCGAATCATCAATCAGTGAGATCATGGAACGAATCTGCTCCATACTCTCGTTGATCTGACGACTGCCTTTTGCCTGCTCACTGGTGCTCTGTTTACCGTGGGCGGCGATGTCACGCATCGACTCGGCGCCTTCGGCGAGCTGGCGGGCCCCTGATGTCTGCTGGTTAATCGCCGAAGCAATCTGCTCCAGCATCGAGGCCACCTGGTTCATTGAATCTGTGACCTGACGACTGCCGCGAGACTGTTCCTCGGTGGCACGAACAATGCCGTTCACCTGGTCCATTGCTTTCAGCGTACTGCTGCGGATTTTTTCCAGAGCGACACTGGAATCTTTGGAGCGGTTCACCTCCTGGTGAACCTGCTCACTGCCTGCCTTCATGGCGACAACGGCCTCCTGGGTTCCCTCCTGGAGATTGGCGATGATCGTCCCAATCTCGCGGGTCGAGACCGCTGTGCGTTCGGCCAACTCGCGAATCTCATCAGCGACGACGGCAAAGCCTTTACCGTGATCTCCCGCCTGGGCAGCGATAATTGCCGCATTCAGCGCCAACAGGCTGGTCTGATCAGCGACTTCATCGATAACGGTCAGGATCTTGCCGATCGCGCTCGACTGGTCCCCCAGGTCCATGATCGCCTCGCTGGCCCGGTCAACCGTCAGTCGAATCGACTCAATGCCGCGAATCGTCTCTTCGACCGTCTGCATGCCACGCTGGGCATCTTCTGCCGCCTCACTGGCCAGTTTACTGGTCTCTACGGCGTTGCCTTCGATCTCCTTGATCGACGCGTCCATTTCCAGCATCGACGAAACCGTCACCTCGGTTGAAGAGGAGAGGATGCCGACATTCTCCGCCACTTCCTGGCTGGCGACCGACATCTCGTTAATCGAGCTGGAGACTTCATCAACCGTACTGAACAGCTTCTCCATCTGTGAGGCAATTTCCTCGATCGTGGCACCTAACTCCAGAGTCGCCGAAGAACTCTCTTCCACGGCACTAACCAGGTTACCGGTACTCTCGGCAATGCCACCGGCCGCCTCGTCGATCCCCTCGATCGCCTTGGAGGATTCCTCCAGAGCTTGTGATTGACGAACAGCGCCCTCCATGACTTCATGAGAAGAGTTGCTTATCTGCTCATTGGCTATGGTCAGATCCTTGGTGACATCACGAAGGCGCCTAACCATCTCACGCTGGCGGGCCAGAAAAGCGTTGAAACATTCAGAGAGTTCACCCACTTCATCGGCGGTACGCACATCCAGCTCCCGGCTCAGATCGCCGCCACCGGCAGAGATCTCTCGCAAGTGGTCAACCACTTCGCGCAAAGGCCGGATAATACCGGTGGCTACGAGCAGCCCGATGACAACAGAGAGTGCCGCAACGATCAACGTTGTTAGCAGCAGGGCCTGTTGAAGATTATCCTTGGCATCATCCAGTTGGGTAACGTCGAAAGCCATCAACACACCACGATTGTTGCCTCCAATCGAATTATAGAAAACCTGGTGGTGAACCCCATTGATCTCTGCTTCGTAACTGCTCGCCTGGAGAATGGCATTCAAATCAAGTTTTGACAGCTCCGGAGAGGTTGAGGCAAAAACACCTGTTTCATCAAAGAAAGCAATCTCCATGCGGCTGAGAGCCTTTAATCGGGCCGCCAGTGTTTTATCGAAATAGGTGACACCGACCAGATAACCGATGGGGTCACCATACATGCTGATCGGTGCCGCAGCGGTAACGGCCATGCGGCCATCGAACATGCCGCTTTCGGCATAGGATTCACCTTCCAGACTCGCCTCAATGACCGGCTGCTCAACACCCGAGGTCGCGGGTATCTCCTCATAGCCATTGGCAAAGCTACGGTAGAGTCGCTGACCATCCTTGTCGAGGACCTGTACCTGGTCAAAAGGCAAACCTTCGAGACTGTCAAAGACACTGACCAGCTGATCATCGTTACCATTCAAGGCTGCCGAATAAACCGCGTTGACCATGAAAGGGTTACTGGCCAGCATCTGGACCAGCATCTGGTTTTCAGTCGATGTCCTGGTCGTTGTCTGTTCAATAAAATTGATCGAATCCTGAGATCGCCCCTGCATCTGAACTTCGAGCTCGTCAGAAACCATGCCACCGACCATCAGAAGGGAAATCACAAGGGGCACAACACTCACTGAAACCAGTGCCAAAAGTATTTTTGAACGCAACTTCATAAATTCACTATCCTTCCACGATTCATGTCGTCCAGCCTTTATATTAACCAGAAAATTATTCTGCAGGAATAAAGCTTTTTTGCAGAACCGCTTTACCTTTCGGACTCTTGGCCAGGGAGAGAAATCGGGCCAGACTCCCCTTGAGCTTCGCCTCTGGTCACCAGGATCAGCGGCTTGATCAACGGGTATTTTTCTGCAACGATATTTGCCTCTGTTGCTGCGACACCATCGACCTTGATCATTTTGACATGGTCGGCGTCGAGCATACTCCAACTCAAAGCGGTGATGCCCGCCGGGAACATGCTGACCTGCTGGTCAGAAGCAGCAACGATTGCCGAAACTATCTCTCTTTGAAGGTAATCTTTTTTATGCAGAATCAATTTTTGCACGGCACTACGCATCCCCGAGCCTTTTGGGCAAGTAACCACAACGATCGGCTGGTCTAAACCACCAACCTCCTGCCAATTTATCAACTCACCTGAAAAAATTTCCTGCAGCTGTTCTCTGCTTAAAGTCTCTACAGGATTATCCTCGTGGACAACAATAGCCAAAATGTCCCAACCAAGGAAATGTTCAACCAACCCTTGCTGCTTCTCAGCCGCGGTCAAGAACCTGCCGGCACCGGCCATATCGACGTCACCTTGAAGAAGAGCCTTGATTCCTGGACCGGTATTTCCTCCCTCTATGTTGATCTTGATCGTCGTATCGGCAGTAAATATACGAGCGACCTCCGGCATAAAATACCGTTGCAGAGTGGTTGCCCCGGCATAACGAAGCATGCCTTCAGCCCAGGCGCTACCAAACATAACCAGCAGGAGAGCCGATGCAATCACAAACTGGCGCAGAAAACCCATAGAGCCCCTCATTATTTTATTGTTACGAGTAAAAGCCCTCACTCACGGACCTGAACAGGCCATAAAACTTAAAAATTAACATCTTACAATACCCCAGCAAGATACCTCAGGCAACTCTTTATACGGTCTTTCGGGAGGCGATTCAAACCATAGCAGAC
This sequence comes from uncultured delta proteobacterium, assembly GCA_963769955.1. GTDB lineage: Bacteria > Desulfobacterota > Desulfuromonadia > Desulfuromonadales > BM103 > M0040. The sequence goes on from CAVYNW010000005.1 coordinate 477,258, forward strand.
AAGAGCGGGCCACCATGTCACAATACGCTGCAAGGGCACATGAAACGATCATAACCGTAAATTTTCGGCTTTTATTGCCGTAATTCTCAGCTTGGGTTACTCTTAATGGGCTCACCATCGATCCCATCGGTACAGGAGATATTTGCATGCCAGAAACTATCGACACTCTGCTCCAGAAAGCGGAGCGCGCATTACAAGAGAATCAGACCATCGTCGCACTCTTGCAACTAGAAGCCGCCCACGCCATTGATCAGCGCCCCGGAATTAAATCAAAACTGGCTTACTGCATCGCCATGGAACGCCACCAGTACAAGCAGGCTCTGGCACTCTGTCGGGAAGCACTGCATGCCGACCCCAGCAACCCAGAACACTACTATCAACTCAGTCGTATTCACATGCTTGCCGGAAACAAACCCGCAGCCATGAAAGCTCTCCGCAAGGGGCTTAAATATAAACGTCACCAGCCAAGCATCGATGAACTCAACCGGCTCGGCTTTCGCAAAGAGCCTTATTTCAGTTCCCTGCCCCGCGAGCATTTTCTCAATCGAAGTGTCGGCATCTTGCTCGCCAAGCTCGGTTAGCGCTGAGTTTTTCATGCCAGGCCGGTTAACAGTTGCACTGGCCGGTCCGATAGGTTAAGTTCGCCGACCCCCAACTCCTCAAAAGCTGTATGTTTTAGAAGACAACTTATCTTTTCAGCCTCCGGCATCAATGCAGTCCGGATCAGCTATATTTTTTGCCCTGCAAAAAAAACAGGAAAACCATGACAGAAGAAATTTTGACAAGCTTCGCCGAACTAGGACTTGCCCCGGCAATCCACAAGGTCATTAAGGAAGTCGGCTACGAGACACCTTCACCGATTCAGGCACGCAGTATTCCGCCACTCCTGGAAGGCCGCGACCTGCTTGGCCAGGCCCAGACCGGGACAGGCAAAACAGCAGCCTTTGCCCTGCCCCTGTTGAGCCGCCTTGACCTGAAGAAGAAGACCCCGCAAATTCTGGTCCTCACTCCGACCCGCGAACTGGCCTTGCAGGTCTCTGAAGCAATTCGCACCTACGCCCGGCACATGAAGGGCTTTCAGGTTCTGCCGGTTTACGGTGGTCAAAGCATGAGCCAGCAACTGCGCCAGCTGCATCGCGGCGTCCATGCTGTGGTCGGCACTCCGGGACGAATTCAGGACCACCTGCGCCGTGGCACCTTGAATTTGAGCACCCTTGCCTGCGTGGTTCTGGACGAGGCCGATGAAATGCTGCGTATGGGCTTTATCGACGATGTCGAACAGATCCTGAAAGAGACTCCGGCGGAACGTCAAACGGCTCTCTTCTCGGCGACCATGCCCAAAGAAGTCTTGAGAATCGCCCGCCAGCACATGAAAGATCCGATCGAAATCCATATCAAGGCCAAGACCTCAACCGTTGACACCATTGTCCAGCGCTTCTGGCAAGTCAAAGGGCTGCATAAACTTGACGCCCTGACCCGTATCCTCGAAGCGGAAGAAATCGAGGGCATGCTTGTCTTCGTTCGGACCAAAATAGCAACGGTAGAACTCTCGGAGAAACTGGAGTCGAGAGGTTTCTCCTGCGCGCCGCTCAACGGTGACATGACCCAGGCCCTGCGTGAAAAGACCGTCGAGCGGTTGAAAGCCGGCAGCCTCGATATTGTGGTCGCCACCGACGTCGCCGCCCGCGGACTGGATGTGAAACGCATCAGCCATGTCGTCAACTATGACATCCCATACGATACAGAAGCCTATGTACACCGCATTGGCCGTACGGGGCGAGCCGGACGTATGGGACAGGCAATCCTTTTCGTTGCACCAAGAGAAAGACGCATGCTGGCCGCCATCGAGCGGGCAACACGCCAACCGATCACCGCAATGAGTCTGCCGAGCCGCAAGGACATCTCCAACCGCCGCAGCGACCTCTTCAAGGAACAGATCGCAGAAGCCATGGAATCACAGGACCTGGAATTTTTTGAAGAGCTGATCGACAGCTACCAGCACCAGTATGATGTCGGCCTGAGAAGAATCGCAGCAACCCTCGCCTACCTCGTACAAAAAGACAGGCCGCTGCAGATCGACGAAGGTATCATTGAAGAAGCCGTTGCTGACGACGACAGGGCTCCACGGCAACGACGCAGCAATGATGATTCAAGCGGCAACCTGATGCGCTATCGCATCGAGGTAGGCCGCAACCACGGTGTGGAGCCAAAACATATCGTCGGCGCCATCGCTAACGAAGCGAACATCAGGAGCCGGGACATCGGGCAGATCAAAATCCATAACGATCATTGTCTCGTTGACCTCCCCCATGATATGCCCTCGGCAACCTTTCGCAAACTGCAGAAGGTCTGGGTCTGCGGGCAGCAGTTGCAGATTGCTCCAGCGGATGAGCAGGCCCCCGCATTCGAAAGCAAAGGCAAACGCAAGACCGTAACAAGAGCAGGCGAAGCGAAATTTTTCAAGCCGGGCGGCAAGAAATCGCCCCGCAGTCGACCGGGTCGGCCGAAAAAACATGATTGAGTTCGACCTTGCGGGCCATGAGTATATTGAACTGCACAGTCTGCTGAAAGTCACCGGTCTCTGTGAGAGTGGCGGCATTGCCAAACTGCTGATCGGCGATGGCCTGGTTAGCGTCGATGGCGTTGTCGAGTTGCGCAAACGCTGCAAGATTCGTGTTGGCCAGATCGTGGAACTGAACGGCGAACAGATTGCCGTCAGCTGAAGCCAATGACAAAGCTTCACGGCAAAGCGTTTATGAGCCTTTATTTACTTTACAGCTTTGTCACAGCGGGCATAATTAATTTTATCTGTTCGATTCTGGTCTTGCGAGGGATGGCAAGGGTTGGCGTCAAGGTCAAGTTTTCGATGTCCGCTGGCAGAAGCGCGAGCATCTGAAGCAGTATCGGAATAGCAGTATTAATCGTAACGGTAAAATTGCCTGGGCTACGACTCTTACAAGGCCTCACTGGCAGGGATGATCGGCCTTGCAAGCCTTACCCTGAGCTCTCTCGGAGAGCGGGAAAACTAACGCGAAAGGTGCAGAAAAACCGGTTGACAGCCCTATACCCCTGTGCTATCTAATGTGGGCTTAAAATCCAGGTGTATTCTGTATACAATTATTATGGCCGAAGACAAACGCCAACTTATCAGATCTCTGAGCTTTTTATCGAGCCTCGGAATTTCAATGGTGGCGGCCTCGTTTATTGGTCTGTACATTGGAATCTATCTGGACAAGTGGTTAGAAACAGCCCCCTGGATGACCCTGATCTGGCTCGGCATAGGCATTGTGGCAGGATTTCGCAACATCTTTATCCTGACACGCCGGGCGCTACGCGAGCAGGATAAAGACCAGGATTCGGAGAATGATGGATCCCCTTGATCGACTGCCAGCCACCCTGAATCGACGCAGTTGGCTGATTTTGGGATTCATGTTGCTTGTAAGCTTGCTGTTCCACGACACACCATTGACTCTCGGCATTCTTTGTGGAGGGTTGGTTTCGATCGGAGCTTTCCTCTGGTTACGGCGGTCCTTGCGGCATTTACTGGCAGAACCGGACTCAGGAGCTAAAGCTCGCTACCAGTTTGGCTACGTCGTCCGCCTGCTCACACTTGCTGTTTTACTGGCTGTTCTGGTTGCTGTCGTAAAGATAAACACCGTTGGTCTGATCATCGGGCTCTCGGTTGTTGTCATAAACTTATTCTGGACAACGATTCAGCACTCCTTGAACCATTAAGGCGCTTAAAGAGGGACTCATGACTCATCCGTTTTTATTTTTACAGTGGCTGGAAGAGCAGCTCCATCTTCACCTGGGCGAACATGTTCTCTATACCTGGCTGGTAATGCTCCTGCTGATTGCCGTTGCTTTTCTGGTCAAGAATAACATCAAGACAGTCCCTACCGGCCTGCAGAACTTCTTTGAACCGGTCATCGATGGGATTGATGGCATGATCGAAGAGACCATGGGACCAAAAGGCAAAGCCTACTTTCCCCTGATCGCCACCATCGCCTTCTTTATCCTGACCTCGAACCTGATCGCCCTGATTCCTGGCTTCTACCCGCCGACGGCCAACCTGAACACCAACGCTGCCATGGCTCTGACGGTATTCGCCATGACGCACATCATCGGCATCAAGGAACATGGCATCGGTTATCTCAAACATTTCTGCGGCCCGGTTATCTGGCTGGCGCCCTTGATTTTCCCGATCGAAATCGTTGGCCATCTGGCTCGTCCTCTGTCGCTGACCCTGCGTCTGTTCGGCAACATGTACGGCCACGAAATCGTCCTGATGATCTTCTTTGCCCTGGTCCCCTTCCTGCTGCCATTGCCAATGATGCTGATGGGAGTCCTGGTTGCATTCATCCAGACGTTTGTATTTATGCTGCTGGCCATGATCTACATCGCCGGTTCGCTTGAAGAAGCTCACTAAGCGCGGATGTCCGTGCTTGCGTCCTATACCGTATAGGAAAATAGAACACTAAACTTGTAAGGAGTCGTAAAATGGAATTTTTTGCTTGGTGTGTAATGGCTGCCGGTATCGGCATGGGTCTTGGTTCATTTGGTACCGGTATCGGCCAGGGTCTGGCTATTCAGAAAGCCGTTGAAGGCGTTGCCCGCAATCCTGGCGCAAGTGGTAAAATCATGACCATCATGCTGATCGGTCTGGCGATGATCGAGTCTCTGGCAATCTATGTTTTCGTTGTTGCCATGATCATCCTTTTCGCCAACCCCTTCACAGCGACTGTTGTTGAGATGATCGGCAAGTAAGTTCTTTATAATATCAGCTAAAAAAGGGAGCGGCCATCATGGTCTGCTCCCTTTTTTATTTGAGCTGTTTTTTAATCAGTCGATTCAGGCAATGCCGCGGTTACGCATGATCCGCATAACCAGCACACCCAGTAACGGAGAGGACGATGCCGATGCCAAAGGCCATGTAACCCATACCGCGAGCCTCACCCCAGCCCCAAAGATCCTGGCTACCCATCACGCCAATCATGATCAGCCCGGCCATGATCAGAAAGCCGCCTACAACATAGCAGGTTAAAGCACAACCAGCCAAAACCCATCCACTCCATTTTGGTGCCATTTCCACTACCCCCGTGCTCATAAAATTACCGCATACTAGCGCCCTTTAATTCTACCAGGCAAGATTTTTATCCCTGTATATAAAAAATATACACCCATACTATTAAAATAGTTTCTTAGAGGGCTTTCACGATTGACTTTTAATTTTGGCTATGATAAACCACTTTTAATCTTATACTGTATGCAATCCAATATAGCGCCAAACTTACTGTTTTACTCCGTTTTTTCTAATTTTCATACATTATGAAAGCAATGCGTTTCAGGCCATTCCTACACTGCGTCTGACTTGAACCGAAAGATAAACCTCAGGAGGTTACACCCATGAATTGCAGAATACTTGCTCTGTTACTGCTGGCTTTTGCCATGCTCCTCCCAACCCCCTCGGCTCAAGCTGAAAGCGGCATGGCCATCGCTCCGGAAGTCTGCCTTGAATGTCATGACGATGTGGTCACTCCTGTAGCTTACGGTGCTTCAGTGCACGGGGCAAACGCCTGTACCAGCTGCCACACAGATGTCACCTCCCTGGATGAGCATATGTCCGGTGAGGTAATGCCTGAGGAGCCAAAATGTGTGCGCTGCCACAAGAAGGAAACCAGCGAGCATTACTCAAGTGTCCACAAGCTGAACGAAGTGTCCTGCGCTGATTGTCATGACGACATCCACACCCACACCTATTGGAAGGGTGACAAAACAAAAGTTATCGCCAAGTGTACCGGTTGCCATGATGACCATGAAGACTATCTTGATTCAGTTCATGGTAAAGCCGTTTTGGCTGGCAACCCGGACTCTGCGGCCTGCAACGATTGCCACGGTCTGCACAAGATCGAGCAACTCGGAGATCCGGACAGCCATATCAATCGTGAGTTCCATACCAAAGTTTGCCTGAAGTGCCATGCTGACAAGGAGATGATGGACAGAAACGGTGTCTTCAATGTCGCCGTAAGCACCTACATGGACAGCTACCACGGTAAAAACTTCAAGCTCGGATCACCTGATAAGGTTGCCGGTTGCGCCGATTGCCACACGGCGCACAATGTATTACCTAAAGAAGACCCGAATTCGAGCGTGAATCCTGCCAACCTGACGGGAACCTGCGCCCAGTGCCACCCTAACGCTACCCCTCTTTTTGCCGAGTTTAATTCTCATGGCGACATGCACGACCGGGAGAACTACCCGATCAGCTACTGGACTTTTGTCAGCATGACCGGTCTTCTGGTCGGCACCTTCGCCGTATTCTGGATCCACACCCTGCTCTGGATGGTCCGTGGCTTTGTTGAGAATCGCCAGAAACTGGCTGCGCAGCACGACGGTAAAGAGGAACATCACATCACTGAGCCACACAAGCAGTATGTGCGTTTCAAGTCTCGTCATATCTTCCTGCACCTGACCGTTATAATCAGCTTCCTCGGTCTGACCCTGACCGGGTTGCCGCTCAAATTCGCTGACCAGCACTGGGCCGTGGCGATGATGGACTTCTACGGCGGCACCTACTACGCAGGACTGATCCATCGGGGCTGTGCGATCCTGACCTTCTACTACTTCGTTTCGGCACTGATTCTGAGCTTCGACTTCCTCTTCCTGTCCAAGAAGAAGAATTCCGGTGACATGTGGCTGACGCGCCTGTTCGGACCGGACTCTCTCTGCCCGAACCTGCGTGATATCCGTGACGTTATCGGCATGGTTCGCTGGTTCCTCTTCCTTGGTCCCAAGCCGACCTTCGAGCGTTGGACCTACTGGGAGAAATTCGACTTCCTCGCCGTCTTCTGGGGTATGTTTGCCATCGGTGGCTCCGGCCTGATGCTCTGGTTCCCGGAGTTCTTCGGCTACTTCCTGCCAGGCTGGATGTTCAATGTCGCCACGATCATTCATTCCGATGAGGCTTTGCTGGCAACCGGCTTTATCTTCACCGTCCATTTTTACAACACCCATGGACGACCGGAGAAATTCCCGATGGACTTCGTTATCTTCAATGGCCAGATGGCCAAGGAAGAGTTCATCGAAGAACGTGGCGACCAATGGCGTCGTTATGAAGAAGAGGGAACAACAGATGAGTATGTCTGCAATAAGGTCAGCGGTCCGGTTTACGACTTCTGCCTCAAGGCTTTCGGCTACATTGCCCTCTTCACCGGGCTGGCCTGCCTCTTCCTGATGATCTTTGCCTTCATGGGAGGCAGCGGACACTAGCCGGAATCTACCATAACAAGAAACCAGAAAGGGGTTGCCGATTGGCAACCCCTTTCTGGTTTTCAGTCCTGACCATCATGGAATACGTCAGACAATTCAAAACATCGAAGAAAAACTGACCTGCAACAGAACAACTACAGCAGAGCAAAGTCATCGAGATTGCAGTAAAAAAATTTCAATTCTCCCGTCAAAGCGCCGCTTCTAGCTGCTAAAAGCCTCCTGCATATGCATACTGTATACAAGCTTTATGTTGCATTCATTTGCAAAATGTGTATTATACGGTGGCTCATTTGATTTTAATCCTTTTCTATCATTTTTAACGTAAATCCAGACCAGAGGTGCAGAACATGCTTAAGAACGTTTTTGACTGGTGCAAACAACACATTGTTATTTTCACCATCATTTCAGTGGTTTTCGTGGTGTTTTTCGGCTTTATCAATATCCAGATTCTCCACATGACTTCAGAACCTGAGTTCTGCCATCTCTGCCACCCGGCACAAGGCTTCGGCCCCCTTGCCGAAGTTGACTCCTGGGAACACTCCGCTCATGGCGATGCCGGCGTCTCATGCCTGGACTGCCACGGCCGTCCAGGCGTGTTCGGTTATGTAAAAGCCAAGATCGGCGGCCTGCGCGACACCTACATGCAGTTGACCATCTCCAAGGAAGAGAAGCTTGAGATTCTCTCCAACCCCCACGAGGACCTGGTTCCTTCATGGCATTGTCTTTACTGTCACTCTGATGAAGGCAACAAGACTGTCCGCGAATCAACCAAGGGTCCAATGAAGCTTGTCAACATGCGCATGCTTGACGACGTCGTCAACCCAGACTTCCGCGAGCGCAAAGGCCTGGCCGACATCATGACCGATGATTTCGTCGGCGGCACTCATTTTAACCATAGCATGCACATTGAAGAGTTCGATCTGACCTGCCGCGATTGCCACTTCGGTGTTGTTCACAACCCGGCGACGGCCACAGACCGCATGAATTTCTGCCTGGCTTGCCATGCCGATGCGGTTGACGATGCGCCCCAGATTGCAGATTGTACTGTTTGCCATGAGGCACAAGAAGAGATGAACGTTGGCAGCGGCATTGCTGACCTGGATATTCCCAGCCTGATGTACGGCGATGCAGCAGACATGACTTGCGTTGATTGTCACACCGGAGTGACCAAAGGGGTCTATCGCCCCTCCTCTTCAACCTGCACCAATTGCCACGAAGATGAAGCTTACAAGGAGATCTTCGAAGAGTGGGCATCAGAAACCAAAGCTCGTATTAACGAGCTCAAGGAAATGCGCGTCGAACTTGAAGCCCAACTTGCTGATGCAGATGCGGCCAAGCGTGATACGACTGAAGTCTGGGAAACCTACAGCCAGGCATTGCGCAACCTTAAATTCGTCCGTAATGACGGAACCAACGGCGTTCATAACAATGAATATGCAATGGCTATTCTTGATACTGTCGAAGCCGACTTCAAGAAGGCATTTACCCAGCTTGATTCTGTCTGGTAAATCAACCTGATTCCGGGACACAACAAAAAAGGCCTCCGCTCATGCGGAGGCCTTTTTTGTTGCAGTTTGTATCGACACAATCAAGCCTTACATAAGATTCCATTTCACTAGGTTTCAACCCTTGCGGCCTGCTCTTTCTTGTTCCAGCGACCTAAGACAAAAGAGGCCAAAGCAGCCACCAGCCCGAAAGTAAATACACTGATCATCAGTGGCATTCCTTTGAGCTGCACCATATCCATCAGAAAGACCTTGCCGGCACCAATCACGGTTATTATTACCGCGACATTGCGCAGCTCCTTATTATGCTTCATCAAGCTGAGCAAGAGCAGAACAGCGGCCGTAACGTTAATCAGTACAGACTGGGCACCACCGAAATTACTGTGCGTAGCCATATGCATAAAATCAAGGGTTTGATATAGACCGACCCGCATGGTAAAGAAGCCGCTGAACAAAGCCGCCACCAGCAGGACACTGGCACCGCGGTCATTCTTATTGAGCTTATGCATAAAAGTCTCACCAGCTGCTGCCGGATGACGACGGGCCCAGAAATAGTGACAAAAAGCAATACTTGCCAAAAGCCCTGAGGATAGCGCCCCGACCAGCGAAGGCTTTGTGCCGTCAGTCGTCCAAAGCAAATAAACCAGTGCCGAGCAGGCGTAAAGCTGCAGGGCATAGGAAACCAAACGTAATCCTTGGTTTTTGCGCCGCACCGAAATCCAGACCATTGCCACAGCCAACAACGCAACCACCGCGGTTGCAATCACGGCATGGCCGATCGCCATCGGCGCCGCAAAGGCCAGAAGCAAACCTCCGGCAAAGGCAAAGGAGGTTGTTCCCAAAGCCCCTCCTTCAGCGCGACCGAGCAACCACCATCCAATCAACAGATGCAGCAGAGGCAGCGCACACAGCGACCCAGCCAAAAATCCTGGGGAGTGGTCAGCCCCTGGCCTATAGCATATTTGGCCGCCAGGTAGACCCAGCAAACATTGAGAACCGGTAAAATAATATCGAATTTCGAAATTTTATCCTGAACCTTGCCCAGCACTCCCAACAGGGCGATACCTGCGAAGACCACCGCCAAAAACCCGATCGACGGCATCAGGTGCTGCACGGAAAACTCAAGATTCTCCGGACTCAGTCTTGTCGAGATAAATGGACAGCTTCAAATCCCAGATCTGAATCATGAAGAGAGTCAGGACAAACAGCAACCAGCGCAGCCAGGACGCGCGCAGCAGGTGCGTTGCATAGGTGGCAAAAAGATTTGCCAAGCCCATGATAATGACCAGGTAGGGAAAAACCGGACTCGGGTAATCAATGGCAAAACTGCCGAAACTCATGCCAAGAGTGCCGACAAAAACAGGCAAAGCCACATGATGAAGACGACTGATAACGGTGGCCACCAATCCGGTTATCGCCATAACCACGTAAGCCATTTCCGAGGGTACCGTGTCAAAAACACGGTGCGCCTCGACCACCACGCTGCACATGATGATGGTCCCCCAGAGAATATACACAGGAGCCTGGATGCTGCGCTCCTTATAGGCAAACCAGCTGTACATGATCAGCCCAAAGGCATAGAGCATGCCGAGAAAAGAACCGATCTGCAAATCAATGCTGCCGCTGTCAGAAGCCGTTCTCAATGCCAGGGCAACGGCAACAATAAAGCTGGTTGTCGCGACCCGTGAGAGGATATAGGATTTGTCGACCCAGGAGAGGATCTCTTCGGAAGTTTCACCCTGAGCAGGAACCTTGCGGGAGCTCTTCTTCTTTAAGCTCGATTGTTCAGATTGCCGCCCCTGGCTTGCCTGTAAGCCGGAAACGGTTTCTGACAGTATGGCAATCTGAGCCTCGAGATCCGCTACGCGCTTTTCTAGTTCGACAGAATTTTCCACCACAACACCTCGCACCCAATAAACTCTTACCGCATGGAGTTGAAAGTAGACCAGACTCGTTTAAACTGTTCTAATCTTGCCGTGAGGCCAAGAATGCCAGATACCGTACGAGTGGTCACAAATCAGTCAAAAAAGCAGAATTACTATCCCACAATTTAAGCAGGCCATATAATAAAACACTATTTTATTTGTTGATTTATGTCAAGATTTCCTCAAAATTAAAAATAAAAAAACTATCACTAACAAAATTTAATGCTATAAAAATAGGACTTTACAATGTTATTCTTTGAGATAACTAATGATATTTAACGACTTTCCATGGACCGTAACGATTGACAGACAAACAAAGTCATGATAATAACAAAACCATGTTTTACTTTTGATCGATTAATGGAAAACAACCCATTCCTAAGGAGAAGCCCGTGAAAAACCATGTTTGGCGACCGCTATTCGTGGTCATTGCCATAGTCATTGGTATCTTGTTATTCAGAGCAATCTACGTCCCCTCTGATTTTGGTTCGCAGGAACGTGGATACACCTTTGGTTTCCACCGTTTGAGCAACGAACAGGAATGGAAAGACTACCCGGCAAAATACAAAAACACGGAGTACTGCAACGAATGCCATGATGACAAAGTCGACGAGCTTCGCGGTTCTCAACACGCCATGATCCCCTGCGAGAACTGCCATGGGCCGGCCCTCAACCACCCCGACAATCCGGAGAAACTGACGATTGACCGGAGCCGGGAGCTGTGTATCCGTTGTCACTCCAAACTCATCATGCCGTCCAGCGACCGGAACGATATCCCTGGCATAGATCCGGCCCAGCACAATGAAGGCGAAGAGTGCAGCGAATGTCACAATCCGCACAATCCAAGCCTGGAGGATATGTGATTATGAAAAGACGTGAGTTTTTAAGAAGTACTGCTGTGTTTGTTGCAGGGGCGTCTGTATCAATTTCGGCTCTGGACTTCATCGACCCCAAGGAACTTCTGGCTGCCAACCCCGAACTTCGCTGGGGATTCCTGGTCGACACATACAAGTGTGTCGGTTGTGGCTTCTGCGTCAAGGCATGCAAGATCTGAAAATGACATCCCCTTCGAAGCCAACGTAACCCGTACCTGGGTTGAGCGATACGTCATTAAAAAAGACGGCGATGTCGTCATGGACTGCCCGAAAGGGGCCCGCAACGGCTACACGACCAAGTTGCTCGACGAAAACGCCTCAGGAATGACGCTGGTCCCTGATGACGAGATCGCCCAGGCTTTTTTCGTGCCAAAGCTCTGCAATCACTGTTCAGTACCCCCGCCTGCGTCCAGGTCTGCCCGGTCGGCGCAACCTACCAGACTGCAGATGGAGTTGTCCTGGTCGATCGAACCTGGTGCATCGGCTGCGGTTACTGCATCATGGGCTGCCCTTACGGAGTCCGCTTCTTCCACCCGGTGGAAAACGTTGCCGACAAGTGTACCTTCTGCTACCACCGTATCAGCAACGGCGAAAATTCGGCCTGTGCCCAGGCCTGCCCCTTCGATGCCCGCCAGATCGGCAACCTGAAAGATCCCAACGATCCGGTCGCGCAGGCAATCATGAACCAGCGTGTCGGCATATTGCGTGATGAGTACGGTACCAAGCCAAACGTCTACTACATCGGCCTGAACAAGGAGGTACGCTAGCCATGGTTGAACAAGTTGCCCAAATGGTCGTGCACGGTGAAGCCTGGACCGTCAAAGACCTCTTTGTCCTTCCAAACGAATATGTTTACTGGTCGATACAAATCGTCATGTACCCCTACATGACCGGTCTGGTCGCCGGAGCCTTTGTCCTCTCTTCTCTATACCACGTCTTTGGCGTTGAAAAACTGAGAGAGATCGCCCGATATGCCCTGGTCTTCTCCTTTGCCTTGCTGCCGGTGGCAATGATGCCGCTGCTGTTGCACCTGATGCAGCCTTTCAGGGGCATTCACGTCCTGATGACGCCACATTTTACTTCAGCAATTTCAGCCTTTGGTATCGTCTTCATGACATATGCCTGCATTGTCGCCGCTGAAATCTGGTTCGTTTATCGCAAGTTCATTGTCGAATCAGTTCACCGCCTCAACAATAAGCAGAATCGTAGCGGACTGGAAAGACTTCTGCTGCCGATCTACAAAATCATTTCACTTGGGGCGATGGATATTTCCGAAGAGGCGCTTCACTCGGATCACAAGGCCATCAAGTTCCTGGCCGGCACTCGGTATTCCGGTTGCCTGCTTCCTGCATGGCTATGCCGGATTTATTTTCGGTTCGGTCAAAGCCAATGCCCTCTGGATGACCCCGCTCATGCCGGTTATTTTCATCTGTTCTGCGGTTGTTTCCGGTATCGCGCTTTGCATCGTCAGCTACTACATTTTCATGGAGATGCGCAAATGGGCGGCAAAACGCGGCAAAAACTGGTTGCTTCCAGATGCCCTGGCTCAAGGCGGCACAGCGCATTCCTGTCGAACAGCTGCGCAGCATTCAGGAGCATGAAGTCAAAATGACTTCGAAATACCTGCTGATCTTCATGACCGCTGCAATCACCCTTGAAATCCTTGACATGATTTTCCGTGGCTACACCGCAGTCAAGTCGTGGGATGCCCTGCGTATGGTCATCTACGAACATGACTTCATGAAGATTTTCGTCTATCAGTACGGACTTGGAAATTTTCTGCCGTTTTTAATGCTGCTGGTGCCGGGCCTGTCGACCAGGCGCGCGGTTATCGCCAGCAGCCTGGTCCTCTTCGGCGTCTTCATGATGCGTTGGAACGTCGTCATTGGCGGGCAGGCTTTCTCGCTAACCTTTGCCGGCTTCATGGAATATCATCTGCCGATTATTCCGCACGACATCGAAACATTTAAAGAAGGGTTGGGAGGAATGTTGTCTGTCATTGTGACGCCTTTTATCATCTTCTATTTCCTCAACATGATTTTCCCCGCTTTCATGTCTGATGACGAAGCTCATTGAGATCAGGCCTCGACATAAAATGTAAAAGGCCGCTCCCTACCGGGGGCGGCCTTTTACATTTTCCTGGCCTGAATATACATTCGGCCTTCGATTCTGCTTTCTTAGTTAAACATCTTGGCGCCAAGGTAGGCGAGTGCCGGCCAGGCGATCAGAACGGCCGAGACAAAAGCAAAGACTCCGAGAACGCCCATAACTGCGACGGTGTAACTGGCTTTCACATTATTGACAATATTGGCTGCGCTTTTCATGATGTTTCTCCTTATGGAAACTCTCTCGTGCTGAGAGTATTGGTTGTTTAAGTCAGGTCCTAGTTAAAAAGTTTCGCGCCGATGTAAGCAAGTGCAGGCCAGGCAATCAAAACCGCTGAAATAAAAGCGAAGATGCCAAGCATGGCAATGATCAGAACCATGTAACTGCTTTTGACGGTATCCATAAAGTTGCTTTGAGTTTTCATAACGACCTCCTGTCTTAATTGTTTTCAATTGTTTACTTTGATTAAACTTTTAACATTAAAAATAACTTCATGTCAACAATAAAAATTAAAATAATTTCATTCTTTTCAATAAACAGCTAACTCGCCTTTTTTCTTGTTTTTTTTAACGCTATTTGATAAAAACTCTCCAATTAATCCTTTTTACTATTTACCAAAAGCATCTTTTATTTGTCAGTTTTCCAGGCGGATTTTTCGATTAGAACTTTCCGCCAATCTGAAAGAAACAGGAGCTCTCCATGGGTCAATTTGACATGGTCAAGGACTTCTTCCTTGGTATCAGTCGCAGCCGCATCTCTCTTATTGGCGGAATGATCGTCACCGTCACCACACCCTTTCTACTGGCATACATGCTGGCCGACACCGTCTGGCATATCAAGAACCCCTACTTCGGTGCCGCCGTATACCTGGCTCTGGGACCGGTCTTTCTTGGTGGCCTGGCGATGATTTTTATTGGCGCCTTCTTTTTTCGCGGCGAGCGAGACGTCCATCTCTTCACCTTGCAGTACCTGCGCAGGTATTTTACAGAACCGGACATGTTCGGCCGCCTGCGCAGAAACGTCTTTCTGATCGTCCTGCTGACTTCGGTGAACTTTGCCGTATTCAGCATGTTTCTGTACCGGGCTTACCATTACATGGAGTCAACCCAGTTCTGTGGCCAGTTCTGTCATACAGTTATGGCCCCTGAGTACACGGCCTACGAGAACTCGCCACATTCACGGGTTGCCTGCGTCGAATGTCATATCGGCTCAGGCGCTGACTGGTTTGTCAAATCGAAGATTTCCGGCGCACGCCAGCTTTTGGCCGTGGCCACGGCAACCTACCCGACGCCCATTCAAACCCCGGTCCATGGTCTGCGCCCGGCACGTGACACCTGTGAAGAATGCCATCGACCCGAACTCTTCCACGGTGACAAGTTGAAGGTCAAAAAAAGCTTTTTGCCGGACGAGCAGAACACCACGGTGCACGATATCCTGCTGATGAAGATTGGCAGCGCAGGTGACAGGGCACAGAGTTCACACGGCATCCACTGGCACGTTGCTCCTGAGAACAAAATCACCTACCGGGCAACTGAACACAACCGCATGGTCATCCCCGAGGTCACCCTGACCAAGGCTGATGGCACACAAACGGTCTTCCGCACCCCGGATGCCGACGAGCTTCTTGCAGAGACCAGCGCTAGTAACGAGACTCCGAGAAATGGATTGTATCGACTGCCACAACCGGCCGTCGCACATTTACTTCCCGCCGGATGACAGCTCTTGATCGCAAACTCGCCGAAGGCGACATTCCCCAGGAGCTACCCTACATCAAGACGGCAGGCTCTCGAGCTGATCACAGCCGAGTATCAAAGCTCCGCAAGAGGCCCGCGAGGGAATTACACAGGGTCTTGAAAACTGGTACAGTGAAAACTACCCTGAACTTCTGATCGAAAGCCCCGGATTGCTTGATGCAGCGATTCAGGGTGTCGTCAAAGCCTACTCCGAGAATGTCTTTCCGGAGATGAAAGTCACCTGGGGAACTTATGTCAACCACATCAGCCATGGTCCGGACTTTGATATCGGTTGTTTCCGCTGCCACGATGACATGCATGAGAGCCCTGATGGCAAAACGATTTCGGCGGACTGCAACACCTGCCACACCTTGTTGGCCATCGAGGAGCAGGATCCGCAGATCTTAAAAACACTGCAGGGTGAAAAACTGTAACAACTGCGTTCAACAAACTAAAAAACGGGGCCAGGTTCGTTATCGAACCTGGCCCCGTTGCGTTTTGCTAATTTACTGCTCACCTCAGAGATCATCTGCCCCAGCACATGCAATAGTCTGCTTTTTAAATCAGTCCGTATAAGGCTCCTCCGGCAACAGCCAAGCTCATCAACGCGTCTTTCAACAGCAGGGTCCTCTTCGAGAGGCGGGGCATGAAAGCTCTTTGCGTCTGGCATCAATCACCAGGCTGCCACGGCAACCCCAGTGCTTCACCCGGGTGAAGGCCTCAATGCCTTCAAGGTCACTGGCCGGAGCGGAACGGGTGAAGGCAACCCAGAGCAGGTTATGCAGATTTCGTGCAGAGAACTCTGCGTCATCAACGATCACCACCAGCGGGAATTCGTTGATCTCATCATCCTGCGTGTAAGAGCGGCAGAAGGCCGTCAGATCCGCTGCCGGAGCGCCACGTTCTCCCTGCCAGGGCTCGCCCTGTATGACCAGGATCCCCGGTGCCGCAATCTGTGGCCGTGAGAAACCCGGCGGGCAGAGCGCAAGTCACAGGGAATCTTGGTTGGCAGCGTGCGACGAATCGGTCCGCAAGCCGCCATCACCACTTTTGAACCGGCGTTCAGGCCCTCACCCGAATAATCGAGCGTGTCGATGGTCGTGCGCGTCTGAAAGTGCAGATCCCGCCGCCAGTCGATCCGCTCCAGAAGGGACTGCAGAAACGCACTGATATCGTGAATATCCAGCTGGGGCTGATCGGCTTCGTTAACGATCATCAGATACTTGGCCAGAGACAGCTGGCCCTGGCCAAGCAAGGCATTGGCTTGAGTGAGAAGTTCCTGAGGTTCGGCGTCTTCCACGTAGGGCAGGTAGCGTTCACTGCCGATGGCAAGCAAGAGAGGATGAACTCCGGCGACATCGACGGCATGAACGGCACGCACTCCCGGCACCAGGTCAGGGATGGCTGCCCCGGTCATCTCGTGGATCAAGGCTCCAAAAGTGGTATCTTCCTGGGGCGGTCGTCCTACGGTTGTAAATGGCCAGATCGCTCCGGGACGATGGAAGACATGGCGTCACCTTCATCACCGGGAAATCGTGGGTCAGGCTGTAATATCCAAGATGATCACCAAAAGGGCCCTCCGGACGGGTCTCTCCGGGGAGGATATACCCGGACAGGCAGAAGTCCGCTTCCGCAGGAGCAAGCAGACCATTGGGAGTCTTCACCACCGGCAGGCGATGGCCGCCGAGTAAGCCGGCAAAAGCCAGCTCCGGCATTCCCTCCGGCAAGGGCATAACCGCGGCCAGGCTGAGGCTCGGCGGCCCACCGACAAAAACATTGACCGGCAGCGCCTGGCCCTGTTTCAAAGCGTCGGCGTGATGAACGCCGATGCCGCGATGAATCTGGTAATGCAGGCCCACCTCATCTTCAGCATAGTCGCCGCCGGAGATCTGCACACGGTACATGCCCAGATTGGAGCCGCGCCAGCCGCGCTTGCCGGGGGCCTCACTGTAAACCTGGGGCAGGGTAATAAAAGCGCCGCCATCGTCAGGCCAGGAGACCAGTTGCGGCAAACTGGTCAGAGCTGTCAGCATGATGCAGCACGGGGCCACTGGTCGTCGATTTTGGCAGGAGGTGCCAGGCGTGCCGGGCAAGGCCAAAGGAAGCCCCAAGCTGACGAAAAGCCACGCCGGGATCGACCTTGATATCGACCAACCGCTCGATTGCCGGCAAAGTGTCCCGAAACAGGTAACGTGCTCGTTCAAGGGTCCCAAACAGGTTGCCCAGCATCGGGAAGGCACAGCCCCTGACACGGGTAAAGAGTAAGGCGGGACCTCCGGCAGCGTAAACCCGGCGCTGGATAGCGCCAACTTCAAGATACGGGTCAACTTCTACATCGATGCGTTTCAGCTGTGCCGTCCTTTCCAGCGCGGCAACGGTCTCCTGCAGATTTCGATAGCCCATACTCAGATCCCCTTCATGGTTTGCCGTTTTGACCGGCGCGCCGTTTATCCTGCTTTTGCTGGCGGTCTGTTTCGTACCTTATCCAGACAACGATCTGCTTGGATTTTGCAACCAGCCGAAAGGTCGTCTCGTCAAAGGCAGATGAACCGGAATTATACTCGGGTCGACCGGAAAAACCAGAGTCTTCTCGCGGCAGAACGAAAATCCTGGCTCTCAACAGATAAGGTTCCCGTTGCTTAAGGAAATACGGCCTTTGTTTTCAGTACCACCGATAAAAAGAAAAAGTCCAGGGCATCAAAAACAATAGATTCAGCAAGGACACAGGTGAGGCAGAAAGCTTGCCAAATCTTCCCTATTGTGAAAACCCTGATAGATTGTTAGTTTATACGACGTTAAGAAACATCTCAAAGACTCCAGATTATTGCAAAGACACTCATGATAAAAGTCTCTCTATCAACATGAGGCTTGGCTTGGCGTTATTGGCAAAGCGCATCAAGAACATCAAGATTATTCAAGGGCAGCATTCAGCCTTATTCAGGAGAATCCGCTTGTAGTGCTGGGTCCTTATGACAAAACGGATCAGGCCTTTTGCCTCTCCCAAAGCTGGCGGATGGGCAGGTAACCGTGCTTGAGGTTTCCGCCCAAGATATCTTCCAGGATAAGGGTACAAACGCTGACAAGCGCCTGACAGCAAAGCTGGGCAGAAACTAGCAGAGAGGTCACCATGGAAGAAAACTGGCAAACGGCTGCCACTTTGCCGTCAGAAGAGAGCCTGCGCAAGCTGGCATTAATTGTCTATGCACTGCAAGCGGCCAGTCTGTTTACCGGCAGTCTGACTCTGTTTGCCGGAGTCATTATCAACTATGTTCGCATGGACGATGTCAAGGGAAGTTGGATCGAAAGCCACTTCCGCTGGCAGACAAGAACCTTCTGGTATTCGTTGCTCTGGATGGTGATCGGCGGGATTTCCGTGATTTTCCTGGTCGGCTGGGCCATCCTGCTGGCAGTCTCGATCTGGATGATCTACCGCGTAGTCAAAGGCTGGGTCTACCTGAGCGAAAACCGGCCCATGCCTTCCTGAGCCCCCATCCGCAACTCAAACCAGCTGTTTTGCCTAACTGCGCAGAGCCAGGTCCTGCTTCTCAAGCAGCAGCACCCGGTCGCGCAGCTCCGCGGCCTTTTCAAACTCAAGCTCGGCGGCCGCCTGCAGCATCTCTTCCCGCAAACGTTTTATCTCAGCACTCAGCTCCGCCTGAGAACCGTATTCAGCAAGTGCTTCGGCGGCCAGGCTCTCGGGTTTTCTCTCCGAGGAGAGAACATCGAGGATCGAACGAAACGATTTGCGCACCGTCTCCGGGGTGATGCCGTGTTTTGCGTTGTAACTCAACTGGGTGGTTCGACGACGCTCGGTCTCATCGAGACACGCCTGCATGGAACGGGTAATCTTGTCTGCGTACATGATCACCCGACCATCAACATTGCGCGCAGCCCGACCACAGGTCTGGATCAGGGAACGGGTGCTGCGCAAAAACCCCTCCTTGTCGGCGTCGAGGATGGCAACCAGTGAAACCTCTGGTATATCCAGGCCCTCCCGCAACAGGTTGATACCAACCAGCACATCGAAGACACCCTGGCGCAGGTCGCGAATAATGCGAATTCGCTCAACAGTGTCGATATCGGAATGCAGATAGCGGCAGCGGATGCCGACTTCATCGAGGTAGCCGGTCAAATCCTCTGCCATACGCTTGGTCAAGGTGGTAACCAGAACCCGGCCCTGTGCTGCAACAACCTGGCGAAGCTCATGCAGCAAATCATCCACCTGGCTGCTGGCAGGCCGAATCTCAACCGGCGGATCGACCAGGCCGGTAGGGCGGACAATCTGTTCGACGACAACGCCGGCAGACAGAGTCAGCTCGTAATCTCCGGGAGTCGCCGAAGCGTAGACGGTCGGAATCCCCTTGTCGCTGAACTCATCAAAAGTCAGAGGCCGGTTATCCAGTGCGGAGGGTAGCCGAAAGCCATACTCCACCAGGGTACTTTTACGACTGCGATCGCCGCGATACATGCCGCCTATCTGCGATACGGTCACATGACTCTCGTCGATAAAGAGCAAGGCATCGGCGGGGAAATAATCGAAAAGGGTCGCCGGCGGCGACCCCTCCTGACGACGATCCAGGTAGCGTGAATAGTTTTCGATGCCCTGGCAGAAGCCCATCTCTTCCATCATCTCTATATCAAAAAGGGTCCGCTGCTCGATGCGCTGAGCTTCGACCAGGCGATTTTGTCCACGCAAAAACTGAATCCGCTCGCGAAGCTCCTCCTGGATCTCACGAATGGCCTGATCCAGGGTCGGCTTGGTGGCAACGTAATGGCTGGCAGGGAAAATCGCCGTCGACGTCAGTCGATCAATGACCTTGCCCCGCAAGGGATCAATTTCACTGATCGTTTCTATCTCATCACCGAAAAACTCTATCCTCAGGGCGCGGTCTTCTTCATAGGCAGGAAAGACCTCTACCGTATCGCCCCGAACACGGAATGTGCCACGGTGGAAATCAACATCATTACGCGTGTACTGGATATCGATCAGACGCCGCAGCAACTGGTTGCGGTCAAGTTCCAGCCCCTGTTCAAGGCGAATCAGCAGACCATGATAGGCTTCCGGCGAACCCAGACCGTAAATACAGGAGACCGAAGCGACAATCAGGACATCGCGCCTGGTCAGCAGGCTGCGTGTTGCGCTATGGCGCAGCTTATCGATCTCCTCGTTGATCGAGGAATCTTTTTCAATGAAAGTGTCAGTGGTGGGAACGTAGGCTTCAGGCTGGTAGTAATCGTAGTAGGAGACGAAATACTCGACGGCGTTGTCGGGGAAGAGTTCCTTGAACTCGCCATAGAGCTGAGCGGCCAGGGTCTTGTTCGGCGCCAGCACCAGGGTTGGTCGCTGCACGGCCATGACGACATTGGCCATGGTGAAGGTTTTGCCTGAGCCGGTCACACCGAGCAAAACCTGGTGCCGGTCTCCACGCTGCAGGCCGGCAACCAGCTCCGCAATCGCCTGCGGCTGATCACCCTGCGGCTGGTAATCGGTCTTTAAAACAAATTTGGCCATAGCTTAAGACCGAAAGCGCTTTGCCCGGATTAATCAGGAGCCGAGAACGACCTGGAGAATGGTCTTCAGCTGCACCTCTTTAACCGGCTTGCGCAAAAAAGTGGAGATACCGACCTTCTTGGCTTCAGCGATCTTCGCCTCATCCTCTTCCGAGGAAAGCATGACGATCGGTACAAATTTACAGTTCGGCATCTGCTTTGCGGTTTGCACAAAAGCGATACCATCCATAACCGGCATGGTCAGATCGGTAATGATCAGATCATAGCGGCTGGTTTCCAGCAAGCCACAGGCCTGCTTGCCGTTATCGGCCCGGGTCACCTCGTAACCAAGATCAACCAGCATGTCATCAAGAATCGCCAGAACTGACGGCGAATCATCGACGATCATTATCTTTTTTGCCATAGGACGCTCCAATATATAAAATTGACAATTATTTCATTTTCCAGGTTGTTCCCTCTGGACCATCGAGCAACTGCACGCCCTTGGCGGCCAGTTCATCACGAATCTGGTCCGACCTGGCAAAATCCTTATTTGCCCGGGCTTCTCTTCGTTCCACAATCAGGCTTTCAATCTCCTCGGCACTCAAGCCGGATTCTGACAAGCCTTCCCGGGCACTCCGCGCCAGCCAGGCAGAAGGCTCAGAGAGGAACAGGCCGAGCACTTCACCGAGTCGCAAGAGGTCGTCACGACCCTTGCCGAGGATATCCTGTAACTGTCCCTGCAGATTGTTTTCTTCAGCCAGAATCCGATTGATTGCCCGCACGGCATCAAACATGTGACCAATAGCCAGAGCAGTATTGAAATCATCATCCATGGCAGTGCGGAAACGCTCTTCAAGCTGAGCCAGGCGTGCCACCGGATCGGCTAACGATTCCGGCACATCGCCTTGCTGCGCATCCTTATCAGCTTTGTTCAGGGCTTTTTCGAGCTGTGCCAGTGCTTCATAAAACCGGGTCAAGCCAAGCCGTGCTTCTTCAAGGTTCTGGTCAGAGAAGTCGATCGGAGAACGGTAGTGAGCCGTCAGAATAAAGAAGCGGACCACTTCGGCGTCGTAGCTTTTCAGGATATCCCGAATAGTAAAGAAATTGCCGAGCGACTTGCTCATCTTCTCCTGGTTGACATTGACAAAACCGTTGTGCAGCCAATATTTGACGAAGGGCTTGCCGGAGGCTCCCTCCGACTGGGCAATCTCATTCTCGTGATGCGGAAAGATCAGGTCGCGACCACCACCGTGAATATCGAAAGTCTCACCGAGCAGGGCCGAGCTCATAGCGGAACATTCGATATGCCAGCCCGGGCGACCATCTCCCCAGGGGGACGGCCAACTCGGCTCTCCGGGCTTGGCCGTCTTCCAGAGGGCAAAGTCCATGGGATTGCGCTTCAGCTCACCGGGAGCAATGCGTGCCCCGGCCTGCATCTCCTCCATGTTGCGCTTGGAGAGCTTCAGGTAGGAGGGAAACTTGTCGACACTATAATAAACATCACCGGCCGATTCGTAGGCCATCTCTTTGGCGATCAGTCCTTCGACCAAAGCGATGATCTGCGCTATATGCTCGGTCGCTTTGGGCTCATGGGTCGGTCTGCGCAAGCCCAGGGCCGCCATATCTTCATCGAAAGCCTCGATAAACTCTTCCGCAAGCGCCTGGCTGGGAATACCGCGTTCGTTGGCACGAGCAATAATCTTGTCGTCTACATCCGTGTAGTTACGTACGTAGGTCACATCATAATGGCTGTACTGCAGGTAACGGTAAACGATATCGAAGACGATGTTGGCCCGGGCATGACCGATATGACAGTAATCGTACACCGTCACTCCGCAGACATACATCCCCACCTTATTGGGGACCAGTGGCTGAAACTGTTCTTTTTTACCTGACAATGTATTGTAAACACGCAAAGACATAAGCTCTTCTCCGGAATCTTGTCACTCCTGCTGTTTGAGAGTGCCCGCATTTCATATCACAGAACCGGCGACAGGAAAAGGGCTCTGCTAAACAGCGAACAAACCAGCGACAACTTCCGCAATATGCTCCAGTGGCAAAACCCGGGTTACAGCACCACGGGCAATTGCCGCCTTCGGCATACCAAAAACGGCACAACTGGCTTCATCCTGGGCAATCGTGTAAGCCCCTTGCTTGTACATTGAGGCCAGCCCTTCGGCACCATCGGTGCCCATTCCCGTCAATAAAACCGCCACAGTCTCTTCGGCCAGACCCTGCTCTGCCAGAGAAAGGAACATGGCATCCACAGCAGGGCGACAATTATTCAAAGGTGGCGAATCCTGCAACAGGATCCGGTTGCCACGAACCGTCAGATGAAACTGATTCGGGGCCACCAGAACCATTCCGGCGCTCAGAGGACTGCCGGCTTCGGCGATGCGCACAGGCAGTGCGGTTTCACGATCCAGCCAATCGGCAAACCCGGGGGCGAAGCCATCGGCAATATGCTGGACAATCAGAACGCAGGCGTTGAAGTCTTCAGGAAGCTCCTGCAGCAACTGCAGGACCGCCTTCGGACCACCGGTCGAGGCACCTATGGCGAGAAGCTGACGTGGCCGCGTAGACAAAGCCACCTGTGGCACATGCAACTTCGGTCGCTTGGTACGGTAATGGTGAATCACCCTGATGCGGCTGAGGCTTTTCGCCTTGTTAATCAGCTGAGCGGCAATCCGTGAGAAAGCCTCGGTTACGACACCGGTCGGTTTCTCCATGACATCAAGGGCACCGAGCTTGATCGCTGCAAAAGCGCTGCCGCTATCGAGTGGATCGGTGTTGGCAGAGAGCATCAGAATCGGCGTTGGCGTTGCCGACATGATTTCCGCCACCGCTTCCAGACCGTTCATGACCGGCATCATCACATCCATGATGACCAGGTCAG
The DNA here is from genome assembly GCA_963769955.1 of uncultured delta proteobacterium. Classification (GTDB taxonomy): domain Bacteria; phylum Desulfobacterota; class Desulfuromonadia; order Desulfuromonadales; family BM103; genus M0040. The sequence goes on from CAVYNW010000005.1 coordinate 501,060, forward strand.
GCTTGAGCCTGGCGGTCTCTTCCACTGCCGCTCGACCATCACAGACCTCGGCGATGACTTGAACATCAGGATCCTGGCCCAGCAGGTCTCTTAACACCACCCGGACCAGTTCGGAATCATCAGCGATCAGTATTCGAATCATGGGGTTCTCAAGAGATCAGGGTTTCAACCGTTTCAAGCAGCATCCCCTGCTGGAAGTTGCCCTTGACAATGTAGGCCTGGGCACCGGCCTCCATGCCCTGACGCCGATGTTGGTCGGACGCCAGCGAAGACACAATGATCACCGGCATATCCGCGCTGTCTTCACGCTGACGGACCTTTTTGGTCAATTCAAAACCGGTCATTCCCGGCATCTCGACATCGCTGACCATGAGATCGAAACGACCGGTTGCCAGTTTTTCAAGGGCATCGAAGCCAGAGACGGCAATCACCACTTCATAGTGATTTGCCTCGAGGATATTCTTCTCCATGGTACGGGTGGTGATTGAATCGTCCACCACCAGGATGCGGCCACGCAGAGCGCTTTTCTGGGCTTTTTCATAGGCCTGACGCAACTGCAGTTTCTGCCGCCCCTGATTCGCAGAGAAGAGATCGGCAACGGAAAGAATCAACGCAGGATGACCGTCGCCAAGAATCGTTGAACCGGAGAAGTAATCAAGCCGTCTCAACTGACAACCGAGATCCTTGACGACAACATCCTGCAAACCCAGCGAACGATCAACCAGCAGGGCCATACGTTGTTCACGGAAGCTCAGCACCAGGACCGTCAAGCGCTTGTTGATGCTGGTGGAGTCCTCCATCTCCAGAAGACGCGACAGGCTGCTCAACGGGATGGACGTCTCTCTGAGCCGGATCACTTCACGCCCCATCTCTTCAAGAATGTCACGTGGCGCAACACGTAAGACTTCAGCAACATAGTGCTGCGGAAAGACATATGTCTGACCACAACACTCGACCAATAAGCCGGTAAAAATGGCCATACTTAAAGGCAACCTCAGCAGCAGCTCGGTTCCGGAGCCAACCTCTGAAGACAAGGTGAGGTTGCCTTTGATCTGGTCCAGGTTTGCTTTTACAACATCGAGGCCGACTCCACGCCCGGACACATCGGTGATGAATTCACGGGTCGAGAAGCCCGGTTCAAAAACCAGGTAAATGACGGCATCATCGGACATTGCGGCCGCGTCCTCCAGAGAGAGGACGCCACGTTTGATCGCGGTCTGACGAATTTTTTCAGGATTCAAGCCCTGGCCATCGTCACGGATTGCAATCTGTACAAAGCTGCCTTCATAACGTGCCTCAAGGCTGATCTGCCCGGCCTTGAGCTTGCCCAGGCGGACCCTTGTCTCGGGGTCTTCAATGCCATGATCGACGGCATTATTGAGGACATGCAGCAAAATCGGTTTAACCGCATCAAGCATGTTCCGGTCAAGCTCAACCTCTTGTCCCTTAACAGTCAAGTTCACTTCTTTTTTAAGGTTGCGCGCCAGGTTGCGCAAGGAGCGCTCAAATTCATCGGTTATCGTCGCCAGCGGCAACAGGCGCAATTCCATGGTGCGCTGGTAGACATCTTCTGCCTGGTAGCCAAGCTGCAAGCGATCACGTTCGAAATCATTGATCAACGCCACCAGGTTACCGCGCAGAGACTGCAGTAACGACCCGCCGTCGTTCCCCTGCAGGCGGCCCATGGATCCGTCCAACTCCTGCAAAAGTGCAGTCATCTGCTCCTGGCGGGCAGTCATCGCTTTCTGGCTGAGGAGGATTTCACCCATGCGATTGACTAACTGGTCAAGCCTTTCGACGCTCGCCCGCACCGAAGTCCGACGTTCTGTTCCCTGGTAATCGGGGGTGCCGGGTTCATCTTGTGTGGCATCCAGAACTCCTGATTCAAGAGCCTTGACCACCGTATCAACATTGACACTGATGCCGCCACTCGACTGCGCCTGCGCCATCAGGGCTTCAATCGCATCAGTGGCGACCAGAAGCACATCAACCAGGTCAGAGCTGAACTCCTGGTCACCGCTTTGCAGATTCTTAAGCAGGTCCTCCAGGCGATGCGCAACGCCGGCGAGTTCAACCAGGTCAACCATATTGGCCGAACCTTTGAGCGTATGCGCACTGCGCAAGAGTTCGTTGAGCTGCTCCCCACTCACCCCTTCTTTTTCCAGAGCGAGGATTCCTTTGCGCAACGACTCAAGATGCTCTTCCGCTTCACGGATGAATATGTCAACGTACTTGTTTTTTTTCATTCAATACACACAGCTGTACTCACGATACCAACCTGTTTGGCTCAATCCATCTGGTAACCGATCCGGAAGGCACCCCAATGCTTGCCTTTGAGATAGACAGGAGCGCTGATATCAAGCATTTTTTCGCCGGTGTCCCGCTCGTATGGCTGGGTCAGCAAGCCCTTCTGGTTACGTGCCGCCTTGATGCCTACGTCATGGTCGAAGATCCGCTTGGTGCGGTTGCCCACCAGGTCGACATCATAATCTCCGGTCAGTGGCTGGGTGTATTTGCTGTTGTGGGTCGGCAGGTAGCCGTTACGATCCACGAGCACCGCAAAGGCCACCATTTCATTGTTCAGAAAAGTGTCCTGGTAGGCCTTGATCGTCTCATCCATGTAACTGTCGTAACGGGTATGATATTTCTTTGGATCGGTATCAGCAATTGGCTGGTAATTCTCGTCAAACAGGTCTTCCATCGTTAAACGGCCTTTTTCCACAGCCTCCGTAAGCACACGCTCCATTTCCCTGGAGCCTGCAATTGCTGCGGCCTCACCCTTGGACTGCAGGTTTTCATTCACCAGGTCCTGCAGGCGCTCCGCCAGAGACGTCAGCTCGGCAATCGACTGGGTCGTCTCCTGCGAACTCGTCGCCACCTGGACGGCAACATCGCGGACCTCGACGATGGTTTCCGTCATCTGCTCACTGGCCGTGGTCTGCTGTTGGGTCATCAGCTTGATCTCACTTGCGGCACTGGTCGTCTCAACAACAGCTGAGGTGATCTTTTCCAACGCCTCCGAGATGTTTGCCACCAGGCTGCTTGCCGCATCAACGCCTTTCGAGCCTTCTTCGGTCAGCATGATCGTGCTGTTGGTCGCCTGTTGAATTTGCACGATCAGAGCCTTAACCTGGTTGGTGGCATCGGCGGTGCGATCTGCCAGTCTGCGCACTTCGTTGGCCACGACCGAAAAACGTTTGCCTGCTTCTCCGGCCCCGGCAGCCTCGATTGCCGCGTTGAGCGACAGCAGGTTGGTCTGATCAGAAATCTCGTCGATGATGTCGATGATGCCGCCGATCTTCTGGGAATTTTCGCCAAGCTCCAGCATCGCCTCGGCAATCGATTGCACCTGCCCTTTCAGCCGGGTCATGCCTTCAATGGCCGTGGAGACAGCCTCCTGACCGTCAGTACTTGAAACCGTAGCATTATCAGCCAAGGCTTCCACCCGGCCGGCATTATCCGAGACCTGCTTCGCGGTCGCCGCAATCTCTTCCGAAGTCGTGGTCGCCTGCTGTACGGCAGTCGCCTGCTGGGTCGAACCGGCAGACTGCTGGGCCGAGATCGCCATCAACTCATTGGCACTGGTCGAAAGCTGCTGAATTGCTTCTTTGACACTGACGACGATGCGGTTGCTCTTGTCGATTTCTCCTTGCAGATTTTTGACGATCACCTGGGTCATATTATTGAAGGCTCCTGCCAACTGACCGACTTCGTCGTTCGAGGCCACGGTGATCTGCTCTTCCAGGCTGCCCTCCGATGATACGCTCAGCGGCACGGGTCAAGCTCCTTTAAGGGACGCATCATCTTCGAGACAACCAGAAGACAGGTCGCCGAGGCGAAAAGCAGGACCAGCAGCATCGAAAGAGCGACGGTATCACGCAGTTCAGCGATGGCCGCTTCGGTCTGCTGCATCGAGAAGCCGATCCTGAAACCGCCCCAGTGTTTGCCACGAACATAAACCGGTGCAGACACGTCCCACATCGTCTCACCCGTATCGCGCTTGTAAATCTGCCGCAGGTAGCCTTTGCCATCTTCATTGTTATACTGCCCGGCGGCCAAGCCTACCGGATCGTTAAAAATACGCTTGGTTCGATTGCCGACTTTGTCAACGTCGGCATTACCGGTCAGGGGTTTCGAGTACTTGCTGTTATGAGTCGGCAGGTAACCGTTCCGGTCGACCAGAACGGCAAACACCACCATGGGATCGGAGGCTGCAAAGGTATCCTGGAAATCCTTGATCGTCAGATCCAGATAGAGATCGTAGGCCGTATGGTATTTCGGTAGGGAAGAACCGGAGAGGGGTCCATCTGTAATCTCTTGATAATCAGTGTCGAACAACTGCTCTTCAGAGAGCTGCCCGCTCGCCAGAGACTGCTCCATGACACCTTCCAGAGCTTTGGCACCAATTCTGGCCAGAGAACTTGCCTTGACCAGGAGCTCTTCGCGCAAGACCTTGGAGCGTTGTTCCACGATCAGGTAGGTCGATATCACCATGATTACGGCCAATACGGCGATCAGGGCCAACACAATTTTTACGCTGATTCGATTCATCAATCTCGCCTTTCCATCTAAATTAGCACTGGTTTCGCTGCTTCCGTCAGGTCAGCCGCTGCTTTCGTCTTGCTGTTTCTGATCAACAACCAATTCCGGGCGCATCATGAGCCCTTCCAGATCGAGCAGGACAAGAACATCCTCGCCCTGCACATATTTTCCTGAAATCAGATCGCGGGCTCCGGCTCCAGCGCCCTCCGCCAAGGACTCAATCTGCTCACCAGCAATGCGGGTCAGGCCCTCGACAACCTCCACCAGCAGAGCCGTTTTCAGAGGCCCTGCTTCAACGACCACCAGACGAAAATCGGCCCTGGCCACCTGGGCAGCCAGACCGAGCAGAGGACAGATATCGGTGACTGCAACGATCTCGCCGCGCAGGTTGAAGATTCCGCAGAGGTGCCCCGGCAAACGCGGCACACGCACCAGACGCGGCAACTTGAGGACCTCACGACAATTTACCGCCGGCAGTCCATAACGATGGTTGCCACAGCGAACGATCAGGTATTCGGTCTCAACAGCCCCGTCGCTCGCTTCTTCGGCTTCCAGATTACGCCAGTAATCAGCGCGCATTTCCTGCAGGATCTGCTCGATTTCGTAACCGTGATTTTCATCCATGTGCGACCCGCTCCAAGCAAGCAATCAGTGGACTTGATAAAGCAATTTTGAAGCAGAATATAACGATGTTTCAATTTTGTCAAACACAGCTAAGTTAACTAACTTTAAACTCTTTACCGAGAACGAACAGAGGATATCGAAGAGGATAGATACAGCGCAGCTATTAAACGCTGTTTAGTTGGCAGGCAAGAGGGAACCGGAAGGCAGCCAGGCTCTTCGGCAGCAGGCGGACAAGGACGGCAGAGTTAGAGACCGGAGTCTTCACTTAACTCCCTGCGGACGATATCGAGAAAGACCCCCCTTGAAAGGCCGCCGGAGAAGGGGATAAGGGACTGGTCTGCGGCCTGCTCGAGAGTGCGCAGAGTATTCCGCAGAGAGCGTCGCTTCTTCTCTTTATCGGCCAGACGGTCATGCGCCTTGGCGGAGAGATAATGAGCCATAACGAAGGCGGGTTCGAGCCAGAGAACCTTCTGGTATTCGACCAGTGCGCGCTCAAGGAAGCCCTCCATATCGAGGATCAGACCACGCAGCAGGTAGGCCTCGGGCAGCAGGTCGTCTGCCTTGATGGCCCGGGCGCAGTAAAGACGGGCGTCACCATACTGCCCCTGGTTGGCCAACAACAGGCCCTTGCCGACCAGGGCTTTCGGGTGCGTCGGTGCTATTTCCAGCAGTTGATCAAAGAGCTGGGCCGACTCGGCAAACTTCTCGCGGTCGAAGGCCGACAACGCCTCGCGATACAGCTTTTCAGGATCGTACCTGGAAGCCCTTGCTTCAGGCTGTTGACGCACGGCCTTGGCCACAAGCAAAGCCGGTTGACTCTTTGCTTGTGCAGGAACGGCCGGAGCGGGCTTGTCAGGACAGCTTCGTCCTTGGCAGGTCTGGTTCCTTCACGCCTTCGGCTTCCGACTGGTTTTTACGCTGGTAAAAGAAGGCATTGTTCTGGTGATGTCGCCGGAACCGATCGGAAACATTCTGCATGGTCTCTGCATGTCCGAGAAAAAGGTAGCCCAGCGGGTTGAGCACCTGGCTGAACTTGGCAACAATCTGACGAATCGTTTCAAGCTCGAAATAGATCAGCACATTTCGACAAAACAGCAGGTCGACCTCACCCCTCCCCTCCATTGAGGTGGAGGGGAAGGCTGTCTGCAGATTAAGGTAATCGAACTTCACCATGCGCCGGACCTGTAGCGTCAGAAGATAATGGTTGTCCAGCTTCTCAAAGTAACGCTGCCGCAGGGACGCTTCCACCATGCGCAACGATCGCTCGCCATAAACCCCCTCACGGGCGAGGCGCAAGGAGCGCTTGTTGATATCGGTGGCCAGGATTTGCACATCCCACCCCAGCAACTCGGGGAAATTTTCCAGCAGGAGGATGGCCAGAGAGTATGGCTCTTCTCCGGTTGAACAGCCAGCCGACCAGATCCGCAGCTTACGTTGGGCCCTGTTTGCCTGCAGAAGCCTGGGCAGGACGTAGTTGATGAGCGCTTGACGATGAGAGCGGTAGCGGAAGAAAGAGGTCTCACCAACGGTCAACAGGCCGAGTAGCTTGTTGAATTCATCGTAGTTATCCGGGGTATCGGCAAGATATTTAAAATACGCCGGCAAGGATTCCATGCGCAGCGCCTGAATGCGGCGCATTAAGCCTCGCTCCAGGATACGATGGTTGTGCTGATTGAAGTGCAGACCGCTGTGCTTGAGGAGAAAGTCTTTAAAAGCGGTCAATTCGGGGCCGGTAAATGAGACCTGGGTCAGGTATCTGGGGCTATTGGAAAGGCGCTTTAAGCAAACGGCCATGCGCTCAAAATCGAAAGGCCGGCACTGGAAATCAAACACATCCAGCATCTCGTACTCGAGGCTGGCATCATCGCTGAAAACGATAATCGGCACCTGCTTGAGATGCCGATTAAATCCGATTTTTTTGAAGAACTCCATCCCGGCGCCCGTATAACGGCTCATGCCAAGGATAATCAGGTCCGGATGATGAGCAGTGACTGCGGATGGCAATGCTCGCCCGGCAGGGCTGCAGCTCACCTCATGGCCGGCCTCAGTCAACCAGCCGCGCAGATCCTGGCAGAGTTCCGTTTCGTCGTCCAGGACGTATATTTTCAGTGTCCGCAGCATTCTGCTTGGCAAAACCTCTTCCTTTGCAATGTTTCTCAAACGCTACATCATTGGCAATCTTCGCCCAGGTATCACGCAGGGTGACACTACGGTTGAACACCAGCTTATCCGGCTGCGAGTCTTTGCTGTCGACGGAAAAATAACCGAGCCTTTCGAACTGGAAGGTCTCTCCGGCGGCGGCCTCTGCAAGCCCCGGTTCCACCAGAGCATCGGCAAGCACCTCGAGAGATTCCGGGTTGAGAAACTCACGATAGTCACGATCCTTCTCCGCAGCAGGATCGGCGACACTGAGCAAACGATCGTAAAGACGGACCTCAACCGGCACAGCGTGTGCCGCAGAAACCCAGTGAATGATCCCCTTGACCTTTTTCCGCCCTTCCGGCAGGACGCCACCACCAGTCTCGGCATCGTAACTGCAGCGCAACTCTCTGACTTCACCGCTCAGCAGGATCCTTGATCACCTCATCGCAGCGGATGATATAACCATAACGCAGTCGCACTTCACGACCCGGGCCCAGGCGGAAAAACTTCTTTGGTGGATCTTCCATGAAATCTTCCCGATCAATGTAAAGCTCACGACCAAATGGAATCGTCCGGCAGCCCATCTCAGGATTCTTGGGATGCTTTGCGGCCGTAAACTCTTCGCTCTGCTCTTGCGGATAATTGGTAATAGTCACCTTCAGCGGCCTCAATACTCCCATGGCGCGAGGCGCGACCTGATCGAGATCTTCACGGACACAATCTTCCAGGGTGGTCATATCAATAACACTGTCGCTCTTGCCGATACCGATCCGTTCGCAGAAAGTGCGGATAGCGGCGGCAGTAAAACCACGACGGCGCATCCCCGAAAGAGTCGGCATGCGAGGATCATCCCAGCCGGAGACATGCTTTTCATTGACCAGTTCCAGCAGTCGACGCTTGCTCATGACCGTATAAGGTCAGGTTCAGACGGGCAAACTCAATCTGCTGCGGATGATAAATCTCCAGCGCCTCACAGAGCCAATCGTAAAGTGGCCGGTGATCCTGGAACTCGAGGGTGCAGAGCGAGTGGGTGACTTTTTCCAGTGAGTCCGACTGGCCATGGGCGAAATCGTACATCGGATAAATGCACCAGGCATTGCCGGTGCGCGGGTGCGTCGCCCGCAGAATGCGGTAGAGCACCGGATCACGGAGATTCATGTTCGGCGCAGCCATATCAATCTTGGCACGCAACACCCGCGATCCATCGGCGAACTCACCGGCCCGCATACGTCGCAGCAGGTCGAGATTCTCCTCGCTGCTGCGCTGCGGTAGGGCTCTCCTTGCCAGGCGCAGTCAAGGTACCACGATACTCGCGCATCTCCTCGGGGCTCAGGTCGCAGACAAAGGCCAGTCCCTTTTTCACCAGTTTTTCCGCAAATCCATACAGTGCCTCGAAATAGTCCGAGGCATGATATTCATGCGTCCCCCAGTCAAAACCGAGCCAGCTGAGATCGGTTTTAATGGCATCGATATATTCCTGTTCTTCCTTAACCGGGTTGGTGTCATCAAAGCGCAGATGACAGCGCCCCTGGTAATAGCTGGCCAGGCCAAAATTCAGACAGATCGATTTGGCATGTCCAATATGCAGATAGCCGTTCGGTTCGGGCGGAAAGCGCGTAATAACGGTTTTGTGTTTACCACTGGCAAGATCCTCTTCAATGATATTACGAATGAAATTGGTACCCGAACTGGACATTGGGATGACTCATCTGACGGTTACTCCTCGAGGTTCTTTCAGTTTAAGCTAAAATACGGGAAGCAGCGCAAAATTGTGACCCGGAGGATAAACTCGTAAGGCATGTCAACTATCCCTTGTCGCCATCAGCACCACCGCATATGCGGAGATGCCTTCGCCGCGCCCGGTATAAGCCAAGCTGTTCGGTGGTCGTGGCCTTGACATTCACACTAGCTGCTCGGGACCTGGCAGACCTGGGCCAGGTTGGTCATCATCTCGGCAACATGGGGTGCCAGCTTGGGACGCTGGGCAACGATCGTTGTGTCGAGGTTACTGACCTGGAAGCCGCGCGTTTGTGCCAGGCCAACGACATGTTCAAGTAACAGGAGGCTGTTGATTCCCTTGTAGGCCACATCGGTGTCGGGGAAATAACGTCCTATATCGCCGAGCCCCAGTGCTCCGAGAATGGCATCGGAAACCGCATGCAGCAGGACATCAGCATCGGAATGACCCGAGGAGACCATATTCGTAGGGGATGGTCACACCACCCAGCACAAGGGGGCGATCAGGGACTAGGCGATGGACGTCAAAACCATGGCCGATGCGAATCATGTCAGAGACACCTCTTCTGCTGCCATCAAGGCCCTGGCCATGGCCAGGTCTTCCGGCGTCGTTATCTTGAAATTATGGGATGCCCGGGCAAAACTGCAACCGGCCAGCCGCACCATTCAACCAACGAGGCATCATCGGTACCGATATAATCGCCGGCATAAGCCCGCCGATGGGCTTCACGAATCCGTTCACAACGAAAGGCCTGTGGCGTCTGCACCTGCCAGAGCAGGCGACGATCAAGGGTCGACCGCACCCGGCCATCAAAAACTTCTTTGATCGTATCCTGTGCCGGGATAGCCAGAAGGCCGCGCCTTCAACAGCCGCCAACTGCACCAAGGGACCGATCTGATCTTTCGTGGAAAAACGGCCGTGACACCATCGTGAACCAGAATGACATCCTGCTCCGCCGCGCCACAGGCCTCCAGCCCTTGCGTACGGAGTCCTGACGTTCGGCTCCCCCGGCAATCACCCACCGATTTTCTCCAGACCGATAACCATCAACCAGGTCGGCTCGACAGAATGGCGACATCCGCCTCCGGGACAACCAGGTGAATGGACGTAGATCTGCGGCTGGGCAGCAAGGCTTGACAGGGTCTGCACCAGAACCGGCCGATCACCAAGTTCCAGGTACTGCTTTCTGATATCACCGCCGATTCTGCTGCCGCTGCCCGCAGCGGGGATCAGAACATGAACATTCATAGCCTCTTCCTGTCGTGAGTCGTCAATATCCGTCGGGCAACCAGACCACCGCTCCGCAAGGCTTGCCAAAAAGCCTTGCGCAACGACCCGACCTGCTATTTTTATCGTATTTACTGCCATTTGAAAATAATTAATTAGAAGATATTTTTTCCGGCAGAGAAATAAAAAGGCCGAGTGCACATTTGCACTCGGCCCGGAATTTCAACTTTAATCCTTGTCGGATCAGTTGACCATATTTTCGAGACGTTCCGTCACCATCTCTTCCTCGATTCCCTCGGCAAGGCCAAGCTCCTTGACCAACAGCCTTCTCGCTAGTTCCAGAACTTTTTTCTCTCCGTAAGAGAGTTCCTTCTCTTCCTTGATCAGGTAAAGCTCGCGCAAAACCTCGGCAACATCCATCGGGTCGCCCGTCTTGATCTTGTCGTTGTATTCGCGCTGTCGGCGACTCCAGGAAGCAATCGCCAGAGAGCCGATTTGCTTTTCCTCGAGGACGTTGTATATTGTCTCAACTTTATCTTTGCTGATCAGGGTTCGCAAACCAACCTGACGGGCATTGCCCACCGGAACCATGATGGTCATATCGTTATCAATGATTCGCAGGATATAAAAATCGTGGGTTTGACCGCAGAACTCGCGAGATTCAATATTTTCAACAACACCGACTCCTTGTGCAGGGTATACAGCCCGGTCACCAATTTTAAACATTATTGTTATTTCTCCCATGGAAATAGATAAAATACCACAAAAAGCCTCTTCAGTCAAGGAAACCCAGATTTTTCGCGGGTTTGTTTGCACTGGGTCTGTTTACACAAGGGGCTTATCAGAACAACAAATGACCGAGAGGATAAAATGCGGGTTGGCGTAATCGGTTCCGGAGCTCTTGGACTTTTTTATGGAGGCTTGCTGCAACGAGCCGGACATGACGTTCATTTTCTCCTGCGTCGTGACTACCAGGCGATCACTGCGTCGGGCTTGAAGGTCACCTCACCTCGCGGTGATTTCCACCTGCGACAGGTCAAGGGCTACCGCAACAGCTCTGAGATCGGCCCGGTCGACCTGGTCCTGATCGGCCTGAAAGCCTATGCCAACCCGTCACTTATTGAGCTTGTCCGCCCGCTGGTAAATGACGGGACGACAATCCTGACCCTGCAAAACGGCCTCGGCAACGAGGAGCTTCTGGCGACGGCCTTCGCTGCAGAGCAGATCGTGGGAGGAGTTGCCTTTCTCTGCTGTAATCGCGGTGAACCAGGAACGGTTCACCACCTCGACCAGGGTGCCATCCGCATCGCTGAATTCGCTCACCAGCCCGGCAACAGACTGGAAACCCTGGCCATGGCCTTCAATCAGGCGGACATTCCCTGCACCACCGGTGACGATCTCAGCAGAATCCGCTGGGAAAAACTGGTCTGGAACATCCCCTTCAACGGTCTCTGCGCCTTGACCGGCCTGCCGACCAATCGTCTTCTGAGCTGCCCGGAGACCCGACAACTGATTGCGGAGATCATGCAGGAAGTGATTGCCGCAGCCAACCAGCAAGGGTTAGCCGAAGCGATCGAAGCAGCCACCATGATCGAACCCATGTTGAAGACGACCGCAGGCATGGGCGCTTACCGACCGAGCATGATGATCGACCGACAGCAAGGCTCACCCCTCGAACTGGCCGCGATCTACGCGAAGCCGCTGCAGCAGGCCGCCCGCACCAGCACGCCGATGCCCCGGGTGGCGATGCTCTATGCCCTGCTGCAGGCAACCGAACAACCCCTCGCAGAGAACAGCTGAAGGCCTCTTACTGCACGATCACGTTGCGCACGCCTTTGGGTCGCCAGGCCGGTGAGATCACGTGGCTGCCCTTGCCCTGCTGTTCAAGCAGACTGCCGAACATGACGGTAAAGTCACCGAAGCGATCATTGGCAGAGTCCCTGGCTTCTGTCAGCAGGTAGCGGCGTCGCTCCTCGTGGAAAAGCGGCAGCTGGCCGGTTTTGAACCGCAAGCTGGACAACCTCACCCCGAGCAGGCGGACCGGCTGGTCAAGCGTCAGCCTGTCCAGAATCTTGACACTGGCCCGATAAATCGCCTCGCTTTCATTCAGATAATCGGCCTGGACCTGCTGTCGGCTGAGCGTGGTAAAATCAGCGTAACGCAAGGTCAAGGTCACGACCCGCCCGGAGACCTGGTAGCGCCGCGCGCGGCGGCCGACCATTTCGGCCAACTGCAGGAGAAAGGCGCAGATCGCTTCCCGATCAGACAAATCATCCTGCAGCGTTCGGCTGTGGCCGACCGATTTGATCGGGGCGCTCTCTTCGGCAGGGATGACTGCGCCCGGATCGATGCCGCGCGACATGGCGTGCAGCTTATCGCCGACCAGACCGTACTTCTTCCTGAGGACCTCCAGCGGGAAGCGACTCAACTGACCACAGCTAAAGATGCCGAAGCTGTGCAGCTGCCGGCCAAGCCGGCGGCCGATGCCGCAAAGCTCCTGGATCGGCAGATCCTCGAGAAGCGACGGAACCTCCTCCGCTCTGAAAATTGTCAAACCATCCGGCTTGTGCTGCTCCGAAGCCAGCTTGGCCAAAAGCTTGTTCGGTGCCAGCCCGATGGAACAGGTGATGCCAAAACGCGCCTTGATGCGCGCCTTGACCAGGTAGGCGATACGCTCGGCGCCGCCGAAAAGCCGCAGAGAACCGCTCAGGTCGAGAAACGCTTCATCGATGGAAAAGACCTCCACCAGTGGTGTGTAGTCGTGAAACAGCGCCATGATCTGCGTAGATACGTCGGTATAGAGGCGGTTGTTGGCCGACACCAGGACAAGCTGAGGACAACAGCCAAAAGCCTCAAAGCGCGTCATGCCGGTCTTGACGCCGAAAGCGCGCGCCTCGTAGGAAGCTGTCAGGATAATCGAACGCTTTTCACTGCCGGTTACGGCAATCGGCCGGCCGCGCAACGCCGGGTTCGACTGCTGTTCAACCGCGGCAAAAAACGCGTTCATGTCGACGTGCATGATGGTTTTCATAAAAACTCGTGACGCGAGACGAGGGACGGGGAACGAGGAAATCAAAAAGCTTTTAAATGCCCACTCGCTTGTGCTCCCTCAGGACGCTAAAGAGACAACGAAGATTGTGGTTTGGCTTCTACACGTACCGCGTCCCGCGTTCCCCGTCCCTCTAAAGAGCCTCAATCTGCTCCAGAGTCCAAAGCGTGGCACCCAGGTCGTAGACCAGCTCATAAAGCGCACCCTCATCGGTCACATAAAAATGAATGCGCACCGTGTCTCCCTGCCGGTCGCGCCAGACATTGGTGATTTCACGAATGGTGTGTTTGTGACGCTTCAGGTCGAACCAGACGGGAGTGATGCGACTGCCCGGGCCGTGGATGACACCGACCCGGATCCCGCTGTCAGCAGAGGCGGCCACGGCTATTGCAGAACACGGCAGAGGCCGGTCACCTTGCCGACAATCGACACCTCCAGGGTGTCGGCAGCAATAAAGATCGGCTCCATACTGGAGTTTTCCGGCTGCAGACGAATGCGGTCTCCTTCATGAAAGAACCTCTTCAAGGTCGCCTCACCATCGATCAGGGCCACGACGATTTCACCATTCTCGGCCGTTGACTGCGGACGGATCACTGCCAGGTCGCCGGCAAGGATATGCGCCTCGATCATCGAGTCACCCTTGACGCGCAGCAGAAACGCATCCCGGGACTTGACCAGCACAGGGTCCACGGCGATATGCGCCTCAATCTCTTCCATCGCCAATTCCGGCAGGCCGGCCCGCACGCTGCCAAGCAATGGCAGCAAGATCGAGTCTTGTTCAGTGCGATTAACCAGGGCAATGGAACGGGAACTGCCGGGGCTGCGCGTGATCAGGCCTGCACGCTCTAAAGCCTTGAGATGCCGCAATACACCGAGGTTGCCGGAGACCTGGAGATGACTGGCGATTTCCTGCAGCGTTGGCGGGTAACCCTTGGCGGCAAGATATGCGACCAGAAAATCGTAAACCTGCTGTTGTCGTCTCGTCAGCGCTGCCATGAAGATCTCGTTCCTTAATGAAGGGTCCCGGATAACAAGTTACCATAAAGTAACTATCACAACTAAATAAAGGGAGTCAAGAAATCAGAGATGACGCAGAGACAACAATTTGCGATGATAGACCTCATGCCCCTGCCGCCCATCGACATCCTGCCACCCGAACCCGAGCCATGCAGAGTGGCTGCCCTTGCCCAGCCGTCTTGAGACGGCAAAGGCCATCACCTTGTCGAAACGGCAGATGCGCAGCTGGTCACTGGTTCTGGCCGCTCGCCACATTCCCTGCCATGCAGAGCGGCGGGGCTTTGGCTGGCAACTGCTGGTTCCGGCAAATATGCTGGAGATAGCGCTCAGGGAACTGCGCCAGTACGAGAGTGAAAATCATGGTTGGCCGCCGCCACCGCCGCAGGACACCCCCCTGATCGACAATCGCGCGACCACACTCTGGGTTCTGATTGCCATTGGTATCTTTTATAATCTCACCCTGCGCGACATCAACCTCGCCGGGCATTATCCCGTCAACTGGTATGAACTTGGCAACGCCCACGCCGGCAAGATCATGGACGGTCAATGGTGGCGTCTGGTCACAGCCCTCACCCTGCATGCCGACTGGCAACACCTGCTCGGCAACCTGGTGATCGGCGGCATCTTCATCTCACGCCTCTGCCGTGACCTGCGCTCCGGTCCGGCCTGGCTGCTGCTGCTGGCCGCCGGCAGCCTCGGCAACCTGGCCAATGCCTGGCTGCAAAATCCCGCTCACCGGGCGGTCGGGGCGTCCACAGCGATCTTTGGTGCCGTCGGCATCCTGGCTGCCGTCAGCATGGTCCGCTACCGGCACAACCTGCGGCCACGCCGCCGCTGGACCTTACCGGTCGCAGCAGCCCTCGGCCTGCTCGCCATGCTCGGCGCCGGCGGCGAAAACACCGACCTCGGTGCCCACCTGTTCGGCTTTCTCTTCGGCCTGCCCCTCGGCTTCGGCGCTGAACTGGCCATAGAAAAATACGGCCGTCCTCACTGGAGGGTGAACGCCTTAATGGCCATGACAGGCATAGGCATCGTGATCAGCGCCTGGTGGTTGGCCCTGCATCAGGTCAGTTGACTGCTGGTTGATTAAGGTTATTGTTCTAGGAGACTATCGGACGATACGGGTCGGAGAAAGATATCTGACCAACACCCTTGGAGAGCTTTTATGAAAAACGGACCATTCCTGATTGGTTTTATTGTCATCGGTGCCATTGTCGCGATCATCTACTGGCAGTTTTACTTGCCAGAGGAGCAACAGACACAGGTTGTCATAGCGCCTCCTGTTGAACAACCGCAAGCAGAACCGGCAATCCAGCATCCGGTTACCGCAACACCTGAAGAGCTGAAAACTGCAGAGCCTCTCATCGAAGCGGAAAAGCCCCTGCCGGAGCTCAAACAAAGTGATTCATCGATGGCGAAGATCCTGGCCAAGCTGTTTAGCGACCAGAAACTGGACCGCTTCTTTATTCTTGACCATTTTATCGAGCGTTTCGTGGTCATGGTCGACAACCTGCCGCGTCCGCAGCTGCCTGCCACCCACCGGCCGCTGAAGAAGACCCCAGGGAAATTCCTGGCAGAGGGGGAACGCGAGCAGTTAACGATCGCTCCGGCCAACTACCGACGCTACACACCCATGGTCAAATTGCTGGGCTCTCTCGACAGCGCACAGGTCGTCGCGGTCTACAAACGCCTCTACCCGCTCTTCCAGCAAGCCTACCAGGAGCTTGGCTACCCGAAGGCCTACTTCAACGACCGTCTGGTTGAAGTGATCGACCACCTGCTGGTCACTCCGCAAATCGCAGGACCGGTTTACCTGACCCAACCCAAGGCCCTCTACCTCTATGCCGACCCCGATCTGGAAGCCCTCTCCGCCGGCCGCAAGATCCTGCTGCGCTGCGGACCGGAGAATGCCGCCCGGATCAAAGCCCTGCTGCACGAATATCGCAAGTTGATTGTGGGGAGCTGATGGGGCGATTCGTTCTGAGAGCAACAGATTTGCAAATCTGTTGCTCTTTTTATTTGCACGTTTTGACTTTGATCTTGATTGCCCTTTTCCCGTCGAGTGCCGCCGAACAGAATGAAATTAATCCGAAAAACGAAGAAAAACTGTTTGAGCGACAGCGAGTTTTTTTCTTCGCGGATTGATTTTATGGCGTGAGGGTATCCATAATTACCGAAGGCAATTATGGACAAACGGAGGGCGTGTTTCTTTGCTTACTTTCTTTCGCACGAGCAAAGAAAGTGAGGCGCCAGCCGGGCGCGACCGGCACTGCTGCAACAGCTCAGGGACTGTCCCCGCAGTTAAGGGGACTGTCCCGTTAAGCCTTTACTGTATTGCCCAACGCCGGGGACAGTCCCGTGAAAAACCGGGACAGTCCCCATCACATTGGTGTGTGAACCAGAAGACTGACTCCGACTTTTCGCAGAGGGGCAAGCAAGAACCCAGGGGTTGCGCCCCCTGCCGTCGCCTTACTCTTTTTGCGCGCACAAAATGAGTAAGCAGAAAAATGCGCCCCAATGCCTTGCCCGCTACGCGGGGACCCGATGTCGAAAAGATGAACGTCGGCAGTGCGAAAACTCGGCTAACGCCTCAAACAGTTCGCCCTGCTGATCGCCGTTAATCCATTCGTCATCGGCTGCGGCAACAGGGGTGGGAAACCAGGCAACTTCTCACAAAAGCAAAAACCAAGACATAACAAACAGAGCAACAGATTAACAATCTGTTGCTCGCAAAACATCGTCTACCCGACAACTCCAACAATCGAAAATTTCCTGAAGATTGTCAACAGCCTGAGGGCAGCCAGTTGGCCATTCTTTTTAGCTTTATCTTTTTTTCTAAGAGGTCACGGCTTTGACCCCATGCGCGGCAGCGCCGTTCAAGCCGCCTGCTTCTTCAGCAGGTAGCGCCCGACCCAGTTCTTGGAGAACTGGAAAGCGGTTCGCCCGCAGCGCTTGCTCTTGTCGCGCGACCACTTGACCGCATCCTGCTCGAGCTCCTGCGACCAGGGGATATCCACTTTTCGCTCGCGGGCCTGGCGCTCGACACAGAGCCGAACGGCATCGAGGTAGCGCTCCTGGCTGAAGACGTGGAACGGAACCCACAAGCCAAAACGGTCGGAAAGCGAGACCTTCTCTTCCATCGCCTCGCTCTGCTGCAATTCGCCCTTGACGTACTTGCCGCCGAGATGATCGCTTTCATATTCGGGCAACAGGTGACGACGGTTCGAGGTCACGTAGATCAGCACGTTCTCCGGTGCCGAATAGACAGAGCCATCGAGAGCGCTCTTCAGCATCTTGTAGCTCAACTCGCCGACCTCGAAGGTCAGATCATCGCAGAGCAGGATAAAACGATAAGGCTCATTCTCCACTGCGGCAAAGATTTCCGACAGATAGATCAGGTCTTCCTTCTCCACCTGGATGACGCGCAAACCCTTGGCAGCGTACTCGTTGAGCAGTGCCTTGACCAGTGAAGACTTGCCGGTGCCACGTGAACCCCAGAGCAGCGAATTGTTGGCTGGCAGGCCGGCAAGAAACTGCCGGGTATTGTCGATCATGATCTCTTTCTGCTCTTCCACACCGAGGAGTTCATCCAGCGTCGTGGTATCAGTGACTTTGACCGGCTCAAGAAAACCGGAAAAGGAGTGGCGACGCCAGTTGGCCGCGGTACAAGTCGACCAGTCAACGGCCTTGCAGACCTTGGGCAACAACTGTTCTACGGAGCTGAGCACACGCTCCAGCTGGGCAACAACTTCAGGTTTCAACATCATCTTGGTCATCTCTCTTTCTGCCTATCTGCCGACATCAGCTGCTTTAAAAGCGCTTCTGTATACGTTATCAACGAGAGGTTGAAGTCAAATTTCAATCCTTTTTATAGACGGCCTTGAGTGCCCAAGATAAAGGGTCAGGTCTACACGATTTCCCAAATAAATGCTTTATTCACTGAAATATGGAATGAGTAGACCTGACACCTATTGCACCTTTCCTCTGCTGAGGTTATGCTCGACAAAGAGACCGCCAGAACGAGTGTTTGCAAGCGATAGGGATCCATTATGGATATTTTTGCCAGGTTGGCCGCAACGGCCCTCAGGGAGAACCGCGAGGGCGATCTGCCCGACTTCATCGTCCCGTTGCTGATGAAGGTCGCCGAGAACCCGGCGGATTTCGCCGGCCGCGAACCCCTGGTCGCCGAACTCCTGGAGCGCGTCGAAGAGTACGAGACCTGGTCCGAGATGTGCTGCGAAAAGCAGGGCTTCAGCCTCGAGGACATCCATCGCACCCTCGACCGACTCAAGGTCAGGTACTAAGCAATTCCGCCCGTCAAGGGCACAAGGCCAACCACGATTATCCATGCAGATCATTCACGACGAAATCATCCGGCACCTGCCGCACCGGCAAGAATCCCGGCGCCTTTTTCACGGCCGCGGGCACTGCTTTGCCGGTCTATGAAGATCTGCTGATCGACTATTTCCCTCCCGTTATCATGGTCACCCTCTACCAGCAGCGCCCGCAAGCCTGGCTGGAGGAATTGACTCAGATGCTGCTCGCAACCTTGCCCGAGCAACCCAAGGCGATTCTCTTGCAGGAACGCTTTCTCAGCAACGGCCCGAGCCGGCTGCTGCACGGGGCCTTGCCTGGGAAGATTGACGCCGAGGAAGCCGGTCTCTCTTTTCGCCTGCGCCTTGGCGAGGCTCAGAACATCGGCTTCTTTCCGGATATGGCCGTGGGGCGCAAGCTGGTCCGCGAGCGAGCTGCGGGCAAGCGCGTTCTCAACCTCTTTGCTTACAGCTGCAGCTTCTCCGTGGCAGCTCTGGCGGGAGGAGCAGCCCAGGTTGTCAACCTCGACATGAATCGCGGCGCCCTGGAACTGGGCAGACTCAACCATCAGCTTAACGACATCGAGCTGCGCCGGGCCAGCTTCCTGCCACTCGAATTCTTTCGCAGCCTCAGTAAACTGAAAAAAATCGGACCTTTTGACCTGGTGATTTGCGACCCTCCGGCGTCCCAGGGAAAAAGTTTTACCGCAGAACAACACTGGCCGAAGCTGGTGCGCACGCTACCAAAGCTGGTCAACTCCGGCGGTGAAGTGCTGGCCTGTCTCAACGCCCCTCACCTCGGTCCCGACTATCTTGACGGCCTGTTTGCCGAAACCATCCCTGATGCTGAAAAGCTGGGGCTGTTTACCCCGGGCGAGGATTTCCCCGAAGCCAACCTGGCCTGCGGGGTCAACCTGCACCTTTACCGTCTACCCTGAGCTGTCTTTCGGTATGAGAAGCGATTGTTAATATTTCTGACGGACAATCCAAAGCAAAGGCTATAAACATTTAACGCAAAGACGCAATGGCGAAAAGAAAGAGCACGAAGAAATCGGTTATTCAAGACCAAGCATTAACTTTAACGCAGCTAAAGACAGAGAACTGGCGAGATTTGTTGAAATCAGAACATTAAGTTGTTGTCTCTCGTCAGGTTTTATCTGTGTTTGACAACAGGCTTGTTGCCAAGATTTTCATTACGTCTTTATTGCTTTTCCTGGCACCTCTGCGTTAAACCTTTTTTCTTTTAGAACCGTTATTTTTTCTACAGATTGTGCTAATCTGGCCTCCTTGAATTCTGCAATTAAAGGACGGCAATCCCTGGCATGGCGACAGCACCTTCTCCACTGCTTAAATTCTATCGAACTCTCTTCAGCCTGCTCATGATGTTGCTGGTCCTGACCGCCTGCGCTACGCCGCAAATACAGCAAAGCACATCCCGGCAAGGGCAGACTCCTGCAGGTGATGCGGACCCTCTCTCATCACTGCTCAAGGAGACGCCTCCACCCGCGCAGAAAACAGTCCCTCTGGAAAAGATGGGTTATTCGATCCAGGTCGGCGCCTTTGCCAGCCTCGACAACGCCGTGCGCCTGGAGCAACTGCTTGAGTCGCGGGGCATAGACGCCTACTATTTCCGCCATGAGTCGGGCCTTTACAAGGTTCGTTTCGGCAACCACAGCACCTACCAACCGGCCCGTGCCGAAGCGGAGCGTTTACAGGCTCAAGGTTTGATCGACAGCTTCTTCATCGTCTTCCCGGAAGATTACACCGCCGCCCGCATCAAGCAGAGCGGTCAAGGCGACCTGCGAGAGGAGCTGGTCAAAACCGCCAAGCGCTTCATCGGCATCCCCTATCGCTGGGGCGGCACCACGGCCAAGAACGGTTTTGACTGCAGCGGCCTGACCATGGTTTCCTACCGACTGAATGGTCTCAACCTGCCACGCGTCTCACGCAGCCAGTTCAAGGCAGGCAAGTGGGTCTCGAAGAACAACTTGCAGCCGGGGGACCTGGTCTTCTTTGCCACCAAGGGCGGCACACGGGTCACCCACGTCGGCATGTATGTCGGTGACGGCAACTTCATCCATGCCCCCCGCACCGGCAAGAACGTGCGCATCGAGAAACTTTCCAACTCGCTTTTTTAGCCAAAACCTACATGGGTGGCAGAACTTATCTTTAGGACTGGGGACTGGGAACTGGGGACTGGGAACTGAGGCTCTGTGGTGAATCTAAAGTCATGATGATTTTTGCCAAGCTTTTTCACGCCACGCGCTACGTGCCACAAGGGCCTCGATGACTGAGCAGATTTCCAGAACCGCCACTCTTATGGTGGTCTGCACCGCCCACTTTCTCATGCCCTTCATGATGTCGGCGGTCGGCGTCGCCCTGCCTGCCATCGGCCGTGACTTTGCATGCCAGCGCCATGCAGCTGGGGCTGGTGGAAACCACCTACGTCCTCTCCGCCTCGATCTTCCTGCTGGCCATGGGCCGAATGGGTGATATCTACGGCCGTCGCCGCATCTTCCAGTACGGTATCGTTTTTTTCACCCTCGCCGGCGGCTTGCTCTCCCAGGCCTGGTCGATTGAATCGATGATCGTCATGCGCTTCCTGCAAGGCATGGGCGGTTCCATGGTCATGGCAACCACCTTTGCCATCGTCGTTTCGGTCTTTCCTGCCGAAGAGCGCGGCAAAGCCCTCGGCATCGCCGTCGCCAGCGTCTATGCCGGCATCTCTTGCGGACCCTTTTTCGGAGGTGCCCTGGTCAACGCTTTCGGCTGGCGCGCCATCTTCTACCTCGCCGTTCCTCTCGGTCTGATCACCTTCGCCGTCTCCTGTGCCAAACTGCGCGGCGAATGGGCCGAAGCCAAGGGCGAACCTTTTGACTGGCGCGGCAGCCTGGTTTACGCCGCAGCTATCATGCTGCTGATCTGCGGAGCCTCCAACCTGGACAAGGGCCTCTGGGCCTGGCTGCTGGCATTCTGCGGCACGGCGGGTCTGATCCACTTCCTGATCCTGGAATCGCGCACCGAATTCCCGGTCCTTAATGTCAACCTGTTGCGCAGCAACCGGGTCTTCGCCTTCTCCAACCTGGCGGCCATGCTCAACTACAGCTGCAACCTTCGGCGTGACCTTTTTCCTCAGCCTCTACCTGCAATACGTCAAGGGGCTGAACCCCCGCGAAGCGGGGACGATCCTCATCATCCAGCCGATCGTACAGGCCAGCTTCTCACCGCTGTGCGGCCGGCTTGCCGATCGTTTTTCAGCAGCCACAGTGGCAACCATAGGCATGGGCCTGTGCGCCACCGGCCTCGCCATTGCCGCCAGCATTACCGCCGGTACATCAATGACGCTGATCATGGTGATGCTGGCAACCCTCGGCCTCGGTTTCGCACTTTTTTCCTCACCGAACATCAGCGTCATCATGGGCAGCGTTCCTGCCCGCTACCTCGGTGTCGCTTCCGGTCTCAACAGCACCATGCGAACCCTGGGCATGATGGGCAGCATGACGATTATCACTATTATCTTTTCCATTTTCATGGCTGACCATGCTGTGACCCCGCAAACCCAACCCCAGTTTCTCGTCAGCATGCACACCGCGCTCTTAACCTTCTCGGCCCTCTGCATTCTCGGCATCTTCTTCTCGATCGCCCGGATAAAAAACGACCTGAGCAAGACTGATCGTCCGCCGCCCGGACAAAAGTCACGGTCAATATTCGCGACAAACCGAAAAAACTCGGTAAGATTAAAATAAGATCTTACTGAATGACTTGCCCTCCGGAAAAGCGATGACTAACCAGAGACCGAAGATATCTCCACTCTTTCTCAGCCAGTTTGAAGTTGATGAGAAGGTGCCCTTCCAACGCCACCTGAACCGCCTTGAAGTTGAAATCGGCCGGGAGGACTACAGCCAACTGAAGCGGGTTGAGCTGCTGGAGGAGGTTCCGGAGGAAGCCACATTTTCCTCCATGCCGGAGATCACCGAGCGCCTGCTGAAGAGCACCCAGAACAATTACAACCGTGAGCTACTGAAACGCCTTCAGGCCCGCATCTACCTTGACCCCGACCACTATTCCATCTATTACCGACTGCCGGATCGCTGTCTGCGCTTCGTCGCGACCTGGCGCAAGGAAGTCCTGCAGCGCTTCTTTGCCGAAGTCCCGACCCGCGATTCCGGCTGGCAGCCCTGCGGTCACGCTCTGCCTGAATTTGAAGGGCGCTTCCTGCCGGACGCAGCAGGCGGAGCCTTGCTGCTGCGCAACCTGCACCTAGACGACCGCCAGCAACGTCCGCTGATCACCGCAAGTCATGGCCCTTACGATCCGCACACCCTTGAAGTGACGCTCTATTTCCTGCGCACCGGCAAGGGCGGTTCGGCCATCATCAACCTCGGCTTTGCCGGGCGCGAACCCATAACCGATGAGAATCTTGCCCAACTGGAGAGTTGGGGCGTCCCGCTCAACCCGAGCAACATCGACGTCATTTATCCCTACATTGATGAGCACGGACATCCTTACTGCTACAAACTCGAAGAAGGCTTGCCTGGTTATGTTGCGACACTGGAGATAAGCTTGCCGGACCTGGTCATTGACATTCATGGTTGCGTGGGAACCTTCAGCGAAGATCGGCGTGTCGTGGTCGGCCTCGGCGGCTTGCCGCCGTTCCGGATGCCCGAGCAGCTCGGAGAATTGCACCGCAAGAAAGACGTCTTCTACCTCCAACCTCATGACGAGATGCGGCAGGGCCTGCTACTGGTGCGTGACCTCTCCGAGGAGATGTATGTCCAATTCTGTGCCGACACGCATCACTGTTACAATTTCGCCCTGCTTGGCGGCATGCAGCTGCTCGGCACCCAGATCGATCCGCGCATCGATACCGATAGCCTGCTCGATGGTGAAGAGCGGTCCTTTTTACCGAATGAAGACCTGCGCTGGCTACCGGGTGCCGGAGCCAACGCCCTGCAGCGCATCGCCGCACACAAGCTCAACCCGGCCTGCCAGTGCCTGCATGTCGAAATCCCCACCGTGGTCCGCCGCAAAATGGTGCTTAAACTGCGCTCTCTGGAGATTGAGTCCTCGCTTGATGCCAGTGGTCTGTAACTCGGGATAGCTGAACAGCTTTAAGTTTAGCCCTGTCAGCTCAATAATTAACGCAGAACCGCTGAGAAGAATGACCAAGTTGTCAGTCCTTTTGCCCTCAAAATATTTTTTTTACTCTGTGTCCTCTGCATCTCCGCGTTAAATTTTCTTTAAGGTTCAAGGAGCCGATAAAAGTTGATGTAACACTTATGAGCAAGGCCCCAACCTGCGAGAGCAGGCTGGGGCCTTTTTGTTGCTTTTTACGTCTATCAAGGGGTTTTTGATCTCGAACTGTAAGTAAACGGCATTATTCCCGCCGCGCCAAAGCCGCACAATGAGGACAGCCTTCTTCTTCGCGATGCAGACTCATCTCTTCCTGCAGGTAATTGATCGCATCCTTGAGTGTACCGATGGTGCCACCGAAACCATGCTGAAAGCGTTTCGCCATGTCAGCATCTTCAAAAGTCAGCATGGAGGGTTTACAACAGGGCACAGCAGCGCTGCCGAGAACAAAATAACTCCCCTGCGCTGGATGAGGCCGCCCGGTCAGATAATCTGCGGTCAAGGCCATTGCCACCTGATCACCGAGCATCAGGTGGACCGACACCCCGCAGTGTGGACAGCAAGCGATCCGCTGTTCGCCGTTGGTCAAGGTCAAGCTGTAGAGCATGTGTTGGCTGGAGGGACGGTAGCAGACCACGCACGCGGCCTGTCCGGAAACGGAACTGGACGCCGGAGTCCACAGCCGGTGCCAGTGTTTGCTTGTCCAGCGTTACCGCCCCGCCATGAATCCGTCTCAAGGCCTTGCGGCCTTCAAGCATATCCAGGTCCCGGTGGGCGGTCATTTTTGAAATTCCAAAGCGTTCTACAATCTGAAGCAACGAGAGACTTTTCTCTTGCTCGAGCCACTCAATGAGTTCCTTGCGTCTTTGGGTCCCTTTCATAACACCTCCTGTTATCAAACTATCATAAATATCCACTTTTTTATGTTAGATAGGTAGATTTTTAAGTTAAATGCTGTTAATTGGTACAAGATATCATTTTTTTGGTGCTTATTGTTATAAAAACAACATTTCCTTGGGGTTCTTATGAAACGATCTTTACTGCCATTGTTTTGCGCTTGTCTCTGCCTTGTCCTGTCAACTCCTGCCTGGTCGGCGGAGGATGCCAACTTCACTGAGTTTGATGAAATCACCGTTACCGCGACCCGCAGCGAACGGAGCATCCTGAATGTTCCGGCGGCAGTCAGCGTTGTCACTGAGGAACGGCTGGACGATCTGCCTCTGCTCGGAGCAAAAGAAGCGCTCTCCGGGCTGGCGGGTGTGCAGTCGGAGACTAAAAACGGTGGCTACGATGCCCGGCTGATCATACGCGGCTCCGGACTCAAAGCTCGCTACGGGGTCAGAGAGATCATGGTTCTGCTCGATGGCGTGCCGATAACTGATCCGGACGGCATGACCAGGCTCGATTTCGTTGACACCCAGCTGATCAAACAGATCGACGTGGTCCGCGGACCCAATTCGACCCTCTACGGTGCCAACGCTGTCGGCGGTGTCATCAACTTCATAACCCGAGATCCTTTTGAAGAATACAAATCAGTGACTGCCGGATTCGGCAGCGACAACACTCAGCTTTACAGCCTTATCTATGGAACCGGTATCGGCAACACCTATATCTCGGTGAGCGGAACGCATAAGCAGACTGACGGCTGGCGTGAATGGAATGATTTTCGGAGCACCCAGGGAAGCGTGAAAGTCGGACAGCTGTTGGCGGACGGCAGCATCCTGACCGGAATGTTCAGCTACACCGATGCCGACCTGCAACTGCCCGGCACCCTCACCGAGCAAGAGTATGATGAGGATCCGTCTCAGCTGACCAGCGAACCCTTCCGCAACAACGGCCGTGACAGCAAAGTCTATTCAACCAGCCTGCGCTGGGAGAAGGAGCTGGGCGACTGGAGTTTCAAGCCCATTTTTTACCTGAATAATTGGCATCATGACCACCCGGTTCCCGGCACCATCAACGACGGCGGTGCGACGGTTTTTGGTACTGACCTCCAGGCTAACTATACCCATGAACTGTTTGGCAAAAGCGCGGACTTGACGACCGGGGTCTCCGGCCAATGGGATGATGGCGACAACAAAAAGTATACTTACAGCGATGTTGTCCTGACCCCGAGTCGCGCAATCGCCTACACCCTTTCTGATGCCAAGGGTGATCTGGCCGAGCGAAGTAATGACCGCGTCTACAAATGGGGGGCGTATCTTGAGGAATCGCTAAGGCTGCAGCCACGCTGGATTCTCGATATGGGCATCCGTTACGATTATATCGATTTTGACCTCGATTCGACGGTGTATCAGGAGTTTATCTGGGGGGCCAATCGCTATGTCGTCTTGCCAAGCCCGGAGAAAATCAACACCGATAGCAATTATGACCATTTCAGCCCGAGGATCGGGTTAACCTGGGACTTTACCGACCAAATCAGTTTCTACGGCAACATTTCCACCGGCTTCCAGACACCACAGGCCTCTGAGTTAAACGATAACAGCTCGCTGGATCCCTCCGAAACCATCAATTACGAGGCAGGATTCAAAGTCAGATCCCCGCAGGGACATCGACTCGACCTGGCACTGTTTTATCAGCGGGTTGACGATGAGATTGTCCTGACTGTACTGGAGGACAACCAGACCAGCTACAGCAATGCCGGAACAACCAACAAGTACGGCGTGGAACTGGCTGGCGAGCTAGCCCTGCCGTACGGTTTTACCACCGGCGGGACCTATACCTACAGCGACTTCTCCTATGACGATTTCATTGAACCGGTATACGAATATGTTCCGGGCGCGGGCACGGTCCTGGTTGAGTACGACCGTAGCGGCAACCAGCTGCCATATATTCCCAAGCACCAATACGACTGGTTTCTGTCCTACCGTCATGCCAGCGGGGCAAAAGCCCGGTTTGATACCGGCAGCTGGGGTGAATACTATGTCGACAATGCCAATTCCGAAAAATACAAGGGTTACGACCTGATTTCCAACCTGATGCTCGGCTGGGAAAAGGACTCTTGGGATCTGGTGTTCAACGTCAGCAACCTGTTTGACAAGGACTACGCCATGGAGGTCACCAAAAGTGGCGGCGATCTGCAATTTCGCCCCGGTGCCCCTCGAACTGTTTTCGCCAAGCTGAGTTATCGCTTTTAGGGGGCTGCTATGTTGCGCTGGAAAACCATCCTGATTTTTTTTCTCGCTGTGGGGATTTCGTGCCTTGCTGCTAGCTACCGATTCGGCGATTCGGCACACGCCATCGGCATGCTCAGCGCTAAGGGTGGCAAGGCGAGACATCCTTTCATGATCAAATCGGGCAAGGCCGGTTACACCCTGATCATGACCGGTGTCGTTTTGCCTCCCTATCACGGCGATGTCAGGATTGCCCTTGAGGGGTCGCCGGCGATGGATTACAGCATTTACGACTCCGAGCCGGTCATCAACCTCGGCATCCACAGGCGACCCGGGCTCGATGGTAATATTTTGCACGGCGTGCAGAGTGGTGACCGCCTGGCCCTCTGGGTGGTGATGAAGCCACAATCTGCCACGCCCCTCGAGGGATCTCCAGGCAAGTCCCCTGACGTCATTGAGCCTGCAATGGCAACAGCACAACCACATGATGACGAGCCATCAGCGCAACAACCCTTAAAGCTCAGCTTTTACGCAGTCAATTCCGGGCAGAAACTGCTGCAAATTCCGGTCGTCTTCGCCGACCTGCAGGAAAAAGGAGGCGCCCATGGCTCGCACCACTGATGCCAGCCGTCGCGGCCTGTTCCCCCGGCGAACGCTTTTCCTGCTGCTCGGCCTGGCCCTGTTTATGCCGCCGCTGGTTTTGTTACTCCAGGTTTCGACCGGTGATGACTCCTTCTGTGGGTCCTGGTGCCCGCGGATGTTTTTCCTCTGGCGCGAGGGGACGACACTGAGCGCTTTCCTGTTCGGCTGGCTGAGAAGTTGGGCCGGAGTGCTGCTGGTGTTCAGTATTATCGGCGTTACCTTGTTTTTCGGACGACTCTGGTGCAGTCATCTCTGCCCGATTGGCGGCGCGCTGGAACTTGGTAGTCGCATTTTTCCCAGGCGTTTAACTATTCCATATGCGTCGATTCCGGCCGTTCCGGTCCGTTATGGCTATTTCGCCGTGTATCTGATCGCACCGGCGATCGGTCTTGGCAGCCTGGCCTGTAATTATTGCAACTTTGCGGCAGTGCCGAGAGTGGTGGCTGCGGGGTTTGGTTCGCCGGCAGATATCGCATATTTTTTGCGCTCTGCCGGTATCATCAACCTGGCTCTCATTTTACTGCTTGGCATATTTGCCCGCGGTGGTCGAGCCTACTGCAATTTTCTCTGCCCGGTAGGAGCGATCGATGGTTTGGTCAACCGTATCTCCAGCCGGTTCGGCAAGCGGGTCCGTATCGATCAGCACGCCTGCAGCGATTGTGGCAAGTGCACCAGGGTCTGCCCGACTTCGTCGATCAGTCAAAGCCAGCAAGGGCACAGGATCGATCAACTCTCCTGCCTTCCCTGCGGTCAATGTCAGCAGGCCTGTGACGACCAGGCCATTAGCTATGGAAAGCCTGTTTGCATAACACAAAAGTCTACTTATGGAGAAACCACATGAGGAAATACCGCAATCTCGGTTATTCGCTGTTCGGCACCGGTGGCGCAGCTGGAACCATGTTGGCTGGCCAGGGCTGCCTGGGAGGCTGCACCGGCTGTTTTGGTTGCGTCGCTTTTTCCGGCCTGTTAGCGGGCTGGGCACTGTTCAAGGCAATACATCGCCACGACAAGGAGGACAAACATGAACTGGCTGCAGCAGACCATTGATTACGGGGTGATCGGCCTGTTGGTGCTGATGAGCTTCATTGCCCTGGCGATTGCCATCGAACGCCACCTGTTCTACCGCTCTTTCATTCCTGAGAATTTCGCCGGACGAGAAGAAACTGAAATCGCCCTGACCCGGCGGCTGCACCTGATCGCCACGATCGGCAGCAATGCCCCGTACATTGGTTTGCTCGGTACCGTACTCGGCATCATGCTGACCTTTTACAAGATGGGTGAGACTGGTGTGGTCGACACCGGCAGCATCATGACCGGTCTGGCCCTGGCGCTCAAGGCCACTGCCGCTGGTCTGGTGGTGGCTATCCCGGCCGTCACGGCCTACAACCTGCTGCTGAGAAAGGCCAAGGAGCAGCTGCTGACATGGGAGGCACGACATGGACGACAGGGGGTTTGAAAGCATCAATGTGATCCCTTTTATTGACATCATGCTGGTTCTGCTGACCATTGTTCTGACGACCTCGACCTTTATTGCAACCGGCGCAATCGGTGTTCAATTACCGAAGGCCTCTGCATCCAGGCAGCCAGCCAACGGTGGCGTCATTATTGAAGTCAATATTGCCGGAGAATTGACCCTCAACCAGGAGCCTGTGGAGTTGGATGACCTGGCACAACATCTGGGCGACTACCCGAAACAGACCCCGGTGCTGATTCGAGCCGATGCCGCCTTACCGCTACAGGAGTTTGTTTCGGTCATGGACAAGGTCAAAATGCTTGGCTTCCAAAAACTCAACCTCCAGACTGAGAGTTACTGATGCGTGCGACAGCACCATGGTTGATCAGCCTGTTGCTGCACAGCCTGTTGCTGCTCGGCATGGTTTTCCTCGTCCGCGTCCAGCCAGAATTACCACGCCAGCTGACCCTCGATTTTGCAATCATGCCGCGGGCCGTGGCAACGATTGAAGAGCCTGCGCCCTCTGCCGAGCCGCCAGCGGTTGCAAAAACTCCGCTCCCGGTGGCCAAGCTTCCAGACCCGCCGGAAAAACCGCCGCCAGTGATTAAAAAGCTCTCGCCACCGCCGCGCCCCGAAGCAAAAGTCAGCAAACCCTTACCCCCGGTTGCCGAGCTACAGGCAGCAGAACCAGCAGAAATAGTTGAAGCGGTCATACCACAGCAACGCATAAAGGAAGACGTCCTGCCGGCAGGTGACACCACGACGGTTGACCCGCCAGCAGTTGCGACGGAGAGCCAGAGGATCTCTCCTGCAACGCATAACAGTAGCAGAGAGAGCGAAGCAGCAGAGGCCACCCGCCAGGCCAGGACGGTCAGTCATGTCAGGGGACAGGTCTTAAATCAGCTGGAATATCCCGCGATCGCAAGGCGCAGAGGGTGGTGCGGAAAGCTGGTACTAGGCTTTGTCTTGTGCGCCGATGGTTCCGTGGAAAATCTGCAGGTACTGAAAAGCTCCGGCTATAGCATCCTCGATCGTGCTGCCGTACAGGCGGTCGTGAAAACGGCCCCGTTCAGCGGCGGCTATCCGAGGACGGAAGTCAGGGTACCGATCAATTTTCAACTGAATTGAGCCTTAGATTACAGCCCTTACAGCTTATACTTCCCACGAAAATAAAACGGGCTGCCGATCGGCAGCCCGTTGGTGTAACCCAATTTTTTCACAAATCAGTAAATAACAATATAACCATGCTTGCTGGCAATACTGGAGATTTCCAGGACGTCCTCAATCTGGTAGGTCTCACCATCCAGGACAAAGGTGTAGCCACCTTCGGGATTCTTTTTGGCGAGATCAATCAGGTACTCAAAGCTGGCCGTTTTTACTGTGTCCATTCAATAGTCTCCTCATTAAAGCAGGGCCATCACCTGTTCATGCAGTTGCTGGTTGGCCGCGGCAATCACAAAGCCGCCGGCGACCGGAGTCTTGCCGTCAGCGTCGGTGATCACACCACCGGCAGCCTCAATAATCGGAATCAGCGGCACGATGTCGTAGGCTTGCAGGGTATCTTCAACCACCAGGTCAACCTGGCCAAGCGCCAGCATGCAGTAGGAATAACAATCGCCACCGAAACGTTGCAGGCGAGCCTTGTCCGAGATCCTGCGAAAAGCGGCCAGATTGTCCCGGGTGGCGAACATGCTTTCGTGAGTGCAGTAGAGCAGCGCCTCTTCAAGACGAACCTTCTGTCGCGTCTGCATGGCGCGCGTCTGGCCATGATGCTCCAGGAAAGCCCCGGCAGCGCTGCCGTAAAAAAGCTCCCCCGTTACCGGCTGATGCATCAACCCGGCAAGCACCCGCTCGCCCTGCTGCAGGCCGACCAGAATCCCCCAGGTCGGGAAACCGCTGATAAACGCCTTGGTGCCGTCGATCGGATCGACGACCCAGTTTATATCCGTGGTCCCGGGCGTCGTGCCATCCTCTTCACCGATCACGCCGAACCCCGGGCAGCTGCGGATCAACTCCGAGCGCAGATAGGCTTCGACATCACGATCCGCCTGGGTCACAGGATCGAAGCGGCCTTTGCCGAGCTTATTGTCCACCGCAAGGGTTTGGCGGAAAAAACGCAGGGCAATGTCACCGCCACCACGCACCGCCTGCTGCGCACAGTTCAAGGCTTCGGCTATCTGCTGTTCTGTTAATGGGGTTCTGTTCATGGCTTCGGGATCCTGTCAACGAAAGATACGCTTGAGACATTCTATAGGAAAACAGGTTTCTCATCAAAACTAAAGGTTGGCGTTAAGGCTAAAGGCATCATTGAACGCAGATAAAATCTGATAAACGCAGATTAAAAACGAAATCCAGAAGCTATCTTTTTGTAAGAGTCCTTAAGCATAGATTCATACTTTTGGCATTATCTGTGTGCATCAGCCTTTATCCGCGTTCAACACTTAAATAGATCTTGTTTTGCATGTTTTCTCGACAGGACTACTGCCGGGCCAACCGCAAATTTTCCACATCATACTCAAAATTGCTGCGGTACGGATTGATATCCAGGCCTCCCCGGCGGGTGTAGCGCGCGTAAACCGTCAACTTCTCCGGCTGGCAGAAACGCATCAGGTCGTTGTAGATCCGTTCCACGCACTGCTCGTGGAATTCATCGTGCTGGCGGAAAGAGATCAGGTAGCGCAGCAGGGCCTCCCGGTTGATTTTTGCGCCCTGGTAATGGATCAGCACACTGCCCCAGTCCGGCTGGCTGGTCACCAGGCAGTTGCTTTTCAGCAGATGACTGTGCAGCGTTTCCTCGACCTGCGTCTTCTCGATCAGCAGCGCCCATCAAGCAGCTCAGCATCCAGCGAGTAATGATCGATCTCGATCTCGAGATCATCGATGCACACCCCCGGCAGAAACGCAAATTGCTCAGCGGCAAACTCTGCAGCAGCCATTAACCGGACATCCACCGGTGCACCGGCAGCGCCGCCAAGGTCCTGGCTGATCAGGGCGCGGACCGCTTCAAAATCATCGAAGCGGGTCTGATTGAAGGAGTTGAGATAGAGCTTGAGCGATTTCGACTCGATCAGGTTGGCCGACTCGCAGGGGATGCGGAACTCGCCCATGGCGACCACCGGCTTGCCCTGCGGGGTCAACCAGGACAGCTCATAGGCGTTCCAGATATCCACACCATGAAAGGGCAGAGCGTCCGGCAGGCCAAGCTCGTCGCGCTTGAGCTGGCGGGGGATCGGGCAGAGCAGGCCGGGATCGTACTCGGCCTTGTAGGTTGTGGGCTTGCCCAGAGGTAGATTGGCTGCAAAATCGTTCATGGTGTTCATACTTTGCCAGATCGAGCGGTGATTTCAACTTAAAAAATGACCCTCTAGCATTAGGGCTTAAAACTTACAGCTTCAATTTCCCGCCCTTATTCTGCCTCTTCCCCCATCAGCTTGGCAAGCATATCCGACAAGCTGAGTTCTTCATCACCATCGACCAGGTGGAACCCTGCCCTGGCTTCCTCCTGGCGCACCTCTTCCGGGATCTCGGCGAGGAAACGACTGGCTTCACGGGGTTCGTTCTTGCCATATTTTTTTCGCGTATCGGCATGCAGAATGGTCAGCTTCTCGCGGGCGCGGGTAATGCCCACATAACAGAGGCGGCGTTCTTCATCGACATCAACACCTTCGGAGACGGTCTTTTTGTGCGGCAGAAAGCCCTCTTCAAAGCCGGGCAGAAACACCTGGGGGAACTCAAGCCCTTTGCTCGAGTGCAGGCTCATCAGCACCACGGCATCCTTGGCGAGTTTTTTCTCCTTGCTGTCCGTTCCCGGTTCGTCACGATCGAGCAGCGCCACCTTTTCCAGGAAGCCGGACAGGCTCGGCTTGCTCTCGCGCTCTTCGTAGCTGGCCAGGGCGTTGACCACTTCCTGAACATTTTCGATGCGCCGCTCGATCTTTTCCCGCGAATCCGGGTCCCGTCGCAGTTCGTCTTCGAGACCGATAGCGGCGAAGAGGTCTTTGGCCGTGCCGGCAAGCCGGCCGCCGCCACGAAACCAGCGCTTGTGCTGCTCGATCAGAGCGACAAACGTCTCCAGGGCTGCCGCGGCCTTGGCGTTGACCCCCTCGATCATGCGCGCCCGGCGAATCACCTGCCAGAGGGCGTCCTTACTGGAGACCGAATTGCGAATCAGCAGGTCGGCCGTGGTTCGACCGATGCCGCGCCGCGGGTAGTTGAGGATACGCAGCAGGTTGACTTCATCATAAGGGTTGACCATGAAGCGCAGGTAGGCGATGGCGTCCTTGACCTCCTTGCGATCGAAAAACTGCTGGCCGCCGATCAGCACGTAAGGGATCTCGGCAAAGCGCAGCTCCTGTTCAAAGACCATGGTCTGGGCATTGGTGCGCATCAGGATCGCGTGATCCTTGTAGGCCATGCTTTTGTTGCGCACATTATGCTTGATCCGCTCGATCACCGCCCGGGTTTCATCCTCGGCGTCGATGCACTTGACCACGCCGATCTTTTCACCAGCGGCACCGGCCGTCCAGAGCGCCTTCTCTTTGCGCTTGCTGGTTGTGCTTGATCACCTTGTTGGCGGCGTTGAGGATGTTGGCCGTCGAACGATAGTTCTGCTCAAGCTTGATGACGTGGGCACCGGCAAAGTTCTTTTCAAAATCGAGGATATTGCCCGGATCAGCACCGCGCCAGCCGTAGATCGATTGATCGTCATCGCCGACCACGCAGAAGTTGTTCCACTTGCCGGCGAGCCGCTGCATCAGGGTGAACTGGGCGGTGTTGGTGTCCTGGTACTCGTCGACCATGATGTACTGGAAACGCTCCTGGTAACGCTGCCTGGACCTCGGGGAATTCATCAAACAGTCGCACCACCAGCATGATCAGGTCGTCAAAATCGACGGCATTGTAGCTTTTCAGGCTCTTCTGGTACTCGGGGTAGACCGCCCTGACCATCTCGCCCAGAACATCGCCGCGCATCACGGCGGGCAGCTGCGCAGGCGACAGCAGGCTGTTCTTGGCATCGGAGATCTTCCAGAGGATGGCATCGGCAGTCAGGCCGTGATCCTGCCTGACATTGTTCATCAGGTCCTTGATCAGACGCTGCTGATCGGAGACCCCGTAAATACTGAAGTTGCGCTTGTAGCCGAGCTGCTCGATATCAGCACGCAGGATCCGGCAGCAGAGCGAATGGAAGGTCGAAACCTGGATGCGTTCCGCCTTGGCGCGACCGACCAGACCGGCGACGCGCTCCTGCATCTCTTTCGCGCGCCTTATTGGTAAAGGTGACCGCCAGCACCCGCTCCGGATCGATACACTTCGAGCCGACC
Organism: uncultured delta proteobacterium; assembly: GCA_963769955.1. Lineage (GTDB taxonomy): Bacteria > Desulfobacterota > Desulfuromonadia > Desulfuromonadales > BM103 > M0040. Next base: position 535,374 of record CAVYNW010000005.1, read on the forward strand.
AGATGGGCGACCCGGTGAGTGACCACATTGGTCTTGCCGGAACCGGCGCCGGCCAGCAGCAGAAGCGGCCCTTCGGTGTGCAGAACAGCTTCCAGCTGCTGAGGATTGAGTGAGTCCAGGCTCATAAGGCAAGCCTGTAGCAACGGCAGATTGGCAGAAAAATCCCTGCCGCGGGATGCGACCGGGTGGTTATATAACATCAAGTTGTCTCCTGGAATTCAGCGCGATCAAGGGGTCAGAAATAACTCGCCAGATACTATGCAAAGGCAGAGACAAAAGGCAAGGAGCAAGCAGTCGAGCTGTAAAGGTAAGGAGACTGTAAGCCTCTGTAGACTGTCACCGGTTTTTCAGTTACACGCTTACCAGAGTGGACAAGGGACAGTCCCCATTCGGGGACAGTCCCAGGAGATTACAGCCTGTTATACCCGTTCAACGCCGCAACCCGGTAAGCCTCGGCCATGGTCGGGTAATTGAAGGTGGTATTGATGAAATACTTGATACTGTTGTAGGGCACCGGCTGGGCCATGATCGCCTGGCCGATATGCAGGATTTCCGTGGCATTGTGCCCGAAACAGTGGATGCCGAGGATCTCCAGCGTTTCGCGATGGAAGAGGATTTTCAGCATGCCGGCTTTATGCGAGGTGATCTGGCCGCGGGCCAGGTTGCGGAAGAAAGAACGGCCGACCTCGTAAGGGATCCGTCTGCTCGGTCAACTCGCGCTCCGTACCACCGAGGCAGCTGATCTCCGGAAGGGTGTAGATGCCGGTCGGGATATCCCTGACCAGACGCTCGTCGCAGGAGCCTTCGGCAATGTGCGTCCCTGCGAACCGGCCCTGGTCGTAGGCGGCGCTGGCCAGGTTGGGGAAGCCGACGATATCGCCCACCGCGTAGATATGCGGCTGAGCGCGTCTGGTAAGCCTCATTGACCTTGATATTGCCGCGATGATCAGGCTCAATGCCCAGCGTTTCCAGACCCAGCCCCTCTGAATTTCCGGTGCGGCCGTTGGCCCACAGCAGCATATCCGACTTGATGACCTTGCCGGTCTTCAAATGCAGGACGACCCCCTGGTCGTTGACTTCGACCCGCTCGTATTCCTCGTTCTGACGAATCATCACCCCCTGCTCATCACGCATGTGATAGCTCAAGGCGCTGCTGATCTCGTCATCAAGATACTCGAGCAGGCGCTCGCGGGTGTTGATCAGGTTGACCTTGACGCCGATATTCTTGAACGCCGAAGCATACTCGCAGCCGATCACCCCGGCGCCATAAACCGTCAGGGTTCCGGGCAGTTCCTGCATCTGCAGGATCGTGTCGCTGTCCACCACGCGCTGGTTATCGAAATGCACATCCTCCGGGTGATAGGGATGAGAACCGCTGGCGATCACGAAGTAATCGGCCGTGCAGCTGCGCTGGTTGCCGGTCAGGTCAGAAATTTCAACGTTGTGCGGATCGGTAAAACGCGCCTGTCCGGCGATGATGGTAATGTCGTTGCGTTCGTAAAAATCCTCACGATCACGCACCTGGTTATCAACCACATTCTGCATTGCGATCATCAGATCATCACAGGTCACGCGGCCGGGGTGGCGCCCCCGGTCAAAGAGGCGATTCTTCTTTTCATCAGCGTATTTCTGCACCACGTGAATCAGAGTCTTGCTCGGGATGGTCCCCAGGTGCGTACAGCCGCCACCGACCAGAAGATGGTTCTCGACGATGGCAACAGACTTGCCGGCCTTGGCCAGCTTGATCGCCGCCCCCTCACCACCGGGACCGCTGCCGATCACAATCACATCAAAATGATTTTTCTCTGCTTCCATGGTCATTCTTAACTCTCGTTATGAAGGTAAACAGACAGACTCATTAAGGATAAAGGAAAGCGGCGAGTTTGCAATAGTTCTTCCGAGCAGGGAGCCATAATGTCCGGTATTTGGCCAGACCGGGCCAACTGCGTGACAGAGCAGAAGCCTGTCCGTTTACGGCTCAAAACGCTCTCACTTGACAAGGTCGAATCTTCCGAGCAAAGATTAAAACCCTTTACAACTATCTTTTAGTAAGGTAATAATCGTCTCTTCAAACGAAAGGTCTGTATTATGTTTCACATGCTTAGCGCAATGTTTTGTTTTGTAACAGCGACTGTAAGCTTCTTGTACGGAACAAGAATCTGCTGGGTTTGCGGCAAAAAATGTAACTTTGATCTCGCTCCTGCAGAAAGAGTAAAAACCCTGAAAGCAAACATTCCCCGGTGCTTTTGTCATCTATTCTTTCGGCTTTGTTATCGTTTTCAACACGATCTTAAACGGCGCCTTTACAATTCTCATTACATCACTGATCAGCGCTCTGCTGCTTTCTCATTTTGTCATTTCAATGGCTATGCCTGCATTTAAAAGAGACCCTTCAAACCACGCAGATTAATTTTTCCGCCAGTGCTCGCTGACTCAATAATCAAGCATCATAATTGCCTTTATCGGTAAAAAACCCACTTTCACAGTTTGATATTGCAAAGCCCTCCTGTGCCTCTTGAGACAGCTCCGGACCCTATTCTTTTGCTTCCCTGTGAGCAGCAGGGTCACGCGATCCCAGTCGCACCAGCCTGCGATTTGCGAAACCCTGTTTTTAATCTGCAAAACCAAGCAAAGACGAGATCTTAATCTACTTTTAATCATTTCAGAGCTAGAGACTCTTTCAGCAAATAGACCTATTGTATACTGCATAAAACAAAACAATGGGTAAGTTATTGAAATATAAAGATAAACTGTCTTTTTTGTCTTGACATTATTCTCTTTTTGGCGCATAATAATTATCAATAATGATAATACTTACTACTTAAGGTATCGGTCTTATACACCCGGAATTAACAGCGTCAAGAAATCGTCAAGCCTGCTACCGACGACTTTTAAGATAAATTTCGCAACAACCGACCGACAAGTCTTTAAGGAGAACGCATGAAGTGCCCAGTATGCAAAAACAGAGAACATGTTGAAATCGATTTACATGCTGATGGTTTTTCGCAGGATGCTCGTGAATGCGGTGATTGTGGCAGCATCTGGACCTTTTCCGGAGAAGGCCTTAAAGATTATCAAGGGACGTAACCCAGAAACAAGAGCAAACCTATTCGGATTTTATTTGCCCGACATGCAAATCGATCTTGTGTATCGAGACAGATCTGGATGCTTTTCAGTTCCACGAAGAGATTCAGGAATGCGCCAACTGCGGAACGGTGTGCTCCTCTGCCCACCAGCAGGTGGAAGTCATCAAGACTCGCAAAGGGATTCGTTCCTGAGCGTCACGTCCGACATGGTTGAGGCCGACGATTACGCTTTTCTATAAACAATTCACTCCTTAAAAAGAGCGAAAACCTGTGCCTGTGGAAATAAGGAGTTAAGGCTTCGGCTTCATTAGGCCAACAGAGCAAGATCACAAAGGTTGCCAGTCTTTCCAGATAACACTATTTGCAGTCTTGAAAAAACAAGGGCTTAGCCATGAATGGCTAAGCCCTTGTTTTTATATAGCGGAGAAGAGAGATTCGTCTGCGTCGCCCTGGAGCGCTGTTTAACCAGCCATGACCTAACTGTCGATATGCCTGTCTGCCCGAAAGGACATCATCTGAATTCGAAAAATCACATCTCGTGACAGGACTCACAATCTTCAGCAACCCCAAACGCAGAGCTACCATCATGGCAGGCACCACAGGATTCGCCGTTTTCCATCTCTTCCATAGTCGCCTTGTTGGCGCCGCGTTTCGGCTTGAATAAATCTGGATGGCATTCGTTGCAACCAAACATATCGGTGTGAGCGGTGTGCGGGAATATGACATTTCCAGCGTCATCATCCTTGTAGAGGATATCTCCAGGGCAGGTGGCGCAATCCCGTCAGCAACGCAGTGTCGCCATCATGGCAAGGCGGACGCACCGTCCACCATCGTCTAACAGTTCGTGACTGAACAGCACCTTCCGATATGAATATCGTGACTGAACAGCACCTTGCGCGGCCGGTGGATTCCGGATCTGCCCTCCTCCATCGCTTTCATGCTGACGTGGTTGCTGTTGTTCTTTTTTTTAAAGAGTTTCGGATGACACATATTACACTGGGCGCCATGCAAGCTATGGCTGAAGACGACCTCGCCAACAGACTGAGTCTTTATTGAGACGTTCTGTCTACCATACCGCCTACTCCACCCATACCCCCCATACCTACGGCATGCAGAATTGAGCGTCGGGGAGACAATCAGGCAGCAGAACCGCTATCAGAAACCATCGTCTTAACATATGCTTCCTCCATGGTTAATTTACAAAACGATTATGCGGGTTTTCGGTGATCTGCCAAGTTTTTAAACTGGTCTTGTTCCAAGCGAATCAACAGTCCGATTCATTCTGTCCTTTGGAATGGCACTTTTAAGATAATTGTTTGTCTGGCCTAATACGGATGGTCAAGGTCTTCGGCCGTGAAGCGATGGTTTCTTATGCGGAAAACTGAATCATTGCTTTTTTTCCATTTTTTGAGCTGCATCGCATCCTTACCCAAAAGCCCTCTCACCAGGCCGACGGGAAGAACCATGACAATAAAGAGTGCCGTTAAAAGAACCTTGGAGACGACCGTTCCCACAGCTGTGCTCAATGCAAACCATAATCTGGCGAAGGGTTTAAAAATAGGCGGATAGGTCATGGCTGTGACCAAAAAAATAATGGCCAGCAACATGAGCATCGGCAGCTTCCAAATTTGGAAACAAATAAGGCAGATAAGAACCAGGGCCAGGCCTGAATCTTTGCACTGTTCCTTGGTGATCGTTTTATTATTACTTTTCGGGACCATAACTAAGACCTATCTTTCTGGTTATAGTTTTAACTCTTCACTATTTACATTTCACTTTTCACCTGAAATCGCCATTCGACGGTTTCAGTCTAGTTCATACTTCTGCTGCCAGTAGTCCCGGTCAGCGTAATGAGGCTGCTCTTCTTTTTTGAACAGAAAATCCCCCATGACCAGATAATCCATTTCCGTCCCCATAAAACAGCGATATGCGTCCTCCGGTGTACAAACAATAGGCTCCCCCCGGACATTGAAACTGGTATTCACGATCACACCATAACCTGTACGTTGTCGGAAAGCATCGATCAACTGCCAGTATTTCGGATGAACTTCTTTATTGACGGACTGAATCCGTGCAGAATAGTCGATATGCGTTATCGACGGCACGTCCGAACGAAGGTGGTAAAGGCGATCGTAGAGGGGAAGAGAATGATACCCTTCAGGGAGGGGGTGCAAACGATGTCCCTGAACCGGCGCCACCAAAAGCATGTAGGGAGACGGGCGGTCAAGCTCAAAAAATTCAGGAATGCACTCCTCGATGACCGAGGGAGCAAATGGCCTGAAGCCTTCACGATATTTGATCTTCAGGTTTAGTTTTTTTTGCATTTCCGGGTGGCGGGAATCTCCCAGGATACTCCGGTTGCCCAGTGCCCTTGGCCCATATTCCATGCGACCCTGAAACCAACCGACAACCAGGCCCTCTTCCAGGAGTTCCGCCACTTTCGAACATAAATCATCAAAAGTATCATAGGAATGGTAGGGAGACTGGTAGCGACGTGCGACTTTGATAATGTCCCTTGCGCTGTATTCCGGGCCGAGCAGGGCCCCATTCATGGCATCCTGGCCGACGTTTAGCTTTGGTTTGTCAAGGTGAATATGCCAACCGGCAAGAGCCGCTCCGAGCGCTCCGCCCGCATCGCCACTGGCAGGTTGGATCCAGAGGTCCTTGAACAATCCGGCCCGCAGAAGTTTGCCATTGGCCACACAGTTGAGGGCCACGCCTCCAGCCATAACCAGGTTTTCACAGTTCGTCAAATCCCGGGCGGTTTTGGCCAATCGAAGCACAATCTCCTCGGTGACCTCCTGAATGGCCAGGGCCATATCCATATAATTCTGGTCCAGCTCGGTTTCCGATTTCCGCCGTGGCAGGCCAAACAGCTCTTCCCATGCGTTATCGACGCACATCGTCAGACCGGTGGCATAATCGAAGTAATCCATATTAAGCAGAAAAGAGCCATCCTCGCGCAGATCCACTAATTCAGCAAGAATCTGCCCCTTCCACTTTTCAACCTGAGGCGAACCTGGCCTGCCGTAGGGAGCCAATCCCATCAGTTTGTACTCACCGCTGTTGACCTTGAAGCCGCAGTAGTAGGTAAAAGCCGAATAGAGCAGACCTAGAGAATGAGGAAAGTCGAGTTCACGCAGAATCTCGACTCCGTTGTCTCTGCCGACGCCGATGGTGCAGGTGGCCCACTCACCAACACCGTCGAGGGTGAGGATGGCCGCTTCGGAGAACGGCGAAGGATAGAAGGCACTGGCGGCGTGGGAGAGGTGATGCTCGGGAAAAAGAAGCTTGGGATTGGCACAACCGAGTTTTTCGAACTCTTCCCGCAGCATCTGGCGCATGAAGAGCTTTTCCTTGATCCAGACCGGCATAGCTGACAAGAAACTTTTCAACCCCCGCGGGGCGAAGCTGTGGTAGGTCTCAAGCAGACGCTCGAACTTCAGGTAGGGCTTGTCATAAAAGGCGACGGCAGAGACGTCTCCAAGTTCCAGCCCGGCCTCATCCAAAACGTAAGCCACGGCATGACGAGGAAATGAATCGTCATGCTTTTTGCGAGTGAACCGCTCCTCGTGCGCAGCGGCGACAATTTTCCCATCCACGATCAGAGCTGCCGCGCTGTCATGGTAAAAAGCCGAAATTCCCAAGATTGCTTCTGCCATTAGCCGACGTCCTTTTTAGAATATTGCGTAGATAAAGGGCGCGATCGCCGAGCCACCGGTCAGAACGATCAAAACACCGAACAGCATCAACACAAGGATGATAGGCAGTAGCCAGAATTTTTTACGAACCTTCAAAAACCCCCAGAGGTCTTTAAGAAAATCCATCTATTGTCTCCTTATGTACAGAAAAAATCTCAGGTTAAAAGTTTCAATTTCGGAGCACCGGAAACCGTGAGTCAGGCAAAAACCTCTAAGGTTCGACAGGTGCTCCTTGAATGTATGCGCTGCGCGACAGCAACCTGCCTTCTTTGTCCCAGAACAATTCGTATCCATTTGGTTTACCCCAAGACCATTCCAGGAAATGCTTGGGCCGCCCGTTCTCGTGAAACTCCACTTCGAGGCCATCGGTAATACTACGCCCCTGGGAGTCACGACGCAACTGCACCAGCTTGCGCGGCGCTCTCGACGGATAGATATCAAGCTGTATAAAGGGCGGACTCGGATCCAGTTTCTGCCCTTTCATTACAGTCTTGATTCGGGCGAGAATCGATCTGGCATTGGCGTTATTCGGGTTCAGTCGCAGTGCTTCCATGACACTCGAATAGGCAATATCCGGTCGGCCACGATTGGTCATTGCCAAACCGAACTGTTCGAAGCCTTGATCAAAGGCTGGCAACTGCTGACAGACCAGGAGAAGACTTGCCGCAGCCTTTTCCAAATCCAGGAAACGACGACCCAGCAAGGTTTGGGCGAGTTTCAAATGGATCTCAATTGCACCTGGAGCCCTCTCCAAAGTCGAGTAAAGGACCTGCAAGGCAAGGTCAGGTCTGTCATTTAAGACGTAGACAGACGACAGAATGCTGGCAGAATCCACGGCTACCTGTCTGTACTCACCGGCAACCTCTTGGGCTTGATTGGCCAGGCGTGCGGCATCTTCCAGCTTCCCTGCCCATAACAGGACGCGAGCCAAATTGGCCAGTGCACGACCATTTGCCTCCTGGTCAACCCTGCTGTCTATCTTAGCCGTAACCGCTTCGATCGCTCTCTCGCCCCAATCGGGTCCAGGCCGTACCAATCCCTGTTTGGCCATGGTCTCGACCAGTGCCACAGCCAGCAGCTTGTGCCCTTCAATGGTCGGATGGACATGGTCAAGAAAAAGCTCCTCACCAGGGATGCGATAACCTTTGGTTTCCTGCATGTGTCGTTCGAGTAGATCGACATAGTCGACCAAAGCAACGCCCTGGTCCTCAGCGATCCTGACCAGGAGGCTGCGCATCGGTGTCAATGCGCGTAACGGGCAGATGTCCTCGTCGCGTGCCATACGCAGAGCCTCCTCGGCTTCTTCATAGCGGCCCAAAGCCAACAGGGCCTGTCCGCGCCGGTACTGGAGCTCTGCATGTCGCGGGTCGAGGATGACTGCTGTGTCCAATATCTCGACTGCCCCCGGCCAATCCTTCTGGTGGATAGCCTCCTTGGCCTGGGTCAGCAGTTCTTCCGAGCGTTGACGGGAAGCAGAATCGAGGCCGTCTGTGTGTTCGCTCTTGAAAGGAGAACAGTCATTCAGGCTCGATGCCGGCGTAACAAAGAGCACCTCGGCATTGACCGATCGGGCCAGAGCCACCATACGCTCGAGGCTGACTTGGTAATGTTCGAGAATATTTTTCCGCAAAGGGTCATCCCGGGTATACCGGTCCAGTCCGGCAGAACGGTCGAGAATGGTGTCTACCTGAACAGATAGTTTTTGCCGGTCTTGTTTTTCTTCTTGAGGCTTGAGACCCACGGACTGCAGAGCACTGTTCATTGCCGACCAGGTCCTGGTCTTCGCCAGCAGCGAAACAGTTGATCGAACCAGTGGTGGAATTTCCTTTATCTTACGGAAAGTCCGTTCTTCCAGGAATTCGTTGTGCCCGGTATAAATAATGAATAAATCCGGCTGGTAATTGACCAGTTCTTCCATCAGGTGCGCCACCCGATAACTGGCGTAACTGATACCACCGGCATTGATCACTTCCCAGTTCTTGCTTTTGTCAGCAGCCGGGAGCAATTCGCGTAACCAGCCGGCAAAGGAGGTGGAATCGTTATAAGGACGACCGTAGGTGGTTGACCCGCCAAGGCAGAAGATTCGATAGGAGCCCGGGGCTTTCTGCATTGGAAAGCTCTGGACGTTAAAATAGGATTCCTTGTTCTCTGCGGTTCTGAACATGCGCTCCCCACCGGGCCCGGCAGCGGGCACAAAGAGGGGCACGTTGGAGGCGAAACCGACAAAGGGGTCTTCGCTCTTGAGAGTGGGTTTGAAGCCAAACAGGGCCAGCCCTCCTTCGAGCAGGAGGAAAAAAATCAGGATGGCGGCCACGGGCAGGACAAAAGCCTGCCATAGTGGTACGCGACGCGGTGTCTCCGACAATGCTTTCTCCTTAGATGATGAAACAGGGCTGTTTTGATCTGGGGTCTTTGATTGAGGATCTTTGGTCATGGTCTTTCTTTAAAGTTGAAGGTTGTGGGGGTTTCTATCCTGGCAACAAGCCTCTGTCGTCAAGAAACAGGTAGAGGAGACACTGCATAGTCTTGGTTAAGTCTTTTGACGAAAGCTGTGAACGATTGCCAGTGCGAAGTCTAGGCATCAAGATGACAAAGAGTCATGATGCAATTATAATGTCAGCAAAACAACTAGTTCATCCAAGCAATCATCGTACCAAAGGTTTCCATGTGGCATGGTTAATGGTATGGACAAGCAACGAAGCGACATTAGTAAAACTGTCAACATTCTTGTCTCAAGCCAGAGGAAGCGAAGCAGAACGACCAATCCAGATTCAGTCAAATAACTACCTGACGGCAGAGTCAACAAGTCATTTCACTGCAATATTCACTAACCACAGAACTTACGATATGCCAAGATGGTATCTTTTTCCAGTCAGGCTAAATTGTCAATGCCGTTAAACCCTCTGCACAAACAGCATTGCTTGATTACTGTGCGAATAACCGCAAAAGCTATACAGGTGGGGGCAATCATCTGGAAGCATGACACCGATTGAAGTGAACAGCTTATCGCAAAGACCTGTCCGCACAAAGCTCATTTTTTTTGGGAAGTCCTTCAAATGAATCCTAAATTACAACCAGAAGCACACATGTCGAAGTGCAGCGCAGACATGCCAAGGAGCACCTTATTACTTTCGGCGAACAGTTCAAACCGTAGGCTTCCGCAGTGAGGTCATGAGAACCGCCAGAAGAACCTTGACCATATAGTACAGATTCAAAAAGCCGTGAATGGAAGACCCGCCTGACTGTCGCTCCTGCATGCGCGTAGAGACCTCTGTAATGGTAAAGTGGTTCTTGCCGAGCAGTATCACCACTTCCGGTTCAGGGTAGTCCACGGGGTAATGACGGGCCAAGAATTCGATGGTACGTCGATCGTAGGCGCGAAAACCAGAGGTGTTGTCGGTGATGGTCTGGCCGATGAGCAAGGAGTTGACAGCCATAAAAACCTTTATACCGAGGCGGCGGGTAAAGGTGGATCGATAACCAGAGTGCTTCTCGACAAAGCGTGAACCGATGACCATACCTACCTCTTGCTCCTCCAGGGCGCCCAGCAGCTTGGGAATCTCTGTAGCGAGGTGCTGACCATCGCCGTCAAACTGTACTGCGGTCCGGTATCCGTTGCGGGCGGCCCACTTGAATCCGGTCTGCACAGCCCCGCCGATACCAAGGTTGTTCGGCAGGTTGACCACCAGCGCCTGGCGTGTAGCCTTGGCAGCATCGTAGGTCCCGTCCCGGGAGCCGTCGTTGACCACGATGATATCGGGATTCAAATCAAGGGTCTTGAGATCGGCAATAACCCGGCCGATGTTCTGGGCTTCGTTGTAAGCCGGCACGATGACCAAGACATCGGAGTTCCTGCTTGCTATTGCCGGTGGCACATGAGGAAGCTTGCGGTTCAGGTTGGACAACCCCAACTCCTGGATCATCTCCTTGCTCTGGTCAGTTAAACGTGTAATGACTACCGTGACATGCACCAGGACTAAAGTAATGAAACCAGCGATGATGAGCAGGATGATCGTCGGCTTGTAGGCAATGCCGAACAGGTTGCCAAGTCGATCGACGGCATAACGGTCGAGCGACATGTAAAGAAACACCAAAGCCGTGGCAAACCAGAGGATAGAGTACTCTTCTTTCACCTTCCGGTGTTTAACCAGCAGAAAGATGGTGGCAAAAACGGCCAGACTGAAAAGAATGGAAAAAAATTGGATTCTATCAATCGTTAAAAAACCAGGCATTATCTCGATTCTCCCTGTGCCGTCTCAGGATCAATCATTATCAAGCAGTTCCTTTAAAGTAATCCGATGAACGCGCAAAAGATTCAAAAATTCGCTCCTGGGCAAGCGTCTAGTCGCCATCACCTGCCGGCGCTTGCCCAGCATCCGCGGGATGCCCCACAAACTACCACAGATTCCTTTGACAACGGCCTTAATAAGCGCGCCCTGAGAACCGCTGGTACGGAAGTCTCTGCCTGCACCATTCCCGGACATCACAGCACGCGCCTGCTCCAGGTAGCGCAGCATTGTGAATATCGGCAGCAGAAGCAGGTTGCCAAGAGGAAAAACTTTCAACGCTACCCAGTAGTGGTTGCGTTCAACCAGATAAATTTTGAGTGGCGAAAAGCTTCCACTACTCTGGGAATATTTATGGTAGACAATGGCCTGCGTGGCCAGGACCGCCTCCCAACCTGCCAACCTCCCGCGCAGGCCAAGGTCCGAATCCTCGGCGTAGGCAAAAAAATCCTCATCAAAAAACCCGGTTTCGTTAATCATCGCCCGTCTGTACAATGCAGCACAAGCGCTGGGAAAGAGAATATTCTCCACGTCCTGAAGGTTAATGGAGGACCAGCGACGATTACGAAACCGACCCCGCGACATCCCGTCACGACAAATCCCCATGCCGACCGAATCGATAATGTCCGGGTCGTTAAACGAGCATATCCGGCAACCCACCATACCTGCTCTGAGATTGGCGTTCGCCACCTTGACCAAAATCTCCAGCCAATCCGGCTCTACCCGGGTGTCATTGTTTAAAGTAACGATGTAGCTGCCAAGCGCATGCTCCAGTCCACGGTTGTTACCGGCAGCAAAACCGGTATTTTCAGCCAGCGGGACCAGCTTCACCCATGGATAATGCGTTTGCACAAACGCGAGAGAATCATCAACCGAACCATTATCCACCAGAATTACTTCGAAATTGCGAAAACTCTGGGCGGTTAGGCTGTCGAGGCACTCCGGTAGATGAGCTAAACCATTCCAGTTGACGATGATGATTGAAACTACAGGTTTCAAGAGATTTTTCCCTGATCAATTTATCACAGCAGGCGATTCCGAAACCTGACTCATTGGCGCAGGAAGATTATCTGCCGATAATTCTACAAATACAAACATTTTACAGACTTGGCCATTCTTTATAAACTAATATCACACTTAAATGAGGCAAAATTTGAATATAGAGACAAAGATTAGGAGCTGAGAATAAGAATTGACATCAAATATCGGGGTGATTTAGGTAGATAACATATTATTTTTTCTAGTTTCCACAGATGTCTATTGAAGATTAAGATGGAGATCAATAGGGTAAAAAAGCTAATATAAAAGGCAGGTGGCGATGCGAAGTTTGCAAGCCTTGAAGAGGGTCATTCTACTCTAAATCACTTTAGGCATTGAGCTGTAGTACTTATTTTGTCACGGGTATCCAAAACCATTATAACTACGCCTCTTCTGCCTGTTGCGATGAATCCTTGCTGCATTTAGTTCGGATATAAAAATGGGGGGGGGTATGATTAAAGTACGGATTAAGCCGGCCCGTCAATCTAGCCAGAGCATCAAATTAGTCAAGACTATCCTGCATAAGTGGTGATAAAAAAACATGGCTGACTCTGTACCGATCATATGATACGGTGACAAAAAAAATAGAAAGGAGTTTTGATGAATATTTTACGCAATGTTTTAATCCTCTGTATCACAATGGTATTTCTGGCTGGCCAGGCTAATGCATCTCAAGTTGCTAATGACGGGGAGGCAAACAAAAGTCGCGGCCCCAACAGCCAGCTTCATCAAGGGCACAGTCGCCGAGACGATGGATGCAGGAGGCTATACGTATTTGCATCTAGAAAACAACGGTCAACTTTTTTGGGCGGCCATTCCCGCTACTCAAGTCAAGGTACAAGTTGTGATGAAGTTGAGATAAAACAAGGAATGGAAATGAATAATTTCCCGAGTAGATCCCTCGGCCGGACCTTCGAATCAATCATTTTCTCACAAGGGCTGGTAAAGAGATAGGGAGTAACAACAACGATACCCTGTTTAATATTTTGAATAATGCCGGGGTCGCCATTAGGCGATCCCGGCATTATTATGTGAATAAGGCCACGATTCCGATTGCACCCTTTCTGGGGGGCGACAATGTCAAAGATATTTGTCGCAATCATCAGAGACGCTTGGTATAACCCGAAGATGTTCATGAAAACTTATGCTATGGGAATGCATTATGCCAAGCAGGAACTCAGTTCACATGAAACATTCCAGAAGGATCGGGGGTATCATTCTTTTAATTCCTAGAGAAATCGATATATCTAAAACCAAGCTCTATCATGTACCAAACTGTCTATAACATCATTCTTTTCACTTGCCTGTTGATCCCTACAAAAGGGCTCGCCCAGAGCATCCATGTGAAACATCTTTCTGCGTTCGGTGCGGGCAACGGGCCGACATACACCGATAAGCACGTATCATTTGCTCGACAGCACAGACACGCCTGGCCAATCGAATGCGGTAGCATTCGACGCAGCACAGACAGGTGCGTTCAAACAAGTAACTCTGCGTTGTAGGCTTCGCGTTCTTGCGGGAGGCTATGGCGGTGCTTTTATGTTCCTTAACACTGCCGAGTATGGAAGGTCAGGTCCTGCCCCGTTCATAAAAAATTGGGTCGAACCGAATCTTACGGAGACCTTTGCGGTCGGGATAGACGTCCACGATCCTCAGAGCAAAGAGCCTTTCGGACGGCAGGGCAATTACCAGGGGTTTCCGGAGCGCGAAGTATCACTGCACTGGGACGGACGCGAGATCGTCAAACGCGTTGCACCAGCAGAGTTCAGGGGGAGCTTCTCGGAATGCGAGATCTCAGTGCAACACGTGATCGGAGGTGCAGAAATCACTGTACGACTTGCCGGCGAAGCGGTCTACGAACGCTATTTCCTGGCAGGTATGCTCCCGTACGATACGACTTGCCTTCGGGGCTGAGACACGAGACGATGCATTGACCGAGTTCGACGTGCAGAACATTGGCTTTACTTCGACTGAGCCAGCACAGCCTCAAAGAGCACCGAAACACATTGAGATATTCAACCACGTCCTGACCAACGATTCAGTGACATCCTACGAGAAGGAAGTCACACTCCCGCCACTCGAATGGGCGTATGGCCGTGTGATCCTGAATCTCGAGATTCATGATGCAGGACCGAACTGGGACAAGTGGGACCGAAACGGCTATCTCTTTTTGATAGATCCTGACGGTGCAAAGCACGACATCATGCCGTTCATCACCTCATTTCGGACTCCCGGTCACTGGCAGGTCGACATCACGCACTTCCGGCCATGGCTGACAGGTAAGGTTACTTTTGAGATCGCGACCACCTCAGCCCTCGAGGAGGGTCGAGGTTACATGCTGAGTGCAGCGCTTGACTTCTATCATGGAACACCGGACCTAGAGCCTTTCCGTATTGTTCCACTGTGGTCAGGAACAGCGAAATACAAGTCGGCCCAAAACCACTACAGTGATTTTTTTACCCCGCAGACCGTCAGTTTCGATGCTTTGACAAAGGCGGCAAGACTCTTCATAACAACTACGGGCCATTCTCCGGTAGGTGAGTTTACACCGTCGCGCCGAACAGTGATTTTCGCACCGAGAAAGGGCGGCGCCCCGGTCACAGAACAGAGTTTCGCAAACACTCTCTGGAAGAGTGATTGCTACCTGAATCCGATCCGGCCGCAGCATGGGACATGGTACCTCGCACGCGCGGGTTGGTGCCCGGGCGACATCGTGCGTCCCTGGTGGATCGACCTCACTCCATACATCTTACCCGGCAAGACCGCAGAGTTGCGTTACGAACCGGAGCCTTACAAGTTTTCCGGGGGGGCGCAGGACCAGCGCCCGACTGATAAAGAGATCAACAGCGCCGTTCAGTTGGTTCGCACGCTACCTGATTCTGTACCGCTCTCCGACAGGGTTACACTCGGCGCCGACGATCGAGGTTCTCGAAGTAGAAGCAGGCAGCAATGCAGAGCGCGGTGGTATTAAGGCGGGTGACTACCTGGAGAGCTATAATGGTCAGCGCCCAGACACCATCAATGAACTTCTCGAGATGATCAGGGCCACCGAAGCTGCAGGCGAACAAAGCATCCAAATCGATGTCTATCGCGGAGCCAGCCGATTGCAACTGGAACTTGCTCCGGGGAGGATGGGAGTGAGGATAGCAGAGGATTTGCTCCATTGACGAACAAAGAATTCGCCAGGAGAACAGGACAAGAAAGAAAATCGGGCTAATTCTAGGTTTCGTTACAGCTTTTTTCGCCAACACTCATCCCAGTAACAAAGAGGGGATTATCGACCTGGCAACCGAAAAATCATCGATTATATGAATCTGGGCCGGTTCGCCTTAACCACTGATACGTATCCCAGGAGATACCTTCCTTGCGGTATAGCCTACATCCTCAGCTGGCAAGATCGTGTTGATCAAAGGGAAAAACGACAACCAGATTTTACAGGTCGCGGCACCCCTGACCTGACAATCAGAAGAATCCGGCGTGAATTTTGTGAAAAAGGTTATCACCACGTAAAAATATGGTTTTTCGATTTCCTGGCAAAGGCGACATCAATCACCTCAATTTAAACGATTTTATATTTTCAGCGGTCATTTAATTGACAAGGAGGTACTGACAACCATTACCGAGGAAAGCAGGCCGATTGTCGTATGCCATCGCCGGAGAGGAGCGGTACTTTGCAACGCTGGCGCGATCAGGAAAACAACCAATTCTATCAGCCAATTCACTGATTTTTATTGAAGGATTCAGAAAGATACCCACATTGTCGGCCTGTAAGACAGGCTTTCTCTGCAGGGTACAAATATATTTTACTTGTAAAAGTGAGCCATGCTCACACACTAAAAACACTATAAACACCGGTTCATTTTAATTAAAACAGGAGGTCTAATTCCCCGCCGCTTGCTGCGTGAGTTTGCCAAGGTTGCAGGCTGTTGATACCTCGTAGCTTACTGCGAGGTAGTTCTTATTTCACCCATATTTTAGTCTGCAAACAACTTCCTTCATGTTGATACCAGATGGCCTGTGTCCTTATCATCCCTCGCCCGCCTAACAAGTTAGGAACAAATATTGCATAAATTCGACCTGCTACGAATGGAATCATTAATGTTATGACGCCAAAAATTTATCCATACATGAAATTGTAGAGCAAACGGGGGTGACATCTGATGGCATGTTCTGGAAAAACTGCAAATGGCATGAAAATAAGGGGTGAAATAATGAAAAAGCATAAAGGGTTTTTCGTGGGTTTTACTGTTTTTTCTTGCTGTTCCTTTTATCCGCCACAGACGAGACTCTGGCAGCCTGTTTTCCCCCGGTTAAAGTCCTGGAGGATACCTACAGACCTAATCCATACAGGACGCGTATAATCATGCCAGTTCGACTTTGGCCCAGTCTAGCTTTACTCTTCTGCTTGCGGGCGAAATCTTTAATGAAGATTTAATCCTTAACGGCGGAGCAGTCGTGCTCGATGGCGGGTATGACTGTGCTTTCACGACCAAGATCTCGTCCTCAGGTATTCTCGGCACCATAACCATCTCTACCGGTTCGCTGCATTTTGCGGCGAACGGGAGGCATCGGAGTCAAGTCATCACTCATATGTGATTTTGATCGTGATTTTGACGGCTTCACCTCGATCGGGTCCTGTTCCGGCAGCGCTGATGACTGCAACGATAATGATACCAGCATCTATCCTGGTGCTTCCGAAATATGTGATGGTCTTGATAATAACTGCAACGGTCAGGTTGATGAAGGTTCGACACCCATTGACGCTGATGGAGACGGCTATTATGCCTCCGGTTCATGTGGCGGCAGTGCTGATGACTGCAATGATAACAATGCCAGCATCCATCCCAACGCTGTCGAGATTCCCTACGATGGAATTGACCAGGATTGTAACGGAACGGATATGACCTTTCCCGAGGCCGAGGCAGGTGATTGTGCCGATTGCCATGCCTATCTTTCACAACATAACGGAGTTATGGCTTCGAACACAACCTGTGCAATCTGTCATGCCGCACCAGTGAGCAATATTTTGCCCGGGCATTACGGAAAGACTGTCAGGACTGCCGGCAACAACATGAACGCCGGTTCGATAATCAACTGTGCTTCATGTCATGACAGCAGTGCCCATCCTAGAGATCTTATTCTTAGCAATGAATCTAATCTTGTTTGGGGAAAAGCAGTCGCTGCCGTCGACAATCACCTGCGATACCTGCCATGAGAACCGCTACTCCGTCCATGCAACAGCCACGGCACATAACAACAGAATAATAAACACTTCGTGCGGCGACTGCCATACCAGCGACAACGCGGTGATCGGCATCGCTGGTACCGGCACCATGTCCAGCGCGGCTGACGTCGACTCTTTGCACGGTGTTGTCTCGTCTGCTGCCTGTGCCATCTGTCACAACTACACCGGCACACTCCTCAACGCCGCAACCGTGCGGCAGACCATTCAGCAAGGCCTGAGTGGGATTCCGGTCACCTGTACCGACTGCCACACAAATAAGATAAACAATCATTACACAGCGTTTACACATTCAGTGGCAGTCGGACCCAATGACCTCTCCTATGATACACCGGGCCAGCTCTGCAGTGCCTGCCATGATGTCGCGACCTATACTCAGATTGAGAAGGTCGAGCACTATGTTACGACCAACGGAGCCGGTTCCTGCGCCACCTGTCATAACAGCCAGCGTCAGGAGGTCATCGACGCCCTCGCACTGGGTGCCACCCCGACCCATTGCCTGGATTGCCATGCGGACAAGGCCTTGACCAGGCACGTCGACCATGTGGCTCTCGGTTATGTGACTGGCGGGACAACTCCCTGTCTGAACTGTCACGATTCGGGTGCGGCCAATAATGGTACGGTGATTGGAGCCCACCTGAACAATTGTATCCACTGTCACACGGACACCACCACTCTGGACCTGCAGCCGGGAATCCCGGTCAGCGGCGGCGATTGCGTCACCTGCCACACCGGCAGTTGGGAGGCTGAGCATACGCCCGCACTCGACCATACCGTGGTCGTGACCGTCGGAACGACCAGCTGCGCCGACTGCCACGATGATACACTGGTCAGTGCTGCGGCCGAGACCCATAACGCCTGTGGCAGCTGTCACAATGTGAACGGCACCCTGATCGGCTCGGCAGTGGGGACCTCCTTTGCGATCAGCGGCGACTGCGCGACCTGTCACGGCGGCACATGGGAGGCGCTGCATCCGACCACAACTTCGACCACAGCGGCCTCGTCACCGTGGCAGCAACGGGTTGTGCAAGCTGCCACGACGACACTCTGGTCAGCGCGGCGGCCGAGACCCACAACGCCTGCACCAGCTGTCATGACGCCGGCACCGGCGCCCTGATCGGCGCTGCCATCGGCCAGACGGGATCCGGCGACTGCACGACTTGTCACAGCGGTAGTTGGGATGCGCTGCATCCGACGACCGCAACCAACCATAGTGTGATCGTCACCGTGGGTACGACAGGCTGTGCCGACTGCCACGATGACACGCTGGTGAGCGGAGCAACCACGACCCACAATGCCTGCACCAGTTGCCATGACGCCGGCAGCGGCGCGCTGATCGGCTCAGCGTTTGGCCAGTCAGGGTCCGGCGACTGCGCCACCTGCCACACAGGAACCTGGGATGCATTGCATCCAACGACCGCAACCGACCATGGCGGGATCGTCACTGTGGCTGCGACCAGTTGCGCGAGCTGCCACGACGATACTCTGGTGAGCGCTGCGGCCGAGACCCACAACACCTGTACCAGTTGTCATGACGCCATAACTGGCGATCTGATCAGCCTGGCTGTTAGCAAAACGACTCCTGGCGACTGCACCACTTGCCATACCACGACATTTAAAGCGATCCACACAGCGCATGCACATACCGTAGAATTGGCTGCTGAAGACCTTTCTTTTGATCCACCTGGGCAGCTCTGCAGTAACTGCCATGTTGTAGCGAACTGGACTGAAATCGACACGATTGAGCATAATGTTCCGACCAACGGGGCCGATTCCTGTGCCACCTGCCATAACAGCCCAAGACAAGAGGTGGTTGATGCGATCACATTGGGTACCAATCCCACGATTTGTCTCGATTGCCATTCCGGTAAGCTGTTGACCCCGCACGGCAATGTCGATCACCTGGCGCTAGGGTATGTGACTGTCGGAGCGACCCCGTGTCTGACTTGTCATGACCCGGGTTCGGCTGCCAATGCGACGGTGACCGTGACACATATGGACAATTGCGCACTCTGCCATACAACTATTCCGGACCTGCTGTCCGGTGTTCCGACCAGCGGCGACTGCGTCACATGTCATAGCGGCAGCTGGGAGGCTGAACATACTCCCGAGCTGTCCCACACCACCCTGGTTACCGTCGGTGCGACCAGCTGCGCCGTCTGCCACGACGACACCCTGGTCAGTGCGGCGACCACTACACATAACACCTGTGGCAGCTGTCATGATGCCAACGGCGGTCTGATCAGCTCGGCTGTCGGCACCACCTTTGCCACCGGCGGCGATTGTGCGACCTGCCATGGCAGCGCCTGGGAGACCCTGCATCCGACCACAAACTTTGATCACAGCGGCATCGTCACCGTGGCTGCAACGGGTTGCGCGAGCTGCCACGACGACACCCTGATCAGTGCTGCAGCCGAAACCCACAACGCCTGTGCCAGCTGTCATGACGCCACATCCGGCGCCCTGATCGGCTCCGCCATCGGCCAGACGGCTCCTGGCGATTGCACCAGCTGCCACAGCGGCACCTGGGATAGTCTGCATCCGACAACGACCTTCGACCACAGTAGTCTGGTCACCGTGGCTGCGACCAGCTGCGCCGACTGCCACGACGACACCCTGATCAGTGCGGCAGCCGAGACCCACAACACCTGCGCCAGCTGTCATGACGCCGCAACCGGAGCCCTGATCGGCTCGGCAACCGGACAATCGGGAGCTGGCGATTGTGCCACCTGCCATAGCGGCAGCTGGGAGGCTGAACATACTCCGGAACTGTCCCACACCGCCCTGGTTACCGTCGGTGCGACCGACTGTGCGAGCTGCCACGACGACACCCTGGTCAGCGCTGCGACTATACACATAATACCTGTGCCAGCTGTCATGATGCCGACGGCGGTCTGATCAGCTCGGCTATTGGCACCACCTTGGCCGTCGGCGGCGACTGCGCGACCTGCCATGGCAGCGACTGGGACAGCCTGCATCCGACCACAGCCTTCAATCACAGCGGCCTCGTCACCGTCGGTGCAACGGGCTGCGCGAGCTGCCACGACGACACCCTGATCAGTACCGCAGCCGAAACCCACAACGCCTGCGCCAGCTGTCATGACGCCGCAAGCGGCGCCCTGATCGGCTCGGCGATCGGCCAGACGGGGACTGGCGATTGCATCAGCTGCCACAGCGGCACCTGGGAGAGTCTGCATCCGACCACGACCTTCGACCACAGCGGCCTGGTCACCGTGGGTGCGACGAGCTGCGCGACCTGCCACGACGACACCCTGGTGAGTGCGGCAGCCGAAACCCATAACGCCTGCGCCAGCTGTCACGACGCCGATACCGGCGCCCTGATCGGCTCGGCAATCGGACAATCCGGGCTAGGCGACTGCGCGACCTGTCATAGCGGCAGCTGGGAGGCTGAACATACTCCTGAACTGTCCCACACCACCCTCGTGACCGTCGGTGCGACCAACTGCGCGAACTGCCACGACGACACCCTGATCAGTGCGGCGGCCGAGACGCACAACGCCTGCGCCAGCTGCCATGATGCAGACGGAGCCCTGATCAGCTCGGCAGTTGGTACTCCTTCGCCGTCGGTGGCGACTGTGCGACCTGTCATGGCAGCAACTGGGACAGCCTGCATCCGACAACGGCCCACACCGCGCCTCGTCACCGTCGGTGGTAGCAGTTGTGCGACTGCCACGATGACACCCTGATCAGCGCTGCAGCCGAAACTCACAACACCTGCGTCAGCTGTCATGACGCGGGCACCGGCGCCTTGATCGGCTCGGCCATCGGCCAGACGGGGACTGGCGACTGCGCCACCTGCCACAGCGGCACCTGGGAGACGTCTGCATCCGACCACGACCTTCGACCACAGTAGTCTGGTCACCGTGGCTGCGACCAGCTGCGCCGACTGCCACGACGACACCCTGGTGAGTGCGGCGGCAGAAACCCACAACGCCTGCGCCAGCTGTCATGACGCC
>CAVYNW010000006.1:0-165115 GCA_963769955.1 uncultured delta proteobacterium
TAGACAGAATGGGGAACAGGATTCTTGCAGGTAATCTTTACTATTTATCCTGCTACATTGTTTTGAGTGGGAAGATTTAGCCAAAATGCTGATTTACTGCTGACCCTGACAAATCAGAAAAGGCCACCCGTTCCCAGGTGGCCATAATTTTGGTCTCTTGGATACCTCTATCAATAAGAAGTCGTTTTTCCTCTCAGAAGTCGTGATACATGAGAATTAAAGCTAGCTGCAGGGTGTCTATAAGACAGGTGCGATTCACGGAAGTCGTGAAATAAGAATTGTCTACTCCGTGTGGGCCATAAAACTCATTGAGGGGTCAGACCTCAGAGGTTAGCATCAACCTGTTATTGGCAGATAGAAGGCTAAGCAAATAAGGCAGATAAAAATTATAGGGAAAGCCCACCGGGAGACACGGTCAATCGTATAAGCCCACTCCTTACGGTGTCTCCTCACCAGATTGCTGGTCACGACCACCTCGACTAGACTGAGAAAGACCAGAAGGGTTGATCCGAGGATGAAAAAATCGAGACGGGTCATGTAAGAAATTACCGGCAAAAAAGTCCCAATCGCAAATCGATAAGCGATCAGGGTGAAGCATACTGGTGACGGCCACGCTAATATCGGTGCCAGATTCGGCCGGGTCGATCCAGAAGGCCACCCAGGACATCATGACGATGAGGATCAATGGTAAGATGACTTTGAAGAGGTAGTAGCTTTGTTTACGCTGGGCCTCGAACATGAAGACAAAACCTGGTTGGCTGCCATGGCCAGGAATTGGCTCATAGGCTTTCGGCTCGGCATGCCAATTCAGAATCTTCCAGTCTGACTCGGACAAGTCTGCCGCCATACCAGTTCTCCTGCCATCGTCAGGAATTACTTCAACATGATCCGAGCCATAGCCCGCAACCACGAACTGAATGGTAAAAAATTGTCGATCAAAGGGGAAATCCTTAAGTAAAAGCTTCTGCGAAAAAGCTCCCCAGAGCCTTTGCCGGTAAGTGACTTGGCCTTCTGGGGTAATCTCGGCCATCTCAGGGAAGCTCTCCCATACTTTCTGTTGATTAACAACCTGAAGGTTCGGTCGCCAGATTTCAGAAAGGGGTCTGAGGATAGATCTCTGAACTGTCGTGAGTCAATTCCGAGTCATGCCAGCGGGCCTCGAAGAAAAGATTTGCCTCGAAATTCTGCTCGACAGTATCTATCCCGTCAATGTCAATAATGAAAACGGATAGTTCGACTTTTACCGGATTCTGACTATTGATTTCGGTGACAGAAAGGGCCAACGCCTGGTTTATGAAAAGGAGAGAATAGACCATTGAAAAAAGGATTAGGCCGCCCGGCGGAGGCGCCTGATATTGAAATATGAGATCCATCGATTCAATGTGATCATAATAGTCTTGACTCAAAAAGAGAGATTTAAAGACAAGCGTCAACAATTTACTCCCGATTTGCTTTCAGGTAAATGCCCTTATCATTCGCTGTCTAATTTGTTTCAAGGTGCTCAACTTCACTGGGACCTCAACCGTAAGAGTCCTTGACATATTAGAAAGTCCGCCTGTTTCTAGGTGGCCATTTTCGTTTGGATTAAAAGCCTCTCAAAGACCTCTATCAATAAGAAGCCATTTCTCCTCTCAGAAGTCGTGACTTTTGAGAGAAAATGGGTGTCCTACAAGTCCTTAGGTAATATAGGAACTGCTGCTGGAACAACTGGTAGGAAAATCAAAGAAAAGTATCCTATACACCAAGGTGTTGACACAGTTGAGATCGATAATGATCGGGGAAGGGCTGAGTGGTTTCAGTGTGTCAAGAGCTTGCGGCTGACACACTCGTTTTCACGTCCCAGAGGCGTGCCGTTGACACACTTTATGAAATTTTGACGTCCGGTTTAGCACCGCACTGGATACAGGTGGCTGACGTAATGCGTGGGCCGTTTAATGCGTCACCATCCCCCCAGGTAACATCAAACTTGACCATGGGCTTTCCTGTCTGCCAAGAGGCTCCATATGCAGAACCTTTTTGGTAAATTGTTACAGCTTCCTGCACCCCGCAATCAGGGCATCTGAGTGAATGTGTCGTTTCATCAATTGTGCCCATGGTTGGTCCCTTTGCTGACTGTGTTTGTTGGCCTCTCCACCTCGTCCCTGACACACCCATAATCGTGCGTCACCGGCGTGGTTTGTGAGAAGCGACAACCAAAATTTAGCGGCGCCGGAAGACGACCGCTATAATGACTGGCTAGGCTGCCGACTCAACCTTTCTTTCGAGTATGGTTCGAATAGTACCAAATTTCTTAGCTACATCTTTTAGATAGACAAGCTTATGCTGAAACTCCTCCGTGGTAAACTGGCCTTCACCATTCTCAATTTCTGGAGCATGGAAATAAATTGGTTCAGGTAGCCACCCCTTCCACTCCCAGGATCCGTGTGAAATAATATTTCGCAAATGTCTACATGCTTGAATCTCTGTGTGCCAATCAGAAAAAGCCTCACTGACACCGTGTTGTTTAGCCAGAGCCATGACCTTTTTGAGCTTAGAGTCGAAACTGGCAGAAAGCCACTTCTCAGGGTTTCGGTTGCCATTTTTAGATAAGCAATATCGAAGGCAATAGCCGATATTTCTTTCAAGCATGTTGAAGTAATAGATGAAGTCTTTGTATGCGCGTAAAAAACTAATTTCTTCTTCTGTGTTCATTTTACCCACCAACATTGATTCTACTAGCGAGTATGTTTGATATCGCATCGTAGTTAGTCGTAAATAGTGTTCTACTCACCTTGGTCCTGACACACCCTCAAAACCGTTTCAGCGACGTGGTATTGACACATTCTTTTCAGGCGCCAAAAGTATATCTTGCGGTCAGATCAAGCCAATCTTTAGACTAATATAATCAACTTCCAATATAGGGAATTTCTGAACAAACAACTTGAGCCTCGTAACCATGGGCCGTAAGTAACATCTCAACGGACTTCTTGCGCAACGACTTGTCTCGATGTGGTCCTATAACAACACGCTTGATAGGGAGACAAGGTCGGGAGCTGCTTAACCCTGCAAACAGTTCGAGGTAAGGTATTGCCATGCGCAAATCGAAGAAACATTTCCGGTTGTTTTGCTGGTTTGGACTCGTTGCTGCTTGCCATAATTCCAACGACCTTCTGATTGGCAGGAACAGCTACAATGCGAACTTCATTTTCTTCATAGAACCCACAATGTTTGTGTAAACAAGAGAGAGAAGTTATCGCCTTGTAGAACTTATAACCATCCGCAAAATGATCGTTACGGATATAATAATCAAGCTCGCCGCAAAGTTCATATTCTAGTTTTTCAATATCCGAGGTAGATGGCTGGTGACCTTGCCGCCCATAATAGTGGACGTCACCCCATTGCATATGCTGATAGTTGAACATCTTGTTTTCAAGATCGAGTAGCTGCTCTATCCCACTGGGATCGAAAACGATAGCGTATCCACCGTCAACTCCATAACCACGCCATTGGCTTAGCAGCCCATCATTGGACACGTCCAGCTTTCTAGGTGCACTCATAGAAAAGATATATGGGGCGTTGAAATTGAGAGTATGCTTTCGGATTTCACTTGTCATTTTGCTGGCGAATACCTTTTCTCCTCCTACAGCCCGAAACTTTTGGGCAATGCTTGGTTCGTCAGTCAGAAGCTCAAGGCTATCTTGGATTACATCACAGAGCCGAACGTCAAAATAATGCTTTATCTCCTCTGAGTCGTTTAAGAATGCAGCATGAGTGGCCCACAGACAACCACTAGACAAGATGCCTTCAAGGCCTCCAACAGTTGTGTAATGCATGAGTTCATTGTATTGCTCAGCTACGGTTCTTATCATTGACTATCCGAGTGTCTAGCACTTCGATCCTGACACACCCTATTTCATGCATCATCGGACTTAAACCATGCCTTTGACCAACGGCGGGACTTTAATCCCGTTTTACGCGGCCACTTCTTTAACTTAAGGTATGTATCATGATTGATCAGCTCATCCATTGCAGTAATGTCAAAATATGTCTCTTGCACTTTGATCATTTTGCAAATCTCTAAAAAATCAGTGGTGTCCCAACGTTGAATTATATAAATTGCTATAACTTACTGATAATAAATGAGAACTATCGACAAAATGGCTGTTATCGACTTGAAACTGATTCCGCTTCGGCGTCATCCTGCATGGGGTTATCAAAACCTCACGACAGGAGCTGTCTCATGTCACCGGCAAACTGGTTTTCTCTCAAGTCATCGACCATCTTCCCTTGCACACCTTTCGGCAATGCGTGAAGCGCTACCAGGGGAACTACAAGGTCAAGTCCTTCACTTGTCTCGATCAGTTTCTCTGCATGGCTTTCGCTCAACTGACCTATCGCGAAAGTTTGCGGGATATCGAAGCCTGCCTTCGCGCCCAGAGCAACAAGCTCTATCACATGGGCATCCGCAGCCAGGTGTCGCGCAACACTCTGGCCAATGCCAACAAGGTTCGCGATTGGCGCATTTACGCCGACTTGGCACACAGCCTCATCCAGATGGCCCGCAAACTCTATCAGGACGAGGACTTCGGCATCGAACTCGACCAGACGGTCTACGCCCTGGATGCAACGACGATCGATCTGTGTCTGTCCCTGTTCCCGTGGGCCGAGTTCCGGCAGACCAAGAGTGCTATCAAACTGCATACTCTGCTGGATCTGCGTGGCAGCATACCGACCTTTATCTACATCTCCGATGGCAAAGATGCACGAGGTCAATATTCTCGACGACCTGCCTCTGGAAGCCGGGGCCATCTATGTCATGGATCGTGGGTATCTCGACTTCTTTCGCCTGTATCGCATGACCAAGGCCTGCGCTTTCTTCGTCATCCGCGCCAAGAAGCAACC
The DNA here is from genome assembly GCA_963769955.1 of uncultured delta proteobacterium. Classification (GTDB taxonomy): domain Bacteria; phylum Desulfobacterota; class Desulfuromonadia; order Desulfuromonadales; family BM103; genus M0040. Next base: position 4,882 of record CAVYNW010000006.1, read on the forward strand.
TGGCCTTCCGGCGTACTCTATTCAGCCCCCGTCAACAGGGAAGCCGGACTGCTCTGCGATCAAACGATCAAACTCACCGGTTATTACTCGGTACGCGATTACCCGGAGAATCTCCGGCGTATCAAAGTCCGCGATCTGGAAACCGACAAAACAATTGTCATTCTGAGCAACAATTTCACACTGCCAGCAGAATCGATTGCGCTGCTGTATCGTCGCCGCTGGTATATCGAGCAGTTCTTCAGCTGGATCAAGCAGAACCTGCGCATCAAAGCTTTTTATGGCACCAGCGAGAACGCGGTCAAAACTCAAATCTGGATTGCCGTGGCCGTTTACCTACTGGTCGCTATTATGAAAAAACGGCTCAAGATCGAGGCCAGCCTCTACACAATTTTACAGGTTTTAAGCGTTACCTCTTTCGAGAGAATGCCATTAAATCAGCTACTTACAAATGTGGACTACACAACCGAACTGGACGAAAATGATAACCAGCTGATTTTATTCAGCTAAACGTTGGGACACTACTGCTAAAAACTCATTGTTCATAAGTGAAATTAATTGAGATGCATCTTTTTCTTTTACCCGTGTAGGTGTAGATACTCTGCTTGAAGTATCAACTTTACCCTTTAATTTTGATAGCCCTACGTAAGTTGCATTTTGCTTTTTCTCTTCGAGTTTTCGGCTTTTGATAAATTCAGCAAACTTAGGTGAGTAATCAAATATTTCTCTCGCCATAAAAGCCCTTTGCTTTTCGGGGTGACGATAGAGTAATTGGAGCCATTCTTGCTCAAATTTTTCGTTTGGGTAACCACTATTTGTAAGCGATGACCAAACATAATGCTCAACCCATTTGGCTTTCGCAAATTCCTCAAGGGATAACACCGACAACTGAAATGCCGAAGGGAATGAACCGTTCTTGAAAAGAAGGATTGAATCAAAGTGGAGCCTTAAAGAGTTCCTTAAGGATTCTACTGCGATCCTAATAAGTTTGTATTGTGATACTCCTTCTTTCATAGTCTCCTTGCCACACTCAGCAGACTACGTTAAGCGTATGTCGCTGATCCAAAATAAAAAAGCCACCCGCAGTCATAAACGGATGGCTTGTCATAATCTTTCGTTAGCCCCCCGGCAAATTCTCATAAACTTAGCAACTGACACACTCGGCCAATATACGCAGATCCGAGTAAAACGTCAAAAGTTGGGCTGTCTTATAAGTTATGTCAGCAGCTAAAGAGAGTCAAATCCTACAAATCTGGTCAATCCTAGAAACCCTGCAAGCTAAGAAAAGGCCACCCGTTTCCAGGTGGCCATTTTTCGTTCTATATGTCGTGATTTAATCGATCAATAGATACCCCCAGGGTTGCCTGGGGGTATCTATTCAATTTCAAAAATTCTGTTCAGGATTCTTCCGCCAGGATATCTTCAATATCAGGAACACAGCTACCACAACCGGTTCCCGCAGTGGTGGCGTCTTGAACTTCCTCAACCGTAGTCAGGTTTTTTTCTTTAATGGCTTTGACTATGGTCTCACGATCGACGTCCATGCAATTACAGATAGTTTCAGACATGACAATACTCTCCTCGTATTAGGATTAACGTGTTAATCCAACCGCTGATGTGAAGCTGTGAGACACACAGCTATCTTTAATAACCATAGCGAGAAAAAGTGGCAAGAGTCAAACCGAGGAAGAAATGCATATCATTCGTCCGATCTCAAATATCCTGATAAATAATAAATCCCCCGCCAACCGGAGAGGTGGCAGCGAGGCAAGCTCTATAAGTTCTTGAGGTAACGTAATAAAAGATGACACGTTATTATTAAAGAACATAATTGGCATAGTGACCAAAGCTAAAGATACCAATTCATCCCAATTCGAGTCCGACTTTGAGACTCGAATTTTGTGCTAATTTGCCGATAGAAGTCTTCTGGGTACATTAGGTTGCACATTCGGTGCGTTTAAGTGTCTATAAAACACAAAACAGTTCAATTTTTTATAATGTTTTCAGCTATTTAAGATTAGCCTATGGAATCTCGCCTTCGGCACCATGTAAAGAATAATGGCTGTAACCTTAACTGGTTGCAGCCCTTTTGTTTTGTATGGATGCAGACAGGGTGGTCATCATATGAGTATTTAATAGCCTGACAGCTTCCCTATGTGATTATAATGCTACTATGCTACACTATCGATAAAGTAGACCTAAAATGAAACAGGTCAGAGTGACCTCGGGACATCAGGTACAAACTGATCAAGTACGCCAAGGATGTTGACTTATGCAAGAGCAATAGGCCAGATCTGAAAAATTGCCAAAGAGACAAGATTCACAAATCATGGACATCAGTGTACCTAAGCCATTTCCCTTGCTCCGCTATTTTATCTTGACTAGTCTTCTGATCATCTTTGTCACAGCAATCCTTGTGCAGTTCACCTATCGACGAGCAGTAGTAAATACAGTTGTAACCCTAGGGGAATCAACCAACGTCATCTTAGCGCAAACAGCCATGTCTTCTGTACGTCCCCTGCTCCTCGAATTCATGGAACGCATGGAGAATGCTACCCGTGAAGAAGCTCAAAAACAAAGCTTATCCCCGGATTTGGATCAGGCAATTCAACGCATGATCCATGAAAAAGCCATTGCCAGAGTCAAGGTCTACAATCGACATGGTGTGGTCATATACTCGTCTTCGGCTGACCAGATTGGGCAACTTCAGCTCGACAACCTTGGATTACAAAGTGCCCTCAATGGCAGGATATTGAGCAAGCTGATATATAGTGACAGTTTCAATCCTTATGATAAAGAAGCCAATGAAACCAACCTTATCCAGAGTTATCTGCCAGCACAGCATGAAAATTCGGATGTGATTTTAGGAGCTTTCGAGATCTACACTGATGTCAATTTTCTGGTAAAAGAAACTGAACGTAGCCAGCTACAGATGCTGTCGATATTAATCGGAGTATTTCTCCTGATGTTTATAATGTTAGTCGCCACTGTCTGGAGAGCCGCTGCAGTCATGACTGGCCAAGAGCACATCATTCGTGAGCGGACCCGCATGCTGGAATTTCTCACGGCACAGATGCTGACCGACCAGGACAGTGAGAAAAAAAACATCGCCCATGGTCTGCATGAAAGCGTAGCCCAGACCCTAAGTGGTGTCAAAATGCAATTAGAGGGGATGGCTCATAATTTGGACAAAGCCTCCCCCATGTTCGATTCATTCACCAGTCTGAACGGCTATCTTCAGGATGCGATCAGCGAAACTCGCTCTATTGCAAGTCATTTACACCCCTTCAGCATCGATGAATTCGGCTTGCGGGATACTTTGAAATGGTTCATTGATGACCTGCAGAAGTCTCACCCTCAGGTGTCGATTGAACTGGAGATTAACGCTGAAGATGAGGACATTTCGAGAGCACTAAAAATCATCATTTTCCGAATTGTGCAAGATACCCTGAATAATCTTGTGACACAATCTGAGGCCGATCGGGTCAGGCTCGTTCTACGCTGTGAGAGCAACCTGATTAAACTTGAAATTGAGGAGAACTCAAAGCCTTACACCGTCGAACCACTCTCAAACGGAAAACGCTTATACAGGGAGATACTGCCAATGCGAGAACGGACCCTCCTCTCCGGGGGAGTTTTTTTAACCAGTGAAGGACGGATAAAACGCACACACAGGTCTACCTGGGAATTATGAGGGAAACGTTTTGGTTCACCTAGATGCTGCCGTTTATTGTTTCGGTATTTCTGGTGATCTTCAGTCCAGACATGCAGAAGCAACAACTGTCCTGCTAGAGGGGATCTTGGCAAACCTGAATAAAGAAAAGGCCACCTGTTTTCAGGAGGTTTTTTTTCCGATTGCACAGCACCTCACCTGAAATGTCATAAAAATCGCCTAATGATTATATCGAGAGCTGTCCTTTCCCAGGTATTCTTTTTGTTAGAACCTTCTACAGCCCCGGCATTACTGGCAACGTGAGTTGGTTTCGGTCCGCTAAGCGAAACAGGGAGTCGTTATTGTTGTCCTGCCTCTGAAGGAGTGAGGTCAGGAGCATGCGGTTGTTTAGGTTCAATTCTGGCTGTTTCTTCCTCAAGATAGGTAAGCAAAGCCGAAATTTCCAATTCTCCGAGCCGCAGATTGGGCATAGGAATGTTATTGTATCGAGCCAACAGGGACAAGGCTAAAGGATCTTTTTCTTCTATCATTTTGTCGGGCTCAGCCACAAACCTTTCCAGCCATGCCCGGTCACGCTTCCGAACCACCCCCAGCAAATCAGGTCCAATATCCCCACTTTCTGACTGTAATTTGTCGCCTTCACCGATTGTGTGACAAGCGGCACAGCGGGTGCGAAACAGGCTCTCACCACGGGAAAGATCCCTCAATTGCGGAGCATCGGCATAGTTCTTTTTACCCTTGCTCGGCATTTTCCAGTTGTGCAGCCAACTGCCTACCTTTTCAGCCAAAAAATGTGGGTTATCGAAGGGTGAACTTTTGATCCACTGGCCGGTTTTCTGGTTGCCGATGATCAGGCTGATGTCATGGTCCGCGAAGTTTGTAGCAAGGCTTTCATCCTCGCGGAAGACACCCAGTTTCTTACGCAGAGCTGTAATATCCTCCTCTTTTCCGGTCAGGAACATCCAGCCGGGGCCACCAACCTTAAATTTTTCAGCATAGTCCTTTAGAACTTCGGGCGTATCGTGTTTCGGATCAATGCTTATGGAATATAAAAAGATATCCTTGCCGACACGATCCCCTAATATTTTCCGAACAACTTTCAGTCGTGCCGTCTCCAAGGGACAGACATCGCGACAGCTCGTATAAATCAGATTGATCATGACAACCTTGTCTTTGATGAGATCCTCAAAGAAATATACCGTCTTGCCGTCTTGATTGATCAAGGGAATATTCGGGAAATAATCGGCTCCCCAGGGTGCCCCGGACGGGGTCAAACCCACAGGGGCAGCCTTCTGATTATTCCACTTAAACAAGCCGACTCCAACTAAAATGACTAATACTACGGCAACTGCTGCAAGCAGCCGCCAGTGATGTCTCTGCATTATAATGCCTCCCAGATGTTGAATCGTTGAACAATTGCGCAATATATTGACATGAGAGGCATGACTTATACCAGTGTAAAAATACCTATAATACGGTAGGTTATTTCATTTAATGATCAACTGACAAACATTAGGTAAATATAATTTTATCGCTACCAGTCTTATGCCCTTAGACGATAATTACAAAGAAAATTTTACTTCCTTTGTAATGGACTAAGATTATTAATCGTTTTCACCAGTGGTAGGAACACCCTACCAATGTAGAGGCGCTTGCCTACCAGCATACAAACACTCCCCTACCACTATCAACATCCATCCCCCAATAATAGAGGCGATTGTCCCCATAGTTGAATGACAACTCACATGGTAATAATTGGATTATGGATCATTTTTTGCATTTTGTGAAATTCGACGTCCATAAATTTTTCAGGATAAACTTAGTAATTTTGTGCGCTTCACGTGTTTGACCGAAAACGGGAAACCATAAAAAACTGCCACTGGTTTCTACTGTTTTCAATTTCTACAAGTCACGCACATTGGATGACAAATCGTCGATCCATTCGAATGGCGCAGCTAAGTTTGAGTAGGCACAGGAGGTAAGTCTTATGAAGTGCTCACCGAATTTTCGGCAAAAGCCAGGGAAGAAACCAGTCATAACATTCCTGATAGTCAGCCTCTTAGGAATATCAGTCTGCATCGCAGCTGGGGTCCTTGATTATTTCGGACCGCCACCGCCTGGGGATCCGTCGGCCTTTACCGGGCCGCTAATAGATTCACCCTTTGTTGATATTGACTTGGCAGCTCTCCCACCGGCTAATGAGGGGACATTTGAGAACCCCGCGGGAACAGGTTCCGAGGAGGATACCGGCCTTAACAATTCAGTGCAACTGAATCAACTGCAATTAACCGATGTGCCGACAGGTGGTAAACCCAGTCCACTGTTCGGAGCCCAGCCTTTCACCCAGAAAATGCTGCGTTTCCAGGAATTCGGTACCTGGCGTTATGATCCCGAGAATCTACCGGCCCCGATAGCAACTTTCCCGCTGCCTGCGCTGGGCCCGTCTCCCGCACAGGACCCAACTGACATCGCCAAGAGCGGCCCGAATGGCCAGGAAATTGGCGATTTCCTGATGGAGCCGGGGCTTGAGCCTTTGGCCTCGGAGTTTGCCAACGAAGTGAATGAGAATCCATGGGCTCCTATCATCGAGGATTTCCTCGGGCGCACACTCGACACGCCGCCTGCAGATGCCCGCCCACCGGGACGGGGTTGGGCGCACCAGCGTTGGAACGAGTTCTTCCCTCAAGCTTATTTCAAGACCTCATTGGCGGGGGCCCGTGTCAACCTTGGCCATCGAGATAAATGGCAACGGCATCACTTTAATGTTGGGGAGTGGGCTCCCGATGGACTTTACTATAATGTTTACGAGTCTTCAGTTCCCGGCAGCCCTGTCCTTGACGGCACCACCAATGGCTTGGGAATTCGCTTCCATCCGTCAATGCCGGTCCAGGATCACAATACCCTCTGGACTTTTGACGGGACCCTGCCGCCCAAGTTGTTGATGGCCAGGGTCGGCCAGCCGATACTGATGCGTAACCACAACATGCTACCGATTGATCCCTCTGCTAACCGTGGCTTCGGCGTCCATACCATCTCCACCCACGAACACAATGGCCACAGCCCTGCCGAAAGCGATGGCTATACCAACGCTTTCAGTTTCCCGGGGCAGTACACCGATTACCGCTGGCCGCTGCAACTGGCTGGTTATGACACGATCAACACCGACGCCACAGACCCGCGCGCGTCTTTTCCCTGTTCGCCGGGAGAAACCTTGTTTGTGAATGATTCAAGTCAAGAAATAAAAACCTGCGTGGACGGCAAGATCCAGATTCGTGGCGACTGGCGAGAGACCATGAGTACCCACTGGTTTCACGACCACATGCTCGACTATACAGCTCAGAATGTCTACAAGGGTAATGCGGTCATGATGAACTACTACAGTGGCCTCGATCGTGGCAATGAGGAGTTCGACGATGGTGTCAACTTGCGATTCCCAAGCGGAACTGCGCTTGATTGGGGCAATCGTGATTATGACGTCAACCTGGTCATTGCCGAAAAAGCTTGGGACCAGGAAGGACAGCTCTGGTTCAATATCTTTAACAAGGACGGTTTTATTGGCGACGTTATGACCGTCAACTGGCTCTACAAACCCTATTTCGAAGTGCGTGCCCGCAGTTACCGGTTTCGCATTTTGAATGGATCGGTCTCCCGCTACTTTGCCTTGGCGTTGGTACGCGAACGGCAGGGTAATGGCGGTGAGTTTCCCGGACCGGAGGGTTCGGGCGTCTCCTACGACCGGGTGCCATTCCACATGATCGGCAACGACGGCAACATCATGGAACACGCTGTTCCCTTTGACGGCAGTATGGACCTCGACGGCGACGGCGAACTGCAGGACCACAACGGTCAACTTCCGACCCAGTCGATTGCCGAACGCTATGACATTATCGTTGATTTCGATGCTAACGGTATACAGCCCGGCGATAAGATCTATTTTGTTAACCGACTCGAGCACCCAAACGGCAAGGTCACCGGCGACAAAATCCCGTTGGAAGACATCTTGTCCGAAAAGTACCTGCCGGAGACCCGTGACCTTGATGGTGACAACATTCTCGACGACTGGCACGGTGGCGACCCATGCGTTGGCAAATTCTTCGAGCTGCGGGTGGTTGATTATACCGGAAACGATCAGAGCATGAAGCCGTCGGATTACGAACCGGGGAAACAGAAGATGATTCCTCTGAAACTGGATCGTGACAACCCTGACGACATGGCAAAATTGGCCGATGTCCCCCACCGCTCCTTTACCTTCGGCCGCTCCAATGGTACCGATAGCAAGCCATGGACAATCAAAACCGACGGCGGGACCGGTTTCAGCATGGATCCGCGACGCGTCTCTGCGGCACCAAGGCTTTCCACCGGGCCAACCCTGGGGGGAACGCCTGATTCAGAAGGCACCTGGGAAGTCTGGAGTATCCAGAACGGCGGGCAGGGCTGGAGTCATCCGGTCCACGTCCATTTCGAGGAAGGGATCATCCTGCGCCGGGGCGGCAACCCGCCTCCCGAGTGGGAGAAGTGGGCGCGCAAGGATATGTACCGCATCGGTCCCCTGGACGACAGCACCGCCAGTGTCGAGATGGCAATTCAGTTTCGTGAATTTGCCGGGTCATACATGGAGCACTGCCACAACACCCAACATGAAGACAACGCCATGCTGCTGCGTTTTGACATCGAACACCCCGGACAGCTGAAATTGATTCCGGCCCCGATTCCAACCTGGGACGGCGTCGAGTACGTCGATTCAGCCGCCCTGCCGACCTTCCGTACAGGCGATAGTACTGGACCAACCGGCACAGTCAACGAGGTGACGTTGTTCGAGTCCCTCGGGAATAACCCTGACGAGTTCACCTTCATTGCCAATGCCCTGAGCGGGGCGGCTCCTTACGAGTACCGCTTCTGGCTTAACGACCCCGTGACCGGTTGGAAAGTTATGCAGGGCTACTCGAATAACAATACTTGGCCCTTCAACACAAATGGCTTGGCACCCGGAACCTACTTTGTTCAAGTCGATGCCCGCAGTGCGGGTTCCACAGCTGAACGCGAAGCCTTTGCAGTTCTGAGCCATGTTATTGTCAGTAACGCGGTTAACGTGCTCGCGCCAAACGGTGGTGAAGTCCTGAACTCGGGGGGCCTGTTCAATGTTGAATGGAATCCGGCCTCGGGTGCGGTCAAATACCGCCTGCATTATTTCGATGCCGACAACACGCCACATTCTGTGGCCGAAGTTGGCAATGTAACAAGCTATGCCTGGACGGTTCCAACGGTTAACGTTGAGGAGACCGGCAAGAGGTTCCGGGTGACCGCATTCGATATCGATGGCAACAAACTTGGCTTAGATTTCTCTGATGCCACATTCAGTATTCTGCCTGATCCGGCTGTGGTGAACGTGCTCGCGCCTAACGGTGGTGAAGTCCTGAACTCGGGGGACCTGTTCAATGTTGAATGGAATCCGGCCTCGGGTGCGGTCAAATACCGCCTGCATTATTTCGATGCCGACAACACGCCACATTCTGTGGCCGAAGTTGGCAATGTAACAAGCTATGCCTGGACGGTTCCAACGGTTAACATTGAGGAGACCGGCAAGAGGTTCCGGGTGACCGCATTCGATATCGATGGCAACAAACTTGGCTTAGATTTCTCTGATGCCACATTCAGTATTCTGCCTGATCCGGCTGTGGTGAACGTGCTCGCGCCTAACGGTGGTGAAGTCCTGAACTCGGGGGACCTGTTCAATGTTGAATGGAATCCGGCCTCGGGTGCGGTCAAATACCGCCTGCATTATTTCGATGCCGACAACACGCCACATTCTGTGGCCGAAGTTGGCAATGTAACAAGCTATGCCTGGACGGTTCCAACGGTTAACGTTGAGGAGACCGGCAAGAGGTTCCGGGTGACCGCATTCGATGGAGGAGAGGCAAAGATCGGATTTGATTTTTCCGATGTACCCTTCACTATTCAACCGACAACTGTCCCGTGACGAAGTCAACTTGTAAGGCAGGCCCCTAAACAGCAAGGACAAAAGGCTGGAGTTTCTTCAGCCTTTTGTCCTTAGTCCTATCGCACTTTTGTCCTGGTCCAAACGCCTTAAATTGTAAAATGAAAGAACCAGACAGTTGGCACCTGTAGCCTAAATGGTTAACTGCAGGCGATAAGCAGAGGCCTGCCTGTAGTGATGAGCTGCCCAGAAAACTGAAAGGCTAGTTGCGCCAGACTTCGGGATCGACCAGACCAATCTTAATGGCGTATTTCATCCATTCCACCGGGTTGCTGATGCCCAGTTTTTTGACCAAACTGGTGCGATGCTTCTCTGCAGTCTTTATGCTGACACAAAGTATTTCTGCGATCTGCGAGGTTGAATTGCCTTCGATTAGAAGACGGAAGGTTTGCTTCTCACGCTCGGACAGCTGGTGATAGGCCGAAGTTTTACTCTCAGAGTTCCCCGATCGATGGGTGTATGACTTGATCACTTTGGAGTGAACCTCTGTGCTGAAGAAAAATCGCCCTTCATGGGCGGCCCGAATCGCATCTAATAGATCACTGCTGGGAGCGCCCTTAAGAATATAGGCATGGGCGCCAGCCTGCAGAGCTTCTTGTGCAAATTCTTCTTTGCTGAACATGGAAAGAATAACAACTTTCACCTGCGGTGCTGATTGCTTTAACAACGCAATGGCTTCCAGCCCTCCCATTTTCGGCATGGCCACATCAAACACGGCAACATCCGGGCAAAGCTTTTTCGCCAGAGTTAGTCCTGCAACACCATCGCCGGCTTCGCCTACCACCTCGATATCGCTTTCTATCTCCAGCAGTTGACGGAGTCCAGAACGTACCATCTGATGGTCATCGACAATCAGGACTTTGATCGGCTTCATGGTGACTTCTCCATATCCATACTAATGGGGAATGATGCAAGGATCGCGGTACCTTCGCCGACCTTGCTAACGATTCGGAATTTCCCGCCAACCATTAGGGCCCTCTCCCGCATGCCCAGCAAACCGATGCCGCATGTCCCATCCGTTTGATCCAGACATCTGTCCAGGTTGAATCCAGTCCCGTTATCCTGGACTTTCATTTCTAATCTGCGCTCTTCAATGACCAAGGTCAGTTGGCCCTCAGTTGCGGAGGCATGCTTAACGATATTTGTCAGGGCCTCCTGAAAAATCCGGTAAATGGCATTTTCCGTTGCTGAGCCAAGCTGATCGATGAATTCTGATTTACTCGGGAGATTAGCAGTGAAGGCAATGTTTGGGAAATTCTTTGTAAATGTATCCACTTGCCATTTAATTGCTGATAACAGGCCTGCTTCATCCAGAACAGGGGGTCGTAAGCGAGACGTCATGCTTCTCAATTCCAGGCTCAACTGAGCAGCTATCTGTTCCAGGGTTTCAGCTTGTGTAATAGCTGAAGGGTCCTGCCGGGCGACCAGCTTTATCAAGGCTTCAATACGGAACTGTAACGCTGTCAGGGTTTGCCCGCACTGATCGTGAATTTCATGGGCGATTCGTTTGCTTTCCTCCTCGGTTGCCGTCAGGAGCTGTTGTGAAAGAACACGTATTTGTTCCGCCTGTTTCTGCCGTTCCAACCAAAAAGGATGATAGATGTACTTATAAAAGGGAGTCAGGAGCAGCAATAAGATGGTCGAATCAAGTATGGCCTCCAATTCCCGCTCAAGTGGCGGCATTTCCCTGAGGAGGAACATGATTAAAACCTCAACGAAGAAAATCGCCAAAGCCATAATCACCAGCAGGGCTTTGGGACTTATTCTGAGAACCAACCCCCGGAGGTATCTGTTCAGACTTAATGGCAGACTTAGTGTTGTCTTGAGCATGGAATCAAATACATCCTTTGCCTGCAGTTTTAATTGATCTTCACCTTAAAGTTCCAAGGACTTGATCCTCTGATGAAGAGACATAAGATAAATCCAGCTACATAACTTACCTGTTTAGTCATTTTGGTCAATTTTAAAGTCTACAAGAACGGTAAAAAACAACCCCCTACCCATGAAGTAGGGTGCCCCCCCATAGAATGCAAATCCCATATTGATACATTATCAATAAATGACTTTTTCGGTCAAGGTGACGACTTAGTTGTATTAAAAGCAGAAATTTAATTCAACGGCTGTCTAACCCTGCAAACAGTACATCAGCTCAGATTCATGTTACCTGAGTAGCAGGTCAGACTTGACCTAATAAATCCTGTCAGATCCGGTTGAATTCTGCAGAGGGATTTGTGGCATTTTTCTATTGACCAGGAAATTTTAAAATTTCTCAAAAGTCTATTACTCAATTTAGGATTATTGCACGATTCTTAATGAATTATAGAAAGAAATTTTATGCCTATCGGCAGATGTGCACAGTCACTGAACAAACAGCGCATCAGCTGAACAGGTAAGTAAATCACGATAGCGAATGGTCTCGTCTTAAAAGACCTTTAATTTACTGAAAGTAAAGGACATTTAGTTTTTTTGATTGCTGGCAAGGTAATTGCTCTATAAGGCATAATGTTTAGTTCGAATAGTGCTGCGTCACAGCAAAAAAGCGAGAAAACTGATGTGTTAACCCTTAACAGTAAAATCTCTTGTCTAATGTGCAGCAACTCGAAATTTGTTCTACATCAGTAAGTGATCTGCTTTTGGCGTGTTTTTTAGGAGTCTATGATGCGAAAAATGAGAAGACGCGATTTTATTAAATACACGGGCTATGGACTGGCTACCATAGTTGTCGGCTGCGGCAGTGGCGGCGGTGATTCTGGCAGTGGTGACCCTGTCAGTCCACCTCCCGTTATTGACCCACCTGTTGTAGGCGGAGGTGGAAGTACGCCGGTTGAAACCTTACGGTTTTCAATCACCGATGCAGTAAAGGAAATGATCACACATCAGACCCCTGACCCTGACCGGCCAGCCAACATCTGGCAGAATCCTGCGGAGTGTTATTTCTGGGTGTTCAAGGAGGAGCGATTCGCGGCCGATTGCCCCGGTCCACAGATTTTCGCTACCTCGGGTGACCTGATTGCCCTCGAGGTGACTAATGAGCTCGAGAGCCCCCATGCGTTCTACCTTCCGGGTCGGCGGACAAACGATCCACCGATGGTCGACACTGGGCCGATTGCTCCGGGTGAAACCTGGATCGGTGAATTTACCGCCGGTGAAGCTGGCACCTATCTCTATCACGACAATCTGAACGCACCTGTGAACCGGGTCATGGGCTTGCATGGTGCTTTTGTGGTCATGCCCGCCCAGGCGTCTGGAACAAAATTTACTCCCTACGAAAAGCCAACTACGGCCGTCCAGAAGCTTTTCGATGATTTTGGCAGCCGCCCGTGGTGGCCGGGACTCGCCTGGGAACAGGGTGATGATAGCAGCAATTCACGAACACCGGCCTTCCGCCAATATATCTGGTTAACTCATCAGGCCAGCCCGGTCCTGTTCGAAGAAGTTGGACTGTTCGCGCAGAACAACCCCGGTCAGGATTACCCTGCTGCCGACTTTGTGCATGCCTTTACCCAGGACCCCTTTGTCAACGTCAGCAACGACCCGCGGTCATCGACCAGTGCGCAATTCCCGGACAAGCAGCTCAACTTCAATCGCAAGCCGAATTTTTTCACCGTTAACGGCCAGTCCGGCTTTTTCGGTCACCACAATCCGGCAATCGTGCCTTTCCATCGAGTGGGCGAACCGACCCTGGTACGAATTCTCAATGCCGGACTGATGCTGCATTCGATGCACCTGCATGCCAACCATTTTTTCGTCACGGCTATCGATAACACCCCCCAGGAGAATCCCTTGTGGCTCGACGTTCACTCCTTGCATCCGATGGAGCATATTGATTATGTCGTCCCCTTCATGAGACCGCCGGATATCCCCAACGAACGTGGTATCGGTCGGGCTGATACCGGCCTCTCGATCCTCGGCGGCCAAAGCCGCACCTGGCCACCCGTCGAAGAGCTGGATCTCTTCTTTCCGCCGCAAGGAACCCGGTCCATTGATGGCAAGGAGCTAGCCATGCGCCAGTCTCCGCTCTGCTATCCGATGCATGACCATTCCGAACCTTCCCAAACGGCCTGGGGGGGCAACTACAATTGTGGGCTGATTGCCGGCATTTACATCATTGGCGACCGTAACAGCATGATGAACTTCCCGATGGAGCATGAGTTCGAAATGATGTTCAATTTTGGCAACCAGGCTGGTGAGACCGGTTCGCCGACCGGCAAATGGCCCCCAGGATCTTGATCGGCCAGGATTAGCAGAATTGGCTGGTCGTTTACTACCTAACCTTTTCGATTGCGGAGATAAGGAGCATCTGAATGGCAATAAATCCTAAGTCGGGAATCGTAATACCTCGTCGGCGTGTTTCAGGCATGGAAGCAGCCTGGACCAAGATGTGGGATCCTCCCGTCGCCAGTCCTACTACACCGGAACAAGTCTTGGTTGATCGTAATTCGCCTTATTATAACCCGGTTCCTGCCTTCATGGCGGCGAACGTACCAAGTTACAGTGGCGCTGATCACCTGATCCAGCGGAGCTTGCTGGGCGGCATCACCCTCGACACCTGGGATGGACTGAAAAGGTTGTCATTTATGGGCTTCGAAGACCCTGACGGGAGTCTTGGACCGCAATGGCCAGGTTCAACCATCCGTATCCCCCGTGGCAAAATCCTGCAATGCGTCGCCCAGGGGAAAGGACCGCCGCCGCATACAATCCACTGGCATGGTTTGGAACCGACGCCAATGAATGACGGTGTTGGTCACTGTTCCATGGAGATCGGCCAGTATGTTTATCAGATGCAGCCGAATTTCATCGGCACCTATTTCTATCATTGCCACCGCAATACCGTGCAGCATTTCGAATTCGGTCTTTACGGCATGCTCCTCGTCGAACCCCCTGATGCCTACGACCCGGATATCCCTATCACGGTCGGTGGACCAGCAAAGAATGTCGGAGGCTATCCGCGCCGGACAGCAGCCAACCTGGCAAATTTCCCGCTATTCCCGGGATTTGTGAGTGGCGACTTAACCTATGGTGTTGGCGACACTTTCGACCAGGGAGTCGGTGATCCTCATGCATTTACTGTCGCCTATGACGTAGAAGCTCTTTGGGTCCTGGATGATCGCGATTCGGTCTGGAGCGATCTGGCCAGTCACGCCAAGTCGTTCTACCCGGGTGGCGCCAACACCCAGGACGGCCCTGGCAGTGGCCTCATCCCGCCCGTCCTGGTAACCGAACCTGGCGTCGATGACCAGTTTGCTTACGGATTTTTCCATGATTTCAACGCCGACTACTGGTTTGTTACCGGGGTTCCCGTACCCGCCTACCAAGGTGAAATTGGCACAATCGCTTCAGGAAGCGTCGTCCCTGCAGAGCTAAACGGCGGTGTCACCGGGATGCAGGTCGACATCAATGCCCAGGTTAACCAGACTGTCCTGGTCCGTTGTCTGAATGCTGCATACAACACCATCGAAGTCAAGTTCCCGATCGACGTTGTGATCATCGCTTTTGATGGCCGGGCCCTGGGAGTTCCGCCCTTCGCGCAGTACAACCATGCCTTCCGGCTCAGGGCCGGAACCTCGTATCGGCTCAGCACGGCCAGACGGTTCGATGCCTTGATTCGCAGCGACACACCGATCAACGATGTTGCGGAAGTCAAATTTTTCGACACCCGGGGCTTTAATAAGTTTACGAACAATCAGCCACTGGTGACAGCGGAAATTCCGATCGTCATCAGCTGACAAACTAACAGTTTCGAAAAATGTGGGCGCCCTAATATGTGGGCTGAACATCCAGATCGTTTGCGACCGAACAGTTTAAGGAGGTAAGTGGCAATATGAGAGTGGAATTGCAGCGCAAGATTCTTTACCTGCTGGTTTTGAGCGTTTTCTGGCTCAGTCCAGCGGTGACCTGTCAGGCAGCACTGTTCGGCGTTTCGAGTATCGATCCGACCATTCTGCTCCCATCATACAGCGATATTGTTGCTGGCAGTGCGCTGAGTATCCCGCCCAACGAGATAGTAACCAACATCGCCAACGGTTTTCCCCTGTGGTACGAGGACACCCGCGGCCGCAAACTGGAACTCTGTCTCTCGCAGCAGGTCGTACGTGCTGACGATGGGACCTCGGTTTTCCCCTGTCTCACGGCCGAACCTTTCCCGGTGCGGCCGATTGCTTTCCCGAACAATTTCGGTAATGAAGCCTTCTATTGGGGGGCGGTTGCAGCCAGCACATATCTCAGCAGTGATAACACTTTGAACGATTTGCTGGCGGTATTAACCCATGGTGTCTCCTTCCCGAATCTCCTCGTGATTGATGGACAGCAGGCAGTTGATAGCAGAATCCGCTTGCGTGCCAATGTGCCTGTCGCAGGGACCTACCGGGTCACTTATCCCTTCGGTTCCTATGACTACGTCGTACCCGTCGCCGGTGGCGGCAGGGAAATCAATCAGACACAGGCTATTGGTGGGGGTGCAGCAGATTTCCTGGGCACACTGACAGATGGTCCCACCCCTGGCTCTTTGATAGATCCTTCGATTAACCAGGGGATCGTCAACAGTGATGGAGCCAGCATCGGCCCTTACCTGGGCACCGCTGACGGAGTACCAATTCTCGACACCGACGGCCATCTCTACCTGGCCGAAGCAGGTTCAGAGTTGACCCCCCTATTGAGCCGCATTGAGCAGGGCACCAATGGTGTCGACTATCTCGAACTTCGACTACTCGATCCACCGGTTGGTTTTTTTCTCAATGCCGCCGATAACAGTCAGATTGTCCGACTGGAGGGTTTTCAGATCATCGGCAAACTATTTAATGACACGTCGAATCTGCCCCCGGTCGCAAACCCTGACAAGGCCTCAACGACGCCAGCGAAGCCTGTCCTGATCGATGTACTCGGAAATGATGTTGATCAACGGAGCATCGACCTCAATGATCCGTTCAACGCCTTGAATCTGGTGAATACTAATGTCCATGGCCTCAATGATCAGGCCATCGGTCTCGTTGATGATTTGGGCGACATCCATCGTACGGATGTTTTGACCACGGACCTGGGTGCAAGTGTGCGGCGGGTTAACGATGCCGCGACCGGCCGGGCTTTGTTCCAATACACACCGCTAGCCGGCACCGAAGGTGAGGATAGCTTCACCTATCTTGTCCAGGATCACGGCGGATTGCTATCTGACCCTGCCACGGTGAATGTCACGGTCGAAAACTTCGGGGTTGAAGAGGCCGTCTATCGCCCCCAAACAGGCAAGTGGGAGATCCACGGCACCAGCTCTGATACCAGTGAGAACAGAGTCGATCTGTTTGCCGGTGCCAGAGCCCTGCTTGCCGGAACAACAGAGACTCCGTCGGTGGCAAGTGAAGCCATGGGGCTGGCAAACCTTCGCATTACGGAAAATGCCCTAACCATTCAATTGAATGTCGAACCGCTGCCTTCCAGCCTGGTTACCGCGATTCATATCCACGCTGGCAACTCCGGAGAAAACGGGCCGATTATTTTCACCCTGTTTGACAGTCAATTTGATGGTGTTTTTAACGGTCGTTTAAATGCTCAGTTAAATGCCGGGAATCTGGAGCCCGCAGCGGAGGAAGAGATCAACACTTTAGCCGATGCCATTGAGGCAGTCGTCGAAGGTCGTGCCTATATCAATCTGCACACCATCATCAATCCAACGGGTGAGATTCGTGGTCAGATTACAACGCCTTTGATCGGCTCTGCCACGGTTGGAGTAGATGGTCTCTGGAAATTCAAGGGTCGCTCTGAGGTCAGTCCGGGAGGACTGGCATTGGCAAATATCATCGTTACTTCGGCAAACGGCAATCGTCTGCTTGGTGTTCCCCTGCAGATACGGTGAAGGGCCGTTTACCGAGTAAGGAGCTTAAAGAATGAAACAATTGTTTACACAATGGAAAAAGTTTTTAGTCATGTGGGCAATCCTGTTGCCGGCGCTTCAGGCCTCATTGGTATGCCTCCCGCTGTACATGCGGCGGACCCGACCTCCCTGAAAACTATTCCGGTGCCGTTGCCGGTTAATCTAAATGTTTACGTCGCTGATCGGGCCGCCGCAATTCGTCTCGGCAAGGCTTTGTTCTGGGATATGCAGGTAGGCAGCGATGCTATGACAGCCTGCGCGAGCTGTCATTTCCACGCAGGCACAGACAGTCGCTCCCGCAACACGGTGTCGCCTGGGGGTGATGGTCATTTTGCCCTCGGCACCGGCGCCAATGTTGATCTCAGAATGGCTGACTTTCCTTTCCACGCTATGACCAATCCCGAGGAGCGTGGTAGCGGTGGCACTGATCCGAATGATCCGATGGTGCAACGTAGTCTTGATGACCGGGTTGGTGCCCAGGGCGTCGTCAGGACACAATTCCTCGGCACACAGCCGGGACGCGCTATTGATCCGGGACGGGCCATTCATGATGCCGGCTTCAACCGCGACGGGCACAATGTCCGACAGTCTACAGGACGTAATGCTCCATCGGTCATTAATGCCGTCTTTAATTATGCCAATTTTCTGGATGGCCGTGCCAATCATTTTTTCAACGGGGTCAATCCGTTCGGCCCCCAGGATGCTGGTGCCGTAATCTGGGTCAATGCAGGCGGCAGACTGGCACCACTCGATACCGATCTCCCTTCCACTCTGCTGAACAACGCAAGCCTTGCTTCGCAGGCTGTAGGGCCGCCGCTATCAGACGTAGAAATGTCCTGGATCGGGCGGACTTGGCCCGACATTGGCCGCAAGATGCTGTCACTCAAGCCACTCGGTCAACAGGTCGTCCATCCGCAGGATAGCGTCCTCGCCGGGTTGGCGGACCTCGATGGCAAGGGCTTGAAGACAACCTACCAGGCGATGATCGAACAGGCTTTTCATGCCGATTTTTGGAATGGAAATGGTGATATCGATGGATATACGCAGGTTGAAACGAATTTCTCGCTCTTCTTCGGCCTGTCGGTGATGCTTTACGAGAGCACACTGGTCTCCGATGACTCACCCTTTGATCGCTTCCTCGATGGAAATCCGTCGGCCCTCTCCGAAAGTGCCCAGCGCGGCATGAACACCTTCCTGTCCGATGGTGCGGCCTGTTTCAACTGTCATGTTGGCGCGGAACTGACCGCTGCCAGTATCAGCAATGCCACCAATCCCCTTGAGCCCGGACTTGTCGAGACGATGAACATGGGCGATGGCGGCATTGCAACCTACGATATCGGCTTCTACAATATCGGCGTCACCCCGACCACCGCTGATGCCGGTCGGGGTGACAATGACCCGTTCGGCAATCCCCTTTCGTTCAGTCGTCAACGCGCCATCGTCAATGGCAACGACACGGCAGACACGGTGGATGGCAACCTGACTTTTCATTCGAGCTTTGTTCCTACACCAGGGTGTGTTCCCGATCTCCTCGCCACTCCTGCCCTGATCTGCCCACCCAACCTGAGCGATATCAACAGGGTTGCCATCAAGGGTGCATTTAAAACCCCGGGCCTGCGTAATGTCGAGTTGACCGGACCCTACATGCACAACGGCAGTATGGTTACTTTGATGCAGGTCGTCGATTTTTACGTACGCGGAGGCAATTTCCGTGAAAGCAATATGGCCGATCTGGATCCGTTCATTAATGACATCATTCCCCTGAAAGGTGCGGCCGGCCGTGTCCAACAAGTCGAACTGGTCGATTTTCTTCTGTCACTGACCGATGAACGGGTGCGCTGGGAGGAGGCCCCTTTCGATCATCCCCAGCTACTGGTGCCTGCCGGCCATAATCGTGGACTTACAGGTCATCCGAAACGGGCCCGTGCCTTGGCTGACAACCTCGTTGAAATTCCTCCGGTTGGTCGAAATGGCCGTCAGGTTGAAGGATTACCGCCGTTGAAACCTTACCTGGCAGAAGATCAAGAAGGTGAAGCGCTGGAGAATTTCCACTTTCAGGAATAAACGGGACAGAACTTGGCGCCCGGTAAAATTACATCGACCCGCTTGCGCTGAGAATCAGCTGGCGGTATGGAAGGAGAAAGAAGATGAAATATTCAAATTGGACAAGGCCAGTCGTACTACTGGTTTTCCTGCTTAGCCTGGCCGCATGTGGCGGCGGAGGCAGTGGAGGCGATGAAGAGGGAAATCCTGTTGCGTCCCCAGCTACAGTCAACGGACTGAACCTGGTCATCAAGAGCCTTGCCGGCATACTGGATCAGGCTTTTGGAGCCGGCGTCGCGGTTAATGAACTCGGCCAGAGCGTCGGCGTCGCCGACAATGGATTGACCCTGCAGGCGGTCAGGTGGGATGCCACTTTATTAGCTCCTACGCCGACCGTGCTTACCAGCCTTGCCGGGGACGCTGGGTACAGTGCCGCTTATGCCATCAACGATAATAATATTGTCGTTGGGGAGTCTTCGGATGGCATCAGGCCGGTTGCTGTATTCTGGCCGTCAGGAAGCTCTGTCGCAAGCCCTCTTTCACTGACCGGTTTTTTCCCCGGGGGAACCAGTGCCGCCTACGGCATCAATGAGAACGCTGAAATCGTCGGTGAGACAGATGCTGACCTGGCCGGGAATACCGTTGCCGTCTACTGGTCAAGTACAGCTGCAGCCCCGATCATCCTCGATAATCTCTCGGCAGGCCCCGCAGCCTTCAGCTCTGCCTACAATATCAATAATTTCCAGGTCATCGTTGGTGAGTCGTTAAGCCCTGAAGGGCAGCAAGCAGCCGACGGTCTGGCTTCCAGATGGCTCCGGTGGTTTCGAAGCGCCGATAGCCCTGCCTCTGCTACCCGGTCACGTTGAAGGAGTCGCCCTGGACCTCAATGACTCAGACGAAGTGGCTGGCGAGTCACAGGCAGCGGACGGTACCGTTCATGGTGTGGCCTGGTCAATTGCTCCTGACGGCTCGGTGGTTTCAACGACAGACCTTGGTCCCAATACCAGCCTTGACGCCATCAATAACAACCAATTGCTTGCTGGCTATATCAATGCCGGTAGTGGCAATGACGTCTCAACCCTTTGGAAGAGCACAGATATAACTGACAGCAAAGAAATAAACGGTGCCCTCAGCCAGGCCTATGGCCTGAATGATAAAAATTGGTCAGTTGGTATTGTCAACGGTCAAGCCTTTGTGGCGATACCGCAGTAACCAGTAACAATAGTGGAACAGAGTGGCCGTTTGAAAGATAGGACGTGCCTGAATGTTTTATAAACAGCCAGTTTCTAGCAATTCACACACAGAGATAAGGTTCACTTGAGGAGGTTGAATATGAGAGTCAAAAACAGATTTACAGGTGTGGTCCTCTTATTGCTGATAAGTTGTCTAATCTCACCAACGGATGCACGCGCAGTCTTGAAGGATTTCGGCCCACTGAACTTTGCCGGATTCCCTTCATGGTACAGGGATTCCACCGATTTACCTCTGCAGCAATGTCTCTCCACAGCAATATCACCGGATGTTGCAGGCTCCTTGATGTGCGGGGTCACCATGACTGCCAATTTTTTACAGGATCCACCATTCGATCCTCTCTTGCCGGTCACTTTTCCGCCTAATCCTCCTGCCGGATTCAACTGGCCCGGAGAGGCTTTCTATTTCCAGGCAGCCAATGACCCGGCATTTGAGGTGGCGGGATCTTCAAAGACTTTAGTGGAATTCGGCCTCGAATCGACTTTTGGACTCGGAGATCCATCGCCTGGTGATCAGATTGTCTTTGCAAGGGTGAGAATCACCCTGATTGGCATGCCGGTCAGCGGCACTTATACCATCACCCACCCGTATGGCATTGATGTCCTCAATGTTGACGTTAATGATGTCAAGAGCGGCAAGCTCACAAGAGATATTGGTGCTGCGGGGGTCGTCTTCGTTGGTGCCCTGCAGGGAAATATTGGTCCGTTTTTGCGCTGGACTGAGGATGCAACCTACGCAGGTGGTCTTGGAACCAACCTGGACGGTACCATCACGGTTGGAAACGAGACTTTTGTCGGCGACCCCAATGTGCCTCATACCGTCACGGGAAGTCCTTTTGGTTTTAATATGATCCGCATTGAAGGCCCTGAAGGAACTGATCTGGATGGTTCCGGTAACAATTTTGTTGAGTCGGATCTATTCGCGATCGAAGGACAGCTCTGGACCACGCCGATTCCCACGCCACTGGCTCTGAACCGAGCAACATACGCCAGGAATCAGGTTGCCAGCCAGGTCGATATTTTTGCCTCAACCGGCCCTCTGTCCAATTTGGGGATAGAATCAACCCTCGAAGTGAGTGGTGTCAGTATCACTCCTGAAAGCTTGACCACCACGTCACCTACTGATGGCCAATTTGTCGGCTACTTCCCTGATCCTTTAGACCTTCCCGTGGAGGTAACGGTAACCAATACCGCTGACGCTATACCACAGGATTCAGTGACAGCCGCGGTCGTGGACGAGGTCCGTATCGACGAGGCCAATTCGGTTCCCTCTACGAACACCCTAAGGATCAAGGCCTTCTCCAGTGATATGGGTGTCCAACCGACATTAACTGCTGTTGGTTTGGGAGCGCTTGATTCAGGATTCCTGGGAGTTCCAGATGTTATGGTCCCGCCAGCCAGTGTCACAGTGTCTTCAAGTTCTGGTGGCCAGATGAACGCGCCAATCGTAGTCAGAGATAACTACCTGATCGCGGCTATTGCAGGGGAAAACGGCACAATCGATCCATCAGGTGACGTGGCGGGTCCCCCTGGTGACAATACGGCCTTCAGTTTTATCCCATCTGACGGGTTTCGGGTCGTAAATGTCATTGTTGACGGGCAATCGCTGGGGCCGATGGTACTTACACTTTTAGCGATCTGTCGTCTAACCACAGCATCGTCGTAAATTTCGCGCCGTAACCGCGGCTTGTTCAGGAGGATATACTTATGACTTCCAAAATAGTTCGTTTGACTTTGCTGCTGGTTTTGGCTGCTTCACTACTCACAGTAGGTGGCGAGGCCTTGGCGGCTTTACAGGACAAAGGCTCCTTAAACTTCGCCGGATTTCCGATGTGGTACAGGGACACTAATGGTGTGGCGGTGCAGCAGTGTCTTTCCACCACGATATCTCCAGATCTGACTTTACCTGCAGGGTCATTGATGTGCGGTGTCACCATGACTTTGAATGAGGCACAGAACCCACCTTTCGACCCGGCCCAACCAATTACTTTCCCGCCCAGCCCGCCAACAGATTTCAACTGGCCGGGGGAAGCTTTTTATTTTCAGGCGGCCAATGACCCGGATTTTCAGGTGGCCGGATCCCAGTCAACGCTTGTTGAATTCGGTCTGGAGTCGACTTTCGGATTGGGAGACCCTGCGCCGGGAGACCAGATTGTTTTTACCCGCGTGAGAATTGACCTGGATGGCATGCCTGTCAGCGGGACATATACGGTCTTCCATCCATTTGGTACGGATTCCCTTGTTATTGATATTGCTGATCCAAAAACATTCCGGATCACAAGAGATATCGGCGCAACGGGAATCCCGTTTGTCGGTGCCTTGAATGGGGATCTCGGACCGTTCCTGCATTGGGACTTTGACAGTACCTATGGCACCAACGGGGATGGAACGATCACTGTCGGCGAGGAAACCTTTCTTGGCGATCCGAACATCCCACATACTTTCGTCGGTGGCCCTGCACTTGCTGACAACAATAATCAACCGCGCAACTTCATCCGTATTGAAGGCCCTGAAGGAGCTGATCTGGACGGTCAAGGGAACAACTTTATTCAGTCTGACAAACTCCTCATTGAGGGACTGATGTTTACGGTTCTAATCCCGAGTCAGGTCGATGTGAAGCGAGCAACCTACTCCCGAACAACGACTGGGGGTCAACTTGATGTGTTCGCTTCGACCTCTGTTCTTTCCAATCAAAGCACCCCCTCGTCACTTGAAATTTCTTATCCGGGGAGGCGCAGCATTGCCGATGATCAGCAAGACTGTTCCGGACGGTGAGTTTTTCCTCATAGCCCGTTTGCTGATCCGACACAGATACCGACAACATTGACAGTGACCAACATTGCCGATGCTGTTGACCCTGCTGAACCGCCCGCTTCACCGCTGCCTGTCGACGTTGCTGTAGCCGACGAGGTACGGATTGATGAAGCAGTTTACGACCCACGTACCCAGGAACTAACCATCTCTGCTTACTCCAGTGATCAGCTCTTTGTACCGGTGCTGGTAGCGACGGGCTTTGGTGAACTAGCTGCTGTCAACGAGGGCAATTTCGCATTAGGAGAGTTGGTCGTTCCGAACGTTACTGTTTATCCTGCGGAAGTCTCCGTTGTGTCAACTGCCGGTGGTATTGCCTTCGCTCCTGTGGAAGTGCGAGAAACCGTAGTTGTCACTGCCACTGCAGGAGCGGGGGGGGCTATCTTCCCTGACGGTGATGTTCCTGTTGTCCGTGGAGAGGATGTCACTTTCAATATTTCCCCGAATCCAGGGTTTGTCATTTCAGACGTTCTGGTGGATGGTGGCTCCGTTGGGACTGCAAGTTCCCAGGTTCTGACTCAGGTGATAACCGCACAAAGTATTGAAGCACAGTTTGTTCAAGGCATTGCTTCTGTCCCGGGCTTAATGACCGTGCCGGCTACCAGCAGTACAGGCAACTACACTGTTTCCTGGGACCCCTCGGGCAGCTTGAACGCAACATATGTGTTGGAAGAGTCGACTGACAATTTTTTGACTTATCCGGAGAATACGACCGTTGTGACTTCCAATTCAAATGAGACCTCAGCTGGGATCTCAGGGAAAGTAAACGGAGTCTATTCTTACCGCGTTAAAGCTGTGAATCCCCCTTTCTTGGATAGTGACTGGACCGTTGGGGGTAGCACGATTGTCACTTTAAATGTTTTGGCGCAGGATCAGATTGGAGTTTTTCGCAATGGCAAGTGGTATCTGGATGCTAATAGTAATGGATCATGGGATGCTGGCAGCGACACTGTCTACACCTCCTTCGGACAGGCGGGAGATATCCCCGTCACTGGCGACTGGAACGGCGATGGCACCACCCAGATCGGTGCTTTCCGCGACGGTCGTTGGTATCTGGACAGCAATGGCAACGGTGCATGGGATGCTGGCAGCGACACTGTCCACACCTCTTTCGGACAGGCGGGTGATTTTCCGGTGACTGGTGATTGGAACGGTAACAGCACGGCCCAGATTGGTACTTTCCGCAACGGTCGTTGGTATCTAGACAGCAACAGCAACGGAGCATGGGATGCTGGCAGCGATACTGTCTACGCCTCCTTTGGGCAGGCGGGTGATATCCCCGTCACTGGCGACTGGAACGGCGATGGAACCACCCAGATCGGTGTTTTTCGAAATGGCAAGTGGTATCAGGACAGCAATGGTAACGGTGCATGGGATGCTGGTAGCGATACTGTCTACACCTCCTTTGGGCAGGCGGGTGATATCCCCGTCACTGGCGACTGGAACGGCGATGGAACCACCCAGATCGGTGTTTTTCGAAATGGCAAGTGGTATCAGGACAGTAATGGTAACGGCGCATGGGATGCCGGGCTGGATACCGTGTATAGCTCTTTCGGCCTGAATGGAGACCAGCCAATAAGTGGTATATGGTAGTAGTTAATTTTAACATTCTAACTTACTAAGATAGAAAATAATAGAGGGTGGCCAATTGGCCACCCTCTTTTGTCTCTATAGGTACAATTTAAAAGAAGATTGATTGCCTGTTATATAGGCGCACTATAAGTCCTGTTGCAACTCATTCTTACCTTACCTAGGGATATTTAGTATGCGAGGGATCAGAACAAACCCAGAGACTGTCTGTCTGATCAAATCCCACTTACTTCACTTTACCCTTTATATCAATCCCCCCTTCGCTATCCTTGAACCATGCGCACAATCCTCACCACACTCCACAGCAAGTTCATCCACAACAGCCTGGCCCTGCCCTGCCTTGCCGCCTACTGCGGTGACAGTTGCGGCGAAATTCTGATCCGTGAGTTCACGGTGCATGAACCACGTGAATCCATTCTTGCACAACTCTTGGCTGAAAACCCCGAGGTGGTCGCTTTCTCCGTCTACCTCTGGAATCGACGCGAGACCCTCGACCTTGTTGATGCCTTGAGCGTTGCCAGGCCTGAGTTGCGTATTATCCTGGGAGGTCCGGAAGTTTCTTTTGCCGGCGAGGAACTCTTTATTCGTCACTCCGGTATCACGGCGTTGATTCGCGGTGAAGGTGAAGAGCCCTTGCGGGCGCTGCTATCGATCCTGGCAACAGGGGGAACAGCGGGCGTTATTCCAAGAGCCGTATTGCGCGTTCGGAGAAGAACTCATCAGCGGGCCGGATAGCCCACCTTTGCAAGAACTCGACAGGATCCCTTCACCTTTCCGGTCGGGGCTGACCGATATGCAGCGCGGCTTTGTCTATTACGAGACCAGTCGCGGTTGTCCCTTTCACTGCAGCTTCTGTTTAAGCGCCCGGGACAACCAGATTCGCTCCTACTCGATGGAACGCATTAAAAGTGACCTGCTCCTGTTGATGCAGAAAGGCGTTGCCAAGGTCAAGCTGGTCGACCGTACTTTTAACTTCGACGCCAATCGCGCCAGGGAGATCTTCCGCTTCATCCTTGAGCACAACCAATCGACGCATTTCCATTTCGAGATCGCCGGGCATCTGCTTGATGAAGCGACCCTTGCAGTTGTTGGACACAGGTCCCGGAGGAGATGTTCCAGTTTGAGATCGGCGTGCAATCGACCCTGGAGAGCACCCTCGATGCGATCGGCCGCAAGGTCAACATGAAGAAGCTGGAGGAGAATATCCGGCGTCTGCGCCAGAGCAACCGGATCCACATGCACCTCGACCTGGTCGCCGGCCTGCCCGGAGACAACTACCAGAGCTTTCTGCAATCGATTGACAGGGTGGCTGCCCTCGCCCCGCATCATTTGCAGATTGAGCCGGTCAAACTGCTGCCCGGTTCGCCGTTGCGCGATCAGGCTAAAGAGCTGCAAATCGTTTTTGATCCAAACCCTCCCTACACCATTCTTGGCAGCCAGGAGCTCTCTTTTTCCGAGCTGCAACAGCTACAGGAGATCAGTCGCCTCCTTGACCTGACCTACAACAGCGGGCATTTTTCGAACTTCATGCAGGAATTAAGTACATGCCCATGGCTCCTTTGCAGCAGGGCTTGAGTGGCTGGCAGGAGAATGGCGCAAGCGCGACTTGTTCCGCTTCCCCCTGAACCGCCAATCACTCTTTCAAAATCTTTTTGAGATCATCAAGCAACATGACGAGGAGCCCTCGCAAGCGCGACTCATAGAGAACCTCGCTTACGACTACGCCCTTTGCGAGCGAGTCGTCACGAATCGTATTCCGGAGTTTTTCGACACGGGCCTCGAACCTGTGGAGGAGCACATGGGTTCGCACTAAGGTTCAGGAAAGAACCGGAGCAATCAAGGGACAAGGGATCAAGCTGCAATACTTCTCAGCGGCATTCACCACCATCCACCCTGCAACGAAACGAACGATTCACCTCTTCTGCTACCTCACGGCAAGCGGGCAGAAGATGCGGGTTGAGGAATACCGTTACAGCGAATAATAATTAAGGAGCGAAGATGTCCGACCAACCGACAGAGATCGAGCAGAAGATGATCGAGTTTGCCACCAAGACGGCACAGACGATCCAGAACCAGGCCGGACAAATTCAGGCCTTAAGCCACGTTCTGCTGATCGCCCTGGTTTCTGTAAGTGAACAGAACGAGGCGTTCAAGGGACGATTTCAGCAATCGCATTGGTCTGATTCGCGATCAACTCTCAGATAAACCGGTGGATCAATTCACCAGGGAGTATTTTGATGAACTGGTGCGTTTTCTGGAAGATCCCTACCGCTACTCAAAAGCAGGAGAGAGCTGATGATAAACCAGGGTGGTTTAAAGGGATTATTACTGGTGGCAAAGAGCCAAAGGAGCAGGACTAACCCTAGAAAAAGACTAAAAGCTTAGGGACCTAATTGGACGCTGATCAAACCGGATCAAATCTGATCAAACAAAATCTCTAGCTTTATAAGTGTTTAGCTTTAAAGCTTTTAAAATCAGCGTTCATTTGCGTTCATCTGCGTCCCATTAAAGCTTCTATGGTTGAGTCACACACTCTCCAACTGCACAATCATCCCTCCGATATAACGCGGGTCGATGTCTTCAAAGCCGATCGAGCAGAACTCTTCTTCCCAGATATCGAGACAGTAGGTCGCAAAATCACCGCCGCCGTCCATCAATGAGCCGAGCCACTTAACAGTCTCTTCTCGCAAGCGCGGGTTGAGGACGCCCGACTGAGAGACCATGCCGTGAAGTCCGGCCAGTTCTTCTTCAGCGATCGGCAGCGGCAGGAACTCCCGGCCCAGAAGCTTGTTGGCCAGAGAGGTCAGGAAGAACTCCACCAGGGTGACATCATCAACGTTATCCGGCTGACAGCCGGAGAGATCGATCACAGTTGGATCCGGCAAGGGGAATTGCAAAACATCTTCAAAGAGCTGACGCTGAAGTTCCATGCGTCCCAGCCATTGCTCGACCATGTCGATCTCGGCAAGGTTGGCAAAAAGGCGCGTTCCTCCATGAGTCGGGTCGGCAACGCCCTCGAAGAACAGCGGCGGAAAGGGCTTGAGTGCGGCAAGACAGGCGCGGGCATTGTGATCAAGATATGCGGCAACAGAGGACTTGCTTAAAACCTCTCCACGGCGCTTCAACCTCAGGGTCAAACTGAAGCCAAGGCGGAACAGGTCTTCACAATAGCAATCGTTTAAACAGTTTCTGGCTTCATCAACATCGGCACCGGCCAGCCATCCAAGCCCAGATTAAGGAAAGCATCCACCTTGGCAACAACATTGGTGACCTGCTCGACATTGCCCATATCAATACGATCCGCCAAAATCACCTTATTGACCACGTTGGCCATCTCCCAGGCCAAACCTTCATCAAGTCCGTCAGCGAGAACTGCGGCCAAGAGCCCTTTGGGCCGTGCCAGGGTCAGGATGAAACCGGGAGCGCCGGTCTCGCTCGTACCGGGAGCAAGTTTGACCGGGCGATCGTCACGATAGTCTTCGGGGTCAAGCCAGGCATAAACTTTTTGCGCCGTAAAGGGCTCCGGGATGCCCATATCCTGCAAGCGTCCAGTTCGCTGTTGATAGACACTCTCCACGATCAAGCCCATGGTTTCAGAGCGAACCGCCTCCATCAGGTAGACGAAAAACTCCGGCGAGAAGCTCTGCAGGACATCAAGCAGCTTCTCGAACAGCTTGGCACTATTCTCGGAGTAGTAGGAGATCTCGTAGCCGCCATCGCGTTTCTTTGCATCAATGCGGGCATCACTGTTCTCATCGGCTTCCGGTCCCGAGAGGATATCCATTTCTGCCTTAAAGATCAGGACCAGCTGTTCAAAATTCATCTGCTGGAGAACCTCGAAGACCTTTTCTTCTTCGCCCTGCAAGAGTGAGATCAGCCAGCGATGCGTCTTTTCAGAATTGAACTGGTCACCTTCCCAGCAATCGAGGTCAATGAAGCCGCTCCATTGCTCGGGAGTCGCCAGGCTCAACAACTCCGGCAAATGCTCTGGGCCACGCTCCACGGCCAGGAGGTAAACTTCCTGTGCCGGCAGCTGCGCCATAAGCTCGGCACCATCTTCTGCATCAAGCAGCAATGCCGTCTTCTGCCGCGCGTCCAGACAGCGCAGAACATCGATCTGCTCAGTCGTCGATAACTCAGCAAATTCATTGGTGGTTATAGTTGGAATGGTGAGTTTGATGGCCATGGTTTGACTCCACTGGAATTTAATAGGGAGCACAACTTAAGCTATGTGTACCTATGCGTCAAGTTTAGCAGGAAAAAGGACTGGCGGGACGGATAATCTCAGGCAGTTCCAAAGCGTGGAAAGGGCACTATTTAAAAAGACTTTTCAGAAATGCGCGACTCCAACGAGTACCTCTTACGGCCGGTTTTCACATACATGCTCCGTCGCATGTTCAACCGCCTGATCAAAGGAGAGAAACAGGTGATCTTCGCGCAGAATGGAAGAGATATCCAGTCGCAACATTTTGTCTCTTATCTCCTCACTGACAACAATAAATGGCAGGATATCGTTAGCTTTCAATTTTAAGATGATTTCGCTCAGAGCAAAAAAGGCCGACAGATCAATGAAGGGGACTTTAAGACAGTTGAAGATCACAATTTTTGTGCCGAGCATTGCGCCCACCTGGCCAACCAGTCGCGAAGTGGAACCGAAGAAGAAAGGCCCGTCGATATCGACCACCCTGACAAGAAAGCTCCTGTCCTTGTTCAGTTGCTCGCACTCTACAACGCCCTGAATCGAGACTTCGAGATCATTCACTGAGGACTGAACCTGTTTCGTCAGACGCACAGTGAGGAGAGCTGATGCGAGAACAACGCCGACACCAACAGCGACAATCAGATCGACAAACACGGTGAGGAAAAGAACCGTAAACATGATGGCAAGGTCGTGCTTTGGTGCTCTCCTGATGATCTTTATAAATCTGTAGTCAATAATATCCAGGCCGACCTTTATTAATATCGCGGCCAGAACCGCCATTGGAACTGTGGCGGCATATCTGCCCAGGCCGAGCAGAATCCCCAACAAGATAACTGCGTGCAAGGCTCCCGACAGCCTTGTTGTGCCACCGGACTTGACATTTATGACTGTTCGCATAGTCGCACCGGCTCCCGGGATACCACCGACAAAAGCAGTCAGGGCGTTGCCAAGGCCTTGCCCGATAAGCTCTCTATTAGAATCATGTTCGGTTTTTGTCAGAGAATCAGCAACCAGAGAGGTGAGGAGACTGTCTATTGACCCCAGAACCGCCAGGCTCATGCCCGCAGAGACCACAAGAGTGATCTGACTGCGTGTAAAGGTGGGCCAGGAAAGTTCTGGCAAGCCACTGGGGATGGTGCCGATGGTGTCCAACTGCAGTCCGGCAAGTTGAGAAATGACTGTTACGCTTATCAGGGCCAGCAGAGGTGTCGGCATGACTCTGGATATCTTTTTCGGCGTAAAAAAGACGATCAGCAAGGCCATGAGACTGGCGTACAAAGCGTCCAACTGAAACATTGAGGAAATGTTGCCAAGTGAGGTGACTGCATCCAGTGGTGACGATACCCCTTCAATACCCAGCAGAGGGTTGATTTGCAGAAGGATGATGATAATGCCGATACCACTCATGAACCCGGAGATAACAGGGTAAGGGACAAACTTTACAAACCGACCCACTTTGAGCAACCCGAGCAGGATCTGGAAAAGGCCCGTGAGCAGGACGGCAGCCATTAATACGCCGACATCTCCCTGGAAAAGCACAAGGGAGGAGGCAGCAACAATCGTCATTGGCCCCGTTGGGCCGGAAATCTGGACCTTGGTGCCACCGGCCAACGCCGCGACAAAGCCGACGATGATCGCTCCGTAAATACCTGCTTGTGGCCCGACACCGCTGGCAACGCCAAACGCCAGAGCGAGCGGCAAAGCAATAACACTGGCGGTGACACCGCCGAAAACATCTCCAACGATCGTCTTATAGATTTGTTTTTGCATGGTTAAATCCCATCAAACATGTGGTCCATGGATGACAAGTAAGAGTTATGATCTGCCCACAAGGGTCCTAATCGGTGTTTTTATTTCTGTTGGTTTCAATCTATGGTCAATTCCCCAGGCCTTTTTTGACCCGTATTAAAGCATCAAATATCAGTTCTCGGCTTTCTGCCTGCTCAATAACCTTGCGGAATCTAGGATTTTTCAGTGCGTATCCCAGCATGGAAAGAAGATGGAGGTGGGCACGTAAGGTTGGACTGATGACACAAAAAAGCGCCCTGGTTGGCAAACCGTC
This sequence comes from uncultured delta proteobacterium, assembly GCA_963769955.1. Classification (GTDB taxonomy): domain Bacteria; phylum Desulfobacterota; class Desulfuromonadia; order Desulfuromonadales; family BM103; genus M0040. The sequence continues at coordinate 36,365 of CAVYNW010000006.1, forward strand.
CAAAGACTGGAAGTCGACAGGATTTTCGAGAAAAGCCAGGGTAACGGTAGGCTGCGTGGTGTGCAGCAAGACTGGATTACGCGGATGAGGAATGGCAATGCCATCGCCGACACTTGTCGAAGCGAGTTCCTCTCTGGCGATGAGAACTTTGAGCAGATAGCCTTTATCGACGCCATCGGAGAGACGCAGATTGTTAACGAGTTGCTCAAGGACTTCATTTCTCGAAGCCCCCTCCAGACGATAGATGATACCGCCGACTTCAAGAGATTCGGTAAGAGATGGCAGTGGTTTTGCTGCTTCTTCCGGCTCAGCAAAAGCTTCAGGTGCAATACCCATCCTTCTGGAGGTTGCCCATTCCAGGAGTTCAGATTGATTAAATCGATGTTGGCCATTAACCCGATAAGCAGGGACCAGTTCCTGTTTAATCCATCGGTAAATGGTCTTTTCTGTAACACTCAGAATACGCGCGGCATCTTTGACCGAAAGATTCATAAACCCTCCTCTGACATTTAACGCCAATAAGTGACATTTATGGACATTATGTGTGAATTTTAGATATTGTCAACAGGATATTACCTCCGGGAGAAAGTGCCCAATCATAATCTCAAGAGAACAACACGTTGATTTCGACTCTGTGGGGCAGGGTTTTACTGAGTGAGAGTGTCGACAATGGCGGTAGTGCCCCTTGAGAGACAAACACCTTATGAAAGGAAACCTCCATGATGCGCTTTTGCACAGTTTGATTTCGTGAGGTATCGACTCAAGGTTTACGGTTCTCCACGTTTATTTCTATTGCAGAATTCTATAAATTCAAAACCATCGAAGATCTGCTGTGGCAGGCGGGTCTAAGAGAAACTTCTTCAAACCTCCTGAAAAGAGAAAACTTGCCCCACCGCTCTCTACCTCCCGGGCCGTGGGGCTATTTTTTAGGACAGGCAGTGCCACAATAATAACTTATAGGTTGACGGTTAAAAAATGAATGCTGAAGATAGAGTTTTTAATATTGATTCTTTTATATGGGTTCATCTTCGTTGCGGGAGTTAAGCTTGTGTTGTTCATGTTCAAGAAACAATAAGCTATTCGCCATCACCCTGCCACATTGATCCCCGGCTTCAATCGCCGGTACCGTATCCTTAAACTTGAGCTTCTGCCTAATCTCATCGGCCAGGCTGGTTGACAATGACCAAAACTTGACAGACATCAAAGAATGCATCGCGAGCAGACTATGATCGAGGCCAGACGATTTAAGGAGACTCAATATGCAAACCACATCTGAAACAATCCTCTTGATCACGGTCTGGACATTGACTGTTTGCGGATTGTTCTTCGGCACAAAAGCCAAGCTGCGTAAATGCAGAGAGAAGAAAACACGAAAAGATCAGTGAGCAGGATAAAACTGAAGAGAAGAGATCTCTCTGCGGCTTTGCGTCTCTGCGTAAGACTTGCTGATATGGAGACAACAACAAAGGGCCGGATGATTCGATCATCCGGCCCTTGTTGTTACAATTTTTGCTGGGGACTCTTTATGCGACTTCCATCAACTCGATCTCGAAAGTCAGGTCCTTGCCCGCCAGGGGATGGTTTGCATCGAGGACGACCTTTTCATCCGTCACCTCGGTCACCGTTGCGACCATCGGCGGCTGATCTTCACCACCCTCGGACTTGCAGCTGCATGCCAACCTGAAGTTTGACGCCCTCGGCAAACTGATCGTGGCCAACTTCGAAGACGCGCTCCTGAACAAATGGGCCATAAGCCTCTTCGGAAGAGATTTTCACGGTCTTGGTGTCCCCGACAGCCATATCAGCCACAGCCTCATCGAAGCCACTGATCACCTGGCCGGCACCAACCACGAATTCAAAAGGCTCACGCTCGCGCGAGGAATCAAAAACCGACCCGTCGTCGAGGGAACCTGTGTAATGGACCTTAACGGTCTTTTCACCTGTTGTTTCAGACATGTTGCCTCCTGTATTTAGCGTAAAAAGATTGCACTTGACTAACATATCAGCAGCTTGCTGTGAAGGGGATAACGCTATTTTTGTAATTTTTTATTAGAACCAGGGTTTCGGGATGTTAAAAAAACCGGTAAAAAAAGTGCCCTCCGCAGAAGACGAGACTTTTGCGGGCCGGACCCGCCAACCGGTTTAAGTCCTTACTCTTCAAGCTATAAAAAGCTACGCAACTTTCCCATATCCCGATGCAGAGCCTCCCGCAAATGCCGGGCCGTAGACCCCACCAACCCCTGGTTGATTATATAATCATCCACCTTGACCACAGGCATCACCTCCAGTGAAGTGGAGGTAATAAAGACCTCGTCCGCATACTTCAAGTCCTGCATTTTGAATTCACCGGTCACGACTCTCAGGTTCAACTCCTCTTCACAGAGCCGCATAATGGTCGAGCGAGTCACCCCTTCCAGAAGCCCGGTCGAGGCATCCGGAGTAAACACCCATTGATCCTTGACCCAGAAAATATTCGACGAGGCCCCCTCGCAGATATGTTTTTTATTGTTCAGCATGATCACTTCGAAAGCTCCGCAAGCCTTGGCTTCCAGCTTGCCTAACAGACTGTTGAGGTTACTGATCGACTTGATCTGCGGATTGATCGCTTCGGGAGCGTTGCGACGTGTCTCGGCCAGGCGCAGCTGAATGCCCTGCTCATAATGGACAAGATCAAAGGGTTCGAACTCTCTTGCAATAATCAGGCAGGTCAGGTCACTTGCCATATCACGCTGAAAACCGACCTGCCCTTTGCCCCGGGTGATGGTGATGCGGAAGTAGCCATCCTGTAAACCATTTTTTTCACTTAAAGCCATCAGGATTGCTTCCAGCTCTTGCTGAGAAAATTTCATCGGGTAGAGAAGAGCCTCTGCAGATTGCAGTAGACGCTGATAGTGTTTGGAAAATTGGTAGAGGTGCTTGCCAACGGACCGGAAGCATTCATAGATTCCGTCACCATACAAAAGCCCCTGGTCAAAAACAGAGATCTTTGCCTCCTCTGATTTGACGAATTCTCCATTTAAATAAACGTAGTTCATAGCTGATTCCTTTACGCACTGAGAATGCAAGGTTACTGCCTTCAATGACATCATACCCTTTCATGGCAGGATGTATATCGGCCCATTTAACTTGGCATGACAACTGTCAGTCGGGAAACGGCAGCTCCATCTGAGCCGACGGATCGATGGGAATATCCGTGGTCAGGCTGGAAACCGTCAAACCGAGTAAACGCACAGGCCGGGGTCCGGCTTCGGTTTTATCCAGCAGGGTGTCGGCGAGGGCAAGCATGACCTCGGCGTCTTCAATCGGCTCGCTCTGGGTGTGGCTTCGGGTCACACTCTGAAAATCGTCGTATCGGACTTTGAGTGTCAAGGTCAAGCCACTCGTGTTACGGGCGAGGAGGATCTCTGAGACCTGCCTGGCAATCTTATCGAGGATGATCATCATCTCCCCCTTGTCATGACAATCCTCATCCAGAGTGGTTTCCTTACCGATCGATTTACGCAGACGATTCGGCAACACTTCACGCGTATCAATACCGCGGGCAATATTGTAAAAATAGGGTCCGGAGCTGCCGAAGAGGTGTCGCAGCTCTTCCTCCGTGCGTTGCCTCAGATCGGCTCCTGTTGCAATGCCGCGCGCCAGCATCCGTTTTTCTGTGACCCGCCCCACCCCATGAAAGCGACGAACCGGCAGCTCGGCAATAAAAGCTTCCGCCTGTTCGGGAGTGACGACGGTCAACCCGGCCGGCTTGTTGACATCAGAGGCGACCTTGGCGAGGAACTTATTGTAGGAGACTCCCGCCGAGGCCGTCAGCTGTGTCCGCTGGCGAATCTCTTTAAGGATCTCGCGTGCGATCTGGGTCGCATACTCAATGCCCGGTTTATTTTCTGTGACATCAAGAAAGGCTTCATCGAGGGAAAGAGGCTCAACCAGGTCCGTGTACTCATGGAAGAGTTCTCGTATCTGCATGGAAACCTTGCGGTATGCTTCAAAACGCGGCCGGACAAAGACGGCCCGGGGACAGAGCCGGTAAGCACGCACAGAAGACATGGCAGAGTGAATACCGAACTGCCGCGCTTCGTAGGAACAGGTCGCCACCACCCCCCGTGAGCCGGGATCACCACCGACAACCACCGGCCGGCCACGCAGTTGCGGGTTATCCCGTTGTTCAACGGCGGCATAAAAGGCGTCCATATCGACATGTATGATCTTGCGCTGTTTCAATGCGGACAACTCATTTCCCGGGGAGCCTCTCTGCCTGCCGGGGGCTACAGGTTTCGATCACTGCGGATACGCAGGAAAGATGGAAACCTTGGAATGCCTGAAGGATGTTTCCCATAATATTTGAATGTGATCAGCTCACCGATTGGCGGTGGCGATTCACGTTCGTTGTCGCTGAAACCGCTGCCTATTTTGAATTGAGTTCCATCATCAAGCGCAACCAGAAGCGCGCCGAGGCGCCCCCGGTTTCGGCCTTTGCCCGGCAGATGTGCGATGACTCTCGCTTCGGCATCCTGGCAGTTTTTAACCTTGAGAATCTCATCTGTGCGTCCGTCACTGTAATAGCTGTCAGGCCTGCGGACAATCAGGCCTTCACCGCCAAGGGTTTCGATTCTCTTCAGCTCCTGCTGCAAATGAGCTGAATCGCGAACCGTGATCTGTGGCAGGACGAAGGCATAGGGCGTTGGATGTACTGAAAACCAATCGCTAGCCCTTGCCAGTCGCTCAGAGAAACGGCCTCTGCTGCTTGGGACATCGAAAATGGCAAATTTCAATTTTAACCAACCGTCATGAGGCTGTTGCTTTTTAACGCTGGAAACGGTCTCTGCAAAGGTGGAGCGCCCGCCCCAGAGTTCCCCTTCGACAGGAAATGGCGGCCAGTCCAGAACAAACGCCGCGGGGGGATAAAACCTCTTGCCATTCTTAGACAGCAGCTGACGACCATCCCAATAGCCTCGCACACCATCGAGTTTTTCACTCATCAACCAACCACTGACGTCAACCTCAGCCGAGTAGACCTTGGGCAGCATCATCTCTACGGCCATAACCGGTTTCGGCCATAGCATGACAGAGTAAACCAGTAAAACAATTCTAGCCAGACGAGACCCCAGGTAATTTTGGCCGCCCTCCGCAAGGAATAAACAACATAACACCCTCCTTTTAATGACATGGCAAACCCGACTGGAGCCGGGCGATCAAAGAATCAAAAAATAGATTTTACATCAAACCCAGCTGTACGACAATTTCTCAGTTCGATACGACTGTCGTCAATCTAAACGGCAACCTTGAGTTATGCTACGATAGTGTTTAAATAAAGTCAGAGGACACCATGAGATTTCTACTTTACAATATGCGCTATGCGACCGGCCCCCGAATGCATAACCACTTGCGTTCATTCACACAAGAACCTTGAAAAAATTACGTCTTTCTTAAAAGAGCTGGAGCCTGATCTTATCGGTCTGATCGAAGTTGACCACGGCTCATACCGTACGGGAGGGAAGAGCCAGGTAGAGCAAATGGCAACTGCCTTGGGCCATTATCACTCACATTCAATCAAATATGACCAGAGTTCGTTATGGAGGCATGTGCCGGTGGTCAGGAAGCAGGGTAACGCGTTTCTGGCCCGCGACCGTATCCGCAACGAAACCTTTCACTTTTTCAAGCATGGCATGAAGCGCCTGGTGATAGAACTGGAACTCGATCACGTCGTGGTTTATCTGGTTCATCTCGCCCTTGGAGGCAAAGTCAGGCATCATCAGTTAAGCAGCCTCTATGAGATGGTCAAGAAGACCAAAAGACCCTGCATCGTTGCAGGAGATTTCAATACGCTCTGGGGCGAGAAAGAGATAGACCTTTTCCTTGCAGCAACGGGGCTGCAGAACGCCAACATCAACAACCTGCCAACCTATCCCAGCAACAATCCTCGCCGTTATCTGGACTTTGTTCTGCACAGCAAAGGGATCAAGGTAAAAGATTTTCAGATTCCCCGGATTCCCTTTTCAGATCATCTGCCGGTATTGGTTGATTTTGACGTTGCAGTCGAAGAAGATCGCCGCAAAGCATCTCGTCCACCTCATTGCTACTGCAATGAAGGGAGAGTGGCGGTGCAATCGATGGAGAATTTTACCGGAGAATCTTACCGATAAAAGAGAGATAAACATCACAACAGAGAGCCGCCACATGGCCGCCCTCGGTTGCTTTGACGGATTAGGGAACGAAGCTGTGCCTGCTGGTTACAGTGGATTCCTGGAAGGCCCTTACCTTGAGATATTAAAATACCCATTGGCCGTTGAGAGCATCCGTTGACTGACCTCTGCCATGAATAGCTCCGTCGTTTGAGAGGATCTCCTGCCCAAGCAATCGCGCAAGGAGATGCAGGCCTGCGGAGAGAATTGTTGCGGATTATCACAAAGTCTGTACAGGGTGTTGATTTTTTCAGTCGCTTCGACCAGATCCAGATCCACCAGCAAACAGGCATGTGCAAGCACCGCTGCGGAGTCCCGGCTACCGCCGGCCCAACGTTGTGCAGTGCCCACCAGCTTCTGTCCACCAACCTGTAGATTGTAACGCCCATCGCAAAAAGAACCCGGAACATCGCCGGTGGTCGCGTCCAGACCATAATCGGCAAGCAACTCCTGCAGCAAGTCACAGAGCAAACGGTAACCATCTTCGAGATGCCATCCTCTGACCTTGGGGTGAATGATGGACAGGTTAATAACACCAGGCCCCTGCGGCACACAGGTCCCGCCGGTACAACGAACGATGACCGGCCAACCTTGAGAGGCTAATGCCCGTTTAGCCATATCGAAGTTCGGCATACGAGATTCCCTGACCGTAGCGACCAGACAACGGGGAGTTCTGTTGATGAAAACACAAGGCCCAACTTCGCCACTGCCAACTTTATCCAGCAAAAGTTCATCAAAAGTCACCCTGCTATCAAGATCCTCATTACCCACAAACTTTGCCACTGACCAGGGTTGAGCAAAGCGCAGAAGAGGGAATTTATTGTGCAGATTCAAGGCATCCATCGAAGTTTTACCTTCCTGAACAGCTGGTTTGACTTGGCATTATACTCATTTTTCAATTGACCAACAATTAGACGTACTCGGAAAGTTATCCGGAACGGACGGGTTTCACGTGAGGAGCTTTGATCTATACAAACCCGACATACAAAGACAACGTCTTCTCAGATTTGATGGCATAGGCATTCATTTCATGAGAGTTAACAGACTGTGCATAGAAAAGGGGTACCCGCTCGGGTACCCCTTTCGTTTTTGCATGTCAGCTGACTGATTAGATACCAGCAGCTTCTTCCAGCATTGCAGTCGTAACCGACTTAGGACGCTCGATGCCGTAACCGAGAGCGCGGTCCCAAGTGATGTTGGCGAGGCAGCCGAGTGCACGACCGATACCGAACAGGACGGTGTAGAACTCATACTGGGTAACACCATAGTACCACTGGATAACGCCGGACTGTGCATCAACGTTTGGCCAGGGGTTCTTGGCTTTGCCGTGCTCGGTGAGGACACCAGGAGCAACTTCAAAGATCATACGGACCAGCTGGAACAGCGGGTAGTCTTTGAGGCCTTCAGTTTTGAGGCAGAACTCACGCTGCGAAGTGTAGCGAGGGTCGGTCTTACGGAGAACGGCGTGACCGTAACCCGGGATAACCTGACCGCTGTTGAGAGTTGCCCAGAGAGCTTCCTTGAGCTTCTCTTCGGTCGGAACTTCTCCACCGAGCTCTTCCATGAAGTTCTGGGTCCAACGCAAGACTTCCTCGTTGGCCAGACCATGCAGAGGACCAGCCAGGCCGCCCAGGCCAGCACTGTATGCGTAGTAGGCATCAGACAAGGCCGAAGCAACCAGGTGAGTCGTGTGGGCAGAAACGTTGCCGGACTCATGGTCAGAGTGCAGGATGAAGTACATACGGGATACGTCTTTGTAATCTTCGCTCTGACCGATCATGTGAGCGAAGTTACCGCCCATGTCGAGATTCGGATCGGCAGCAATCTGGTCGTTGTTGCGATACTTCATGTTGTAGATGTAAGCACCGATCGGACCAAGCTTGGCCATCATGTTACTGCAATCTTCGTACATGTCTTCCCAGCAGGTCATCTTGTTGAACTTGCCGTCACGGTAGTTCTTGGCGAACACAGAATCACGCTGCATGGCAAGAACAGCACTGGAGAACATCGCCATCGGATGTGCATCCGCTGGCAGTGCGTTAAGCACGTCAAAAACGTACTGAGGAACCTCGGAACGCTTCTTCCAATCTTCAACAACTTCCAGGGTCTGCTCCATGGTCGGGACATCACCGGTCAGCAGCATATACCAGAAACCCTCAACGTAAGGATAGTCACTACCAGGAACTTTTGGCAGGGCAGCAAAGGTCTCAGGAATGGTCAAGCCACGGAAGCGGATACCTTCAAAAGGATCCAGGTAAGAGATATCGGTCACCAGGCACTTGATGCCACGGGCGCCACCGATAGCTTGGGCGATGGTGACATCACCCAGTTTGATATCGCCGCACTCCTTGACCAACTTGGTGGTCCGGGGGCGATGCGCATCAATTTTCTGACTCAGAACTTGTTTCAGTGTTGACATAATCTCTCTCCTTTGGGGAATGAAATGGTGGCGGGTAAGACTCCCACCGAGTAAAACTGTCCCTTGTTCAACTCACAACTAACTGTCAAATGACAAATCATCCCGCCGACAACCCAACCCTAGTGCAGAAAAGCCCGCACCCTACAGAGGACTTAATGCGGCGGGAGAAATAATTGAATCTGATAAACAGTAAATCATGCTTGTGATTCTTTACCCTTTATCATTTTCCAAATAACGTTCTAACAAGTCGTCCCTGAACTGTCAAGACGATTTTGTATACAGTATGCGATTTCTTTTTTACATGCAGAGATATTTAGCTTTTGCATTAATTGACCACCATGCTAGAATGCACAAAAAATAGGCAGAAAGCTCATGCAAATAGGCGCTCTTAAACTCGAAAACCCCATCTTTTCTGCACCCATGGCGGGCATCTCCGATCTGCCTTACCGGCTCATCATGAAGCGCCATGGTGCGGCGCTGGTATTACTCAGAGATGATCAGCGCCAACGGTCTCTTTTTCAACGGCAAAGCAACCCGCAAACTCCTGCAATCGCGTACAGAAGAGCACCCTCTGGCTGTACAACTCTTCGGAGAACAGCCGGAAAAGCTCGCCGAAGCGGCTAAACAGGTGGAAGAATGTGGTGAGTTGATCGATCTTAACCTCGGTTGTCCGGTTCGCAAGGTCATCCGTTCCGGAGCCGGCAGCGCTCTGCTTCGCGAGCCGGAGAAGGTCGCACGTATCGTCGCTGCAGTGCGCAAGGCAACGTCTCAACCTCTGACGGTAAAGATCAGGTCTGGCTGGGATCACGACTCGGTCAACTTTACCGAGATAGCCCGTATCGCCGTTGAAGAAGGCGTCGATGCCATCACTCTGCATCCACGTACACGCTCCCAGATGTTCGGTGGCTCTGCAGACTGGTCGCAGATAGCAAAGTTAAAACAGACCGTGTCGGTACCGGTCATCGGGAGTGGGGACCTCTTCTCTGCAGAATGTATTAAAACCATGTTTGAACAGACCGGGTGTGACGCCGTTATGATCGGGCGTGGCGGCTACGGCAACCCCTGGATCATCCCCCAGGCACTTGACCTGCTCGCCGACAAGCCAGTGACTCAACCGAGTCCGGATAGACGCTTTGCCGTCGCAAAAGAGCATTTGTTGCTCTGCCTGGAGACCTTTGGCCCACAAAAGACCCTGGGGCAGATGCGCAAGCACCTCTGTTGGTATGTCCGCGGCATGCAAAACTCGGCAGGCTTCCGTTCAGCAATCAACCAGACAAGGACCATCGATGAGATGAGCGACCTGTTAGAAGATTTCTTTACCATTCCACCGGAGAGTAAACGACGCGATGACGATTAGTCGAAACGACTCCCCTGATTCCGGCGCCACGCTCTATGGCAGGATTCTGGAGAACATTGATCGCGCGGTGATCGCCTTTGACCAGGAGGGCCGCATTACTCTCTTCAATCCGGCAGCGGAAGCGCTCATGCAGCGTTCTTCCAGACAGATGACCGGCCAGCACTACAAAAACTCTTCAACGGCCAGGAGACATCTACTCTATCTGATTCAGGTTGCCCTTAACGAGAGTCGCTCCATCACCGACGACGAAGGCCTCTATTTGCACAGAACGCAACGCGTCACCATTGCCGGTGAATGCTTATGCTGCGCCAATTTATGCCTATCGCGGCAACCAGGATGGTGCCGTCATGATCATCCGTGACCTGTCCCGGATCAAGGAACTGGAAGGAACCCTGCGTCGCGCGGACCGCTTGTCAATCCTGGGGACCCTGGCTGCCGGCCTCGCTCACGAAATCAAAAACCCTTTAGGTGGAATCAAGGGAGCGGCCCAGCTGCTCGCCATGGAACTGCCAGATAAAAGCTCCCTTCAGGAGTACACGCAGATCATGATCAAGGAAGTGGAGCGCATCAATTTCATCATCGAGGAGTTGATGGACCTGGGCAATCCACGCACACCTGAAATTTGACGACGTCGATCTGGCCAAGATTATCGATGATATCGTCCTGCTGCAACAGAGAAGCCGCCCGCGGCAAGAACACCAAATTCATCTTGAGAACTAGACCCGAGCATCCCGCCTGTTCAAGGTGATGAGGGTTTACTGACCAGGCTCTTCCTGAATCTCATCAAAAACGCCAGAGAAGCCATCGCTCATGAAGGAGAGGTGACGATCGAAACCAGGATTGCCTCGAACTACCACATGACCAGCCCCGGCAGGCGTTCATCGCCGATGGTGGATATAACTATCAGCGATACCGGTTGCGGCATTGCTGCCGATGAAATGGAGCGTATCTTCACGCCCTATTTCACATCCAAAGTCAAAGGCAGCGGCCTGGGCCTGGCAATTTCGCAAAAAATCATTGAAGACCACAACGGCTTGTTAAAAATTGAAAGCACCCCCGGCGAGGGGACCACGATGACTGTTTCATTACCGCTGCGCCGCTAGCGAGTTTTTTTCAAGGAGTAAAACTCATGTCGATTAAACGAATTCTGGTAGCGGATGACGAAGAGAGTATTCGCTGGGTCCTTTCCAAATCCTTAACCAAGCAGGGCTTCCAGGTTGACCTGGCCAAAGATGGCAAGGAAGCGCTGCTCATGAGCAGGAAACAGAGCTACGATCTGGCTGTTCTCGACATAAAAATGCCCGGCATCACCGGACTGGAGCTTTTAAGCAAGTTTCAGGAAGAATGCCCCCAGGCGCTGATCGTTATCATGACAGCAGAATCCTCCATGAAAAATGCCGTGGAAGCGATGAAACGCGGCGCCTATGATTATTTGACCAAACCTTTTGATCTCGATGCGCTCGATGCGATCATCTTCAAAGCGCAGAAGGCGTCAAAGGTGTCTGCCGAAGTGTCTGTACTGAAACAGGAGATCAAGGATCATTACCAGCTGGAGAGGACGATTATCGGCCAGAGCCAGCCAATGCAGAAGATTTACAAAACCCTCGGCAAAATAGCGCCATCAGACATAACGGTATTGATTTACGGCGAAAGCGGCACAGGCAAAGAATTGATCGCCAGAGCTATCCACTTCAACAGCCCACGACTGGGTAAACCTTTCATCGCCCTCAACTGTGCGGCAATCCCCAGAGAGCTTCTTGAAAGTGAACTTTTCGGTCATGAAAAAGGCTCCTTTACCGGAGCGACGGAAAGAAAGATCGGCAAGTTTGAGCAGGCCAATGACGGCACCCTCTTCCTTGATGAAATCGGTGATATGCCCCTGGAGCTCCAGGCCAAACTACTGAGGGTCTTGCAGGAGAAGGAAGTGACCCGCACCGGCGGCAACACGACAATTCAGATCAACACCCGAATCGTCGCAGCGACCAATCAGGACCTCAAAGACAAAGTACAGCAGAAAGAGTTTCGTGAAGACCTTTATTACCGCTTGAACGTGGTCCCTCTGGAACTCCCCGCACTGCGTGACCGCCGCGAAGACATTCCTGGCCTGGCAGACTATTTTCTGGGCAAGGCCCATCAGGAATATGCGACCCCGGCAAACGGCCTGACCAAGGAAGCAATGGACCTGCTCTGCAGCTACGATTGGCCCGGCAACGTTCGCGAGCTTGAGAACGCCATCCAACGAGCCGCCCTGCTCTCTCCCGACGTCCTCCTGAATGCGACAGACTTTCCCGGCCTGACGTCGGGTCAGGGGGCCAATAGCAACGGCACCTCCCTGGAAGGCTTGATCACGCAGAAGCTGCAGAGTTCCCTCGCGCAAATTGACCTCCAGGACATGGACAATCTTTACGAAATGGTGCTGCACCAGATGGAACGGCCCTTGATCAACATGGTCCTGGAAAAAACTCGCGGCAACCAGGTCAAGGCGGCAGAAGTCCTCGGCATCAACCGCAACACGCTGCGCAAGAAGATCCAGACCCTTAACATCGAGGCAAAACGCAACTAACCGAAACATTCAGCAGAAAAACAAAGCGGCGCTCACCGGCTGAGACGCTTCGCTTTGCTTATAACGGCAGGCAAAAGATTACCAGGAGGCCTTCCTTCTCTACTTTATCTCCGCTGCATGCAATGCTATCTTGGCGATCATGCAACAGACAGACAATCAACATACAACCAAGAAAGTACCAAGAGTATCGATTATTGTCGCCATGACCAACCAGCGGGTCATCGGAGACAGACAGGGTTTACCCTGGCATCTTCCTGAAGATTTGCAGCTATTCAAACGTAAAACCCTCGGCACCACTGTCATTATGGGACGAAAGACCTACCAGTCGATAGGCCGACCACTTCCGGGCCGCCTCAACATTGTATTGAGTCGGACCCATGAAGCATTCTCAGGAGTGAAGATCTGTCACAGCTTCTGCGAGGGTTTGAAAGAGGCCGCCGATCATGGCCTGCCGGTCTTTGTGATCGGCGGAGCAGAACTATACAGAGCAAGCTTTGCCGGTCGCCACTGATCTGCACATCTCCTGGGTCGAGAAAAATGTGTCAGGTGACATACTTTTTCCAGTCTTCGACCTCGGCGACTGGAGGGCTTGCAAGATTACAGAATATCCCGGTTTCAAGCATATCCATTATCAACGACGTGACGACCGGTCGTGAAACAAAAACCGGGAGCATCGCAAAAGGCGGCCACCATCGCCTTGACCGGGGAGCGAAAGAAAGGAAGATAAAATGCAAGCAGACCAAAATTGAGCGCGCCAGCGTGGCTGAGCTTGACAAAATTCTGGGAAGAAGCTTTCCGGTCCTTGACCATGGTCACGTCCGGATCATTGATTACATGGGCGATGATGCCGCGATCGTTCAGGCCGCCAGGGTTTCATACGGAGCAGGGACAAAACAGGTTCACGAAGATCGTGGCCTGATTCGCTACCTGCTGCGCAATGCCCACACAACCCCTTTTGAAATGTGCAAGCTCAAGCTGCATATTCGCGTGCCGATGGACTGCTGGCGGCAGTGGATACGCCACAGAACAGCTTCAGTCAATGAGTACAGCACACGCTATTCAGAAGCCATCTCCGACCAGCAGGGGACCTTACCCGGGGAATGGCGACTCCAGACAACCCAGAACAAACAGGGCAGCGATGGCTTCCTCGATCCTGACACCGGCGAGCAACTAACCGCCAGCGAAGAGGCTTTCCACCAGAGTGCGAGAGAGCTTTACCAATCACGGATTGCACTCAGGTGTTGCCCGTGAGCAGGCACGTAAAGATCTCCCCCTCTCGACCTACACGGAAGCCTACTGGTCGATCGATTTACACAACCTCCTGCACTTTCTCATGCTGCGCATGGACAACCACGCCCAAACCGAAATCCGTCAATACGCAACCGTCATCGGTGAGGAGATTGTCGCCCGCTGGGTTCCTTTTGTCTGGGAAGCATTCAGAGACTACAGGTTGAACGCGATGCGACTCTCAGGACCGGAGACGGAGCTTATGAGGTTACTGATTGCACAGGATCAACCTGCAGCACAAGAGTGGCTGAGAGAACATGGCTGGGTCAGCGTAAAGGAAGGCAAGAAATCAAGAGAAGCGAAGGAACTCGAAGTCAAACTGGAGGCATTGGGGCTACAACTTCCCTGAAAATATCAGCAGCAGGCACTCAACAAAAAAGCCGGGCAGAAATGGCCGGCTTTAAGCTGCATAATCATCAGTACGTTCTGATCTGCTCTCAAAACGCGTGAACTCCCCAAGAAAAGTCAACTGTTCGACCCCGAGTGGCCCGTTTCTCTGTTTTCCGATGATCACCTCGGCCTTGCGCTCGTGATTCTCTCCACAGCTGTTGTCGCGCTTCTTACAGGCATCGCAGTATACCGTCTCACGATAGAGGAACATAATGACGTCGGCATCCTGCTCGATGGCACCTGATTCACGTAAATCAGAAAGGATGGGTCGCTTGTCGGTGCGACTCTCCAGAGAGCGATTCAGCTGCGACAGGGCGATAACCGGGACATCGAGCTCTTTGGCCAGAGCTTTCAGAGAGCGGGAGATCTCAGAGATCTCTTGCTGACGGTTTTCAGTGCTTTTGCCTGTCATCAACTGCAAGTAGTCAACAACAACCAGGCCCAGATTATTTTCCGCCTTAAGTCGGCGGGCCTTGGCACGAACTTCCAGAACACTGATAGAGGGGGTATCGTCGATATAGATCGGAGCCTCAGCAATAAGGCCTGCAGCATTCACCAGGGTTGGAAACTCTGATTGAGCCAGCTTGCCGGTTCGGACTCGTCCGGACTCAATACGAGCGACCGAGCAAAGCAAACGCTGAACCAGCTGCTCCTTACTCATTTCCAAGGAGAAAACCAGTGAAGTCACAGGCTTACTTGAGTGCATAGACGCGTATTCGACGAGATTGAGACAGAAAGCTGTTTTGCCCATCGAGGGTCGCGCGGCAACAATAACCAAGTCACCACCCTGCATACCTGACGTCATAGTGTCGAGATCTTTAAAACCGGTCGGCACGCCGGTGATCAGCTCTTTACGGCTGTAAAGGCCTTCAATCGTCTTGATCGTGTCCTTGACGATTTCCTTGGTCGTGTAATAAGACTGCTTGGTCTTCATATTAGCAATCTTGAAGATCTCGCCTTCGGCCCAATCAAGTGAGGTTTCAACTTCACCGCCTTCATAACCTCTGCTGGCGATCTCGGTCGCGACCTTGATCAATTCCCGGGCGATGGCCTTCTCTTTGACAATCTTGCAGTAGTAGGTAATGTTGGCAGCGGTCGGCACATAATCGACCAGGGTCGCCAGGTAGGAACTGCCACCAACTTCCTCGAGGGCATCCTGAGTTTTCAGGATGTCAGTCAAGGTAACCAGGTCAGCAGGCTCGTTGCGTTCGTACAGAGCGATCAGCGCATTAAAAATTTTGCCGTGGGACGATCTCGATAGAAGTCTTCCGGGCGCAGAGATTCCAAAGCCCTGCTCAGGGCCTCGTTCTCCAATAGGATTCCCCCCAGAACAGACATTTCTGCTTCCAGGTTCTGGGGTGGCAGGCGATGTTCGGCGCGATCTTGCACGTTCGCCCTCAGGGGAAAAGAGGGGCCTGCCTGAGAGCAGACCCCCGGAGTCTTTACAGCTATCTACTCTTTAGCATCTGCAGAGGCAGGAGCGTCTGTAGCTGCAGGCTGAGCATCTTCACTGATGACATTAACCTTAACGATGGCATTGACGCCGGCATTGAGCTTGATATCAATCTCATGCTCGCCAAGCTCCTTGATCGGCTGTTCAAGCAGAATTTTGCGGCGATCGATTTCAATACCCTGGGCAGCGAGGTTTTCGGCAATCTCCATCGAGGTGACCGAACCGAAGAGTTTACCCTCTTCGCTTGCCTTGTGCACAAAGGTGCACTCGACAGACTCGATTCGTGCCTTGACGTCAGAAGCTTCCTTGCTCAGCTTTTCAGCCTTGCGATTCAACTGGCGTTTATGATGCTCAAGCTCCTTGAGCTTGCCCTCACTTGCCTCAACAGCCAACCCCTGGGGAACCAGGAAATTGCGACCGTAACCAGGCTTGACCTTAACCACTTCACCAATGTTTCCAAGATTTTTAACATTTTCAGTCAGAATGACATCCATCTTTTTATCCTCCCAAAATCTTTATGATTCAGGTTCTTTTGGTTTGCGAAAATCAGCCCACAAGTCAAATACGCCAATTCCAGTGACGACCATCGGTAACGGGTTAACCAACGTGACCAGAAGGTAGCCGACGGTTCTGATAATCGGCGAAAAAGCCCTGCGGCGAAAAAAACAATCGATAACAGCCAGACCTTGCAGAAAGTAAACCGGCAACAGAATCACCAGCAGGTTCAGGGCAAAGGTTCCAGCCATCCCTTCAACAAATGCAACCAGGAAACCGGCGGCAATCAGTACCCAGACCAGAAACTCTGGGGCCTTCCACTCGGGGAAGGCTTTACCTGGCACAATATATCGACCTCGTGCCAGCAGTGACAGCAGAAAGACCAGGCCAAGGACCATAAGGCCACTGATGGTAATCACAATCCCCGGATAAGCCTTCTGCAGGAAGCTGGCCATATTCTCTATCGCCAGTCCGACCTCTCTCTTCTGACCTGCAGGAAGGTCTGTTTCAGCAAACATGTCCTGCATGATCGTCGTGGTCTGGGCAATTTCCTTACCGATCAGATCATTGACGGTTGCCAGGGGCGACTGACCTGATACAGTCGAAACAAGCAGCAAGCCACAAAGGCTGGCAGCAACCATTGCCCACAGGACAATGACCGTTGCCTTATCCCAGGCGATCCGTCGATTCAACAACCACGGCAAGACCACTCCGGGAATACCAAACTGAACCAGGTACATAAGCGCCGAGGCCGGGTCAGCTGTCAGTAAAACCATGAGTGCAGTCAAGATGACTGTCACACCAGCAGCTGCTGACCCAACACGCATACCAACGAAAGCCGCCGGCAGAGGCGTAAAGAGGTTGACGGCAACGGCGGCAAACCCCAGAGCGGCAAAGGCTCCAAACAACGCATACCCGGCTAAAGCGCCGAGAATAACGTAAAGTCCTCGTTGCATCATCATCGAGCTATCGCTGCGAGGAACCTCTCTCGAGAGAGTGGCTTGCGGTGAAAGGCAGCAGCGCGATATTGCGCGCACGTTTAATGGCCTCTGTCAGTTTTCTCTGATGATCCGCACAGGTCCCGGAAATACGCCGAGGGGTGATTTTGCCACGCTCGGAAATAAAATAACGCAGGGAACGGATATCTTTGTAGTCGATCGTTGCTTTCTTATCGGCACAGAAACGGCAAACTTTGCGACGGCCATAACGCCGACGGGGTCCACCGCTGCGATTTCCTTCATATGCCATGATTATATCTCCTTCTTCATCGTCTTGAGGTTGATTCGAATGTTAAGATTCTTCTGTTGATTTCTTCGGCAGCAGCTTCTTCGTGCTGGCGCCTCAGTGTCGGCTTCGGTTGCCTCAGCATCTTCTGCAGTGGCTTCTTCGGCTGCAGCCTCAACAACAGGCGCCTCGTAACCGCCTTCCAGAATGATGGTCTGGAACTTGATTACCTTCTCATCGATGCGCATGCGGCGCTCGAACTCGGCAATAACAGTCGGCTCAGCGTCAAAGATCACCAGAACGTAACAGCCTTTAGACTGCTTTTTGACCTGGTAGGCCAGTGTTCGGGTTCCCCAGTTTTCCAGCTTGAGAACGTCAGCGCCTTGATCGGACAAGATCGTTTTGTACTTGTCGATGAGGGCCGTCTGATCGTCCCCGACAACTTCCGGGTGTACGATAAAGATTGATTCGTAGGTTCGCATAAAACCTCCTCTTGAGTTATTAGCCCCGCCAGGCGGAGCAAGGAGCGGAAGCATCCCGTATGCTTCCTTCTAAAGAACTTTGTTTTCTACCACACCCCGTAGCACGAGGCAACGGATTTTTATCAAAACAGAAGACAGGTGATACCAAGCCACGTGCCTCGATCAAAGGTGTCAGCGTCTCGACCAGTTTAAACATTGAAGCGGAAATGCATGACATCGCCATCTTTGACAAGATATTCCTTGCCTTCAAGGCGCATCAGGCCTTTTTCCTTGGCACCCGCTTCACCTTTTGATGAGACAAAATCTTCATAGCCGATCACTTCGGCGCGAATAAAGCCCTTCTCAAAATCAGTATGGATGACTCCGGCGGCCTGAGGGGCGCGGGCACCTTTAGCTGACGGTCCAGGCACGAACCTCCTTGACTCCGGCCGTAAAGTAAGTGTTCAGGCCCAACAGGCGGTAACCTGCATGAATCATCCGATCAAGACCCGATTCATCGAGGCCAAGCTCGGCGAGGAATTCCACTTTCTCATCTTCAGCCAGTTCGGCAATTTCAGATTCTATCTTGCCGCAGATCACGACCATTTCGGCACCTTCGTCAGCGGCATGTCGCTTGAGGCGGTCAACAAAGGGATGATCACCGGCGAGATCGTCTTCCGAAACATTTGCCACGTAGAGAACCGGCTTCGCCGTGATCAGGCAGAGTTCGCGCAGTGGCGCCCACTGTTCAGCAGTCAAATCCGCATTACGTGCCGGTTGACCGCTGTCGAGGCATTTCTGTACCTTTTCGAGAAGTGCCATTTCTTCCTGCATTTTCTTGTCGCCACTCTTCGCCTGCTTAGCGACACGGTTGATACGCTTCTCAACAGTTTCCAGGTCAGTCAGGTTGAGCTCCGTCTGAATCACTTCAACATCACGCAAGGGATCGATACTGCCATCGACATGGACAACATTCTCATCTTCGAAGCAACGCACAATATGAGCGATGGCATCAACCTGACGGATATGCCCAAGGAACTGGTTACCCAGGCCCTCGCCACGACTTGCGCCCTTTACCAGTCCGGCTATATCGACAAACTCCATGGTCGTCGGCAGAACCTGCTGCGGATTAACGATGGAGGCCAATTCATCGAGTCTCTGATCCGGAACCGTAACAATGCCGACATTCGGTTCAATCGTACAGAAAGGATAATTGGCCGCTTCGGCGCCAGCCGAGGTGATCGCGTTAAAGATGGTCGACTTGCCAACATTTGGCAAGCCAACAATACCGCATTTGAATCCCATAATTCCTCTATCTCTGTAAATAACGATAGCCGGGGCACAGGCCCCGGCTATCGTTACTGATAATTATGTCTCTCTGATTTAGACCAGCAGAGGCGCAATAACCAGGGCCACAACACTCATCAGCTTGATAAGGATATTCATAGCCGGACCGGAGGTATCTTTGAAGGGGTCGCCGACAGTGTCGCCGATAACCGCAGCAGCGTGAGCATCGCCACCCTTCTTTTCGCCATCAAGTTTGCCCTGCTCGATGAATTTCTTGGCGTTATCCCAGGCACCGCCGCCGTTAGACATCATCAAGGCAAGCAGAACACCGGCCAGGGTGGCACCGGCGAGCATACCACCGAGAGATTCTTTACCAAGGACGAAACCGATCAGTACCGGCGCAACGACTGCGACGACACCAGGCAGGACCATTTCACGCAAGGCCGCTTTGGCGGAGATATCAACACACTTCGCGGAATCAGGCTTAACACCTTCCTTACCTTCGAGAAGGCCGGGAATTTCACGGAACTGGCGACGGATTTCATCGACCATCTGGCCGGCTGCACGGCCGACGCTGGTCATGGTCAATGCGCCGATAAAAAACGGCAGGGCACCGCCAATAAGCAGGCCGATAACAACTTTCGGGTCAATCAGGTTGATAGTTTCGAGCTTAACCGTCGTCGCGTATGCAGAGAAAAGAGCGAGAGCGGTTAACGCTGCGGAACCGATAGCAAAACCTTTGCCAATGGCGGCAGTGGTATTACCGATGGAGTCAAGGCCGTCTGTAATCTCACGCACATCAGGACCAAGACCGGCCATTTCGGAAATCCCGCCGGCATTGTCAGCAATCGGACCGTAAGCATCAACCGTCATGGTGACACCAACCGTCGCCAGCATACCAACGGCCGCAATACCAATCCCGTAGAGGCCGGCAAAATTATTGGCCACAGCAATGGCAACACAGATAACCAGGATCGGAGCAGCACAGCTCTCGAGACCGACAGCAAGGCCTGTGATGATATTGGTCGCCGGACCGGTTTTACTTGCTTCGGCAATGCGGAAAACCGGTTTATGCGCCGTATAGTATTCCGTAATCTGGCCAATCGCGACACCAGCCAGGCAACCAATCAACACAGCCAGGAAGACGCCGAACTTGAGGCCCATACCCCAGATGACCAGGATCGAAACCACCAGGAAACCACCGGCAGCAACAAAAGTTGTGTAATGCAGCGCCTTGGCCGGATCCTGGTTGCAGAGCATTTTCATCGACCAGATGCCGACAAAGGAGAAGAGCAGTCCGGCTACAGCCAGAGCGATCGGCAGGTACATGGCAGCCGCCTGAACGCCTTCACCGGTACCGAGCTTAGCCAGCAGTTCGGGACTAGCTGCGGCAGCAATAGCGATCGTTGCGATGATTGAGCCAACATAGGATTCGAAAATGTCGGCACCCATCCCGGCCGTGTCACCGACACAGTCGCCGACGTTATCAGCAATAACGCCTGGGTTACGTGGGTCATCCTCAGGAATGCCTGCCTCAACCTTGCCGACCAGGTCAGCACCAACGTCAGCGGCCTTGGTGTAGATACCACCACCAACGCGGGCGAACAGTGCAATGGACGAAGCACCCATAGCGAAACCGTTGATATATTGAACCGTTGTGGGATCTCCGCCGAAGGCCATGAAGGCAATACCGACGCCGACCAGGCCCAGAGAGGCAACCGCAAGGCCCATGACTGCGCCACCGTTGAAGGAGACCATCAGGGCTTCAGCCTGGCCCGACTCGCGAGCAGCTTCGCAGGTCCGAACATTGGCCCGGGTAGCGGCTTTCATGCCGATAAAACCACAGGTCATGGAACAAAAAGCACCACCAAGAAACGCCAAGGCGGTCTGATAGTTCATAGCGACTGAAATGATCACAAAGACCAAAGTGATAAAGATGGCCAGAACCCGATATTCACGGCCAAGAAACGCCATGGCGCCATTATGAATCTCTTCGGAGATCTCTCTCATAGTGTCGTTGCCGACCGGATAGCGTTTGACCTTGTTGTACAGGACAATGGCAATCACGAAACCGATGACGCCTAAAATTGGTGCTAAAGCTTGCATGTCTGTCTCCCTTTAACCTTTTTACGTTTTTATTGTGTCAACAAATCACGATTATTATAGCTACTCATAGCATCCTGTGCCCCGTTCCTTATAAGTTCTTCCAGGGCATCGGTCGCCGTTTCTACATATTTTTCCAACAGGGCTCGTTCGGCGGCATTGAAGCGGCTCAAAACATGTGCGGAGACATCGCCTCCTCCCGGAGGACGTCCGACGCCCATGCGCAACCGATTGTAGCCCGTTTCACCGAGCACAGAACCAATACTTCGCAGACCATTATGACCGCCATGGCCTCCGCCGACCTTGATACGCAAGGAACCAAAAGCCAGGTCAATTTCGTCGTGAATCACAATCAAATCCCCCGGCTCAATACCGAGGGATTGACAAGCAGGAGCAACGCTTTCACCACTGCGATTCATGTATGTCTGGGGCAAGCAGGATCGTCGTCTCTTCACCTGCGACCCGACCAACGCCATAATGGCCTTGATAACCTTTACGCTTGAGGGCTATTCCGGCCCTGCCTGCCAGACAGGCGGCCACCATAAAGCCTATATTGTGGCGGGTTTCCGCATATTCAGTGCCAGGGTTGCCCAACCCGACTATCAACTTCAAAAGATTGCCTAATCTTCGTCAGCAGCCTCTTCAGCCACTTCAGTCTCTGCAACCGCTACGCCCTCTTCGTCCTCTTCATCAGCTTCGACTTCTTCAGCCATACGGCCGACAACTGTCAGAACCGTGAAGTTGACATCATGCTGTGACTCAACGCCTTCAGGAAGAGTGACTTCATCGATATGCACTCCATCACCAACCTCCAGCTCGGTGACGTCAATCTCAATAGCCGTCGGGATATTGGTCGGCAGGCAAAAAAGTTCCAGTTCATGACGAACCAGCTGCAAGTTGCCACCTTCAATTTCTCCCTTGGATTTACCGACCGGATGCACGGGAACCATGACAGCCAAGGTCTTCTTCAGGTCAATTGCCTGAAAATCGACATGCTGAGGCATCACGACGGATCGCATCGATCTGCATATCTTTGAGGATAACAACCAGGCCATCAAAGGGGCCATCGCCCTTGAGGGTAATCAGGGTGTTCCAGCCAGCTTCGGTGGCAACTGCCTGCTGCAGAGCTTTCGGGTCAAGGCGAAGATTGAGAGGCTTATCAACACCCTTGCCATAAACCACTGCAGGCACCAGGCCGTCCTGACGGACTTTGCGAGAACCGCCTTTGCCGATGCGAACTCGCGTTTCTACATTCAGTACCGATTTGGCCATTTAACTATTCCTCCATCCTTAAGCTGCTAAATTTAGTTTCTTTATTGGTTTCTGCCACAGCTACACAAAAAGTGAGCTGACAGATTCATCACCGTGAATGCGGCGGATCGCTTCCGCCAAAATCTTTGCTACAGAGATCGTCCGCAACCTCGAGCAATTCTCAAGCTTTTCTTCCGTTGGGATCGTGTTGCAAACCAGAACTTCTTTGAGAGAACTCTGCATTGATCCGGTCCAGTGCCGGTCCGGAAAGAACAGCGTGAGTTGCCGTGGCGTAAATATCACCGGCACCATGCGCCTTGAGAGCCGCAGCAGCCTGGCAAAGAGTTCCTGCCGTATCGATCATATCGTCAACGATAATGCAGGTCTGATTTTCAACATCACCGATGATATGCATGACCTCAGAAACATTTGCTGCACTGCGCCGCTTATCGATAATCGCCAGGCCGGCATTTAATCTCTTGGCAAAAGCCCTGGCACGCTCCGTGCCCCCAGCGTCAGGAGAAACGACCACCAGATCTCCTCCGAAAGCCGTGACTTGACATCTTCAAGGACAGCAGGAGCCGCATAAAGATGATCGACCGGGATATTGAAAAAACCCTGAATCTGTCCCGCGTGCAAATCGACACAGAGGACCCGCTGTGCTCCCGCAGTCGTAATCAGGTCGGCAACCAGCTTGCTGGTGATCGGTGTCCGCGGCGCAACCTTGCGATCCTGCCGGGCATAACCGAAGTAGGGAATAACAGCTGTGATGCGAGCCGCCGAAGCCCTCTTCAGCGCATCAATCATAACCAGCAATTCCATCAGGTTCTGATTCGCAGGCTGGCAGGTTGACTGAACGACAAAAACGTCTCGACCGCGGACGTTTTCTTTGATTTCCACCATAATTTCGCCGTCAGAGAAAGTCTTGACGGTTGCCTGGGCTAAGGGCACGGAGAGGTGACGACAGATTTCCTGCGCCAGGGCAGGATTTGCATTACCGGTAAAGATTTTCAGTTCTTTAAACACATCATCACCTGTTTCTCTGGAAACGTCAGGCCATGTCAATGCATGGCCTGCATATCAACCCGTTATTAACTATAACGTCCTCACATCTAAAGATCCGGCAGGTACGCAATCTTGCGAGTGGCAGGGGCGACAGGGATCGAACCTGTGAATGCCGGAATCAAAATCCGGTGCCTTACCGCTTGGCGACGCCCCTATATTTATTGACTCGTTACTCTATAGTGGGTTAACGACCTGTACCCACCAACCTGTTTCCGAGGACAGGATTTCGGCAGCCTTTTCTGCCTGACAACGATCTTCGAAGACACCAAAAACCGTCGGCGCCGCTGCCGGACATGAGCGCTCCGGCGGCACCGCCAGAAACCAGACGTTCCTTGATAGTCGTGATCACAGGGATAGCGTTGGCAGGTAACAACTTCGAGATCATTGTCCAGCAGGCGCGCTAAACCGCTAGCCCTCACGGGAAACCTCGGAATTCTAGCGATTGGCCGAGAGCATGTCAACCCCAAAGTTTTGAAAACCCAGGCGGTCGAAACTTCTATTCCAGGATTCACCAAGAACAAAGACAACCGGGGGCAATCCTGGCCATGGCTGCAACCGTTCGCCAACGCCAGTCGCCCAGGCGGCAGACTGACCATAAAGGAAAAAAGGCACATCGGCTCCGACCCTGACACCAATGACTCATCAACTCACTCTTCGACAGATTCACGTTCAACATTGAATTCAGAGCCAGAAGAACTGCTGCGGCGTCTGACGACCCCCCTCCCAGACCTGCTGCAGCAGGGGTCTTTTTGTCAATCCTTATGGAAACGCTGCACTCTTCCTCGACATAAGAAAGAAAAAGACGCGCCGCCCGGGCAGCTATATTTTCCGCACCGTCGGGAAGTACGAGTTGCGGGCAACAGACCGTTATGTCAACTCCGCGAGAGATGACAATATCGAGACGGTCCTGAACATCAACCTTTTGCATCAGCGTCGCCAGATCGTGATATCCATCCTCGCGCCGACCTGTGACATGCAGACACAGGTTGATTTTTGCCGGAGCAAAGACAGTTTTCATCATTATCATAAACTTTTCCAAGCCATTAAAATCAATCTGGAGGCGATCCATCATAACGGCCAGTGCATCGGCAGCGTCAAGCAGAAAGATTAGAAACGATATATTTCCAAGGACCAAAAACATTAAGCGAAGTAGTCCAATCCTGCCCGGAATCTCATCAAAACAACAAACATTGATTTAGTCAAAAATCCGGCAATCTTAATGTGGCGGCCCTTGGCCACAACGAGCCATTTTCCGCCACTTAATATGGCCAGGCGCGCCATATCTCTCTTCACAGGCCAATCATCAACAAGCCCATGCAAAAACATTCAATGGCATCACAGATTATTGACAGGCCTATAAACAAAACACCGTCCTAGCAATTATTCCGCCTGATTGAGCCGCAAACCACAGGCTTTTCGGCCTCTCAATAAAGTTTCGAGAAAAATAAAACTTCGACCCAACCAGCCAATCAGAACACTATTTATCTCGTCGCACGCTTCTGGAATTGACGATAATGACGCTAAGAAAACAAAAATAAGAAAAAAATAATAAACTCTTGAAAGCCGCCATAAACACCTAACTTTTTACAACAATCTATGTTTATACCCTTTAATTCATAATCCTGTTTTAAATCAATCCCTGACATGGCATCCAACTTGCTCATTACTCCCTGTGCTTGCTTGAACCTGCCTGATTAATCATAAGTTTCGAATGACCACAAAAATCGCTTTACGCGATCAGTAACTCGCAGAATGGCGCGGCATAAGATCATCCTTGAAGTGTTGCCTTGGTGGCAACATAGAATATCACTTTAAAATGTAAGGAGTACAAAATGACAAAGAACAAGATTTTACTGGTAAGTCTGATGGTCGCAGTGACATTCGTCGCTTCGGCAACGGTCTGCAATGGCCGCCCCCATCGTAATCAAGTTTTCCCACGTTGTTGCAGAGAACACCCCTAAAGGGCAGATGGCCAACAAGTTCAAGGAACTGGTCGATCAGCGCCTGGCCGGCAAGGTCGACGTAGAAGTTTTCCCCAACTCCCAGCTGTTCGGTGACAACAAGGTTCTCGAGGCCATGGCGCTCGGCGATGTCCAGCTCGCTGCACCGGCCCTGTCCAAGTTTGAAAAGTACACCTCCTCACTGCAGATCTTCGACCTGCCCTTCCTCTTCAAGGACATGGCTGCGGTCGAGAAATTCCAGCAGGGCCCGGTCGGCCAGAAAATGCTGATGTCGATGAAAGACAAAGGTTTGATCGGTCTCGGCTACCTGCACAACGGCATGAAGCAGATCTTCGGCCAACGATCCGCTGCGTGTACCCGGCAGACGCCAAGGACAAGAAATTCCGCATCATGACCTCCGACGTTCTGGCCGCACAGTATCGAAGCCGTTGGCGCCATGCCGCTGAAAAAGCCTTTCTCGGAAGTTTTTACCCTGCTGCAGACCAAAGCGATCGACGGGCAGGAGAACACCTGGTCCAACATCTACTCGAAGAAATTCTATGAAGTTCAGCCTTATATCACCGAGACCGACCACGGCGTCCTCGATTACCTGGTTGTCACCTCGACCGAATTCTGGATGGGCCTGCCTGACGATATCCGCGCTGAAGTCAAAAAGGCCCTGGATGAAGCGATCGCTTTCGGCAACAAGATCTCCGCAAAAAAGGCCATCGAAGACCGTCAGAAAATCATCGATTCCAAGCGCTCTGAAATCATCAACTGACCGACAGCCGAGCGCCAGCAGTGGGTCGAAGCGATGAAGCCGGTCTGGAAACAGTTTGAAGATGCGATCGGCAAGGAATATATCGAAGCTGCTGTGGCAGTCCAACTCCAACTAATCAATCATGTATTTCTCACGGGCCCCGGAGACGGGGCCCGTGAATTTTTCCCAGCATTGGTTTTACAGAGGGCTGAATCATGTTTATCAGGATAATAAACGGCATTGAGGAAACGATTATATCGCCTGTTTACTGGCGGTCTATGACGTTACTGGTTTTTTTTGAAGTCGTGTTGCGTTTCGGTTTGGCGAGGGCCTGATGTGGGCCCAGGAGTTAACACTGCACCTTTCAGCCTGGATGGTGCTTTTTGGGGTTTCCTACGGGATCAAGGTCGGCTCCCATATCGGCGTTGACGCCCTGGTCAAGATCATGCCGCCACGGCTCGCAAGATCATCGGCGGCATTGCCGTCGCGGCCTGCCTCTTCTATACCGGGCTTTTCATGAAGGGGTCCTGGGTTTATCTGGCAAAGATGCACAAGATCGGCATCGAGCTTGACGATATGCCGATTCAGAAGTGGGTTGCCCACAGCATTCTGCTGATCGGCATGGTAATGATCGCGATCCGGTTACTGATTCTTGCTTTGGGCGTATTTTCACCGGCAAAAGCGAAGGCTTCACTCTGGCTGACGAAGCCAAAGAAAGCATGCATCTGGCCGAAGAGACCAAGGCCGCTCTGCAGGGAGGGAAATCGGCATGACAACCGCGGCACTTTTTCTTATCCTGTTGCTCTGCCTGCTGACCGGCATGCCGATCGCATTTGCCCTGGGATTGTCGAGTATCACCACGATTCTGCTCTTTTCCCACGACTCACTGGCATCGATCGCCCTGAAGCTGCTTGAGTCCCGAATCGGAACATTATACCCTGCTGGCGATTCCGTTCTTCATCCTCTCCTCGACTTTTCTGTCAACCGGAGGGGTTGCCGACCAGGATTATCAATTTCGCCATCGACTGTGTCGGCTGGATTCGCGGTGGCCTGGCGATGGCCTCGGTCCTGGCCTGCATGATCTTTGCCGCCGTTTCAGGGTCTTCACCGGCAACGGTTGCCGCCATTGGCTCGATTGTCATCGTCGGCATGGTCCAGGCCGGTTATCCCAAGGCGATGGCGGCCGGCGTCATCACCAACGCCGGAACTCTCGGCATCCTGATCCCGCCGTCGATCGTCATGCTGGTTTATGCGGCGGCGACCGAAGAATCCGCCGCCCGGCTGTTTATGGCAGGCTTCGTACCCGGCATCTCTGATGGGCGGCATGCTGATGATCGTCATCTACATCGTCGCCCGGATCAAAGGCTTGCCGGCGCAACCCTGGGTCGGCTTCAAAGCATTGATGCTCTCCAGTGCCAGCGCGATCTGGGGTCTGATGCTGATCATCATCGTCCTCGGGTCGATCTACGGCGGCATCTGCAGCCCCACTGAGGCTGCCGCAGTTTCGGCAGTCTATGCCTTCTTCATTGCGATATTCATCTACCGCGACATGGGGCCGCTCAAAGGGGTGAAATGGCGCAGAGACAAAAATGACGGGGTACCGACAAATCCTCGTCCGCAACCTGTTACTGTCGCTAAAAGCCTTGCCGCAAACCATCTTCCACAAAGACACCAAGAAGGTGCTGATGGACTCCTCCAAGGTCTCCATCATGCTGCTGTTCATTATCGGCAACGCCATGCTGTTTGCCCACGTTCTGACCACCGAACGGATCCCGCACCATATTGCCGAGATCATCGTCGGCTGGGGCTTGCCCGCCTGGGGCTTCCTGATCGTTGTCAATATCCTGCTGCTGATCGCCGGAAACTTCATGGAGCCATCGGCAATCCTGCTGATCATGGCACCGATCCTGTTTCCGATCGCCGTAAAACTGGGCATCGACCCGATTCACCTCGGCATCATCATGGTCGTCAACATGGAGATCGGCATGATTACGCCGCCGGTCGGCCTCAACCTGTTCGTTACCTCGGGGATCACCGGGGAAAGCATTACCTGGGTCATGCGTGCCGCATTGCCATGGCTGGGGATCCTGCTGGTCTTCCTGATGCTGATCACTTATATCCCGCAGATTTCGCTGTGGCTGCCGGAATACATCGATTACCTCAAAGGCTACTAAACAGACAAATCACGTTGGGGAAGGAGGCGTTGCCTTCTTCCCCTGACTTGCACTTTTATGATTGTGAGGTAAACAGTTAACAGATTAGACCGAATGGGCATTAGGACAGAGCTCTTTACCGGGAGAACCAATATGCTACCAAACTACAAAAGCATCCTGTATGCGACCGACCTGACACCAAACTCGGAATACGCATTCAAGCACGCAGTCATGATGGCCAGAAAATCAAAGGCAAAAATCCACATACTGCATGTCGTTCCCGAAATTGATGCAGGATTTCGCAGTTACGTCTCATGCGGTTATGGGGGCAGGCAATCTTGAATCTTTCGAAGATCAACATGAACAGCAAGCGCGCAACGACCTGAAGAAGCGCTTGGAAAAGTTTGCACACGAAGAACTTGCAAGATCACCCTGAAGACCTAAAAAACATTGCGGACATTGAAGTCGTCCATGGACATGCTGTTTCTGAGATTCTGCTGGCAGCGGAGCGATCTAACGCCGAGGTCATCGTCATGGGAACTCATGGAAAAGGGACCAAGGGTCACACCTTCCTCGGCAGCGTCGCCGAGAAAGTGCTGCACAAATCAAAAATACCAGTTTTCGTCATCCCTATTCCCGACTAAATGTAAACTCTTTTTCAAGAGGGGGCGCTCGATCGCCCTCTCTTGAATTTCCATAAGCGTACCCCTCTCACCGCACCTCCTCAGCCTTAACGACACACAAAAATCTCAACAAAACCACTCCACAAACATTCAAAATCGTTGCAAAAATAGAACATTGTGTTTAAATCTAGAGACACGACTTCTCTAAGGCTGTTTTTATTGCCAGTATGGCAATTGTTTATATCGTTGATTGTCAGATGCGGATCAGCAACAACAACCCAAGAGGAGGAAAAACAATGAAAGCAGTTATTCGTATCCTGTCCCTGATCAGCGCTCTCGCACTGGTCGCAGCATTCACTTTGCCCAACACGGCTCTCGCGGAAAAAACCCGCCTCGGCTTCGGCGGTGGCCCTGAGGGTGGCACCTTCCAGTACTTCTCCAACGGTATCGCCTCGCGTCTTTCCAAGATGATCCCCGACGTCGAAGTCTCAAATATGGCGTCAGCCGGTTCGGTAGAAAACCTCCGCCGCGTCAATTCAGGCGAAATCGATTTTGGCATTTCTTATTCCGGCGACACTTACCTTGGACGTAATGGTCGCCTGACCAACGACACCAACAAATACCCCAATGTTTATGCGATGGCGTTCCTTTATGGTGCTCCGGCTCACCTGGTCGTCCTTGAAGGCAGCGGCATTGACAAGGTCGCCGATCTCGAAGGCAAGCGCATTGCCGTTGGTGGCGCAGGTTCCGGTGCAGCTGCAGCAGCTCAGCGCTATTTCAGTGCGCTGGGGCTTTGGGACAAGATGAACGTTGAATTCATCGGCTACAGCAAAGCTGCTGCCGCGATCGGCGACGGTCTGATTGACGCCATGTGGGTTTTTGCCGGGTTCCCCAACAGCTCGATTATTCAGGCTGCCGCCAGCAACAAGATCAAGATCCTCTCTACATGGGAAGCGGGAGAAAAAGGCGGTGCTTTTGAGCAATACCCCTTCTACGCTCCGCTGACTATACCTGCGGGCACCTACAGCGGCGTTGACTACGATGTCAAGAGCTTCCAGGATTCGGCACTTTGGGTTGCCGGTAAAGATGTCTCTTCTGAGCATGTCTATGAGGCCTTGGCCAACATCTACACCAAGGAAGGTCTCTCTTACATGGTCAAGGTCAAGAGTACCGCCAAAGCCATGTCGGTTGAAAGTGCGCTCACAGGTATCGTAACCCCTGTTCACCCCGGCGCCCAGAAGTTCTGGAAAGAAAAAGGTCTCACCCTGACCGATGCTCAGATGGGCATGTAATACATTTCCTTCAGATTTAACCTGAAAGCGGGGCCTTCTGGCTCCGCTTCTTCTCATCTAAAAGTTCGAAATATTGGGTGTCTGTACCCACACCACACTCAGGCAGGTAGTCAGCATGACCGAAGAACTCCAGGAAGAATTGCAGGACCTGTCCCCGGAGGAGCAGGAAAAACTCCGCAAGTTGATGGAAAAGGACTCCAAGTCCTACCGTTCACCAGTCGGTTTGTTCAAATGGCTGGTTGCGGTCCTCGGTGCGGGCATGGTTCTTTTTTATTTTTACACGGCCGGCTTGGCCGCAGTGGCGACCCAGTATCATCGCGGGGTCTATGTTTTTGTCACTTACGTATTGGTCTTCTTGCTCTACCCTGCCGGCAAGACCTGGATACGCATTCCCCTCTCATTGATCATCGGAGCGGTCTACTCCTGCGCCATTGCCGGCTCTGGTCTTTTATGACACAACAGACGCATTTCATGCTGCGATAACCAGTGGCAATAGCGGGCTGATAGGCGCCATTGTCCTGGCGTCGGTTGTTTTTGGTGCTAGTCGCCACTTTCATCGACAACCTGATGATGAAAAAATGGCCGGAAAACCCGACCCTCTCGGACATCCTTTACGCGCTGGCCTCGGTTGCAGTCGTTTACTACTGGATCCACGAATTTGAAGTCCTCAACTACCGGGCCGGTGCAGAAACCAACCTGGACGCCATGGTCAGTATCGTCGGCATCATCCTCTCTCTCGAAGTCTGTCGTCGTGTTTTGGGTTGGTCGATGACCTTTATCGGCATCGGCATGTTCCTCTACGGATACCTCGGGCCAATTTTCCCGGAGATCATTGCCCATCGAGGCTTCGGCATCGAACGTCTTTGTACCGCACTTTACCTGACAACCAACGGGGTTTTCGGGGTCATGGCCAACGTCCTGGCGACCTACGTCATCCTGTTTATCTTCTTTGGCGCCTTTCTGCACAAATCGGGAGCCGGGAAGATTCTTCATCGACTTTCCCCTCGCCCTGGCCGGGCGCACCACTGGCGGCCCTGCCAAAGTGGCCGTCATCGCATCGGCTTTCTTCGGATCGGTTTCCGGCAGCGCGATCGCCAATACAGTCTCCACCGGAGCTTTTACCATACCCTTAATGAAACGGGCCGGCTTCAAGCCACATGTTGCCGGGGCCATCGAACCTGCTGCATCGATCGGCGGTATGTTCCTGCCGCCGGTCATGGGTGCCGGCGGCTTCCTGATGGCCGAGTTGACGGAAACGTCATACGCCTACATCATGATGATCGCCATCTTTCCCAGCCCTGCTCTACTTCTTCTCGGTCTTCTGCATGATTCATTTCGAAGCCAAGAAACAGGGGATCAAAGGGAATTGATGACAAGGAATTCCCGCACTGGAAAGAAGTCCTCAAAAAACAGTGGTATTACTCGCTGCCATTATTCATAATCACGATCCTCATGATCATAGGGAAATCGCCCGGCTTGGCTGCTTTCTGGTCTGCATTGTCATGCATTGTCGTCAGCTGGGTAAGGCAGGACAGGAAAGTCTCGTTCAAAGACAGATTGATTTATGTGCCTTTTACGATCCTGTTTCATTATGATTGTTTCCCTCGGATATATCGAGTCTTCCGGTTCAAACATTGTTCGGGTTTAGAATCCAATTTTGCATTACTTCATTAGCAACAATCTGGTGTCTGTTGGTCAGCGCTCTTCGCAAAGAGATTGCCATGGATTTAAAAGGCATCTGGGAAGCCATCCTGACCGGTGCCAACAACACCCTGATCATAGGCGCTACTCTCGGGGTCATCGGCATCATTGTCGGCACTATTTCTCTCACCGGAATCGGCCTCAAGTTCTCAGACATCATCATCTCCCTGGCCAACGGCAACCTGCTTGCCGCCATTTTCCTGGTCGCCCTTGCCTCACTTGTGCTGGGTATGGGGGTACCGGTTACTGCCGCCTACCTGATTACCGCTGTGCTGGCTGTCCCCCCTTTGATGGAAATGGGGGTGCCCTTGCTCTGCGCACACATGATCGTCTACTGGTTCAGCCAGGATTCGAACATCACGCCGCCGGTCTGTGTTGCAGCTTATGCCGGAGCTGCCATAGCAGGCTCGGACCCATGGAAGACCGGATGGACCAGCTTCAAATTCGCCAAACTGCTGTATGTCATGCCGCTGCTCTTTGCCTTCACGCCGGCAATCCTCTTTCAGCCCCATACGGCCAACATTAAAGTTCCTGAGCTTGTGGATGACCTCCCCTTTGCTTCAGTCATGTCGGTTGATGTTAAAGCAGGGACAAACCATTGCAAAAGATGATGTCGTGGCCAAAATCATGGTTGGCGATGAAATCATCGATATCAAGGCAAAACGCAGCGGCAATATTACAGAAGTCAAAACCTTTGCTGGCGGCATGGTTAATCCTGGTGAAGTCATTATTGAAGCCTCTGATCCGGCCACCGGCCTACAAACGGCGTCATCTTTCTTCTCGGCTTTCCTGGGCACGATCGCCTTCTCGGCAACAACCATGCTGTTCTGGTTCCGAAAGACAACCATCCCCGAATGGTTGATTCTCGCAGTGGGAACTTTTTTCCTCTACTGGCCGACTTTATTGACAGACGCAATCGGTATTGCTCTGGTTGGACTGGTGATTTTTATGCAGATCGCAAAGAATAAAAAGGAGCATGGTTCAGCCATTGCGCCGGCATAAAAAGACAATCAACATGACACGAGAGATAGCGAGTCATCGCCTTCGCGACAGATTTTTCCGGTTCATCTCAGCCGCGCCAGGTTATGCACTGACTCTGGCAAAACTGACGGGAGCAGAGCTGCACACATACTGCACGTCATCAACGAATTGGATGAACACCAGCGCGTTATGATTCCCAGAGAGGCCAACATGGTTCTGGATGGAAGACTTTGAAATGCAAGAGGTCAAGGAGCTTGCAATCGTCGACAGCAGCGCGGAACGAGTGGTCAGACGTTCAAAGATCCCGGTTCTCACAGTCCAGGGGAAAGACTGAACAAGTATCATGAGCGCAAAAAGGCGAAGCTCTCAGCTTCGCCTTTTTGCTCTTTAACTCTTGGAACAGACTGATCTTGGATCACATCGAAAGGGTTAAGAACCTTTCAGGTCTTTCAGGACACACAGTTGGAAGGCTGAGGGAAAAACGGGTTCCATATTCCGGGGTGGACTCGAAGCTAACATCACCGGAGAGATAGCGCCCGAGTAATTTCATACTGTAGGTTCCGAGCCCCCGTCCTGAGCCTTTCGTGGAAAAATCGCGTTGAAAGATACGCTGATGGTAAGAAGCTGAAATAACCGTCGCGTTATGGACCCAGAACCTCAAACCGTCAGCGCTTTTATCGACTCCGAGAGTTACCGTAAAGTCCTCGGGAGAGGCCTCCAGGGCATTTTTAACCATGTTGCCAAGGATACGACGTAATAGAGTGGCATCACTGATGAATGAGGTCTTAATCACGTCATCATCAATCTTCAAAAGACGCTTACGAGCGATCTCCTGGCCTTCATAAAGTTCAATCACATCTTTCAAGACATCCTGGCTTGTCATGACGTGGTTGTCGACTTTCAACTCGCCTTTTTCTACCGCCAGCAGGACACGCTGTGCATCAATTTCATCGATAACTTTTTGCGATGCCATCTGAATGCGGCGGCTGACCATCAACGGATCAACGCTTTCGTCAATCTCCATGAGCTCGGCAAAACCCTGGATACTGGCTACGAGATTAAGAATATCGTGAAAAAAAGTACGCTCCAAAGCTAAGCGACGGCGTTCGTGACTTACATCAGTGCCCGCCATTACGACGAAATCTTCATTGCTAAACCGAAGTGGAACCGACCAGACTCGCAGCGTCAGATGCTGCGCAGCAGATCCACCCTCTTGCGTCAGAGTACATTCCTGAACATTTTCCGCGCCGGACAGACTTGAGAGCATCGCAGTAAGCGCGCCGCAGGTTTCACATGAGTCACTCGTACCGCACCCGCCATCGGCCCCTAGAGCCACATGGCAGGAGAGGACATCCCCCACCCGCAAACCAACCAGGTTTTCGACTTCAGAACGCCCTGAAATATGCCTAAAAGCACGGTTGGCGAAGACAATCTGCCGAGAAGTGTTGAGAACAAGAACCATCCCCGGCATGGCATCCAGCAAATGCCTGGTCAGCAACGCGTCATTAAAAAAGGCAGCCTGGCGTTGCAACTCTTCCTGAGAAGAAAGTGTATTGGGATTTTCTCCATGAGCAACTCGGGAGCGCTGAACTTGATTCATCGTGGTTTAACCCTCGTCAAAGCAGGTGCCGGCGATCAGGGTCACCGGAGCTTCAAGATAACTCTTCAGCGAATCGAGGAACTCGGCGGCGTCAGCACCATCAAGAATCCGATGATCTGCAGACAGGGTAACCCGCACCATGGGTGCCACGACCAACTCTTCATGCTCGTCTACCACAACTTCACCCTTGACTGTACCAACGGCAAGGACGGCAGCCTGGGGCGGGGTAATGATCGCCACAAAGGTCTCGACACCCAAGCATCCCCATATTACTGATGGTAAAGGTACCACCTTCCTGATCTTCGTCAGTGAGCTGACCGAGGTGTGCCTTTTCAGCTAAAGCTTTGGCAGACTCGCCAAGTTTCTTCAGGGAGAGCTTTTCAACATTTCGAATAACCGGATAGAAGAGCCCGCCTTCGGTCGCAACAGCCATGGCCAGGTTAATTTCATTCTGCACGACAGCTTCGCTGTCAAGCCAGTGGCTATTAACCCAGGGGTGTTCTTTGAGCGCCGCGGAGGAAGCAGCCAGAACGAAGTCGTTGATTGTGATACCGAGATCTTTACGAAAGCGAATAATATCCGTCATATCAACGGCAACAGTGACAGAAAAATGAGGTTTATTCTGCCAGCTATCAACCATTTTACGTTCAATCAAGCGACGGATTCTTACTGTTTTTCGACCTTCTGGACCCGATGAAACCGAAGCAGGGACATCATTATCATGAGTTGACATGGAGACACGACCCTTTCATAAAGATTGTAAAGGCAGAGGCGACCAAGCTTCCCAATTACTACATTTAGACTCTATTGTAAATTAGATGGGATTTAATTACGACCATAAACAGTCACGGGTCTTGCAGACAGAGGCTGAAAGAGCTCTAGATTATTCAACCATGCACCTGTCACTCATATTAAACCCGCAAATCAAAACACACTTAACTGAGGATCATAATTTCGACGGAAAAGACAAAACAAAAGCCCGGAGCTTCTGCTCCGGGCTTATATATCTTTAAACATATTCAGCTCATCCGAGGAATACGTTGTGGTTACGAGCACGGTTGGCAAGAATTGTCGGATCAATAACCTCACCGCAGGAGCAACACTTCCATGCATCAAAAGCGCGAACAAAATCATAATACTTTTCTGCGTACATGCGACCCTTGCACTTAGGACATTTCATCGGTATAGCCTCCTCATCTAATCATACGTCATATTTGCTTGCTGTATTTAGGGATTAGACATTACACAAGGTGTGCCAATTGAAATTTAATCATTACAAGAGTAAAAACCAGACCCGTATCAGAAGAGAAATCTAACTATAAATCGAGGACTTACATGTCAGAGAAAAAGACCTGCCATTTTTCGATGCTTTTCAAACCGATCCCTTGCACCCTGGCAAGGCCTTCCAGACTTACAAAATCGCCATATTTTTGACGGTTCAATTCTATTCTACTTGCCAATGCTTCACCAATACCCGGCAAAAACTGCCAATCGTCGAGACTCATACGATCAGGATGTAGCGGGATCCCCATTGAGACACGATGACTGGCGGGCATCCACCCTCGACGAAAAGACTTGATTTTCATAGTCATTTTCTATAATTTCAAGATTTTCACCATCTTGAAAAGGACCATTCCATGCTGAAGGACTCAACAAATCCTGTGACGTTTTCACACCCGTCAAATTAATGGCGCCGTTAAGGGGTAAAGCGTCATTAATTTGATACACTCCCGGCAAGGCAAGCTCCCCCGACAATTCAATGCGAACAAAATTATCATTTAAAGGCAAAAAAGCCGGCAAATCTTCATTAACATAAGATTCCCGGCCCAAAAGCAGCAGAAGAAAAGCAAACGCCGCCAGCACAAAGAGTGTCGGCGGCGTCTGATTATAAAATTTAGCCTGCATAGTCACGCATCAGTTTGTACTGCAGAGCATCGACCAGTGCATGATAGGAGGCCTCTATAATATTGTCACTGACTCCAACAGTTCCCCAACGTGAATTTTTGTCACCTGATTCAATCAAAACTCGAGTCACTGAAGCGGTGCCTTTTCCTGCCGGCAGCACGCGAACTTTGTAGTCGAGAAGTTTGGTCTCCTTCAATTGCGGATAAAATTGTTCCAGAGCCTTGCGAAGAGCATGATCAAGAGCGTTAACCGGACCGTTGCCTTCAGCAGCAGTATGTTCAATACGACCACCAACTTTAATCTGAATTGTCGCCTCTGAAGTCGACATCTCGTCCTCATGCCGTTTTGTATCGATAACCCGGAATCCGATTACAGAGAAAAAGTTCCGTAACTCACCCATGGCACGACGCATCAACAGTTCAAAAGAAGCTTCAGCGCCCTCAAATTGAAAGCCCTGGTTCTCAAGCTTTTTGATATCTTCAAGGATTTCCATTGTAACCGGGTCCTTGCTGTCCAGGTTGATATTAAATTGCTCGGCCTTGGCAAGGATATTCGATCGTCCGGAGAGATCTGAGACCAGAACCCGGGTCGTGTTGCCTACTTGTTCCGGACGCATGTGCTCGTAAGTTTCCGGGTGACGTTGTATCGCCGACACATGCACGCCGCCCTTGTGGGCAAAGGCAGAGTTCCCTACATAAGGTTGGTGCTTATGCGGCACAAGGTTGGCAAGTTCGTAGATATAGCGTGAAGCAACACGTAGAGTCTGCAACTGCTCATCCGAGACACAATCGCGACCCATTTTAAGTTTCAGAGCAGGAATAATTGAGCAGAGGTTGGCGTTACCGCAACGCTCGCCAAAACCGTTGATCGTACCCTGAACATGCACAGCGCCCTGCTCAACAGCGACCAGCGAGTTCGCAACAGCACACTCACTGTCGTTATGAGCATGAATACCGAGCGGTGTCTTGATGTGCTTCTTCACCTTTTTGATAATACTCGACACCTCGTAAGGCAGTGAACCCCCGTTGGTATCACAAAGGACAATACAATCGACGCCGGCTTGCTGGGCAGCCTCCAGTGTTTTTATCGCATACTCGGGGTTGGCCTTGTAGCCATCGAAAAAATGTTCAGCATCATAAACAACTTCCGCAACATTTTTTTTCAGATAAGCCAGGGAATCGTAGATCAACTCGAGGTTTTCCTCGAGGCTGATGCGCAAAGCCTCACGAACATGGAAATCCCAGGTCTTGCCAAAGATCGTAACGGTATCCGGCCCCGCCTGTATCAGCGTCTGGATGTTGTTGTCTTTGTCCGGGGTTGTCTTGGCACGACGGGTCGAACCAAAGGCAGCAACTTTGGCATGGCTGAGCGTAACTTTTTTAATGTCCTTGAAAAAGGCAATATCCTTCGGGTTGGAACCGGGCCAACCACCTTCGATATAGTCAATGCCGAGTTCGTCAAGTTTCTGTGCAATGCGAATCTTATCCGCAACGAGAAAAGAAACATCTTCAGACTGCGTACCGTCACGCAGAGTTGTGTCGTACAGAAAAACTTTACTCATTATCCACTCCCGGTTGCTGATTCGGCGACCTACAAGCTCTATTCTGCGGCGCCCAGACC
The DNA here is from genome assembly GCA_963769955.1 of uncultured delta proteobacterium. Classification (GTDB taxonomy): domain Bacteria; phylum Desulfobacterota; class Desulfuromonadia; order Desulfuromonadales; family BM103; genus M0040. Next base: position 74,480 of record CAVYNW010000006.1, read on the forward strand.
TTTATCCAGTCCGAAAGCCGCATGCAGAACACGTACGGCGAGTTCAGTGTACTTGTCGTCAATAACACAAGAGACTTTGATCTCGCTGGTAGAAATCATCTGAATGTTGACACCCTCAGCGGAGAGAGTTTCAAACATCTTGCTGGCAATGCCTGAATGTGAACGCATCCCCACACCTACGATCGACACCTTGGCGATATTTTCATTGCTCTGTACTCCGGCGGCACCGATCTTTACAGCCGTTTCCTCGACAATTTTCAGTGCTTTTTTGAAGTCTGAACGAGGCACGGTAAAGGTCATGTCGGTCGACCCTTCATGAGACACATTCTGGATAATCATGTCCACCGTGATATTTGCCGCCGAAAGCGGCGAGAAAATCTGTGCTGCAATGCCAGGTTTATCAGGAACGCGCATCACAGAAATCTTAGCTTCGTCTTTATTATAGGTAACACCTGAAACCAGGACAGTTTCCATATCTGCATCCTCCTTCATCACCAGAGTCCCTTGATTGTCATTCAGGCTGGAACGTACGTGAACGACAACAGCATATTTTTTGGCAAACTCGACGGAACGTATCTGTAAGATTTTAGATCCGAGAGAAGCCATTTCGAGCATTTCATCGTAGGAGACCTTATCCATCTTGGAAGCTTCAGGCACGATACGCGGATCAGTGGTATAAACCCCGTCTACATCCGTCAGGATCTCACAGACATCAGCTTTCAATGCTGCAGCAACAGCCACGGCAGAGGTATCGGAACCTCCACGCCCCAAGGTCGTGATATTGTTGTCACGATCGATGCCCTGAAAGCCCGCCACAATGACGATGGTGCCATTGTGCAGATCTTCTCGCATGTTGGTATCCTGGATCTCCTCAATGCGCGCTTTTGTTGAAGAGCTATCAGTATAGATAGGCACCTGCCAACCCAGATAGCTCTTGGCTTTGTAACCCATAGATTGCAGCGCCATTGACAACAAAGAGATGGAGACCTGTTCCCCGGCTGCGACCAGAACATCATACTCCCGCTCGCTGGGGAACTCGCACATCTGCTCTGCCAGGGCGACCAGTTTATTGGTCTCTCCGGCCATAGCCGAGACGACTACGACCATGTCGTTACCTTCATCGTAGGTACGCGCAACCCGTCGGGCGACGTTCTGAATCTTTTCGATACTCCCTACCGAAGTACCACCATACTTTTGAACCACTAGTGCCATCTGTGGTTGATCCTTCCTGGTATGCGCCCTTTTTCAGGAACTCATACCTGCTGAGATAATCCCCTGAGGGGTCGATTGTTTTTAATAACAGTATTCCACTTGGCCGTCAAAGGTTTTCACGGAGTATCATGCGTGAATTCCCTGAGCAGGGCAGAACCTGGAGAGCTGCTCCAAAAGTTCTCGGCCGCAGTTATCGAACGCTTCGAAACGAAAGTGGCGATGATCTTCATCAATGCGTTCGATTGAAACAGAGAGAGACGCAGGGAGTGCATCGGTCATACGATCAGCCCACTCAACAAGAGTCAGGCCATCCCCCTCAGCAAATTCATCATAGCCAAGATCGGTGAGGTCATCGACCTGGGAGAGCCGATAAAGATCAAAATGATACAAGAGGCAGACGCCCCATATGAATATTCAAGAGCGTGTAGGTCGGGCTGGTTACCGGAGTCTCTGCGGAGACGCCGAGCCCCGTGGCAACACCCTGGGCAAAACAGGTCTTGCCGGCCCCGAGGTCACCATTCAAGAGGACAACCGAGCCGGCAAGGGCCAATTCTCCAAAGCGCTTACCCAGAGTACGGGTTTCTTCGAAGTTGGAGGTTATTGTTTCCAGCGACTGCAAGGCTTAAGCCCCCATACTCCGGATAACGTCGAGGCGGGCAACAACACCAACCATTTGTCCCTCATTAACAACCGGCACGAGGTGAACCTTGTTATCGACCATCAGGCTCGCGACCTCAGAAACCGGAGTTTCTGGTGTACAGGTCACCACATCTGTTGCACATATTTCACCCACTTTGCGTGCCGTCACCTTTCGAACTTCTTCAGAAAAATTTTTCGGGCTTTCCAGGTAGATAACCCAGTCAAAGAGGGAGATGACCGTTGGAATATGCAGCGGCTTGTCCTGTTCGACAAGATCCGTCTGGGTAACCATACCAACTAGCTGACCACTATCATCAACCACCGGCAGAGCATTGACCTTGTGCTCAACAAAAATTTTTGCCAGGGCCTTGATCTCAGTATCCGGATGCACAGTATGGATTTTCGTTGTCATAATTTCGCCAGCAGTTAACATTTAAGACTCCTTTGCCAAAGCCTGCCTTGCAGCAGGGATTTCACGCATCACATCAGTTGCCAGCAATCCGGCGTCGCCAAATTCTGGCAACAGCCTGTCAGCAGCCAGACCATGTAGATAGACGCCAAGAGTTGCGGCATTAAAAGCATTCAGTCCTTGAGCAAGGAAGCTGCCGATCAGACCGGTCAGGACATCGCCCATGCCACCGCTCGCCAGACCTGCATGACCGGTGGTATTGATGCACACCCGTCCATCAGGTGATGCTACCAAAGTACGTGCTCCTTTGAGGACCAGGGTCACCCCGTTCTGCATCGCAAAATCACGGGCAACCTTGAAACGATCAGCCTGAATTTCAGCGGCTGACAAACCCGTCAAACGGGCCATTTCGCCAGGATGAGGTGTCAGAACTACCTGTCGTTCCATCTGATCATGGAGGATAGGAAGTTGTCCACAGAGGGCATTCAATGCATCGGCATCGATAACAACAGGTAAAGAGGTATCTCTTACCAACCGTTGGATCAGCTCACGGATCTGAAGGCCGGAACCAAGGCCGGGACCAATAGCAAGGGCCTCTTTATCTACAACCAGCGCCAGCAACTCATCATAAGCCTGCAGACTGAGCTCACCATTGTCATCCAGCTGGGGGGAAGTCATAACTTCCGTGAGGCGCGCAGCAACGCCCGGCTGAACGACCTGGGGGCAGGCCAGAGTCACCAGACCGGCGCCACCACGTAGCCCGGACTCGGAAGACATGACTGCGGCGCCGCACTTGCCTCTGGATCCGGAGATGACCAGCAGATGACCAAAGTTACCCTTATGCCCTTCAACGCTGCGTGACGGCAAAAGTTGGCGGGCTTCCGCTTTACCGATCAGCAGGCAATCATCCGGCACATCGTTGGCAACCACGGCGGGAATGCCAATATCCACCACCACCAGTTCGCCGACATATCCGGCACCGGGATAACTGGTCAAGCCGATCTTGGGATAAGCAAAAGTCGTGGTCAAGGTAGCGCGAACAGCCGAGCCAAGAATACGTCCATTCGAGGCATCGATGCCGGAAGGGATATCTACGGCAACCACGGGTGACGGCTGAGCATTCAACCATTCGATCGCGCTGCGATAAAGACCGGCAACCTCCTTGCAGAGCCCGGTCCCGAGCAGAGCATCGACCAGGACAGTAAAATCACCACAGGAGGTCAAGAAGTCATCAAGCGTTGCGGCATCGTCAATATAAGTGATCGCACCACCGCAGTTTTCAAGTGCGACAAGATTAATCTTAGCATCGTCCCTGATTGCATCACGAGAGCCCAAAACCAGGGTTTGTACCCGCCAGCCGCGATCCAGAAGAAGCCTTGCTACAACATAACCGTCACCACCGTTATTGCCTTTACCGGAGAGAACAAGAGCACAGTCAGAGCCCGCCGAGGAGAAGCTCCTGAACAATAGTCTCTGCGACACCACGTCCGGCATTTTCCATCAATACGACGCCGGGGATACCGATCTCTTCAATGGTGCGGCGGTCGACCGCTTGCATTTGTTCTGCAGTCAGTACTTTCATAAGCGTTCCAGGATCACAGTAGCAACAGCATAATCACCATCGTGGCTATAGGACAAGTGTACCACCTCAACCAGTTTTTCGGCAGCAATCTCAGCAGCACGCCCGGAGAGAAGCAGATCAGGGCGCCCCAAAGCATCGGGCACGACCTCCATATCGTGCCAACTTATGCCTTCTCGCCAACCGAGCCCAAAAGCTTTCAGGCACGACTCCTTGGCTGCGAAACGACCGGCAAGGTGCGGAGCCGGATCTTTTTTCGCCAACGCATATTCTAGCTCGCCAAGAGTAAAAAGCCGCCCCAGAAGGGCGGTCTTTTTCTTCTCGACAAAGGCCCGGAAGCGTTCCACCCTGGCCAGATCTGTACCCAAACCAACAATCGGCATAATCAGTTTCCACGCACCATCGCTGCCATTTCACGCACGGCTTGATCCAGCCCGACCAGAACTGCTCGAGAGATGATACTATGTCCAATATTGTATTCTTCAACCCCACCGAGTGCAACCACAGGTCGAACATTCTGGTAGTTGAGCCCATGCCCGGCATTCACACCCATACCAAGTTTTTTGCCGGCCCTGATCGCCTCTTCAATCTTGGCCAACTCTGCGACCTGGTCCTTACCCCTGGCGTCACAGTAGCTTCCGGTATGAATTTCAATATAATCCGCCTTAACTCTCGTCGAAGCTTTCAACTGTTCCAGGTCAGGATCAACAAACAGGCTTACGGTGATACCGGCCTGATGCAAAAGCTCAATATGCCTGAACAACTTATCCTTGTGTTTAACGACGTCGAGACCACCTTCGGTGGTAAGTTCCTGACGTTTTTCCGGGACAAGCGTCACGCAATCGGGAACGACCTTCATGGCGATAGCGACCATTTCATCGGTCGAAGCCATTTCAAGGTTTAAATGCGTCTGCACGGTTCGGCGCAACAACATAACATCGCGATCCTGAATGTGTCTGCGATCCTCGCGCAAGTGAACCGTGATGCCATCAGCCCCGGCCAACTCTGCCATTGCCGCAGCAGTGACGGGATCCGGTTCCGTGCCACCCCTGGCCTGCCGAATTGTGGCAATATGATCGACGTTAACACCCAACTTGGCCATATCAGTCTCCTGTGTTTCCTTCGCCGATCGTCCCCTCAACGAGTTCAGCTATTTCGTTGGCCATGCCGGTAATTTCATTCTGATCCTGCCCTTCAAGCATAATCCTCATCAAGGGCTCTGTCCCCGAGTATCTGATCAGAACCCGTCCGCTATCACCCAGGCGTTGCTCCACAACTGAAATCAATCTGTCAACTTCAGGGAGGTCCTTAATGGCCCGCCGTTCACGCACACGGACATTGACCAGGACCTGAGGCAAAGCCGTCATCACCGAAGCCAACTCGGAAAGCGGCTTGCCGCTTTTTTGCAGGATAGCCAGAACCTGCAGTGCCGAGATCATGCCGTCACCGGTCGTATTGTGATCCAAAAAAACCATATGGCCGGACTGCTCCCCACCAAAGCGGTAACCGCTGCGACGCATTTCTTCAACCACGTAACGATCACCGACGTCGGTTTTAATAACCTGTCCACCGGCCTTTCGCAGGGCAATGTCCAGTCCCATATTCGACATAACAGTGCCAACCACCGTGTTCTCGGGAAGCATATTGCGTTTGATCATGTCGATTCCGCAAATGGCCATAATATGGTCGCCATCAACTTCGTCGCCATTCTCATCAACGAAAATACAACGATCGGCGTCGCCATCGAGAGCAATACCCAGGTCCGCGCCATGCTCACGCACTGCAGCGGAAATCACTCCGGGGCAAGTGGAGCCGCAACCGTCGTTGATATTGGTGCCATTGGGTTTGACGCCATAAGAGAAGACTTCGGCGCCTAGCTCTTCAAGCACCGCAGGAGCCACGCGATAAGCGGCACCATGGGCGCAATCAAGGACGATTTTCAACCCGGTCAGGTCAAGTTCTCTTGGAAAAGTGTTTTTCAGGAAAACGATATAACGACCCATGGCGTCGTCAACACGAAAAGCCTTACCTACTTCCTCGGCCGTTGGCCGCAACGAATCGATCCGGTCAGAAAAGATCAGGTCCTCAATCTGCAGCTCCGTTTCGTCAGGGAGCTTAAAACCGTCTCTGGCAAAAAATTTAATACCGTTATCCTGATAAGGATTATGCGACGCCGAGATTACGACACCAGCATCCGCACGCATGGAAGAAGTAATAAATGCGATGCCCGGGGTCGGCAAGGGGCCAACCAGAAGGACATCGACCCCCATGGAGCAGATCCCCGCAGCCAGAGCGTTTTCTATCATATAACCGGAGAGCCGCGTATCTTTGCCGATCACAATTCTGCTGCGTCGATCCTTGTGTTTAAAGACATAAGCAGCGGCACGACCAAGCTGCATGGCCATTTCCGTTGTTATCGGGTGGATATTGGCAACGCCGCGCACCCCGTCAGTTCCGAATAATTGTTTTGCCATTACTTTACTGTTTCCCCTTCTTGCTTGATTTTTTCAGTGGGTCCTCTTCAGTTGTGTCCCACTTCAGGTTGCGGTGGCACATAGTCCGGGTCGGGCTGCAACACAACCTGAACTTCAACGCTCCTGGTTTCCTTCAAGTCAGTGTAGTTGCCTATGTAGCTGATCGCCACAGTCTGGGAAAAGCTCTCCTGAACATTGGTCAGGTCGATACCTTCGGTCACAACCTCGGACACCCCTTTCAATTCACTCTCGGCACCAGCAACAGCAACCTTGGCGGGCAGGGCCTTAAATGATTTAACAATAAAGCCGAGCTGCAGGCTCACCGGTCAAGACAACCCGAACCGGGACATCACGCTCACGCACACGCTCAAGCTTGACATCGACATAGGAAGGAGAGATCCGGGTAATTTTCAAGCCACTTGGGATATTAAGACTTTCCTCAAGACGCTTGAAAGAGGTCACACCGGCGGAAAGGCCTGTCAAGTCAACAGTAAGACTGATATCACTCGGGCTAAGGTTCATTTGCAAGGCACGCGGACCGCTGATCCGGATCGCGACGGAGGAAGGAACCTCGCTGGCAATCATCAGGCCGCTGGGAAGATTCTCGTATTCGAGCGGCACAATATGATTAACCTCCATGCGGCTCTCTCCCATAACAAAGAACCAAAGGACCACGGCAAAGCCCAAAGAGATAAATTTCAGCAGCCAGTTTTCGAAAATCTTTTCGACCATACTCAGCTCTTCGTGCCGCGTTTACGCCGCGGCTCAAGCAGACGTTTAAGGACTTTTTTCAGGGTGGAAACTTCAAGATCTCGGGTTATCTTGCCGCCGACTACGACGGAGATGAATCCGGTCTCTTCGGAGACGACGATAACGACAGCATCGACCAGTTCCGTCAAACCAATGGCGGCACGATGGCGAGTTCCGTAGCGTGGACTGATATCAGGATTCTGGGTCAGAGGCAAAAAACAACCGGCGCGGGTAATCCTGCCGCGCTGAATAATCACTGCGCCGTCATGAATGGGAGAGGCGGTATTAAAGATTGAATGGATCAATTCGCTGGACGGTTTTGCATCGAGTTCAACACCGACATCGAGAAAATCATTGATCCCGGTTTCACGCTCGATAACGATCAGAGCGCCAAGCTGACGTTGCGCGAGGGCAACACAGCTCTTGCACAGTTCATCAATAACGCGGGTTTCTTCACGAAAGGAGAGATCAGCAAAAAACGGGTTGCGTCCGACATGGATCAGGGCGCGACGGATATCGTGTTGAAAAAGGACAACGATCACCAGTATGATCGATGAGAGGAAATTATTCAGGAGCCAGTTCAGGGTATAGAGGCCGGTAATCTGTGAACCGACGTAGACTATCAAAAGCACAGCAAGGCCAACTAACATCTGTACGGCCCGGGTACCTTGGATAAGCAGCAAAATTCGATAAAGGATGAAGGCAACCAGAAAGATGTCTAACAAATCCAGAAGCCATCGGAAATTTGTCAACATCTCAAACATTCAGTCCTTCCCCTGTCTACGATAAGGTCAGCATTGCTCGCGGCCCACCTGCTCCATCACAAACAGCCTGAGCCATCAAAACAGTCTGGCGCGCAGCAGCAACATCGTGAACCCGAAAAATTCGGGCGCCCCCTGCATAACCGAGAGCGATAGTTGCCATAGTTCCAATCAAACGATCAGCAGGAACCTGTTGAGCCAAGACCTTGCCGATGAAACTTTTTCGTGATGTTCCCAACATGATGGGGAACCCCAAACTCGCCAGGGTTGACGTCTGTCGCAACAACTCAAGATTGCCGGCGGCATCTTTACCAAAGCCGATCCCGGGATCAATGGCAATTTTATCGTGTGCCACCCCGGCCTGCTCGGCACAGAGAATGCTCTTCTGCAGTGAAGAGATAACGTCACCGACCACATCATCGTAATCGGTATTCTGTTGCATGGCTTCCGGCTTGCCCCGGGTGTGCATCATGATTAAACCAGCGCCTGAGGCTGCAATAACCTCAGCCATTCGCGGATCATAGGTCAAGCCACTAATATCATTAACAAACTCGACTCCGGACGCGACAGCAGCGTCCGCAACCGCACTCTTGTAGGTATCAATTGAAAGCGGCAGATCCAGTTCATCTACCAGGGCCTCAATAACCGGCATCACCCGATCAAGCTCTTCAGCTTCGCTGATCGAGGGGGCTCCAGGTCGAGTACTTTCCCCACCGACATCAATCAGGGCAGCACCTTCCCTGGCCATCTTTTGCGCCTGTTTAAGCGCTCGGCAACAGAGCAGAAACGGCCACCATCTGAGAATGAATCGGGCGTTACATTCAAGATACCGACAATGCATGGAGCCCGCAGATCCAGTCGCAAGGTCCGTCCGGCAAGATAGGTCTGTGACGGACCGGGATGTGCGCCCAGCCCTTTAATCATTCCTCAGTAGCAGTAGTTTCAACTGCAGTAGGTTCAGCAGCAGTGTCAGCAACTCTTCAGCAGGGAGCCTCTTCACCAAAGATCATGGCCTTGATCTCGCTGCCGTCCATGTTTTCGCGTTCCAGCAAGGTCTCTGAAACTTCGATCAGGGCCTCTTTGTGCTGTGACAGGATGTCGCGGGTCCGGGCATAATTCTCCTCGACAATGCGGCGAATTTCTTCATCAATGGAGAAAGCCGTCGCCTCACTGTAATTCTTGACGTGGCCATAATCACGACCGAGGAAGACTTCGCCCTCTTTTTCGCCATAAGAGAGAGGCCCGAGCTTCTCGCTCATACCCCATTCACAAACCATTTTGCGGGCAATCGCAGTCGCGCGTTCGAGATCATTTGAGGCACCGCTGGTGACACTTTCAAAGACCAGTTCCTCAGCAATCCGCCCACCGAGCAGGGTACAGATCTTAATATTCAGACCGTCGGCTGGTTTCGTTATATTTTTCTTCCGTGGGCAGATACATGGTGACACCCATGGCGCGGCCACGAGGGATGATCGAAACTTTGTGAACCGGATCTGCTCCAGGAGTATACATGGCAACCAGGGCATGTCCAGCTTCATGATAGGCGGTCACTTTCTTCTCTTCCTCGGTGATAACCATGGAGCGCCGTTCAGCACCCATCATGACCTTGTCCTTGGCAGCTTCAAGGTCCTGCCTGTTGACTTCATTCTTATTGGCCCGTGCAGCAAGCAGGGCTGCTTCGTTGACCAGATTTTCCAGATCAGCGCCGGAGAAACCGGGAGTACCTTTGGCAATGACTTCGAGTTCTACATCCTCACCCAGAGGAACCTTGCGTGCATGCACCTGCAGAATTTTGAGGCGGCCACGCACATCAGGGCGCGGCACCACAACCTGGCGGTCGAAACGGCCGGGACGCAGCAGCGCCGGGTCAAGGACATCCGGGCGGTTGGTGGCGGCAATCAGAATGACGCCTTCATTCGACTCAAAACCATCCATCTCGACCAGCAACTGGTTGAGGGTTTGCTCACGTTCATCGTGCCCACCCCCCATGCCGGCACCACGATGGCGACCAACCGCGTCAATCTCATCGATAAAGATAATACAGGGCGCATTCTTCTTGCCCTGCACAAAAAGATCACGAACTCGACTGGCACCGACGCCAACAAACATCTCAACAAAGTCAGAGCCGGAGATGGAGAAAAACGGCACGCCCGCCTCACCGGCAATCGCCCGTCCCAGCAGGGTTTTGCCGGTACCGGGGGAACCGACCAGCAACACCCCTTTCGGGATACGCCCACCGAGCCGGGAGAATTTTTTCGGGTCTTTCAGGAAAGAGACAACCTCTTCCAGTTCGTCCTTGGCCTCATCGATGCCGGCGACATCGTTAAAAGTGATTTTGGCCTGAGATTCACTGAGCAGCTTGGCGCGACTTTTGCCAAAGCTCATAGCCTTGCCGCCACCGGACTGCATCTGCCGCATAAAGAAAATCCAGACGGCGATCAAAAGCAGGATAGGCCCCCACGAGACCATCAGTGACATCCAGAAACTGTTGCCTTCATCAGGTTCAGCCTGCGATAGCGACACCCTGCTCGCGCAACATGCTGATCAGGTCCGGATCATCCGGAGCATAGGTCTTGAACGCTGAACCATCAGCATAGGTCCCCTGAAGGTTAGACCCCTGGATGGTCACATCGGTGACTTCACCCTCTTCCAGCGCCGCCAGGAAGGTCGTATATGGGACAGGTTTGAGGTCACGACCCTGCTGGGTCATCATATTGAACAGCATGATCATCACTAACGAGATGACCAGCCAAAGAGCCAAATTCTTGTAAAACTGATTCACATTACCCCCTAAGACTGAAAACACCTGAAATATGCGGTGTTTGGCGTTTTAAAAGCACTGAAAACTTTATCATATCGGTTCACCTATCACAAGTCGATTATGACCCTGTTTTAGTCTTAATTTCGACCCTGAAAACCGGCTTGCCCGGCAAGGGCCGTTTCACTTCGGAACGACGCAACCCCAGAACCCAGAGGATCTCCCCATCCATAACCAGGACCAGGGCATTCTGCCGTTCCTCGCGTGTCAATTTATGATCTACAAAGAGATCCTGCAGCTTTTTCGTCCCCTCCATTCCCGAAGGACGAAAACGGTCCCCCGGCTGACAGCTTCTGACCAGCAGTGGGAACGTTAAAGTTCTCGCAGAGAACTCAACAACATTTCGATTCTCCCCATGGGGGGAGTCCTGCCAATGCTACGTTCAGAGTTCGATTTCCCGGCAACGAGTAGCAGCCCGGAGAGGCCAACTCACAGTTGAAGGGGACAAAATCCTCTGGCGCCTGTTTTCTCAAGAGGAGCAGATCATATCGGCGTGCGACCCAGGCGTCCGGCAGATTCAACTCTCCCTGCGGCGGCCCCTCATTCAGCAGCAAGACAATATCAGCGGTATGAGCGGCAGTAATGCCCCGTAAATCGCCACGAACCTCTGCCAAAGCCGCACGGATCAAGCGTCCGACCAATGCCGACGGCAAAGCAAGCAGACCAGGACGATTGAGAACATATTCATCTCCATGCCATTGCCCATATTGAGGCAGCTCTCGGGCAACCAGATCAGACCAGAAGTCCTCATCCTGCTGCAACTGCTCACAGAGACCGGCAAGCTGGAGACTGATATTCGGATTAAATTCTGCAAGAACTGGAAGCAAGTGGTGACGGATACGATTTCGGGTGAAGCGTTGATCAAGGTTGCTCACATCCTCACGCCAGGCGAGCCCTTCTGCCTGAAGGTACTCCACAAGCTCGCTGATGAGAAAAAGACAACAAGGGCCTCACGATAGAGACCTTTGGCGGCCCTCATGCTGGCCAAGCCCTTGACACCACTACCGCGCAGCAGGCGAAACAAAAAAGTTTCTGCTTGGTCATCAGCATGATGTCCCATGGCGATCAGATCACAATCACGAGCCTGGGCAGTCAGATGCAGAAATTCACGACGCAAATCCCTGGCGGTTTCTTCAAGATTGCCCTTTCTCTGACGGGCAGATCTCGGCCACATCCTGACGTACAAGCGGTTAAATGAACACCAAGATCTGTGCAGAGCTCTGCAACAAAATGCTGCATCATCACGGCTTTCAGGGCGCAGAGAGTGATCCAGATGGGCAGCTTCCAGGTGGAGTTGCAGCTCGTCAGTCAGCTGATGGAGAAGAGCAAGCAAGGCCACCGAATCTGCCCCACCTGAAATCGCCACAAGAACGCGACTACCAGATGGGATGCAGCCGGATTTCAGCAGCGATTTATGCAAGCGTTTCATCAGAAGCATAGAACGATCACCTGAAAACACAGAACCCCCTTCCGGAGCTGGAAGGGGGTTCTGTCAGAGTGGTGGCGGTGCAGAGATTCGAACTCCGGACACTGCGGATATGAGCCGCATGCTCTAACCAACTGAGCTACACCGCCGAAAACCAGCAAGCCGCCGAACCGGCGGCCATTATTTTTTTGGTAGCGGGGGGAGGATTTGAACCTCCGACCTTCGGGTTATGAGCCCGACGAGCTACCTGACTGCTCCACCCCGCAACAGGATTTTGGAATTTACCCGTACCCCTTCATGATGTCAAGAAAAAACTCACCTGTCACCGCTTCCTGACAAGGGCTGACAAACGCTCTTTTTCCTTCAACAGGGCTGCGGCTCTGTCGGCATTTTCCCGACTTTTGTACGGCCCGGCTAAGACCCTGTGCCATACCCCTTTGTCGCCAAGGTCCGCTGTCTCAACAAAAGTCGAAAGTTTATACAGTTTGAGTCTGGCAGCCAAACCTCTGGCGTCTTCACCGGTACGGAAGGAAGCGATCTGCACCACAAAGGAGCCATCCGCAGAAGCGGTCGGGGCAGAGGCCTTCTCAGGCACTGCCGCAGGAGGCTTCTCAGCTGTTCGTTGACTGCAATCTCAGGTTTTGCCTGTACAGCTTTTTTCGGCTGCACCGGTGGAAGGTTAATACCGCTGCCAAGGGGTGCCTGGTTGCCCTTCGGCAGGTTGTCATAAAAGGTTAATCGCTCTGGTTTTTCCGGTGCGCTTTCTTCATGAGGGGGTGGTGGAGGGGCAAGCTGGGTCACCTTGGCTGGGATCGATGAATCAACAGATGCGGCAACATCCTGAGCGCTGGAATCCCTTCTGTCCATAGATCACGCCTAGAGAAAAACTGACGCCTGCGACCGCAAGGATCAACACAACTATCAGCATCAACTGCTTGCGCTCAATACGTCGCTGAGAACGCGACACAACCGGTGGCACCTATCATTCCCACCCCCTGTGACAGACCGTCACATTCGCTCCGGAGCGTCAACCCCGAGCAGGTTCAGTGCGTTGGCAAGGACGGTTCGCACCCCCTTGACCAGATACAGTCGCGCCTGGGTTGTCGCCGGATCGTCAACCAGTACCCGCTGTCGATTGTAGTAACTGTGGAACTGGGCTGCGAGCTCCTGAATATAGTAAACAACCCTGTGTGGTTCACGATTCTGGGCTGCGCCAACGACCGTCTCCGGGTAACGAGCCAGATGTTTCGCCAGGGCAAGCTCCTCAGCCAGAGTCAGGCAGGATAAGTCTATTGCGTTACGTTCCAGGCTTTCGATGCCCTGCTCTTCTGCGTTGCGACAGATGCTGCAGACTCTCGCATGTGCGTACTGCACGTAGTAAACGGGGTTGTCGTTGCTTTGCCGTTTGGCCAACTCAAGGTCAAAATCAAGCTGGCTGTCAGCCTTCCTGAGCAGGAAAATGAATCGGCAGGCATCCTTACCGACTTCCTCGACCACCTCACGCAAAGTAATAAACTCTCCCGAGCGGGTACTCATAGCGACCGGCTCACCCTCGCGCAGCAGGCTGACCAATTGCACCAGGATAACCTGCAAATCATCAGGATTACGCCCCAGGCCATTCACCACAGCCTTCATCCGCTGTACGTAGCCATGATGGTCAGCACCCCAAACATCAATGACTGTGTCGAAGCCACGAGCGAACTTTTCCAGATGATAGGCAACATCCGATGCGAAGTAAGTTGTCTCACCATTTGATCGAACCAGGACACGATCCTTGTCATCACCAAAGTCAGTGGTGCGGAACCAGACGGCACCGTCCTTTTCGTAAGACAGGCCTTTCTCTTCAAGGATTTTAAGCCCTGCGGAAACTTCATCGCGATCGAACAGGCCCTGCTCACTGTACCAGTTATCAAAAGTAATCCCGAACGCCTCAAGGTCTTCCCGGATCCCCTCCAGGATACGGGCACCACCGAAACGACCGAGGGTTTTGATCGCCTCTTCCTCATCGAGCTCAAGGCAACCTGTCCCTTCAGCCTCATGGATCTGTTTGGCGAGATCGAGAATGTAATCACCCTGGTAGCAATCGGTGGGGAAATCAACCGGCTTGCCGCACACCTGCCGATAACGTAGCAGCAGAGAGAGGCCAAGCGTACGCATCTGGTTGCCGGCGTCGTTTATATAGTACTCACGCTGTACTTCATAACCGGCCGCCTGCAGGACTGAAGCGACAGCGTCACCGGTTGCAGCGCCACGGCCATGACCAATATGCAAAGGGCCCGTTGGGTTGGCACTGACGAACTCGACCTGAACCTTGTGCCCCTCACCGACCCGGGACGAGCCATAACTTTTGGCTTTCGTGGTGATCTCATCAAGGACCTCATACCAACAGCCCGGAGTCAGCGTAAAGTTGATAAAACCGGGCCCGGCGATCTCTACCTTGCTCAGGAAGTCACAATCATCAAGAGCCTCGACCAGGGCCTCCGCGATCTGCCGGGGTGATTTCTTTTCGGCACGGGCCATAGTCATCGCCAGATTAGAGGCGAAATCGCCGTGGTCGGGATTTCCCGGGACTTCGATCTGCACCTCGGGGACCTCTCCCGAGTGCAGAGTATTATTAGCAAAGCAGGCTCGCAGAGCCTCGCCGATCTGTTGCCGCAGACGATCCTTCATGATTTGTTTAATCCTTTACCGGAGCAGGGACTTCAGACCCTGACTATCTTCACTCAAGCTGACGCCTACGCGACAGGAAAGCGGCCACAGCTCAAACTGATTTTATTTGCTCCTCTCAACAAATTCCACAGAACGCCGAGGAGGCAGAAAAGAAATGTATGTTAGCCCCGCACTATGAGAGTGTCAAGAACTCGAAGGACAAGAAAGCTACACGGGGATTCAGTGATACGGTATCGTCCTGCCAGGGAATAAAAAAGCCCGTTCCTTCTGGTCGGAACGGACCTGTGTTATTGAACCATATTTGACGACCAGCTACTTCCGATCAGAGAATTGGAAAACCAGTTCGTCATCACGAACCATTCCCAGCTCTGTACGAGCGACCCTCTCTATATAACGGCGATCACTGCGCAAAGAATTGATCTCGGAGCGCAAAGCCTGGTTATCAGCTTCAGCTTCAGTAATTTCCTGCATCAGATCGGCTTTCTGTCCAGAAAGCTTCAGCATATGCAGAATTCCCCGGTCACCCAAAAAAGCGAAGCCGAGAATAAGCACGACCAACGCCAACGGCCAAAGGTTAAGGCGCCCCCCATCAGGGTGTGAAGCTTTAGCAGGGCTTCCCGCCATAATAAACCCCTACAAACAAACGTCTGGCAAACAAAACTGAGACAATCAACTTTAAGATTGTTCCATCAAATCATATTAAAAATCAAGGTTTTTCGCAAACAGCCTCACAGAACCTAAAGAGTATTGCCTGCCGGCCGGAGAGGTACAGACGTTATCAAAACGACAAAAGGCCTGCCGGCAGGGCAGGCCTTTTGTTAATAATCTCAACGGGCTAGTCGACAGTCAACTGGCTTTTGAACTTTGCCAGTTTTGCCTCGCCGACCCCCTTTACCGCGGTCAATTGATCCACAGAACTGAATGGGCCATGCTCGGTACGATAATCAACGATGCGCTCGGAAAGTGCAGGACCGACACCTGGTAGTCCCTGCAGTTGCTGCGCTGTCGCCTGATTAAGGTGAACCGTTTCAATAGCCTGATTTACAGCTGAGTTATTGGCAGCAAAGACAGTTGCCGGAGCAAAACCAACGAGGCCGACAGCAACAAAAAGGACGAACATTGACAGATAGCGTTTCATTACATTTCCCTCCATGAATAAAATAAAAGAACCCGATGTGGGCATAACATCCTGCAATCCCTCCCTACAACACCTCCCCTCCGGATCATTATCACCGCCCAACCCGGCTCACAACGAGCCCCATCGGATGGTTGGCAAACACAGGCAAAAATAACAAATTTTCATTAGTTGTCAAGCAGCGACAAATCTCAGCAGACAAAATTGACCGAATAGCTGATGCTCTCACAGCCCAAAGCTACCGCTTCCACCCAAACCGGACAAGACAAAAGAGAACATAACCTCCTGATCATCGCCACCTGTTTCCTGATAACGATTTTTATATGTCAGGAAAAGACTCCAGCACTTTGAGCGATACTCGAGACCAACAACCTTCTCCAACTCTCTCTCCTGCCTGAAATCGTAGCGTTCCTCAAAAAGGACATAAACCGGTCTCAGGACAGGAGTCCTCAAGTGTCAGGTCGATATAGTCCGTTGCAACGCTGGCAAATTCATCATCATTGTAGGTGTAATTGACTTTGACCGCATTGCCCGTCCCGTCATTTGCCGACACGCCTGTACTCAGAGTCCGGAAACGAATATCACCATAAACAGGGATCAAGCTGTCCAGCGTAAGAGAAAAGTATTTTGATGGCCAGAAATCTAGCTCAACCCGAACATCTGAGAAGGGCTGATCTTTGCCGGTCAGGCTATTCTCGGTATCTGTAAAAGCATAATTTTGCGACAACCTGAGATAAAGAAGCTCCCGGTAAGTCCGTGAGCCGCCAAGGTTTGTGGTACGCGCTGTTAATCTGTTGACCAAGGCGTAGGTTAGGTCATTTCGATCTTGAATACGGTCTGAGAGGTCAAATAACGGCAGCTCATCCTGATCCTCATCAGGCACGTATGTATATGACACTTTGGGTTCAACACTGTGCTGAACTCTCTCAATCCCCCAACGATTAAGGTCGAAGGCTTTCAACAATCTGGTCGCCATCATCACGGAATATTCCGGAATAAATTTTTTATCATCTTGAGAGTCAGCATTATAGAGTCGTTCGTGGAGGACGACTTCCGGCATAACCTCCAACCAGGAGCCGGGCTTGAATGATGCCGAAAGAGAAGGGGCCAGATAAAGACGGTCACCATCTTCGCCCTCCTCTCTCCAGAATCTTGTCGCATAACTTTGCAGGCCTGCATAGATGGGCGTATCGCCCAGACGGTAGCGCGCCAAGCCGAGTCCGAGCTCCGGCAAGCGCTGCAGGGTGGTCTCATTATTAGATTCCAGGTCTTTTATGTAGCGTGAGTAACCGACCAGATTCAGCTTTTGCCAATTGCGACTTAACATCAAGGTAGAGACTGTTTTGTCTTGACTGTATTCCTGAGCGGACTCCCCAAACTCTTCAAAGAAAAGTTTATTGTCAGTATATTCAATATCAGCCATCAATCGCCAATTACCGGGCAGACGACCGCGATGTTCCCACTTGTAGTAGTCAAGGTCCGGGAAATCTTCCTTGATTGCCCTGCTCCTCAAGATCTCCGAGCCCGGTGACATGATAATAAAGCGCCTTACCGTTATTTTGTCCCGACAAGGCATACCGATACTCCAGCCCTTTACCCAAGCCTATTTTTGAGAGGTAATCCAGGTAAACCGTGGCGTCCATGTTACGATCAATAACCTGGTACCATGCCAGGGACGCACGCGTCCCCTGGTTATTTGAATAGCCGAACGCGGGTGCCAGAAAACCGGATTCACGTTCGACTCTAACGGGAAAAGTCAGATAAGGCGTATACAGGATCGGGACATCCCTGACGTGAAACCAGACATTCTTCGCCTTCGCGTAGCCTCCCACAGTCACATCAACTTTATCGGCAGAGAACTTCCAATCAGGAATTTCGCCATCACAAGTGGAAAAGCTGCCATCCTCGACAGCATACTCGAACTGGCCTTTCTTTTCGATCTGCTGTCCCGCTAAATGGAAGTTCCCTTCGCGAACAAAAAGCCGGCCATCATGAACCTGCCCCTGTCGTGTCGCCATATTGTACTGCATGCTGTTGCCGAAGATCTTGGTCCCTGCATCCTCGAGCTCAACAGCTCCTTCTGCAGCAGCATCCTGGGTCGCCGCTTGCCAGAGCAAAGTGTCAGACTTCAGTTCGACGTCACCCCGGCGGAGGACAACATTTCCCTTGGCATCGTAACTGTCTTCTCCAGAGTCATAGGTCAGAGAATCTGCAGCCAGGGCAATAGGAGCTTCCTGGCCGGTCGCCGGAACCGGTTCAGATGAAGCTTCTGCTTCGGTATTTTCGCCACCGGACCGCTGGTGAAGTGTTGCCTCTGTCGACACATCCTCCCGAACCGGCCCCGCTTCAGAGGCAAGCGGGGCAGCCGCTATGAGTAATACGCAGAAGATTGCTCGCAAAGATAAACGTTGCATTGGATGACCCGTCATGAAAAAGAGTTAAAGAGTCTACGGAATGACCTTGATCATGGAGACGCAGCAATGACTTGAGGTCTTAACTCTGCCACCAGATAAAGGGATCCGCAGACGACCACATATTCATCGCGACCGGCAGCTTCGCAAGCGGCCGCCAGACCTTCAGCAGCCACGGCATATTCGGAAACCGGCAAACCTTGATTATCGGCCCAGGCAACCATCTCACGGGTCGGCACCGACTGCCCATAAGAAACCGGCACAGCATATACTGCCACGACATTTTTTACCAGTGGCATGAAAACTTCCGAGGGACGACGCTCGCCACTCAGGCCGCTGACCAGGTGAATACGGCTGATATTCTGCATCTCAAGATAATCAGCCAGACAAGCTATTCCAGCGGCATTGTGAGATACGTCCATGAGGACCCGGCCCGAGTCACCGCACCATTCCAGTCGCCCCGGCCAGAAGACGTTTTCCCCGGCAGCGGCAATAGCAGCATCGGGGATCGCAAAGCCCTGTCTCCGCAGCTGGATCGCCCCGCTGACAGCCTGGGCAAAGTTATCCAGCTGATGTCTGCCGGCAAGAGCGCATTTTAAATTATGCAAACACTCAGAACCGACAGAAATCGTCAATTTATCATGATCTCCCTGCCAACAAAAATCACGCCCTGCCAAAGAAACCTGAGTCTCGCAATCTTTTGCCGCCGCAAGGATTACACCCTCGGCCGCAGGCTCTTGCACTCCAACGACGACAGGCACACCGGGCTTGATGATACCGGCCTTTTCTTCTGGCGATCTCGGCAAGCGTTGAACCCAGGTGTTCGCTGTGATCAATGCTGACCGGGGTAATTATACAGAGCAGTGGCTCAACGATGTTAGTCGCATCCAGACGACCACCGAGGCCGGTTTCAATAACAGCAACATCGACACGGGCCTCACGGAAAGCCAAAAGGGCCATCGCCGTCGTCGCTTCAAAAAATGTCAGAGGGAGGTCATCTGAGCAGAGACGAATGGTCTCAGCAAGCGGAACTAATATCATCACGGCTAACCGCGAGGCCATCAATACGGATACGTTCGGTGAAACAGTTCAGGTGTGGAGAGGTATACAGACCGACATGCAGCCCGGCATGCCTGAGCATCTCCGCCAGCAAGACGCTGACCGAGCCTTTGCCGTTGGTTCCGGCCACATGAATGCAGGGCAAGGGATCCTGAAGCTGTGGCAAGCGTGTCTTTAAAGCCCTGCATGTTTTCCAGGCCGAGCTTAACGCCGAAGCGCTGCAGGCCATAGAGGTAGTCGAGGCTGGACGTAAAATCCACTAAGGCATCCCCGTCAACTCAAGACACTGCAGAAAAAGTCCGACAGAGCACTAGGAGGCAGCTGCCTGGCGGGTAAAAATGCGTAAAGCCTGCGACAATCGGGCCTTCATCTCCTGGCGGGAGACGATCATGTCAACCATGCCGTGGTCAAGAAGATACTCAGAGCGCTGAAAGCCTTCCGGTAGCTGCTGCCGGATCGTCTGTTCGATAACACGGGGGCCGGCAAAACCGATCAAGGCCTTCGGTTCCGCAACATTGAGGTCTCCAAGCATGGCAAAGCTGGCGGTAACACCACCCGTGGTCGGATCAGTCAGCACCGAAATAAAAGGGATGCCGGCTTTCTTGAGCTTGGCCAGGGCGGCACTGGTTTTGGCCATCTGCATCAGGGAGAGGATACTCTCCTGCATGCGAGCACCACCTGAAGAAGAGAAACACCATGACCGGCGCCTTTTTCTCAAGGCCCAGTTCGATCGCCCGGGTAATTTTCTCACCGACAACCGACCCCATGCTGCCACCGAGAAAAGCGAAATCAAAAACAGCAACGACAACTTCCTGGCCATTCATCATGCCGGAGCCGGTCACGATAGCATCGCCGCCACCATTTTTGTCAACAGCAGCCTTGATGCGGTCGCCATATTTTTTTGAATCTTTGAATTTCAGGAAATCCACTGAGGTCATCCCGGGATCGGTTTCATTGAAGGTTCCTTCATCAATGACCAGATCAATTCTCTCTCGAGCGCTGATGCGGAAATGATAATCACACTTTGGGCAGACATTCAGATTGCGCTCGATCTCCTTTGAATAGATGATCTCTTCGCAATTTTTGCACTTGGTCCAGAGGCCCTCGGGCATCTGGACTTTCTTAGTTTCAACTGGCGCAATCGGCGCCTTTGACTTTTTAAACCAGGCCATGATTTACCTCGCGAGTCAGACGATTCCTGTTTATAAAACGAACCGTTCGTTGCCATCCAATATCCGCACAGTGCTTCTGACACGATGCCAGTTCCGCATTGATTTCTTCAAGATATTGTGGCTTCATATGAAATATTTTGACCGGTGCTTCCGGTTTGTCCAGCTTATCAAGTTCTTTAACCAACATTGCCCAGGGGTATCAAGAGGCTGCCCGCCTTGCAGGCGATCGCCAAAGACTCCTAATTGATCATCAGATTGCAGCCTTCAGTTGCCGAACGAAAGCCTGTACTTCATCCTGAAGTCGTGGAGTTCCACTGAACTCGGCGATCAATTTGACCAGGGCACTGCCAACAACGACAGCGTCAGCAATCTCCGCCACAGACCTGGCATCTTCCGCTGTTGAAACGCCGAAACCCACAGCGACCGGCACCAGACTCAGCTCTTTGAGCACCTACAGCGGCGGCAATAGCAGTGGCATCGACCTGTTGGCTTCCGGTCACACCGGTCATCGACACATAGTAAAGGAAACCTTCACTAGCCGCGGCCAAGCTGCCGTACGCTGTCTCACCTGTCGTCGGCGCCAGAAACGTGATCAGGTCAACCCCGGCGGATGCAAGCAGCGGATGCAGCTCCTCGGCCTCTTCTGGAGGAAGGTCGACCAGACAGCAAGCCATCGACACCGACAGCTGCCGCATCACGGGCAAACCGTGCGGGGCCGTAAGTGAAGATCGGGTTGTAATAGCCCATCAACACAATTGGCACATTACTGTGCTGGCGAACTCTGCCAACCAGCTCCAGAACACCGCCAAGCGTCGTGCCGGCGGCCAGGGCACGCTCCGATGCAAGCTGAATCGTCGGGCCATCGGCCATAGGGTCGGAGAAGGGGAAACCGAGTTCGATCAGATCAGCGCCGGACTCGACAAGGCTGTGGACCAATCTGCTCGCTGGTTGCAAGATCCGGGTCTCCGGCAGTTATAAAAGTAATCAGGGCTTTCTCGCCGCGGTCTTTCAAAGCATTTAATGTAGAAGTAATCCTCGACATGTACAATTCATCTTCCAGAGAGGAGCTCAGGTTGCAACCTACGACAAAGTAAAGATTAATCTTATCGGAACGGAGCTAGCGATATCAACCGTTTTTTCCTGCCAGCAGTAATCGGACCTGATCGAGCAGGTCAAGAAACATGGCTCTTATTCATCCGACCGGTCTGAACGTTATAGCGGCTGGTGTGGTAACAACCGACCAACGTGAGGCCATTGGCCAGCAGGTGAGTACGCACCGTGACCAAAAGGGACATCAGCAAGGCGCTTGATCAGGCCCTGCGCCTGAAAGAGTCTCAACAGGCTATTGTGCGCGCCATGACCGAGGACAATAATGACACGCAGGGCCTGCAGTTTCTGCAACTCTGCCTCAAGGTAAGCTCGACAAGCAGCAAATTCTGCTGCAGTTCGGTTTATTCTCGGGTGGCAAGCACTTGACCGCGTTGGTGATATAAAGATCGTGCAATTCCAACCCATCGTCTGCAGAGAAGACTTCCGACTGGTTGGAGAAGCCGGCCTGGTGGAGCAGCGGATACATGAAATCCCCGCACCATCGCCGGTAAAAGGACGCCCGGTCCGGTTGGCACCATGGGCTCCCGGAGCCAACCCCAACAAGCAGACGCGTGCCTGCAGATCACCAAAACCATTGACCGGACCATTATGATAATCCGCCCGGGTGCGCCCTTTGGCTGGCCGAGCTGAGCCATAAAATCGACCAGGCGAGCACAACGCTCGGCAGCCATCCAGGCCATCCAGAAAAAGACTAGCCACTTATCACTTCCTATCTCGGCTTCGGTTTGCCGCCGGGCCGGCGACGGCGTGGCGGGCGAGGCTTAGCACCGCCCTTCTTGTCTCGGAACATGGGGACTTCTTGTGAAACACACCGCGCTTGTAATCATTGCAAAGGTCCTCGTCGCGAGGGACAGTGCTCGGTATTTTCATGCCAATATATTCTTCAATATCGGGCAGAAAATAGGCCAGGTCTTCATCAGCAAAACTGATCGACTTGCCCTTGCCCCGGCCCGGGCGGTTCGGCCGATCCGGTGGACGTAGTCTTCAGCATCTTGGGGCAGATCATAGTTGACCACGTGGGTCACACCTTCAATATGCAGCCGCGTGAAGCAACATCTGTCGCCACCAGAAAGTTCAGTTTGCCGGCCTTGAGATCATCGAGGATGCGCAGCCGATTTTTCTGCGGGATATCTCCGGAAAGAACGGCCACCCTGAAATTGTTGATGCTTCAGGCGCCCGGAGAGGTGCTCGCCTTCCCTCTTGGTGTTAGCAAAGACCAGGACCCTGACGCTTCCTCTTCTTTCTTCAGCAGCCCCAGCAGCAGGGGGAATTTTTCCCGCCGCGAAACATGATAGACAATCTGCTCAACGCGTTCGGCGGTGACCTGCTCAGGTTCTATACGTACTTTCTCGGCAAGATTCATAAATTCGTAAGCCAACTCCATGACACGTTGTGAAAGGGTTGCCGAAAAGAGCATCGTCTGACGTTTTTCAAAGGGCGGCAGTTTGCGCAGGATATAGCGCAGATCGCGAATAAAGCCCATATCAAACATGCGGTCGGCCTCATCAATGACCAGAGATTCGACATGCTTGCAGGGTAAAGACATTCTGCTTGGCGTAGTCAATCAGACGTCCTGGCGTGGCGACGATAATATCGACGCCATCCTGCAGAGCGCGCCGTTGTTTTTCATAGTCAACGCCACCGAAGATCGCCTGCACCTTGAAAGGGCAAAAGGCTCCCAGGGCCTCGGCATCGGCGCAAATCTGCACCACCAGCTCACGGGTCGGAGCCAGCACCAGGGCCCGCGGTCCGCGTTTCGATGCCGGCTTATTTTTCTGCAACCGGGTGAAAAGTGCAATCAGAAATGCTGCGGTTTTACCGGTGCCGGTCTGGGCCTGTGCAGCAACATCATGCCCATGCAAGTGCCAGCGGAATGGCTTCCTCCTGAACCGGGAGTCAGGTCAACAAAGCCAACCTGTTCAATGCCCCCGCATAACTTCCGAGGGAAGATCAAGTTCAGTGAATTTCATGCAAAATGACGACAGTTCAGGAGTATGGACGTTGAAAGCGTATTCTTTCCACGTCGTTATTCCGCGTACCGTGTCCCTTGTTTAGAGTTCTACACCCATTGCTTCGGCAACAGTGTGAATATCCTTGTCGCCGCGACCGGAGAGACAAACAACGATCACCGCGTCCGGGGAAAGCTCCGGAGCAAGCTTGAGAAGATGGGCGATAGCATGAGCACTCTCCAGCGCCGGCATAATCCCTTCCATTTCCGTCAACATCCGGAAGGCTGCCAAAGCCTCATCATCGGTGACCGAGACATATTCGGCACGGCCAAGATCATTGAGAAGGGCATGTTCAGGTCCGACACCCGGGTAGTCAAGCCCGGCAGAAATCGAATGGGCATGCTGGATCTGGCCATCATCGTTTTGCAGGAGGTACGTCTTATTGCCATGCAGAACGCCGACCCGGCCAGCAGAGATGCTAGCGGCGTGCTTGCCGGATGCCACGCCGAGGCCAGCCGCTTCGACCCCGACCAGGCGAACTGATGACATCATTAATGAACGGGTAAAAGAGCCCCATGGCATTAGAGCCTCCGCCAATACAGGCGACGGCGACATCAGGCAGGCGTCCCTCTGCTTCCATTATCTGTGCTTTGGCTTCATTGCCGATTACAGACTGGAAATCACGAACCATCTGCGGATAAGGGTGCGGCCCGGCCACCGTACCGATCACGTAAAAGGTGTCACGGACATGACTCACCCAAAAACGCAGGGCTTCGTTCATGGCATCCTTCAGTGTTGCGGTGCCACTGGTAACTTCGTGGACACGGGCACCGAGCAGTTTCATGCGAAAGACATTCAGAGACTGGCGTCTGATATCCTCGGTCCCCATGAAAATATCGCACTCCATGATCAAACAGCGCGGCAACGGTCGCGGTCGCAACACCATGTTGACCGGCACCGGTTTCGGCAATCACCTTGCGTTTGCCCATGCGACGGGCCAGGAGAATCTGCCCGACCGTATTGTTAACCTTATGAGCGCCGGTATGATTCAGGTCTTCACGCTTCAGATATATCTTGGCCCCCCGAGATGCTCTGTGAACGCTGCGGCGAAATAAAGAGGGCTTGGCCGACCGACATAATCTTTAAGGTATGTTCAAACTCAGACTGAAACAAGGGGTCAGCCTGGCATTGTTTGTAGCTCTCCTCCAATTCCAGCAGTGCCGGCATCAGGGTTTCGGCAACATAGCGGCCGCCAAACTGGCCGAAATGCCCCCGGGGATCAGGCTGCTTTATAATCACTTAACAATGCCTCCTTGGCCATACGGATAAACCGTGCCACCTTTCTCCGGGTCTTTCTGCCCGGGTTTGTATTTCAACCCCGCTCGACACATCAACCCCATAGGGATGGACCTGGCGTACAGCCTCAGCGACATTCTCAGGGTTAAGTCCGCCGGCCAGAATGACCCTGATACTGTGCAGCAACCAGCGCCGCCTGCTGCCCAGTCACAACGATGGCCAGTGCCACCGAACTGGTCTGGGACATAACGCATCAAGCAGCAGGGCAGAGACCTGATATGCAGCGAAAGACAAGCTGGCTCTGCATCTCGTTTCTTCAAGCGCACGCCTTGATCACCCGGCAGGGAGGATAGCAGCACTGGTCAGGTTCTTCATCTCCATGCAATTGTACCGTGTCTAGCCCACAGAAATCCACTATCTCGCGGATTCGCGCCGGGAGTTCATTGACAAACAGGCCCACGGCCGTCACCAAGGGAGGGAGATCAGCAACAATCTGCCGGGCCTGATCAGGGTCTGACCAACGGGGGCTGCCCGGATAAAAAACAAAGCCGAGGGCATCCGCTCCGCAAACAGCCGCATGGCGGCGCATCATCAAGATTAGTGATGCCGCAGATTTTCACCCGCGGCACACCGTAACGTACATCATCAACTCAGACCAACCTTGGGCAAATGAGACAGCGATTCTTGGATGGCCGCTTCAGGATATTCATAATCTTCGCAGTTCGATTACTGAAGTATGCATCGTATGCTGCCATATCGACATGGCCATGTCCGGAGAGGTTAAAGAGGATCGACTTTCTCCTTACCTTCTTCCTTGGCCTGCAAGTGCCTCATCGATCGCGCCGCGAATAGCGTGCGACGATTCAGGCGCGGGGATAATTGACTCGGTACGGGCAAACAGTACGGCAGCTTCGAAACAGGCCGATCTGCGGAGCAGCTTTTGCCTCGACAACCCCTTCATGAACCAGCTGTGAAACCAGCGGGGATGCACCATGATAACGCAGACCGCCGGCATGAATACCGGGTGGCATGAAGTCATGGCCGAGGGTATACATTTTCGAGATCGGCGCCATCTTCGCCGTATCACCATAATCGAAAGCATAAACACCCTTGGTCAGGGTCGGGCAACTTGCCGGTTCTATCGCCAGAAGACGGATATTTTTGCCGTTTGCTTTATCGGAGATAAAGGGGAAGGCAATGCCCGCAAAGTTGGAACCACCGCCATGGCAACCGATGACCACATCGGGGTAATCACCGGCAATCTTGAGTTGCTCCTTCGCTTCGAGGCCAATAATCGTCTGATGCATGCAGACATGATTCAGCACGCTGCCCAGAGCAGTAACGGGTATCCTCATGGGTCGCGGCATCTTCCACCGCTTCACTGATGGCAATCCCCAGAGAGCCCTGGTTATCAGGATCTTGGCAAGAATCGCACGACCGGCATTGGTCCTGTCTGAGGGAGAAGGAAAAACCTCAGCGCCCCACAGCTGCATCATGCTCTTGCGATAAGGTTTCTGGCCGTAAGAGACTTTGACCATGTAAACCGTACATTCGAGCCCGAAATGCTGGCAGGCCATAGCGATAGAGGAGCCCCACTGCCCGGCACCGGTTTCCGATGCGATGCGCTTGGTACCGGCAATCTTATTGTAATAAGCCTGTGGTACGGCGGTATTCGGCTTATGCGAACCGGCCGGAGAGACACCTTCATACTTGTAATAAATCTTGGCCGGCGTACCGAGAGCTTTTTCCAGCTGATGCGCCCGAAACATCGGCGAAGGACGCCACAGTCTTGTAAATTTCGCGAACTTCTTCTGGAATATCGATCCAGCGCTGCTGTGAGACTTCCTGTTCAATCAGCCCCATGGGGAAGAGCGGCAGGAGATCATCAGGAGAAACCGGCTGGAGAGTGCCGGGATGAATAACCGGGGCCATTTCGCCCGGCATATCCGGGATAATATTGTACCACTGCTTGGGAAGCTGGTCTTCGCTGAGAAGAATTTTACTCTGCATGAGATATCTCCTTGACGTTAATGGTTATAGAAAAACAGTGACATAACGCAATCAGTTCGTCACCTTGAAGTTCTTTGAGCTTGACACCGATATCGTCCTCACGCATCAGCGATTCACCAACCAAGAAGCCTCTGGCGCCGGCATGCCTGCAAGCGAAGGACATCTGCTCGCGAGGAGATACCACTTTCAGTGACCACGAAATGGCCGGGAGGGAATCATAGGCAGCAAGCGTTCTGTTGTTGTCAGGTCGGTTGCGAAAGTCTGCAGGTTGCGATTATTGATACCGATCAATTCGCAACCGGTTGTCAGCGCCACCTCCAACTCCTGCTTCGTCGTGAACTTCCAGCAGGACATCAAGGTGGAGTTCTCTAGCCAGGGCATTGTACTCTGCCAGTTGGCCGGCATCAAGCATGGCCGCAATCAGCAGGATGGCATCCGCGCCAGCAGCCCGGGCCTCGTAAATCTGGTAAGGGTCGCAAATAAAATCCTTGCGCAGAAGCGGCAGGCTGACCACCTCTCGTGATCTTGGCAAGATAAAGCAGATGCCCCATAAAAAAGTGCTCGTCCGTCAACACCGACAAGCAGGTCGCCCCATTCTCCTGGTAGATTTCTGCGATCGTCAGGGGGTCGAAGTCTTCGCGAATCAC
The DNA here is from genome assembly GCA_963769955.1 of uncultured delta proteobacterium. Classification (GTDB taxonomy): domain Bacteria; phylum Desulfobacterota; class Desulfuromonadia; order Desulfuromonadales; family BM103; genus M0040. The sequence continues at coordinate 102,007 of CAVYNW010000006.1, forward strand.
CCCTTTACTGGGCGAGCCTTTTTTGACTTCAGCAATGACAGCCGTCCAGCCGGAATCTGCCGTTGCACGCAGGGCCCGCAAGAAGCCTCTCGGCTGATCTTCGAGCTCATCGATGCCCCGCTGCAAGGAGGCAAGGGAGACGACGACTCTTGGCCAAGGCAACTTCCTGACGTTTATATTCGGCAATCTTATCGAGTATCATTTTTTCACGGGCTCAAATATCAGTTTCAGGACACAACAACGATCAGGCGTTGGTTAAGTTGACAAGACCTTCGAGCTTCGCCTTGGCCAGTCCATCGTCAATCACATTACGGGCTTTTCTCAAGCCGTCTTCGACGCTCTCTGCGACTCCGGCGGCAAGCAGAGCATAGGCCGCATTAAGAAGCACGATATCCCGTTTTGGGCCCTTCCTCTCCAGCCAGAATATGCTCTCACGATCTTGGCATTCTTCTCGGCATCACCACCCTGAAGGTCAGCTTAGCGGGCAGCGTTGCAAACCGAAATCTTCCGGCTCGATCGTCGCAAGAGGCACCTGCACCATCCTTGATTTCCGCGATTCGCGTCGGACCGGTCAGGGTAATCTCGTCCATCCCATCATGGCCATGGACAACAAAACCGCGCCGGCAGCCGAGCTTGACCAGGACCCTGGCGAGCACTTCGACCAGCTTTTCAGTCATATACGCCGAGCACCTGGCGATCCGCCGCGGCCGGGTTGGTCAGGGGCCCAAGAATATTAAAGATCGTGCGGATGCCGATTTCGCGGCGAGGCCCAATCGCATGCTTCATCGCTCCATGCAGGGCCGGGGCAAAGAGGAAACCGACACCGACTTCGTTGATGCACGACTCAACCTGCTGTGGGGTCACATTCAGGTTCACCCCAAGAGCTTCCAACACATCGGCGCTGCCGCAGGCTGAAGAGATACTGCGATTGCCGTGTTTGGCAACCTTGACGCCACAGGCGGCAACGACAAAAGCGACGGTCGTTGAGATATTGAAGCTTTTCGTGCCACTGCCGCCGGTACCGCAAGTATCCAGGATCGTTTCCCGGTCAAGGTTGATCTCTTCACGATCTATATCAAGCGCCTTGCCGACCCGGATCGGCGTAGCATGGTCGCGCATGACCCTGGCAGCACCGGTAATTTCATCGATTGTTTCGCCCTTCATGCGCAAAGCGGTAATGAAGGCTCCGACCTGTGCTGGGGTCGCCTCACCGCCCATGATCTGGTTCATCACCTCGATCATTTCGGCTTCAGACAGATCCTGGTGAAGAACAACTTTGCCGATCGCTGTCCTTGATCATTCACTACTCCTGTTTTTCAACAGTACAGACTTTGACACCATCGCGAGAAGGTGCATTTCGCTCAAGAGGTCATTTCCAGAAAATTCCGCAACATCGCCATACCGTCAACTGTCAGGATCGATTCCGGGTGAAACTGAATCCCCCAAACCGGCAATTCACGATGCCGCATTCCCATGATTTCACCTTCTGCGGTCCAGGCTGTCATTTCAAGGCATTCCGGCAATGACGACCGCTCAACCAACAGGGAATGGTAACGGGTCGCATCGAAAGGATCAGGGAGTCCGGCAAAGAGTTCGCGCCCATCGTGAAAAACCGGGCTGGTCTTGCCGTGCATCAGGCGCTCGGCACGAACGATCCGCCACCATAAGCCTGGCCGATTGACTGATGACCCAGACAGACGCCGAGGATCGGCAGTTGTCCGGCAAAATGTTTGATGGCCTCCACCGAGATTCCGGCTTCATTCGGCGTACATGGCCCGGGAGAGATCACCAGTCCGCGCAGGGTTCAAGCTTTTCTATTTCATGCCAGAGTAGATCTTGTCATTGCGATAAACAGCAACCTCTTCACCCAGTTCACGCAGGTATTGAACGAGGTTATAAGTAAACGAATCGTAGTTGTCGATCATCAGCAGCATATTCAGTCCAACCCCTGCCGCGCCAGTTCGATGGCCAGCTTAACACCCATCGCCTTGTTAACGGTTTCCTCGTATTCGGCCGCGGGATCCGAATCGGCAACGATGCCGGCTCCGGCCTGAAGATGGATCCGATTTTGATGGGCAACCAGAGTCCGGATGGCAATGGCCAGATCCATATTGCCGTCAAAAGAGATATAGCCGACAGCGCCACCATAGATTTCACGACGCGCCGGTTCCAAGCTCCTCAATGATTTCCATGGCACGAATTTTCGGTGCTCCGCTTAAGGTCCCTGCCGGGAAGGTTGCGGAGAAAACATCCAGAGCATCCATGCCCTGGCAGAAGGTGCCCACTGACGTTGGAAACGATGTGCATGACATGCGAGTAACGCTCAATCACCATCAGTTCGTCAACCTTGAACAGAACCGGTTGCGCAGACCCGGCCGAGATCATTGCGGCCGAGGTCGACCAGCATAATATGCTCAGCCCGCTCTTTCGGGTCGGCCAGCAATTCCTGCTCCAAGCGCTGATCCTCATCGAAGGTTGCCCACGTGGCCGGGTCCCGGCAATCGGGCGAACCTCAACATGATCCCCTTCCTTGCGCACCAAAACCTCCGGAGAGGCTCCGATGACACGGGTTTCGTTAAACTGCAGATAGAACATATAGGGTGACGGGTTGATCGTCCGCAGGGCACGGTAGACATCAAAGGGATCAGCGTCAAGATCGCCTGAAAACCTTTGCGAAAGAACCACCTGGATGACATCACCGGAGCGGACGTAATCCTTGCACCGCTCTACCGCTGATTCAAAATCAGAACGGCTGAAATTGAGATTGCAACTCTGTTGTCATTGGGCTGTATCGCTTTTGCAAGCCAGGCCGAACGTCTCAGGTAAAGGCTTGCGCAACAGTGCGACCATGTCGTCTATGCGTTTCACCGCTGCATCGTACGAAAGTCCAGGGATCATCACCATCACGCAAATGGACATTACTGAGGACCTTGATCTTTTGCTGCATGTTATCAAAGATCAGCAGCGTTTCAGTAATCAGGAACCAACAGTCATAGCTGCCGATCTCGGCATCATTGAGTGAGGGAAGATCTTCAATGTGGCGAACCATGTCATAGCCAAGATAACCGACAGCTCCCCCGAAAAAACGTGGCAAATCAGGCACGACAACCGGTTGATAGGGGGACAGAAAGTCTTTCAATTCAGTCAATGGGATCGCGTGTCTCACCCGGACTCGAACAGACTTGCCGTTTTCAAGAATCTCAAAGTAATTACCACGACACCTGAATGCTCGGCCGGAGCCAACGCCAAGAAAGGAATAACGTGCCCATTTCTCACCACCGGCGATACTTTCAAGCAAGAAAGGCAGTTTTTCGATCATCAATCTTACAGAAGGCAGAAACAGGTGTTTCCATGTCTGCGAGAATTTCTCGATAGACGGGAATCAGATTGCCTTGGCGGGCCAGATTTAGGAACTCTTCACGAGATGGGTGAATGCATGTCATTTCCTTATGAATTAACCGCGTCAAAGTAGCATGATGGACTGACAAATGGCAAGGAAACCAAAGGGCTACTAAGCAATAAATGGTTGACCGAAAAGTTCCGAGTTGATATGCATACGCAACTTGGTCAGCAGAATTAAGAGCTCTTCCACTGCAACCAACCTACAGATGATTTTTATGAGGAGAGAGATGATACGTGCAGCAGAGCAGGACACTGTCAAGGTCGATTATACAGGGAGGTTAAGCGATGGCACGATATTTGACTCGTCACCTGAAGATCGCCCCCTGCATCTTCATCATCGGTCGAAAGGAAGTCATCCCCGGCTTTGAAGAAGCTGTTGAAGGAATGTACCAGGGGGAGAGCAAAACGGTAACCATCCCCTGCGCCAAGGCTTACGGGACAAGCGACCCGGAGCTCCTCGAGAAGATTGACCGCAGCATGATAGGCCAGGACGTTGAACTTCAGATTGGCGGACAACTGGAAATCACCAACCATGACGGCAGCGTCTTTCATGTTATGATCAAAGATTTTACAGACAGACCAGGTCACTCTGGATGCAAACCATCCTCTGGCTGGCAAAGACCTGACTTTTGAAATCAAGCTCCTTGAAGTTAAAAAAGCTGAGAGCGCAGTAACATGTGCAATATTAATGCACAAACAAAAAGAAGGGCGGGATGCTGACATCCCGCCCTTCTCTATTCATTTGCCATTTTCTGCCGAGTTACTTCTCTTCTTTTTTATCCTCAGCAGGTGCCTCTTCAGCAGGTGCCTCTTCAGCAGGTGCTTCTTCAGCAGGTGCTTCTTCAACAGGTGCTTCTTCAACAGGTGCTCTTCAGCAGGTGCTCTAGCAGGCTCTTCGACTTTCAGCAACCTTTTCGCAGGAGCCTTTTTCTTTTTCGGCTTTGACACGTATCTCTTCTTCGACCAATTCGATCATAGAGAGAGCAGCGTTATCACCGGCACGGTGGCCAAGCTTGATAATTCTCGTATAACCGCCAGGACGATCTGCATACCGCGGCGCAATAGTATCAACCAGCTTGGCGACTGTTTTCTTGTCGCGCACAACTTCCATAACCAGGCGGCGGGAATGCAAGATCACCGCGTCTTGCCAGAGTGATCAGCTTCTCAGCCATATTTCGCAGCTCCTTGGCGCGAGCGTCAGTAGTGGTGATTTTTTCACAATCGAAAAGTGAAGTCACCATGTTACGCATCATGGCTTTACGGTGGCTGGTATTACGGCCCAGCTTTCTTCCGGTTTTTCTATGGCGCATTGATGTCTGTTCCTTTCTCCGGGTAACACCCCGTCAAGGGTTGCCCCTAGAGTTCTTCTTCGCTCTTTTCGATCATCTTCAGATATTCAGGATCCGGGAAGCCCTCGATAGACAAACCGAGAGTCAAGCCCATTTCGGAGAGGATATCCTTGATTTCGTTAAGTGACTTGCGACCGAAGTTCTGTGTTTTCAACATTTCCGCTTCGGACTTCTGTACCAAGCTCACCGATCAGTCGGATGTTGGCATTCTTCAGGCAGTTGGCGCTACGCACCGACAACTCAAGCTCATCAACTCGACGATAGAGATTCTCGTTGATCGGCTGTTTGGCGCCTTCGACCTCATCAGTTTCTTCAGGCTCGAGAGCCTCGTCAAAGTTGATGAAGAGCTGAACCTGCTCTTTGACAATCTTGGCAGCATAAGCAAGAGCATCATCAGGTTTGACACTGGCATTGGTATGGATTTCCAGAACCAGCTTGTCGTAATCAGTCACCTGACCGACACGCGCATTGCTGACCGTGTAATTGACCTTTTTGATCGGTGAGAAAAGTGCATCGATAGGAATGGTTCCAACCGGGGCCTTTTCGTCACGGTTACGCTCTGCGGGGCCATAGCCCTTGCCCATGGCAACGACCATATCCATTTCAATATCGGCTTCTTTACCGCAGGATCGCAATGAAGTGATCAGGATTCAGAATTTCGACATTCGAATCAGTGATGATATCACCGGCCTTGATAACTCCCGCACCTTTTTTGACAATACGGATGTTGCGCGGTTCATGACCATGCAGCTTGATCAGGACACCTTTCAGATTAAGGATAATGTCCGTCACGTCCTGCGTCACACCAGGAACAGTGGAGAATTCATGCAGAACACCCTTAATACGAACTGAGGTGATTGCCGCCCCCTGCAGCGAGGAGAGCAAAACCCGGCGCAGGGCATTACCCATGGTTGTACCGAAACCACGTTCAAATGGTTCCGCTGTAAATTTGCCATAAGTGGCAGTCAGCGTATCGGCATCAACCTGGAGACGCTTGGGTTTGATCAGTTCTCTCCAGTTTTTAAACATGCGAATCCTCCGTTATGAGGTGTCTCTATAAAGTTACAAATCGCCAGAATGACTTGCCGGTTACTTGGAATAAAGTTCGACAATCAGGTGTTCCTGGAAGCTTGGCGTCGTCATTTCAGCACGCACAGGCAACGTCTTGACAGTGCCCTGGAATGCATCACGAGTCAGTTCAACCCAGGAAGGAAGACCACGGCGCATGACGCCATCAAGGGCCTCATTGATACGAGCAATTTTGCGACTTTTCTCACGCAACTCGAGAACATCACCGGGACGTACAAGGTACGACGGGATATTGACCTTGCGACCATTGACCAGAAAATGATTGTGTCGTACAAGCTGGCGGGCTTCGCTACGTGAAGTAGCAAATCCCATCCGGTAGACCATGCTGTCAAGACGACGCTCAAGCAGAACCAGGAGATTTTCACCAGTAACACCTTTCATGCGGTCAGCCTCTTTGAAATAGTCACGGAATTGTTTTTCAAGCAGACCATAAGTCCGCTTGACACGTTGCTTTTCACGTAACTGAGTGCCGTAATCGGAAACCTTGATACGACCCTGGCCATGCTGCCCGGGAGCATAGTTGCGGCGCTCCACGGCGCACTTATCTGTATAGCAACGGTCACCCTTCAGGAACAGCTTCATATTTTCCCGCCGGCACATGCGGCAAACGGGTCCAGTGTTTCTCGCCAACGTTCGTCCTCCTTATGTCTGGTTAGACTCTTCTACGCTTGGGTGGACGGCACCCGTTATGCGGTATCGGAGTGACATCCTTGATCATGGTGATGGTCAGGCCTGCTGACTGCAAAGCCCGCAGGGCAGACTCACGGCCGGAACCGGGGCCTTTGACCCAGACCTCGACGCTGCGCAGGCCATGCTCCTGTGCTTTCTTGGCGGCATCTTCAGCGGCCATCTGAGCGGCAAAAGGAGTACTTTTACGACTCCCTTTGAAACCTTTGGAACCGGAGGTGCACCATGAAATCACGTTGCCGGCCACATCAGTGATCGTAATGATCGTATTGTTGAACGTCGCCTGGATATGGGCAATTCCATTCGGGACATTCTTCTTTTCACTTTTTTTGCGTACGCGTTTACCAGGCTTAGCCATGGTTCCTCCTGTTACTTCTTCTTACCGGCGACGGTTTTGCGCGGACCCTTACGGGTTCTTGCGTTGGTCTTGGTCTTCTGTCCACGCACCGGCAAACCTCGACGATGGCGCAGACCACGATAACAACCGAGGTCCATAAGTCGCTTGATGTTCATTGTCACTTCGCGACGCAGGTCACCCTCAACCTTGCAGTCACTGTCAATAACCTTACGGATCTTGGCTACTTCCTCCTCAGTCAAATTATCTGAACGGGTGTTGAAATCAACGCCAGCCTTGGAAAGAATATCCTGGGATGTCGAGCGCCCGACACCGATAAATGTAGGTCAGGGCAACTTCAATCCGTTTGTTTCTTGGTAAATCGATACCAGCAATACGAGCCAATGTCCGATCCTCCTAAAATACTTAACCTTGTCTCTGTTTATGCTTGGGATTTTCACAGATAACTCTGAGAACACCCTTGCGCTTAATTACTTTGCACTTGTCACAAATTGTTTTAACTGATGCTCGGACTTTCATGTTTCTTTCCTTTTGAACCGTTTCGGTTGCTACCCCGATGGGTAACCGTCACTGCCTATACCTGCGTTAATATCTCCGGACCATTATCAGTAATGGCTACTGTATGTTCAAAATGGGCAGAGCGTTTACCGTCCTGCGTCACTGCTGTCCACCCGTCTTCCAGTATCTTCACGCCGGGAGCGCCGGCATTGATCATCGGTTCTATAGCCAGCGTCATCCCGGCTTGAGCCGCGGGCCTTGTCCGGCCTGGCCATAATTGGGGATCTGCGGTGCCTCATGCAGATTACGTCCAATGCCGTGCCCTACAAATTCGCGGACAACAGCTAAAACCTTTCGGCTCAACCCAGGACTGAACGGCATGCGAAATATCCGACAACCTGCCGTTCGGGACAGCTTTCTGTATGGCTCGTTCGAGTGATTCGCGCGTTGCATTAAGCAAGCGCTCCGTTTCATCATCTAACTCGCCAACAGCAACAGTGATTGCCGAATCACCGTAAAAGCCCTTATAAAGGACACCAAAGTCAATGCTCAGGATGTCCCCTTCGCACAAAGGACTGTCATCGGCAAAGCCATGGACAATCCGATCATTCGGTGAGGAGCATATGGCATAGGGAAAACCACCATACCCTTTGAATGCCGGCTTCGCACCATGCCGCTGACATTCATTTTCAGCCAACCGGTTCAACTCATTGGTTGTTACACCAGGGGCAACCCGGCTCTTCGAGCAGAGCGAGTGTTTCTGCAACGATTCGCCCTGCGGCCCGCATCTTGTCAAGTTCTGCAGGACTCTTTAAAACAATCACTCTAGTTCGCCTGCAAAAGCGACAGCATCTTTTCCTGAACTTGAGAAATAGGCTGCATTCCGTCAAGTTCGAGAAGCACACCAGCCTCCCGATAATAGCTGATTAATGGGGAAGTCTGGTCTGCATAAACTTGCAATCGCTTGCGAATCGTTTCTTCCTGGTCATCATCCCGTTGAAAAAGAGTGCCGCCGCAGGCATCACACTTTCCCTGCTTCGCGCGAAGGATCAAAGGTGACATGATAGCCGCGCCCACACTCTTTGCATGTACGTCGCCCGGTCAAGCGTTCTACCAGAGCTTCGGCATCCACGTCAAGAGAGATAACGCGGTCCAGCTCTTTATGCATCTCCGACAAGCTGGTTTGTAAGGCATCAGCCTGAGCAACGGTACGAGGAAAACCATCCAGGATAAAGCCGTTGACACAATCAGCTTCCTGCAGGCGATCACGAACGATACCGACAACAACCTCATCCGGAACAAGACCGCCGGCATCCATGTACTGCTTTGGCTTTCAAGCCCATGGCCGTGCCGTCTTTAACCGCAGCTCGCAAAATATCACCCGTTGAAATCTGCGGAATCGAAAACTGTTCCGTCAGCATTTTTGCCTGGGTCCCTTTGCCTGCGCCGGGAGGCCCGAGTAAAATGAGCTTCATCCTAGCAACCTCGATCAGCCGCGACGACCCTTGATGCTCACACCCTTCATAAAACCTTCATAGGAGCGCGAAATCAAGTGAGCCTCAATCTGTGAAGCCGTATCCAGACCGACACCAACAACAATCAGGAGTGACGTACCACCAAAGAAGAAAGGTACATTGAACTGACCAATCAACAATGTTGGCAGGACACAGACCGCAGAGATATAGATTGCCCCGGCAAAAGTCAAACGGCCGAAAACTGTATCAAGATAATCAGATGTCGCTTTGCCAGGTCTGACGCCGGGCACATAACCACCCTGACGCTTGATATTTTCGGCCACATCAACAGGGTTAAAGGTAACAGCCGTGTAGAAGTAACAGAAGAAGACAATAAAAGCGACATAAAAAACATTATACAGCCAATGAGCCGGAGTCATCATGGAAGCAAAAGTCTGCACCCAGGGCACATCAACAAAATTTGCCACGGTACTCGGGAAACATGATGATCGAACTGGCAAAGATTGGCGGGATAACACCACTCATGTTGATCTTGAGTGGCAGATGGCTGCTTTGCCCACCGGCATTACGTGCACCGACAACGCGCTTGGCATAATGGATTGGCACCCGGCGCTGGCCACGCTCCATGAAGACAATAGCCCAGATAACAGCAACCATGACAGCCAGGATAATCAGCAGAACGGTAAAGGTCATGGCACCGGTATTCAACAGCCGGATGCTATTGATCAGAGCGGAAGGCATGTTGGCAACAATACCGGCAAAAATGATCAGTGAAATGCCGTTGCCAATGCCACGCTCAGTAATCTGCTCACCGAGCCACATGATGAAAGCAGTACCAGCCGTCAGAGTAATGACCGTCAGCAAGATAAAACCGATGCCCTGTGCAGCAACAACCGGCTCTCCTGCCGGACCACGCATGGTCTGCAGACCGACAGCAATACCGGCGCCCTGGACAACCGACAGAGCACGGTGCCGTAGCGGGTCCACTTGGTCATGGTCTTACGGCCCTGCTCACCCTCTTTAGAGAGGCGCTCAACAGGTTCGAAAACAACCGTCAGCAGCTGCATGATAATCGAGGCACTGATATAAGGCATGATGCCCAGTGCAAAAACCGTCATGCGCTGCAAGGGCGCCACCCGTGAAGGCACTGACCAGACCGAGCAGAGTTCCCTGAGTTCCCTCAAAGAATTGTGCCAGGACTGCACGGTCAACGCCTGGCAGAGGCACATGACAACCAACCCGATAAACCGCAAGCATGCCCAGAGTAAAGAGGATACGACGACGCAGTTCAGGAATATTGAAGATATTCTGGATGATGGCTAACAAGTTTATATAACCTCGACAGTGCCGCCGGCAGCTTCAATCTTGGTCTGGGCAGACTTGCTGAACTTATGGGCTTTAACGGTCAGAGCTTTGCTGAGCTCACCATCACCCAGGATCTTGATGCCATCTTTAAGCTGGCCAATCAGGCCGGCTTTGCCAAGAGCCTCAATATCAACAACACTACCCGCATCGAACAATTCGAGATCACGTAGGTTGACAAGAGTGTAGACAGTTCTGCTCAGGGGTGTAAAACCACGCTTGGGCAAACGCCTCTGCAGAGGCATTTGGCCGCCTTCGAAAGCCGGGCTTAACGCCGCCACCAGAGCGGGAATTCTGGCCTTTGTGACCTTTACCAGCGGTTTTGCCGGTGCCAGAACCATGGCCGCGACCAATACGTTTTTTGCTATGTGTCGAACCGTAAGACGGTTGCAGATTACTTAAATCCATGGTGGTTATCCTTGCGATTATTCCTCAACGGAGACCATGTGGCTGACCTTGTTGATCATACCGCGAATTTCAGGTGTGTCCTTGAGCACGACAGTCTGCTGCAAACGACGCAGGCCAAGTCCGTTAAGCACCTTGGTGAAATATTTGTTGCGGCCAATACCGCTACGATTGAGAGTTACCTTGATTTCAGACATTATTCACTCCCGGCTCAGGCTTTTGCTTCTGAGGTGTTTTGCCCGAGACCACGTCTGGCGCGAATCTCTTCCGGGCTACGCAGTTGCTGAAGCGCCTTGATCGTCGCCTTGACAACATTGTGCGGGTTATTGGAACCGAGACACTTGGAAAGGATGTCGCTGATTCCGGCAACTTCCAGTATCGCACGTGCCGCTCCGCCAGCGATGACACCCGTACCTTCGGAGGCTGGACGAAGCATTACTTTGCCTGCGCCAAACTTGCCGATAACATCGTAAGGGATGGTGGTTCCCTGGATAGGTACAGAGATCATATTCTTCTTGGCGGCTTCAACTCCCTTGCGAATTGCCTCGGGAACTTCTTTCGCCTTGCCAAGACCATATCCAACATTTCCACTGCCGTCGCCTACTACAACCAGGGCAGAGAAGCTGAATCGACGACCACCTTTAACAACCTTGGCCGTACGATTGATGTGGATAACGCGATCGATTAAATTTGTTTCGTTGTTGTCAACGCGTTGCAACGCTCTTCTCCTTTGCCAGCCTAGAAAGTCAGACCAGCTTCACGAGCCGCATCGGCGAGAGCCTTGACACGGCCATGGTACAAAAAGCCGTTGCGGTCGAAAACTACCTGTTTAATGTCTTTTGCCAGAGCTTGTTCGGCAATTTTCTTGCCGACAACTTTGGCCGCTTCCACATTGCCGCTGTACTTGACGCTGTCACCGGTCGCCTTGGCTACAGTAGAAGCAGTAGCAAGAGTTTTACCGGTTACATCCTCAATAATCTGGGCATAAATATGTTTGGTGCTACGGAAGACGCACAAACGCGGACGCTCTACACTTCCGGTTATTTTCTTGCGCACTCTGGCCTGACGTTTGTTGCGGGCTAACCGCCGTTCTTTTGAGATATTCACTGTTCTCACCTCGTCTTAATCAGCTTACTTCGCTCCGGTCTTACCGGCTTTGCGCATAATCCGTTCATCAGAATACTTGATCCCTTTGCCTTTGTAAGGCTCCGGCTCCCGGAAAGAACGAATTTTGGCCGCTGTCGCACCAACCAGTTCCTTGTCGATACCGGAGACGGTGACGGTGTTTGCCTTGGTATCAACTTCAGCCGTGATACCCTTGTGGCAGCGGGTATTCAATAGGATGTGAGTATCCGAGAGAGAGGTTCAGATTGCTACCCTTCAACTCTGCACGATAGCCAACACCGTTAATCTCCAGAACTTTAGAGAATCCGTTGGTAACACCATCTACCATGTTAGCAATCAGGGAGCGAGAAAGGCCCTGCAAAGCAGCTCCAGGCTGCCCTATGCGGGAAGAAATCAGCAACTGATCCGCTTCCATCTTGACCTCGATCTGCTCGTGAACGGCCCTCTCAAGGCGTCCCTTGGGACCTTCGACCTTAATATTCTGACCATCCAGGGTGACTTTAACACCCGAGGCGATACTTATGGGTTTCTTGCCGATGCGCGACATCTTTATCGACTCCTTAAAAAACTACAGTTTGTTTGAAATTACCAGACGGTGCAGAGGACTTCACCACCAATAGTGGCTTCGCGAGCAGCGACATCATCCATGACACCCTGCGACGTCGACAGAATTGCAGCACCCAGACCGTTCTTAACACGAGGGATCTCTGCGTGACGCACATAAACCCTGCGACCAGGTTTGGAGACTCGGGTAATTTCATGGATTACAGCGTTATTCTGCTCGTCATATTTCAGGTAAATACGCAGAATCCCTTGCAGGTCGTCACTGACCACCTTGAAATTCTTGATATAACCGAGATCTTTCAATACTTCGGCAATAGCAACCTTGACATTGGACGAGGGCATGTCCAGTTTGGCATGTTTTGCCATGCCTGCATTGCGGATGCGGGTCAAAAGGTCCGCGATCGGATCCGTCATAGCCATGAATACTGCTCCTTAATTAACCAATTACCAGCTGGACTTGATTACGCCTGGAAGTTTACCTTCAGACGCCAGCTTGCGCAGACAAATTCTGCACATGTCAAATTTACGATAGTAAGCACGTGGTCGACCACAGATCGGACAACGGTTATACTGTCTTACGCTAAACTTTTGCGGCCGTGAAGCCTTTATGCGCATTGATTTCTTTGCCACGAGATTCCTCCGCTAAGCTGCTACATTCTGTTTCCGGAAAGGCATGCCCATTCCGGTAAGCAGTGCACGACCCTCTTCATCGGTACGCGCCGAAGTGACGATCGTCACGTTCATTCCCTTGATCTTGTCAATCTCGCTCGATATCGATCTCAGGGAAAATTAACTGCTCACGAATACCGAGAGTGTAATTGCCACGGCCATCAAAAGCCTTGGCAGAAACACCCTTAAAGTCCCTTACGCGAGGCAGAGCAACATTGATCAGACGATCAAGGAACTCGTAGGCACGATCACGACGAAGCGTAACCATGACACCGATAGGCATCTCTTCACGCAATTTGAACTGTGCAATAGATTTCTTGGCACGCGTAATAACAGCCTTCTGACCGGTAATACGGGACATCTCCTCAACAGCAGATTCAAGAATTTTGACATTCTGAATCGCCTCGCCAAGGCCCATATTGACAACGACCTTCTCAACACGTGGGATTTCCATCACGTTCTTAAGCTGCAGTTCCTCTTTTAACTTGGGAACCAGCTCGTTCTGATATATTTCCTTGAGCCTTGACATGAAAAACTCCGTTAATTATTCACAATCTCGTTGCACTTCTTGCAGAAGCGAACCTTGTTACCATTCTCGAGCACTTTAATGCCCGTGCGCGCAGGCTTGTTGCAGCCCTGGCAAAGCAGCTGGACATTGGAGATCGCAATTGGCGCTTCTTTCTCGATGATTCCGCCCTCACTGTTAGCCTGAGACGGACGAGTATGCCGCTTGATCAGGTTGAGGTTTTCAACCAGAACCCGCTCTTTCTCTGGAAGAACACGCAGAACCTTGCCGCTCTTGCCTTTGTCTTTCCCGGCAACGATCATTACCAGGTCATCTTTTTTCACATGGAGTTTTGTGACTGCCATGACTAATTTACTCCCAGCTTAAAGGACCTCAGGGGCCAGTGAAACGATTTTCATAAACCGCTTGGCACGCAGTTCACGGGCAACGGGCCCGAAGATACGTGTACCGACCGGCTCTCCGCCAGCGTTGACAACCACTGCAGAGTTCACATCGAAACGAATATAAGAACCGTCTGGACGGTTCACCTCTTTTGCGGTACGCACAATGACAGCACGGACAACATCGCCCTTTTTAACCTTCGAATTGGGCATCGCCTCCTTAACAGAGCAGACGATAATGTCACCGATACCTGCATATTTACGCTTGGACCCGCCAAGAACCTTAATGCAGCAGAGCTTCCGGGCACCGGAGTTATCTGCAACAGAAAGTGTTGATTGCATCTGAATCATGGCCAGTATCTCCTAAACGCTGACGTTCTTTTCAAGAATTTCACGAACCCGCCACCGCTTGTCTTTCGACATGAGGTCGTGACTCGACGATCAGGACCTTGTCTCCGGCAGCACAATCATTGTTCTCATCATGTGCTTTATAGGTAACGTTGCGCTTGATGTATTTCTTATAGACAGGGTGTTTGACAATGTCATCGACCTTGACAACTACGGTCTTATCCATCTTGTCACTAACGACAACCCCAACCAGTAACTTCTTATTTCCGCGTTCTTTCGTCATTGCCGTCCTCTTCCGATCGGATTAGCTGTTCTTCTGCTGAAGGACAGTTTTGATCCTGGCAATTTCCTTACGCACCTGAGGGATGCGAGAGGTGTTTTCCAGATGTCCGGTGTGCAGTTGAAACTTCAAGTTGAACAATTCCTGGTTCAGATCTGCAACCGCTGCATTAAGTTCTTCGGCAGATTTACTGCGCAGTTCCTCAGGCTTCATGACTGGCCTCCTCACGAACCACGATCTTGGTTTTCATTGGCAGCTTGTGTGCTGCAAGGCGGAACGCTTCGCGCGCCGTCTGCTCGTCAACACCCTGCATTTCGTAAAGAATCATCCCCGGGCGCACCACACAGACCCAGCTGTCGGGAGAACCTTTACCTTTACCCATACGGGTTTCAGCAGGCTTACGGGTTAATGATTTATCCGGAAAGGCACGGATCCAGATCTGACCACCACGCTTGATATAACGTGTCATGGCACGACGTGCAGCTTCAATCTGCCGAGCAGACAACCAACCGCAATCCACTGCCTGCAAACCATAATCCCCGAAATTAAGGTCCGTGCCACCACGGGCAGCACCTTTCATACGGCCTTTAAATGTTTTTCTATGCTTAACCTTTTTCGGCATTAACATGACGAATAAACTCCTGACCTGTTACTTATTTCTGCTGATCCTTGGAACCCAGGATCTCGCCCTTGAAAATAAGGACCTTAACGCCGATGATGCCATATGTTGTTTTGGCTTCGGCGAACCCGTAATCGATATCAGCGCGCAGGGTGTGCAGAGGGACTCGACCTTCACGATACCATTCGCGACGACTCATCTCGGCACCGCCAAGACGACCGGAACATTCGATCTTGATCCCTTGCGCACCAAACTTGAGAGACTGGGTAACAGCCTTCTTCATGGCACGGCGGAAGGCAACCCGGCGCACAAGCTGAAGAGCGACGTTCTCGGCGACCAACTGGGCATCTATCTCAGGCTTGCGAACTTCCTGAATATTGATAAAGACCTCTTTGTCGGTCAGCTTGGCCAGTTCCTTTTTGAGGGCTTCAACTTCGGAACCTTTTTTACCAATGATGATCCCGGGACGTGCAGCAAAGATATTAATCTTGGCCTTACCAGCAGCACGCTCGATCTCAACCTTGGAAATGCCAGCATGGTGCAGGCGCTCTTTCAAGTAGTTACGCAACTTGAGATCCTCGTGCAACAGCTGAGAATAATCCTTCTCTGCGTACCAGTTGGATTCCCATGTACGAATAACGCCTAAGCGAAACCCTATTGGATGAACTTTCTGACCCAAAACTACACCTCCTCAGGTGGTTACTTCTCGTCCAGGACCACCGTAATGTGGCTGGTCGGCTTACGAATCTTCGTCGCACGGCCTTGAGCGCGGGGCATAAAGCGCTTCAGGACGGGACCCTGGTCTACAAACACTGCCTTAACAAACAGCCGGTCAACATCCTCGATACCCTTTTGCTCTGCATTGGCTACCGCCGAACGCACAAGTTTGGCAACGATGTCCGCCGGGCGCTGAGGCGAAAACTTCAGAATATTAAGGGCTTCCTGTACAGCCTTGCCGCGGACCATGTCCACGACCAGGCGTGTCTTCTGTGGTGACAGGCGAACAGATTTTAACTTCGCACTTGCTTCCATGCGCTGGTACTCCCTCAGCTAATGATTACTTCTTCTTTTTCCGATCCGAACCGTGACCATAGTAAGTCCTGGTTGGGGAAAATTCACCAAGCTTGTGACCGACCATATTCTCGGACACGAAGACCGGAATGAACTTTTTACCGTTATGTACAGCAAACGTCATACCGACAAAATCAGGATGGATGGTGGAACGGCGCGACCAGGTTTTGATCACTTTGTGAGCACTGCCATCACTGATGTTTTCGACTTTACGCATCAGGCTCTCTTCAATATAAGGGCCTTTTTTAATCGATCTTGCCACGGTCGTCTCCTATTTCTCTTACTTGGTCCGACGGCGGACAATGAAGCGATCCGTCCGCTTGTTAGAGCGCGTCTTGTAACCCTTGGTCGGAACACCCCAGGGGGTTACAGGATGACGGCCACCCGAACTCTTACCTTCACCACCACCATGAGGGTGATCTACAGGGTTCATAGCAACACCACGAGATTGCGGGCGCTTGCCCAACCAGCGATTACGGCCCGCCTTACCAATCTTGACGTTCTCATGGTCCGTATTGCCAACCTGGCCAATCGTTGCACAGCACTCCTGCAGAACCAGGCGAACCTCACCGGAAGGAAGTCGCAGCTGAGCGTACTTGCCATCCTTGGCGGCAAGCATAGCGTAGGTTCCTGCACTGCGTGCCAACTGACCACCCTTACCGATTTTAAGCTCCACATTGTGGATCCAGGTACCGAGAGGGATCGTGCGGATCGGCATTGCATTTCCAGGCACGATATCAGCTGTCTCACTGGCGATGATGACATCACCGACATTAATACCGACAGGTGCCAGGATGTAACGCTTCTCACCGTCAACATAATGCAACAGAGCAATACGTGCGGAACGGTTCGGGTCATACTCGATCGAAGCGACCTTGGCAGGGATCTCACGCTTATCGCGCTTGAAATCAATGATCCGGTACTTTCGTTTATGACCACCACCGGTATGCCGCTTGGTGATTCGACCTGTGTTATTACGACCGCCAGATTTACTGAGCGGCGCCAACAGTGACTTTTCCGGGGTTGACGTCGTAACTTCCTCGAATGTCGAGGCTGTCATATGACGACGACCCGCAGATGTCGGTTTAAACTTTTTGATCCCCATTATTACTACTCCGTCAGATGGATATCAATCTTACTAAACACCGAAAAAATCGATGGTGCCTTCAGCCAAGGTCACATATGCTTTTTTGACATTTGAACGCTTGCCAATGCTGCGACCGACGCGCTTGGTTTTACCGGCGACGATCATGGTGCGAACATCCTGCACCTTGACGTCAAAAGCACGTTCAATAGCCTGCCTGATTTCAACCTTGTTGGTGCTCATTGCAACCTCAAAAGCAACAACATTTTCGGTTTCCTTCATCAGGTTGGATTTTTCCGTAACCAGGGGCTTCCTGATAATCTGATGTAAAGGTCTCATTTTGCCAGCGCTCCTTCAATCTGGTCGACAGCAGCTTCAGTCAGAACCAGGTTGGGATACTTCAGGACGTCGTAAACATTGACACCTTCAGCACGCAATACTTTAACAAACGGCAGGTTCCGTGCGGAAAGCTCCAGGTTCGCATTTTCACCATCGATGACGATCAGAGCCTTCTTCAACTCAAAACGATCGAGGACTTCAGCGAAGCTCTTGGTGCTGATCTTCTCAAGGTCCAGAGCATTGACAACCGTCATGCATTCAGCCTTAAAACGGGCCGAAAGAGCGCTGCGCAATGCAGACTGCTTAACCTTGCGATTCAGCTTGAACTTGTAATCACGCGGCGTGGGGCCAAAGACAACACCACCACCAACATGGTTAGGCGCGGTCGGCGTACCCTGACGGGCGTTGCCGGTGCCTTTCTGGCGATAATGGTTTCTTGCCACCACCACGAACCTCACCACGGCCTTTGACCTTGGCGGTTCCCTGACGACGAGCGGCCAGCTGGTAGCGAACCATATCATGCAGGAGGTATTCTTTGACATCCGTGTTAAACACGTTGTCAACGAGATCCCGCTCAGAGACCTGCTTGCGGTCAATATCAAATACAGCAATCTTTGCCATAACTAAACTCCGGAACTCAAACTTGTATTAATCACTTAGCCTTGACACATTTACGAATCAGCACAAGACCCTGGTTAGGCCCGGGGATCGCACCTTTGACCAGAATCAGATTCTGATCGGCACGGACTTCCACGATTTCCAGATTCTGTTGAGTAACACGGGCATTACCCATCTGGCCAGGCATCTTCTTACCTCTATGTACACGTGATGGCCAGGCGCTCATGCCAATCGAACCGGGGGCACGATGGAATTTAGACCCATGAGTTGCACGGCCACCTGAAAAACCCCAGCGCTTTATAACGCCCTGAAAGCCTTTACCTTTACTGGTTCCGGTTACGTCAATGATATCACCAGCCTTGAATACCGAGTCACAAGTGACCTGGTCACCGACCTGATAGTCATCAACGTTATCCGCGGCAAGCTCACGAAGGGTCGCAAAAGCACCCTGGTCAGCTTTTTTGAAGTGTCCCATCATCGGCTTGTTGACGCGATGGGTCTTCTTGGCCTCGAAACCGACCTGCAAAGCATTATAGCCATCAGTGGATTCCGTCTTCTTCTGCACGACGGTACAGGGGCCTGCCTCTACAACAGTTACCGGAACACGGCTACCGTCTGCGACAAAGACCTGGGTCATCCCCAGTTTTTTACCCAAAATTCCCTGAATCATTAGTTTACCCTTACTTCGCTATTACAGCTTGATCTCAACGTCAACGCCAGCCGACAGGTCAAGCTTCATTAGAGCATCAACAGTCTGCTGAGTCGGCTCGACGATATCAAGCAGACGCTTATGTGTACGCATCTCGAATTGCTCGCGACTTTTCTTGTCGACATGAGGTCCACGCAATACGCAGTACTTGTTGATCACAGTCGGTAACGGAATAGGACCGGCGATACGGGCTCCGGTACGCTTAGCTGTGTCGACTATTTCATTGACCGACTGATCGAGCAGCTTGTGGTCATACGCCTTAAGGCGAATACGGATCTTTTGGTTCTGCATGATCTCGTCCTTTTTTATTCAACAATATCGCTGACGACACCGGCGCCAACCGTACGGCCACCCTCGCGGATTGCGAAGCGAAGCTCTTTATCCATGGCGATCGGGGTGATCAATTCGACAGTGACAGCAATGTTATCACCAGGCATAACCATCTCGGTTCCTTCAGGTAGCTCGACAACACCAGTCACGTCCGTGGTGCGGAAGTAGAACTGAGGACGGTAACCCTTGAAGAAAGGGGTGTGACGGCCGCCCTCTTCCTTGGTCAGGATGTAGGCTTCGGCCTTGAACTTGGTGTGAGGAGTGATGCTGCCCGGCTTCGCCAGGACCTGACCACGCTCAATCTCTTCACGCTTGACACCGCGCAGAAGAATACCACAGTTATCACCGGCCTGACCTTGATCCAGCAGCTTACGGAACATCTCGACACCGGTAACAACAGACTTGGAAGTCGCTTTCATACCGACGATCTCGACGTCGTCACCAACATGGATGATGCCACGCTCAACACGACCGGTCGCAACCGTACCACGACCCGAGATCGAGAAAACGTCCTCGACAGGCATCAGGAAAGGACGGTCAACCGCACGCTCAGGCTCAGGGATGTAAGCATCAACCTGACGCATCAACTCCAGAACCGGCTCACAAGCAGCGCAACCGTCGTTGCCGCAACCACACTCGAGAGCTTTCAGAGCGCTGCCAGGAACAACAGGAATGTCGTCGCCGGGGAACTCGTAGGAGGAGAGCAGCTCGCGAATCTCGAGCTCAACCAACTCCATCAACTCTTCGTCGTCGACCATATCGGCCTTGTTCAGGAAAACCACCATGGCAGGCACACCAACCTGACGAGCGAGCAGGATGTGCTCACGGGTCTGGGGCATCGGGCCGTCGGCAGCGGAAACCACCAGGATCGCACCGTCCATCTGTGCGGCACCGGTGATCATGTTTTTAACGTAGTCAGCGTGACCCGGGCAGTCAACGTGAGCGTAGTGACGGTTGTCCGTCTCGTACTCAACGTGTGCCGTTGCGATCGTGATACCGCGCTCACGTTCTTCGGGAGCGTTGTCGATCTGGTCGAACGCTTTGAACACAGCGCCGCCCTTGGAAGCAAGCACGTTGGTGATTGCTGCTGTCAGGGTCGTCTTGCCGTGGTCAACGTGACCGATCGTCCCGATATTGACATGCGGCTTAGTCCGCTCAAACTTGGCTTTTGCCATGATCCTGTCTCCTTATATTTGCTTTGCTATAAAATCTACTTAAAATCAACCCTTGGTTTTGCTGACAATTTCTTCAGCAATCGCCTTGGGAACCTGATCATAATGATCGAATGTCATCGTGTATGTCGCACGACCCTGAGTCGAACTCCGCAGGTCGGTTGAATAACCGAACATATTTGACAATGGCACGTGAGCATTGACAACCTGGGCACCACCGCGAGTTTCCATACCTGAGACACGGCCACGACGACTATTCAAATCACCCATAACTTCTCCGAGATACTCCTCGGGGGCAACAACTTCGACAGCCATGATCGGCTCCAGAAGAACCGGCTTGGCTTTGGCAGCACCTTCCTTGAGACCCATAGAGCCGGCAATTTTAAAGGCCATCTCATTTGAGTCAACATCATGGTAGGAACCGTCGTAGCAGGTGACACGGATATCAACGAGCGGAAAGCCCGCAAGGATACCGTTTTTGGCGGCCTGTTCAGCGCCAGCGCCAACCGAAGGGATATATTCCTTAGGAATAACGCCACCCTTGATTGCATCAACATATTCGAAGCCGCTACCGGGCTCAAGAGGCTCAAGTCGCAACCAGCAATCACCATATTGACCGCGACCACCGGACTGGCGCACAAACTTGCCCTGTACTTCAACAGTCTTGGTAATGGACTCGCGATAAGCAACCTGTGGAGCACCGATATTAGCCTCGACCTTGAATTCACGCTTCATGCGGTCGACGATGATCTCCAGATGCAACTCACCCATCCCCGAGATAATAACCTGACCGGTCTCTTCATCGGTCTTGACGCGCAAAGAAGGGTCTTCCTGAACCAACTTTCCGAGAGCATTACCCATTTTTTCCTGGTCGCTCTTGGTCTTAGGCTCAATCGCAATATGGATAACCGGCTCAGGAAACTCCATTGACTCAAGGATACAAGGAGACTTGGGATCGCAGAGAGTATCACCAGTTGTCGTGTACTTCAAACCAACAGCGGCAGCGATATCACCAGCGTAAACCTCTTTGATCTCCTCACGCTTGTTAGCATGCATCTTCAAGATGCGGCCAAAACGCTCCTTCTTGTCCTTAGTGGCATTCACAACATGCGCACCGGCCTCAGCGACCCCCGAATAAACACGGAAGAAGGTCAATTGCCCAACAAACGGGTCGGTCATTACCTTAAAAGCCAAGGCCGCAAAGGGAGCACTGTCATCAGCAGCGCGAGTCATTTCAGCGCCGGTATGAGGGTCGATACCAGGAATGGGCTTAACATCAAGGGGAGAAGGCATGTAATCAATAACAGCATCAAGCAGGGTCTGAACACCCTTGTTCTTAAAGGCTGTACCGCACAAAACGGGGTTGATCTGCAACGCCATGGTCGCATTGCGGATTCCGGACTTAATCTCTGCAATGGTGAGCTCTTCACCACCCAGATACTTCTCCATCAACACTTCGTCAATAGAGCTGATCTCTTCAAGCATGACCTCACGTGCGGCCACGGCATCGTCCAGAAGTTCAGCAGGAATCTCCATCACCTCGTAGTTGGCGCCCATCGCCTCATTATCCCAGACGATCGCTTTCATCTGAACGAGGTCAATAACACCCCGGAAGAGGTCTTCTGCACCAATAGGCAGTTGAATCGGAACAGGATTTGCGCCAAGACGGTCGCGTATCATCTCTACGCCGCGGCTAAAATCGGCACCAACGCGGTCCATCTTGTTAATAAAGGCCATACGGGGAACACCGTACTTGTCAGCCTGACGCCAGACCGTTTCAGACTGAGGCTCAACGCCTCCAACTGAACAGAAAACAGCGACAGAACCGTCCAGGACCTTCAATGAACGCTCTACTTCAATGGTAAAATCAACGTGACCTGGGGTATCTATAATATTGACTCGGTGATCTTTCCAGAAGCAAGTCGTTGCAGCAGAGGTAATAGTGATACCACGCTCCTGCTCCTGCTCCATCCAGTCCATAGTGGCCGCGCCATCATGAACTTCACCGATTTTGTGGGAAACGCCAGTGTAGTAAAGAATACGCTCGGTAGTCGTTGTTTTGCCGGCATCGATGTGGGCCATAATGCCGATATTACGGGTTTTTTCAAGTGATACTTTGCGAGCCACAGCAGTAAATCCTCCGCCTTACCAGCGATAATGAGCGAAGGCTTTATTAGCTTCGGCCATACGATGAGTGTCTTCACGTTTCTTAACCGTGGCACCACGGTTCCCGGCTGCGTCCATAAACTCAGCAGCAAGGCGCTCTTCCATGGTTTTCTCTCCACGGCCGCGGGCAAAACCAACAATCCAGCGGATTGCAAGGGCATTGCGACGCTCGGAACGAACCTCAACCGGCACCTGGTAAGTCGAACCACCGACACGGCGGGACTTAACCTCAACAACCGGGCGAACGTTTTCAATCGCCTTCTTGAAAACTTCCACCGGCTCGTCGCCTGTGCGCTCCTTGATCAGATCGAAGGCACCGTAAACAATACGTTCCGCAGTACTCTTCTTACCACCAACCATCAAAGCGTTGACGAACTTGGCTACCAGTCGGTCGTGAAACTTCGGATCAGGCAGGATAACCCGCTTGGCTACTTCTCTTCTTCTCGGCATAACGTCCTCTTCGTATCTCTAATTACTTGGGCCGCTTGGCACCGTACTTGGAACGAGACTTCTTACGATCCTTAACACCTGCGAGGTCAAGAGCCCCGCGAACGATCGTATAACGAACACCCGGAAGGTCTTTTACTCGACCACCACGCACCAGAACAACAGAGTGTTCCTGGAGGTTATGGCCAACGCCCGGAATGTATGAAGTAACAACCATTCCATTGGTCAGGCGTACACGGGCAACCTTACGAAGCGCTGAGTTAGGCTTCTTCGGTGTCGTCGTGTATACACGAGTGCAAACGCCACGCTTCTGAGGGTTTCCCTTCAGCGCAGGTGTAGTTGACTTGTCTTGCTTTTTTTCACGACCTATACGGATCAATTGATTGATCGTCGGCATAGAATCACTCCCGATTTTGCGTATTCATAGCGTTAAAAGAACAGATTTTCTCAGAGGAGAAAACCCGCTGAATCTAACAAAGCGGGTCTCCTCTGTCAAGCATTTTTAAAGCAAGCTGACATTTTTTACTGCCAGCTTAAAAAACTAATCGATATCAGTATCTTCGGCTGTTTCAGCCGGTGACTCAACAACCAATTCGAGCGAGCTCTTCCCCATAATTCTCTGCTTCTTCGTCGATTTCCTCGACAACGGGGAGACGCTCTTCCGGATCCTCGATCAGGAGGTTTGCACTACGGTATTTAATGACACCGGTACCTGCCGGAATCAGACGACCCATAATGACATTTTCTTTCAGACCACGCAGGTTGTCGACCTTACCTTCGATCGCTGCCTGGGTGAGAACCTTGGTAGTCTCCTGGAATGAAGCCGCGGAGATGAAGGACTCTGTCGACAGGGAAGCCTTGGTAATACCAAGCATGAGCGGTTCACCGACAGCAGGCTGTCCCCCTTCGGCAAGAACGCGCTGGTTCTCGACGTCAAACTGCCAGCGCTCCACCGAATCATCAGCCAGGAAACGCGTGTTGCCAACGGCCTTGATTTTGACGCGGCGCAGCATCTGACGAACGATAACCTCAATGTGCTTGTCGTTGATCTTGACGCCCTGCAGACGATAAACCTCCTGGACCTCATCAACCAGGTATTTGGCCAATTCTTTTTCACCAAGCACACGCAGGATATCATGCGGATTACTGGAGCCGTCCATAAGAGACTCACCGGCACGCACGAAGTCTCCTTCATGCACGCTGATATGCTTACCTTTGGGAATCAGGTACTCTTTAGGCTCTCCAACCTCCGGGGTCACAACAACCTTGCGCTTACCCTTGGAATCTTTACCGAAGGCAACAATACCATCAATTTCAGTGATCACAGCGAACTCTTTCGGCTTACGTGCCTCGAAGAGCTCGGCCACACGCGGCAGACCACCGGTGATGTCCTTGGTCTTGGTTGTCTCACGTGGAATATTGGCCAGGATATCACCGGCCTTAACCTCGGCATCTTCCTGGATCAGGATGTTGGCGCCAACAGGCATCATACACCGCTGAACGGTCTTATTATTCTCGTCCTTAATTGAGACGCGCGGGCGCTTGTCAGCAGCCTTGGTTTCGATCACGACTTTACGGGAAGACCCGTAACATCGTCAACCTGCTCCTCAACGGTAAGACCTTCAATCATGTCCCCGAAGCGAACCTTACCGGCAGCTTCCGAAAGGATCGGCATGGTGAAGGGGTCCCATTCAGCGAGGACTTGTCCTTTTGCTACAGCAGCCCCTTCAGCGAGTTTTAAGCGACCACCATAAACAACGCCATAACGCTCACGCTCACGACCGGTCTCATCGACTACAGCAACCTCAGCATTACGGTTCATAATGACCAGAGAGCCATCGCTGTTCGTCGCCGTTGTCAGATTGATGAACTTCAATGAACCTTCAGTGCGAGCCTCCAGAGCGGTCTGCTCTGCCTGGCGCGATGCGGTACCACCGATGTGGAAAGTACGCATGGTCAACTGGGTCCCAGGCTCACCGATCGACTGGGCAGCAATAACACCAACAGCTTCGCCGAGGTTGACGACATGACCGCGGGCCAGATCGCGACCGTAGCAGGAGGCGCAGATGCCGCGACGGCTCTGACAGGTCAGAACCGAACGAATCTTGATTTTCTCGATACCCGCGTCCTCAATCTTCTGGACCAGAGCCTCATCAATAGATTGATTGTCCTCAACAAGGACTTCGTCCGTAACCGGGTCGACAATGTCTTCGAGAGCAGTACGCCCCAGAATACGATCGCCCAAAGGTTCGATAACTTCACCGCCCTCTATCAGAGAACTGATATTGATGCCGTCCAGAGTACCGCAATCGTCTTCCATGATGATTGCGTCCTGGGCGACGTCAACCAGACGACGGGTCAGATAACCGGAGTTAGCGGTCTTAAGCGCAGTATCAGCAAGACCCTTACGGGCACCGTGGGTCGAGATGAAGTACTGTAAAACAGTAAGACCTTCACGGAAGTTCGCGGTGATAGGTGTCTCAATGATCGAACCGTCAGGTTTGGCCATGAGGCCACGCATACCGGCCAACTGACGAATCTGCTGATGACTACCACGGGCACCGGAGTCCGCCATCATGTGAATCGGGTTGAAGGAAGGAACCTTGACCTCTTCACCATCAGGAGAAATCACCGTCTCTACCGCCAGCTTGGAAAGCATCGTCTGGGCGATGTCTTCGGTACACTTGGCCCAGATATCGATAACCTTGTTATAACGCTCGCCGTCGGTGATCAAACCCTCGGTGTACTGCCCCTGGATTTCCGTCACCTCATTGACAGCAGCGGAGAGATACTTCTCTTTGTCCTCGGGGATAACCATGTTGTCGAGGCAGATGGAAACACCTGCGATCGACGAGAACTTGAAACCGGTCTCCTTAAGCTTGTCAGCCAGGATTACGGTCTCTTTGTTGCCGGCATAGCGGAAGCACAGGTCAATGAGTTCGCCGACCTGTTTCTTGTTCATGACGCGGTTCACCGCTGAGAACGGAATCGATGCAGGAACAACCTCTCGCAGGATAACCCGACCGACAGTGGACTCTATGATTTCCGGCTCTGCGCCAGCGACAGGCTCGATACGAACCTTGATCTTGGCCTGAAGATGCAACTTCATCTGCATCGTATGCCATGCGCACTTCTTCGGGAGAAGAGAAAATCGTATTTTCCCCCTTGGAGAAGGTCCGCTCGCGAGTCATGTAGTAGAGACCGAGGACCATATCCTGCGACGGTACAATAATCGGCTTGCCATGAGCGGGCGAGAGGATGTTGTTGGTCGACATCATCAGGACACGAGTCTCAATCTGACTCTCCACCGAAAGGGGCAGATGGACAGCCATCTGGTCGCCGTCGAAGTCAGCGTTGAACGCAGTACAGACCAACGGGTGCAACTGGATCGCCTTCCCCTCGATCAGCACCGGCTCAAAAGCCTGGATACCAAGACGGTGCAGGGTCGGAGCACGGTTAAGCATGACCGGGTGCTCCTTGATAACCTCTTCGAGCACGTCCCAGACTTCCGGACGCTCACGTTCGACCAGTTTCTTGGCGCTCTTGATCGTGGTACAGAAACCACGCTCTTCAAGTTTGTTGTAGATAAAGGGCTTGAACAGCTCAAGCGCCATTTTCTTGGGCAGGCCGCATTGATGCAGCCTCAGCTCAGGACCGACGACGATAACGGAACGACCGGAGTAATCGACACGCTTACCAAGCAGGTTCTGACGGAAGCGGCCGCCCTTGCCTTTCAGCATATCCGAAAGCGACTTGAGCGGACGCTTGTTCGGGCCGGTGATCGCGCGACCGCGACGACCGTTGTCAAAGAGTGCATCAACCGATTCCTGCAACATACGCTTCTCATTGCGGATAATAACCTCAGGAGCACGCAGCTCCATCAGACGCTTGAGGCGATTGTTACGGTTGATGACACGACGATACAGGTCATTAAGGTCAGAGGTCGCGAAACGTCCACCGTCGAGAGGAACCAGAGGGCGCAATTCCGGAGGCAGGACCGGGATGGTTTCAAGGATCATCCACTCCGGGCGGTTACCACTGTTAATGAAGGCGTCAGCAACCTTGAGCCGCTTGGCAACCTTCTTACGCTTGGCTTCGCTGGTGGCTTCGATCATCTCAGCGCGCAGAGTGGTCGTCAACTCATCGAGTTCGATGTTGGTCAGAAGTTCACGCACGGCTTCAGCGCCCATACCGACAGTAAACTGGCCGGCATGTTCTTCCATCGCCTCGCGATACTTCTCTTCGGAGAGAATCTGGCCATCGTCAAGATCGCTCTCACCTTTATCAAGGACAATGTAAGCCTCGAAATAGAGAATACGCTCGAGCTCTTTCAGGGTCAGGTCGAGCAGGGTCGCAATACGACTTGGCAGCGACTTGAGGAACCAGATGTGGGCAACCGGGCAAGCCAGGTCAATGTGACCGAGGCGTTCACGACGAACCTTGCTCGGGATGACCTCAACGCCACATTTTTCGCAGACGATTCCACGGTGTTTCATGCGCTTGTATTTACCGCAATTACACTCGTAGTCTTTGGTCGGGCCAAAGATCTTGGCACAGAAGAGGCCGTCACGCTCCGGCTTGAAAGTCCGGTAGTTGATCGTTTCAGGCTTCTTAACTTCGCCAAAAGAACGCTCACGTATCTTCTCAGGAGAAGAGATAGAGAGACGAATGGAGTTAAAATTCAGAGGGTCTTTCGGCCGCTCAAAAAGGCTGTATATATCTTCCAAGACACATCCTCCTTCTCAGGATGAGGGGTTCGCTACAGTATCAGTCCTCTTCAAGCAGCTCGACATCGAGACAGAGCGCCTGAAGTTCTTTGATAAGAACATTGAACGATTCCGGGAGGCCGGCTTCAAGGGTGTGCTTGCCCTTGACGATCGCCTCATAAATCCGGGTCCGACCAGCCACGTCATCTGACTTGACTGTAAGGAATTCCTGTAGCGCATGCGCTGCACCGTAAGCTTCCATGGCCCAGACTTCCATCTCACCGAGACGCTGGCCACCAAACTGCGCCTTACCACCCAGCGGCTGCTGAGTAACCAGGCTGTAGGGACCAATGCTTCGCGCGTGAATCTTGTCATCAACCAGGTGATGCAGTTTGAGCATATACATAATGCCGACAGTAACCTTCTCTTTGAACACGTCGCCAGTACGACCGTCATGCAAGGTCATCTGGCCGCTCCTCGGCATTTCGGCACGCTCCAATTCGCCCTTAATCTGGTCTTCGTGCACACCCTCGAAGACCGGCGAGGCCATGGGGACACCGTGTGAAAGGCGGCGCGCCAGTGTCAGCACGTCATCATCGCTCAAGTCGTCAATAAAGCTGTTCAACTCCTTGTTGCCATAGATGTCCTTGATCTGCTTGCGCAGCTTCTTCGGATCCAGCATCTGGTCGATGGAAGCCTGAATCTGCTCACCCAGTCCGCGCGCCGCGAGGCCGAGGTGGACCTCCAGGATCTGTCCGACATTCATACGGGAGGGGACACCCAGCGGGTTGAGGACAATCTCAACCGGCGTACCATCATTACGATACGGCATATCCTCTTCAGGCAGGATCCGTGAGAGGACACCTTTGTTACCGTGACGGCCGGCCATCTTGTCACCAACAGACAGACGGCGCTTGATGGCGATATAGACCTTGACCATCTTGATCACGCCCGGAGGCAGGTCATCACCACGCTTGAGCTTTTCAATCTTGTCGGCGAAAACGGTCTTGATGATGTCTTCGCGCTCAGTCAGGCGGCGAACAGTCTCGCTGACCTTGCCTTCCGCTTCTTCGTCAAGCAGAGAGATCTCTCGCCAGACGCTGAAAGGAATCGATTCAAGGGCTTTCTCAGTAATCTTGCGTCCTTTTGCCAGCAAGGTTTTGCCATCGCGATCCTTGACCGGAGAGGAGACCGCTTGACCATTCAGAAGCGCCGCCAGCTTGCGCTGAGACGATTCACGAATGATACGAATTTCATCATTCTGGTCTTTAAGCAGCTTATCGATCTCGGTCTGCTCAATGAACTCGGTGCGGCTATCTTTGTCCAGGCCCTTACGGGAGAAGACACGCGCTCCGATAACAACCCCTTCAACACCGGGCGGTACGCGCAGAGAGGTATCACGAACATCGCCGGCTTTTTCACCGAAGATAGCCCGCAAGAGTTTCTCTTCCGGCGACAGCTGCGTCTCGCCCTTCGGTGTGATCTTACCTACCAGGATATCGGTCGGCTTGACTTCAGCACCGATGCGGATAATGCCGCTCTCGTCGAGATCGCTCAGAGCATCTTCGCCGAGGTTAGGGATATCATCGGTAATTTCTTCCTTACCGAGCTTGGTGTCGCGGGCGACACACTCGAACTCCTCAACGTGAATCGAGGTGTAGCGGTCTTCCTTGACCAACTTTTCGGAGATCAGGATCGAGTCCTCAAAGTTGTAGCCACCCCAGGGCATGAAGGCAACCATGACATTCTGCCCAAGAGCCAGTTCACCCCACTGGGTGGAGGGGCCATCGGCCATGATTTCACCGCGTTTGACCTTGTCACCGACCTTAACGATCGGCTTCTGGTTAAGACAGGTGTTCTGGTTGGAACGGATGAACTTGATCAGGTTGTAGATGTCAACGCCGGTACCGGTTTCATCAACCTCATGATCGTCGATCTTGACGACAATACGGCCGGCATCAACACTTTCGACAATACCATCATGCCTGGCGACAACGGCAGAACCGGAGTCATGGGCGACGATGCGTTCCATACCTGTACCAACCAGGGGAGCATCAGCACGCAACAGAGGCACGGCCTGACGCTGCATGTTGGAACCCATCAAGGCGCGGTTGGCGTCGTCGTTCTCGAGGAATGGAATCAGGGCGGCTGCCACCGAAACCAGCTGCTTCGGCGAAACGTCCATCAAACCAATCTCATCGCGGTTGATCAACATGAACTCGCCGTTTTTACGGGCATTGACCAGTTCGTTAACAAAGCTGTTCTTTTTATCGAGAGGCGCATTCGCCTGGGCGATTGCGTGTCCTTCTTCTTCAAGAGCTGAAAAATACTGGATTTCCGAAGTGACCTTGCCGTCCTTGACGATCCGGTAAGGCGTTTCCACGAAACCATGAATGTTAATCCGGGCATAGGTCGAGAGCGAAGCAATCAGACCGATATTCGGGCCCTCAGGTGTCTCGATCGGGCAGACACGGCCATAATGCGTGGCATGGACGTCACGGACTTCGAAGCCGGCACGTTCACGGGTCAGACCACCGGGTCCGAGTGCGGAGAGGCGACGCTTGTGCGTGATCTCCGAAAGCGGATTGGTCTGGTCCATAAACTGGGAAAGCTGACTCGAACCGAAGAACTCTTTGACAACCGCTGAAACCGGTTTTGAGTTAATCAGATCATGAGGCATCAGGCTGTCAACTTCCTGCAGACTCATGCGCTCCTTGATGGCACGCTCCATACGAACCAGACCGACGCGGTACTGATTTTCCAGCAGCTCACCAACAGCACGCACGCGACGGTTGCCGAGATGGTCGATGTCATCGATCTTGACCGGCAGTTTGCGCGTATGCCCCTTGTCGCCTTCAACTTCCCACTCGTGGGTGCCGTTGCGCAGATCAATCAGGTAGCGCACAACCTCGAGGATGTCTTCGTTGGTCAGGGTTGTCATTTCGAGAGGCAGCTTCAGGCCGAGCTTGTGATTCAGCTTGAGACGACCGACCGTCGAAAGATCATAGCGTTCTTCGTTAAAAAAGAGGCTCGTGAAAAGGGCATCAGAGCTCTTGAGCGTTGGCGGATCACCCGGCCGCAGTCGGCGGTAAATTTCTACCTTGGCCTCTTCCGGAGAGTTCACCTTATCCTGAAGCAGCGTATCCCTCAGGTAAGGGCCAACAAACATGTGATCAATGAAGAGAACCTTGATGTTGTTGATGCCGCGAGCAACGAGCTCTTCGAGTTTGACTGGCGTAAGTTCCTCATTACACTCGACCAACACTTCACCGGTTGATTCATCAAAAACATCGGCGGAAGCAATCTTGCCGACGACTTCCTCTTCAGGAATTTCGATAAATTCGAGCTTTTTCTCTTCGATTTTGCGAATCGCCGCCTTGGTGAATTTGCGGTTGGCTTTTACCAGAACCTCACCATCGGTATCGACAACCTCAAAGGTTGCGCGCTGACCAAGCAGAAGTTTGGTATTTACCTTTTTACGATAAACCCGTTCCTCTGGAGTCTTTCCGCTCTCGACGAAAATTTCTTCCGTGTCGTAGTAACGGTTTAAAAGCTCCTCGGTGGAATAGCCGAGAGCTTTAAGCAACACAGTGGCTGGCAGCTTGCGTCGCCTGTCAATGCGTACGAAGAGAATATCTTTATGATCAAAGTCAAAATCGAGCCAGGACCCCCGATAGGGGATAACCCGGGCGCTGTAAAGCACCTTACCGCTCGAGTGCGTCTTGCCCTTGTCATGGTCAAAAAAGACCCCGGGCGATCGATGCAACTGACTAACGATGACACGTTCAGTACCATTGATGATGAAAGTACCATTCTCAGTCATCAACGGGATTTCGCCGAAATAAACTTCCTGTTCCTTGATGTCACGAATCGACTGAACGCCAGATTCTTTATCAACATCCCACGAGACCAGCCGCACCTTAACCTTCATCGGTGCTGCAAAAGTCATCCCCCGTTGGTGGCATTCCTCGACATCATACTTCGGGGTTCCCAGCGTGTACTCAACATACTCCAGAGAACATGTCTCGCTGAAATCCCGAATCGGGAATACTGAGCGGAATACCGCCTCCACACCAATATTCTGGCGGGCGGAAGCAGGCAAATCCGCCTGCAGGAAACGCTGATAGGAATTCTTCTGGATATCAATCAGGTTGGGGATATCGATAATCCGTTTGATTTCCTGAAAATGTTTCCTAAGAAGCTGGTTATTCGCAATCGAATAAGCCATGGTGTCTCCTTCTTGCTGACTTAAAGTATAATAGCCAAGGCCGCTCAAGCGGCCTTGGCTAGGACGTGATTATCCGAGACGGGCTACTATTTGAGCTCCACGGTGGCGCCAGCTTCTTCAAGCTGGGTTTTGATGCCAGCAGCCTCTTCTTTCGAAGCAGCTTCTTTAACAGTGTTAGGAGCGCCGTCGACCAGATCTTTGGCTTCTTTCAGGCCCAGGCCGGTGATGGCACGAACAACCTTGATGACGTTGATTTTCTTGTCGCCGACAGCAGTGAGGACAACATCAAACTCGTCCTTCTCTTCAGCAGCAGCCTCGCCGCCAGCAGCAGGGCCAGCAGCAGCAACAGCAACAGGTGCCGCAGCAGATACGCCAAACTTCTCTTCCAGCTCCTTGACCATTTCTGCCAGCTCGAGAACACTCATCTTCTCGATAAATTCGATTACTTGTTCTTTGGTGATATCAGCCATTGTTCTAAATCCTCCGTAATTCTTTATCTGATTAAGTTGTTAATTTGTATTCGGATAGCCGGAGATGAACTCAGGCTGCATCTTTTTGATCTTTGATAGCCGACAGGGCCTGTACAAACGCACGAGGTACGGCAGCCAGAACACCGACGAAGTTGGACGCCGGAGCACTCATGGAGCCCAGCATCTTGGCGAGCAATTCTTCGCGGCTTGGCAGTTCCGCCAGAGCTTTGATGTCTGCGACTGCCAATAACTTGCCATCAAGCATGCCAGCCTTCAGTTCGAAAGCTTCGTTCTTCTTGGCAAACTCAACCAGCGCTTTAGCTGGCGCCACCGGATCTTCATTCACCAGGGCAATGGATGTCGGGCCGCTCAGGTACTCGTTCAGGCATTCAGACTCAGTGTCCTTCGAAGCCAGACGAAGCAGAGTGTTCTTGACCACTCGGTACTCGACTCCGGCATCACGGAGCTTGTTACGCAAGTCATTTGCCTGGTCAACGTCAAGACCACGGTAATCAGCCAGAAAAGCTGCTTTAGCTTCCTTGAGCTTTGCCGAGAATTCCGCGACTAGCGCTTCTTTACTTTGCTTATTCAATATCTCTCCTCCTTTCCTGTAGATTTCCGAGCTTTTGCAAGCTCTTCATCCTAGCCTTCAAGAAGGTGAAGAAGAGACTGATTGTCTCACACACCATCCATCTCGCCTCGGCAGGTGGTTGTACCATTAAACCGCCAGGTACCTGCTGTCTGTGGCCAGGAGTTGCTTATTCTGCAACATCCGTAGTCTTATGCACTACGGGATAACGCCAAATTATTTTACCAGGGCCTGTAAATCCGGCACATCAATATTAATGCCCGGGCCCATCGTCGAAGAGATAGTAACTTTCTTCACATAGGTTCCCTTGGCCGTTGAGGGCTTTGCTTTAAAGAGTGCGTCCATCAGTGTCAGCAGATTGCCTTTGAGCTTATCAGCATCGAAGGAAGCCTTGCCAACCGGAGCATGAACAATACCCGCCTTTTCGACACGATACTCAACTTTACCGGATTTGGCTTCATCAACAGCGCGTGCCACTTCGAAGGTAACCGTACCAACTTTCGGATTTGGCATCAGACCACGGGGGCCGAGGAGCTTACCGATCTTACCTACGGTACCCATCATGTCCGGGGTTGCAATCGCCGTATCAAAATCAAACCAACCATCCTTGATTTTGTCGACCAGATCATCGCCGCCAACGTGATCGGCACCCGCATTCTGAGCCTCGAGAGCTTTTTCACCCTTGGCAAAAACCAAGACACGGATCGTTTTGCCCAAGCCGTTCGGCAGGACAACGGCGCCACGCACCATCTGATCTGCTTTCCGGGGATCAACACCGAGCTTGACCGACACATCAACTGATTCGTCGAACTTGGCGAAAGCCGTTTCCTTAACCAGAGCCAACGCCTCATCAACCACATAATTCTTGTTACGGTCGACTTTTCCCTTGGACGCTTTAATCTGTTTTCCTGTTGCCATTGTCTATATTCTCCGCATTCAGCGTGTAGTAATTAAGCTTCAACCTCAAGGCCCATGCTACGCGCAGTTCCTTCAATAATACGCATGGCACCTTCGATGTTATATGCATTCAGGTCAGGCATCTTGAGCTTGGCAATTTCTTCAACCTGGGCCTTGGTGACTTTACCAACCTTATCCTTGTTCGGCACGCCAGAGCCCTTGGGAATCTTGGCAGCTTTCAACAAGAGGACTGCCGCTGGCGGGGTCTTGGTGATAAACGTGAAAGAGCGGTCAGCATAGACCGTAATAATAACCGGAATAATCAGGCCTTCCTGATCCTGCGTTCTGGCGTTGTAAGCCTTGCAGAACTCCATGATGTTCACACCGTGCTGACCCAGTGCCGGGCCGACCGGTGGTGAAGGATTTGCCTTACCAGCAGCGATCTGCAACTTTATCTGTCCTACAACCTTTTTGGCCATGAAATGACTCCTTAAAAACTATATTCTGCCAGCAAATCAGCTGGTCTTCTCAACCTGAATAAACTCAAGCTCAACGGGGGTTACGCGGCCAAAGATACTGACCATAACCTTAAGCTTCGCCTTGTCAGGCTTAACGTCTTCGACAATACCGGTGAAATTAAGGAACGGACCATCGATAACCCGCACAGTTTCACCAACCTCAAACTCAACTTTCGGCTTGGGCCGCTCTACGCCCTCTTCCATGCGCGTAGTAATCTTGGCCACTTCTTCATCCGGAATCGGCGGAGGCGTTGTTCCACCACCAACAAACCCGGTGACCTTTGGCGTATCCTTGACGATATGCCAGGTCTCATTATTCAGCTCGACATGAACCAGGATATAACCGGGGAAGAACTTACGGGTGGACGTTTTGCGCTCACCGTTCTTAAGCTCAACAACGGTCTCCGAGGGGATCAGAACCTCACCGAAGAACTCTTCCGCACCTAGAGAGCGGATGCGTTCCTCAAGGTTGAGCTTGACCTTGTTCTCGTAACCCGAATAAGTATGTACTCCGTACCACTTCTTCTCGCTCATGGGATTCACCAGGTCTCTCAGTTGAGCAAGGTCTGGATCATTGTCGACAATGCCGAGTCAACAACCCACAAGAAAACCGCAACCATCAGGACAAGCACAATGACAACCATGGTCGACCCGTAGGTTTCTTTACGGGTTGGCCATGTGACCTTTTGCAGCTCCGCTTTAACCTGCTGGAGAAATTCACCAACCTTGAAATTCACTATCGCAACCTATTCAGTAGGATTATCGTTAAAGTTAATTGGCAGGCCAGGTAGGATTCGAACCTACAACACCCGGTTTTGGAGACCGGTGCTCTAGCCATTAGAGCTACTGGCCTGCAACCTTAAACAATCTGATCCGTCAACTGTCGGCTTTACTTGGTCTCGCGATGGACCGTGTGCTTCCGGCAGAAACGGCAATACTTCTTGAACTCCAGTTTGTCGGGAGTATTCTTCTTGTTCTTGGTCGTCGTGTAGTTGCGCTGTTTACACTCAGTACAACCAAGAGTCACGATATCACGCATTGATTAATCCTCGGTGTCCTGTCCTTGCGAACAGGACACCTGATCTTGTAAAAATTCAGTTAAAAGCGATATTACTCAACAATATCGCTGACGACACCGGCGCCAACCGTACGGCCACCCTCGCGGATTGCGAAGCGAAGCTCTTTATCCATGGCGATCGGGGTGATCAATTCGACGGTGACAGCAATGTTATCACCAGGCATAACCATCTCGGTTCCTTCAGGAAGCTCGACAACACCAGTCACGTCCGTGGTGCGGAAGTAGAACTGAGGACGGTAACCCTTGAAGAAAGGGGTGTGACGGCCGCCCTCTTCCTTGGTCAGGATGTAGGCTTCGGCCTTGAACTTGGTGTGAGGAGTGATGCTGCCCGGCTTCGCCAGGACCTGACCACGCTCAATCTCTTCACGCTTGACACCGCGCAGAAGAATACCACAGTTATCACCGGCCTGACCTTGATCCAGCAGCTTACGGAACATCTCGACACCGGTAACAACAGACTTGGAAGTCGCTTTCATACCGACGATCTCGACGTCGTCACCAACATGGATGATGCCACGCTCAACACGACCGGTCGCAACCGTACCACGACCCGAGATCGAGAAAACGTCCTCGACAGGCATCAGGAAAGGACGGTCAACCGCACGCTCAGGCTCAGGGATGTAAGCATCAACCTGACGCATCAACTCCAGAACCGGCTCACAAGCAGCGCAACCGTCGTTGCCGCAACCACACTCGAGAGCCTTCAGAGCGCTGCCAGGAACGACAGGAATGTCGTCGCCGGGGAACTCGTAGGAGGAGAGCAGCTCGCGAATCTCGAGCTCAACCAACTCCATCAACTCTTCGTCGTCGACCATATCGGCCTTGTTCAGGAAAACCACCATGGCAGGCACACCAACCTGACGAGCGAGCAGGATGTGCTCACGGGTCTGGGGCATCGGGCCGTCGGCAGCGGAAACCACCAGGATCGCACCGTCCATCTGTGCGGCACCGGTGATCATGTTTTTAACGTAGTCAGCGTGACCCGGGCAGTCAACGTGAGCGTAGTGACGGTTGTCCGTCTCGTACTCAACGTGTGCCGTTGCGATCGTGATACCGCGCTCACGTTCTTCGGGAGCGTTGTCGATCTGGTCGAACGCTTTGAACACAGCGCCGCCCTTGGAAGCAAGCACGTTGGTGATTGCTGCTGTCAGGGTCGTCTTGCCGTGGTCAACGTGACCGATCGTCCCGATATTGACATGCGGCTTAGTCCGCTCAAACTTGGCTTTTGCCATTGCGTTATCCTCCCTTTTGTCTTTTGCTCTTAAAGAATATTTCTTGTTTTTGCCAGCACCTTGAGCACTGACCCCAATATCAACGAAATCAAATACCATTGACTGTCTCAAGCTTCAGCTACGATGAAATGGAGCCCACAATCGGACTTGAACCGATGACCTCATCCTTACCAAGGATGTGCTCTACCTACTGAGCTATGTGGGCTTATCACATCGTCGCTGCCTTCAGACAGCCTAAGTAATTGGAGCGGGAAACGGGATTCGAACCCGCGACCCTCAGCTTGGAAGGCTGATGCTCTAAGCCAACTGAGCTACTCCCGCATAAATCGTTTTGCTGGGCTTATACCTAAACCTTACGAAGCCTTCTTTGTGGAGGCTGGCAATTCCATTTCCGCAGTCGCTACGGTCAACAACCTCCTGCGTTAAACAGCCCTGCTTTTCTCCGGCAAGTCATTTAATGGTGGAGGGGGGAGGATTCGAACCTCCGAAGTCTACGACGTCAGATTTACAGTCTGATCCCTTTGGCCACTCGGGAACCCCTCCAGGGGACATCCAATATTTTGTTTTATAGGGAGTCTGGCTCCCCGGCAACTCAGTGGAGCTGGCGAGAGGAATCGAACCCCCAACATCCTCATTACAAGTGAGGTGCTCTGCCTATTGAGCTACGCCAGCACAAGGGGCGTTATATACAACAGCGTCTGGCAAATTGCAAGCAAATTTTCACAACTTTCCGACCACGCCACCACAAGTGCGCAGTTATAACGAAAACCTTAGGCTGTGTCAAACAACAAAAGGAGACTGATGCGAGAAAAATCTTTCCGTAAAATCTCCTTTTTGACAATTATTACCTGTTTATTTTTTTAACACAGCAGAAATCCGTATATCATTGTGCCCTGCTACCTACTGAGAAAGCCCCGTTTTTCAACCTATTCTCAAACCGAAATGACTGTTTCTACATATTATGTTTTTCTGCGATTCTTTGAGAGACAAGGCTGACTCTTGGCGTACCAAGCAGGGGATTCTCATCGACCAGCAAGGTACAACCATAACTTTTTGACAACTGCTCCTGGGTCAGTACCTGTTGAGGTGTACCGATTTTTTCTACCTCACCTTCTTTGAGCAGCAGTAAACGATCGGCATAGGTCGAAGCAAGGTTCAAATCGTGGGAAACCATCACGATGGTGAGTTGCTCTTGTTGCCGCAGGCGCTCCATCAGATCCATGATCCGTAGTTGATGAGCCGGATCAAGGGACGCTGTCGGTTCATCGAGCAGAAGAATCTTCGATTGCTGACAGATGGCCCGGGCAATAATCACGCGCTGGCGCTCACCGCCGCTGAGTTGGCCGAGACGACGGCTGGCAAGCTGGCTGACTTCCGTCAATTCCATGGCCTGCTCAGCCAACTTCAGATCCTCTCGCCCCTCAACAGAAAGTAATCCGAGGTGAGGGTATCGTCCCATCAGCACCGTTTCGGCAACGGTAAAAGGGAAATCCGCATTAATCTGCTGGGGAACCATGGCCAAATTACGGGCCAAGGCTCTTCTCGAGTAATCACTGATCGGCTGTTGCCGCAGAGCAACAGCTCCAGATGAGATTGGATGCAACCCTGAAAGGGCCTTCAACAAGGAGGTCTTGCCTGCCCCATTCGGTCCAATAATGACAAAGAACTCGCCCTCTTCAACACAAACCGACACATTCCTGACGACCGGGCGACTGCCGTAATGCAGGGTCAGGTTCTTGATCTCAATCAGGCTCATTGCCGCCCCCTCCACAGCAAGCCGATAAAGAGCGGAGCACCGACCATGGCCGTGACAATCCCTACCGACATCTCACCATGACTGGGCAGACTTCTGGCCAGCAGATCACAAAGTACCAGGTAGGACGCTCCGGACAGGATGCAGGCAGGAATCAGGATACGATGATCAGAGCCCAGAACCAGCCTCAGAATATGGGGGACCGTTAAACCGACAAAACCGATCAGGCCGGAATGACAGACCGTCAAACTCACCATCAGGGAGGCGGTCAGCAGCAGGACCAGCATCATTGCGGCCACATTGACTCCCATGGAGGAAGCGCTTTCGCGGCCGGTCAGGAGCAGGTTGAGAGGTTGGGCGAGCAGAAAAATCAGTAAAAAGCAGGGCAGAACTCCGAGCAGCAGAGGCAGAGTGTCGGTGCCGACAGAAGAGAGATCGCCCATCAGCCAGAAGATGATTTTCTGCATCTGCGAGGTTCTGCTGACTGAGATCAGGAACATGATGACGGCGCCGCAGAAGGCGTTCACCATTACGCCACCGAGCAGCAGGGAGTCGCTGTTAGCTTCCTTGCGATTACTCAGCAACAGCACCATCATGAGAACGACTAGCGAGCCGGCAAAGGAGCTCAGGGTCAAACCGGGGAAAAAGCTGAAGCCGGCCAGGATACCGAGGATAGCGCCGACCGCTGACCCGCCGGAGACACCCAGGATATAAGGTTCGGCCAGGGGGTTACGGAGCAGGGCCTGGAACACCAGACCACCGAGAGAAAGGGAGGCTCCGACGGTGGCAGCCAGGACCACTCTTGGCCAGCGCAATTGCCAGATGATGACCTCCAGAGTCGGGTCGGCTTGACCTTTTCCAAGCAACAGCTTCCAGGCCCCGGCTGCGTCACCGGAGGACCCGACAGCCAATCCAAGCAACACAGAGCAGGCCAGCAGCAGGCTGAGGACCAGCGTAACAACGATCAGTTTTTTATAAACGGGAATATAACCAATCATGCTCACAACCGTTTTACGCAGGGCTATTGAACTTTGGCAAGCTCGGGATGAAGCAGGCCGACCAGATACTCGAGGGCATCGATCAACCTTGGCGAAGGGCGGTCAAACAGGTCGGCATCGACCACGTACAAGCGTTGATTTTTCACTGCGGGGATTTGCGGCCAAGCCTCCCAGCGTGCCAGAAGTTCCTGTTCCGAATAACCGCCCCCCATCGAGGCCAGAAGAACCACCTCCGGCTTGAGCACCAATAACTCTTCCCAGGAGTAACGCGGATAACCGGTGCGGTCGGCAGCCAGGTTGATCGCTCCTGAGCGAACCAGCAACTGGTGCAAAAAGGTATCGGAACCAGCGGAGAAAATAGGTTGTGCATCGATCTGGAAAAAGACCCGGGGCGGCTCTTTAAGATCCTTGAGTTGACGGGCAACTCTATCCAATCGGTTTCTGTAACTGGAAGCCAAAGATGCCGCCTGCGTTTCCGTTTGATAAATATCACCCAGTCGCACGACCGTATCAACGACCTCTTCGAGGCTCTGGGGATCAAAGACGTAAACAGGAATCCCCAAAGCCTCTAATCGTTCGACGGCCGCTTTCGGATTACCGTCCTTGGCTGCCAGGCAGAGCTGTGGTTTAAGCTTGACGATCCTTTCGATATCAAGAGCAATGTATGAGCCAACTCTCGGCAGCTTGGCGGCTGCGTCCGGAAATGTTGCAAAACGGGTTGCGCCTACCAACAGGTCGCCGCCACCCACTTCGTAGCTGGATTCGGTCAGGCTCGGGATTAAAGACACGACCCGGGTCAAAGGCTCAGCCACCTCCACCTTGCGGCCGATCTGGTCGACCAGTTCCCTGCTGTATGCCGGGTCCAGGGCCAGGAGGCTCATGAGCAAAAAGAGTGCAGTCTTTTTCATAGATAACTCCCGGGCCACAGCCACAATCAATCGGTAGCAGTGACCCGGCATTTTTCAGCAGGTCAGACTAGGCCCGGCATCGAATCAGAAGCTGAAATTAACACCTGCCACAAAATTGATTCTTGGCGAAGGATAGAGATACTCTGAGCCGTAATCGACACCGTATTCGGCATATTTCTGATCAAGGATATTGTAGGCAGCAATGTATGCCGAACCGCTCTTCAACAGATATGAGAGTTTGCCGGCCAGGTAAAAATAATCGTCCTGATTGCCGAGGTTGTTGTCAAAATCAGAGATGAAACGCCGCTTGCCAATATAGGTGCCGTCAAGGTTCAGCTGTACCCGGTCAAAGAACGTCTTCTGGGCACCGACGGTAAACTGATGCTTGGGAACATTCGGCATATCCTTGCCGTCATATTGTCCGCCATCGATATCGGTGTGCCTTAAGGTATAACTCCCGCGAAACAGAATGTCATGGATTTCCTTGCTGGCGGACAGTTCGATCCCCTCTCGGAGACTGTCCCCATCGAGGTTCTCATTCGCGAAGGTCAACGGGTTGAAATAGATTTCATCTTTGGTAACGATCCGGAACAGGTTCACACCGAGGGACAGGCCGGATTCGAACTGGAGCCTCACGCCCACCTCAAAATCGTCCGAGTCTTGCGCATCCAAAGAGTCAATTACAGTATTGAAGTTGAAATTGAAAAATTCATCGATCACTGGATAGCGGAAGCTCTTGGCATAGCTCGCGTACGCCGATGAGCTTTCCATGAAACGGTAATCCGCACCGATGGTATATACGGTTTCGTCCATGTCCAAGGAATCGGAAGTCCCTGCTTCGTTCGCTTTGAAATCGAACTTGGCCCGATCTTTTCTGATCCCGCCTGACAGAGAGAGGTTTTCTGTTGCAGCAACATCCCAGTGCGTAAAATAACCGTAGCTTTTCCTGCTCATATCGTAGGTCGCGGTGCTGAAAGCTGTTTCATTGCGGATGTCCTCATCAGTCTCCTCGTAATCAAATCCCAGGAGAATCTTCGTATCGCGACCGAACAGCTGTTTTTCCAGGAAAAACTGCGGAGACAAAGCCCAGGTGTCGATCTTCGTGTCTCCGGTAAAATTACCGAAAGAAGAGAAATAATAGAAAGTTGCGTCGCGCCTACGCTTTGAAATACCCAGATTCAGATGGCTGTCATCCGTCAGGTAGTACTGCAGGCCCCCTTCCAGGTACCAATCTTTGGTATCCGCATAATTGTCCGGCGTCAAGGTGGCTCTTCGCGACAGCCCATTGTCCAGTTCGCTTTTGAACAACCCTCCTGGCATACTCGTATCGTCCTTGTGATAACCGCTGTTGAAACTCAGGGTCAGTCGATCGGTCGCCTCATAGTCCAGACTGAGTCCGGCATCCTTGGCCAGGGTGTCACTGTTGTCGCGATAGCCGTCAGAATCCCGGTAATTGCCATTAACGGCAAGCTTGAGCTTATCGATCGAGCCGCTGACAAAGGCATTCCCTTGATAGGTGTCATAACTTCCGGCAAACAGATCCCCGGTCACTGCCAGCTCGCTGGTCCCTTTCCTGGTAATGATGTTGATCACGCCTCCGCTGGCGTTGTCTCCATACAATACGCTGCCTCGCCCGCCACGGACGATTTCGATTCGTTCCACCAGTTCCTTGGGTATCAGGGTCCAGTCTACTCCACTCAGGTCAGCCTGGTTGATACGCCGGCCATCGACCAGCACCAGGGTGTTCAGGGAAGCCGTCTCGCCGAACCCTCTCAGGTCAATCGAGTAAATACGACCGTTCCCGGCAATATCATTCACCACCACTCCGGGAACGCCTCTCAGCAGTTCGGGGATAGTCTGCGCAGCTGACTGTGCAATGTCGTTTTCGCTAACAATCGTGACATTCGCGGGGACATCAGACAAGGCTTCCACCTGCCGGGTCGCCGTCACCACGACTTCATCCATCACTGTTGCAGGGCTTTCCGCCTCCGCAGCAAAGCCCTGCCCACAAACCAGCACACCTGTCAAAACAATCAACAAACTCTTGTACATGCTCCTGCTCCTACCACAAGGGACCGGGGGAGTCAGAAAATAAAAAATCCCCGGTCAATAAAAATTGATCCGGGGATTCCCTGTAATATCCACGAATTTTCCGGCAACCGTCCCTCGACCACGAGAACAGCAGCTCAACTTCTTTCAGACAGGTCTTCTGACTCCCGGTTCGTCCTACTGATCGCGCCTTCCCAACCCGTTATGAGTCAGTGACATACTTGCGACGTTCGTCCCCGGTTACAGCGGCGGGCCCGTCCCGGATTCGCACCGGGTTTCCTTTTAAGCCTTACGGCATCTGAACTTTTAATGCACGCACCTTACCCAATCACCGACCATGAAGTCAAGCCGCCTCTGCAGCGTTATGACCCGTGAAGCTGCCGGCAGAGGCTGTTAATATCACCAGGGGGAAGCACCCCTGTCCTTTACGTCAGAAGCATTTGACGTCCAACGTGCCGTTGGACAAAAAAATTCAAATCGGCTAAAACCAATAAACTTATTACTCAAACAAACATAAGGAGTTTCATTATGGCGAGAGCAAGTGCCCGACATATCCTGGTTCCCAGTGAGGCGATTGCAACACCCTCAAAAATTTGATCGAAGGCGGTGAAGACTTCGCCGAGATCGCAAAGACACACTCCAAATGCCCCTCCGGCAGACAGGGTGGTGCCTTGGGTGAGTTCTCACCGGGCCAGATGGTTAAGGAGTTTGATGAAGTGGTTTTCACCGGTGAAGTTGGCAAGGTCCTCGGCCCGGTTAAAACCCAATTCGGTTATCATTTGATCGAGATTACCAATCGCAAGGACTAAGGAACCTGGTCTCCGCGCAACAGATTGTTAATCTGTTGCCTCTTAGCTTTTTGTTGAGTACCAAAAGCAGAACCGGCGGGTCGCGTCCCGCCATACGCCTTACTTTTGCCCATGCGGCGACAAAAGTAAGCAAAAACGCCTTAGCTCCTAGCGGAGGGCATATTCCTTTGCCAGCTTTCTGAGCTTTCTACTCACATAAGTTTTGTCATTCCGGCCCTTTTCAGGGGGGCCTAACGGTCGTGTTCCTAGTTTGGGTTGGCGTAATGGCGCTTCATCTTCGTCCTTCCACTGCAGTAGAGGTTCTCAAGGACCTCGTCAAGAACAGGGGATCTGTAGCATGGCCGTCGGATTAACTTCTCTGAATTGATGTTGCTGCGATAACGAGTCAGACATGCCTAGCGCAGCGCAAAGCTTTCTTTTGCTTCGTTTTCTTTGTCGCCACAAAGAAAATGACGTTGCTGTCGGGCAACCCCGACGGTCTTGCTTTTGCCTTTTGATGCTCAACATTCAACAAAAAAAGGGCAACAGATTAACAATCTGTAGTGCTCTCTTC
Organism: uncultured delta proteobacterium; assembly: GCA_963769955.1. Lineage (GTDB taxonomy): Bacteria > Desulfobacterota > Desulfuromonadia > Desulfuromonadales > BM103 > M0040. Next base: position 145,864 of record CAVYNW010000006.1, read on the forward strand.
ATTTCTTACCATGAGAACAAGAATAAACTTAGTCAGCAGACACCAACCCCTGCCGCACCACCTCGAAAAGGGCAACCGCACTCGCCGAAGAAGCGTTCAGAGAGGAGACGCCGCCGATCATCGGAATCTCCAGCAAGCCGTCGCAGATTTCGCGGGTACGCTGCCGCAGACCGTCTCCCTCACTGCCGACCACCAGCGCAAGGTTTCCGGAGAGGTTGCTATTGAAGAGCGGCTGAGCTCCCTCTCCTGCGGCCAGCCCATAAATCCAGAAACCAGCTTTTTGCAGCTGCTGCATGGCACGGGCAAGATTCGTCACCTGGCAGACCGCAAGATGTTCAACAGCTCCGGCCGAGGCACGGTCAACCACGTTGGTGATGCCGCAGCTGCGGTCCTTGGTGATAATCACGCCCTGGCAGCCTGCTGCATCGGCATTACGCAAGATCGCGCCCAGGTTGTGAGGATCGGTAATCCCATCGAGCAGGAGGAAGAACCCGCGATCACCGGAAGTCTGCCAGCTTTCGAGCAGATCCTCCAGCTCCGTGTAAGGGAAGGGTTCCATGGAGAGGACCGCACCCTGATGATGCGACTGCCCCGCCAGGCGATCGAGGTCCTGGCGTTGTCGTTGGCGAACCGGAATGCCGCGCTCGCGGGCAAGCTCGACCAGTTCCTCAACGCGTTGACCGCCCTGCTTTTCATCCACAAAGAGTTCGAGGGGCTGGCGACGACCGCGCAACCCCTCACGTACCGGGTGAATCCCGTAAAGATAATCAACTTTCATGGTTCGTTTCGATTCTCAGCGTTCTCAATCTGATAAAGTATAAGTCATCAGGGTCTCACTTCTACCGCAAGCCGAAAACCTTGTCAAACCATAAACCTCAGCATAAAAAGACTAACTCCCGACCTGTTCTAGCTCTGCAGGATCTCGACGGCCAAACCCTGCTGTTCAAGCTTTTTCGCCGACTCCATGGCCGCGTCCCGGGTGGTGAAGCTCCCGGCGGTCAGCAGGAATGCTGGCAGACTGACGGATGTTTTTTTCAGTTCCACGGTGACCCCTTTGGCTGCCAGCCGCTTTTGCTCAATCTCGGCGCTCTCAAGAGAGAAAAAGGAACCGGCATAAGCATTATATCGGCGAGCACTATTCTTGAGTATGAAGCTTTTGATGTGTTTTTTTTGTAAAGGTTCGACCGCCTGGCTGGCTGAAGATCGATCTTTGTAAGCACCGACCCATAGGCGGAACACCTGCCGTTCCTGCTTGAGACCATCCAATACCACCGGAATCAACCCGCTCTTAGTTACCTTTTTCTTAACCGAGGGCACTTCCGATGCAAGGTATTCGCCGATTTTCAACGTATAGTTAGCCACTACGTCAGCGTGATGCGTGGTTTTATCCGCAGCGGATTTGACGACCGGCTCCACCGGTTTTGTTGCAGCACTCGCCTTGGCTTGGTTGTTGCCGCGATCTTGGCAGGGGCTACCTCATCTTTTGAGACGGTTTTTCCCTCCGCCTTGGCCTGCTGGCTCTGTAGCTTCGAGCGGGGCAACCGTGGGCTGCACAATTGATCTGGCTACGGCAGCGGCCACCCGATCATCAGAGGGAACGGCCGGGAGGTCTTCGGCAGTCACCTGGTCAGGGTGCGACGTGTCAATATGGATGTTCTGCCGTTCCAACAGCACGCCGATATCTTTCCAGAGTCTGGCCACCAGGAAAGCGAAGTTTTCAACGGCCCTCAGTTCCAGGTTGCGGGCATAGATCAGGTCGTTCTCTGCATCGAGCAGGTCCTTGACCGAGGCTTTGCCGAGACGCTGGCTTTTCTGGTACTGGGCTACGCGTTGCTCGGCAAAGAGCTTTGACTTGGCAGTCTCCTGCACCTGCAGTCGTGCCGAGATCAGCGAACGGTTGTCTTCCTGGATTTCGTCGCGGATTTTCCATTCGGCAGCGGTGAGCTGATTTTGCAGCTGTTCCGTGCGCAGCTTGTCGCGTCGATGGTTGCTCTCTGCCAGGTCGTTGCCAAGGGGAAAGCTGATGCGCGCACCGGCAGACCAGTATTGACCTTTACCATTACCGATCTGGGAGGTGGTGTCGCTGAAGGACCCATCTTCCGCGTAGCCACGGAAGCCACCGCTGGCGGTCAGGGCGAGATCGGGCATCAGGTTGCGCTTGGAAACCCGTTCACGCAACTCGCTGGATTCGAGCTGGATACGCAGCTCCTTAAGGTCGGGGCGCTGTTCAACGGACAGCTTGATCGCTTCCTCCTCGGTTTCCGCCGGCTCTTCCTGGGAAGGGGGATCAACCGGAATGATATGCAGCTTTTCTTCAAGCCCGATCAGGTAGCGCAAGGTCGCTTCTTTGCTGCTGACGCTTCTCGCCGCTTCGATATACTCCGTCTGGCGCTGGCTCAGGGCATATTCAATATTGGCAACGTCGATATCGTGATTTTCACCTTTTTGGGTCTTGTCCTTGATTTCCTGCAACAGCTGTTGCGCAGAAAGTAATGCGGCTTCCCGGGATTCCAGCAGCTGGTACAGGACATAGAGACTATTGTATTCACTGACGACGTCAAAAACCGTTTGAATGACGTCGTCCCTGAAGCCTTCCAGGGACCTTTCATAGGCATATTCGTCCTGGGAGATGCCAAGTTCTGTGGCCTCCTTGCCGGCGTTCTTGAGCAGGGGCTGATAGACGGTGATGCCGATCGCCGAAGACCAGTCGGTATAATCGTAGAGGGGGTCTGAATATGAACTGGATGGGCTGGTCCAGGCAGACACCGACACGGTACCACCAATCGAAAGTTTCTGGCTAAGGCTCAATATTGACGAAATGTCCTCTGTCCCGTAACTCTCTCCGGCCACGTTGGTATGCGCATAATTGGCCGCCGCACTCGCCTGTGGATTATAGATAGACATGCTGGCCTGGATGTCGGTCTCTGCCAGCGAGGAATCGATGGCTCGTACCCGCAGGTCGATGTTGTTGCGGATCGCCATGGCCATCGCCTTGTACCGCGTCAGCTTGATGGAGTCAGCTTCATCCTGGCAGGCAGCCATTGTCGGCGAACAGAAAAGGGGAAAAAAGCATGATCAGAAACGTCGCGAGAGGCAAGAAGGGTAGGTTTTTCATAATTTAATCCTGTCTGACAGAGGAAGGCATTTATCTGAATCGACGGCTACAGTTAGCACTGTCATGGTTTGACTTGCTGATTTGTGCACACGAGAATTAACAATTTAACAAAAAAAACGCCAACCGCAATGAGTTGGCTACTGGCAACACCGGCATGGAATTGAGAAACTGCCCTCCCTGCAGGGAGGGCAGTTGACCGTACCTGTGAATTACAGGGCGTTGATCGCGTTCAGCTCTGCGGGGCTCAGGTTGACACGGCCGTTGAGGGCTCGAGGGCACGTTCCTGCCTGTTAGACTGGCCATGGGCCGGGATGGGGGTCGAGGTTGACACGACCGCCGAGATGGCCAGAGGGTACGTTCCTACCCTTGTTGGCCGAGCCATGGCAACCGGAGCAGTTCTGGTCGTAGAGGGCCGAACCATCAAGGGCCGGAGGCTGAACAACCGGAGGCTGAACAACCGGAGGCTCAACAACCGGAGGCTCGACAACCGGAGGCTCAACAGACAACCGGAGGCTCGACAACCGGAGGCTCAACAACCGGAGGCTCAACAACCGGAGGCTCAACAACCGGAGGCTCAACTACCGGAGGCTGAACTACCGGAGGCTGAACGACCGGAGGAGTCATGCCATCATCGTCATCGCGGTCATGGCGGTCATGGCGGTCATAACGGTCATGGCGGTCATGGCGGTCATAACGGTCATCGTCATCATCATCGCGCTCATGACGGTCACCACGCTCATGACGGTCTCCGCGATCATAACGATTATAACTTCTCGAATGGTCTGAATCCCTACGGTATTCTCTTTCGCCGTCGGTCGGCAAAGCTTACTGCGGAAAAAGTCGTCAAAAACAGGGCAATGATACCGAGCATGGAAATGAGTGTTTTGAATTTATGCAACATGTTTTTCTCCAATTTCTCTATTAATTAAGAGTTGTCGTTAAAGTTCTGGTTAGAAATTATCCCTTTGAATCATTTGCAATCATCTCGGGGGACAATTCTCCTTTGGAATGGCTTTGCTCTTCCCCTGTCCGGAGCAAGGATTTTGCAAGGCCTTTTTTAGGGAGACATTTCGGCAACCCGGCTGTCTCTGGGAGACCCTATGGGCTTTCCGCCCCATTCTCGCGAATGGTTAAGTATTTTCGATTATCACCTGTTAAGCGTCCAGCGCGAGCACCTCCTTTCCTGTTATTTGATGATTGCAGCAGCAGCTGATCACCAGAGTTTTGTAAGACGCTGGATCGTCGACTCATCATTTTCGAGGGCGGCTGCAGGCACGAACCCTCGGTCTGACTTTGTGTCAACGTGACTACAACAATGAGCATTGAATATGCCAATGGATGGCTGAGAAAATTAAACGTTTCCGAGAATCGGGGGGAAATAACTGAAATCAGGGCGAGAAAAAAATAACTTCTTTAAACGATTCGTGGCTAAGGCGTTGGACAGACTGTGCATGTGCGCAGTCGCAGTATGCATTAAAATACACGCAACTATTTGAAAAATAGTGGTTTTTGTACTTATGTGTAGTTATATGACTACAACTAAAGGACCATAATTGTCAGCCCGGCTTTGCAACCTTTTCTGGCCCGGCAGCTGTACTTTTACTGAGTCTACTTTAAAGCGTATGCAGAGGCGCGTGATGCAGTCTAGCGACTTCCGATCGAGCCGCATGGCAAGGCTTAAGGTGATAACAGGTATGCATCTAACACGTAACTTCATCAGGCTTCTATTCCACTCGCGTTTCCACATCGATGAGAACCTGCTTCAAGCGTTCCAGAGTCACTTCCAACATCTGGTTGTCTTTAACGAGAAAGGCCTTCTCCGACTCGCAGCTGGAGAGCTGCTGATCTTTCTTCTTCAGCTCGGCAGCCTTCAACTCGGCGGCTTTCAACTCGGCAGCCTTTACCTCGATTTTCTTTAGCTGAGCCTCCTCTTCTTGCTGCCGTTTGGCCATAGCGATAATCCCCTCGGCCCTGAGCCGCCAGTCGCCTTGTGGATATGCCTCCGGCAACAGGTTGAGGGTGGTCAAATCGCCTGACTCAAGGTACTGGTCGAGCCCCTGGCCGAACAGCTCGGCTTCATTTGCCGCAGGCAGATGGAGTATTTCTGAAATGCTTTCTGATAGGCCGCTGCAGCCACTCACCACCGAGCAACAGAGCAGCCATAAGCACCACAGGGTGATTGTTCTTGTCATATTATTTCCTTTCTGCGGTCTATCAGATAGTTGCTGTTCTTGAGTCTCTTTAAATGCTCTTTCATCCGTGCACTGTTTTGGCTGATGCTCAGAAGAGAGGGATGCTCCATATTTTCAGAGAGCGTAATGGCAATGGAAATGGTCAGGAGCGGAAAGCTGCGCTTGATACCATGCCGGTCAGTGCCGACCACGAAGCCCGCCTTTAAGTCGTCTTCCTGGTAGAGATCGGGAACGTGGCTGTCGAAGTTGCTGATAATGGCTTTGGCGAGATCCTCTGCGTGCTCTGGTTTCGACAGCACAACATAATCGTCTCCGCCGATGTGGCCGACCAGGTCGTCTTTGCTGCCGTTTACTTCAACGACCTCGCGGAGCAGCTTACCGACCAGGTTGATCGCGTTGCTGCCGACTTTGTAACCATAGTGATCACTGTAAGCCTTGAAATTGTCCAGGTCGATATAGAGATGGGCGAATGGCCGTTTCTGCTCGATGCGTTGCTCCAGTTCTCTGTCAATCGCCAGGTTTCCGGGCAACCGGGTCAGAGGGTTTGCGTCCAGGCTCAGTTTTTCCAGTTCCATGAGCTTGCGCGCCATACTGGCAAAGTCCCGGGCAAGCTGTCCAAACTCGTCATTGCTGCGGATTTCAATCGGGGCCTCAAAGCTGCCTGCAGCAATGTCCCGCGTCGCTTTCTGCAAAGCTTTGACCGAGTGATGGATGCTGATAATCACAGTGAGAGCAACAGGAGCCGAAAGGATGATGCCGAAGATACTGATGAGCAGGGTCAGCCGGTAAGCTTTGCTGCTTTGCAGAGACAGTTCCTGAAGGTCTTTGTCCAGCGCGGCCTGATGCCGAGTTCTGAGATCGGCCAGGATTTCGAGCAAATGACTGCGAACAACTGTAGTTCTGGTGTCGGCAATAGTCGCAGCCTGATTCCAGTCGCTCTCAGCGAAAACCTGTATAAGCTGGCGGGTCTGAGACGTATAGTTGTCCATGGCGTCAGGCAACGCCATAATATAGTCGGGCAGGTCAGAGTTCTTCAGCTCAACAATCAGGCTGTCGAGCTCTGCAGAGCGTCGCTCGAGTAATCCCAGCAGTTTTGAATCCCGTAGAATGACGAGCTGTTTCTCCAGGTTTTCCTGTCCCAGCAGGTTCTGCCGGATATCCCGCAGCAGATTGAAAGCCTGGAACTGACTACCCACCAGCTGTTCGGTCCTCCGGTTATGGTCATGCAGGCAAACCAGGGCATAACCGAGCGCCATCATGCTGAAGGCGATTACGACCAGGTAGCCGAGAGCAACCTTCCTGGTTATCGAAAAATAAGGCATCTCAATTCCTCTGCGGAGGATCCGAACTCAATAGGACAGGATTCTTCCCTATCATACTCCATGCTGCTCTTCAATGCAGGGGTGGAATCGGTTTTTCAGGTTTGATGAGCATTTTTTACTGCTGTGACGACCGATGGACGAGTGTGGGATTCCTGAAGCACAGGGCAGGCCTTTACTCCTGAGGTTACTCTAGTGGAAACACAGCTTACAGGCGTGCCCTGAGATGCTGACAATCTGATCTGTCTTCACTTAAAGACTGATCGCTGTCGTTTCGCCTCTAATTACCTAGAATGTAGTGCTCAAGCTGGGTAATCAGGAAATTCTTATCGGCGACCTGTGCCTTGACCAGGTCACCGATCGAAATCATCCCGACCAAGGTGTTGTCCTGAATGACCGGCAGGTGACGACAACGTTTATCGGACATCACGGCCAACCCTTCGTCCACGCTCATGCTGGGAGTCACATAGAGGACTCTGGAGGACATGATCTTTTCAACAGCCGTCTCGAGCGAGGAACGTCCTTCCAGAATAACTTTGCGTGCATAGTCACGCTCGGAGAGAATGCCGACAACCCGGTTGTCCTGCATGACGAGCAGGGCACCGACATTTTCGGCGGCCATCTTCTCCAGGGCGCTGTAAACACTTGCCTCAGGACTGATGCTGACGACAGTGTCGCCCTTGTTCTTGAGTATATCGCGGATCGTTTTGGACATGACAGGCCTCCCTCTCGCGCTTTAGCTGCAGAAGATTTATTCTTGGATTTTAACGGAGCTGGAGGGGTTGTCAATCGGGGAGGGATGAGGCGGTTCAACGCAGACAAAAAACAGGCAGGAGCTTCTCCCCTGCCTGTTTCTAAAGTCTGTTGATGGACGTTGTGCTTCTGCAGATGTTTATGGCTGTTTAAGAGGCATCCCGCACTTACAGTTGCCGGGCTCCGCGCTAAGCGTATTGCAGGTGCAGCTGCCACCGCAATTGCAAAAGAACAGACCGCTGCCGGACAGATCGACACGTTTCAGAGGTTTGCCACAGCCGCACTTGGTCGGGTCAGCTGCATCCTGCTTGCAATTGCAACCTTCGGCGCAGGTACAAACCAGCGCTTCGCTGCCTTCAACCTTCACCACGTGCCCCCAGGCCATGGGCTTGCCACAGCGACAGTTACCCGGTTTGGTGCTCACGGAATTGCAGTCGCAGCCGTCACCACAGGCGCAGGTGTAGAGGACATCGGCCCGGGTTGCGTCTGCAGCCATGACCTCGCCCATCTGCATATCCTGAGCCGCATGCATTTTCGCGCAAGAACCGCAACCTGGCATGACCTTTCATGTGTTGATGCATGGGGCCGTGGCAGGCGGACAGGAACAATGCCAGAGAAACGATAAAAAGACCCAGGATGATTCTTCGCATTTCCACACTCCTTATAGATTGTTGGAAGAGATTTATTTACCCACAAAACGTGTGAAATTTATCACAGAATGAGAGACAAAAACAATAGCCCTCTTGATCCTGCGGGAATAAGTGTGTGAAAAATTTCAGGCTCAACAGGCCGTATGCAAGAGAGAACCTTTTCTCAGGAGCCAGATTCCTGGAAGGAACGAGTGTCTCCAGGACATCTCATCAAGCTTTACCTTTTCGTATACAATGCGTTCTGCTATAAACAACAAAATCGTTTCGGCAGCCTTTCGTTTACGCCAGGGTCCGAATACCGACCGGTTAGAAAGTAATTATCTTGGCGCGACGAACCTGGCAGGTTAACTTCACAACTATGCAATCCGCAAACAATCAACAGCAGCAGGCCAAACCAGAGAGCCTGCATTACGGCTGGATCGTCGTTCTAGTCGGAACCTTGACAATCTTCGCTTGCCTCGGCCTCGCCCGCTTTGCTTTTGGCATGCTCCTGCCTTCAATGCGTGAGGCACTGGGGATGTCTTATGATGAGATGGGCTTCCTCGGCACGGCCAATTTTTCCGGTTACCTTGCCGCCGTGGCTGTGGCCCCCTTGCTTTTGCGCCGCTTCAGCCCGCGTCAACTGATTGCCTCCGGCCTGGCACTCATCGCAGTTTGCATGTTCGGTATTGCCTTTAGCGGCAGCTATCTGCTGATCCTGCTTTTGTACTCCTGTGTTGGCATCGGCAGCGGTATTGCCAATATTCCGATCATGGTGTTGGTTTCTTTCTGGTTTCGCAGAGATCAACGCGGCAGAGCGGCCGGTCTGATCGTTGTTGGCAGCGGCTTTGCCATCATCTTCTCCGGATTCGTCATCCCTGTTCTGAATGAACGATTTGCCGAGAGCGGCTGGCGTATCAGCTGGATGTTATTGGCCGTGACTGTCCTGCTGGTTGCATCGGCTGCCGCATTATTGATCCGTAATGATCCTGCGGAAAAAGGGCTGGCACCGGTCGGGCAAGTCAGGGACCTGGAGTACGACCCCTCTGCGAATAAAGGCTCGTTCACTTCCCTGCGGATCTTGTCCCAGCTTGGTTTTCTGTACTTTTCCTTCGGTGCGACTTACGTGATCTATGGCACTTTTATCGTCACAACCATGGTCGAGGAATATGCCTTTGCCGAGGCCGTGGCAGGACACTTCTGGTCCTGGGTCGGTTTTTTCAGTCTTTTCTCCGGGACTCTGTTTGGCTTGCTCTCCGACAAGGTCAGCCGAAAAGCTGGTTTGATGGCTGTGTTCGGCGTACAGACCATGGCCTACCTTCTTGCCGGGTCCAAACTGGGACACCATCGCTCTGTTCGGGTCGGTTGTGCTCTATGGTGTCGCAGTCTTTGCCATTCCGGCAATCATGGCTGCCGCTGTTGGTGATTATCTTGGCAAGGCCCGAGCGGCGGCAGCCTTTTCGATCGTTACTTTTTGCTTCGCAATCGGCCAGACAATTGGCCCGGCGCTGGCTGGAATGGTCGCAGAGTCAACGGGGACATTCACCGGAAGCTACCTGGCCTCCGCTGTGGTGACAGGTTTTGCGATGATCTTTGCATGGTCCCTGCCCAAGCCACAGACCGCCGAATAAGCCACACCTCTTTATCAAAGGTCAGGACCTGTTCAGCTGTCCAGAGCTTCCTGCATCTCTTCAAGAATCATCTGTGCCGCAGCCGCAGGGTCCGCAGCCGCAGAGATCGGCCTGCCGATCACCAGGTAATCGGCTCCTGAACGCAAGGCCTCGCCAGGGGTGGTAACGCGTTTCTGATCATCCTGGGAGGCAAATGTCGGCCGTACACCAGGGGTAACAATCAGGAAATCATCACCACAGGCCTCACGGATCAGGCCGACCTCTTTCGGTGAAGCAACCACGCCATCCATTCCGGCGTCTTTGGCCAGCTTGGCCAGCTTCGGCACCATGACCTCAACGGGGCGATCAATGCCGACACCGCGCAGGGTCTCCTGGTTCGACGAAGTCAATATGGTCACCGCGAGGAGAATCGGGCGATCGGGGTTGCCCCGTGGACAGACCTTGTCCACCTCGTCCACCAGCTTCGCCATCATTTCAAAACCACCCAGAGCATGAACGTTAAACATCTTTACGCCGAGACGCAGAGCCTCGAGGCCGGCCATCGCCACGGTATTCGGGATATCGTGATACTTCAGGTCGAGAAACACATCGGCGCCACCATCCTGCACCAGGTGAACCACCTCGGGGCCGCACTTGGTAAAGAGCTGCTTGCCGATCTTAAAGAGACCGACCTGGCCTTGCAGCTGTCCCACCCAGCTGCGGGCTTCTTCAAGGTTGTCGACGTCCAGAGCAAATATCAGTTTCTGCTTGGCATTTTCAGTCATCGCGATTTCCTATCAAATCCTGTACACGTTGTGAAACTTCCTGGACCCGCTTGATCAGTTCGGCAGAATCAGCCGCACCGAGTTCGCGACGGGCGGAGATACACTCCATATAAACCAGTTCGCTTAAAGAATCGGCAAGCAGGCGCAGCTTGTCCCCTTCTTCAAGACCGGCAAGGTTGGCCAGAACACGGCCGCCATCAACGGAACCGTCATCCTTGAGAGCTGTTTGCCTGAAAACATATGAGAAGGGTTGCGGCAGGTCGCGCATGAAGCAGGAGACCTCTTCACGGAACTGCGGGTTCCTGGCGGAGACGACCTTATGCATGGCCACCAGCACGCCATTGAAGATGTTGACGACTTCGCCAAGCACGCCTTCCACTTTAACGGTCGGGGCTTCTTCCATGGAGACGACACCGCGCTCAACAAGCTGGCTCAAGAGTTTCAAGGCATCGAACTCACCGGAACCGGATCGACGCAGCAGCTCTTTAACGCTGCCGACACCGGCCTGAATCAAAGCAACCATCTTCTGGGAGATGCTATCGAGATCATTGGGAACACTGGTCGGTCGAAACCGGGATGGCATCAAGCGACTTGACCTTCTGCATATACACGGCGCGCTCATCGACCCGGCGCAAACCTTCCATAATCAGATTCTGGGTGTTCATGGAAAGACTGACTATCTGGTCTTCAGCAAGCGGTTTATCAACAAAAACGAACGATCCTTCCTGAAAGAGGAAAAGATTGCAAACGATAGTTTCGACCTGATTCTTGGTTGCCGCCCAGAGATCCTTGGCTTCAATCACCTTCTGGGCGACCAGGATCTTGACGAGAGGAAGCTCGCCGTTGGCAAACTGACGCGCCCCCTGTAAAGTTTCGCGATCAAACTTACCGAGGCTGTAAAGGATTTCACCAATTTCTTCTTCCGGAAAACTGCTGGTCGCATAGACGATTTCGCCATTCTGGAAGTACAGGGTCTTGTTGCCGCCGGCCAGCAGGAAATGCAGCATGCCGGATTTGCGAAACATATTGAAGAAGGAAAGCAGATCAACAATCCCTCCTGCACTCAGCAGCCCGGTCATCAACACCCGGTCATTACCGGTCGTCGTTTCCAGCAGGAGATGATTGGCAGAACAAGATGACAACCGCAAGGGTCGAGTGTCCAATATTTTTGTCACAGCTGGCGGCAGAATCAGTTTGCCGCCTTTTTCAATCCGGATTTCGCTCATAAGGACCTATTCTCTCCTACTCGGCAGCGAGAGCAGCACGAATCTTCTCGGCAACCTTTGCAGCAGCACCTTTAATCGGCAGCATAACTCGCTCGCCGGAGCGTCTTTCCTGCAACTCAAAGGACTGCTCTTGCAAACCTCGAGCACCGACATTAACCCGCAGCGGAATACCGAGCAGATCAGCATCCTTGAACTTGCTGCCGGGACGCTCATCGCGATCATCAAGCAGAACCTCGATGCCTTCTGCCAGGAGATCCTGGTAAAGCTTCTCCCCTGCGGCAAAGACCTCTTCGTCATTCGGATTAAGCATGGTGACGATCACCTGGAAGGGGGCCAGGGGCATCGGCCAGATAATGCCGTTCTCATCATGGTTCTGCTCAATGGCGGCCGCGGCCGTACGACCGATGCCGATCCCGTAACAGCCCATGATAATCTCTTTGGCCACGCCGTCCGCATCGAGGAAGGTCGCCTTCATCGCCTCGGAATATTTGGTGCCCAACTTGAAGATATGTCCGACCTCTATGCCACGGGTGTTCGAGTAACGCCCTCCGCAATGCGGGCAGCTATCGCCATCGGTGGCATTACGCAGATCGGCGAATTGTTTGACCTGGAAATCGCGCTCGAGGTTCACACCTTCCAGGTGAATATCCTTCTCGTTACCGCCGACACCCATGTTGCGCATGTATTTGACGGCGTTATCAGCATAGAGCGGCACCTTCAAGCCAATCGGACCAGAGAAACCGACCGGGCCGCCGGTTGCCTTGGCGATCTGTTCCGGGGTCGCCAACTCAACGACCGAAGCACCGAGCAGATTCTTCAACTTCGCCTCGTTCAGTTCATGATCCCCCCGGATCAGTACCGCGACCGGCTCATCATCAACGATGACCAGCATGGTTTTCACAATCTGGCTCGGTTTGAGGTCGAGCATCACCGAAACATCAGCAACCGAGTGAGCACCCTTGGTGACCACCCGCTCAACCTCGTTCATCGGCGCCTGCGACATCTCGCCTTTGTCGATCACCACCGCTTTTTCAATGTTGGCCGAGTATTCACAAGACTCGCAGCTGATCACCATGTCCTCACCGGTGTCGGCCAGCACCATGAACTCATGGCTGAAAGAACCGCCGATAGCTCCTGAGTCCGCCTCGACCATGCGGTACTTAAGACCACAACGCGCGAAGATACGGCAGTAAGCCTTGCGCATCTTCTCGTAGCTGGCATTGGCACCTTCATCAGCGGTATCAAAAGAGTAGGCGTCTTTCATAATGAACTCGCGGCCACGCATCAGGCCGAAACGGGGGCGGACTTCATCACGGAACTTGGTCTGGATCTGGTAAAGGTTAACCGGTAATTGACGGTAGGAGTTGACCGTACCACGCACGATCTCTGTGACGACCTCTTCGTGGGTGGGTCCAATACAAAATTCTGTATCCTTACGGTCTTTCAGACGGAGCAGCTCTTTACCGTACTGTTGCCAGCGCCCCGACTGCTGCCAGAGATCGGCAGGGCAAACAGCAGGCATCAGAATCTCAATCGCTCCGGCTTTGTTCATCTCTTCACGAACGATATTCTCGACCTTGCGGATCACCTTCAAGCCCAACGGCAGGTAGTCGTAGATCCCTGCGGCGACCTTGCGGATCATGCCCGCACGGGACATCAATTGGTGACTGACGACTTCAGCGTCGCCGGGGGTTTCTTTCAACGTCGGCAAAAAATACTGGGAATAACGCATTTGATATCCTCTTAAATAGTGCCTATCCGGAAACTCTGGATGGGTACGGTGTAGGTTTCTGATTTGGAAACCGGCAATTTTTCGCAAGGTCAAGGAAATCAAGTGTTTGAGCGGAGGCGTAGCACTTTACGCCGCACAATCAAAGACGCAGATTGACGCCGAGATTGCGGAAAAGGGCGGTTTCCGGACAGAAATTAAATAATATAATGGCCCCTCCAGGTACTGAAAAGGGCCTTTGAAATTAGCTTATTTTCTGGGCGATTGCAAGGAATGTTGACCGCTCAGGAAGAGAGTTCTTCGGCGAGGCGCAACGCCTCTTCAACCAGGGCGTCGGCAAGTTCATCCTGCGGCACCTTGCGAATCACTTCACCTTTACGGAAGAGTAATCCCTGCCCTTTGCCTCCGGCAATGCCGAGATCTGCTTCACGCGCTTCTCCCGGACCATTCACCACACAGCCCATCACTGCGATACTGATCCGGCAGGGCAGAGCATGCAGACGCTGCTCAACTTCTTCGGCAACCTGAATCAGATCAATCTGGCAGCGACCGCAGGTCGGGCAACTGATAAAGACCGGGCCGCGCTCACGTAATTCGAGGCTCTTGAGAATCTCCCAGCCAACCCTCACCTCTTCAACCGGGTCCCCGGTCAGAGATACCCGCAAGGTATCGCCTATGCCATCGTAAAGCAGTGCTCCGAGTCCGACCGCGCTCTTGATTGTGCCGCTCCAGGTTGTGCCGGCTTCAGTCACACCGATGTGCAGCGGGTAATCGACCTGTGCGGAGAGCAGGCGATAGGCAGCCACCGTACGACGCACATCGGAGGATTTAAGGCTGACCTTGATCTCCCGGTAATTCAGCTCTTCGAGAATACGGATGTGACCGAGAGCGCTCTCCATCATCGCTGCCGCGGTTGGATGGCCGTACTTCTCGAGCAGCTCTTTTTCCAGGGAACCGGCGTTGACACCGATACGAATCGGTACGGCGCGCTCGGCACAAGCCTTGACGACTTCTTCGACCTTCCAACGCTCGCCGATATTGCCCGGGTTCAGACGCAACCCATCCACCCCGGCGTTAAGAGACATAAGTGCCAGTCGATAATCGAAATGGATATCGGCAATCATGGGGATGCGGCTTTGCTTGCAGATTGCAGCCAGGGCTTCTGCCGCCACCTCGTCAGGAACGGCACAGCGGACAATTTCACAGCCGGCCGCAGCCAGGGCTTCAATCTGCGCTGAGGTTGCCGCCACATCCCGGGTGTCGGTGTTGCACATCGACTGCACCGAAACCGGCGCGTCGCCGCCAACAGCCACTGTACCCACCTGAATTTTACGCGTGCTGCGTCTCATAGATGAAATCACTCTGCCAATAAAGATGTCCGCGAGTTTAATGGTGGCATCACGGTGAGTCAAGCGGACTTGACTCCAAGCACAGATAATGCAACGGTTTATTATGAGAAAAGCTTAAATACCCTTGTCAATATGCCATAACCCAACTATTATGATGCCGCTTTGCAAGGAGGTCCCATGGAAACACTTGATTGCCGCGGACAGCAGTGCCCACAACCAGTGGTACAAACCCGCAAACTGATGTTGGCGCAACCGACCAGCATCCTGAAAGTGCTGGTTGATGATGAGGTCTCCAGAGACAATGTCACCCGGCTGGCAAAGAGCCTCGGCTATGCAGCAAGCATCAAGCAGGAGGAAAAAACCATAGAGATCAGCCTCACTCCTGGCGAAGCTCCGGAGAAAGCCGTTGCCGGAACAGCCAAGTCCGGACCGACCATCATCTTTATCGCTTCCGACGAAATGGGTCACGGCGATTCCAAGCTCGGCCAGATTCTGATGAAGAACTTCATCTTCACCCTGATTGAATCAGACACCTCGCCCGATGCTGTCTACTTTGTCAACAGCGGCGTCAAACTCACAGTCGGCGGCTCAGACGTGATTGAACCCCTGCTGGAATTGGCAAATCGCGGTGTCGACATCGCCTCTTGTGGCCTGTGCCTGGAATTTTTCAATCTTAAAGAAGCGCTAGCGGTCGGCAGAATTTCCAACATGCTGGAACTGGTCAATGCTCTGGCAGGGGCTGGCAACATCATTCGACTTTAAAATATGGGAGTAGTTCGTAGCCTGGTGGCGCGCTCGGTCTTCAAAACCGATGGGAGGCGTATCCCGTCTCTGGTGAGTTCGATCCTCATCTACTCCCGCCACACATCAAAACAGGGTCTTGGGCTTCACGCCCAAGGCCCTGTACTATTTTGCCGGTCAGATAAAAATCCAATCTCTTACATCTAATACTCTACCAATAGCCTCTCCCCTCTTGCGATAAACCTACTATCCGCCTAAAAACCATTCTATTGAAATCTTTTGAAACTCGTTGAGGAATATCACTCAAACACGGCCCTTTGAGACTCCCCAAGGAAGTTTCACGCACGTCTTATTTGTCAGGTCCAAATATATTTTGTAGATATTTACACTTTTCACTGTTGGAAATTCTACAACAAGCAAGAATATTAAAATTTCCTCAACGCCCCTGATAACTAAATTATACAACGATATCGGTATCTTATAATAGAAAAAAAGACTTTGGTATACATGATGCTGTATCTGAACCTGACAACTAAAACATACAGAACATCCCGTTCTGGCCTCTTCCTGGCGAAGGGGTTTACTCACTACACGATGGAGGTAGTTAGTCATGAAAACCATTTTTACCCAAAGCGCACTCATTGCAAGTGTCTTGTTCCTCTTGGTCGGGACAGCTTCAGCCAACATAGGCACGGAAGCCGGCAACTGGGAATTTAGCTTCAGTGATCACAAGGCTAAAACGGACATTGCAGCAGAAAGCTATCACTATGATCAAAACGCGTTGGCCAAAGTCGGAACCGAGGCCGGTAATTGGCAATACAATTACTACGCACCTGAAAGCAAAGCAGACAATGCAGCCAGAAGCTACAGCTATAACCAGGAACAGCTGTCTTTAGTTGGAACCGAGGCTGGAAACTGGAGAATTAATACCAAACAAAACTTAAGAGAGAAAAGCATCGCAGATAAAAACAATGCTTCTGAGGCCATCTGCAAAGGTTGCTGATGCAAGCAGCAGTTAATAACTTCACATAGTAGAAGAACTTAACAAAGTGAATGTCATGGCCATCCGGAAGAGAATAGTCCGGGTGGCCATGACAAACTCCATTTACAACGTTAGGGCTGAATCTATGAAAAAGGTTAAAATTTTAAGCAATCTTTTTGGGAAAGATTATCTCCTCTCATTCCTTCTTCTCTCAATGAGCTCATTAGTTGTGATCTGGTGCCTGGCCTTTTCTATTTTGACGCCTTTTGAGCATCTGTCGTGCCCTCTATTCTCAATATTCTAGGGCAAAAACAATGGTGTTATTTTTGTAGCTTAGAGGGGAGAGGTATAATGGGACGAAGGAGAAATTTGCAGACTTAATCAAAAAAAAGATCATCAGCCTCAAGATTGAAGTTTGAAATCCTCTTCTATATCTTATCGCAAATGGTCATTGATATTTAGCGGCCGAAGAACATAACGCCGGGTGTGCCTAAAGCTGCCGGCATACGTACCTGCTGTTCGGACTTCAGATTAGTCCGATAATTGTTGCTACAACCATGAGCTTCAGCTTTGTATCTATGGTGAGCAATACACAGCGGTGGCGTAAAACAGTGGAAACGGGCTAGCGAAAGGCCCTACGCTGTTTTCAGGCCCTCACACTCCGACGGGCTCATTCTGGTCATGTTTGGATTTCTGATCATGTGGCCGACGATTCTCTCCTCGGGGAGGTTCTCAATTCTGGTTATTGTTTCTATCCGATTAGCCAATCAGGAGGAACGGCTTGTGCGGGAGGGATTTGATCCTGACCATATCAAGAACGCATGGCATGTGCGGGGGGTTATTCCGCATGTTTGGAAGTGAACAGTGGTGTTTGAATAGAAGCTAGCGAACCGATCCTTTTACGGAGGTAAAAGTCATGGTAAAAGATCCTGTTTGCGGTATGGACATAAAAGAAAAAGGTAATCAACATATACTTCATTTCGAGCATGAAACAGTTTATTTCTGTTCGAAACAATGCAAAGAAAAATACCAGTATCCTGGGAAAAAGTATGCCCTTAAGAAGAAAGGCCCCTTTGTAAGATTCCTCGAGAAACTTGCCAAAGACAACGAACAAACTTATGCAGGCACCCCACCCAAGTGTCACTGATTTTTATTGTCCAAAAGACAAGGCGACTGTTGATGAATAAAATTAAGGGTCTTTCGCATTTAAGTTGAAAGCCTCGGACTTAGCAGTCCGCAGTGTTGATGAATTTTGAGGAGGAAGTAGGCTACGTCCTTGTAGCCGTAGGCCATCCTCTTCAATCTCTTGATTTTGTTGTTGATGCCTTCGGAAATGGCTGAAGTGATCCGCATCTGGAAGTAGTTCAGGATGTAGTGCCGCTTGCGGAAGAACTTTCAGCGCCAGTTCAACGAAGGCCGGTATTCTGGAGGCAAAGGCTTCACGGATCCATTGTCTGAGGCCTGCTTGTGCAGTCTTGCGAGAGCCAGCGCGATAGACTTCAAGAAACTGTTCCTTGAGCAGCATCGCCCGGTAGACAGTGTCGTTCAGTTCAGCGAGTTGATCGAGAACCGTGCGCTGCCGTTTTGAAGGTTTGCCCTGCATCAGGATGAAGCGTTTGCGGCAATGCAACAGGTCAGCCAGGTCGCTGTTCTTGTCCTGTCTGGCCTTGCGGAGTTCTTCCTTGCGGACAGTGTCGATGGCATCATTGAGGTAACTCTTGACATGAAAGTGGTCGAGAACGATCAGAGCGTTCTTTGCATGCTGTTTGATCGAGGACAGGTAGCCTCTGGCCCCATCACAGGCCGCCGCCTGAATGTGTGTCTGATTTCTCTTGGCCCAGGTCGGTGAAAAAGGCGTCCATGGTCTGTTTGCCGCGACCGTCGTGGTTCCAGATGACCTTGCGCTGATCGATGTCGATGACGTTGGTGACGTACTTGTGCCATTTCTGCCAGGCGACCTCGTCGACACTGATGTGGGCGGGAGCAGGCACCGGAGACAGCTTTTCCCGTGCCAGTTCTTCCAGCATGCTGCGATCAATGCGGTAAACGACTTCGTCATCAAGATTCAAGAACCAGCCCGCTTCGGCGTTGGTGGTGATGGAGGTCAGGCGATAGACCTGCTCGGCAAAGCGGCGGGTGAAGCGATCGCGTAACTGATCAAACTGCTCAACGCGTGATTTTGCCATCAACGGGGCAGCGGACCTTGCGCTTGGGCACATAGAGAAACGTCCGCTTGCCGCACAGAGGCAGGTCTTCCACACGGATCCAGCCGATACTGTGGACGGGATGTGTGGTGACGTCACCGCAGGCGGAACAGACCGGCCCAACAGAGTCGATCAAATCGATGTAGAGATGAAGGCTGTCGGCATGATGATCAAGCACTTTGACGACCTCAAAATTGGGCAAGTCGAGCAGTTTCGTGATAGTCTTTTTCTGCATCGGGTTTCTCCTTCCGGAATGGTATTTGTCGGGAAACAAAACCTTACCAGAGTGGTTAAACCCGGTGCACTTTCTTTATCAGGCTGAATGCAGCATGTTATAGCGTTTCAACTTTTTTACGAATGAACCAAAATTAATTGGAGGAGGCAAGATCATGCAAGAAGTCAAGAAACGTATGTTACGACGTACTCCTGTACTTTGATGCTTTGCTCAGTTACCATCTTGTCGTGTTGATATGGGGACACTTAAGAGCAATAGAGAGGTTTCAAAAATGGAGAATTATTTATGTAAAGGGTTTGCCTGGATTTCAAAATTGACCGCCACGCTATAGCAATACGTAATCTGTCAGGTGCTGCAGGAACAGGTACGTATTGCTCACCGCA